>OZ254155.1:0-1347017 GCA_965267955.1 Candidatus Nanopelagicaceae bacterium
ATGGCCGTTATTGAGATGGAACTTACCGATCTCTGGGGCCGCGTTATCGACGTAGTTGCAGCCGATGCGCCGCAACATCGCGCATTTCTCTCTCTTACAAAACCACTTGGACTTCTACAAAGTGATGGAACCACAAATTTATTGGTTGCCGCTCCAAATGCTTTTGCAAAAGATGTTCTTGAAACTCGTCTTCGTGCATTAGTCAGTGAAGTTCTTACTCGCGAACTCGGTGAAAAAACAAATATCGCGGTAACTATTGATGAGACTCTAGAAGCAACTGATCTTCCCGCGCCAGATGTTGATATTGAAATCGTTCCTGCTCGCGCCGGCACAGGTCGCGAAGATGTTGTGTCACAGAGTTCGTCTAAAACTTCAGAGCCATCACAACTTAACCCTCGTTATATTTTTGAAACTTTCGTTATCGGTGCATCAAATCGTTTTGCTCACGCCGCTGCGGTTGCAGTAGCCGAAGCGCCAGCGAAGGCTTACAACCCGTTATTTATTTATGGGGAGTCCGGCCTTGGAAAAACCCACTTATTACACGCTATTGGCGCTTACGCAAAAGAGCTTTATGGCAGCGTCCGTGTGCGTTATGTATCTAGTGAAGAGTTTACAAATGACTTTATTAACTCAATTCGCGATGACAAGGCTTCCGCTTTCCAGCGCCGTTATCGCGACTTAGATATTTTGCTCGTTGATGACATCCAATTTTTAGAGAACAAAGAACGTACTCAAGAAGAGTTCTTCCACACATTTAACACTCTATATAACGCCAACAAACAAATTATTATTTCTAGTGACCGTCCACCAAAACAATTAACAACTCTTGAAGATCGTCTGCGCTCCCGATTTGAGTGGGGCTTGATTACTGATATTCAACCGCCAGAATTAGAGACTCGTATTGCAATTCTTCGTAAGAAAGCTGCGCAAGATAAATTAAATGCACCTGATGATGTGCTCGAATATATTGCTTCGAAAATTTCTACAAATATTCGCGAACTCGAAGGCGCACTTATTCGCGTAACCGCTTTCGCTAGTTTGAATCGCCAAGCCGTAGATCTTGGTCTTGCTGAAATTGTTTTAAAAGATTTGATTCCAAATGACGCTTCATCAGAAGTAACAGCTGCAACGATCATGGCTCAAACAGCCTCATATTTCAGCCTTACTATCGATGATCTTTGTGGCACTTCCCGATCTCGTGTATTGGTAAATGCCCGCCAAATCGCTATGTACTTGTGCCGCGAACTCACCGAACTCTCTCTTCCAAAAATTGGCCAGACTTTCGGAGGGCGTGATCACACAACAGTGATGCACGCCGATCGCAAGATTCGCCAATTGATGGCAGAGCGTCGCTCCATCTATAACCAGGTGACAGAGCTGACAAATAGAATTAAGCAGCAGGCACGAGCGTAAAGTCCGAATTTTCCTATTTAGGGGTGTTTACCCCCAAGGTGGGGAAAACTTGTGGATAACTGTGGAGATCTAACTGATTTCTGTGGGTAACTTACAAGTTGTAGATAGATCAATTGGAGAGAGTGGGTGTGAAGTGAAGTTAGCTCGCGTTACACACATCTTCACCCACAGAAACGGTGGAGAAGTTAAAGGCTCTGAACTGGGCTTTTGCTCTTTACCCACAGATATTGCTCTAGTTACTACTACTACCTTTATATATAGAAATTCACCCGATAGAGAACTTACACACAACGAACTAAACAGAGGTGCGGCATGAAATTCACCGTCGAACAATCAGCACTAGCAGATGGCGTTAACTGGGTTTCCCGTTCGCTCTCAACTCGTCCAATTATGACCGCACTACTTGGAATCGTTATCGATGCAAGTGGCGATGAAGTATTTCTATCTGGATCAGATTTAGAAACATCTAGCAAAGCGCACTTCGCCGCCGACATAAAAGAAAAAGGAAAAGTATTAGTTCCAGGAAGATTATTAGCGGAAATAACTCGCTCACTTCCAAATAAACCAATTTCCATCACATTAGATGGCTCACGTGTGTTAGTTACATCAGGATCTGCGAAGTTCACCCTTCCAACTCTGTCGTTAACTGATTATCCAAACCTTCCAGAGTTACCAGAACCAACAGGCGTTATTTCAAGTGACACATTTGCAAACGCAGTTGCACAAGTAGCAATCGCTGCTGGCCGCGACGATTCACTACCAACACTTACTGGTGTACACGTTGAAGTTAATGAAAACACAGTCACACTAGCTGCAACAGACCGCTACCGATTAGCAGTTCGCGAAATTCAATGGCAACCATCCCAACCAGGTGTTTCAACAACTGCTTTGTTACGCGCCCGCACAATTGCAGATGCAGCAAAATCACTCGTTGGCGCAAAGAATGTTTCTGTTTCACTCGCACCGACTGCAAGCAACGATCGCCTCGCAGGATTCTCTGGCGATGGTAAAACAATGACATCACGAATGTTGGATGGAACATTTCCTCCATACCGTCACTTGTTACCACAAGACATAACCAGCACCGCGGTTATTGAAGTGGCGCCATTTTTAGACTCTGTTCGTCGCGTTGCATTGGTGACAGATAAAACTGTTCCACTACGCCTCGAGTTTGCTAACGCACAACTCTCCCTAGAGGCTGGCGCCGGCGAAGATGCACAAGCAACAGAAATTCTAGATATTTTATTAACCGGCGAACCAATCTCAATTGCGTTTAACCCAACATTTTTAGCAGATGGTTTACAAGCGGTTGGAACACCATTTGTTCAAATCTCATTTACAGGATCAAGCAAACCTGCGATCTTGATGGGTAAAGCAGAATCCAACTCACCAGCAATTGAAAACTATCGCTACTTATTAATGCCAATGCGCTACGCCTCATAAGGCATGCATGCGCATTACAAAGTTAGAACTCACTAACTTCCGCTCGTATAAAGAGCTTTCGTTGGAGTTTGCACCAGGAGTCTCAACTTTTATCGGCGATAACGGCTGCGGTAAAACAAATATCGCCGAATCAATTATTTATCTAGCCTTTCTCTCATCACACCGAGTTTCTAATAACCAACCACTTATTGCATTAGGCAACGAACAAGCAATTATTCGTACAGAAATAACTCGCGAAGATCGAACACTTCAAGTGGATCTTGAAATCAACCTCAACAAAGCAAACCGCGCTCGGTTAAATCAAAACCCCACACGTAGCCAACGCGAAATATTAGGTGCGTGCCAAGTTATTTATTTTTCGCCCGAAGATTTAGATCTAGTGCGCGGAGACCCGAATCAACGCCGCGATTTCTTAGATAAATTACTTATTACACGCACGCCTCGAATTGCGGGAGTTATTGCAGATTACGAACGCGTTGTTAAACAACGTAACGCGCTACTTAAAACCAGATCATCAGCCAGCGCGCTTGCTCCATGGAGCGAACAATTAATTAAATTCGGAGCTCAGTTAACCGCCGAACGAATAGCGCTAGTAGAAGCGCTTAATCCGTGGGTCGCACAAAACTACGCGAACCTCAATGAAGTAAAGGCCGCCAGTATTAGTTATAAATCCAGCACTGAAGGTTTAACAACAAACCCCGAAACCAACATTCAAGTTCTCGGCGATCGCCTTACAGAAATTTCTTACCAAGAAATAGAACGTGGCGTAACACTGGTCGGCCCACACCGAGATGACCTACATTTACAACTCGGAGAGTTTCCTGCAAAAGGTTATGCAAGCCACGGAGAATCATGGTCAATCGCTATTGCTCTGCGGATCGGTTCATTTAACTTATTGAAATCAGAGGGCGCCGAACCAATTCTTATCCTCGATGATATTTTTGCAGAGCTAGACACTTCACGCCGCCAACAATTAACATCAGTGGCACAAATGGCAGAACAAACAATTATTACCGCTGCGGTAGAGAGCGATCTCCCAAAAGAGTTACTTACAGAAAAATACTACGTAACACCAGGTTCGGTTAAGAAAGCGAGAGATTAATGGCAAAGCGCGATCTCGCTATCGATTTATACCGCTCCTTTAAAACCGGAGTAATTAAAAAAAGAAAAGTTATTGAAGTAAGAAATAACATCGCAACTGATCCACAATTACTCGGAGAAGTACTAACTAATCTCATTGAAGAACGTGATTGGAAATCAGGTTTCGCCGGAGGAACACTCTTTACACAGTGGGCTTCAATTGTTGGCGATGACATCGCACAACACGCATCACCTATTTCAATTAATGAAAGTGTTTTAACAATTCAAACAACATCAACTGCGTGGGCAACACAACTCTCACTTGTACAGAGCGAAGTGTTAAAAACAATTCAAAACAATCCATTTGGTGCGACCATCGAATCCATTTCAATCATTGGTCCAAACACTCCCTCATGGAAGCGCGGCATCAGATCTACCCGTGATGCCCGGGGCCCACGCGATACCTACAATTAAAGGACTATTCCACGCTCAACCCAGTAGCCACCCTCAACCTGTAGATTTTCGCTCGGCTATACCCACTTCTACGCCTTATTTGCGCTAAACCTATTCAGATTTACCACTAGGATAAGCAGCATGCACGTGGGAATTCCCACCCAGCGGCTATCTGAGGAGTTTCATGCCAGGCAAGAGCGGTAATTACGACGCTAGTGCGATCACGGTTCTCGAAGGGCTCGAGGCTGTCAGAAAACGCCCAGGTATGTACATCGGATCAACTGGTGAACGCGGATTACATCACTTGGTTTACGAAGTAGTCGATAACTCCGTCGATGAAGCGCTCGCAGGTTATTGCGATGAAATAAATGTAACTCTCATGGCTGATGGCAGTGTTCAAGTTGTCGATAACGGACGCGGCATCCCAGTTGATATGCACCCAGTTGAGAAAAAACCAGCTCTCGAAGTTGTATTAACAGTTTTACACGCCGGCGGAAAATTTGGTGACAGTGGTTATTCAGTTTCCGGTGGATTACACGGCGTTGGTGTCTCAGTTGTTAACGCGCTTAGTTCTGATCTTTCTGTCTTTGTGCAACGCGATGGTTTTCACTGGTCACAGAGTTACAAATTAGGTGTACCAACTGCGCCAGTTAAAAAAGGTGAAGCATCAGAAACTTCAGGAACAACAGTTCAATTCTGGCCATCAGAAGAAATCTTTGAAACTACGGATTTTTCATTTGAAATTTTATCTGCACGTTTTCGTGAAATGGCTTTTTTAAATAAAGGTCTCACAATTTCACTGACAGATGCGCGCGCAGGTCACGTTGATGAAAAAGGCGAACAATTACATGCGCGCTATAAGTACGACGGCGGAATTGCGGACTTCGTAAAGCACCTCAACTCAACTCGCGGCGAAACACACAAATCAATTATTTACTTCGAATCAGAAGAGAAGAAAAATCGCATGTCACTAGAAGTGGCGATGCAGTGGAACGCAGGATTCTCAGAATCCGTATACACATTTGCTAACACCATCAATACCCACGAAGGTGGAACTCACGAAGAAGGTTTCCGCACAGCTCTTACATCTATTGTTAACAAGTTTGGCGAAGAACAAGGTTTCATTCGCAAAAAAGAAGATCGCCTCACAGGAGATGATGTTCGCGAAGGTTTAACTGCAATTGTTTCTATTAAATTAGGCGAGCCACAATTCGAAGGACAGACAAAGACAAAACTCGGCAACACTGAAGCAAAATCTTTTACACAAAAAGCTGTTAATGAATCACTCACTGCATGGTTTGAGCAAAATCCTGCAGAAGGAAAAGATATTGTTCGAAAGAGTATTGATGCGGCAGCAGCACGTGTTGCAGCACGTAAAGCACGCGATTTATCACGCAATCGCAAAGGTTTACTTGAAGGCCGCGGAATGCCAGGAAAGCTTGCAGATTGCCAATGGACTGATCCAGAAAAGTGCGAGCTATACATTGTCGAAGGTGACTCTGCTGGCGGTTCAACAAAAGGTGGTCGCGACTCACGTAACCAAGCAGTGCTTCCAATTCGCGGAAAGATTCTTAACGTAGAAAAAGCACGCATCGATCGTGTTCTACAAAACAACGAAGTACAAGCGTTAATTACAGCACTCGGCACTGGTGTGCACGATGATTTCGATATTGCAAAGCTTCGCTATCACAAAATAATTTTGATGGCAGATGCTGATGTTGATGGACAACACATTCGAACATTGCTACTCACACTTCTATTTAGATTTATGCGCCCCTTGATCGAACAAGGTTTTGTTTATTTAGCACAACCACCTCTGTACAAACTTAAATGGGGCGGCAAAGAGCCAGTTCAATACGCATTCTCTGATCGCGAACGAGATGGCTTTATCAAACTAGGACTTGAAGCAGGAAAACGTCTTCCAAAAGAAGATGGTATTCAACGCTTTAAAGGTCTCGGCGAAATGCCAGCTAAAGAACTTTGGGATACAACAATGGACCCAGAACATCGTGTTCTTATCCAAGTAACACTTGAAGATGCAGCAGCAGCTGATGATCTCTTCTCTGTATTAATGGGTGAAGATGTTGAACAACGCCGTGCATTTATTCAGCGCAACGCTAAAGACGTTAGGTTCTTGGATATCTAATGGATGACTTAACTAATAAACCAGACTTTGATCGCATTGAAAAAGTTGATCTACAAGTTGAGATGGCGCGCTCCTATCTCGACTACGCAATGTCAGTCATTGTTGGTCGCGCACTCCCAGATGTTCGTGATGGATTAAAGCCAGTTCACCGTCGTGTGTTGTATGCGATGTATGACGCTGGTTACCGACCAGATAAGGGTTATTACAAATCTTCACGCATTGTTGGTGACGTCATGGGTAATTACCACCCACATGGTGACACTGCGATTTATGACTCTGTAGTTCGTTTAGCTCAACCATGGTCACTTCGTTATCCACTCGTAGATGGAAACGGAAACTTCGGTTCTCCCGGCAACGATCCGGCAGCGGCAATGCGTTATACAGAAGCGCGTTTAGCCCCACTCGCAATGGAAATGATGCGAGATATCGATGAAGACACAGTTAACTTTTCACCAAACTACGACGGCCGTTCACAAGAACCAGATGTATTGCCATCACGCTTACCTAATTTATTAGTAAATGGTTCTGCAGGTATTGCAGTCGGTATGGCTACAAATATTCCACCGCACAATCTTCGCGAAATTAGTGAAGGCGTTATTTACGCACTTGAGAATCCAGATATGCCATCTGATCAACTGCTTAAGCATTTGCTTACAGTTGTTAAAGGCCCAGACTTTCCAACAAAGGCGTTAATCGTTGGTCGCACAGGAATTGAAGACGCATACCGCACAGGCCGTGGATCAATCACAATGCGCGCAGTTGTACAAGTAGAAGAAATTAACAAGCGCACATGTTTAGTTGTTACAGAACTTCCATACCAAGTAAACCCAGATAACTTAGCTTTGAAAATTGCCGAACTCGTTAAAGATGGAAAAATCAAAGGCATCGCAGATGTACGCGATGAAGGTAACGAACGGCTTGGCCAACGCCTCGTAATTGTTTTGCAAAACACTGCGATTCCAAAGGTAATTCTTAATAACCTGTACAAGCAGACACAATTGCAGGACACATTCGGTGCAAACATGTTGGCACTTGTCGACGGTGTTCCACGCACATTGCGTCTAGATGAATTCATCCGTTATTACATCGAACACCAGGTAGAAGTAATTGTTCGCCGCACAAAATTCCGCTTGGCAGAAAAAGAAAAGCGCGCACATATTTTGCTCGGCTACCTCAAAGCACTGGATGCACTCGACGCTGTTATTGCATTAATCCGCGCGAGCACAACCCCAGAAGAAGCACGCACTGGCTTGATGAAATTACTTGATGTTGATGAAATTCAAGCCAATGCAATTCTTGATATGCAGTTGCGTCGTATCGCAGCTCTTGAGCGTCAAAAGATCAACGACGAGTACGACGGTCTCATGAAAGACATCGTCGAACTCAATGCGATTCTTGTAAGCCCTGAAAAGCAGCGCGAAATAATCAAAACAGAGCTCTCTGATTTAGTAGCGAAATATGGCGACGAACGTCGCACACAAATCGTTGCTAGCGAAGGCGATTTCTCTGCAGAAGATTTAATTCCAGACCAAGATGTAGTTGTCACAATTACTCACGGCGGATATTCAAAGCGAACAGTTGCAGATCTATATAGATCACAACGTCGCGGCGGCCGCGGAGTAAAGGGCGCAGCGCTTAAACAAGATGACGTTGTCGACCACTTCTTTGTTGCGTCAACTCACGACTGGTTGCTCTTCTTTACAAACCAAGGACGTGTGTACCGCGCCAAGGTTCATGAACTACCAGATGCTGGTCGCGACGCTCGCGGACAACACGTTGCAAACCTGATGGCATTTAAGCCCGATGAACAAATTGCACAAGTCCTATCTCTCAAAGATTATGCAGCCGCTCCATATTTAGTACTCGCAACAAAAAGTGGACTCGTTAAGAAAACTCCACTCGTTGAATACGACTCACCACGCACCGGTGGACTTATTGCAATTTCACTTAAAGGCAGCGATGAAGTAGTTAGCGCGTCCCTTGTAAATAAAGATGACGAACTTCTTTTGGTTTCCAGAAAAGGAATGTCACTTCGATTTACCGCAGATGATGATTCGCTACGACCAATGGGTCGCTCAACAAGTGGTGTTATCGGAATGAAATTCCGCGCAGGTGACGAACTACTTGCAATGGCGCGAGTTAACTCACAACTCGAAGGAAATTCATTTGTATTTACTGCAACCGATGGTGGTTATGGAAAGAAAACTCCTATCGAGGAATATCGCTTACAAGGACGCGGCGGAATTGGAATTAAAGCTGCGAAGATCGATGAAGATTCACGCGGTTCACTAGTCAGCGCACTTGTATTGCAAAACGAAGATGAAGTTCTTGCAATCACTTCTGCTGGAACAGTGATGCGAACACCTGCTGCTGAAGTACGCCAAACAGGGCGCGATTCTATGGGTGTACGCCTGGTCAACCTTGATGAGGGCGCACTTCTCCTCTCAGTGACCAAGAACAGCGAGGATGAAATACCTGTAAAGAGTGTGTAGAGTTCACCCGAGTTTGGGCTCTAAGGAAGTTCGGGGTAACCTTGCGCTTCTGTAATTAGTGGAAACACTTTTTACGGGCCTATAGCTCAGCCTGGTTAGAGCGCTTCCCTGATAAGGAAGAGGTCGATGGTTCAAGTCCATCTAGGCCCACCCCGCTCTAATACGGGGACCTAGCTCAATTGGTAGAGCACCGCCTTTGCAAGGCGGGGGTTAGGGGTTCGATTCCCCTGGTCTCCACATGAGTACTTCAGCAACACTTCACACATCACTCGGTGACATCGTTATCGAGTTGTTCCCAAACCACGCACCAAAGACTGTTGCAAACTTTGTTGAACTCGCAACTGGTGCACGCGAATGGACTGATCCACGCACTGGTTCAAAATCAACTGCCAATCTTTACGACGGAACTATTTTTCACCGCGTCATCGATGGCTTCATGATTCAAGGTGGAGATCCACTAGGTCAAGGAACCGGCGGACCTGGTTATCGCTTTGCTGACGAATTCCACGGCGAACTAACTTTTGATCGTCCATACATTCTTGCAATGGCAAACTCTGGACCAGGAACAAATGGTTCACAATTCTTTATTACTGTCGCACCAACAACATGGCTAAACCGTAAGCACTCAATTTTTGGTGAAGTAAAAGATGCAGCTAGCCAAGGCGTTGTTGATGCAATTGCAAAGGCAAAGACTGGCGCTCAAGATAAGCCAGTTACATCAATAACAATTAATAGCGTCACAGTTAAATAATCTATGGCTTCATTGAAGCGCTCAGCAACAACATCACTAATCACAATCATTGCTGCTGCCTACCTTTATAACCTTGTCTTCGGCGGATTAGAAAATCGTTTTGCACTACCCAATCTAGATTACTTAATGGCAACGGGTGAGTGGTATCGAATTCTCACAGTGGCACTTGTACACGGTGGAATATTTCACTTAGCTTTTAATCTCTATGCACTGATGGCACTCGGCAATCCAGTTGAATCAGCATTTGGAAAATCGAGATTCTTAATTATTTTCTTTATATCCCTAATTTCCGGATCACTGCTTTCAACATATCTTGCAACGCCATATCAATACTCAGTCGGTGTATCTGGCGCAGTCTTTGGACTCTTTGGTGCATTCGCAGTTGTCAGCAAGCGCTACGGCTTAGAAATTAAAAGCATTGCTGTCATTGTTGGAATTAACTTTGCAATGGGGTTTGTCATCGGCGGTGTCGATTGGCGCGCACATTTAGGTGGATTAATTGGCGGCTCAATTGCAGCCGCTGCCCTACTTCCAAAGCGCTAAAAAGTTATCCACAGAAGTTATCCACTCTGTGGAACGAATTACACGCGTGTAATTAGCGCCATTTAGTGGCGAGAGTAAATCCAAATCCGATGAAGCTAAATCCGATGACCATGTTCCATGCGCCAATGCCTGGGATTGGATAGCTGGTCTGAGTTACATAGAAGACCACGATCCAGAAAAGGCCTACGAGAAAAGCAGTAACCATTGTTGGCGCTAACCACTTAGGACTTTCGACGATTGCTGGCGTGTGATCAACCACGTCCTGCTCGTGTGCGTGCGCCTTTTGAACCTTCTTACGGAGCTTTGATTTTGGCATGAGGCGAGGTTACACCGAAACCTTCATAATTGGCACATGGCTACCAAGATCCTCGTTGTAGATAACTACGACTCCTTCGTCTTTAACTTGGTGCAATACCTGGGCCAACTTGGGGCCGAGTGCACCGTTGTTCGCAACGACGAAGTCACAGCCGATGAAGCCAGCAAATATGACGGCGTACTTATTTCCCCGGGACCAGGTACTCCGGAAAAAGCTGGCGTAAGTATCGACATGATTAATTACTGCGCCGAAAAAGAAATCCCACTCTTTGGTGTCTGTCTTGGACATCAAGCAATCGGTGTTGCATTTGGCGCAACAGTTTCGCGCGCACCAGAGTTACTGCACGGAAAAACTTCGCAAGTAATTCACGAAGGCGGCGGAGTATTAAATAATTTGCCATCACCTTTTACTGCAACTCGTTATCACTCACTGGCAGTAGAACCAGCAACAATCGGTGACCACCTAGAAGTTACAGGTCGCACAGAATCCGGCGTAGTTATGTCAATGCGTCATAAAACATTGCCAATCGAGGGCGTGCAATTTCACCCAGAGTCTGTATTAACAGAACACGGTCACAAATTATTAGCTAATTGGTTAACACAGTGCGGAGATAAAAACGCACAGAGTAAAGCAGTTGGGCTATCTCCAGTAATTGGCCGCTAGTTAAATAAGATTTAAGGCGCTTTATTAATTGTAATTGTTACTGGTTGACCAATTGTTTGTGTAGTTCCAGCATCAGGTGCTTGTCTAATAACAACACCGGCAGGTTGATTTGAATCAAATGCTTCAACTTCGCGAACTAAGAAACCAGCTTGTACTAATAAGGTTTTTGCTTGGATCGCATCGATTCCAATCAGGGATGGAACCTCAACTTCACCACTAGCAATTTGTAGAACAACACCGCTACCCGCAGAAATTGTTGAGCCAGGCTCTGGTGAAACTTTCAAGACCGTTCCTTGTGGTCGATCGGCTGGCACCGCTTGTGTTGACGAAATTACTAAACCAACTGCAGCTAATGAGTTGCGTGCATCAATGAGAGAGAGCCCAACTAAATCAGTTGGAACAATCGCATCTCCAGGACCATCTGAAATTGTGATGATTACGCCAGATCCTTTTGCAGCGCGCGTTGTAGCCAATGGGAATTGGCTCGCCACGCGATCCTTCGGAATCCGTGAATCATGTGCACGCTGAATAGTGATTGTGTAATCAGTTAAAAGCGCTTGTGCGGCGATCTGTGTCAGCCCAACAACATTTGGAATTCCATCGGTGCCAACCGTTGAATCAGAGCGCGAAAGAAAAGCTCCACCAGCAGTTAGAACAAGTGCTGTAACAAGTGCGATGACAGAAGTTAAAACCGTGCGACGTGAAACCTTTGTTCGAGCAATCTTTGTTGTTACGGCTTGTCCGGTACGCACGCGATGCAAATCATCTAGCATCAAGCCAGCGGATTGATAACGATCATGCGGTTTTTTAGCTAGAGCAACAGAGAGAAGCACATCAATATCGCCGGGCAGCGTTGGTTGAATCGAAGATGGTTTTGGTAATTCACCAGAAACGTGTTGGTAGGCAATAGAAACAGGTGTGTCACCAGTAAATGGTGGTCGTCCTGTCAGCACTTCAAATAACAAACAACCAGTTGAATAAATATCGCTGCGTGCATCTGCAGTGTCACCCATTGCTTGTTCTGGAGATAAATACTGCGCTGTTCCAACAATGTTCCATGTACTGGTCAGCGTTGCTCCGAAATCATCCATTGCGCGAGCAATGCCGAAGTCCATCACCTTCACATCGCCCATTTCGGTGATCATGATGTTTGCAGGTTTGATATCGCGGTGAACAATTCCGCGTTCATGTGAATATTCAAGGGCTGCAAGTATTCCTTCGCCAATTTCTAGCGCACGATCTAATGGAATTCTTTCTCCGCGATGAATTAGTTCGCGCAATGTGTGTCCCGAAATTAATTCCATAACAATGTAGGGAGCAGGATCTTCGCCAGAGTCATACACAGCAACAATTCCAGGATGATTTAAACCAGCTGCTGCAAATGCTTCTTTTCTAAAGCGTGCAACAAATGAAGGATCTTTTGCAAGATCGCTTCGTAAAATCTTTACAGCAACTTGTCTAGCAAGTCTTTCATCTTGCGCAATGTAAACATCAGCCATTCCGCCGGTGCCAATCATTTCGCCAACTGCGTAGCGACCGCCGAGAAGTGTCATTCGGCAGCTCCAATCAATTCAACGCTGTGCTCTTCTGCATCAATAACATCGGCAACAACAACTGTGACGTTATCGGGCGCACCATTGACATAGGTTGCTTCAACGAGTGCGACAACTGCATCATCGCGATTAGATTTTTTCAACAAGGATTTGATTTCTTTCTCCGTTAAAACACTCGACAAACCATCGCTGCAGAGTAAGAAGCGATCCTTAGAATTTACTTCGTAAACCATGAGAACTGGCGCAATAGATCCTTCGCCCATCAAAACTTGAGTCAACATAGAACGTTGCGGATGATCTGCAGCCTCTGACATTGAAATAGTGCCTGAATCCAGCAACTCCTGCAGAACTGTGTGGTCGTGCGTTAATTGCTCAAAAGTATTTCCACGCAAGCGATAACACCTTGAATCGCCAACATGTAAAAGAGCGACGCGTCCATCTCTGATCAACAGCGCAGTTAACGTTGTGCCCATACCGCGCAATTCGATTTCATCACTTGCAACACGAGATATTTCGCCATCGATTGTGTGCAGAGAGTTAAGCAATAAATCTTCAATCGAATCTGTATCAATATCTGGCGCAGTTAAGACAGGCACCATTGTTGCGAGAGTTTTAATTGCAATCTGCGATGCAACTTCACCGCCAGCATGTCCGCCCATTCCATCGGCGACAGCTAAGAGAGAAGAGCTAGTGAGAGCGGAATCTTCATTGCCACTGCGCGCCAAACCAATTGCGGTACGCGCTGAAACAGCAAAGTAATTCTTACTCATACCGCCTAGCCTAATGGCTGGATTGCGTAATAATAAGAAGATGAAGTTCTACGCCCACAGAGGTGCATCGGCGGATTTTCCCGAACACACAATGGCTGCCTATCGCGGGGCGATTGAACAAGGCGCACTCGGTTTTGAATGCGACATTCGAATTACAAAAGACGAAGTGCCAATTTTGTGGCATGACGCAAATATGAAAAAAGAAGCCAAGAGTGCTGCAATTATTGCCAACCGCACATATGCAGAAATTAAGCAGATTTATCCAGCAGTAATGACGCTTAACGAGTTATTGGATCTTGCAATCGAAAATAAAAAATCTTTAGCACTAGAAACCAAACACCCCGTACCAACCGGAAATCGAGTCGAAGAGTTAGTTGTTGCGGAATTAAATAAAAGAAAAGATTCAATTAAGAAATCAGGAATTAATATTGCCATCATGTCATTTTCTTGGTTTGCAATTGAGAAGATTAAAAAGATGGATCCAACGATTAAAACTGTAATGCTGCTCGGAGATATCACAAATAAAATCACTCGCCGCTTTACATCAGCTCAAGTAATCGGACCGAGTGTAGAGATGATTAAAAAATCACCTGAATTAGTCAAAGAAATAAAGAGTTCAGGAAAAGAGTTATATGTATGGACCGTAGATTCAACGGAGGATCTGCAGTATTGCGCAAGCGTTGGCGTAGATATCGTGATGACTAATCGCCCGGCGCATGCACGCTCTGTGCTCGGCTATTCTTAGCCAGTGAGTACATATGCATACCTTGGTCCAGTAGGTACCTTCACCGAGGCTGCACTCAAGAAAATCACATCCGCATCTGATGCGTTGATTCCTTATTCAAATGTCACAGCAGCACTCATGGCTGTCCGCGAAGGTAAAGCAGATTTCGCACTCGTCCCTATTGAAAACTCAGTCGAAGGTGTTGTTGCCAGAACACTCGATGAGTTAGCAACTGGTGATCCACTTGTTATTGCTGGCGAAGTAACTCTGCCGGTTTCATTTTCTTTAATGACAAAACCAGGAACAAAAGAGATTAAAAGAATTGCAACGCACCCACACGCAGAATCACAATGCCGCGCTTTCATCGCAAAGAATTATCCAAACGCAGAAATCATTCCGACCGCCTCAACAGCTGCAGCAGCGGAGGCAATTTCCCTCGGCGAATTCGACGCAGCAATCGCCGCAGAAGTTGCTGCTGCCCATTACGGACTAGAAGTTATTGCAAAAAATATCGGCGATAACAATGGAGCAGTTACTCGATTTGTATTGGTTTCAAAACCTGGCGAACTATCTGCCCCAACCGGTCGCGATCGCACATCACTAGCGCTGTACATCGATATTGATCACGCGGGTGCTCTCTTAGAAATTCTGACTGAATTCGCTAAGCGTGATGTAAACCTAACTTTCATTCAAAGTCGTCCAACTGGACGCGTATTAGGTGATTACCACTTTATTATTGATGCTGAAGGTCACGTCAATGATCCATCAGTGTCACAAGCACTCGAAGGTTTGCGTGAAATCTGTGACGAAATTAGATTCCTTGGTTCTTATCCACGAGAAAGCAGTGCACAATGATTGACATAAAGTTTATTCGCGAAAACCCAGATGCAGTTCGCGCATCACAAAAGGGTCGCGGCGAAGACACATCAATCGTTGATCAATTATTAGCACTCGATGAAACTCGTCGTACTGCGATTACAGAGTTTGAAACACTTCGCGCAGAACAAAATGCGCTATCTAAATCTGTTGGCGCCGCTAAAGGTGATGAAAAAACTGCACTGTTAGAGAACGCAAAAGATTTAGCAAATAAAGTAAAAGCCGCAGATACCAAGCGCGCAGAGATTGAAGCGCAAGCAAATGCAATTGCCATGCAGTTTTCAAACGTATTAGACCCCGATGCACCTATCGGCGGGGAAGCAGATTTCGTAGTTATCGAACACGTTGGCACACCACGTGATTTCACTAAAGATGGTTTCGAACCTAAGGATCACGTAGAACTCGGAAAATTGCTGGGAGCAATTGATACAGAACGCGGAGCAAAAGTCGCTGGCTCTCGTTCATATTATTTGACTGGCGCTGGAGCGCTTCTTGAATTCGCACTCGTTAATTACGCAATTTCATCTGCAACAAAATCTGGATTTATTCCTGTAATTCCACCAGTACTTGTAAATCCTGCAGCAATGGAAGGCACTGGATTTTTAGGACAAGCCGCTGAAAATGTTTATCACCTAGAGCGCGATGAAGTGTATTTAGTTGGTACAAGTGAAGTGCCGCTTGCCGCAATGCACATGGACGAAATTTTGCCAGCAGAAAAACTTCCACTTCGTTATGCAGGATATTCAACGTGTTTCCGCCGGGAAGCTGGAACATATGGAAAAGATACTCGCGGAATTATTCGCGTTCACCAATTCGATAAAGTTGAAATGTTTTCATTCTGCAAACCAGAAGATGCCAAAGAAGAGCACAAGCGTTTATTGCAGTGGGAGAAAGATTTCCTCAACGCAATGGAGATTCCTTACCGCGTCATTGATGTGGCATCAGGAGATCTTGGCTCTAGCGCTAACCGTAAATTCGATATCGAAGCGTGGATTCCTACACAGGGCACATATCGCGAAGTAACTAGTACCTCTAACTGCACAGAGTTCCAGGCTCGTAGATTAAATATTCGTTACAAAGATAGCGATGGCACAAAAGCAATTGCAACGCTAAACGGAACTCTGGTGGCTATTCCACGCATGATTGTTGCAATTTTAGAGAACCATCAAAACGCAGATGGAAGTGTCAATGTTCCTAAAGCGCTGCAACCATTCTTGGGCACATCACGATTTGAGCTTGTGTGAGTTTTCGCCCCAAATTAATTGCATCCGACTTAGATGGAACAATTGTTGCTCACTACGGTGAAATAACAGAACGCACCATCAATGCTTTTCGTACAGCGCACGAAATGGGTGTTGAAATATTTTTCGTTACCGGCCGACCACCACGTTGGATGCCAGAAATTAAAGAAGCATTTGGAATCGGTAAAGCAATCTGCGGAAATGGCGCGCAGTTATTTGATTTACAGAACCAAAAAGTTATTGAAGAGTGGCTGATTCCGGTAAATGCACAAATCGAAACCGTTAAAAAATTACGTAAAGCAATCCCACAAATTTCATTTGCATCAGAGGCGCACAATTATTTCCACCGCGAAAAGAAATATGTTCCACGCTGGGATGTGGGTTTGGACAACATCGGAGTCGATGACATTACAGAAATCATGACTTCACCTTCGCTTAAATTATTAGCACGCTGTTCTGATCAAGAACTCTCATCGGATGAAATGCTTGCCATCGCTACAAAAGAATTAGCAGGACTTGTGACAGTTACTCATTCAAATCCGCATGATTCGCTTCTAGAAATTTCTGCAATCGGAGTTTCAAAGGGCGCAACACTTTCAAAAATGGCAGGGCGTTTAGGAATTAACGCAGAAGATTGTGTTTCATTTGGCGATAACCCAAATGACATATCAATGCTCGAATGGTGTGGTCGTTCTTATGCAATGGCTGATGGACATCCAGATGCCCATAAAGCTGCGAAATCAATTGCAGAACCACACACAGATGATGGAGTGGCAATCATTATTGAGGAGTTATTGAAACTTCCTGCGCGCTAGTTCTTGCTCAATTTTTCGTGCTGGCCTTCTTCGGGTAGATTATCGGGCGGAGGGCTCGCATAGCGGCCGAGTGCACCGGTCTTGAAAACCGGCAGGTGAAAGCCTCGTGGGTTCAAATCCCACGCCCTCCGCTCTTATTTATTCCGCGAAGTTGTGGCTGACTTCATAGCCATTTACGCGTACTTCCACCTAGCAACTTAACAATTGGCGGAGCACACTTACCCCTATAACTGTGCATATTTCTTAACACCAAAGGGGCAGTACATGTCAGGAGTTTTCTCGCCAACGCGAGCAAAGATCAAAGAGCGCACACTGCGCACTGATAAATGGTGGCTCCAACCTGCAATTACTTTTGGCGTACTAATTAGCTTTGTAATTTATGCAACATTTCGCGCATTTGAAAATAAATATTATTTTGCAGAACCATTAGTTTCACCTTTCTATTCACCTTGTTTATCTACAAGTTGCATCGAAGGTTCTTCACTTCTTGGACAACCATTTAATAATGAGTACTTCGGAATCGGAATTTCACCAGCGCTATTTATTTTGATTTTCCCACTCGGATTCCGTATGACTTGTTATTACTACCGCAAGGCTTACTACCGTGCGTTTTGGATGTCACCACCTGCTTGTGCGGTTGCAGAACCACACACCAAATACACCGGTGAAACTCGCGCGCCACTTATTTTGCAAAATGGTCACCGTTGGTTCTTCTACTTTGGTTTAATTTTTAACGTACTACTTACTTACGATGCAATTCTTGCCTTCAGAAATGCAGAAGGACATTGGGGCCACCTAAGCGTTGGAACTCTTGTACTTCTCCTTAACGCAACACTGCTCTGGTTGTACTCAATGTCATGTCACACATGTCGCCACACACTTGGTGGTCGCTTAAAGCATTTCTCTAAGCACCCCGTTCGTTACAAGTTATGGTCATGGGTTTCAGTTCTCAACCACAAGCACCCAACATTTGCGTGGATCTCTTTATTCGGAGTTGCCTTTGCAGATATTTATGTACGCAACGTCGCTTCTGGCGCCTGGACAAACTTCTATTTCTTCTAAGTGAAAGCAGCTAATTAAATGACAAACCTCGAACGCCACTCATATGACGTAGTTGTCATTGGCGCGGGCGGCGCCGGATTACGTGCTGCAGTAGAAGCGCGCGAAGCTGGTTTACGCGTTGCAATTATCTGTAAGTCACTCTTTGGAAAAGCACACACCGTTATGGCCGAAGGTGGCGCTGCTGCATCAATGGGAAACGTAAATGACAATGACAATTGGCAGGTTCACTTCCGCGACACAATGCGCGGCGGAAAGTTCTTAAACCATTACAGAATGGCCGAACTCCACGCTAAAGAATCACCGGATCGCATCTGGGAACTCGAGCAATGGGGCGCACTATTTGATCGCACCGCAGAAGGAAAAATTAGTCAACGTAACTTCGGTGGACATGAATATCCACGTCTTGCACACGTCGGTGACCGCACAGGTCTAGAACTCATTCGCACAATGCAACAGCGCATCGTTGCTCTGCAACAAAAAGATGGCAAGACATACCAATCAATGGAGAGCCACCTCAAAGTATTTCCAGAGTTAACAGTTACTGAAATTATTAAAGAAGATGGAAAAGTCGCAGGTGTTTACGGATACTGGCGCGAAACTGGCGCAGAAGTTTTGTTCGAAGCACCGGCAGTAATCATCGCAACTGGCGGCGTTGGCAAGACATTTAAAATTACTTCAAACTCTTGGGAAGGCACAGGAGATGGTCACGCACTTGCACTTAAAGCTGGTGCAAATCTTGTTGACATGGAGTTCTTGCAATTCCACCCAACAGGAATGGTTTGGCCACCATCTGTTCGCGGAATTCTCGTAACAGAATCTGTACGCGGTGAAGGTGGAGTTCTCACCAACACAAAGGGCGAACGATTTATGTTTAAGTACATTCCAGATGTATTTAAAGATAAGTACGCAGACAACGAAGAAGAAGCAGATCGTTGGTACACAGATCAAGATAACAATCGCCGTCCACCAGAGTTATTGCCACGCGATGAAGTTGCTCGCGCAATTAACACTGAAGTTAAAGCGGGACGCGGAACAGAACACGGTGGAGTATTCCTCGATGTATCAAAGCGTTTAAGTGCTGAAGTAATTAAAAAGCGCTTGCCATCTATGTGGCACCAGTTCTATGAATTAGCAGGCGTTGACATTACAAAAGAGCCAATGGAAGTTGGTCCAACATGTCACTACGTAATGGGTGGCGTTGAAGTAGAACCAGATACTGCAGCAGCAGTTGGAGTTCCTGGTTTATTTGCTGCAGGCGAAGTTGCGGGCGGAATGCACGGATCAAATCGTCTTGGTGGTAACTCACTTTCAGATCTACTTGTATTTGGTCGTCGCGCAGGAATGGGCGCTGCAGCATATGTAAAGGGCGCAAAAGCAGTTGCAGTGAGCGAAGCAGCGATTAAAGCTGCTGCTGATCGCATCGAAGCACCATTTACACGTAGCGGTGGCGAAAACTCATACTCACTTCATGCAGAACTTCAAGAAATTACACACAACCTCGTAGGAATTATTCGCACAGGTTCTGAACTAAAAGAAGCTATTGAAAAGATTGCAGAAATTAGAAAGCGCAGTGCAAATGTTTCTGTTGCAGGTGGTCGTAAATTCAACCCTGGATTCCATCTGGCATTCGATTTAGACAACATGTTGTTAGTTGCTGAGAGCACAGCGAAATCAGCAATCTCTCGCGAAGAGTCGCGCGGTGGACACACACGTGATGACTTCCCACAACTCGATAACAAGTGGCGCCAGGTAAATCACATCGCCTCCTTTGATGGCAACGTAGTTTCAGTGCGCAAGCAAGAGTTGCCAGCACTTCCAAAAGAACTCTTTGAGCTATTTGATGTTCACGAATTAGAGAAGTACATGACACCGGAAGAAATCGCGAAAGGCGGTGCACGCTAATGGCACGCAAACTGAAGATGCGCATTTGGCGCGGAGACGCGGATAACGGTGGTTTGCAAGACGTAACAGTTGAAGCAAATGAAGGCGAAGTAGTACTCGATGTAATTCACCGCGTGCAAGCAACACAGATGGGCGATCTCGCTGTTCGCTGGAACTGTAAGGCTGGCAAGTGCGGTTCATGTTCAATGGAAATCAACGGAAAGCCACGTCTTGCTTGTATGACACAAGTTGCTTCATATGGCGATGAAGAAACAATTACCGTGACACCGCTTCGCGCGTTCCCAGTAATTAAAGATCTCGTAACAGATGTCTCATTTAATTACAGAAAAGCAATGGAAATTCCATCGTATGAACCACCTGCAAATCTCAAGCCAGGTGAAGCTCGTATGGAACAAGTAGATGTTGAACGCAGCCAAGAGTTTCGCAAGTGCATTGAATGCTTCTTGTGCCAAGACACTTGCCACGTAATTCGTGATCACGAAGAGAATAAGAAGTCCTTCGCTGGACCACGCTTCTTTATCCGCATCGCAGAATTAGATATGCACCCGCTGGATATTCTTAAAAACCGTAAGCAAAAGGCTCAAGAAGAGCACGGTCTTGGAATGTGCAACATCACTAAGTGCTGTACTGAAGTGTGCCCAGAGCACATCCGAATTACAGATAACGCAATCATTCCAATGAAAGAGCGCGTAGTAGATGTTAAATACGATCCAATCCGCTGGTTGGGCACAAAAATTCGCAAACGCGAAGGTATCGTTTAATACATGAGCCAAAGCGTCAACGTGCGATCAATTTCATTGGTCTCACTTGGCGGAATACTCGGTTCACTTCTTCGCTTCACAATCGGTGAGTTATTCACTAATTCGCGCACCGCAACTCTCATTGCAAACTTATTGGGCGTTGCTATAGCTACGTTCTTAATAGTTTTTATGGAGCGCCGTGGCAGCACAAATCAACGACACTTTTGGTTACCTGGTTTTTGTTCAGGGTTAACAACATTTTCTGCGGTGGCTTTACTGACACTCGAACCAAGTGATGGCGGAACGATGTACATCAGCGCAACTGTTATTGCTAGCTTGGCAATCATCGCAATACTTATGCCGATTGCGCGCAAAGTAATTCAGGTGCGCGCATGAGAGTTTTATTCGTAATTCTCGGCGCAGCAATCGGCGCACCCGCACGTTTCATTATTGATCAATCCTTACGTAGATTCTCAAACGCACCATGGGGAACTTTTACCGTAAACTTACTAGGATCATTTGTTATCGGCCTTACATGGGGCACAACAGATAACACCACAGCCTTGATTGCAATTGGATTTGCTGGTGCATTTACAACGTGGTCAACTTTTATGTTAGATATTTACTTGGCGATTCAACGCAAAAGCTTTACAACAGCAATTATTAATTACATTGGAACTTTGATGCTGGGATTACTTGCAGCAGCTGTTGCAATCAATCTAGTTTATTAAAGAGGACATCCACTTTTCAATTTGATCTGGATGACGTGGCAAATCTTCGCTTAAATTGCGGCAACCATCAGCAGTAACAACAACGTCATCTTCAATTCGAATTCCAATTCCGCGATATTCAGGCGCGAACATCTCATCATCAGGTTGGATATAAAGCCCTGGTTCTACAGTTAAAACCATGCCTTCTTTGAGTGTTCCAAGTAAATAATCTTCATCGCGAGCTTTGTCGCAATCGTGTACATCCATACCGAGCATGTGACTTACTCCGTGCAGAGTCCAACGACGATGCAAACCATTTTCCGGCAGTAAAGATTCTTCAGGCGACATAGGCAGAACACCCATATCCCAAAGGCCTTTTGCTAATACTGCTTGGCACGCAGCGTTAATAGATTTAAATGTTGCACCAGGTTTTACTGCTGCAAAACCTGCGAGTTGTGCTTCGTAGACCAACATATAAAGCGCACGTTGTGCAGGAGAGAATTTTCCAGAAATTGGCAATGTACGTGTGACGTCTGCTGTGTAATACGAATCCATTTCAATTCCAGCATCAATAAGGATTAATTCACCTGGGCGAACTTCTCCATCGTTTTGGATCCAGTGCAGCACGCACGCATGCGAACCGGATGCAGCAATAGTTTCGTATCCCAAATCATTTCCGGCAATGCGCGCGCGACCAAAGAATGCTGCTTCAACAACTCGTTCACCACGAGGAGTGCTAATCGCGGCAGGAAAAGCGCGAACAACATCTGCGAATCCTTTTGCTGTTTCATCGCATGCGCGTTGTAATTCGGAAATTTCGTACTCATCTTTAATCAATCGGGCTGCCGATGTGTAAGTAACAAAATCTTTTTCTTGCGGATGCACAGCAACGTTCTTATCAACCATTGGATCTTCGCCACGAATTGTTAACGCAGCTGCGCCATCTTTAAGAAGTTCTTCAAGATCATCTACTCGACGAGTTTCAATCTGATAACGATCTTGCGCTTCTTTTAATGTGAAGCGTCGTCCAACCCATAATTCGCCGAAGCGACGATCGGTATAAAAAGCGTGAGTATCGCGAGTAGAACGTGGATGAATATACAAATATGTTTCGTGACCATCAGCAGTTGGTTCAAGAACTAAAACCGCATCAGCGCTTGCTTCAACACCTTGCACACCTGAGTAATAAGCAAAAGCAGAGTGTGGTCGAAATCTGTAATCAGTATCGTTACTGCGAACTTTGAAACCACCAGCTGGCAAAACTAAACGAACGCCTGGATATTGCGCAGATAATGTTGCGCGACGAATAAATGCGGATGTAACGGCGGGACCGGCAACCACATCATCTAAATCAGATGGCACCCAACCTTTGGACATAAAGTCGGCATAAGCAGGAGAAGGAGTGTTATCCCGCGCGGCCACGGCAGGCTTCTGGTTCTCAGGGGCTACCTCTTTTTGATCCATAAAAGTAAGTCTAGGCGGGGAGTTGAAGGAAAGCGAGCGTCTTGAAATATGAGATGCTCTTTTCAGGTTACTTATTCGTTACTTAAACGTTATCAGTAGCGCTCTTGACCAAGCGGATACTTGCTGCGTAGCACCACCTATAAGAATAAAAGGAAACAAAAGATGAATTTCTTTAAAGGACTAAGTGCCCGTAATCGTCGATTTGTTTTGGGCGGCGGAACAGCGTTAATTGTTCTGCTATTTGTCTTTGGTAATACAACTTTCTTAAGCGATGCTGAAGTTGCGGCAGATGCCCCAAAGGAATTTAGCCTCACTGATTTTGCTGAAACTAATCTTCCACTCATAGCCGCCGAAATCCAAGCGAAAGCAATTGATATTGCACTGGTAGCCGAAGCTGCGGACAAAGATATTGTTGCAGCAGGCGCACAATATGGGCGAGATCTTGGAAATAAATCATTTGTATTTGCAGTTAAAACAACAGCAAAAGTTAAATCCGTAGATGAAAACTTCATTGTTCTAGATGTTCCCGGCAGCTCGGCACAAGATACATTTAATATTCCAATTGGCTTAGCGCTATCTGGAAATCCGCTACGAGACGTGACAGGCAAAATTACATTTGGTGATTTTTACGATCAGACTCAGTATCAAGATGCAGCAAGTGCCTTAAAAGACTTAGTTCGATCCACAATTATTGACAAGCTAGATCTAAAGAGCTTGCCAGGAAAAACTTTAGAAATTTACGGCGCGTGGAACAACGGTCCGCTGCCAAAGACTTACAACATCCAACCAACATCGATTGTTGTGAAGTAAATATGGCCAAAAAAGGTTCGATTGCTATCGAGGCGCTTAACGTAAGCAAGAATTACGGAGCAACTCAGGCATTGAAGAGCGCTAATTTTCAGGCAGAAGCTGGAAAAGTTACTGTTCTATTTGGCGAAAACGGTGCCGGTAAATCCACACTCATGAAGATTCTCGCTGGAATCGAACAACCAACTTCAGGTGAAATTCAAGTATTCGGAGAAAAAGTAAGCATCAACTCCCCAGCCGAAGCACAATCATTTGGAATCACGATTATTCACCAAGAATTAAGTCTTTGTCCGAATCTGAGTGTCCGTGACAATATTTTTATGGGTCGCGAAAATTTAAAGCGTGGCTTTATGAATTATGCGCATGAAGAAGAAGTTACTCGACAAGTTCTTAAGCAGCTTGAAGAAGTAATCGATCCAAAAACAAAAGTTGAAAATTTACGTTTAGGTCTTCAACAAATTGTAGAAATTGCACGCGCACTGACAATTAATTCGAAAATTCTAATTATGGACGAACCTACCTCCGCGCTTAGCTCCACAGAAGTAGCGGTTCTTTTCAAGGTAATTCGCGATCTAAAGGCAAAAGGCGTTGCAATTATCTATATCTCCCACCACTTAGAAGAAGCACTTGAAATTAGCGACCATGCTGTTGTGCTTCGCGATGGCCAGATTGTTGCCAGCGCTGACGTTGCAGATATAGATATGGAATGGGTTGTTTCAAACATGCTTGGCCGCGCATTCAAAGAACAAGCACATAAATCTTCGGGCCGCGCCAAAGGCAAAGATGTATTGGAAATAAAGAATGCGAAAATCCTAGAACGTGGCATTGCAACATCGAAGCTATATGCAGTTGAAGATTTCTCTCTTTCAGTTAAAGAGGGTGAAATTGTTTCCATCTACGGACTAATGGGCGCAGGAAGAACAGAATTAATGGAAGCCCTCGCTGGTCGCGATGACTTCGCACACGGAGAACTTTTGCTCGAAGGAAGAGATGTAACAAAACTTTCTGTACAAGATCGAATTAAGGCAGGAATGGGTTTAGTGCCCGAAGATAGACAGCGTGATGGTCTGATTCAGCAGATGAGCGTTGGCTCAAATCTTTCACTCGCCAGCTACATGTCTCATGTCAAGCGCGGCTTTGTAAATCGCTCGACTGAGAAAGTAAAGATCGAAGAAGCGATTAAGAATGTTCGAGTGAAAACTTCTGGTCGCAATATGCCAATTGAATCCCTCAGCGGTGGTAATCAACAGAAAGTTGTTCTAGGACGGATGCTTTTAACTGATCCAAAGATATTACTTTTAGATGAGCCAACTCGAGGAATCGACGTCGGCGCAAAAGGCGAAATTTTCGATCTTCTCCGTGAAAGAGCAGAAAAAGGATTGGCAGTTTTATTTGTTACATCTGAAATTTCTGAGGCTATGAATTGGTCGGATCGGATTGTCGTAATGTCTCGCGGCCACATCGTTGGAATTTACAAACCATCCGATGTGACAAGAGAAGAAATCATGTCAGCTGCTGAAGCAACAAAAGAAGAAGGAGCACGAGTATGAATCTAAATCCACTCAAGCGAGGGGAATCGACAGGAACGCCTGCAAAGTTTGATCGCAGAGCTTTCATTGTTGAAATTCGGGCACTCATCGCACTAGCGATCATTGTTATCTTCTTTAGTATTTTGTCTGACAAGTTTTTGCAGTACAGCAACTTGGTTTTGATGACTCGTCACGTTGCAATGAACGCAATTCTTGCAATTGGCATGTTGCTCGTAATCCTTAACGGAGGCATTGACCTATCTGTTGGCTCAATTGTTGGACTCTCAGGAGTTGTTGCGGGCTATCTCATGCAAGGCGCGCCTGTTCCATTCACAGATCAAGTTGCATACCCAAATATTTGGGCGGTGCTTTTAATCTCCTTGATTGTCGGAATCTTATTTGGGTGGCTTAACGGGTTGCTGATAGCCAAATTAAATATTGCTCCGTTTATCGCAACTCTTGGAATGCTTTATGTGGCCCGCGGTTTTGCAAAATTGATTACTAATGGTGAAACTTTCACCAAGCTTGACGGTAAACCAAATCTTGGAAATACAGGCTTTATTAATACTTTTGCAGCAAAGCCTCTTGGTATTCCATTGCCAATCTGGGTGATGATTGCCTTTGCAATTGCGTTTTCAATTATTCTAAACAGAACGGCATTTGGACGTTGGCTCTATGCCTCCGGTGGTAATCCACGTGCAGCAGCACTCACTGGTGTTCCAGTTGTAAAAGTTAATGTCCGCATTTATGTTCTCTCAGGTTTTTGTGCAGCTGCAGTAGGCGTTTTATTTACCGCTGATTTGCACGCAGCCATCCCAAACATGGGTGAGTTTTCAGAACTTAATGCAATTGCCGCAGTAGTAATTGGTGGCACAGCACTTTCCGGAGGTCGAGGAACAATTCGCGGAACACTAATTGGTGCTTTCGTAATTGGCTTCTTGGTTGACGGATTAGTTCTTATTGGAGTTTCTGTCTTCTGGCAGGAAACCATTAAGGGCGCCGTAATTATTGTTGCGGTAGCAGTAGAAGAAATACAACGAATATTGGAGCGCCGACAGAAATTGAAAAGCGCTTCATGATCCACCGTACGACTCACGGAAATACCAAAACCCTAGGAAAGAGGTAAGTAATGCTCCGTAAATACAAAGTGATTGCAGCAGCTGCTGTAATCGCACTCGGACTAACTGGTCTTGCTGGCTGCAGCTCATCTGATGAAGCTGCTGGCGGAACGATCGCAATCATCACAGTAGATCCAGCTAACCCATACTGGAAAGCAGAAGTTGACACTGCAGTAGCAACAGCAGCTGAACTCGGTTACGAGACAACTGTTAACGCTCACGGCAATGACCCAGCCAAGCAAACACAATTCATCGATGCAGCAATCTCAGCAGGCGTTAAGGCGATCATTCTTGATCCAGCTGGCGCAGATGAGAGCGTTGGAGCAGTTCAGAAGGCAACAGATGCAGGTATTCCTGTATTCCTAGTTAACGCTGAAATTTCTGCACAAGGCGTTGCAAAGGCTCAGATCGTTTCTAACAACGCACAAGGTGCAACTCTTGGTGCACAAACTTGGGTAGAAGCAATGGGCGGCAAGGGCGAATATGTTGAACTATTCGGTAACCCAACAGATAACAACGCAAAGGTTCGCGCTGATGCATACCACGCTGTAATCGATCAGATTCCTGGCTTCAAGTTGCTTCAGAAAGAAACAGCTAACTGGGATCGCGCACAAGGTAAGGCAAAGATGGAGCTCATGCTTCAGGCACACCCAAACCTTAAGGGCGTAATTGCTGGTAACGACGAAATGGCTCTCGGTGCAATCGAAGCTCTTCGTTCTGCAGGCAAGCTCGACAAGGTAAAGGTTCTTGGCTTCGACGGTAACGACGATGCAGTAGCAGCAGTTATCGCAGGCGAAATGGTTGCAACAGTTCTACAACCAATCGTTGATGGAACTAAGGCAGCTGTAAACCAAGCACACGCATTCTTGACTGATGGCACATTGCCAGCATCAGAGAAGCAAGCGATCGATTGCATCCTTATCACTAAGGAAAATGCAGGCGGTCTTAAGGGATTCGTACTTAGCTAATCGCTAAGAACAACTCTCATTGATGAGAGAGCGGGAACGTGTTCGTTGAGGGCGCGTTCCCGCTCTTCATCACAACAAATTTAAAGTTTTAAACTCACAATGGCGTGTAACTAAAATACTTTTCAATAATTATCTGGAGTAAAATGACTTACATTTTTGATGATCCGGCCAACTTTAAGAATCAAGTAATTGATGGATTCGCAGCCGCATATGCACGCTATGTTGAGCGCGTTTCTAATGCTGCAGGATTTGTTCGCAGCAGCGGACCAATCGCAGGAAAAGTAAGTCTTGTTGTAGGCGGCGGTTCAGGTCACTATCCATCTTATGCAGGCATTGTTGGGCGAGGATTTGCAGATGGATGCGTTATGGGAGATGTCTTCACATCCCCATCAACTGAACAGATTTATCGAATTAGTAAAGCTGCAAATGGTGGAGCCGGAGTATTGCTCTCATTTGGTAACTACGCAGGAGATCGCCTTAACTTTGCAGCCGCACAAGAACGTTTAATTGCAGAAGGTATTGATACAAAAATTGTTTACGTAACAGATGACATTGCATCAGCAAAGCCAGATGAAAAAGATTTAAGGCGTGGAATTGCTGGAACATTTGCTGTTTATAAGTGCGGTGGCGCAGCGGCAGATGCCGGAAAATCACTAGAAGAAGTCGCCCGAATTATGCAACTAGCAAATGATCGCACTTATTCTTTTGGTGTTGCTTTTGAAGGTTGTACATTCCCAGGACAGAAAGAACCACTTTTCCACGTAGAACCTGGTCGCATGGAGTTTGGTTTAGGTATTCACGGCGAACCCGGAGTTAAATCAACTGATTGGATGCCAGCGAAAGATTTAGCAAAAAATCTCGTTGATGCAATTCTTGCAGAACGCCCAGCCGATAATTCAAAACGAGCCGCCGTTATTCTCAACGGATTAGGTGCGACTAAATACGAAGAACTATTCCTACTTTATAGCCATGTATCTGTTTTGCTAGAAGCAGCAGGAATTACAGTTGTACTTCCAGAAATTGGTGAACTTGTAACTAGTTTGGATATGGCAGGTTGTTCTCTTTCAGTTATGTGGCTTGATCCAACTCTTGAAGAGTTGTGGTCATCTCCCGCCGATACAGCATCGTTTAGACGAGGAAATGTTGCGCCAAGCAAGGCACCACACAAGCGCATTGAAGCAACGGTCGGGACAACTTCAACTGAACCAATTTTGGCTAGCGAACATTCACATCGCGCAGCCGTGGTTGCGCGCGAAGCGCTCATTGCAATGGAACAAGTACTTGTAACTAATGAAGATCATCTTGGAAAACTAGATGCAATTGCAGGCGATGGAGATCACGGTGTTGGAATGGTTCGTGGAATTCATGCTGCAGTCACAGAGGCTAAAGCAAATACCGGCGGCGTTGGCCATGTAATGGTTGCAGCCGGAAATGCATTTGGTGATCGTGCAGGCGGAACCAGTGGAATTTTATGGGGAATTTTTATCTCTGCAATTGGAAATGCATTAGGAAATACCGAAAAAGTTGAGGCAGAAAAACTATATGGAGCTCTCGAACTAGCAACGGAAACTCTAGTTAACAAGAGCAAAGCGAAACTTGGCGATAAGACAATGCTAGATACATTGCTGCCATTCATTGATTCTCTTGATGAAGAACTTGGCAATGGCAAAAACATGGCTGAAGCGTGGAAGCACGCTTCGGAAATCGCTCAAAAATGTGCAGATGCCACTGCGGCTTTATCTCCAAAAATCGGTCGAGCTCGTCCTCTTGCAGAACGCAGCGTCGGAACACCTGATCCTGGCGCAATATCCATGGCGCTCATCATTAAAGCTGTTGGAGAAGTAATTTCTAAAGCAGATTGTGGTTCACAGTCAGTAAAGGTTAATTAAATATGAGCACACAATGGCGCGTAGTTATCGGTTCCGATTCCGCTGGTTTGCAATATAAAGACGCACTTCTTGCCGATCTAAAGAAAAATCCAAACGTCTCCTCAGTGGTTGACCTTGGAGTAAATGCAGATGCACCAGCATCACAGGAGTATCCAGAAGTAGCCATTCTTGCTGGCGAAGCAATAATGCGTGGGGATGCCGACCGCGGAATTTTGATCTGCGGAACCGGAATTGGCGTAGCAATTTCTGCAAATAAAGTTAAGGGCATCCGTGCAACAGTTGCTCACGATTCATTTAGTGTTGAGCGCTCAATACTTTCTAATGATTGCCAGATTCTTACGATGGGGCAACGAGTAATTGGTCTCGAACTAGCGCGTCGATTAATGAAAGAGTGGCTTACTTACACATTTGATACGTCGTCGGCGTCTGCAGATAAGGTAAAACTAATCTGTGGTTATGAGGACAGTAACTAATATGTCACAGCAGTCACAAAAAATAGTTGGTGTCGGATTAAAGATGTATTTTTCCGCGGCGCAAACTACAGAGTGGGCGCGAGCCGTCAAAGGCCAAATTGCGCCAATGAATTCAATTGAGAACTCAACAGTCGAATTCTTTGTACTTCCTTCTACTCCTATGATTTCTCAACTTGTCTCTGTATTTGTGGGATCCCGAGTTCGGGTTGGATCACAAAATCACGCGGCTACTCAATTGGGTGCATTCACCGGTGAAACAAGTGCAGAGATGCTCAGCGAAATAGGTTGTGAGTTCGCAGAAATCGGGCACGCTGAACGCCGACGTGATTTCAATGAAACCGATGAATTGGTTGCAAAAAAAGTTTTGCAAGCGCTTTCATCACACTTAATTCCAATAATCTGTGTGGGCGAAAAAACACAAACAACACCTGAAGCAGCAGCTGATTTGTGCATCGCTCAAATTAAATCCGCACTGTCACTCTCTGATTCATACCTGCACCAGCGCGTAATCATTGCCTACGAACCTGTTTGGGCAATCGGAGTGGCAGCACCGGCGGATGCGGCGTACATCAATGCCGTTTGCGCAAAGATTAAAGAAGCAGCCGCGGATCTAGGTGCAAGTAATCTTCAAATACTCTACGGCGGCAGTGCCGACAGTGGTTTATTTGAAAAGATCGCTCAAAGCGTCGATGGTCTATTCCTAGGACGCTCAGCGCATGATGTGAAGAACTTAAAAAAGATTGTAGAAGAGGTTGAAAGCGTCTCTCTAGAACTAGCAAAATAGAACACGTGAAATGCACGTGTCTCTGCAGCAGAAAGGTAGTACCAAGCAATGTCTGATCAAATGAAAGCCGTTGTATGTCACGGACCTATGGATTACAAATTGGAAGATATTGCAATTCCTAAAGCTGGCCCAGGAGAAGCACTTGTAAAGGTTGAAGCAGTTGGTATTTGTGCAAGCGACCTTAAGTGTTACCACGGTGCTGCAAAGTTTTGGGGCGATGCAAGTCGTCCAGCATGGGCAGAAACAGAAGTAGTTCCAGGTCACGAATTTGTTGGTGAGATCGTTGAACTAGATGATGTTGCTGCAAAACGTTGGGGAGTTAAGAAAGGTGATCGCGTAGTTGCAGAACAAATCGTTCCTTGCGGTGAATGCCGTTACTGTCTTCGCGGACAATATTGGATGTGTGCACCACACGGAATGTTCGGCTTTAAGCGCGCAACACCTGGTGGAATGGCTTCATACATGGTCTTTCCTAAGGAAGCACTCGTACATAAGATTTCAAAGAGCGTAAAGCCACAACACGCAGCATTTGCAGAACCATTGTCATGTGCTCTTCACGCAGTTGAGCGCGCAAATATTAAGTTCGCAGATGTCGTAGTTGTTGCCGGTTGTGGACCAATCGGTCTAGGCATGATTGCAGGAGCTGCAGCAAAGTTCCCAGGAACATTGATTGCTCTCGATCTCGATGATCGTAAACTCGAGGTAGCAAAGAAGTGCGGTGCTACTCACACAATCAACATCGGAAAGCAGGATCCAGTACAGATTATTCGCGAAATGACCGAAGGTTATGGCGCTGATATCTACTTAGAAGGAACAGGTCATCCAGCAGCAGTGCTCCAAGGTCTAAAAATTCTTCGCAAGCTTGGAACATTTGTTTGCTACAGCGTATTTAAGGAAGATGTAACAGTTGATTGGTCAATCATTAGCGATGACAAGGAATTAGATGTGCTTGGTGCACACCTTGGACCTCATTGCTGGCCAGCAGCTATCAAAATGATCGAATCAGGTCGTTTGCCACTTGATGAAATTTGTACACATCAATTCCCACTTGCTGATTTCCAAAAGGGACTCGACATGGTTGCTGATGGAACAAAGTCAATTAAGGTTTCATTAATTCCATAATGAGTACAAACAGAATCATCAATGGTCAGCTAGCCTCATTGCTCGCTCGATTCCGCCACGTTAATACGATTGCAATTGTCGATGGTCCCTTTCCAACGTATCCAAACGTTGAGACTGTGGACCTCGCAGTTGTACTTGGATTGCCATCAATTCCAGATGTATTAAGTGCGATTCTTCCCCACATCGAAGTTTCATCAGTCACGATGGCTGCAGAGTTTGAAGCCAAAGTAGATGCGAAAGTTGTTGGCGAATACCGCAAAACTATTTCGCATCTCCCATTGAATATCATTGCGCATGAAGAGTTCAAGGTAAAAGTTGGACAAACCTTGGGGATCATTCACACTGGCGATAACGTCCCATACAGCAGTGTTATTTTGAATTGTGGTTGATATGCAAAAAGACAAAGCAGTTTCCATGTGTGTTCGATTTCAAGCCAAACCTGAATTTCGGGATGAGTTACACAAGCGATTGTTAGAAATGGTTGTACTAAGCAATCAAGAAGAAGGTTGTTTGTTCTATAACTTACACATTGACCAAACAGATCCAAATACTTTTTACTTTTTAGAGGCGTGGAAAGATCAAGCAGCTTTTGATTTTCATGCATCTACCGAATACGTCAAAGCAATAAATGCTGATGCAATAGCCATGACCTCATCACCATCTCGCGTAGAGTTCATGCATAAAATCGCTCCGCTCTAAGCCCAGAAACCGTGTTCTCGCAAAGCCTCGGTAACCTGTAAACTTTCCTTGAACAAGGAGACGTCGCATAGCCCGGTCGAGTGCGCCTCACTGCTAACGAGGTAAGGGGTTAAACCCTTCAGGAGTTCAAATCTCCTCGTCTCCGCAGATAAATTAGTTAAGGAGTTCTCGCGTGCCAACCTTTAAGGTAGCAATCGTTGGCGCGGGACCTGCAGGTTATTTCGCAGCGCAAGCACTTCAAAACGCACAAAACGAAGATAAAACATTTGCAATCGACATGATTGAACGCCTTCCAACACCATGGGGATTAGTTCGAAGCGGTGTTGCACCTGATCATCCAAAGATTAAAACTGTTTCAAAAGTTTTCGAAAAGATTGCAACTGCCGGAAACTTTCGTTTATTTGGCAACGTAGAACTTGGAACTGATGTTGCCCTCAGTGATCTACAAGCAAAGTATGACGCTGTAATTATTGCAACCGGATCTTCATTGGGTCGAAAGTTAGGAATTGCGGGCGAAGATTTACGTGGATATTTATCAGCTGCCGATTTTGTACCTTGGTATAACGCGCACCCTGATTACACAGGAGTTGATGTGCCACTAGATACCGACACAGCAATTGTTATTGGCGCCGGAAATGTTGCGATGGATGTTGCGCGCATGTTGGCACTCGAGCCATCAGAACTCGATCCAACAGATACTGCAGATCATGCAATCGCAGAACTTAAGAAGAGCGGCATTCGCAAGGTTTATATCTGCGCTCGCCGCGGCGCCGAACACGCAGCTTTTACTTCGCCAGAAATACGTGAGTTACCAAAACTCGAACATACAAACGTAATCATCAGTAAAACAGATATTGATGCGGCAATCGTGGCAGCAGGAGATGCTCCTGAAAAAGATGTAAAGAGTAATTTGGACGCGATGCTGGCAATTGCAGAGCACGAAAAAACAAATCACGAACGCACAATGGAATTCTTATTTCACCATGTACCTACAGAAATAAAAGGCACAGATCGAGTGCAAGAAGTTGTCTTTAAAACTCCTGCGGGTGAGAAGGTAATCAAGGCAGGCTTAGTAATCAGCGCTATTGGTTATGAAGCAGCGCCACTTGCCGGAGTTACTTACGAAAAAGGTAAAGTTTTAAACACTGAAGGTCGCGTAAAAGAAAATATTTATGTTGTTGGTTGGGCAAAACGTGGTCCATCTGGCGTTATCGGCACAAACAAAAGTGATGCCGCCGCAGTAATCGAATTACTTATCTCTGATTTGAAAACACCAAAAGATGCTGGTGACCTCAACGATTTAATTGCTGCGCATAAAGTCATCACGCAAACCCACTGGGAAGCAATCAACACCGCCGAAGTTTCTAGTGGTGAACCACTAGGAAAACCACGCGTAAAAGTTGTCGATAAAAGCGAGTTGCTACGTTTGGGTGGGTTATAAAAAACAGGTAGGATTCACACGCTTCAAGCGCCCGTAGCTCAACGGATAGAGCATCTGACTACGGATCAGAAGGTTAGGGGTTCGAATCCCTTCGGGCGCACTTCAATCGCTTAAACTCCTGCGCATGACTATTTCTTTAGAAACAATGTTGCGCCACATGAAGTGGGCTAATCAAGAAATCTATTCCAAAATTTCTGAATTACCCGATGAAGCCCTTGGTTCATACATAACCAATTCCGATTGGCATGTGGCTGAAATTCTTTCGCACGTGGCTGGCTCAGCTGACGGCTACGCAAGGCGACTAGCAGGACGTCCAACAGAAGACCGAATCATGCCGAAGACAATGGAAGACGTAAAAGTTCTGGCGAAAAAATTAGAAATATTTGATTCAGAATTAATCGAACTTGCCAAGCAACCCGATCGCGTAATTGATGTAAATAGAGATGGCGTTGTGACACATTGGCAAGCAGCAACGATTCTTTCTCAAGCCGCGCATCATGCCATCGAACATAGATGCCAAGCAGTTACAGCGCTCGAATTCAAGGGATATAAAGCTCCTGATTTAGATGATTACGATGTCTGGGGATATGAATTAAGTACGAAGTAATTAGTTTGCTTCTAAGTATTGCTTTGAAACCACGCGAGCCAGTATCGGCTTAGCGTTTGCCCAAGAGATTCCGTAAACTTTTTCAAAGGCTTGATCAAAACTCATGCCTGATGCGTACTTATCAAGCACATCAAATGTGGAAGAAATTCCGCCAATAGCTACGAGTGCTTCAACTGCAATAAAACCGATGTCATAAACATGTTGGCGAGAAGCAGCATCACAAGGTTGTAAATGTTGTAGCTCAAAGAATTTATTAATGCTTGCTTCTGAAAAATCAGGTAAACCGCGCAATGGTGGACGAAGCCAATTGCGACGATTCATTGTGTAGGAAGCAAGATTTTCACTCGCTGAAGTTTGACCAACTACTTGTGGTTGACCTTCTGAGAACCAGCAAGGGATTGAGTATCTCTTTAAACCATACTTCTTATAAATAGATTTCTGAATTGTGTGGGTTGCTTCATGGGCATAATGAGATCTAGTGGTTGAAACACTTCTACTTGTGTAATTAGGTACACCTGGAGATGCCTGTGTGATTAAGCCTGAATCAGTAGAGATGTTTCCGAACGCATTTTCACACTCTGTTTCAGAAGTGCAAGCTACGTCTACTTGGTCAGCAAATGTGTCATTTAATGTAAAAGGGGATTCGAAGGTGTTTAACCTAGCTTTAGCCCAATCTCTATCTTGATAATTAAATGCAATAACAGAGAATTTAGATTGTCTTGGAAAGTTTGCGCCCAACTGGTTAGCTCTTGAAATTCCGTATTCAATTTCGGAGTAACTATAAAGAATTTTTGTTGTAGGACCCTTTTCTACATCTACTTTAATTGGCGTGCTCAAAGGTTGATCGAAGAGCTTCTTTGCATCGCTCCAAACAGCATCCGGAATACCTTTGTAATTAGCTTCTAGATTCGCGAAACTAGTTGGTTTAACAGCTGCTGGAGCGGGTTTAGAAATCGCTTTCCATAACAACTTTTTTCCAACCTTTGTACAAACAAATTTATTTGAGTTTGAACTCTGAACCTGGCCAAACTTCTTGCACACACTTCCATCTTTGATGGCGGCGTTAGCCGTTTCAGGAAACGCAAGGATTCCTACAAGAAGTGCAACGAGAAGTTTCTTAGCCATGAAATTAGCTATTCAGCTGCGATAACGTCGCCAACAACCTTTACCTGGAAATCAAGTTGGTTGAGGTCGTTGTTCTCCATGAATGCTGTTGCTGCTTCAGTTACAAGGTCGACGTATGACTGACCTTCTTCACGAGATGATTCATTAATCGTCAATGGGATTTCTGCTACTAATTCTATAGTTACGCTAACAATTGCCACGTGTGCTCCTTATTTTTAAATTTATTTATAGCCGAAGAATAAGGGGAGAAAGAGCCGCCGGTTGGGATTGAATCGAGTAGTAGAGGTACTGCTTATACAATCGACCATGAACTTCTTAAGCCAACTCACGGGTTGTTTTTCAACCCCAGCAGATGGCAATCCAACTGTTGCAATTGTCGAAGCGGCATACGCACACCACAAACTTAATTTCAGATACATAAACACAGAAGTTCAACCGAAAGATTTAGCTGATGCCGTTGCGGGCGCAAGGGCTATGAATTGGGCAGGTTTTCATTTATCTGCGCCACATAAAGTGGAAGTAATTAAACATTTAGATGACCTTGGAGAATCAGCAAAACTAATGGGTGCGGTCAATTGTGCTGTGCTTCGAGATGGCAAGTTAATTGGTGAAAATACTGACGGAAAAGGATTTTTAGAATCTTTGCAAGAGGTGTCTGATCCTGCTGGAAAAGTTGTAACAATTCTTGGAGCAGGCGGTGCAGCACGAGCAATCGCAATCGAAGTTGCTTTAGCCGGAGCCAATTCTGTAAACATTATTAATCGTGATGCTCAACGCGGTAAAGAACTTAGTGAATTAGTTAAAAAAGTTTGCGATTCAAATTATTACCCTTGGGATTCTAGTTTTGCGGTACCAACTGAAACTCAAATATTGGTCAACGCAACAACGGTCGGAATGCATGGTAACAACGACGTTTCGCTAGACATTGATTTCGATTCTTTGAACTCAAGCATGGTTGTGGCTGATGTAATCATCAACCCTCCGCAAACCGAATTATTGACGCGCGCCGCTGGTATCGGATGCAAAACCATTGATGGTCTTGGAATGGTTGTAAATCAGGGCGTGCTAGCCATTAAGTACTGGACAGGCGTAGATGTAGACGCCAATGTGATGCGAGAGAAGCTATTAGAAGTTCTCTAATTTTTATGGGTAAAGACCGCGCAATCTGTGGGCTTCTGCAACGCGTGCAACGCCAATCATGTGTGCGGCTTCGCGCCATGAAACTTTCTTAGATTTCGCCATTTCTTCAACTTCTTTAAATGAACGCATCATGATGTCATTGAGGTTTGATTTAACTTCATCAGCAGTCCAGAAGTAATTCTGCTTATCTTGTACCCATTCGAAGTACGAAACGATTACACCACCTGAGTTAGCCAAAATATCTGGAACAACAAGAATGCCTTTGTCATTGATGATTGCATCTCCACCAGGAGTTGTTGGAGCGTTTGCGCCTTCAACAATGATTTTTGCCTTAATACCTGTTGCTGTTTTTTCAGTAACGGCATCGGCGAGAGCTGCAGGGATTAATACATCAACATCTAGGTGAAGTAACTCATCTTGTGTGAGCTTGTCCGTTCCAGGTGCATTGAGATCACCATTAGCTTGGAAGTAATCCCAGAGCTCTTTAACGCTCTTAAATCCTTTAACGCCACCCTTAACATCGCTAACCGCAACAACTTTGAGACCGAAGTTTTCTAAAGCAATTGCTGCCCAGTAGCCAACTTTTCCGAAACCTTGAATAGCAACAGTTGCGCCTTTTGGATCAATTCCTTTAACGCGCAGCGCTTCGATTGTTGAGATTGCAACACCATCTCCAGTTGCAGATGTGCGACCGAGTGATCCACCAAGAACAATTGGTTTTCCTGTGACAACACCAGGAACAGAAAAACCTGCGTTTACAGAATATGTATCCATCATCCACGCCATGTTGCGTTCATCTGTTCCAACATCTGGCGCAGGAATATCGCGCTCTGGTCCGATGATTGGCAAAATTTCAGAGGTATAGCGACGTGTTAAACGTTCGTTTTCTGGGAGTGAAAGTGTGTGTGCATCAACAGCAATGCCACCTTTTGCGCCACCGTAAGGCAAATTAGTAAGTGCGCACTTCCATGTCATAAGCATTGCAAGTGCAACGGTCTCGTCCATATCAATGTCTGGGTGGAAACGAACGCCACCCTTAGAAGGACCACGAGTTGTTGAATACTGAACGCGGAAACCTTTATACATTTCAACATTGCCGTTATCTCGGCGAAGGGGGACTGCGACTTCAAGAATGCGTCGCGGTGTTGAAAGAGTTTGCCAGTCGTTTTCAGAGAGTTGTAAAAGTTCTACAGCACGTCTTAATTGGGAACGTGCGGTATCAAGAGCTGACTCCGTTGTCATACCCCGATCTTATAAGTTTTATCGCTCTAAAAGTGCGTAAACAACTAAGGCGCTAATCACAGCACCAGGCACACTTACGTCTACATCCCCCAGCGCAGCTGCAATTGGACCCACATAATCAACTGTTGAAATTCCTAACATTCCAACGACGCTTCCAACTATCCAAGAAAACGTAGCTTTGAGGTTCCATCCACCGGTAAACCAATACTTACCACCTGTTTCGCGCTTATTAAATATCTGAAGCGCAGCTTTGTCGAAATTACCTTTGTTTTTGTAATAACCATAAAGTGAAATAACAATCCAAGAAGATGCCAGGCTTGTTAAAAAGAGAACAGAGTTTGTAACTGCCGCTTCTGCGTCATAAATAAATTTGCCAATAAATACGAGTCCTGTACTGATTCCAGCTACTAATACAGTTGATTGAAGGCGAGATAACTTAGGCACGATTGCATCCATGTCTAAGCCCATGCTGTACAAATTAATTGAACCTTGACCGAGGCTTCCGATAAACCCAATGAGCAAAAGCGGAATCAATAACCACGAAGGTGACCCTGCAACGAACCCACCTGCAAAACTCTCTTCGTCAAAGGCAGCAACTGCAACGAATGCACCAAAGATTGTTGGAATAGATAAACTAACAACCATTGCGACAAAAGTATTTTTCACGATTTCTCGAGCGCTATGTGCGCTCTCTGAAATGTAACGCGACCAATCTCCTGTTTGAGTCACGTAAGAAATCGGACCAGCTGCACCGCATGTCAAAGCAGTTAAGAACCATGTTGGCCACAATGAACCGAGTGCATAAACCTCAGGATCTCCTGGATAAGTTGGATCAAAAGCTGACCACAACCCAATGATTGTTAACACAACAAGAGCACCCATTAAATAAGAGACATACTTACTTAATTTCAGAATCCATGAGTAACCTAGAACAGCAAAGATAACAACAGCGATAGCGATTACTGCATAACCAATTGCAATAAGCGAATCACTTACTTCTGTATCAGTTAGTCGCGCCCAACCAGCAGAAATAATTTCTCCACCTGTCCAAACAGTGAGCGCTACATATTGAATACAGAGTAATAAGCCAACGAAGGATGCAATTAAACGACCTTTAACACCAAAGAAAGCGCCAGAGCTAACAGAGTTATTTGTTGCTGCTCGCCAACCCAATAAAGCAGATGTACTTACAAAAGCTGCTGCAATCAGTGTTCCAACCAGAATTGCAGAAACGCTTTGCCACCAACTCAAACCATAAAGAATTCCAAGCCAACCAAAGACCATGACAGATAGCGAAAGATTGCTGCCAATGAAGACAGAGATGATGTTGCGCGGTTTTCCTGTGCGCTGACTTTCAGGGACTGTGTCGACGCCGATGGATTCAATGTGTTTAGCCATTGCAAAAGGCTAGATTGCCATGCGGGGTTTTTCAACGGCTCAGGCGTGTCTTTGCGCTTTGAAATATACGTATTAGAGTTTGCCTACGTGCGATTCTTAAATAATCCAAGCCACGACCTCACCTATGACGATGTGTTCATGGTGCCAAGCAAATCCGAACTCTCATCTCGTATGGAAGTTGATCTGACTTCACGCGATGGTTCTGGAACAACAATTCCATTAGTTGTAGCAAATATGACTGCAATTTCCGGTCGTCGCATGGCAGAAACAATTGCACGTCGCGGTGGCCTTGCAGTTATTCCACAAGATATTCCACTCGATGTTGTAGATAGCGTTATTAAGTGGGTTAAATCCCGTCACACATTCTTTGATACACCTCTTACTTTGTCACCACAACAAACAGTTGCAGATGCTGTCAGTTTGTTATCCAAGCGCGCACACGGCGCCGTTGTAATTGTTGAAAACAACAAACCACTAGGAATTGTTACTGAAGAAGATTGCGCCGGAGTAGATCGCTTTACTCAACTTCACACAGTAATGAGTAAAGATTTGTTGACACTCAAGGATGATGCAGATGCTCGACAAGCATTTGATTTCTTGCACGATAACCGCCGCAAACTCGCACCAGTTGTAAATGGCAAGGGCGAACTAACAGGAATTCTTACTCGAGTTGGCGCGCTTCGCAGCACTCTCTATACACCAGCTATTGATTCACAGAACAATCTCCGCATTGCAGCAGCAATTGGAATTAACGGAGATGTTGCAGGTAAAGCTCGTGCGCTACTGGATTCAGGTGCGGATGTATTAGTTATTGATACAGCCCATGGTCACCAAAAGAAGATGTTTGATGCACTTAAAGCAATCAAGGCGCTTAATCCAAATGTTCCGTTAGTTGCTGGAAACGTGGTTACTGCAGCGGGCACAGAAGATCTCATCGAAGCTGGTGCTGACATCATTAAAGTTGGTGTTGGTCCAGGTGCAATGTGTACAACACGTATGCAAACTGGTGTTGGTCGCCCACAATTTTCAGCAGTGCTCGAATGCGCAGCTGCTGCAAAGAAAAAAGGTAAGCACGTATGGGCCGATGGTGGCGTTCGCCATCCGCGCGACGTGGCACTGGCACTTGCAGCGGGTGCATCAAATGTGATGATTGGTTCGTGGTTTGCAGGAACTCACGAATCCCCAGGCGATGTACAAACAGATTCATCTGGTCGTTTATTTAAAGAATCCTTTGGAATGGCATCTGCGCGCGCAGTTGCAGCACGCACAACTCAAGAAGATGCGTTTGATCGCGCACGTAAAGCACTCTTTGAAGAAGGCATCTCAACATCTCGTATGTATTTAAATCCGCAACGTCCAGGCGTTGAAGATTTACTCGATGAAATCATTGCGGGACTTCGTTCTTCTTGTACATATGCAGGAGCAAAGAGTCTCGATGAGTTTGCAGAGAAAGCGGTAGTTGGAATTCAATCATCGGCTGGATACGCTGAAGGTCGTCCACTGCACTCATCCTGGACTGTTTAATGCGCAAGATTGCTTTATTGCTTTCAACTTTACTACTCGTATCAATTGCACCAACGGCGCAAGCAGCAGATGCAAACCTAAAAGTAATGTCACGCAATATTTATCTTGGAGCAGATGTTGGCGTGGCAATGAAGTTGATTCCAGATTTCAAAGCGGCAGCACAATTTATGTGGGACCAAGTAGCAGCGACAGATTTTTCAAAGCGCGCACCTTTATTGGCAAAAGAGATAATTACAAATAAAGCAGATGTTGTGGGAATCCAAGAAGCAACAACTTGGATATGTAAGAAGAACGCGTGGAGTGGAAAAACAGAGGTTCTCAACTTCACTGATCAACTATTGGATGCCACAAAGAAACTAGGCACGGAGTATGTATTAGCAGAAAAAGATGGAACAAAGGCTAAGAACATTGGCTTTTCCATCGCCGCCGTTCCGTTTCTCACAATCGTTAATGACCCACAAACATTTCAGCCGCTATTTGGTCAAGACACAGCAGCATGCGGATTTGAAATCGGTGACGCGTTAATTATTCGCAAAGATTTAGCTTCAAAGATTGCACGAGTCGGAAACGCTGAATACGAAGCGTCGTACAGCATCGTTCCAACGATTATGACTATATATCGCGGATACACATGGATGGACTTAGAAGTTGGCACAAGCACTGTACGAATTGTTAGTACACACCTTGAATCCGTGTGGGATGCGGACAAAGTTCCAAACGCTGCAAAACAAGCAAAACAATTAGTAACTGATTTATCTAATACAACTATTCCAACAATTGTTATTGGTGATTTCAACGCTGATCCTCGTGATCCCCGCAGAAATGCAGCAAGTAATCCCGGGGGACAACCGGAAGCGAGTGAAACTTGTCCAGAACAAGTTAAGAACCCAACACTTCAAAGCGCGCTTGATGCATGTAACGCATATTGGATTATGCGAAAGAGCGGCTATCAGGAAGTTGGACCAGATCCAATCAACGCAATAAATTTCACTTGGGGAGCAAGTGCGCTTTTAGCCGGACCAGATTTAGATCGATACAACGCTGGCAAAGCGATGGGAAATAACCAAGGCTTCACAGACAGACTTGATTACATCTTCTTCAAAAATGGCGTGCAACCACTTAACTCTAAAATCGTTGGAAACATTTGGCCATACAGCGAAAGCACGTGGCAATGCAGCAACGAAGAGCAAATCAATAACACTCAAGTAATTGCAGAAGAGATGAAAGTTATCTCACCACCAATGGGTGTGTGTCTTGAATCAGATCACGCTGGTGTTTTCACAACGGTTTCAATCGCCGGTGGCGTTAACGGAAGCAGTCCTGAATTGCCCTCACACAAACCATTTCCTATTTCATTCTGGCAATGGATTGGTTTAGCACTTCTTGGATTAACTGCTTTCTTAATTATTCGTCGCAGACGCCGCCGTTAGTCGTATTGAATCCACCCGAGTAGTGGAATGTGCGTGTGGGCAAACCATGTGCGCCAAATAGAAATAAGCATGATGTACAACGGGAAACCAATCAGAACAATTGCTTGAAATAAATTAGCGTGACTCTGTTCTGTGGGTGTGTAATCCCACGATAGCCATGCAAGGTTTCCAAGGTATAAAACCGCAAATGGCAAAGTAGCCCAACGCATCGGTTCGACCTTAACAATGTGCGGAAACTTTAAGTTTGTTAACTGGCTAATGCACAGAGCAATTGTGACAATTAAAACTTCTATGCGAGTTGAGCCCATGATTAAAAACGTCGGCACAACAAGGTTCCAGGCTGCTGGAAAGCCGTTAAACCAATGATCATCGGTTTCTAAATCTGTGCGAGCAAACCAGAGCGCTGAGAACAGAAATACTGCGCCGACAATGAGAGTTTCAAAGTGTGTAGGCAAAAGTTCTAGACGAACTAACAATGCAAGCGGAACAAGAACGCACGTAATGTAATCAACGACTAAATCCAGAATATGTCCGTCGATCCTGTCAGCGTAAAACTCAACATCAATTTTGCGCGCGATCGGTCCATCTAATCCATCAAGAATTTGTGCAGCTAATAACCACAAAAGAGCATCGCGATAACGACCATCGATTACTGCTTGGAGTGCAACCATTCCGGCAACTGCGCCGAAAGCGGTCATTACATGCAGTACATAACCTGCACGTCTGGATACTGCTTCTGAATCAAAAACGCTCACCGCGAAATCTTAAACTAGAGACGGCCACCAGTAGCGCTGTCTTGGCTTAAGCGTTGCGATAAATAAATAGGCAAAATGGAGAAAATCACGAGTATCGCCGCAACTACGTTAACAATTGGCGCCTGATTTGGTCTAAATAGATTGTTATAAATCCAAATAGGCAGAGTTTGAATACCAGGGCCAGCTGTAAATGTAGTCACAACAATTTCATCGAATGAAAGTCCAAACGCAAGTAAGCCGCCGGCAAATAGCGCGGATGCAAGGTTTGGAAGTGTTATCAATCTAAAAGTTGTTATTCCATTTGCTCCAAGATCCATTGATGCTTCCTGAAGCGATGAACCCATGCGCTTAAGTCGAGCGAATGCGTTGTTGTAGACGATGACGATGCAAAATGTTGCGTGACCAATAACTACTGTCAGTAATCCGGTGCTCATTCCCGCACCTTTTGTAAATGCATTATTAAGTGCGATACCCGTAACCACACCTGGAAGCGAAATAGGAAGCACAACGAGTAAAGAAATAGTGTCGCGGCCGAAGAATTTATAGCGACTTACAGCAAATGCGAGAGCGGTTCCCAAAAGAAGTGCAATCACTGTTGCAGATATGCCAGCCAGAATGCTCCAGCGAAGAGCTTCGCGAACACCAGTGTTTTCAAGTGCTTTCGCCCACCATTTTGTTGTGAATTCACTTGGTGGCCAACTAAATGTTCGGCTGCTATTAAAGGAGTTAATAACAACGACGGTCAGTGGAATATAAATAAAGGCAAGGCCAACTCCCATCAGGGAGACAAGTACATAACGAGCACCGCGAGATAGCGTCATTAGAGATCCGCCAATGCACCAGTGCGACGAACTAGCCATAAATAAAACGCCATAATTGCAACAGGTACCGCTGCAATCGTTGCTGCGAATGGCAGATTAATGCTGAAGTTTTGATACACAACATTGCCGAGCATCTGTAATTTTCCGCCGATAATTTGCGCAGTGATGTAATCACCAAGTGAAAGTGAGAATGTAAACATTGAACCAGCAATAATGCTTGGGAAAATCAACGGCAATACGACAGATCTAAATGTGTGAAAATTTTTGGCACCGAGGTCACTAGATGCATCCAATAAGTTATTCGGTAAGCGTTCTAGTCCGGCGTAAATCGGCAGAATCATGTACGGCAACCACAAATAAGAAAGACCGATAATTATCGCGGGTCCACCAAAACCTGGTGAACTAATTCCAAGTGGCCCTAAGAGCCAATCAATAACTCCAGTTCCCGGCTCGAGCATTGTGCGCCATGCATAAATTTTTACAAGGTATGACGCCCACAACGGAGTGAGTACCAATGCAACAAGGAATTTCTTATTGCGTGGCTTAGCAATTTTTGCCATATAAATAGCCATGGGAATCGCAAGAACAGAACAAATAAGCGTTACACCAATAGCAATACCTAGCGTGCGAAGAACAACGTTTTTATAGGCAGGATCAGTGAACATATCTTGGAAATTACCGAGATTAAATTGGTAAATAACATTTCCAGTAAAGCTATCAATTGTGAAAAATGCTGTAACAAGTAGCGCAGCAAGTGCGCCTAGATAAGCAATAACTAGCCAAGCAGTTGGTGCAAATAAAAGTGCAGCAAGTCGCGTGCGTGGATGTTTGTGCATCCATGTTGCGACTTTTGTTAACACCATTGCTCCTTAAATTTCTCCTTAAAAATAGCCGGGTGTGAGTAATGAAACCCACACCCGGCTTACTTTTTACGCGTTACGTAGGCTTGACCAGGCTTTCACCCATTCAACGTAAGGAACGCACTTAACATCGGTACGACCATCGAGGCATGCCTCTGTTGGTGTATTCCAGTAGTAGACATCTGCCCAGTAAGCATCATCTGAAGCATGGAATGTTGAGCAGTGATTCTTATCTGCAGTCAACGCACATGACTTCGCGTTAGATGGTGCTTCACCGAACCACTCAGCAACGCCAGCGTTTGCAGCTGGTGATGCAATGTGATTCATCCATAGGTAACCGCAGTTTGGATTCTTTGCCTTGCTGCTGATCATCCATGTATCTGACCAACCTGTTGAACCTTCAACAGGCTTAATGCCTTCAACCTTTGTACCTTCACCCTTAGCAAGATTGATATTTACTTGCCACGTTGTGCCAAGCACTGTTCCGCCTGACTTAAGTGAAGCAACATGCTTGAGGTAATCGCCCCAGTATTCGCCGATCAATGGCTTCTGTTCTTCAAGAAGCGCAACTGCAGCATCAAACTGTGTTTGATCAAGAGCGTATGGATATTTAATTCCAAGCTCTGGTTTTGTCTTCATCAAATAAAGAGCAGCGTCTGCAAGATAAATTGGTGAATCGTATGCAGTGATTTTGCCCTTATATGGTGAGTTTGCATCGAAAACTGAACCCCATGAAGTTGGAGCTGGCTTAACGATGTCTGTGCGATATGCGAGGAGGTTTGCACCGCGTCCATGTGGAACACCGTATGCAACGCCATCAACTGAGTTCCATTGCTGATTCTTTAGACCGTCAAAGATATCTGCGAAGTTAGGAATTAGATCTGTATTAACAGGTGCAACATCTCCACCGTAAATTAAACGAAGTGACGCATCGCCAGATGCTGAGACAACGTCGTATTCACCAGTCTTCATGAGCGCAACCATGTCATCTGAAGTTGCTCCGACCTTTACATTAACTTTGCAACCAGTCTCTTTTTCGAAACCTGTTACCCAGTCAACGTTTGGATCAGTTGAGCCATTCTCGACATAACCAGCCCATGCAACGATGTTTACTTGACCTTCTCCTTGGCCAAGTTCTTTCAACATATCTACCTTTGGTAGACCAGAGCTTGCTGAATCACTGCTTGAACATCCAGCGAGAATCAGCGCTGCAGCTGAGAGTGCCGCAAGCTTTGTAAACAGACGCTTGTTGCGCATCTGTACCTCCATCTTTACAGACCATATTCAGCTCTTGAACATGGTTACCTCGTGAAGTTATTTCACCAGGAATTCTTTTGTGCCATCCCAATTGAGATAGACGTCATTTCCTACTTCGATACCAGCATCACTCGTCGTAGCGATGACAGTTGTTTCGCTATCAACTTCTACAACATAACGAGTAACGGCACCTGAAAAAATCACATCTTTGAGGCGACCCTGCAATGACTTCGCAGAACCAGCGCTCTTCGAAACAGTTATGAATTCTGGGCGAACATTGACGCGTGCACCGTTATGAGTAATTTTGTTGATCTTGCCCACGAATTCAGAGACAAACGGTGTTGCGGGGTGTTCGTAAATTTCTTTAGGCGTGCCAAGTTGTTCAATTTTTCCTTGATTGAAAATCGCAATTCGATCGCTCATAGTCAGCGCTTCTTCTTGATCGTGCGTTACGAAAATAAAGGTTATTCCTAATTCGCGCTGTAACTCTTTGAGTTCAAGTTGCATTGCTTCGCGTAATTTAAGGTCAAGTGCACCTAGTGGTTCATCGAGTAACAGCACAGAAGGACGATTAACAATGGCGCGAGCAAGTGCAACGCGTTGACGTTGACCGCCAGATAATTCGTGAGGTTTTCTATCTCCGTATCCAGATAAACGGACTTGAGCTAGAGCAGTTTCAGCCTGCGCACGACGTTCGTTTTTTGCAACACCTTTAACGCGCAGACCGTATTCGATATTTTCAGCAACGCTCATATGTGGAAAGAGTGCGTAATCCTGGAAAACAGTATTTACATCGCGGTCGTACGGTGGCAATTGTGAAACATCTTTGCCGCCGAGAGTAATTGTTCCGGAATCTGGTTTTTCAAATCCTGCAATCATCCGCAGAACTGTCGTCTTTCCAGAACCAGATGGACCTAAGAGAGTTAAGAATTCTCCGCCAACAACGTCGAGATCAACTCCATCAACTGCAACGACAGAGTTGAACCGACGTGTTAAGCCACGAATCGAAATGATCGAGCTTGTCTGCGATGACATGCTGCGAACTCTACTTAATTTCGGATTGCAGCAGCAAGGCTGCGGAAGTCCTCCACGAGAATGTCGATTTCTTTTTGGCCGTGAGCCAAGGAGATGAGCCACTGCTCATCGAGTCCTGGAGGCGTCATGATGCCGCGGTTAATTGACCAGAGCCATGAGAGCTCAGCAATTTTGAAATCAGTTGATTTGTAATCACGATAATTACGAACTGGTTCTGTAGACCAAGTGATGCAACCTTTAACTCCAAAACCAACTGTGTGCGCAGGCAATTCGTACTCTGCAATGATTTCAGAGATGCGATTAAGTGCTTGCATATTGAATCCTTCTGCAACGCCGAGTGTTTCTGCGTTACAAATCTTGTCAATTGCACGAACACCAGCCATAGCAAGTGGGTTTCCGTTAAAAGTACCGAAGTGCGCCATGCGCCCATCCGTAACGGCGTCCATAAACTTTTTCTTTCCGCCGAATGCAGCAACAGGAACTCCGCCGCCAATTGATTTAGCCAGAGTAATTAAATCTGGCTGAACACCTAGACGTTGCGCAGCACCTTGCGGTCCTGCAGTAAGTCCTGTTTTAACTTCGTCAAAAATCAAAACAATTCCGTATTGATCGCAGAGTGCTCGCACCTGCTCGAGATATCCAGCATCTGGAAGAACAATCGCAATGTTTTCTAGAACTGGTTCAACAACAAAGCAAGAGATCTTGTCTTTGTGTTTAGCAAATGTGCGCTCCAGTGCTTCTGCATCGTTGTAAGGAACAACGAATACATCGCCAACAACAGTAGCTGGATCAATAATCACATTTGGATTGTCGGCATCGCCAACTTTGTCCAGAGATGGTTTTACTGAAACAGTCAGTGGGTCATAGCTTCCGTGGTATCCACCTTCGACTTTAACAACGCCGTTCTTGCCAGTGAAAGCACGAGCAGTACGGATTGCATACATCGTTGATTCGGTACCTGAGTTTGTGAAGCGAGCCTGTTCGAGGTTAAAGCGCTTGCAGATGCGTTCTGCGGCATCGCGAGAGATTGGAGAAGGAGTTACAAAGAGCGTTCCAACTTCGAGAGACTCTTTGATTTCATTGACAACGACTGGGTTGAGGTGGCCAGCAAGCATTGCACCGAAGCCCATAGACATATCGAGCACATCGCGACCATCCATATCAACCATCCAGGCGCCTTTAGCGGACTTGATAGAGATTGGATATGGATCCCAATATTGGAAACTAGATGGAACGCCCATAGGAAAAGTCTGGGCAGCTAGTTTATTTTCTTTTTCTGAAGCAGATGTTCCCTCTTTGAAGCGGGCCCATTCTTGGTCTAGTAGTGCACCAACTTTTGATTCAGATAGTGGTTTGGATGTTGCAGGGACATTTCTAAACGTTTGCGCATGATTCGCATGTGTTTTCATTTATCAAACTAGCTTCGCTTTGGATCTAGTATTTCTAGAAATGAGCGAAACGGGCTCCTTTTCAGCAGCTTTATAAAGAGCGAGTTTACCTGCTTTATTTTTTAAAGCAAGAGATGTTTTTACGCGGGAAAATTTGGACAATTCCCGCGTGTTACAGTTTTTCTATGTTTTTTGTAGCCGTTTTATTAATGGGCGCAGCTTCGCTTTTTGGACTTGCGGCGGATGCAATTACGCATAAGGAAAATAAAGTTATTCAAGAAATAAATATAAATCCTGTTTATTGTTTTAATAAAACAAGTGACAAATTAATTATTCGTCCTGATTTTATTGGATGCATCATTGGCGAAGACGAACCACTTGGACAAACTGAATTAAATGAAGGGACAGAACGTCCGACTGAAATACATCCACAACTGCTTGCACGTTTTCATAGTGCACAGGCAGCCGCAAAGGCCGAAGGAATCACAATGACAATTGATTCCGGATATCGAAGCCTTGAAACACAAAATTATTTATTTAATCGTGCAATCAAAGAACACAAAACTCCAGAAGAAGCGATCAAGTGGGTTCTGCCCGGAGATTTATCCAGACATCCTTGGGGGCTCGCTCTAGATGTAAATCTGCATCACGAAAAATCTGGAGCATCATGGTTAGAAGCCAATGGAGCCACTTTTGGGCTCTGTCGTGTCTATGAAAACGAATGGTGGCATTTCGAACCATTGATTGCTCCCGGTGGAATCTGCCCGCCACTTATGCCAGATGCATCTCATTTGAAGTAAAGTGCGGACGTGAACAAGCCAACAATCATTCTTGCAACAAGTAATGGTGTTGGAATGGGCCACCTTGCACGAGCTAGTGCAATTGCGTTGGCGCTTAAACCATATGCAAATCCAATTATTGTTTCAATGGCTGGCGGAATCGCCGAAATCTCTGACTACATGGGAATCCGCACTGAATACATTCCTGGCAGAGATCGCGAATGGATGACTCGAGATTTATGGGATCAATACTTACGAGATCGCCTAGTTGCACTCGTTGAAGAAACAGATGCAAAGCTTGTTTCATTTGACGGTGTTGTTCCATACCCAGGTGTTATCGCTGCAAAAGTTAAAGCGCCGCACATTTCACTTGTATGGGTGCGTCGCGGTTTGTGGCAGAAAAAACCACAACGTTTTGTATTGGGATTGCAATCGGCAATGATGGATTTCATCGTAGAACCTGGCGACATTGCGCGTTCATACGATCATGGTCCAACTGCGAAAAGAAAAGACGCACAACTGACTTCGCCCGTATCTTTATTTCAAAAAGAGAGCGCACTTTCCCGCGCAGAATCACGCAAAATTCTAGGTTTAGTTCCGGACCGTCCTGCCGTATTGGTACAACTCGGTACCGGCGATAGCGATGTCAATGAAAAGATGACTGCCGCGCTCTCCGGTCTTCTCGGTTGGAAAGATCTACAGGTGGTCCTCACTAAAAAACCAATTGATAAAAACGGCAATTCATTAGTGCCAGATGGTTTAGACCTAAAGGTTGTTCGCCACTTTCCTTTGGCACAAGTACTTCACGCCTTTGATGCTGGTGTCTGTGCGACTGGATATAACGGTGTCCACGAGTTGTTGCCGGCGCAGATTCCAACTGTTTTTGTTTCAAACATTCGCGGAACAGATGATCAAGAAGCGCGTGCACAGTGGTGTCACGACTTCGGCTTTGCACTACGTGCCAATCAAGCGGATCTAGCTGACATCACAGCAACCGTTAAGAAATTACAAGATCCCCAAGTACGCGCATCACTGTCTGCAAAGTGTGCGGAGCTTCCACAAGTTTCCGGTGGCGCGGAGATTGCGCAGATTTTCCTCAAGCTGATTGCGGATCAAGCAGCAATCAAACCTGGTTCTTTAACATACAAACGATTAATGCTTCAAGATCACATCAATCGCGGAATGCGCCACATCGCCTATATCGGTTTGCGACGTGTTGCTCTGATCTATCGCAAATTTAGACCACATCCAGATGCAGACAAGATGGCAAAAGTTGCACCGATATTTAGCCAAGCGACAACGGCTACAGAACTGCGCGATCTCATTAAAGGCGACGTGAGATTCGAACACATGGTTGCCGGCGCATCAGATCAATACAAAAAGCGCCGCGAAGAGATTGCACACATTGCATATAACCCACCACTGATTGCAATTAGAAAACGTAAAGCTTAAAAACGAGAACGAATCTCCCACAAATCCGCGAATACAGGATTAAATAGTGTGGACTTCAAATATTCCGCACCACTTGATCCACCAGTTCCCATCTTGTGACCAATAGTGCGTTCAACCATCTTTACGTGGCGATAGCGCCACTCCTGAATTCCTTCATCGATATCAACTAAACGCTCACAAATCATTGCGCGCTCAGGATCCTTTTGATGCACAGCTAACAAAACATCTTGCACATCTTTATTAGGCACATATTGCTCAGATTTATTACGACCAATTATTGCTACGGGCATTTTGTGGCCAGCGTTGTGAAGATACACAAGTGCTGAATCCCAGATTGAATTTCCTGAAGTAATTTCCGCAATATCTCTTTGAATATCTGGCGGCAAATGTCCGGCCATTTTGTTATCGCGACGTCCCAATAGCGCTTCTACTTTTCTAAATTGTGCTGATTGGAATCCGCTCGATGAAGAGAGATAGCCGCGGAAAGAGTTGAATTGAAGCGGCGTCATTGTTTCCAAAATATCAATCTGCGCAACGCAGACTTTCATGATTGTGCGAATACGCCCCAAGATTGCAAGTGCGTAATGCGTATCGCCAGATTCGAGTGCAACTTGTGCTTGTTTGAACTCGTGAATTAACTGTTTAAACCACAACTCATACGTCTGATGAATGATGATAAATAACATCTCATCATGTTCAGGTCCATCAGATAACGGACGTTGCAGTTTTAATAACTCATCGACTGCAAGGTATGACGTATAAGTAAGTGCTGAATCGAAATCCTTTGATTCGCTCATGTGACTCGTGATCCGCCCTCTTTGACCTTCTCGTATTGTCGTGTGGAAACTAAATCGCGAATGCGCTCAAAACCATCCCACACTTCCACGTATGAAGTAGGAAGCGGCGAAATAGCTAAGCGAATTGAATTAGGTGTGCGGTAATCCGGAATCACGTTGGCATATTCACGCAAGGCAACACAGATACGTGCAGCATCTGGATGTACCAAAGAGATATGTCCGCCGCGCTCTTTTGGATCACGCGAAGTATTTAGCTCCATACCAAGGGGTGCTAGCCATGCATCGTATAAATCAATCATCATCTGTGTGCCAACAGCTGCTTTGTGAGCAATCGCGTCGATTCCAGCTTCTTTAATAATTTCAAAAGATGACTTAATGCAACGCAGGCCAATAAGAGATGGGCTTGCGATTTGGAAACCACGAATGCCATCTGCTTTTTCAAAGACGGGACCCATTCCGAATTGATCTCCTTGCGAGAACCACCCTTGAATTGGAACCTGCAACTCTTTTTGCATTCTGTGGCTGACATATAACCAGGCAGGTGCACCAGGACCAGAGTTTCCATACTTATATGTACAACCAACTGCTAAATCAACGCCGTTGGAATCAAAGTTCATTTCAATTGCGCCAACTGCGTGGCTGGCATCCCACACAACTAAGCCGCCATGTGATCGAACTAAATCTGTAATTGATTTAATGTCGGTACGTGCACCCGAGCGATACTGAATAACTTCAAGAGTAACTAGCGCAACATCATCATTAAGGTATGGCGCAAGAATTTCAGCAGTAATCCGCTCATGCTTAATTGTCCCTGCTGATTCGTTATCGATTAAAACTAAATTCAATCCAAATTGTTTTGCAATTCCATCCAAGATGTATCGATCAGTTGGGAAATTAGCAGTGTCAGTAATAATTGTTTTACGCCCTGGACGCGCCTTAATTGCAGCCAAACAGAGCTGATAGAAGTTCACTGATGTTGTATCGCATGCAAGTACTTGTCCCTTTGCAGCGCCGAGCGTTGCCTCACCAATTAAATCGCCAACTGGTTGTGCTTCATCTACCCAGTGGCTCCAGCCAGTTACAACCTCTGGTCCCCACTCTTTTGTTAAGAAATCATTGACTGCCACAACAGTTGCATGTGGCAAACGACCGAGTGAATTACCATCCAAATAACACATGGCTGGGTCTGTAACCACGAACTTTGATTTGAAGTGAGCAAGCGGATCGTTCTTATCTAGATCCAGGGCGTATTGGCGGTCAGTAACGTTCATTGTTCAAAGGTACGCTCTGTGCCCATGGCGCGCAATCTTCTTAATTTAGAGGAAGTCTCAAAGGCTTTCGATATTCGTGCGCTCCTAGAACGTGTATCACTCGGCATCTCCGAAGGTGATCGCATCGGAATTGTTGGAAGAAATGGCAGCGGAAAAAGCACGCTGATGAAAATTATGTCCGGTAGTGAAACGCCGGATGCTGGACGCGTCACCAAATCAAATGACACTCGGATTGGTTTGCTCTCACAAGTAGATAACGCACCAGCTGGTGCCACTGTTCGCGATGTTGTTCTCGGAAACAAACCAACTCATGAATGGGCAAGTGATGCGGGCATTCGCGAAGTATTTACAGGGCTCTTTGGTGGCTTTGATGATCACTTATTTGAACGAACATTTGCAACCCTTTCAGGCGGAGAACGCCGTCGCGTGGGTCTTGCAAGGTTGTTAATTGATGATCTTGATTTGATTCTGTTAGACGAACCAACGAACCACCTTGATGTAGAAGGCGTTGCATGGCTTGCTACCCACTTACTTGGACGCAAATCTTTAGCACTGGCAGTCATTACTCACGATCGTTGGTTTTTAGATGCAGTCACAGAGCGCACATGGGAAGTTGTTGCAGGCAAAGTTGAAGAGTATGACGGTGGATATTCGGCGTTCGTTCTCGCAAAAGCAGAGCGCGCTCGCCAAGCAAGTGCGATGGATGCACGTCGCAATAACTTAATTCGTAAAGAGTTAGCGTGGCTACGTCGCGGTGCACCTGCTCGAACAACGAAGCCAAAGTTTAGAGTCGATGCTGCAAACGAATTGATCTCAGCCGAACCTGCACCACGTGATCAAGGTGAGTTACTTAAGTTTGCACGCAATCGTCTTGGCAACACTGTTTATGAATCTCACCACGTACAACTACGTGCAGGCGACAAATTATTACTTGATGACCTGTATTGGAACATTGGTCCCGGCGATCGCATCGGAATCGTTGGAATCAACGGCGCCGGCAAAACAACACTTATGCGAATGCTGACAGGTGAGATACAACCATCTGCAGGAAAATTTGTTACGGGCGTAACCGTTAAAGCCGCATTTCTTACACAGCATTTGCACGAATTAGATCCAACGTGGCGCGTGCTTGAAGCAGTAGAAAAAATCGCAAATCACGTCGAACTCGGTAACGGAAAATCACTATCTGCATCCCAACTCTGCGAACGATTGGGGTTTGATCGCGATTCACAATGGACGCCAATTAAAGATTTATCAGGCGGGGAAAAACGCCGCTTGCAGCTCACTCGTTTGTTAATGGATAGCCCCAACGTTTTACTGCTTGACGAACCAACAAATGATTTTGATATCGAAACATTGACTGAACTAGAAGACTTATTAGATAGCTACGGCGGCACGCTGATTGTTGTCTCTCACGATAGATATTTCCTCGAACGCGTTTGCGATCGCTTTGTTGGATTATTAGGTGATGGGTCGCTGCGTGATTTACCTCGTGGTGTTGATCAATACCTCGAACAACGCAGTGACGCATTAAGTAGCAGCAAATCCCAATCAACAAACAAGGGCACATCCAGTGCTGCCGAACAGAGACAACTCAAAAAAGATGTAGCAAGACTAGAAAAGCAATTACTTAAGTTAGATGAAGCAATCAATGCACTCATTGAAGAACAGAGCACAGCCGCTTTTGATGCCGCGCGACTCATTGAAATCACCGCAAAGCTCGAAGAATTACGGGCAGATAAGAACACGAAAGAAGAAGAGTGGCTCTTTGCCACAACTGCTCTAGATAATTAAGATAAAATTTCCCTCATGAATAAAGTCGTGCATGCAATCGAATTAGTCCTATTTCGCGCTCGTTGGTTATTGGCGCCTCTTTATATCGGCCTTGTTGGAGCACTCGTTCTGCTCGCATACCGATTCATCATCGAATTCATTCACCTTGCACAACACATTGGTGATTCAGATGCACACACTTTCACTCTAGATTTATTGGCACTGCTTGATCTGACACTTCTTGCCAACCTTATTCTTATGGTGATTTTCGCAGGATATGAAAACTTTGTTTCTCGTATTGATGCTGCAGCAGAATCAAGTGATCGTCCGCACTGGATGGGAACAATTGATTTCAGCGGCCTAAAGATCAAACTCATTGGTTCATTGGTTGCCATTTCTGTTATCGAACTTCTAAAAGATTTCATTGAATTATCAGGCGAGGCAGAAGTTGGCGAAGGCACTGTGTGGCGAATCATCATTCACCTCACATTCGTCGCATCTGGCGTTCTCTTTGCATTGATGGACTGGATTGCAGATAAGCGAGAGTTCAGCGGTACGCATTCATAATGCGTCTTGATCTACTCGCTGCGCTCTCTGGCGTACTTATTGCCTTACAGGCGCGTACGAATGGTGAGTTATCACTGCGTTTAGATAATGGATTACAAGCAGCGTTTATCTCCTTTACTTCCGGCTTTTTACTTATTGCTTTAATTACTCTCTTTCATCCAGGCATTAAAGATGGCGCAAGAAAATTACGTGCTGCGGTTAAAGCGAAAGAAATTGCGCCGTGGACTCTCTTCGCAGGAGCTCTTGGCGGTGCATTCGTGGCAGTACAGACTCAAATCGTTCCATTAATTGGTGTTGCTATTTATTCAGTGGCATCCATTGCTGGACAGAGCGCCACATCACTCGTCGTTGATCGCATCGGTTTAACTGGCGGCGGAAAGAAACCAATTAGTCCACGTCGGATCGCAGCTGCAGTAGTAACTGTTTTAGCCGTTTTTGTTTCAGTTCTAGATCGAATCGATGCGAAAGATTTATCGCTCATCGCTGTGGCTCTCGCTGGTCTGGCAGGATCAATCGTTGGTGTTCAGCGCGCAATGAATGGTTTGATTAACGAGCACTCACAACAGAGTTTTACAACTTCACTCCTTAATTTCATTATGGGATCAAGTGCTCTCGGAGTCGTTTTAATTATTGCAATTGCAATCGGCAAAGTTGAATTCGTTCCATTTCCACATGGTCCGTGGTGGATTTATATGGGCGGAACCATCGGTGTTATCTATATTGCTTTTACTTCCACAATTGTTCAGCACTTAGGTGTATTAACTTTCACGCTATTTAGCACCGGTGGAACTCTGGTTGGAGCCTTATTAATTGACATTATTTCGCCAACCGAAGGTGTGAGCGTCAGTGCTTACTTAGTAAGCGGAATTGTTATGACTTTTCTTGGGGTTCTTGTGGGCGGCGTGAATAGTTCAAAACCATTGAAACGATAGAAGCTGTAATAAAGAACGCAGCGATTGCATAACTAGAACTCTTTACCCACGGCAGAGTTGCTGCATAAAAACCTGCCAACGTAATTCCAACTCCCCATAACAACGCACCCAATGCGTTTGCGGAGAGAAACTTGTAGTAATTCATTCGCGATGCACCAGCAATTGGCGGAACAAAGGTTCGAATCCACGGGAAGAATCGAGCAGCAACAACTGCCCACCAACCAGTTTTGTCATAAAAACGATCTGCTCGAGCAATCATTGATTGGATTCGCTTTGATTGACGTCTCTCTAAATAGGGACGACCGTATACGCGACCAATAACGAATCCCACTTGATCGCCAAAGAAAGCGGCAAGGAAGATAACGGTTACGAGAATGACAATATTTATATTGCCGTGCGCCGCGGCAACTAGCCCCGCACTAAAGAGAATTGAATCTCCAGGTAAGAAAAACCCAAGCAAAATACCGGTTTCAACGAAGACGATTGCGCCAACAATTATGTAGAAGATAAAGGGTGCAAGAGATGAAAGCTGTGAATCAAAGGAAGCAGCTAATTCGATCACACTGATTTCCTAACAGCCGCCGCAACCGCAGTGACCACATGTGCATCAAAGACACTAGGAACAATAAAAGATGTATTGAGTTGCTCTGGTGAAACACAATCTGCAATCGCTGTTGCAGCTGCTACTAACAACTCATCCGTGATCTTGTGCGCATTTGCATCGAGAAGACCACGGAAAATTCCTGGGAAAGCTAAGACGTTATTAATTTGATTAGGTTGATCGCTGCGCCCTGTTGCAACAACAGTTGCGTGCTTTCGAGCAAGTGCAGGATCAATCTCTGGATCTGGATTAGCAAGTGCAAAGACAATCGAACCCTTAGCCATTGCAGCGATATCTGATTCGGCCAAGATGTTTGGTGCGCTGACACCAATAAATACATCAGCACCGACTAGTACCTCTGACATCGTGCCCTGGAAATTATCTTTATTGCTATGTTCGATAAACCAACGCTGCATTGGATCATCGCTCTTCATCTCGGGATGAATAACTCCGTCAACGTTAAATCCAATGATGTTCTTCGCGCCATCTAGTACTAGCAAGCGGGCAACGGCGTTACCTGCAGCTCCAACTCCGCTTAAAACAATTTTTACATCAGATAAATTCTTCTTAACCAACTTCAGTGAGTTACGAAGGGCTGCGAGAACAACAATCGCTGTTCCATGTTGATCATCGTGGAAAACCGGAATATCTAATAATTCGCGAAGACGAGCTTCGATTTCAAAACAACGCGGCGCCGAAATATCTTCAAGATTTATTCCGCCATAGACGGGTGCAATCAATTGCACTGTGCGCACGATTTCATCGACATCTTGTGTATCAAGACAGACTGGCCACGCATCAACATCTGCAAAGCGCTTAAAGAGCGCAGCTTTTCCTTCCATCACAGGCAACGCTGCTGCAGGACCAATGTTTCCAAGGCCCAACACCGCAGAGCCATCAGTGACTACGGCGACTGTATTTCGCTTAATTGTGAGGCGGCGAGCATCTGCTGGATCATCAGCAATTGCTTGGCAGATACGAGCAACACCTGGTGTGTATGCACGAGATAAATCATCACGAGTTTTTAGTGGCACTTTAGATTGAACTTCGAGCTTTCCGCCTAAGTGCAATAAGAATGTGCGATCTGAAACTTTGCGAACAACTAAACCTTTGTGCGCGCGAATCGCTGTGGTGATTTGATCTGCGTGATCTGCATCGACGGTGTCACATGTTACGTCGATAACAACTTTTTCTAATAGAGATTCAACAACATCCAAAGCTGTGATTGTCGCGCCAGCATCCGTGATTGCAGCAGTAATTAGTGCAACAGGATGCAGAGAAGGCGAACCTTCAACACGAATTGTTATGCCATAGCCAGGACTGGTTGATGCCATTTACACAACACCGTACAAGCGATCGCCAGCATCTCCTAGACCAGGAACGATGTAACCATGCTCGTTTAATTTTTCATCGAGTGCACCAGTAACAACTGTGATTGGAATCTTTGTGTTGGCAAACGCCTTCTCCATTGTTGCGATTCCTTCAGGGGCCGCGAGGATGCAGATCGCAGTGATCTCTGTTGCACCGCGTTCGATTAAGTAATTGAGTGCTGCAACTAAAGTTCCACCAGTTGCGAGCATTGGATCAAGTACAAAGCAGTGGCGACCAGAGAGATCATCTGGAAGTCGGTTGGCATATGTACTTGCTTGCAAAGTTTTTTCATCGCGCACCATTCCGAGAAAACCAACTTCAGCGTTTGGCACAAGGCGTGACATTCCTTCGAGCATTCCAAGTCCTGCGCGCAAGATTGGCACAACGATTGGGCGAGGAGTCGCCATCTTCAAGCCTTCTGTCTCTGTGACAGGAGTTTTAATCTTTACTTTTACTGTCTGCACATCGCGCGTAGCTTCGTATGCCAGAAGCGTTACGAGTTCTTCAACGAGATGTCTAAATGTTGGCGAATCAGTTCTTTCGTCACGCAAAACGGTCAATTTGTGCGAAATCAGCGGGTGGTTGGCGACGTGAACTTTCATGTTCCCTAGCGTACAGGGCTTTTATTCTCTTGAAATGAGTGTAAGGATGCTCTTGTACTTTCGGCGCGGGGAGAGGTGAGATATGGAACAAATTAGTAACTCAAATCTCATTAACGACGTAGACATCGCCGTCGCTGCCTGGCATGAAGATGGCCGATGGACGTTGGCACTGCTTCCTGATGCGCACGACCTCGCACAGATTATTGATCGCCTTAAATCACAACAGACAAATGGTGGCGCAATTGCACTCGTTGCAATTGATGAAGAGTTCTTTATGTTAATTCGCGTACTCGGTTCACACATCACAATGTTTTTAAGTGATGTCACATGCGCACTTGATTATGCAGTTGCATCTGATTTCTTAGAGATCAATGACATTGATATGCCAGAAGAGGATGAAGACCCATTTCCTGTTGGCTATCTAGATATTTTTGCAGACCTCGGAATGAATCACATGGAGATGGCTGCGTTGTGTGATGACGCTGAATTATTTCCTGACGAACAACTCGAAGCGATTGCTAGCCGTTTAGGTTTTGGCGATCAGTTTGCTGAGTTATTAGAACTGTGAAATCAATTGAATTAATGCGCGAAGCGATTGCTGTTGCGCAACAAGGCCTTGCATCCAATGACGTTCCAGTCGGCGCGCTCATTGTTGATCCTGATGGAAAAGTAATTGCAACTGGCACAAATGAACGTGAAGCAAAGTCAGATCCAACTGCACACGCCGAAATTGTTGCAATGCGAAAAGCTGGAACGAATGGATGGCGTTTAGATAATCACACACTCGTTGTCACCCTCGAACCATGTGCAATGTGTGCTGGCGCGATTGCACAAGCACGGATTTCAAAAGTGATCTTCGGCGCATGGGATGAAAAAGCGGGTGCCGTTGGTTCAGTCTGGGATGTATTGCGTGATCCACGCGCTATTCACCGAGTTGAAGTTGAATCAGGTGTCCTGCAAAAAGAGTGCGCAGCGTTGTTAAGCGAGTTTTTCCGCTCAGGCCAATAGTTCATACGAAGGATTAAGAATCTTCAGCGCACCATTTTCTTCGCCAACCATTCCTTCTGCACGAATCTCTGTTCCTACTTCAAGACCAGCAATTTCGCGGCGCCCTAAGAATTGAAGCGTGATTCCTCCGCTTTCATCCCATAGTTCAATTTCAAGTACAGGAGCTGCGCTACTTGGTGCAGGTTTAATTGAGGTTACTTTTCCTTGCACTTGTGCTCGTTTGCGCCACTGCACAGCGCCAATCGGCGTGACATCTTCTGCATAATGACTAATTGGTCCAGCAGATACTGGCGCAGCAACTGGTGCAACCTTCTTAATCTCTTGAACTGGCTTTTCTAAAACAATTGGTGCACCGGACAAAATTCTTTCAACATCGAAAGGAACAATCGTTGCAACCACTCGTGGCAATTGCGAAATAGGAGCAGCGATTGCTTCAGCTGTTCTATCGTGCAACAAGCGACCTAAGAAACGAGAATAAGAACGACGAGGCAAGAGCAGAGTTAATTCGACATCTGCTTTCTCTGTCATCTTGATTGCATAATCCACTGCAGCATTAGGCAAGCGACGATCTGGGCAATCAATAAGTTCGAGCGTCACATCATCTAGCGCATCTGATACCGCCCACGCTTTAGCAATTTGTTCTGCGCGTAAATCATCGATAACAAAGTGAACTGCCTTTAAGTTACGTGGCTTCAATGAACGTGCGTATCGAACGGCGCCAACTGTTGCCACGTCAAGGCTGTCGATTAAAACTGTCACGTCATGTCGAGCAATTGATGTTGCGCGCTCTTGTTCGTGCTTTACATCCAGTGCGTTCTGTTCCTTTGTGTACTGACGGCGCAAGCGCAAGAAAGTTACTACCAAGATTGGCGCGGTGACCAAAACCAACCAAGCACCTTCGCTGAATTTAACGATTGAAAAAATAATGACAACGACTAGAGAAATTCCGCCAGATAGACCGTTGATAAACATCTTGGCTCGCCACGCACCTTGGCGGTGCACATACGCATGCTTTGTCATTCCAAAGCCAGCCAATGTAAATCCGGTAAATACACCCAATGCGTAGAAAGCAACGAGGTGTTCCACGGATCCTGCTGTGATTAGTACAAGGAAGATTCCGCCACCTGCGAGCAAGAGAATTCCGTTAGAAAAAGCTAAGCGGTGACCGCGCTTTGTGAGCTGACGTGGCAAATAGCCATCTTTTGCAATGAAGTTAACGAGCAGCGGGAAAGCGCTGTAAGTGGTGTTTGCGCCCGCAAATAAAATAAGCATTGTTGCAAACTGCACGAAAATAAACATCGCAGTTCCGAAAGCGCCCTCACCCATTGCAGCTTTTACAATCTGCGAGATAACTGTTGGTGTTCCACTCTCATACGGCATTGCATGAATCTTGTGTGCAAACCATGAAACGCCAAGAACCAAGAGACCAAGCAACGTACTCATGATGACCAGAGTGCGACGTGCGTTTACATGCTCCGGAGTTTTAAAGAGTGCAACGCCATCTGAGATCGCTTCAAGACCAGTTAATGACGAACCACCATTTGCAAATGCACGGAGCAAGATAAAGATCGCGGCAAATGTCAGCAGACCACTTGGTTCACCCATTGGCACTGCGCCAGGCAGATTAGTCTCAAGCATTGGCAGCGTGCCACTGAAGTGGCGATACAAACCGATTGTGAAGACGATAAACATAGAACCAACGAATAAATACGTTGGCAGTGCAAATGCTTTACCCGCTTCTTTAACGCCGCGCAGATTTCCATACGTTAAGAAAACAATGATCGCCAAGATCATTGGAATCTTCCACGGCTCTAGCTCAGGAAAAGTTGAGATGATCGCTGCAACGCCTGCTGCTGATTGAATTGCAAGTGTCACGATGTAATCAAGCATCAGAGCAACGCCTGCGATCTGTGCGACTACTGGGCCGAAGTTATCCCTGGACACAATGTATGCGCCACCAGTTTTTGTATACACATCAATGACGTTGCGATAAGACAGAGTAATAATTAAAAGAATGATTAAAACGATCGCCGTCATCGGCATCAAGATAGAAAAAGCTGCGATACCGAACGCTGGAAGCAGTGCAATCAGAATCTGCTCACTGCCGTAGGCAGAAGATGAAATACAGTCAGAAGATAAAATTCCAAGCGCGTACTTTTTATCTAAGCGCTGATGGTTCAAGGTGTGACGGTTTAGTGCGCCACCCAGTAAACGCCGCTTTATTTTGTAGGAAAGCGGATCCTTTAGATGCGCATGATCTTGCAATGCAACCGGGGCGGGCGCCCCATCTGTCCACGACTTCGGCATAGTAGACTCATCTTATGCGTACAAAGATGTATATCGATGGCCAATGGGTCGATGGCATTACAACAATGCCTGTTACCGATCCCAGTGACGGTTCAGTTATTGCAGAAGTAGCCATCGCCGGCCCTGAACAATGCGAAGCTGCCGTTGCAGCAGCCGACCGCGCCGCTGCCGATTGGGCAAAGACCGCGCCGCGTGTTCGCTCTGAAATCTTGCGCAAAGCATTTGAGATTATGGTTTCTGAAGCAGATGCAATTGCAACAATTGTCTCTAAAGAAAACGGCAAAGTACTCACCGACGCTAAAGGCGAAGTTATGTACGCCGCGGAATTCTTTCGTTGGTTCGCAGAAGAAGCTGTTCGCGTTCCCGGCGATTTCCGTAAATCCCCAAGTGGTGACAAGCGAATTCTTGTTACTCACCAACCAATTGGTGTCTCACTTCTAATCACACCTTGGAACTTCCCAGCAGCAATGGCCACACGCAAGATTGGCCCAGCAATCGCAGCGGGCTGCACAATGATTTTAAAACCAGCATCTGAAACTCCGCTTACAGCGCTCGCAATCGTTGACATCATGGAACGCGCTGGTGTTCCAAAGGGAGTTATCAACGTCATCCTTCCTGAAAAAGTTGGCGAATCAATCTCAAAGATTTTGCATGATCCACGAGTAAAGAATCTTTCTTTCACAGGATCCACAGAAGTTGGTCGTGTCCTTATTCGCGAAGCAGCTGATCGAGTCATCCGTTGCTCCATGGAACTCGGTGGCAACGCACCATTTGTTGTCTTTGAAGACGCAGACATCTCTGCAGCAGTTGCAGGATTAATGCTCGCCAAGATGCGAAACGGTGGCGCTGCATGCACAGCTGCCAATCGCGTCTATGTACAAAAGAGCGTCGCTGATCAATTTACAAAAGAATTCTCACAAGCCATGTCGCAACTAAAAATGGGTAAAGGCACCGACGCTGGAATACAACTTGGTGCAAGTGTCTCCGTCAAGGAACGTAACAAGATTGCAGAGTTAGTTGATGCTGCAGTAAAAGCTGGCGGAAAAATCCACACCGGCGGCACCACACCAGAAGGTGCTGGCGCTTTCTATCCAGCAACTGTTATCTCAGTTGATAAAACAAATGACATTCTGAACCACGAAGTCTTCGGCCCTGTTGCACCAATCGTTACTTTTGATACGGACGTCGAAGCAATACAACTAGCTAACTCCACAGACTTCGGACTAATCAGTTACGTATTCACTAAAGATCTTGCACGCGCTATTCGCACAGCAGAAGCAATCGAATCAGGAATGGTCGCAATCAATAAAGGCGTTATCTCTGATCCTGCTGCACCATTTGGTGGCGTGAAGCAGAGCGGCCTAGGACGCGAAGGTGGATTCGATGGCATCCACGAGTTCCTCGAAACCAAATACATTGGCGTCGAGATTTAACTTATTTCTTTAGTTTGTAACCCGCAGGACACTTAGGGCTGACAGCAGTCTTCTTAATTGTTTTCGTGCCCTTTACGCAGGTAATTGTCTTCTTAACTACCGGTTTAGCAGTTGGGGTCGCGACCGGAGTTGGGGTTACTACAGGAGTTGGAGCCACAACTGGTTGTCCATCTTTGAGAATTTCAAAACTTACTGTGTATAGATCTGACGCAAGGTATTCTGTATTTGCCGCAGATTGGTATGTGAATTTGCAAGTTCCCCCTGAAATTAACTTCACATAAAAACCGCTCGTAGTGCAAACAGACGGAGTGACGCTGATTGGGAAGATATATCCTTCTGAGGAACTATAAACTTGTCCAATCTCAAGTAATTTTCCCAGATCCTTAACATCTTGATTTGGAACCTTATTGACTACCAAGGCTGGTTTGATTCTCGCGGCTGTAATTGTCACTGTTTGGCTAAATTTCTTTTCGGCGTAATCTTTGTTTTTGATTGTGCGAACCGAAAAAGCACATCCGCCTTCTTTAATAAGATTTAGTTTTTTTCCATCTGTTGAGCAAAATTCAGGAGTAGTTGTTTGAACATTAAATTCTAATCCAGGGACCTGAAATTCGAAATAATCTTCAGGAGTATAAGTTTCTCCAACCTTCCAAATCGGCGCTACATTTAAGTTGTATTTCAATTTATTTTTGAATATGTATGTTGTTTTAGAATCATAAGTTGGTCCTACAAATGTTGAATAATCAAAATTTAATTCACCTCCAGAGCGCACAAGCAAACCACTCTCTGCTCCGATGAGTGTGCGAATATTGCCAGGCTCGATTACTCCTGTGCCACGTTGATAACCAGCACTAGAATTATTTTTAACGCTTGCGGCAGAAAACGTATATACCCCAGATGGAATGCTTCTCGGTAAAGTTATCTTCCCTTTAAAGGTAACTCTTGAGTCGCTTAAATTCGCATTCGTGCGATTTAGGTAAGTTATGAAGGATGCATTTTGCGAGTTTATTAAAGTTAACAAAGTGGAACTATCTTCGATGCCTGAAGGGTGTGTTACAACAAGTTCGAAATTGACACTTGTATCGGCACCAGTGAGCTCAATTTCTTGTGGAGAGAAAGTAAAGGACTCAACCTTTGGATTTTCTGTTGCTGCGTTAGCTGAAGGCGCAATAACAACCCCGGCCATAAGCAAAACCGCTACAAATAATGACTTGATCTTCATTGCTCTCTCCTTTTAATTCCTTCTGCGGAGGATAGGGGATTTGAACCCCTGAAAGGTTGCCCTTTACACGCTTTCCAAGCGTGCGCACTCGGCCGCTATGCGAATCCTCCTGAGGAGACGAACTCTATCGGTGCGCTAACTATGCTTAGACCAGATCCCTCGTGCGGCGTCACCGCACTGAACTCCCCCAGGGTAGGAATACAGCAAGGGTAGGTGCGCTCTAGCGGGTGTACGAGGGATCCCTTAAGTTTTATTGTTTAAGAATTAATTGAGTCGAGAAGGGGATGTGATGTCGCTAGCGTTGTATCGCAAGTATCGCCCTTCCGTATTTGCAGATGTTATTGGCCAAGAACATGTGACTGTTCCTTTAAGTAATGCATTGTCATCTGGCCGCACACATCATGCTTATTTATTTAGCGGTCCACGTGGGTGCGGAAAAACTTCTAGTGCGCGCATCATGGCGCGTTCACTCAATTGCGAAAAAGGTCCAACACCAACTCCTTGTGGTGAGTGTCAATCATGTAGGGACTTAGTAGCAAATGGTCCAGGTTCAATTGATGTTATTGAATTAGATGCTGCAACTCATGGTTTAGTAGATGATGCAAGAGATTTAAGAGATAAAGCTTTCTTTGCTCCAGTAAATAGCAAGTACAAGATTTACATTATTGATGAGGCACACCAACTTGGACCGGGCGCTGCAAATGCGTTACTTAAAGTAGTTGAAGAGCCACCTCCTCACGTTATTTTTATCTTTGCAACAACAGAACCAGAGAAACTGATTTCTACTATTCGCTCTCGTACACACCATTACCCATTCCGATTAGTACCACCAGGAATCCTGACTTCGCACTTAGAAAAAATCTGCGCGGCAGAAGGAGTGGAAGTCGCTAAAGGTATATTGCCATTAGTGGTACGCGCAAGCGGTGGATCAGTGCGCGATGCGTTATCTGTACTTGGGCAATTACTTGCAGGAGCTGGCAAAGATGGCGTCAGCTATGACATCGCCGTACAACTTCTTGGTTTCACCGACGGTGCATTGTTAGATGATGCAATCGATGCGCTTGCCGCACACGATGCTGGCACGTTGTTTGCAACAATCGATCGCGTGATTGAAAGCGGACATGATCCGAAGAGATTTACTGCCGACTTGCTAGAACGCTTGCGCGATTTAATGATTGTTGATGCACTCGGTGAAACAAGTGCCAATTCAATCTTGCGCGATATGCCAGATGACCAACTAGAACGCATGCGCAATCAATCACAGCGCATCGGCACCGCATCGCTATCCCGCGCAGCAGACATTGCTGCGCAAGGATTAACGGAGATGCGCGGTGCTACCGCACCGCGATTAATTCTCGAACTCATCTGCGGCCGCATCTTGTTACCAGTAAGCGACGCAACAGAGACAGGATTACTTGCGCGCATCGAACGTTTAGAGCGCGTCGAAAACATTGCACCAATGCCTACGGCAGCTCCTAGGGTGGAAGCTGTTAAACCTTCAAAGGTTTTACCTGAAGCAGACACTAAAGAAGCACTTCCCGTGGCTGCGGAGGTAAAACCGCAGAAGGTTTCAGTAAGCACAATGGACATTGCTGGTCTTCGACGCATATGGCCCGACGTAATCGAAAATGTTAAGAAGCGTCGTAGATTGACTTGGTCTCTGTTATCAGCGAGCGCCCAGATCTTGGGTGTTGATGACACAAACATTACGATCGGAATCGTTAACGCTGGCGCGCGTGATTCATTTGTGCGATCAGAGAGCGATGAGATCCTGCGCCAAGCATTTATTGAAGTAGTTGGGCTAGACCGCAAGATTGATTGCGTGGTGGATCCTTCGGTGAATCCAAATACTCCTGCTTCACGTGCTGTGCGAGTGGATGAATCACCGAGTGATGCAGAACAACTCAGCGGTGCTGCTTTGTTGGCACGCGAATTGGGCGCACAAGTTATTACGGATAAGAAGTAATAATGAGCGGTATGTATGAAGGTGCGATTCAAGATCTAATTGACGCACTAGGGCGCTTGCCTGGTGTTGGGCCAAAGAGCGCGCAGCGAATTGCTTTTCATATTCTTCAGTCAGATGCTGATATCGCTGCAGCGTTGGTCGATGCGATTCGGACAGTAAAAGAACGTGTGAAGTTTTGTACGCAGTGCGGAAATGTTTCTGAAGAAACCGAGTGCCGTATCTGTCGTGATCCACGTCGTGATGTCTCACAGATTTGTGTGGTTGAAGAGAGTAAAGATGTGATTGCAATTGAGCGGACACGAGAGTTCCGTGGCAAGTACCACGTGCTTGGTGGAGCCATCAGTCCTATTGATGGAATCGGTCCAGATCAATTAAGAATTAAAGAGCTGATGACTCGTTTGTCGGATTCAGCGATTACTGAAGTTATCTTGGCAACGGATCCAAACCTCGAGGGAGAGGCAACGGCTACGTACTTAGCCCGATTGATTAAGCCACTGGATATAAAGGTGTCCCGTTTAGCTAGCGGCCTGCCAGTGGGCGGGGACCTTGAGTATGCGGACGAAGTTACGCTTGGACGAGCATTTGAAGGCAGAAGGAACGTCGAAAACTAATTATCTCGTTATTTGAGATGCCTGTCGTATCATTATTTGAGAAATCCTGTAATTCGATTACAAATCAGTGTTTGAGCCTGTCATGCTTTGCGCATGGGATTAATCGTTCAAAAGTACGGCGGCTCATCCGTCGCTGATGCCGAGGGCATGAAGCGAGTGGCTGCTCGAATCGTGGCCTCAAAGCGCGATGGCAACAAGGTTGTCGTTGTGGTCTCTGCGATGGGCGATACAACCGATGAACTAATTGATCTTGCAAATCAGATCACTCCAATTCCAACCGGTCGCGAACTAGATATGTTGCTGACAGCGGGCGAGCGAATTTCAATGGCGTTGCTTGCAATGGCTATTTCTAATTTAGGTCACGAAGCTCGTTCTTTTACAGGAAGCCAAGCAGGTGTTATTACAGATAGCGCGCATGGTCGCGCTCGCATTATTGATGTGACACCAGGACGTATTCAAGAAGCATTAGAAGAAGGTGCAATTGCAATCGTTGCTGGTTTCCAAGGAATCTCGCAAGATACAAAAGATGTAACAACACTTGGTCGCGGTGGTTCAGATACAACTGCGGTTGCACTTGCTGCAGCCCTTGATGCCGACGTCTGTGAAATTTACACAGACGTTGATGGCGTCTTTAGCGCAGACCCACGAGTTGTTCCTGCTGCAAGAAAACTAAAAACTGTTACATATGACGAGATGCTCGAGCTAGCAGCATCTGGTGCAAAAGTTTTACATCTTCGTTGCGTTGAATACGCACGCAGATATGACCTACCAATTCACGTCCGTTCATCTTTTACAACCAACGAAGGAACATGGGTGGTCAAAGACCATCCTGAAGGAGGCAACATGGAACAAGCAATCATCTCGGGTATCGCACACGATAAATCCGAAGCAAAGATCACCATCGTTGGTGTGCCAGATCGCACCGGTGTTGCTGCTCGCATCTTCCAATCAATCGCTGATGCTGACATCAACATCGACATGATTGTTCAAAACGTTTCTGCCGCTTCTACTGGTTTAACAGATATTTCATTTACTCTGCCAAAGGCAGAGGGAGCGAATGCATCAAAGATTTTAAAGGGCATTCAAGGTGAAGTTGGTTTTGCTTCCATTCAATACGATGATCAAATCGGCAAGCTCTCACTAGTTGGCGCCGGTATGCGTTCACACCCAGGTGTTACAGCAACATTCTTTGCTGCGATGTCAGAGGCGGGTGTAAACATTGAAATGATTTCTACTTCAGAAATTCGCATCTCAATTGTTTGTCGCGAATCAGACTTAGATCGCGCTGTAAAAGCAGCGCACACAGCCTTCGAACTAGATGCTGATCAAATTGAAGCTGTTGTGTACGGAGGCACTGGACGATGAGTAAAAAACCATCACTTGCAGTTGTTGGCGCTACTGGCGCAGTTGGCACAGTAATGCTCAGTATTTTGTCTGAACGTCCAGATGTCTGGGGCGAGATTCGTTTGATTGCATCCGCGCGAAGTGCTGGAAAGAAACTTAAATGTCGCGGCGAAGAACTAACTGTTGTTGCTTTGTCACCAGAAGCTTTTGATGGAATTGATGTTGCAATGTTTGATGTGCCGGACGAAGTATCTGCAGAGTGGGCACCAATTGCGGCATCTCGCGGAGCAGTTGTCGTCGATAACTCTGGTGCGTTCCGAATGGATGCTGATGTTCCGCTAGTTGTTCCAGAAGTAAATCCGGAGATGGTTAAGCAACGTCCACGCGGAATTATTTCAAATCCAAACTGCACAACACTTTCAATGATTGTTGCAATGGGCGCACTGCACAAAACTTACGGACTTAAAGAATTAGTTGTCTCGTCTTATCAAGCAGCATCAGGTGCGGGTCAATCAGGTATCGATGCACTTCGTGCACAGATGAAAGAAGTTGCAGGAACAGATGCAGGAGATGCTGCAGGCGATGTTCACAAACTTGTTAACGATCTTGGGCCGTTTCCATCACCACTTGCACTTAACGTTATTCCGTGGGCAGGTTCGCTAAAGGCAGATGGTTATTCATCGGAAGAACTGAAAGTGCGTAATGAATCACGAAAGATTCTGGGACTTGCAGACCTTAAAGTTTCTGCAACTTGTGTTCGTGTTCCGGTTATTACAACTCACTCACTAACTGTGCATGCTGTCTTTGAGAAAGAACCATCACGCAAAGCAGCGCAAGACATTCTTGCTAACGCTGCTGGAGTTAAGTTGGTTGATGATCCAGAAAACTATAAGTTTCCAACACCAGCTGATGTTGTTGGAACAGACCCAACATGGGTTGGTCGTGTTCGAAAGAGCATTGATGATCCAATGGCATTAGACCTCTTCGTCTGCGGAGATAATTTACGTAAAGGCGCTGCACTTAATACAGCGCAGATTGCTGAATTACTTGCCGTTGAATTTACTAAGTAGGCTATCCCCATGAGCATTAAAGAAACGCTGCAAGCAGATCTCACCGAAGCTATTCGCGGCCGTAACGAAATCGTTTCGGGCACCATTCGTATGGTTTTAACAGCGATTACGAATGAAGAAGTATCAGGAAAAGAAGCACGCGTGCTTTCTGATTCCGAGATTATTACTGTGCTTTCTCGTGAAGCCAAAAAGCGCCGCGAAGCAGCAGAGGCGTTTGCGGATGCAGGGCGTGCGGATAAAGCAGCTCTTGAAAAATCAGAGGGCGAAGTAATTGCTAAGTATTTACCTGAGCAGATGAGTGAAGATGAAATCAAGAAACTCATTGATGCTGCGATTGCACAAACTGGCGCAAGTGGACCAGGGGATATGGGCAAAGTAATGGGTGTTATTAAGTCGCAAGTAGCAGGAAAAGCAGATGGTGGCACCGTATCCGGACTAGTGAAAGCAGCGCTCAACAAATGAAATTTGAATACGCAACAGTTCCATTGTTATCTCACGCAACAAAGCAGATCCTTGATACATGGGGTTCAGATGGTTGGGAACTCGTACAAGTAATTCCGGCGCCAGGTACTGGCGAACAACTAGTTGCTTACATGAAGCGAGAAATTAAGTGAGCACCGATGTTCGCGCAAAACTTGCAGAACTTGGTTTAGAACTTCCTGTTGCTGCAAAACCAGTTGCTGCATACGTACCTGCGGTACGTACTGGCAACATTGTTTTTACAGCGGGTCAATTGCCACTAGTAAATGGTGAAATGGCTGGGACAGGAAAAGTCGGCGGAACAGTTACGCCTGAGCGCGCGAAAGAGCTTGCACAGATCTGTGCGTTAAATGCATTAGCTGCCGTTGCTTTGGTTGCTGATGTAAATAAGATTTCAAAGGTTGTGCGCGTGGTTGGTTATGTAAATGGTGCACCCGGTTATGTGTCGCAGCCAGTAGTTGTTAATGGCGCATCAGAACTCTTTGTACATATCTGGGGCGAAGCAGGAAAGCATGCACGCTCTGCAATTGGTGTTGCTGAATTACCGTTGGATTCACCCGTTGAAATTGAATTAACGGTAGAAATCGCGGATTAGTTTTTACTTACCGCGTTTTGAAAGTCGTTCTAAATCAGTAATTAACACTGAACGTCCATCGAGTTTTAGCCAGTTACGGCCAGCGAAATCTGCGAGTGCTTTATTTACAGTTTCGCGGGATGCGCCAACGAGTTGTGCGAGCTCTTCTTGTGTGAGGTCGTGATTAACGAGTAATCCTGCATCAGTAGTTTTTCCGAAGCGCTCTCCAAGATCGAGAAGTGCTTTAGCAACACGGCCAGGAACATCAGAGAAAACTAAATCGCCAACTGCTTCGTTTGTGCGGCGAAGGCGTTGTGAGAGACGAGCAAGTAAGTGAAGTGCAACATCTGGATTTTGGCGTAGCCAAGGAATCAACTTGTCATGGCTAAGAGTTAATAGTTTCGCATCTGTCACAGCAGTTGCAGTAGATGTGCGTGGGCCTGGATCAAAGAGTGAAAGTTCGCCGAACATTTCACCAGGTCCAAGAATTGAAAGTAAGTTTTCTCGACCATCACCACTTGAAGTACCGAGTTTTAACTTGCCTTCGAGGATTACGTATAGGTGATCGCCTTCATCGCCTTCGGCGAAGAGGATGTTTCCTTTAGAGATCTTGACGCTATCCATTGATGCGCGAAGTGATACGGCAGAGGCTTCATCTAGCGCAGTAAATAGTGGTGCGCGACGAACGACATCTTCTTCTAGGGCCACGAAGGGTACTTTACTCGCATGAGCGCGGATAGGGAAACTCGCAGCCAAGCCAAGGCTGTCTATCGCATTTTGTGTAAGACATATCCAAATATTCGCTGCGAATTAGATTTCAACAATCCATTGCAACTATTGGTTGCAACAGTTTTATCAGCGCAGTGCACAGACAAGAGAGTCAATCAAGTAACTCCAGCGCTCTTTAAAAAGTATAAGAGCGCTAAAGATTATTCACGAGCAAAGATAGAAGATATTGAAGAGCTAATTTTCTCAACTGGTTTTTATCACGCAAAGGCTCGAAACATAAAAGGGCTAGCAGTTAAATTACAGAGTGACTTTAAGGGCAAAGTTCCTTCAACTCTGGAGGAGTTAATTACATTGCCAGGTGTGGGTCGAAAGACCGCAAACGTTGTACTGGGTCACGCATTTGATATTCCGGGGATAACAGTTGATACACACTTCGGTCGCCTATCTCGTCGGTTTGAATGGACAGATTCAAAGGATCCTGTGAAAGTAGAAATAGATGTACAAGAGTTAATTCCAGAAAAAGAGTGGACTAACTTGTCACAGCGAATGATTTGGCATGGCAGGCGCATCTGTCACTCACGCAAACCTGCGTGCGGTGCGTGTCCAGTAGCAAAGATTTGTCCTTCAGTTGGAATTGGTGAGATGGATAGAGAAAAAGCAAAGGCACTCGTGAAGACAGATAAGGATTTCAGATGAAACGTTTATCTGTAATTGTATTTTGTGTTCTTTTACTTGCTGGGTGCACAACAACGCCATCTGCTATTTCTCGAGGCGAATTAGTTGATTGTTCCTCTTTAGTTGTTGATCCGAACGTGACTGGCACAGAACTTAAATGTTTGGATGGAAGCGCCGGAATAACTCTTGAAGCGCTGCGCGGTCCAGCAATAGTCAATGTGTGGGGATCGTGGTGTGGTCCGTGTAAAGAAGAGATGCCATTATTTGTTGATTTTTATAGCAAAGCAAAAGATAAGTTAGTGATGCTTGGAATTGATGTGGAAGAAGCACAGGTTGCTGATGGCCGGCACTTTGTAGAAACACGTGGGATTACATGGCCAAATCTTTATGACCCAGATGGAAGAACAGCTTCTGCTTTAGGCATGGGTGTGCCAATTACTTACTTTGTAGATGCACAAGGTGTGACTGTGTACAAAAAAATTGGCGTGATTACTTCTGTGCAGGAACTAGAGATGCTGACAGAGAAGTACTTAGGGATAAAGGTTTAATCTTCGTCTTTAGAAGTATTTAACCCTTGAGAAATCAGCGCCATAACGTTTGGATCAGCAAGTGTTGTTGAATCACCGACTGCTCGGTTTTCAGCCACATCTTTGAGCAAACGACGCATGATTTTGCCGCTTCGAGTCTTTGGCAATTCTTGAACAACAACAATCTGTCGAGGCTTTGCGATTGCGCCAATTTCTTTTGCAACGTGTGCACGCAACTCTTTAATTAACTCTTCGCCGCCAACATTTGGAATTCCACCACGCAAAATAACGAAGGCAACAATTCCTTGTCCTGTCATTTCGTCCGCTGCGCCAACAACTGCAGCTTCTGCGACTGCTTCATGCGACACCAGAGCTGATTCAACTTCTGTTGTAGAAATTCGGTGACCAGAAACATTCATGACATCATCGACTCGGCCTAATAACCAGATTGCACCATCGGTATCAATCTTTGCTCCGTCGCCTGCGAAATAAACACCATCAAAGCGTGACCAATAAGTTTCTTTGTATCGCTCGTCTTCGCCCCAAATTCCGCGGAGCATTGATGGCCAAGGTTTATCTAAAATTAAATAGCCACCGTGACCAAGTCCAACTTCTTTTGCGTTGTCATCCACAATTTTTCCACTAATTCCCGGCAGTGGACGCATTGCAGATCCTGGTTTTGTTGCGGTAACACCAGGCAGTGGTGAAATCATGATTGCGCCGGTTTCTGTCTGCCACCACGTATCAACAATTGGGCAGCGATTTCCGCCAACTATTTCGCGGTACCACATCCATGCTTCTGGGTTAATTGGTTCACCAACGGAACCAAGTAAACGAAGTGAATTCAAGTTATGCGCCTTAGGAAATTCATCGCCCCACTTCATCCATGTGCGAATAAGTGTTGGAGCTGTATAGAGAATAGAAACCTTGTATTTTTCAATGATTTCAAAGATGCGACCTTTGTGCGGTGTATCTGGTGTGCCTTCATACATCACTTGTGTGGCGCCATTAATTAGCGGACCATAAACAACGTATGAGTGACCTGTAATCCAACCAACATCAGCTGTAGACCAATAGACATCTGTCTCTGGTTTGATGTCAAAGACCATCTTGTGTGTATAGGCAACCTGTGTCAGGTAACCACCAGTTGTATGTGAGATTCCCTTTGGCTTTGCAGTTGTGCCAGATGTGTACAAAATAAATAGTGGGTGTTCGCTATCAAATGATTGAGCAATGTGTTCTGCGCTCTGGCGCTCGACAATCTCGTGCCACCAAACATCTTTACCGGCATCCCAATTAGTTTCTTGTCCGGTGCGCTTTACAACCAAAACTTTCTTTACATTTGTTTTGCCTTTGAGCGCATCATCTACTGCTGGCTTAAGCGCAAAAGCTGCGCCTTTGCGATAGCCGCCATCTGCTGTGATCACAAGCTTTGCATCAGCATCTTGAATGCGAGATAAAAGCGCATCTGCAGAGAAACCGCCGAAGACAACAGAGTGTGGCGCTCCGATTCGTGCACACGCGAGCATTGCTATTGCTGCTTCAGGAATCATCGGCATATAAATAGCTACGCGGTCGCCATCTTTAATTCCAAGTTCAGTTAGAGCATTAGCTGTTTTCTTAACTTCAGTAAGTAACTGTGAGTAAGTAATTGTGCGAGTATCGCCAGGTTCGCCTTCGAAGAAGAATGCAACGCGATCGCCGCGACCTTCATTGACGTGACGGTCTAGTGCGTTAACGCTTGCGTTAATTTTTCCGCCAACAAACCACTTAGCAAATGGTGGTTGCCAATCTAAAACAGTTGTCCATGGTGCATCCCATTGCAACGCGTGTGCTTGTTTTTCCCAGAAAGCTAAACGATCTTTTTCTGCTTCGTCATACATAGAAGCTTGTGCGTTGGCTTGCGCGGCAAACTCTGCACTAGGTGGGAAGAGGCGATCTTCGTGACCTAGGTTGGCGAGGGATTCTTGATTCTCGGACATATAGTGAAGATTAGTCCGAGCGCCGATTTTTCAGAAGAGGCTAAAGATGGTTGGATTAGCCGTAAGCCTCGAGACGGCCCAATGAAGCGCTCGTTCTGAGTATTACGCCGACGACATCAACTACGCGCCAAATTCATTGGAGTTAAAAATGCCAATTGCAACCCCCGAGATTTATTCCGAAATGTTGGATCGCGCTAAAAAGGGTGCCTTTGCATATCCAGCAATTAACGTTTCATCATCACAGACTCTGATCGCAGCTCTTCGTGGATTCGCCGAAGCAGAATCAGATGGAATCATTCAATTCTCTTGGGGTGGCGCCGAATACGCATCTGGCTCGACAGTTAAGAACATGGTTGATGGTGCAGTTGCGCTCGCTGAGTTTGCACACGTTGTTGCAAAGAATTACAAAGTAAATATTGCTATTCACACTGATCACTGCCCAGTTGAAAAACTAGATGGCTACATGCGTCCATTGCTTGCACTCGGCGCAGAACGAATCAAATCTGGCAAAGGTCCACTCTTTAGCTCACACATGTGGGATGGCTCTGCAGTAGATATGCCAGAGAACATGAAGATTGCTGATGAGTTAATTGAGAAGTCTCTTGCTGCACGAACAATTCTTGAAATCGAAATCGGTGTTGTTGGCGGCGAAGAAGATGGTGTTGAAGCAAAACACGATGCCAAGTTGTACTCCACACCTGAAGATGCCTTGATGACCGTAAAGACATTGGGCATGGGAGAGCGCGGTCGCTATATGGTCGCTGCAACATTTGGAAACGTTCATGGTGTTTACAAGCCAGGAAACGTTGTCTTGCAACCAAAAATTTTGCAGACACTTCAGGATGCTGTTTCAAAAGAAAAAGGTTTAGCAGCTGGAAGCAAGCCAATGGATCTCGTATTCCACGGTGGTTCTGGTTCATTGCTTTCAGAGATTCGTGAATCACTTGATTACGGCGTAATCAAGATGAATATCGATACAGATACTCAATACGCATTTACTCGTCCAGTTGTTGATCACATGCTTAAGAACTATGACGGCGTATTAAAAATTGATGGCGAAGTAGGAAATAAGAAAACGTACGATCCACGTGCATGGGGTAAAGCAGCAGAAGCAGGAATGGCTGCTCGCGTTGTACATGCTTGCGAAGATCTTCGTTCAACCGGAACCAGCTTGCTTAAGTAATGCCAGCTCTCGTATTGCTCGGTGCCCAATGGGGCGATGAAGGTAAAGGCAAAGCCACTGACATTCTTGGCGACCGCGTTGATTATGTTGTTCGCTATCAAGGTGGAAACAACGCAGGTCACACAGTTGTTATTGGTGATCAAAAATATGCGTTGCACTTATTGCCTTCAGGAATCCTTAGTCCAAACGTAATTCCAGTTATTGGAAATGGCGTTGTGATTGATCCGGGCGTACTTCTAGAAGAAATTAAAGGATTAACTGAACGCGGTATTGATTGTTCAAAATTAGTAATCAGCACAAACGCTCACTTGATTACTCCGTACCACCGCACAATCGACAAAGTTTCTGAGCGCTTCTTAGGCAAAGCAAAAATCGGCACAACTGGTCGCGGTATTGGACCGGCTTATGCTGACAAGATCAATCGCATCGGTATTCGCGTGCAGGATCTATTTGATCCATCTATTTTGCGTCAAAAAATCGAAGGTGCACTAAAAGATAAGAACCAAGTACTTATCAAGGTATTTAACCGCAAGAACATCGAAGTTGATGAAGTACTCAATGAATATCTTGGTTATGCAGAAATTTTGCGACCATACGTTGCAGATACTGTCTTGTTACTTGATCAAGCACTTAAAGCAGGTAAAACGGTTCTGCTTGAAGGTTCTCAAGGAACACTCCTTGATGTCGATCACGGCACATATCCATTCGTAACTTCTAGTAATCCAACTGCTGGTGGTGCGTGCACAGGTTCAGGAATTGGACCAACACAGATTGGTCGTGTAATTGGCATCGTCAAGGCGTACACAACTCGCGTTGGTTCTGGTCCATTTCCTACAGAACTCTTTGATGAAGATGGCGAAAAACTCCGTACTATCGGCGGAGAAATCGGTGTCACAACTGGTCGTGCACGTCGATGTGGCTGGTATGACGCACCGATTGCACGTTATGCGGTTCGCGTAAATGGTCTGACTGATTTCTTCTTAACAAAGTTAGATGTGCTTACAGGCTGGGACAAAATTCCCGTTTGCGTTGCTTACGAGATCGATGGAAAACGTGTTGAAGAGTTACCAGCGTCGCAATCTGATTTCCACCACGCAAAACCAATTTATGAATACATGCCAGGGTGGAAAGAAGATATTTCCAAAGCGCGCAAAGTAAGTGATTTGCCAAAGGCTGCGCAAGATTATGTTGCGTTCCTAGAAAAGATTTCTGGTGCTCCAATGAGCGCCATTGGAGTTGGGCCAGGCCGCGATGAAACAATTGTTGTAAAGGATTTCATCTAAGAATGAAAATCCTCCTAGTCGGAAGCGGCGGTCGCGAACACGCACTCGCACTAGGGTTAAAGGCAGATACAAGTACAACTGAACTTCACTGCGCACCGGGCAATCCAGGTATTGCTGATTTAGCTTTGCTACATCCGCTAGACATAACAAATAACGCAGCAATCGTTGCTCTTGCGAAAGAATTATTCATTGACCTTGTTGTAATTGGTCCAGAAGTTCCGCTAGTAAATGGCGCAGCCGACGCACTGCGATCCGCAGGATTCGCTGTCTTTGGCCCATCAAAAGCCGCAGCGCAATTAGAAGGATCTAAAGATTTTGCCAAGGGTGTTATGCGAGATGCTGGCGTTCCAACCGCACATAGTTATACGTGCGCAAACAAGGTCGAAATAGAAAAAGCTCTCGATGAATTCGGTGCGCCATATGTTGTTAAAGATGACGGCCTTGCAGCGGGTAAAGGTGTTGTTGTTACAACAGTCCGCGAAGTTGCACTGCAACATGCGTTGTCGTGCACACGAGTTGTAATTGAAGAGTTCTTAAATGGTCCAGAGATTTCACTATTTGGTATTTCAGATGGAAGAAACATTATTCCGATGCAACCTGCGCAAGATTTCAAACGTGCACACGATGGAGATCTGGGTCCAAATACTGGTGGAATGGGCGCTTACTCTCCCCTGCCATGGGCGCCAGATGACATCGTTGAAGATACATACACACAAGTTCTTGCACCGGTGATTGCAGAAATGGCTGCACGCGGAACACCATTTATTGGTTTGTTATATGCAGGACTTGCACTAACAGATCACGGAATTCGCGTTATCGAATTTAATGCTCGCTTTGGTGATCCTGAAACACAGGTCTTGATTCCAAGACTTAAAACACCGCTTGCAACTCTTTTGTATAAAGCAGCAACAAACTCTCTCGATGATGTTGCTTTGCAGTGGCGCGAAGAATCTGCGGTCTCTGTTGTTCTTGCAGCTGGCGGATATCCAGAAGCTGCGCAAACAGGTTCTGTAATTCTAAATATTCCAAATGTTAAAGAGACGATAACTTTTCACGCCGGAACAAGTCGTTCAACTGCGGGACTCGTTTCAAGTGGTGGGCGCGTATTAAGTGTGACTGGAATTGGTGAAGATCTGACAGAAGCACGGGATCGTGCGTATCGGGCAATCTCTCAAATCACATTGCCTGGCTCTTTTTATCGCACTGATATCGCACTCAATGCGTCGGTCGCTGAGAAGGGCAACTAAATGAGAGAGAATGCACCAGTGAGTGTTTTAGCAGATAGATATGCATCCGCCGCGATGCGCGAAATTTTCGCGCCAGAATCAAAGATCATCGCTGAGCGCAAACTCTGGATTGCTGTTGCTCGTGCTCAATCACAACTAGGTCACGCAATCCCAGATTCAGTAATTAAAGATTATGAAAAAGTTGTAACAAAAGTAGATCTTGCATCCATCGATGCGCGTGAGAAAAATAGCCGCCACGACGTAAAAGCTCGCATTGAAGAGTTCAACGCACTTGCAGGTCACGAAGCAATACACGCAGGAATGACGAGCCGAGATTTAACTGAAAATATTGAAGCGTTGCAGATTCGAAATGGTCTGCAGATTGTTAACGATAAAGTAATTGCTCTGCTTGCTCGCCTAGGGCAAAAAGCTGCGCAATACGCAGATCAACCAATTGCTGGTCGCTCACACAATGTGCCAGCGCAAATCACAACTCTTGGAAAACGTTTTGCGTCCAGTGCCGAAGAACTTCTCTTTGCATACGAACGTTTGGTTTCCTTACAGGAGCGCTACCCAATGCGCGGAATCAAAGGGCCCGTTGGCACATCCCAGGATTCAATTGATTTGCTCGGTTCAAGTGATGCGCATCAGAAATTAGAAAAAGCGATTGCTACCGAACTCGGTTTTACAAATGTTTTAGATTCAACGGGCCAGATTTATCCACGCTCATTTGATTACGACGTGGTTACAACACTTGTGCAGATTGCATCCGCACCTTCTTCTCTTGCTACATCAATTCGCTTAATGGCTGGCGCCGAATTAGTAACAGAAGGATTTAAAGCCGGACAAGTTGGATCTTCTGCAATGCCACACAAGATGAATACACGTTCTTGTGAACGAGTAAATGGTCTCTCAGTTGTATTACGTGGTTATGCATCGATGGTTTCTGAACTTGCTGGCGATCAATGGAATGAAGGCGATGTTTCTTGCAGCGTTGTTCGCCGCGTTGCGCTGCCAGATGCTTTTTATGCAATCGATGGATTGCTCGAAACAATGTTGACCGTGCTTGATGAATTCGGTGCGTTTCCTGCGGTAATTGCTGCAGAGCTTGAAAAGTATTTGCCATTTTTAGCTACGACAAAGATTTTGATGGCTGCTGTTAAAGCAGGTGTTGGTCGCGAAGTGGCACATGAAGTAATAAAGGAGCACGCGACTAAAGCAGCGCTAGAAATGCGTGAAGGTAAAGCAAATAACTTGCTCGCAGCAATCGGTGCAGATTCGCGAATTCCACTCGATGCCGCAGCGCTTGCGGCGTTAATAAAAGATCCAATTGAATTTACTGGCGATGCTCGCCAACAAATTGCACGAGTCGTTAATCGCATCGAAGCGATTACTTCCGCGCACTCTGCCGCAGCGCAGTACAAACCCGGCTCTATTCGGTGAGCGGCTTTGGCCTAGCTGGCCCACCGCCAGCCCCGATGATTAATGGGTGGAAACATCTGCGTACCGGAAAAGTTCGCGACCTATATACAAATGAAGATAACGAAATACTTTTAGTCGCTTCAGATCGCATTTCAGCTTTTGATTGGGTTTTACCAACACCAATTCCAAATAAGGGCGCGGTACTTACACAACTATCACTCTTCTGGTTTGAGTTACTTGCTGACATTGTTCCTAATCACGTCATTAGTGATGATGTTCCAGCATCTGTTACAGATCGTGCAGTAATCGTTGCGCCGCTTGAAATGTTCGAAGTCGAATGTGTTGCACGTGGTTATCTTACTGGCAGCGGATGGAGTGAATATCAAGCAAACTCTTCCGTCTGTGGAAATACTCTGCCAGCAGGTTTATTAGATGGTTCAGAGTTACCGCAATCGATTTTTACTCCAGCTACAAAAGCTGAAATCGGTGATCATGATGAAAATATAGATTTTGCGCACTGCGAAAAAATTGTTGGAGCAGAAACCGCAGCAGAACTTCGAGGGCTAACTCTGAAGTTATATGAAACAGCTGCAGAGTTTGCACACTCTCGTGGAATTATTCTGGCTGATACTAAATTCGAATTTGGAACGGACGAAAGTGGTGAAATCACACTCGGTGATGAAGCGCTCACTCCTGACTCTTCGCGCTTCTGGGAAGCATCCACGTGGAAGCCAGGTGGTGCGCAACCATCATTTGATAAGCAATTTGTCCGTGATTATTTGGTTTCAAGTGGCTGGGATAAAAAGTCACCACCGCCTGAGCTACCAAATGAAATAGTAGAAAAAACAGCAGCGCGCTATGAAGAAGCATATTTCCGTATTACCGGCAGCCGGTTTAACGGATAAATTCACCCCCTACTTACCTAGTTATCTGAAGAAAGGCACACCAATGGCAAAGATCGTGGTCGATGTGATGTTAAAGCCAGAAATCCTTGACCCACAAGGAACAGCTGTTGGTGCTGCGCTACCACGTCTTGGATTTAGTTTTGCGAAGAGTGTTCGTCAAGGAAAGAGATTTGAAATCGAAATCGATGGTGATGCCACACCAGAACAACTCGCACAAGTAGAAAAAGCTGCAGAAACACTTCTCGCTAATCCTGTAATCGAAACCTTCACAGTTCGAGTGGAGAAGTAATTGAAAATTGGCGTCGTAACTTTTCCGGGGACTCTCGATGATCGAGATGCTGCTCGTGCTGTGCGCTTTGCGGGCGGAGAAGCCATTTCTCTCTGGCATGGTGACGCCGACCTTCACGGAGTGGATGCTGTAATTCTTCCTGGTGGATTTTCTTATGGAGATTATTTACGTTGCGGTGCAATCTCTCGCTTCGCACCAGTGATGCAAACAATTATTAAGCGAGCCAATGAAGGCATGCCATTGCTCGGTATTTGTAACGGATTTCAAGTTTTATGTGAAGCGCACTTGTTGCCAGGTGCACTGACACGCAATCACGAACTTCATTTCTTATGCCGCGATCAAAAGATTTCAATTGAAAATACAACAAGCGCTTGGACTTCTTCATATTCACAAGGGCAAGAGATTGTTATCCCACTAAAAAATGGTGAAGGTTCCTTTCAATGTGATGATCAAACTCTTGCAGCCCTTGAAAGTGAAGGTCGCATCATTGCTCGCTACGTTGGCGAAAACCCAAATGGTTCACGCAATCTGATTGCTGGAATAACAAATGAGCGCGGCAACGTCGTTGGCTTAATGCCACATCCAGAGCACGCAATCGATACGTTGACTGGGCCAACAGCTGATGGACTCGGTTTCTTTACATCTGTGTTGCAAGCAATGGTGGGCAAATAAATGGCTCTAGATACCGTTGCAATTGCCTCAACTTCGCCAGATACAAAACAGCCATTTCTTGAACTTGGATTAAAAGAAGATGAATACACACGTATTCGGGAAATCCTTGGACGCCGCCCAACTTCTTCTGAATTAGCAATGTATTCAGTGATGTGGTCAGAGCACTGCTCATATAAATCTTCCAAAGTTCACTTAAAACAATTTGGTGACAAGGCTGTTAAAACAGATGCGCTATTGGTTGGTATAGGTGAAAACGCTGGTGTTGTAGATGTCGGACAAGGGTATGCAGTTACTTTTAAAATTGAATCACACAATCACCCGTCATTTATCGAGCCATATCAAGGAGCAGCAACTGGTGTTGGCGGAATCGTTCGCGATATTTTGACGATGGGCGCACGACCAATCGCCGTTATGGATCCACTTCGATTTGGTCCAGCAGAAGCTGCAGATACTCGTCGTGTATTGCCAGGTGTTATTGCAGGAGTTGGTGGGTACGGAAATTGTTTAGGACTTCCAAATATTGGTGGCGAAGTTACATTCGATGAGACATACGCCGGCAATCCACTAGTAAATGCACTCTGTGTTGGCGTTATGAAACATAGCGATATCAAATTAGCAAAAGCTGCTGGCGCAGGAAATCTTGTTGTTCTCTATGGCGCTAAAACTGGTGGCGATGGAATTGGTGGCGTATCTGTACTTGCATCAGAAACTTTTGGTGCATCAGGTCCTGCAAAGCGACCAAGTGTTCAAGTGGGCGATCCATTCGTTGAAAAAGTTCTAATTGAATGCTCACTAGAAATTTTTGCTGAAGACTTAGTTGTCGGTATTCAGGATTTGGGCGGTGCCGGCCTTTCATGTGCCACATCAGAGCTGGCGTCCGGCGGCACAGGTGGAATGTCTGTAGAACTTGATCGAGTGCCACTTCGCGATCCATCTCTTTCTCCTGAAGAAATCTTGATGTCAGAGTCACAAGAGCGTATGTGTGCAATCGTTGAACCAAAGCACATTGATCGCTTCTTAGAAATCTGTAAGAAGTGGGATGTAACAGCCACGGTAATTGGTGAAGTAACAACTGGTGATCGTTTAGAAATTACGTGGCACGGAGAATTAATCGTTGATGTACCACCTCGTACCGTGGCTCACGAAGGTCCTGTGTACCAACGACCATTTGCCGAGCCTGCTTACATCAGCCAAGTAAATAGTGAAAAAATAAATGTTCCACTTCCAACGAACGTGGCAGAGATTAAAGCAGCAGTTCTAAAACTTGCTGGCACACCAAATTTGGCAGATAAATCTTGGGTTACGGCTCAATACGATAAATATGTACAAGGAAATACAATTCAAGCTCAACCAGATGACTCTGGAATGGTGCGCGTTGATGAGTCGACACACTTAGGTGTTGCAGTTTCAACGGATGCAAATGCAAACTGGTCCTACTTAAATCCTTACGAAGGCGTCAAACTTGCACTGGCAGAAGCTGCGCGCAATATCGCAACAGCAGGAGCAATTCCACTTGCTGTCAGTAATTGTCTTAACTTTGGTTCTCCTGAAGATCCGGGTGTGATGTGGCAATTTGCCGAAACAGTTCGCGGTCTTGCGGATGGTTGTTTAGAGATGGGATTACCTGTCACGGGTGGAAACGTTTCGTTCTATAACCAAACAGGCACAACTGCGATTCTGCCAACACCAGTGATTGCCGTGCTCGGAGTTATTGATGATGTGCGCACTCGCACACCAATGAGTTTTGATCGAGCTGGCTTAGATCTCTATTTACTCGGAGACACACACGAAGATTTTGCAGGAAGTGAGTGGGCATTTATTCACGGAATTCGAGGGGGACAATCACCGCAATCAGATTTACAAGCTGCAATGAGCCTAAATACATTGCTCGTAGCAGGTCGTACAGAAAAGATCTTCACTGCAGCCCACGACTTAAGCCAAGGTGGTCTATCTGCGGCCCTTACTGAAATGGTTTTGCGTCACGGTATAGGGGCGACGGTGACACTGAAAAACGCTGCAGTTGAACTACTCAGTGAAACACCAGGACGAGTTATTGTTGCAATTGATCCAAGTAAGAAAGAAGCACTTCTTGCACAAGCTACAAAAGGAAAGATTTCATGCACGCAGATTGGCACAACTGGTGGAGATTGCCTAACGATTAATGATTCAGTAATTTCACTAAATGAATTGCGTAAAGCGCACACTGAAACTTTTCCAAGGTTATTCGGATGAGCAGAGACCCACAGATTATGAACGAAGTTAAAGCAACACTTGCGCTGCTCGAATCAAAAGCTCCCGGTCGCGCAATAGAAGTTCGCATTCCACCATATGCTGCAATTCAATGCGGCGAAGGTCCAACACATACTCGTGGCACTCCACCGAATGTTATTGAGATGAAAGCAGAGACATGGCTATCACTGGCAAAAGGTGTCACCACATGGGCCGATGAAATTGCTGATGGAAAAATTAATGCTTCAGGTGCGCGCGCCGATTTGTCCGAGTACTTACCTCTTACGGATAAGAATTAGGATCAGTCATGGCCCGCCGTCCCGATGGATTACTCAATCACAATCTCTTTGATGCAGATCTTGGACCGCAAGATGCGTGCGGAGTTTTTGGGGTCTGGGCACCCGGAGAAGAAGTTGCAAAACTTTCTTTCTATGGACTTTATGCACTTCAACATCGCGGACAAGAATCTGCAGGTATTGCAACAAGTGATGGCGAACGCATCACTGTCTACAAAGATATGGGATTAGTTTCACAAGTATTTACTGAGAGCGATCTAGTAACACTTAAAGGCGATTTAGCAATTGGTCACTGCCGTTATTCCACAACTGGTTCGAGTACATGGGTAAATGCGCAACCAACGCTTCGCCCAACTAAGTACGGAACACTAGCTTTAGCCCACAACGGCAACCTTACAAATACAGGTGATTTAGCAGAGCTTGCACAGAAGTTAGATAAAGATCACGGCAAAGACGAACGCGGTGCAACAACTGATACAGAAATCATGACCGCACTGATTGGTTTGCAAGATGAAAAGAATGTTGAAGCAAGCGCCCTAGCTGTTTTGCCAAAACTCGAAGGCGCGTTCTCACTCGTCTTTATGGATGAGCACACACTTTATGCGGCGCGCGATCGCCACGGTGTGCGCCCACTTGTTATTGGAAAATTAGAAAACGGATGGGTTGTTGCTTCAGAAACAGCGGCACTCGACATTGTTGGTGCGGCATTTGTTCGCGAAGTAGAGCCTGGCGAATTCCTGGCAATTGATTCTGATGGATTGCGATCACAGATGTGGGCGACCCCCGAACCAAAGGGTTGCATCTTTGAATACGTTTACCTTGCTCGCCCAGATACAACTATTGCTGGTCGCGGTATTCACGCAACTCGTGTTGCAATCGGAAAGAGATTAGCAGCAGAACATCCGGTGGAAGCTGATTTAGTCATTCCTGTTCCTGAATCTGGTACGCCATCAGCAATTGGTTATGCAGCAGCATCAGGAATTACATATGGATCTGGTTTGGTCAAAAACTCTTACGTAGGCCGTACATTTATTCAACCCAGCCAAACAATTAGACAACTCGGTATTCGCTTAAAACTTAATCCACTCCGCGAAATCATTGAAGGCAAACGCATTGTTGTAGTTGATGACTCGATTGTTCGCGGAAATACACAGCGAGCAATTGTGCGAATGCTGCGAGAAGCTGGTGCTCGTGAGATTCACGTCCGAATTTCTAGCCCACCTGTTAAGTGGCCATGTTTTTACGGAATTGATTTTGCAACGCGGGCAGAACTAATCGCTAGCGGATTAGATGTAGAAGAAATTCGTCGATCAATTGGCGCTGATTCACTCGGTTATGTTTCACTCGAAGGATTGATTGAAGCCACCGAGATAGCTGAAAACAAACTATGCAGCGCTTGTTTCACAGGCAAATATCCAATTGCTATTCCTGCTGATTTATCAGAAGGTAAGTCACGTCTTGAAATCACAGAAGTTCATGGTCACCACTGATGTCTACATATAAAAGTGCTGGCGTAGATATTGATGCAGGTGATCGCGCAGTTGAATTAATGAAGGCATCTATTGCAAAAGCCACGCGTCCAGAAGTACAAGGCGGTATCGGTGGATTTGCTGGACTCTTTGATGCAAGTGCACTCAAGAAATTCAATAAACCACTTCTTGCAACTTCAACAGATGGCGTCGGTACAAAGACTGAGATTGCTCGAGCAATGGGAATCTATGACACCATCGGCGAAGATCTTGTTGCAATGGTTGTTGATGATTTAGTTGTATGTGGCGCAGAACCACTCTTTATGACGGATTACATCGCCGTTGGAAAAGTTATTCCAGAGCGCATTGCAGATATTGTTGCTGGCATTGCACGTGGTTGTGAAAAAGCCAATACCGCATTAATTGGTGGCGAAACCGCTGAGCATCCTGGTCTACTCAAAGAAGATGAATTCGACATTGCTGGAGCTGCTACTGGCGCAGTCGATGCGGATAAGCAACTCTCGAAGGACAAAGTAAAAGCCGGTGATGTTTTGATTGCGATGCCATCATCTGGTTTTCATGCAAACGGCTATTCACTGGTAAGACATATTCTTAAAGAGAAGAAGTTAGATCTTGGCAAGAAATACGCAGACCTTGATAAAACTCTGGGAGAAATACTTTTAACTCCGACAGAGATTTACACACTTGATTGTTTGGCGCTCATTAAATTACTCGGTGAAAATTTAAGAACATTTAGTCACGTCACAGGTGGCGGGTTGGCAGATAACACTGCGCGCGTTGTTCCGGATGGCTTAACTGCTCGCTTTGATCGCAGCACGTGGTCACTTCCGCCAGAGTTAGTTTTTATGGCCAATGAAGGCGGCGTTCCTCAACACGATTACGAACGCACCTGGAACTGCGGTGTTGGCATGGTTGCTATCGTCGATGCGGCTTCGGCGGACCTCACGATCAAAGCTCTCGCCGCACGGGGAATGCAGGCGTGGGCCGCTGGTGAAGTTACCGAAACCCAAGGTAAAACATCGGCATACTTAACCGGAGAAATCAGATAAAGGATTGCAAATGGCGAAGAAAAAGATAAAAGCAAGAGTTCAGCAACAGCAAAGGCAATCCAACTTTAAATTTATATTTATCCCAGTTTTTGTTCTGCTTATTAAAGTTATCGTGATGGCCAACACAAAAAACGGTGGTTGGCTTGGTGCGGACGGAGAGAACTACTTAGCCGGTGTTGATGGTCTGTTAAAGGATGGTTTATTCTCAAAAGAATCCAAGCTTCTATTTTGGCCAGCTGGATACCCAATTATTTTGGCCATTTTCGCAAAGATTTCAATTGCTAATTTGCTGTGGATTACATCAATTGTTCAGAGTCTTTTTTATGCTTATGCATCTTATTATTTTGTAGAACAAATACGAAAGACCAAGTTAGCGCCGTTAGCATTCTTAACAGCTTTATTGCTCGGATTTAATCCGACTTTGAGTTTGAGTTCACTAGCCGTCGGCTATGAAAGTCCTATCGCTGCCGCACTCTTGCTCGTTTGTGCACTTCTAATCCAAAAGAAGAACACAGTCATCCATTCACTTTTAATTGGTGTATTACTCGGATTTGCGTCGTTCATGCAACCAAGATATTTGTTGGTTGGGCTAGTGTTAATTTTATTGCGCGTTCTTTTCAGCGACGTAAAGAAAGCGGCACTAGTTGGTGCAGCAATTTCAGTTGCGGTGATGTTAATCTCTCCCGCTTCATTGATTTATCGAAATAACGTGGCTAATGATGTGAATTCTATTTCAACGAATTTAGGCACAACTATGCGTATTGGCGCTGGTGATGGTGTTACCGGTGGATATGACGATAAGAATAAATCGGTGCCATGTGAACCAAAAACTCCAGGCGCGATTGTTACCGATAATGACTTAGTAAAGTGTGTTCTCGCTTGGTATGTTTCAAATCCAGTAAAGACAATCAAGTTGGCATATAACAAGTCAGTATTTTTCTGGTCTCCGTGGAGCGGTCCATTGGCAAATGGCACGATGGCACGAAACCCATGGCTCAAAATTGATCCTGTCGTTGATATTCAAAAATCACAAAGCGGTTACAACTTAGTTGTTGGACCCTTCGGAAAATTAGTTTCGTGGTTATGGTTGCTCGTAGGTTTAGGACTCTTTGCTTCGGGTACTTGGTGGTTACATAAAATTGGCGGTTACGCTCGAATTTTGGCTTGGTTTGCGGCTACACCCGTGCTGCTTTCATGGCTAACTTCCCTCGGTACCATCGGGGATCACCGCTTTAGAATCCCTACGATGGGTTTAAGCCTGTTCCTGCAGGTTGCTGGCGTATTTGCCCTTCGCAAGCGCCTAAAGACATCTGGATTCGAGCCTACTTTTGAGGACCAACCTCGCGCGCGATAACCTACGGCTCTGGTAGAAGTCACACACCGTTCAGGTAAGGAGGTCACGCTATGGGGCGCGGCCGAGCAAAAGCGAAACAGACAAAAGTAGCTCGCGATCTTAAGTACAACTCACAAGAGATGGATCTTGATCGTTTAGCAAAAGAGTTACATGGCGAAGAAAAAACTCAGCAGAACGAGGAAGACGATCCTTACGCTGATGGCAATTACATTCCGCGTGCGTAACTACTAAATCACATATGCGTCCGACTCCGTACGTCGCCTCCCTTCGAATTTACGAACCACTCTCTGCCTTCGATCCCGTAGATCGTCTGCGCTGGACATCGATTGATCCAGAAAAAGATTCACGTACAGAAGAACAATCATTGGCGCTTCGCAGAATAATTTTTCCAGAGCCTCCCGCTGGCAGACCAGATGGCGCTCACATTTTGGATGTTGATGGGATTCGCTACGTTTCACCGTGGTCAACTGCTAATCGTTGCTGGGCAGCATTGGATGACTTTAAAGATTCAATGCCAAGTTCTGTCACGAAGTTCTTTGTTCCAGAATCCCTCGAAGATGTAATCACCGCAGGTGTTGAACAACTCGAAGATAAAGTTCCACACATTTTGACCGAGACTTGGGTTATTCCACCGAGATGGTTTTCACTCTTTATGGCAGAAGAAAGAGTTCGCGGAATTGACGATGATGGTCACTACACATTGATGCGTGCGAAGTTATCGGATGCAAAAGCACGATGCCAAGTTGCGCATCAAACTGTGCAACGCGCATTTGGTCCGGGACCAGTTGAAGGAGAAATTGAAGAGCTAGAAGATTGGCTAGATCTATTTCATCCGCAATCTTTAATCGAATTAGATTACGGCGGACTCGCTAATTATTTAGATCGCGCACTTCGCGAATCTGGTGAAAGTGGATTAGACGCCGACTCTTCTATTGAAGATGTTCTTTCATCACTCGCTGGACTGGCTGCAGGCGATGGTTCTTTGGCCGGACAGGGATATGAACGTTTGGTATCGCGCTGGCGCAAAGTTGCCGCATATGAATCGGCTATGTAGCACCGAAAATTCACTTTAGTTGTATTGCTTTTACCCTTTCCAAACAAGGATACTTCGCTCCATAAGGTGCAATACGGACACGTAATGCAAGAACCTTCGAGCGTTAAATGGTGGTTATGAATCGATTAACAGATGCAGAAGTTTTGCTTACACCTGCTGAAGTCGCTGCACTCTTTCGAGTAGATCCAAAGACAGTCACCCGTTGGGCAAAAGCTGGAAAGCTCACTTCAATTAGAACACTCGGCGGTCACCGCCGTTACCGCGAATCTGAAGTTCGTGAATTACTCAAAGCAACCCAAGGTAAACAGTAACTTTTTCATCTCTTTATGAATTATTCAATTACGCAGTACCTATTACTTGGACTGCTTACATTCATTTTTGTGGGCTTGATTACGGGGCCATTTAGAAAATTAGCATTAAAAATCAATGCGATTGATAAACCCAACATGGACCGTAAAATTCAGTCAGAGCCGGTTCCATATTTGGGTGGAGCAGCCATAGTTCTTGGCACTTTGTTGGCTACTTATCTGGCATTAGTTATCAAAAATGAATCTACCGTGACATTCAGTTTAGCGAGCTCAATTTTAATTCCAGCGATTCTTATTGCAGCGATGGGCCTTTGGGATGATTTTTGCATGCTTCAACCATGGCCGCGATTGATCGCGCAAACTTCGGTGGGCACAGCGATGGCGCTTATCTTGATTGCCACCGACACCATGGGATTCGCACTCGGCAACCAATTTCTAAATGCTGCAGTCTCTATCTTTTGGATCGTTGGAATCACAAACTCCATTAACTTCTTTGACAATCTAGATGGTGGAGCTGCTGGCACTGTTGCCATCGCTTCTTTCTTTCTCTTTTTGATTGCAAATAGTGAAGGCCAGATACTTGTAAGTGCGCTCGCCATTGTGGTTTGTGGCTCTACTGCAGGGTTTTTACTCTGGAATAAGTCACCAGCAAAGATTTATATGGGAGATGCCGGAGCACTGTTTTTAGGCATTGTTATGGGCGTTCTTACTATTCGACTAGACCCAGGTGTTAAACCACAAGCTCTTTCACTAGTTATTCCTATTGCTTTACTTGCGGTTCCGATTCTGGATACAACTGTTGCTGTTACTTCTCGTTTGTATCGCGGCATCTCACCATTTACTGGCGGTCGCGATCACTTGTCACATCGTTTGATGCGCATCGGCATGCACCGCAAATATGCAGCAATCACTCTATGGGCAGCATCGGGCGTCTATGGATTGTTGGCATATGCCATCTATCAAAGTCAGAACTCACTCTTTGCCTACATCGCTGGCGCTGGATGGGTTGCACTGCTCGTGTTTTTCCTGAGCGTGCCTAGTGAAGATAAGTAGTAAACTTCTTCCATGGCCGATGATAAAAAACCAGCAGATGATGCTCGCGCAAAGTTCTTAGAAGCTCTTGAAAAGAAGAAGAGCAAGAACGCACCTGCTCCAAAAGAAGGTCGCTCTTCAGGTTCTAAAGTAAGTGGCGGTCAAGCAACTGGTGGCGCACCTGGACGATTCCAACGTAAGTCTGGATCATCTGGTTCAGCAGCTGGTTAAATTTTTAGTTACACAAAATAAATAAACTCAAAATAAATCTAACGTGGCTTGGGCCGGGATCGAACCGGCGACCTAACGATTTTCAGTCGTTCGCTCGTACCAACTGAGCTACCAAGCCTTACCAAAAATTCAGCGCCGGCCACATAAATGTGTACAGCGCCAAACTTTTGCGACCCGGACGGGACTTGAACCCGCGACCTCCGCCGTGACAGGGCGGCGCGCTAACCAACTGCGCTACCGGGCCTTGAAAGAATTTAGAAAAAACTATTTCAAAACCTTTACTGCTGTACTGCGTGCCCCCAACGGGATTCGAACCCGTGTTACCGCCGTGAAAGGGCGATGTCCTAGGCCCCTAGACGATGGGGACGTTTGAGGCTCGCAAATCGTACCTTGTAGCAAGCGTGCGACCAAACTGCCTTTATTTATGCGCTAATTAATAGCCCATTTAACTGAGATCGAGACCATTACATCTTGCTGGCCAAGGTCAATGACAGTTGCACCAACAGAATCCTTCTGCATCGCCATTATTGGATACGCAGCTGGTCCGCTGCCTTCAGACAATGTGATTACACGACCGAGTTTTACACCTAACAACTTCGCATATGACAACGCTTTAGCACGTGCATTCTTTACAGCAACTGTGCGTGCAGATAATGATGCTTTGCTTGAATCAAGTACGAATGGTGAAACACCAGTTACTTGCAAGTTATCTCCACCCGCTGCAACAACAGCGTCAACTACTGCGCCCGCATTCGCTGCGTTCTTAATTGTTACAACAAAAGATTGTGATGCGCGATAACCAATGAGTTTTGATCCACCTTCTGGCGTGTAGCTGTACTCAGGATAAGAAGAGATTGATTGTGTTGCGATCTCTGTCTTTGCCACACCATTATCAAGAAGTGCTGCTCTTACAGCCGCAGCCACCTTTGCTGTCTCTGCCAAGGCTTCTCTATTGCTAGCAGCCACAACTGTTGCAGTTGCGCTCATGCGCACTGCGTCCGGTGTCACCTTTACTGTTCCTTCAGCATTTACTGAAATGCTGCGAGTAGGCGCTGCTGCCATTGACGCAGGGGCAAGTGCCACGCCACCGATCAAGGAAAGAGCAATGGCTAGGACTGCGAACTTCTTCATATGTGTGGTTTTCATAGGCTCAAGTGTACTTCTTTGTCTCTGTGAAAATAATGAGAGAATACGTAGATGAGTCAAGGACAATTCTTGAGTAACTGTGCTGCAGATACTTTGTCCAACGCTGCCGAATCACTTAAAGGCGGTGCTCTAGTTGCCTTTCCTACGGAAACTGTTTATGGATTAGGTGCGGATGCAAGCAATGAAAAAGCAGTTGCGCGTATTTATGAAGTAAAAGGTCGCCCACAAGATCACCCTTTGATTCTGCATATTGCATCGATGAATGAGATTACTTACTGGGCAGAAGATGTTAGCGACTATGCAATCGCGCTCGCGCGCTCTTTCTGGCCGGGGCCGATGACACTTATATTTAAACGCAGCGATGCTGCAGAGGATTTCGTAACTGGCGGACAAGAGACCGTTGGTCTTCGGGTGCCGGATCACTCTTTGGCGCTTGGGTTGTTGCATGAGTGCAAAAAGATTGGCGTGCACGCAATTGCTGCGCCTTCGGCAAATAGATTCGGCCAGGTTTCACCGACGACTGCAGTTGCTGTGCAAGAAGAGATTGGTGCTTATTTATCTGCAGAAGATTTGATTCTCGACGGTGGGGCTGCACAAGTGGGACTCGAATCAACGATCATTGATTGCACGGGGGATGCGCCACGGATACTGCGCCCGGGTGCGATCACGCAAGCGATGATTGAAGAAGCAACCGGCATGAAGGTAAGTGAAAATAACACTTCAGAAATTCGTGTCAGCGGATCACTAGAAAAACACTATGCACCAAATGCGCAGATACTTCTTGATGTTCAAGCAACTGCGGGACAAGGATTTATTGCACCTTCAGAAGTTGCAACTCCAACTGGTGCAATTCGTTTAGCGTCGCCGAAGTCAACAGATGAATATGCACGAGTGCTTTATTCAGCACTTCGAGATGGAGATGCACAAGGCCTGAAAAAGATTGCAGTTATCCAACCCAGCGGTGATGGGCTAGCAATTGCCATCCGTGACCGCTTAATGCGAGCGTCAAAGGGGCGCTAGTTTTCGGCTAAGATTCGCCGAAGTACAAAGCAGTAAACATTTGGGGCCTATAGCTCAGTCGGTAGAGCAACGGACTTTTAATCCGTGGGTCGACGGTTCGAGCCCGTCTGGGCCCACGAGATTAATTTCAAAACAGTAAAAAACTTTGGAAGGTGATTATTGTGAAAAACAGAGAAACACCGTTCAGAGTTGTTGTTATCGGTTGCAATGGATTTATTGGTAAAGCATTAACCACAGAATTATCTCGATTAGAAATAAATCATATTGGACTATCTAAGGAAGAATTTAATTTACTAGACGAAAAAGTCTCCGAGAAATTAAAGCAAATCATTCAACCCAATGACCAAATTGTTTTCACTTCTGCAATTGCCCCTTCTAAATCGGCGGCAGATGTTCAAAAATCAATCAAAATGGTTGAAACGTTTGCTTCCGCACTCACAGATAATCCCTGCAAACAAGTAGTTTTAATCAGCTCTGATGCGGTGTATGGCGATAGAGGTGGAATGTTTGATGAGAAGGCCCCTTGTAACCCGAATTCATTTCATGGTCTCGCACAACTTTCTCGCGAAATAGTTTTGCAGGAACAAAAAGAATTAAACTTGGCAATTTTGAGGGTTTGCGCAGTTTATGGAGAAGGTGACACACACAACGGGTATGGCCCGAACCGTTTTCTGAAGCAAATTAAAAATTCTGAACCAATCAAAATATTCGGTGAAGGATTAAACGTCCGCGATCATATTTGTATTGAAGATGTGGTAAAAATAATTATTAATTCAATAGAAATTAATTTCAGTGGCATACTAAATGTAGTTTCTGGTCACTCATATTCTTTCATGGAAGTAGCACAAAAATGTCAGGAGATATTCACTCTGAACTCAAAGATTGAATCACAGGGGTCAGAGGGTGAGATATTGATAAAACAATTCAATACTTCTCGGATTCAAGAGTTATTTCCTAAATTTAGGACAACGGATTTAGACAGAGGGCTTCGTAATTGGAAAAATCAGGTAACATTGCCTTAAAGATGCCTCAAGACAGGAAATGAATTGTCCTACTCGATTCCGTATGTGGATTTTGGCCCCACAACTCGATCATCTAAAGTCGAGCTCACAACCGCATTCGAGCGTGTCCTCGACAGCGGAAAATTCGTACTTGGGTCAGAAGTAAAAACCTTTGAAAAAGTATTTGCTGAGTATTGTGGAACTGAATATGCAGCGGGGTTGGCAAATGGAACGTGTAGTTTACATATTGTATTCAGGGCTTTAGGTATTGGACCAGGCGATGAAGTAATAACTGCACCAAATTCATTCATAGCTACAGCCGCGGCGATTGCTCAAGTTGGTGCAACACCAGTCTTTGTGGACACTAGTTTTGATTTCAATATAGACCCGAATCTAATTGAAGATGCAATTACTCCGCGAACGAAAGCAATTGTTCCTGTGCATTTAACTGGAAGAGTCGCAAAAATGAGTGAAATTAATGCAATTGCAAAAAAACATAATTTGTTAGTTGTTGAGGATTCAGCTCAATCTGTAGGCGCGACTTATCATGGAAAGAAAGCTGGAAGTTTTGGCGATGCAGCTTCTTTCAGTTTTCATCCACTAAAAAATCTACATGCTTTCGGTGATGCAGGAATTATCACCAGTAATAATCTTGAAGTGATAAATGAGCTGAATGTGATTAAGAATCACGGCTTAATTGATAGGAGCACCTGTTCTCAGTGGGGACTTAATTGTCGCCTTGATGAAATGCAAGCTGCATTTTTATCAGTTCAATTACCACAACTTGATGATTGGACCGAACAAAGACGAAAGATAGCTCATTATTACAATGAAGCACTTTCAAAAGTTGTAGTAACTCCCCTTGAAGAAGATCATGAAAAACATGTTTATCAAACATATGTCATACGATCTGAACGCCGCGATGAATTAAAAGAGTTCCTGAACAACAACGGCGTTGAAGCAATAATTCATTATCCAGTTCCGATTCACTTACAGCCAGCTGCTGAATACTTGAATTACAAAGTAGGCCAGTTTCCGGTTGTTGAAACCCTAGCAAAAGAAATTTTGAGTCTCCCTTTGTATCCAGGCATGCCCCAGGAATTCCAGGATCAGGTAGTCAATCTTGTTTTGAAGTTTTTTGGTGGTAAGTAGCATGACATTTAAAGTTCCATATAATTATTTACCAGAGCAGTTTAGTGACCACAAAAAATTCTTTGAATTATGGCGCCCTGTTTTGGAGTCAGGTGAGTTTACCCTTGGCCCATTTGTAGAGAATTTCGAGAAGAGATTTGCTTCATTTATTGGTTCAAAATATTGCATTGCAACAAATAACGGAACTGACGCATTGATACTTTCACTCCGCGCACTTGGAGTAGGCGCTGGTGACGAAGTAATTACACCATGCAATAGTTTTTATGCCACAAGTGGAGCGATAGTTGCAGTTGGAGCAACGCCAGTCTTCACGGACGTGGACAATCGATATCAAATTGAAGTCTCAGAAATAGAATCCTTGATAACAGAAAAAACTAAAATGATTTTGCCGGTGCATTGGGCCGGTGCATCACCTGATATGTCTCGCATCAAAGAAATTGCTGAGAAACATAATTTAAAAATCGTAGAAGATGCCTGCATGGCGATTGGCGGCAAAGTGAGCGGGAAAAGTCCTGGGTCTTTCTCTGATATTGCTGCCTACAGCATGCACCCTTTGAAGTCCTTGAACGTTGCAGGAGATGGCGGCATGGTCGTCACTGATGATAAAAACCTTTACGAATGGATGCGAAGATATAGAAATCACGGAATGTCTCACAGAGACATTATTGATTTTTGGGGTGCAAATATGAGAATTCAACCTCTCCAGGCCGTCGTAGCAAATTATTTCTTAGATCATGTTAATTCCTACGTCAAGATTCGAAATGAGAACGCAAACCATTTGGATAATCTCTTAAGCGATTTAAATCCTCTAGTTAAAGTTCCCCCTCGGATTGAACAAAACTTAGAAACGTATTCTCTTTACATGCTTCTCGTTCAACACAGAGACAAGTTAGTGGAGTATTTACTCTCAAATGGAGTAGAGGCCAAGGTTCATTATCCTGTTCCTTTACATTTACAACCTGCTTCGAAGGATATGGGACTTAACTCAAGACGACTTCCTATCGCTGAGCAACAGGCAACAGAACTAATTACGATTCCAATTCATCAATATCTCAACAAAACGCACATGGATCTTGTTTCAGAGTTAATTCATAAATTTTATAAGGATGAAGTATGACAATTACTAATGTGTTAAATCCTGATGACCCGATTTCTCTGTACAAGGGAATGCTTTTGATTCGGAGGCTTGAAGAGGCTTTAATCCAAAGATATCCTGAACAAGAAATGCGTTGCCCTGTCCACTTTTCTATTGGCCAGGAAGCCATCGCGGTGGGGGTATCAGCATTTCTAAAAAATGATGATTGGGTTGTGTCGAACCACAGAAGTCACGCGCATTATGTTGCCAAAGGTGGCGACCTCTCAAGTTTTGTTGCGGAGCTTTATGGAAAGTCCGCCGGGTGTTGCGCAGGGCGTGGTGGATCGATGCACCTGACGGATATGGCTGTTGGGTTTTTGGCTGGCATTCCCATCGTCGGAAGCGCCATGGCAATTGCAGCAGGTGTTGCGATGTCTCAACAACGAAATAAATCTAAATCCATAACTACCGTTTACATCGGAGATGCTGCTGCGGAATCAGGAAGTTTTCATGAGACATTGAATTATGCTTCTCTCCATAACTTACCTTTACTTACAGTTTGTGAAAATAATGAATTTTCGATTTTTACTCCTATGTCAATGAGGCAACCATCAAATAGAACCATTAGCGATCTCTCTCGAAGTCACGGAATCAAAACTTTTGAAGCAAGCGGAGACAATGTCTTAGAAGTAGTCGATGTTATGCGTCAGGCCAAAAATTACATGCTGGAAGAATCCAAGCCAGCTTTTATTGAGTTCAATACCTATCGCCTTCTTGAGCACTGTGGTCCAAATTTTGATGACGACTTAAACTATAGAGATCCCAATGAAGTCAATAAATTTGCAAGCCGCGACCCACTTCATATAATGACTAATTTCCTGATTGCTGAAAATAGATTGTCTGAAGAAAAAATGTTAGAAATGGATGTTCAGTTAAAATTAGAGATTACAAACTTGATTAATGGAGTAAAACTCTTGGACAATGCTGATTATGAATTATCTGACAAAGTATTCTGGGTGAATTCATGAAAACAGAAATGAACTATGTAGAAGCCATTAAACTTGCTCAACGTCAAGTTCTACGAGAGGATGAAAAAACTTTTATCCTCGGCTTGGGTGCTAGCGATCCTAAAGGCATGTTTGGTACAAACTTGGGTTTGGTTGAAGAATTTGGCGATCAAAGAGTTATGGATGCTCCTTTGTCGGAAAACACTTTAACTGGTGTATCTATAGGTATGGCCGCAATGGGATTTAAGCCAATTCTCGTACACCACAGACTTGACTTTACTCTTACAGCTTTTGAGCAAATGGTGAATCAAGCAGCCAAATGGTTTTTTAATTCTGCAGGAAAATCGCACCTTCCGCTGTTAATCAGAATGGTTGTCGGAAGAGGATGGGGCCAAGGCCCAACTCATGGACAAAGCCTGCAAACCATGTTTGCTCACATACCGGGATTAAAAGTTATCATGCCTGCGACCCCGCAAGATGCAGGTGACATGATTGTCGGCGGCGTTAATGACGGAAATCCTGTAATTTACATTGAACATCGTTGGTTACATGGAATAAAGAGCGATGTGACTCAGCCATTTCAAAAATATAAAATTGGCCTAGCTAGAATTTCAAAACCAGGCAACGATTTCACAATCGTTGCAAATTCCTACTCAGTTGTGGATTCATTGCTAGCAGCGCGATTTCTTGAAAATAAGGGAGTTTCCTGCGAAGTTGTTGATATGCGCTCAATTTTACCTTGGGATAAAGAACTTATTTTAAAAAGTATTGCAAAAACTAGAAGAGTATTAATCGCGGATACCGGGCACAAAAGCTTTGGCGTAACTGGTGAAATTGTTAGCACGATCGTGGAAGAACTTTGGGGTCAATTAGATTCAAAACCTCTTAGAGTTGGATTCCCTGACATTCCAGTACCTTCGGCTCCAGGGCTAAGTAAGGATTACTATCCGGGCCCAGCCGAAATAGCGATGGAGATTTGTAATTCAATTGGAATAGTTTTAAGTGCGGAAGAATTACGCGAGTTAAGAGGAGATGGGCCGTACGACATTCCACGGCAAGGTTTAGTTGGACCGTTCTAAAGATTTTGTTCTACGCCATGAATCCTAAATTAAGAGATTTGATGTACAAATACCCTGTACCAAAAAATCGTCTGACAGAACGCGCCAATCCAACAAAGCATGAAAAAGAAATTGCAAAACAATTCGGAAAAGAATTTTTCGATGGAGAACGCAAGTATGGGTATGGTGGATTTCACTACGATCCAAAATTTTGGTCGGAAACTGTAGAAATTTTCATAGAGGAATACCAACTTACAAATACCAGCTCTGTGCTAGACGTGGGTTGCGGTAAAGGATTTATGCTTGTGGATTTACTTAAAGCTTTACCCGGTATATCCATAGCTGGGATTGATATTTCAGATTATGCGATAAAAAATTCGCACGAACTAGTTAGTAAAGATCTAAGAGTTGCAAATTGCACGGACCTGCCATTCGATGACAACTCTTTCGATCTAGTTATTTCTATCAACACAATTCATAATTTAGACAAAAAAGGTGTAATCAAATCCGTGCAGGAAATAGAAAGAGTAAAAAAGAAGAATTCATACATAGTTGTGGATGGCTGGGATTCCTGGCAGGAAAAGAGAGACCTCAAATCTTGGGTACTCACGGCGCAAACCGTACTAAAAACCAAGCGATGGGAACAACTGTTTAGCAAAGCAGGTTATACTGGGGATTATTCTTTTTGGAAAGTCAAATAATTAAGAATTAGGAAAGCGGGATGCCGATGCGAAACTTTAAAACTTATGCGATCTTGGGCGGAGATGGCGTCTTTGGCATCCATATGGCGAAATATTTGTTGGAAAGAAATCTCGCTGACAGAGTTATATGCATTGGGCGAAATCCACGAAAACCCGAGGTTTATTCATTAGGAGTAGGTAACCAAGATCCTCGTTACAAATATTATCAAGCACACATGCTGCATGAGCCCGACATCCTGATGAAGATTTTTGATCAAGAACAACCGGAATGCATAATTAATTTCGCGGCTCTAGCTTATGCAACTTCGTGGACAGATTCTTATAGATACTACGACACGAATGTTATTGCTTTAGCCAAGATTACTGAGTTAATTCGAGATAAAAGTTATTTCAAACACTGGATGCAAATTGGAAGTTCTGAAGTGTACGGTCCCGCGATTAACGGTCCATCGAAAGAAACCGATGCACCTAATCCAACTAGTCCCTATGCTGTTTCAAAACTTGCTGGCGACCTACACCTCAAAACTTATTTTGACAGCATTGATTTCCCCATGAATATCATCAGACCGTCAAATGCATACGCGCCCGGCCAGCAGCTGTATCGTTTGATGCCCAAAGCGGCTTATTGTGCCTTGAAAGGAATCCCATTCCCATTAGAAGGTGGTGGAGTTGCTGAAAAATCATTTTTACATGCAACTGACATGGCAGACGCAATTTTTAAAATCCTCACCACTGCTCCATTAGGTGAGATCTACAACGCCGGAACTGAGGCATCAACCTCTATTCGAAATATTGTGGAACTAATTGCTAAAGCGGTTGGAATTGAATTTGAATCATTTGCCAAGATAACTGAAGGAAGAAAAACAGAAGATTCCCGTTACTGGCTCGACAATTCAAAGATAGCATCAGATTTAAATTGGACACCAGAAATATCACTTGAGTCCGGGGTGATTGAAGTTGTCGACTGGGCACGGATGTTTATTTCAGACCTGGAAAAGATGAACCAACACTACGAGTTAAGATCCTAGAAATAATTAGAAATGATTCAAAAATACACAGGTAATCTAGAAAACTTCGGCTTAAGTTACCTAGAAATTTATAATCAACTTGATCATCGTGGTAGTTTCAAGAAGATAATTTCTCCGGATACAGAGTTGTTTGTCTCTATGTCAGATGTTAAAGAAGTATTTTTAACTACATCTAAAAAAGGCACCATTAGGGGAATGCATATTCAAGGCCCAATTCACCCGATGCAGAAGGTCGTTACTGTGTTGTCGGGGAAAATTCTAGACGTAGTAGTTGATTTAAGGGAAAGCAGCCCAAGTTTTAATAAGTACTTGGCCATAGAAATGAGCGATGACAATCATGCACTTTTTATTCCAGAAGGTTTTGCGCACGGATTTCAAGTTCTTAGCAAAGAAGCAAAAGTTCTTTATCTTGCCAACACGAAGCATTGCCAGATTTGTGATTCGGGATTTCATAGCTCTTTGTTAGACTCAGTTTGGCCTATATCAAGGAAAATACTTAGCGAAAGAGATTCAAAGTTAAAACCCAAACTTGATTTTGATCTTAAGAAAGTAATTTTGCATCAATGAAAGTTCTTATCGCGGGCGGTACAGGATTTATAGGAAAAAATCTAGTTAAAAAATTATCAACTCTGGAAGTAGAAACTGTTGTACTCGCTAGAAATAGCTCAGAATTGGGTCTGAAAAAAACCTCAAATAAGTTTGTTAAGGAATTTCATTACACCAGAATAGAAGAAATAGAATTACTTCTAAAAAAACAATCCGTAGATTACATTTTGAATTTAGCCACGAACTATGATTCAAGAGAAGATTCCAACTATGTGTTAAAAGCATTTAACTCAAACATATTATTTACTACAGCTATAATCGAGTTATCGCTCAATCACAAAATTCCGCTAATTAGTTTTGGCACTTATCTACAAGAAATTCAAGAATTTTCAACAAATTCGTCATTTTATGTTTTATCAAAGACTATTTCTCACGATTTATTATTTATGCTCGCAAGCAAATCTGATTTTAGATTTGTTGAGTTGATACTGAATGACACATATGGCGAAGAGGATATACGTCAAAAGTTTCTTTACAATGTTTTAAACTCCATGAAAGGCATTAGAGTGAGTGCAACTTATGGTGAACAACTAATTAATTTACTGCATGTGGACGATGTTTGCGATGCGATCATCTATACTTTAAATCAACTAGAAACTCGGAAACTTGAGTTCAATCATTCCTACGGCATTAGAAGTTCGAAATACGTAACACTTCGTCAACTCGCAAGCATCTGTGAGTCAGTGTTTCAAAAAGAATCAGCCATAGATTGGGGTACTCTAAATTACCGAGGCAATGAAGTATTCTCAGAACCGAATTTAAGCCCCGTATTGCCCAATTGGCTTGAAAAGGTTCCCCTTGAAATTGGTCTCCAGAAATTATCAAGCAAGTTCAAACTTTTAAAGATTGTTTGATGTTAATCTTCACCAACCGAAAGGACTTTCAATGACCAAGGTTGTAATCCTTGCTGGGGGTTTAGGCACCCGACTTCGGGAAGAGACAGAGTTTAAACCAAAACCTATGGTCGAAATCGGTGGCCTACCAATTCTTTGGCACATTATCGATAACTTCCGCACGGCTGGATTCAATGAATTTATTATCGCAACTGGGTACAAGGGCAACGTAATAAAAGAGTTCTTTTTCAATCTGAATGCTTACATTAATGATTTTAGTGTTGAATATGGGTCAAAAAACAAAATTGAATTTCACTCGAATTCATCAGAATTGAATCACTTTAAGGTATCTGTCGTCGATACCGGTCTGAACACTTTCACTGGAGGTCGAATCAAGAAATTACGTGAATACATTGGTGGGGATGACTTTATTTGCACATATGGAGATGGGTTATCAGATGTTAACCCAAATGATCTACTCGATTTTCACCGCAAGCAGAAAAGAATAGCAACTGTTACAGCGATAAAACCCCGAAGTAGATTTGGCCAGTTACATATATCAGAATCTGGCATAGTGAATGAGTTTCAAGAAAAACCGGTCATGGATGAATGGGTAAACGGCGGGTTCTTTGTATTTTCAAAACTAATTTTTGATTATCTTGGCGATAATGATGTACTCGAAGAATCGCCACTAGTAAAACTTGTAACTGATGGTCAATTAGCTGCATATAAACACACAGGTTTTTGGTTTGCAATGGATACTTACCGAGAATTTCTTGAATTAAATAGTCTATGGGATCGAGGTGAAACTCCATGGAAGATAGATCACTAGGAAATCAAAAACTAAGTATAGGAATTCCAATCTACAATGAACAAGAGAATTTAGAAGAGATAGTAAATCGGATTTTGGATGCAATGAATAAGTATCAAATAACAAATTACGAATTAGTTTTTGCGGATAACTGTTCGACAGACAAATCGATTCAAAAGTTAAATGAGTTAAGGAATACTTTAAATATTGAGATAAAGATTGTAAAGCATGCCAGAAATTATGGTTATCAAACTTCCTTACAAACTTGTCTGAAGTACTCCGATGGCGATTATGTTGCAATTATGGATGGCGATTTACAAGATCCCCCAGAGTTGTTACCAATCATGCTGAATGAGTTGCTTAAACAACAAAAAAATATTATTTATGGAAAAAGAATAAGTCGAGCAGGTGGAATCTTAAATAGATTCTTTTATAAATTGTATTACAGAATTTGGCAGAAATTAGCCGATTTTGAAATACAAGTAGACTCAGGTGAATTTGCAATTTATGACAGATTTTCAGTAAATCAGATTCTAAAGTTTAAGGAAAAGAATAGATTTCAAAGAGGCATACGTGCTTACTTGGGACTAAATCAAATCGAGTACCCTTATCGGCGAGAGATAAGGCATAAAGGAAAAACAAAGTTTAAGTTTAGCCAGCAAATACAACTAGGCTTAGATGGTATATATAGTTTTTCTTTTGCGCCAATAAGAATGATGATGATTATTGGTTTGAATGTAACGTTTTTTTCCTTTGTTTTGTCCTTGATTTCAGTCGTACTCAAGATTATAAATTTCTATAATGAAAGTTTCAATGTAGGGCAGATGGGTAAGGGATTAGTTCAGATCTTTTTAATCTTCACAATGCTTCTTGGAATTATCATTATTATGCTCGGAATCATTGGCGAGTATTTAGGTCGAATTTACGATGAAATTCGGGATCGACCGATAGTTATCGAATCTATAAATGGTGAAAAAATTAATGAGTAGAACCGATAAATTTAACTTGGCGTGTCTTTTTTTAGTTTCAGCAATTTTCCAAGTCTTCTTCTTTTACTCGGTTAGATTAAGTTTTGAATGCGACAGTCTCGCATATTATAATTCAGCACTCGGGTATTTTTCAGGGAACCCGTCATTGGTTAGTCCCTATAGAGGACCGATATACGCAATCGCTTTAAAGCTTTTTGGTGTTATTGATTTTGGTTGGGTTTATCCACTCATTTTAGTTCAAGCATTTTTGGGCGCGATCTTGCCAGTTCTTGTATTCTTGATACTCAGAGATTTCGGAAAGATAAAAGCTTATGTTGGATATTCACTTTTTGTTCTTTCGAGTATATCGTTTACCGCTGCTAAGTTAATTCTAGCGGAGCAGTTTTTCCTTACATTTATAATTGTGTCAGTTTTCTTCTTACAAAAATTTCTTACTGATTTATCGGCAAGTAATTTAAAGAAGTTTATTTGGTTCGCAAGTTTGGCATCTCTCACCCGCTGGGAAGGCCTTGCATTGGTCTTCGGTTCCTTAATTGTTTTCGCACTGATAAGTTTTAAGAATGTTAAATTTAGAAAACGTTTTTATTCGTCATTAATTCTGTTTTCCATAATTTTTGGAGGTTATGCTGGGCTCAGGGCAATGTTCTATGATGACATCAAAATGTTTGGACTTCAAAACGGTACCGGTACTCAATGGCTTTGGCGTCAATACGCGAGCCAAGGTCAAATTCCTGGCACTTCAACAAGTAAGTACGATGTCCTATCGGGAACAGAAACTCCACATTTTAAAGGCGACATTAATCAGGCAACAGGTGCATACAGCCGATCACATATTCAAAATGTATTTCAAGAAACCGTCAATTATGTGATGATAAATGACAATGAATTTGATGAACTGCGAAAGACGGCAGCTGACAATAAAAACTTAAATACAGAAGTGGTCCAAAAGCTCGAAAAAAACCCTTTAAATGTAAAATACTTAATTAATGAAGCTTGGAAAGTTCCTTCAGTTTCGGGTAGCCATATAACCTTTTTAATGTCTAGGGCGATTCTGCAAAAACACGGTTTAGTTGACGGCGATAAAATACTACAGCGCGCTGCTTTGGATATTCTGATGTCTGAAACTGAAGCAAGAAAAGTAGTGGTTCGAGATGCGATGCAGCTTATTGGTCTCGGAAAATTCACCCTGAAGGAGCGAATTCAATGGTACGAAGGACCGGAATTAAACATTGGTGGATGTCTAAACGCAACTTTAAACAAAAATTTCATAAAAAATCATAACGATATATACAAGTTTTATAATTCAACTCTGCATGACTATGCGAGCCAATCGCGTAACCTAATTCGAGCAGTATTCCCATTCCTTTTCATTGCTTCGTTGATTCAAATAGTCGCCTATAGAAGAGTGCATTTGTTATTTTTGATTCTGGTTCTTTCAACCCTGGTTAACATTACTATTGTTTCGCTGACTGGTGGCGGATCTTACAATAAATATGACTTAAGCATCTTTAGTTATTTGATAATTGGGTTACTCAGTGGCTTTTCAAAGAAACTTCCTCATTTCACCATTGACGGCAAAGGGAGAGATTTGAAAATTCAATCCAAGACGAAGCAAAAGAAAAATCAACAATCATAGAGTGAATTATTGGAAGGAATTTTTAATCATCATCTAGTTAGAAATTGCTTGATTTCTTTCATGCACAACTCTGACGCAGTTTTTTGGTTGGTTAAAAACTCTTTCCACCAATTCATGGTGCTATTTACGGCATTTTCTTGGGAGTAAAATGGTGTCCAACCCAATGTGTTGCGTGCAAGAGTTGAATCTAAATGGAGAAAATTAGTTTCTAAACTATCTATTTCTTTCAGGTACTTGATTTTAGGAGAATTCGACCAACTTGAACAAGCAATCTCAACCACTTCCTTAACGCTCAAAGCTTCTCCATTAGGGCCAAAATTCATGGCTTCGATATCTTGATTAGACAATAATTTTTCGAGCGTTAACAAGTAGCCAAATAAAGGATCGAGTACATGTTGCCATGGCCGGGTACTATCCGGATTTCTGATTGCAATCTCCCTCTGAGCATTCAAGCCTCTAACCATATCCGGCAGCAGGCGATTCTCAGCAGTGTCTCCACCTCCAATAACATTTCCCGAACGAACAGAAGTAATCGGGGGTCCGCCAAAGTATTTTACATATTGGCGCCATCCTGCGATCACTGACTCGGCACCAACTTTACTGCAGCTGTAGGGGTCCGTTCCTTGGAGGGCATCATTTTCTTTGAATGCATTTTTTAGTTCTTGATTTAGATAAACCTTGTCGGTTGTTGCCACGATTATTGCTTTTACTGATTGTTGTTTAAGTGAAGCCTCCAAAATATTCGCCGTGCCCATGACGTTCGTAGAAAAAGTCGAATGGATATGTTCGTATGAGTTTAATACAAGTGACTGCGCAGCAAAATGAATAACGGCGGAAGGTTTTGTTTCATTCACAATTTTTTCTAAAGACTCTAATTCTCGGATGTCAACGAAATATTCTTTGATTTTATCTTGCCGTTCGGCGAAGCAGAAAAGAGAATTTTCTTCAGGAGGCAGAGAAACCCCAACCACTTCGACTCCTAATTCTTCTAATAGCAGAGTCATCCAAGTTCCCTTGAATCCCGTGTGACCCGTTAGCAAAACAGGACCGTTTAGATGCTGAGTTACATATGGGAGCAGTTTTTTCATAAATACCCTGTACTCTTCTCGTAATTAATGGCGCCTGTTTCCTGTCTATGGTACCCGAACACCCAAGGAGATTAGAAGTGAATTCTCTAATTCATGAAATTGTTGAAGAGGCCCTTAGGGAAAGGCACAAGAAGCATAAATTTATTGCTGGCGAAACCGAAATTCCAGTTACAGGAAAAGTATTTGATCGAGATGAATTGACTGCCGCTGTTGAAGCAAGTTTAGATTTTTGGCTGACTTCCGGACCGCAAACGGAGCTTTTTGAAAAAAAACTTAGCCAAATAGTTGGGATGCGGAGTGCCTTAATGGTGAATTCAGGCTCCTCAGCAAATTTATTGGCACTAACTTCATTAACTAGCAAAATACACGGTGATCGCGCACTAGTTCCAGGCGATGAAGTAGTTACGGTTGCTGCCGGCTTTCCAACAACAGTTGCTCCAATAATTCAAAATGGATTAACACCTGTTTATGTTGATATTGATCTCTCAACTTATGTAGCATCCGACCAACTGATTTCAGAAGCAATAACTCCAAAAACAAAAGCAATAATGATGGCGCATACATTGGGTAACCCATTTAATCTGGATTTAGTACAAAAAATTGCGAAAGAAAAAAATATTTGGTTGATAGAGGATGGGTGTGATGCATTAGGAGGAACCTATAGAGATCAAAACCTTGGCAGCTTTGGGGACTTGTCAACCTTAAGTTTTTATCCAGCGCATCACATAACAACTGGTGAAGGAGGTGCTGTACTTATAAAAAAGGTTGCGCACCAGAGAATCGTTGAGTCATTCAGAGATTGGGGGCGAGATTGCTGGTGTCCGCCCGGATGTGAAAACACCTGTGCAAAAAGATATGAATGGAACTTGGGAGATTTGCCACAAGGCTACGATCATAAGTATATCTACTCCCACTTAGGATATAACTTAAAATCAGGGGACATTCAAGCCGCAATTGGATTAGCCCAACTTTCAAAATTAGACAACTTCGTAACCGCAAGAAAGAACAATTGGAAGTATCTATCTGAAAATCTTCAAGAATTGCAAGAGTATATATTGCTTCCTACGGCAACTGAAAATAGCGATCCCTCGTGGTTTGGGTTTGCAATCACGGTGAAGAAAGAATCTCCGGTTACTAGGAATGAAATTGTCCAAGAATTAAACGCCAGAAAAATAGGAACTCGCCTACTCTTTGGTGGAAATTTACTCAAACAACCTGCCTTCAAGAATACACCTAGAAGAGTGGTAGGGGATTTGCCAAATACAGATATTGTTATGAACGACACGTTTTGGATTGGGGTCTGGCCAGGATTATCAATTCAAATGCTAGATTACATTCTGGAAAGCTTGAAAGAAATATTCAAGCGCTAATTCTTCCGCTCCACAAAACTTAATTGGTGAACTCTTAAATCTAAAATTCCAATCCTATTGAATCTTGACGGCCGTGTTTTTGGCTCTTTAAAAAATTCAGAGTAAAAAAAGCATAATCGATAACAAAATCTAAGTAAATATTTTTGTCATAATTCGTAAGATCACTCAATGCGACAAATCTCAATTGCTGGCCCTCATTGACTTCAAGTTTGAATGGTTCACTTACTTGTATCAAATAAAAATCAATATCTATAACAGGTAAACCTTCGAATACATCTCTCAATGACAAAAAATAAACTGGATTATCAAGAACTAAACTAGTTTCCTCTTCGACTTCTCGCACGACAGCGCCTACGGAAGTCTCCCCAACTTCTCTAGATCCGCCTGGCAATGACCACAATCCTGATGACCGAATACCTGATTTAACGTCACGCAACTGCAGGAGTACTTCAGATAGATCATTGAAGATCACGGCTGCCGAAACATCAGCCATTCGAACACCTCCAAAGGAACACTATGAGTAGCAAAAAATTTTAACTGCTGTATTTAGCTCTAAAAGGAAGAAAGACGCCCTATACTACTCGTAAATCTTCACTTAAATACCCCTCAGATGATGAAGTAGTAAAGAATGGTTCATTCAAACAATGATTGATGTTGTGATGGCGAACTTTAATCATTCAAAAAGCATGCGCGACTCAATAAGTGCTCTGAATGAACAAATATTGAGACCTCAACAAATAATTATTGTTGATGATGCATCAACTGACGATAGTTTAAAGGTAATCCGTGAATTACAGGAGAAGCACACCAATATAAAAGTTGTTCAGAATACACAAAATGTGGGCGCAACAAACAGTTATAATATTGGTTTACAGCATTCCAAAAATCAGTACATATATTTTGCGGCAGCTGATGACCAAACTTATCCTCAATTGTTCAGTAGATCTGTATCAGCACTGGAAGATTTTCAAAAAGCTGCTTTTGCATGTTCTGAAGTTCGTATTGTGGACCAAACATCAAGGAAGAAATCGAACAGGCCGATAATTAGACCTCGAATTAGAAATGAATACATGAACCCAATAGAGGTCAGTCGGGAATTTAGATCGAATGATAATTGGATCATGACTGGAGCTACTGTTTTTCGCAGAGAATTAATCTCACTACTCGATGGATTCGATTCTGGTATAGATGCATTTTCTGATTCAATATTGGCAAAAAAACTTGCTCTTAGATACGGATGTGCTTTTCTCACTTTCTATGGATCCGAATGGCATGTTTCTAAAGATGGTCTATCGAGAAGTGCTTTTTTGCAAGATGATTTGTTTTATGCGATGAAAGAAAGAATTCAAATCAGCATTGAAAATGATGGAAATTTTCCTCCATGGTATTGGAATAAGTATTCAAAAAGACTCGATTTCTCAAGAATTCGCCTCACAAATGAATATAGGCATGTAAATTCTGTTCCGGAATCTAAGGCTAAAATTATTAGGGTCATGACTAACCTTATTTTTGAACCTCAAAAATTCACTTCTACTCTAATTGCCTTTATCCAAAAAAGACCATTTTCACTCTTTAGGTACCTAGCAACAACCGTTGTTAGAAGCTTTGCACAAAATTGAGGTTTTTAACTCTTTACTTAAAGATTTCCTTTACTTTAGCAGATGCGGAAAATTGGAAATCATAATCTTTCTATGAATTGCTTTTAAGAAACTATAGACAGGATTAGGCAATAAATCTTTTTTACTCACCAAGTATGCGGCAGTGGCAATATAAAACTCAAATACAAAATCTGGAAGCTTTCCTTTAAGATTTTGTGAGTGTAGATAATCAATTGCTAATTCCATGATCAAGCTGTTTGAAATATTCTTGAGTTGATGTAATTCAACTTCCGAAAATTCACCAACAAGTACCTCATGTGTAAAATTATTAAAATTAGATTTATTTTGCTTCGAGAAATACAAACTTAGCGATTTACTATCCCCATATTGGGAAGGACACAGATAAAAACTTGACCTAGTTGAAAGTTCAATCGAGAAAAAATCCTTATTTGAAGTTTCAGTATGAATCTCATTCAATTCGAAATAATCAAAAACGCCTCCTGCATCAATTGTTTTTTTGGATCTTTTGATTTTCTTTTTAGTTGGCACAATCAATATTGGGTGTAAGTGAAAATTTCTAAAGAAGTACGAATCGTTTTTTCCATGCCAAATTAAAGAAGCCGGCAGAAGATCATCTCCGGCAGTTTTTGGAAATATATGGTAAGTCATCATTGGATGTATATTTCTTTTCCAGATTTCTGCAATTTCGGAAGGGGTTTTTGAGATGTCCCTTGTAAATGTGGCTTTTTCATCCAAAAGTGTTTTCTCAACATCTTCCAAAACGGCTCTTGGGCAAATTATGTTAACAACTTTATAGCCTTGCTGTGCAATTTTAATGGCTTCTGTAAAAAAATTGCTGGAAATTATAATGTCAGCATTCAGCAAAAATACGTAGTCATTATTTATTACGGATTTTCGAAGTTCCCGGTTATGTGCAATTCCGTAGGCAATATAATTATGAGAAATTTGACGCTTATTTAGAGTTTCAATACGAATTTTTGCATATTGAGTTACTCCAGATTGTGAGATTAGATTTTGAATTGATTCTTCATCTTTTTTTGAAGTATAAAACACATATTCAATAGCATTAGTTTCCGAAATGAAGGGGATATTTGTTGGGTTCATGTGAGTTGGGAGCGCAAGATTGAAGAAAGTTTTCAGGTAGTTGGATCCCCAGACAGGAATCACAATTTTGACTGTCACAACTAAGCTCTTTTTTGCCCAGGCTCGTTCATAGCACGATTCTAACTCCATCCAGAACCCTGCAGTTGTTGATTTCTTTTCAAAGACCTGTTAATTTTCACTCGCTTACCAATTAGGAAACTGAAAACGTAAGTGGCGTTGTGTCTAGCGAAGTCCGGTTAAATTCCGGCGCTGTCCCGCAACTGTAAATGATCGAAAGATCTAAGCCAGGTCGCCTGGCAGAACGCCGAAGTATCCGACCTCGGAGGAAGGTCGGGCCTCTAAGCGTTACTGCTTTTTCGCCCAATTTTCCTCCCTCAAATACTTGAGGGAGTTTTTTATGTTTAAGGCACGTTTGCGTGCGTTACCAATTGCAATTGTTGCAATTGTTTTCGCATCACTTCTAGCAAGTCCCGCGCATGCTGCAGCAACTAAGTATCCAATCACCGTTAAATTTGGTGGTTACACAACAACAATTGCAAAGAAACCTACAAAGATTATTTCTTTGTCCCCTAGCGCAACTGAGATTCTTTATGCAGTTGGCGCTGGTTCACAAATACTCGCAGTAGATAACCTTTCAAACTATCCAGCCAATGCTCCGGTCAGTGAGATCAGTGCATTCGAACCAAGCGTTGAAGCAATTCTTGCTAAGAAGCCAGATTTGGTTCTGCTCTCAATTGATTCAACAAAGGCTCCGCAGATTAGAAATGCTTTAGTGAAGTTGGGTATTCCAGTATTAATGGAGAAAGCACCAGCGACACTTAAAGATGTATATGCAGAGAACACACTTCTAGCCCGCGTCACAGATCGCCAAGCAGGTGCTGTAAAGCTCAATGCTTCAATGGCTAAGTCGATTAAAGATGTATTGGCTAAAGTAAAGAAGAGCTCGCAGATTCGTATATTCCACGAATTAGATGACACTTATTACTCAGTTACATCCAATACTTTTATCGGCAAGGTTTATAAGGACTTCGGTGCTGTAAACATTGCTGATGCTGCAGCTGGGGCAGATAACTCTGGATACCCACAACTATCTGCTGAGTACTTGCTCAAGAGCGATCCGCAAGTGATTTTCTTAGCCGATGCTCAATACGGTGTAACTGCAGATTCTGTTTCTAAGCGCGCTGGATGGTCACAAATCAGCGCTGTGAAGAACAAAAAGATTGTGGAGCTACCTGCAGATATTCCATCTCGTTGGGGACCACGTCTTGTTGATTTCTATAAGTTAATTGGCGCTTCATTGGCAAAAGTTTCCTAAATGAAAACCCAAGAGATCGACCGAATCTGGCACTGGCGTACAACGCTATTTGTGGGCTTCTTGCTTGCATTTGTTTTGTTACTCGGTGTCTCTTTCGGTCCGATCTCATTGGACTTCATGAAGATTCTTCGCACACTCTTCGGCTTAAGTGGTGGGTTGCAAGATGAAGAGAAGATTCTTCTCTTGCAACTCCGCTTGCCACGAGTAATGCTGGCAGCACTTGTCGGTGCAGCACTTGCTACAAGTGGTGCGGTTTATCAAACAGTTTTCCGCAACCCACTTGCTGATCCATACCTTCTTGGCGCAGCAGCTGGTGCTGGTCTCGGTGCAACTCTTGCACTGGCCGGTGGCACACAGAGTTTCTATGCAGCGCTTCCACTATTTGCATTCCTTGGTGGCGTGCTCGCAGTTGCTGCAACATTCTTGATTTCAGGAAAAGCGTTTGCAGATCCTGCAACGCTCTTATTATCAGGTATTGCAATTGGCTCCTTTGCAACGGCTGTGCAAACGTACTTGCAACAGCGCAACAGTGAAGTCCTGCGCCCTGTTTATTCATGGATCTTGGGACAGCTGACTGTCGCTGATTGGCAAGTAGTTAAGTGGGCGAGTGTTTACATTCTCTTTGCGCTATTCATCCTTATTCGCATGTCGCGTTTATTAGATGGTTTATTACTCAGTGATGAAGAAGCATTCTCACTCGGTATATCGCCAAACAAAATTCGCATCATTGCAATCGGCGCTGCAACTCTTGCTACTGCAACAGCAGTTTCTGCCAGTGGTCTGATCGGCTTCGTCGGAATTGTTGTCCCGCATTTAGTACGAGGGCTCACAAAGCGAGCCACCAATCGTGCTTTATTCACAGTGGCGCTATCTGGCGCCGCGTTCTTAGTTCTTGCAGATCTTGGTGCACGCACCTTGTTATCTCCTGCGGAATTACCTATCGGTGTTATCACTGCTTTTGTGGGCGCACCATTTCTTTTATTTGTACTACGAGCAAAGAGAGTCCTTAAATGATCGAAATCAAAAACCTATCCGTTCGCTACGGCAATTTCTACGCGTTAGATCACATCACACTAGATATTCCACGTGGTTCGTGGACATGTCTTGTTGGTCCTAACGGAGCTGGTAAAACAACATTCTTAAAAACACTACTTGGCAATAAGGCATATGACGGTTCAATCACCATCGATGGACTTGAGGTGTACAAGAATTTACGTAACATTGCATTTGTTCCTCAACGACCAGAGATTCCTGCAGGAATGGATGTAGCCGAATACGTAATGCTTGGTCGCGCACGCCTAGATGGTTGGGGACGTGAATCGCGTACAAGTCGCCGATTGGTACAACAAATTCTTGAGCAGATGCAGTTATCGGCAATGCGCCACCAATTGGTTACACAGTTATCTGGCGGAGAAATGCAGCGCGTGCTTATTGCACGTGCGCTTGTGCAAGAACCAGAGCTTATGATTTTGGACGAACCAACATCGGCGCTGGATTTGCACCACCAGATTTCAACACTTAATCACATCGAAGCTCTGCAAAAGAGTGGCGTAACAATTGTTTCTACGATGCACGACATCACACTCGGTGCAATGTATGCCGAGCGCATTGTGATTATGCAAAATGGCAAAGTGTTATTGGATGGACCATCAAATACCGTTATTCATTCACCACAACTGAAGCACGCATTCGATGATGGAATCACAATTCATACGCTGGACAATGGTCGACCAGTAATTGTTGCGACCAAGAATTCAATGCAGATATGAGCATCTACTTAGTTGCTGGCGGTGCCCGCAGCGGCAAGAGCCGTAAAGGTGAAGAACTAGCAAAGAGCCTTGCGGGTTCTACTAGACCAATTTTTATTGCAACAGCTGAAGCAGTAGATGAAGAGATGACATTACGCATAAAAAAACATCAAGATGATCGTGGAACAGCATTTGATTTAATAGAAGAACCAAAGAATCTAAGTAAGGCGCTGAAAGAAATAGATACTGATGCAACGGTGTTAGTGGACTGTCTCACTCTGTGGCTCTCAAATAACATGATGGGCGAAGGCACGGATTCAAATCAATCTGTGATTGACGCCGCTCGTGCACGCAAGGGTGCAACTATTTTTATTAGTAACGAAGTAGGTGAAGGCATAGTTCCGATGCACCCGGTATCCCGCGAATTCCGTGATCTCTCAGGAATCATGAACCAGCAATTCGCAGAAGCTGCGGACAAGGTTTATTTCATGAAGTTCGGAATAGCCCAGGAATTAAAATGATTAATGACATCAAAGTAGCTTTTGCTTTTCTTACCCGGATTCCAATTGGGCACAAGCCAGATATTTCTATTCAGCGCAGTGCTGTGTGGTTTCCATTTGTTGGTTGGGTTATAGGTGGTGTTACAGGAATTCTTTATTACTTTTTATCTCAAGGGATTCCAGCGCTTCCTGCGGCTGCAATAACAATTCTTTTTTCTACTCTTGTCACAGGTGGATTTCATCAAGATGGCTTGGCAGATACTTTTGACGGGCTTGTCGGTGGATGGACTCCAGAAGATCGTTTGCGAATTCTTAAGGATTCACGTCACGGAACATACGGAGTTCTTTCAATAGTTTTGCAATTAATCATTCAGGTTTCACTTCTTTCAACGCTCTCTCCAAAAGTTGGTGCACTTGCGATTATCACCGCGCACTCACTTGGTCGTTTGGTTCCGATTTATTTCATGATGGCTCCTGCTGTCCCATCGCATGAAGGAATGGGTGCTACTTATTCACGCGCCGTGCGTGGGCGAGATGTACTTGCTTCAACCGTCCTGACAATTGTGCTGCTCATTGGATTAATCGGTGGGCACATGTTTATTGCTGCAGCAATAGTTGCCGTTGTTGATTTTGTGTTCTTGGCTTACGTTAAAAAGAAAATTGGTGGGGTACTTGGTGATGTGTTGGGCGCGTCCGAGCAAATTGCCGAAAGTTTCATACTTCTTTACTTTGTTGTGATTTCGACTAATTCAATTTGGCTGTCATGGTTGATTTAATCAGGGCCAGATTTGATTGCGTTTTGTTTGATCTGGGCAACACATTAATTAAGCAAGAAAATCCTGGGGTTCCTTACGAATCACTAGCGGTGGAATTACTGCCGGGGGCAGAGAAACTGCTTATGGAATTACACGGACAAGTAAAGCTCGGCATTGTTTCTAATACACAGACGATTACAGCAGCAGATATCAAAAAAAAATTAGCAACGGTTGGAATTGATCATTATTTTGATGTTGTCATCGCAACCGGTGAGCTAGGGATACACAAGCCAGACCCAGCGCCGATTACAGCTGCAATTAAGGAGCTGGATGCAAAAGCAGAGCGCACTATTTATGTAGGCGATATCGAAACAGATTTGAAGGCAGCACACGCTGCTGGTGCTGCTTTTGCATACACAGGACCGAATATTTACAAGTCAGTGCACCAATACTTGTTACACAGTGAATCGGCGTTGGATCGTGCGCTTCACACACAACCAACTTTTTCGCAGGCGCACGCAGATGCAGTGCAAAAAGAGTTTGATGGCTTGGCAAAACCTGTTGGCTCCCTAGGCAAACTAGAAAAAGTTGCTGCTCAGATTGCTGGCATTACTCATTCGCACACACCAACAATTGATCCTGCAGCCATTGCTGTCTTTGCTGGAGATCACGGAATCGCATCAGATGACTCTGTTACACCATGGCCGCAAGCGATTACGGGGATGATGCTAGAAGTAATGGCTGATAACAAAGCTGCGGTTTCTGTACTGGCAGGTGTTGCTGATGTGTACTGCCAATACATAAATGTTGGTGCAGTGAGTGACTCAAAGTCGCGCGCTGTGAGTAACGAAAGAGTAAAAAGCGGAACGCAGGATATTCGCAACCAGCCAGCAATGACACGAGAAGAAGCACTCGCAGCGATGAATATTGGTGCGCAGACTGCAGAACGATTAATTGCTGGTGGGTCGCGTTCTCTTTGCACCGGGGAAGTTGGTATCGGCAACACAACACCGTCGGCTGCTCTTATCGCGCACTTTGCAAAAGCCAGTGCGCAAGAAGTTACAGGTCGTGGATCAGGAATAGATGACGAAACATATGCGCGCAAAGTAGAAATTGTTGAGCAGTTAATTGCCAAGACAAAAGGCACAAAAGATCCGATTGATGTGCTTGCACAAATTGGTGGATTAGAAATCGCTGCGCTAACTGGTTACATCTTGCGTGCAACGTCGCTTCAAATACCAGTGGTATTAGATGGTGTAATCACACTTGCTGCAGCAACTGTTGCAGAAGCACTCAAACCAAAAATAACAGAGTTTTTTATTGCTGCTCAGTGTTCTTCCGAACCTGGTTCAAAAATCGCACTAAAGCACCTGGGATTAAATTCGCTACTTGATTTAGATTTACGACTAGGCGAAGGCACAGGTGCGCTTTTATCTATTCCTATTATTAGATCGGCCTGTCAGGCACTTTCTCGGATGGCCCGCATTTCTGATCTGCTCTGATCCCCCTCTATATTCACAGAGGATTACCAACCAATTCACCCTTGTGCCCCTTTAAAAATAAGGGTTTCTTGCTATCCTTTCGCTATTCCTATGGAGGTATCTATGCTTCGCAAGATTGTTATCGCTTCAACTCTTGGCCTATTTCTAGCCACTTCTGTTGTCACCCCAGCCTCAGCCGCAACCATTAAAACTGGTTCCGCATGCACAAAAGAAGGTTCAGTTAAGAAGGTTGGCAAGAAGACTTATGTTTGTGGCAAGAACCCATTCGTATCGCCAACGAAGAACACCTTCATGCTCAAGGCATGTTATGACGGTTATGACGTTTACCTTCAAGCTCAAGATGGATATGACTCATACAAGGACCTCGGCCCACTAGTTGGGGCAGAAGGCATGGCTCAGATTGAGGAGCTAAAGAAGTCAATGGATTCGATTTATTCAACGCTAAAGACGAAAGCGTGTAAACGAGGAGCATAAGCGCAAAGAAGTAGTATCAAAAGGCGGTTTTCCATACAGGGAAGCCGCCTTTTGGCTTGCTTGCGCAGGATTTGCCCTCGAGCAGGGTAAAATTGAGGTCTGGAGTAACCCCGCTCCCTTTAAGAAATGTCCGTTTTGTCCAACCTTCGCTACATTCAGCGCGCGGATGCGTAGTAGCAGGTAGAGGCAGCGACGGCTGACTCTGTAATACAAAACCGGTTAAGGAAATCCAAGTGGCTATTAAGAAGAAGGCTCAAGCGCAAGGACCACGTGTGTGGACCGTTGCCGAGCTAGGTGCTTTCTACACAGAGCACCGTTCAGAGCTTCTTGCCCACGCTAATCGCGTACTCAAGGATTCCGCTAAGGCTGAAGAAATCACACAAGATGCTCTAATCAAGTTCATGTTGGCTGCTCCAGAACTAGAGTCAACAGATCACGCGCTTTCTTACCTTCACCGCACAATTGAAAATCTTTGCATTGATCTATTCCGTTTAGAGGGACGTCGTCCAAACCTCGTAGTTCTAGATGATGCCACTGCAGAAGTTGAGGCTGCATGGCAAGTAGATGGCGATCACTCATCAGCTATCTCAGCCGCAGAGGACGCGGCAATTATTCGTCAAGCACTTGCGATGTTATCCCCTGCAGAGCGCGCAGCTTTGGTTATGTGGGAGATGGAAGGTCGTTCAACTTCTGAGATCGCATCCGAACTCGGTATCAAAGAGTCTGCTGTTCGTCACACAGTCTCACGTGCTCGCGCTTCTTTACGTCGCGTTCTTAGTGAACTCGTTATCGATGAAGAGCGTGGTCTTACTGCACTCGACATGCTCTCCACCTCTTATAAGAAGGCAGCAGAGATTGCACAGAAGTCTTCCAAGGTTGCCCTATCTCTTCTCCTAGTTGTCACAGCATTCCTGGGCTTTAACTCACTGACTGGCAACGAAGGAAATGTTCAAGTCTCAGATCTTGCAATTTCAACTCCAACAACAGTTCAAGAGGAAGCAGTAACTCCTGCAGCCCCAGTTGTTGTTGAGGAATCAAAGAAAGTTTCAGCAAAGAAATCCACTGGCATCACCGTTGAAGAGTTCAACGACCAGATGGATATCTCTATCGCACAGCTCGAATCAGTTGCAGTTATGGCTCAGACCATGGCAATGATTCAAGCAGCGGAAGAAGGCACCAAGTAATACAGATTTCCGCTTTCGGTTATGGCGCTACACGTGTTCGTCATAAAAGAAGCGGAATTAGAAGATCGAAAGATCTTCGAGCCGAAATCGGGAAATACCCGGTCTCGACTAACGAAAGGAAATACATGTCTACAAAGACACTACGCAAGCGCATCGCGCTTGTTGCAGTATCAGCACTTGGTGCGGGACTACTTTCTGTAGTAGCTGTTCCATCTGCTAATGCAGCTGGTGCCGGTGAGATTTCAAACATCACTGGTTCAATCGGAATTGTTGGAGCCCTTGCTGGCGAAAACACAACACAGACAGCAACAATTCTTTCAACAGGAAGCCTTGTTGTTACAGCTGGTGGTGCTACAGGTGGATACTACGTTGTATCTGCTGGTGGCGTTATCGTAAGCGCAACAGGAACAACTACGACTGGTACAATTAGTGCGGACCAGCAGAAGTTTACTGTTGCTTCAAGCAATAACACATTCACAGTGACACCAACAGGTGCTGCTGGAACAACATTTACAGTAACTGGTTACACTTCAACAGCTGCTACAACAGTAAATGACGTCCTAACAGTAACTATCGCATCTTCTTCAGTAGCGGGCGTTGCTAACCCATCTGAATCAGTTGTGCGTTGGGATTCTGACAATGCAACAGCTCCGACTGCTGCTGAGTCAGTAGTTAACGCATCTACAACTTTTGGCAACACTCTTGAGTTGTATATCAACGTTGCAGATGCTTATGGTCAAGACATCAGTCTTACTACAGGCTCACTCGTTGTAACAGCATCATCAGGTGCAGTTCTTGGAACACTTGCAGCAACAGGTGCAGCAGCAGCTCCAACAGCGGCGAACAACACAGCGGTATCTTCTGCTGATCCTTCAGCTCTCTGGGTATACCTCGCTGAACTCACATCTGGCGCAGGTTGGTCAGGAACAGTTACTGTTTCATACAACGGTGTCACTCTTGCAACACTGGCTGGAAAGATCACAGGACGTCCATCAACACTTTCTGTAACTCCTTACAAGGCTGGAAAGACAGCAGCAACCAACGCAACAGCATTCCTTTACACAGTAAAAGATGCTGCAGGCAATGGTTTAGCAATGGAGAGCGATAGCATCCTTATGGATACTTCATCAAACACAGCTGTTGTAACTAACGCTGCAGGTACAGGTGGACTAGATGCTGCATATGATGGAGCATACGGTGACTACGTAGGTACAGGTTCAATTACTTGCGGTGTTGCTGGAACTTCAGATGTTGTCTTGAAGTACACAAATACAAATGGAACTACAATCAAATCAGCTAAGGCTTCATTCCGTTGCGCAGGCGCAGCGTATGAATACTCAGCTTCATTTGATAAGGCTTCATATGTACAAGGTGAAGTTGCAACTTTGACTGTTACATTCAAAGACTCAAAGGGCAACCTCGCTAACTCATACGATGCTGTTGATACTGTCACTGCACTTGCAAGTGATATCTCAATCTCAGCACCAATGATGACTCTTGTTGGAGTTGCAAACTCCGGAGCATCTGCAGGTACAACTGCTAAGCCAGGAATCTCTGGTACACGTAAGTACACATTCACAGTTGGAACAACTTCTGGTCTAACTGAAGGTTCTTACAACGCAGTTGTTCACTTCCCAACAATTGATGTTGCTACATCAGCTGCTTACAAGGTGACATCAGGTTCAACTGGTGTATCTAACGCTGACGTGCTCAAGGCAATCGTTTCCTTGATCGCATCAATCAACAAGCAGATTGCAGCCCTTCAGAAGGCTCTTCTCAAGAAGTAATCCACTTCTAGAGACACTAAAGGCGGCCCCGAAAGGGGCCGCCTTTAGGCTTTTAATTGAAGATTTTCAGTAATTTGAATGCCTTGAATTGCGTTCGAAGTAATGGTGAGACTTGTATTAATTTCTAACAAATACGGGTGAAATGTCCTATTTATCCTTATTTCACGACAAAACATGCGCATATTCGTTGAAGATATAGGAAGCCCGTGTGGGTTTTCTGTTTCATGGCAGCACTCGAGTTTGTCATGAGGCGAAGTTTAGAAGATCGAAAGATTTTCGAGCCGAAAGCGGGAAATGCCCGATTTCGACTAACGGAAGGAAAAACATGTCTACAAAGACACTACGCAAGCGCATCGCGCTTGTTGCAGTATCAGCACTTGGTGCGGGACTACTTTCAGTAGTAGCTGTTCCATCTGCTAATGCAGGTGCAGGCGACGGTATATTCGATGCGTCAACAGGATCAATTGGTATTGTCGGAGCTATTACGCCAGCTCTTGGTGGTGGAGTTGGTTATACAACTCGCACAGCGACGATCCTCTCAACTGGAAGTTTGATTCTTTCAACAGCAGCAGTTGCTGCCGTTAAAGTATCAGTTGGGGCAAGTATCACAGCGGTCGCGGGAACAACTATTGCCGCTTCGGATGTTAATGGCGCACAAACCTGCGTTGATATGAAAAACGCAGACAACTTGATAACTATCAAGCCAACAGGTGCAGCAGGAACAACATTTACAGTAACTGGATATGACGATACATGTGCGTCTGCTGGTGCAGTTGCGGACGTCCTAACAGTAACTATCGCATCTTCTTCAGTAGCGGGCGTTGCTAACCCATCTGAATCAGTTGTGCGTTGGGATTCTGACAATGCAACAGCTCCGACTGCTGCTGAGTCAGTAGTTAACGCATCTACAACTTTTGGCAACACTCTTGAGTTGTATATCAACGTTGCAGATGCTTATGGTCAAGACATCAGTCTTACTACAGGCTCACTCGTTGTAACAGCATCATCAGGTGCAGTTCTTGGAACACTTGCAGCAACAGGTGCAGCAGCAGCTCCAACAGCGGCGAACAACACAGCGGTATCTTCTGCTGATCCTTCAGCTCTCTGGGTATACCTCGCTGAACTCACATCTGGCGCAGGTTGGTCAGGAACAGTTACTGTTTCATACAACGGTGTCACTCTTGCAACACTGGCTGGAAAGATCACAGGACGTCCATCAACACTTTCTGTAACTCCTTACAAGGCTGGAAAGACAGCAGCAACCAACGCAACAGCATTCCTTTACACAGTAAAAGATGCTGCAGGCAATGGTTTAGCAATGGAGAGCGATAGCATCCTTATGGATACTTCATCAAACACAGCTGTTGTAACTAACGCTGCAGGTACAGGTGGACTAGATGCTGCATATGATGGAGCATACGGTGACTACGTAGGTACAGGTTCAATTACTTGCGGTGTTGCTGGAACTTCAGATGTTGTCTTGAAGTACACAAATACAAATGGAACTACAATCAAATCAGCTAAGGCTTCATTCCGTTGCGCAGGCGCAGCGTATGAATACTCAGCTTCATTTGATAAGGCTTCATATGTACAAGGTGAAGTTGCAACTTTGACTGTTACATTCAAAGACTCAAAGGGCAACCTCGCTAACTCATACGATGCTGTTGATACTGTCACTGCACTTGCAAGTGATATCTCAATCTCAGCACCAATGATGACTCTTGTTGGAGTTGCAAACTCCGGAGCATCTGCAGGTACAACTGCTAAGCCAGGAATCTCTGGTACACGTAAGTACACATTCACAGTTGGAACAACTTCTGGTCTAACTGAAGGTTCTTACAACGCAGTTGTTCACTTCCCAACAATTGATGTTGCTACATCAGCTGCTTACAAGGTGACATCAGGTTCAACTGGTGTATCTAACGCTGACGTGCTCAAGGCAATCGTTTCCTTGATCGCATCAATCAACAAGCAGATTGCAGCCCTTCAGAAGGCTCTTCTCAAGAAGTAATCCACTTCTAGAGACACTAAAGGCGGCCCCGAAAGGGGCCGCCTTTAGGCTTTTAATTGAAGATTTTCAGTAATCTATGGACATGAAGGAATTGACGATCCCTGCCAAGTTAGTCTTTTTGGCACTTGCTTCAGTTACTTTGATTGTTACACCCTTTTTTTCCTATGATCCAATAAATGTTCCTCGCTTTTTCTTTCTAACCATATTTGGGATCGCATCACTTTTTGTAATTGTATCCAATTTGAGGTCTATTACTTTATCCAGCCATAGAACGCTTTTGTTTTTTACGTTGATGTTTATAATGTGGGAAATACTGTCTTTATTTTTTTCTAAGATAAATCTAACCGAAGGATTGTTCGGTGTTACAGGACGTCAGACTGGTTTCTTGACCTATACAAGTTTTGCTGCGTTGATCATCGTTAGCTCAATTGCTGCTAATTCAAACTTATTAACTCGCGTCGCAAACTTACTCATTGTCTGCGGATCAGTATCGGCTTTTTATGGATTGATTCAGGTTTTGGATTTAGATCCATTTAACTGGACTAATCCGTATAGTCCAGTTTTTGGTATTTTTGGAAATCCAAACTTCCATGCTTCATTTATGGGAATTAGTGCGACCGCGGCATTAGCAAAGACACTGCAGAATTCAAGTTTGAGATCAAAGATTTTGAATTTACTCTTTGTAGCAACTGCCGTTTTCAATATCTATAAATCAGGCTCACAGCAAGGTTATCTTGTTTTACTGTCGGGCGCAGTTATAGTTTTCTATCTCTTCATCAGTGTTAAATTCAATTCAGGTTACATGACTAAATTTTATGTTTTGATTACCGCGGTTGGGTTCATAGCAGTTTTGCTTGATATTTTACAAAAAGCACCTTGGCCTTCCGTGCTGTATAAAGATTCGGTGACATTCCGTGGGGACTTCTGGCGCGCTGGAATGAACATGACAATTCAAAATCCAGTTTTTGGCGTTGGTCCAGACGGTTACAGAGATGCCTACAGAAAATCAAGGGATATAACAACAGCTCTGCGACCCGGATCCGATGTGTCAACAGATTCTGCGCACAATGTATTTTTGGATTTGTCATCCAATGGCGGCATTCCTCTCCTAGGTATTTACACGGTTATCTTGATTTATGCACTGATCGCTGCGGTTCGAATTATCAAAAAACTAGATACGTTCAACTTTGGAGTTACTGCGATTTTAGCTTCCTGGGTTGCCTACCTTGCACAATCTATAATTTCGATAAATCAAATTGGATTGGCAGTCTGGGGTTGGATTTTACCTGGTTTAATAATTGGATATGAAATTAACACACACGCGCCCAACGCCGTTCATTTTAAATTTAAAACTAAGAGTCATTTTTCTGTTCCTGCGTCCGCCGGCGCAGTGATTGGAGTGATAATCGCTCTCCCATTGTTTATTGCTGATACGTCATTTAGGTCAACTATCAAATCCGGTGATGTTCTTAAAATAGAATCTGCCATCAACCAATGGCCACAAAGCGTCATTAGAATGACGACAGTTGCGCGGCTGTTTCGAGAAGCGAATTTAACTGACAGGTCTGTAGTAATTGCAAGGGACGGGATTAGATTTAATCCAAATAATTATGAAGCTTGGAGAGAGTTGATACTGCAACCTGCAGCTTCACAAGAAGAGCGAGATAAAGCTTTCAAAAAAATGAAGGATTTAGATCCCTATAATCCCAATTTGAAACAAATAAAGTAGATAAAACTGAAATGTTCAAAATTGGAATCATAGGTCAAGGATATGTTGGCACATCCGTAGCTGAAGCTTCTGCAAAAGCAGGACATTCTGTTATCGGCTTTGATATTAATCCTGTAGCAGTTTCATCAACGCGAATAAACGGGAATTATCTGGCTACTGCAGAAGCAAGCGCCTTGAAGGATGCTGCAATCATTGTAATCGCAGTGCCGACCCCATTAGATAGCGCAAGAAAACCTGATTTATCTGCCATTAAGGCAGCCTGCAAAACAATAATTGAAAATGTTAAAAATCCTGTGTTGGTGATTAATGAATCAACTTCTTATCCGGGCACTTTGCGAACTGAAATCGCAGCGGTAATCGAAAAAGCATCTGGCCTTGGACATTTGTATGCCTCGTCGCCGGAACGTGTTGATCCGGGCAATAAAAAGTGGACGCAGAAAAATACTCCGCGTTTGCTCGCAGGGTTAACTCCAGAAGCTTTGATTTTAGCCCGTAAGTTTTATTCATCGTTTTGTGATGAAATCATTGAAGTATCCACTCCTGAAGTTGCAGAAGCAGCAAAATTATTTGAAAATACTTTTAGACAAGTAAACATTGCCTTAGTCAATGAATTTGCTCAGATCGGTGATGCCTTAAATATTCCTACACGCGAAGTGCTGGACGCGGCAGCGACGAAACCATTTGGATTTATGAGTTTCCAACCGGGTCCTGGTGCGGGCGGACACTGCATTCCGGTGGATCCAAGCTATTTAGCACACGTGGCAGAAAGAGTAGGAGTTCCAGCAGAATTCATCAGGCGTGCGAACGAAGTTAACTTAGGTATGCCGGCATACGTGGTTTCAAGAGTTACTAAAGACATTGGCTCGCTGAAGGGCAAAAAAGTTGTTGTCGTTGGAATTGCGTATAAAGGTAATGTCTCTGATACGCGAGAAGCACCAGCTATTTTAGTGATAGAGGAACTAAAGAAACTGGGTGCAGAAGTTTCTTGGCACGATCCAGTAGTTGGTGCGTGGAACGAACAATCAAGCAGTGATTTAAATGGATTTGATGTGGCAATAGTTGTGACCAGGCATGATGTTGTGAGCGAAGCAGAGATTAAAGCGAGTGCGAGTTATGTATTTGATTGCACCGGCAGCATTAAAGGCGTTGCCGGGCTTTAAGAATTAGAGAAGTGGGCAGCCACATCAGCAATGATTTGTGAAAGATTCTTCTTTGGCGCCCAATTAAGTTCTTGTTTAATCTTTGAAATATCTGGCACGCGGCGCTGCATATCTTCAAATCCTGGGGAGTAGGCTTTTTCGTAAGGGATATATTCGGTTGAAGATTGTGATTTAGTCTCTTTGATTACTTGATCCGCTAATTCTTTGATTGTGATTTCACTTGTGCCGCCAACGTTGTAAACCTCGTTGATTGTCTTGTCCGTGCCAACGAGAGCAAGGAGCGCTTCGATTGCATCGTGTACGTGACAGAAGACGCGAGACTGTGTCCCGTCACCATAAATACTGATCGGTTCGTTCTTAAGAGCCGAACGGACAAAACGTGGAACCACCATTCCGTAATGTGCTGATTGGCGCGGGCCTACAGTGTTAAAGAGTCGCGCTGTTGTGACTTTCAAACCTTTTTCCTGATTGAGTGAGAATGCCATGGCTTCTTCGATTGCTTTGGCATCCGAATAAGACCACCGAATTTTTTGAGGCGGACCAACAACGCGGTCATCAGTCTCGTTAAGAGGTTGCTTTGGATTCTTGCCGTAAATTTCCGATGTGCTTGCAATCAGAATTCGCTTCTTGTTATTTGCGGCTGAATTTAGAACAACTTCGCTGCCTGCGATGTTTGTTGAGATTGATTCAAGTGGGGATTCAAGAATTGTGTTTACACCAAGGGCTGCAGCCATGTGAAAGACAAGATCCACATCTTTGATGGAGTTATTGACTAAATCTACATTTCTGATGTCGCCATCAATGATTTCGAAGTTCTTGGTGATGTGCTTTATATTTGCAGTTGACCCAGTAGAGAAATTATCTAGTGCAACAACTTGATCACCGCGCGCAATCAAGGCATCGGCTAAGTGAGAACCGATGAACCCGGCTCCGCCGGTGACTAGTACGCGCATGGGTGTAATTCTATTTTGCTAACTTCTTATAGAGCGATATGTGGGCCTTAATCATCTTTTCAACCGAGAAAGCCTTTGTAGCGTGAGCCTTAGCTGCTTTGCCTTGGGCAGTGCGCAGGGCTTTGGAACGAATGAGTTTTTCCAGGGCTTTAGCTAAATCCCCTGTGCTCTTGCGGGTAACAAATCCTGTTTTGTTATTGATGACAACTTCTGCAACTCCGCCAACATTTGTGGCAACAACTGGCTTGGAAGCAAGTTGAGCTTCGATCAACGCAATAGGCATTCCTTCATTTTCGCTAGTCGAAAGAATGATGTCTGAATCAGCAAATAGTTTTGCCGCATCTGTCCAACCTAAAACCTTGGTATTGCGAGGTGCTTGAGCTTTAACTTGCTCGAGCATGTCGCCACCGCCTGCAATAAGAAATTGTGCATCTGGAAATAGCTTTGCAATCTCCAGCGCACGCAAAGGATTTTTCACTCCGGTCACACGTGCAATCCATCCAATTGTAATTTTCTTACGCGGCTTCGCTTTAGGGATTTTAAGTGGCTCAACACCTGGTGGAATATTTGTAAATTGTTCTGGTTGACCGATTTCTCGTTCAAGTAATTCTTTACCAACTTGTGCTCCAACTGTGACAATCGCATCGGTGCGCATCGCAAATCGGCGTTCGAAAGAAGTAATGATTAAGGACTTGAGTCCAGAGAACTCCGGATCATCAAATAAATGACCGTGGAATGTGTGTACAAACTTAACGCGCTTACCAGCAGCTCTATTGATTTCTTTTATCTTGATGCGACCGATATAACCAGCCTTAAATGTATGAGTGTGCAAAATATCTGGCTTAACTTCTTTGATTATTTCTAGCAGTTGCTTAAATGCAAAGTGATCTTTTATCGGATTGATTTGGCGACCGAGGGATGGAATGCGAAGTACTTTTAGTTTTTTGGCTGATGGGTCTTCTTGTTCTGATCCTTGAACAAAGCCTGTAGCAACAAAAGTTTCTATTTTGTGTTTTGGTAGCTCTTCGGCTAATCGCGTGATGTAGCGAGCGGTGCCACCAACATTAAGGCGAGCAATTACATGCAGAACGCGCATGGTTTATTGCTTTTCGTAGGCAGAGACAACCTGCTCTGTTGGGCCTGACATCTTTACAACGCCGTTTTCAAGCCAAATAGCCTTTTGTGCAAGTCTACGAACAGTACTTAGATCGTGTGAGACGAGAACCACCGCAGCACCCTTATTGATTAGCTCGTTCATGCGAGCGCCAGACTTTAGCTGGAAGTCAGTATCTCCCACGCTAAGGACTTCATCGATAAGCAAAACATCGGCCGTTTCATCGGTTGCAGTCGCGAATGCAAGTCGTGCCTCCATGCCTGATGAAAAAGTACGGAGCGGAAAGTCCATATGGTCAGTGACACCAGCCCATTCACCAATAGCTGCGGTTCGTGATTTAGTGCGGTTCATATCGCGACCCATAAGAGTTGAGTAAAAGAGTACATTTTCCGTGCCAGTCATTTCTGGATGGAATCCAGCACCAAGTTCAATCATGGGTGCAATTGATCCTTTGACTTTTACGTTACCTGTAGTTGGTGGCAAAACTTGTGCCAGAATCTTTAACAGCGTTGATTTACCTGCCCCATTTTTACCAATGATTGCAACTACTTCACCAGAGTCAACGGTAAATGAAACGTCTTTAAGAGCAACGTAATTTTGTATGCGTACTTTCCTGCGTATGACATCTCTGAACAACTCTTTTAGTGAGCTTGATTTATTTTTCAAGACTCGATAGGTCAGGCTAACGTTTGTAACTTCAATAGTTGCCATTAGAGCATCGCTACCGTTCGAGGCCAGAATTTCTTAAAAACAAATGTGCCGAGCAAGATAGCAAGAACTCCAGTACCTCCCATGTATAGCCAATCGGCAAGAGTTGCAGTTGCATTATTTGAAAAAGCCCATCGGAAGCAGTCAAGAAAGCTATTCAGTGGATTCAACTGTACGATTTTTTGTAATTTAGGGCTTAAAACTGAAATGGGATAAAAAATTGGAGTGAAGTAAGTAAGAATCATTAACAGCACGGTAACTATATTTCTGGTGTCATCGAAGCGTATAAAGAGAAGTGAGAGAGATAAACCTAGGCCAGCCACAAGCAGTGCTAAAAAGAAGCCGACGATGATGACGAGTGGGAATGTGAGCGCTAGTGATTGGCCGGAGATGTAGACAACAATGGCAAGAGGAATGAGACCGATAAAGAAGTTAACGAGTCCGGCGAGGGCTACGGAGATTGGAAATATTTGTGGCGGCACGTAGATCTTTGTGAGAACTTTTGAGTTTGCCGCAATTGATTCAGCAGATATGACTACGCCTGAATTAAAAAATGAGTTAAGGACGATTCCGGCCATTAAATATGGTGCGTATTGCTGACCGTCAGGGAGTTTTCCTGCGAAGACAAAAGAGAAGACAACCCATAAGACGAAGCTGGTGAGCATTGGGTTGAGAAGCGTCCAACCAATGCCGATGACGCTGCGCTTGTATCGCAGAGTTAATTCGCGACCAACGAGAAGTCGGATTAATTGCAGGTGCTTCATAAGGGCTTAAGTGTATTGCCAGACACAGGTGGAGCTTTCTTCGCGCTCAAGCAACTCACAGAAAATAGGAGTTGAATGGGGCTATGAGCAACGCGTCAACGATCAGGTACTCATCGGGTGCCGGCGTTGATTGGGGGGCGCTGATTGCAGGGGTGGGGTTGGGGCTCACCGTTGCTATGCAAGTGACGACGATGACTTATGCGGATATTTCTTCGCCATATGCGTTGGTTACTTCGTTCTCACGTTTGTGTGCGTTGGTGGGTACTTACTTTGCGGTACTCGGTATTTTTCTTATTGCGCGTATTCCTTTTGTTGAGCGCGGTGTGGGTCATGACAGATTGGTGACGTGGCATCGCAAGTTGGCGCCGTATTCATTGTTTCTCATTGGCTTTCATGTGATCTTCGTGCTTCTTGGTTTTGCTGGACAAGATCAAATTCCTTTATACAAAGAGTTGTGGAACATGCTCACAAAGTTTTATTGGATGTGGGCGGGCCTTGGCGGATTTGTGTTGATGATCTTGGCGGGTGTGACGTCATACAAAAAAGCAAGAGCAAAGATGTCTTATGAGACATGGTGGATTATTCATATCTATACATACGCAGCGATTGCTCTTTCCTTTATGCACCAGGTGCTTAATGGTTCTATGTTCGTTGGTCACTCGCTTAATCGTTGGTACTGGACGTTTTTGTATGTTGCTATGGGTGCATCTGTTTTGTATTGGCGTATTGGCTTGCCTTTGGTGCGCTCAATGCGTCACAACATCACAGTTGACCGTGTTGTCATTGAAGGACCTGGTGTTGTTTCAGTGATCATGCGCGGGCGTAAGTTGCACAAGCTTGCAGCACAAGGCGGACAGTTCTTCTCGTGGCGTTTTTTAACTAAGGGACATTTACTTGTTGCACATCCTTATTCTCTGTCGGCTGCGCCGACTGAGCACTTTGTTCGCATTACCGTTAAAGATCTAGGTAATCACTCTCGTTCACTTGCGCTGTTGCATCCGGGCACACGTGTCTTTGTGGAAGGCCCATATGGTGCTTTCACAGCAGGGCGTTCATCTAGTCCACACGTTGTTCTAGTTGGCGGTGGTGTGGGTATTACACCTATTAGAGCAATTATCGAAGAGTTTAAAAATGGCGTGCAGATGGATGTGATCTTTAGAGCGTCTAAGGAAGAAGATTTAGTTTTGCGCGAAGAGTTAGATTATTTAGCGGCGAATTCGGATGGCACGATTCGTGTGCATTACTTGGTGGGGCCGCGTACAAATCATCCAATGGACGCTAGATTGCTTACGAAGTTAGTGCCTAGCTTTGCTGATGCTGATATCTATATATGTGGGCCTACGCCGCTGGTGGAGTCAGTGCGTAAAGCAGCGCAAGATGTTGGTGTTCCAAAAGATAAATTCCATGATGAAGCATTCGGATATCACACGGAGATCAAATGAAGAGAGCGCTCTTAATCGCTGGTGGCACCGTGGGTGGGTTGGGTGCGGTGTTGATGGTTACCCCACCAAATCTTTCTAAGACAACGTTGATTGCAATTGATACTCCGGCGCCAGCGCCGAGTGCAACGCCAACAAAGAGTGGTGCGACTAGTACTGCGGCGCCAACAGTTGTGCCTGCTAAACCTGTAGGTGGTGTTACTGGTTCATTTACTGGTTCTGTTGCAAACACTCGTTATGGGCCAGTGCAAGTAAAGATTACGGTTGAGAATGGAAAGATAGTTGATGCGCAAGCGGTGCAGGCGCCATCTGGCAGTAATGATCGTTATACACAAAAGGCTGTGCCTGTGTTGCGTCAGCAGACGATTGCTATCCAATCTGCGAATGTGCAGGGAGTATCAGGTGCTTCTTTTACTTCATACGGTTGGTATCAATCACTGGCTTCTGCTATTTCAAAAGCTGGTCTATAAGTTTTCCTATGCGCCAGCGCCACACAATCGATGCTTGGGGCACAAAGCTTTACTTTGATTGCGAAGGTGCTGGGTTTGATTCTGATCTTGCCTTTGCTGAGATAACTTCTTTTGTGGGCTTAGTTGATGGATTGTTTTCAACGTATAAGTCAGACTCTGTTGTTTCGCAGTTGCGTGATGGACGCATGCAGATTGGCGATGCGCCAGCTGATGTGATTGAAGTTGCTAACTTGTGCTCAGTTGCTCGTGATTTAACTGATGGCGCATTTGATCCGTGGGCGGTGCCTGGTGGTTTTGATCCCAGTGGATATGTAAAAGGGTGGGCAGCAGATAAGTGCGCAGATATTGCGCAAGAACATGGTGCGCAGCATGTGCAGATTAACTTCGCAGGAGATTTAGCGTTGCGTGGTGGTTTCAATGATGGTGGCGTAATAAAGCCTTGGTCTATAGGTATTTCTAATCCTGATAACACAAAAGAGGTTGTGCACGTTGTTGAGGTTTTTGATGGCGCGATTGCGACTAGCGGAGATTACGAACGAGGCGCTCATATTCATGACCCATACACAGGCATGATTGCAATTGGCGCAAGGTCAGCCAGTGTTATTGGCCCAGATGCGGGGTTGTGTGACGCACTGGCGACTGCGCTGATGGTGGCGGGCAAAGATGGTGCAAAGTGGTTTGGATTGCCTGAGTTAGCTTCTTATAAGGCGTGGGTTGTGAATCGAAATGAAAATACAGCGTGGAGCGTTAACGACTAGCTGTGTTGAGTTGTTCTACTTCTTCGCTGGTTAGTTTAACTATTTGAATTATTTCCAATAACTGCTCGACTGTTCGCGCACTTGCAATTGGTGCGCTGACAGAGGGGTTTGATCTAAGCCAGGCGAGTGCAACTGCGGAGAGAGATGCTCCGTGATTTTTAGCGATGGCATCTAGCGCATCAATTGTTGCCCAACCAGTTGGCGTCATGTATTCCTTTACGGCTTCTGCGCGAACTGATTCGACTGTGACGCCGGGGCGGTATTTGCCAGATAGAAAACCTTTTGCAAGTCCGTAGAAAGGTAGAGCGGATAATCCGTTTTTCGTAACAACTGCTGCTTGTTCTGCTTCAAATGGGTTTCTGGTAATTAAGTTGTAGTGATCTTGCAGCGCGATGTATGAAGCCAGGTTGTTGGCTTTTGCTGTGTCGAGTGCGTGCTGCAGGCGTGCGCCGGAGTGTTGGGATGCGGCGATGTAGCGGATTTTTCCAGCGGAGATTAATTCTGTGTATTTACCGAGAGTGTCTTCGGTGGGAACTTTTAAATCATCTTCATGCGAGTAATAAATATCTACGTAATCTGTTTGCAGGCGGCGAAGTGAGTCATCGAGTGCTGCTGTGATGTTTGCAGGTGAAAGTCCGCGACGTGTGGAGAGTTTTGCAACCTTTGTGGCGAGAACAATTTTGTTTCGGTTATTGCGCGCTTTCATCCACTTGCCGATGATGGTTTCTGATTCTCCGCCTGCGTTGCCTTCTTTCCATTCGGAGTACACGTCGGCGGTGTCGATGAAGTTTCCACCGGCTGCGACGTAGGCATCTAGGACTGCAAAGGATTGGGCTTCATCGGCGCTCCAACCAAAGACATTTGCGCCAAGGCAGAGCGGATGCACTAAAAGATCTGTCTTTGGCAGTGTGAACATGGATACAACCTAAGGCAAGATGCTCTCATGGTCGAGACCACGGGTGGCTTTACAAGCGCGCAGCTGGCGTTAGAAGCGCAGACACTTGTGTTGCCATCGTTATCTCATGCAGAAGCAATTGAGATTGGCGAGATCGCTGCAGGACTCGGGCGAGATCGCGCTCTGCCAATTGCTGTTGAAGTTCGATTGGGCGAGTGGATTGTTTTTCATGTCTCACTGCCTGGAGCAAAACCAGAAAATGATTGGTGGATTGCGCGTAAAGCACGAGTTGTGTTGGCAAAGGGAACATCGACGATGTTTGAAAGAGTTGCTGCCGAAGAAGCTGGTGTGAATTGGTATGAGCACAATGGCATGTCAGAAGAGTTGCATGCTGTGCACGGTGGTGGATTGCCGTTAAACGTGACAGGTGTTGGAATGGCTGGGATTTTATTAATTAGTGGATTGCCACAAGTAGAAGATCATTTGCTCGGTGTTGAAGTGATTGCCGAATATCTAGCGCGTAAGGGTGAACAAAGTGCAATTCATTGATGATGCAGAGTTTCAGATAAATATTGATTTAGATCAAGGTGCACGAATCTCATCTTTGATTTGGCGCGATATGCAATTCGCTGTTCCCTTTCGTGGCTCGCCGCTGACATACGGTTGGTATGCAATGGCGCCGTGGGCTGGGCGAGTCAGAGATGGAATTATTAAATCTCCAAGCGGACAAGAGTTTCAATTACCAACGACTGCTTTTCCGCCACATGCAATTCACGGATATGGTTTTGAATCATCGTGGCAAGAAATTGGTCCGGGACGTTCGATGTTGCATTTGCCGAAACCATATGGCGGAGCAACGGTTGAACAAACGATTGAAGTACTAGATGATGCGATTCGTTGGTCACTTGAATATGACCCAGGTGAGTGCGACTTGCCTGCGTGGATGGGATTTCATCCGTGGTTTGTGCGCGATTTAGATCGCGGTGGAAGCGCTGAAATTGAATTTAGTGCAGCAAAGATGTTGCAGCGTGATTCAGATGGATTGCCTGATGGGCAAATTATTTCGCCAACGGCACAACCGTGGGATGACGCATTTACAGAAGTGCGCGGAACGCCGAGTGTTGTCTGGGAAGACGTTGCGCGAATTAGTATCGAATCAGATGCACCGTGGTGGGTTGTTTACACAGAAGATTCAGATGGTGTGTGTATTGAGCCACAGACAGCGCCTCCTGATGCGCAGAACTTAGGTATTACGGGCGAGCATTACATTGAAGCGTTATTTGTTTTCGAAGAAGAATAAGTAGGATATTCAAATGATTGATCGCGCACATCTAGCAAAGTTGATGAAAAAAGAAGAGCTGCGTTATTTGGCTCGAACAAAGAAAAGCGCAAAGTTATTCGCGCAAGCGAAGAAATCAATGCCTGGCGGTGTGCCAATGTCTTGGATGACTAAGTGGCCGGGTGCTTATCCACTCTTTGTTAAGAGCGCTAAGGGTGCGCACTTTAAAGATGTAGATGGCAATTCATATATTGATTTTTGTTTAGGCGATACAGGATCGATGACAGGGCACTCACCAGCTGCAACAGTTGAAGCGATTAAGAAACAACTGAACTCTGGTCTGACTGCGATGTTGCCAACTGAGGATGCGTTGGCAGTGAGTGAAGATCTGTCTGCTCGATTTGGTTTGCCGATGTGGCAATTTACTGTGTCGGCCACCGATGCTAATCGTCACTCAATTCGTTATTGCCGACTTGTAACAGGTAAGCAAAAAATAATTGTGATCGACAAGTGCTATCACGGCTCCGTTGATGAAACTTTTGCAACTCTGGATTCTCGTGGCAAAACAGTTAAGCGCGAAGGAAACATCGGTGCACCAGTTGATTTGTCTGAGACAACTCGCGTTGTTGAATTTAATAACTTAGCTGCGATGGAGAAGGCGCTTAAAAAAGGCGATGTTGCAGCGATTTTGATGGAACCTGCGATGACAAATATCGGAATTGTGTTGCCTGAAAAGGGATATCTAGAAGGCGTTGGAGCACTTGCTAAGAAATATGGCGCTGTCTGGATTATTGATGAGACACACACTATTTCTGTTGGCCCTGGTGGAATGACAAAGAAGTACAAATTAAAGCCAGATATGTTGACTATTGGTAAAGCAATTGCAGGTGGTTTGCCAACTGGAACATTTGGAATGACAAAAGCGATTGCAGATCAGATTGCTGCAAAGGTAAAGCGCGAAATCGTTGATACTGGCGGAATTGGTTCGACGTTGGCTGGCAATGCTTTATCTGCTGCTGCGATGCGTGTGACACTAAAGAAAGTATTAAACGAGAAGAACTTTAAGAAGATGATTGCACTCGGTACACGTTGGTCAGATGGTGTCGATGCTGCGATTAAAGAGTTCGCTCTGCCATGGCACTGCAATCGTTTGGGTGCACGTGGTGAATACATATTTGCATCAAAGGCTCCTCGTACAGGCAAAGAGGCCGCTGATGGTGGAGATTTTGAATTAGAGCAGTACATCCACTTGCGTCTGCTCAATGATGGTTTCTTGTTAACGCCATTTCACAATATGGCGCTGATGTCACCGGATACAACTGCTACCGATGTTGATAAACACACAAAAGCTTTTAGAAAGATGTGCGCAGAACTAGTTAAAGCCTAAGGATTTATAAAGGGCCAGACCTTTTTCGTTGTCGGCATCAACGTAGAGCATTGAGTGCTTTAAGCCTTTTTTGGCTAAGTAATTCATAGCTTCAATAGAAACCGCGCGACCAATTCCTTTGTGCGCGTGATTTGGGTGCACACCGATGACGTATAGCTCGCCCACTGGATCTTGATTGACGAATTCGTCGTGCACCTTTGTCCAGCAAAATCCAATAATGCTTTCGCCTTCTACGGCTAAGAAGAATCCGTTGGCATCAAACCAGTTTTCGGCCATGCGGTTTTCAAGATCTGCTAGCGCCCAATTTCCTTGATCAGGGTGGTTTACGAAGATTGCGTTGTTAAGTTCGAGCCATTGGTTTTTATCTGTGGCTGGATTAAATGTACGAATTGAATAAGAGTGAGGATTTTGTGGAATTGGATCAGTAAGTGAGCGGTGGATTTTAAGAATATGGCGCATTGGAATTAAACGCGCTCAGAAAGGTTTGCTTCTTTACCGTTATGAGGCAATGTAAATCTGTATCCAACATTTCGAACTGTGCCGATGATTGCTTCAAACTCTGGACCGAGCTTTGAACGAAGGCGACGGATGTGAACATCTACTGTGCGAGTTCCACCGAAGTAGTCATAGCCCCAGATCTCTTGCAAGAGCTGCGCGCGAGTAAATACGCGTCCAGGGTGTTGTGCTAAATATTTAAGTAATTCAAACTCTTTAAATGTTAAATCAAGCGCGCGACCTTTAATGCGTGCGGTGTAAGAGTTTTCATCGATCACTACTTCGCCAGTTCTGATTTCTCCGGTGCTTGGGTCAGATGCATTCATCATCGCATCGTGTGTGCCAATTGCTAGGCGAATACGTGCATCAACTTCAGCGGGACCTGCTGTATCGAGCATGACATCGTCGATGCCCCATTCAGCGCTAATTGCTGTGAGGCCACCTTCAGTTGTAATTGCAATGACAGGTGCACCAACGCCTGTTGTTGTTAATAGTTTTGTTAAAGATTTAGCAGCAGGTAAATCGCGACGTGCATCGATGAGAAGTACTTGCATATCTGGAACATCGACAAGAACGCTTGCTTCTGCTGGAAGAATTTTTACAGTGTGTTGTAGCAAACCGAGTGCGGGTAAAACTTCCGCGCTGGCACCAAGTGTGTTTGTAAGCAATAACACCGTGGCCATTTTGAGGTTTCCTATTCCTGTTAAGTGCGCAACAATACTCTTGTGAAATCGTTGCTTCCACTCGTTATCGTGCTTGCGCTGGCTACTGCCTACGGCATCTGGCACAAGATGCGTGAGGGCACATTCAAAGTTCGAAAGGCCAAGGCCGCTGTGCTGGATGCAAAAATGTTGGGTGCACCCCTTGGATCTCGGGTGACGTTGGTTCAATTCTCATCAGCATTTTGCACACCATGTCGCACCACTCGTGCGCTCTTGTCACAGATGACAGCTGACATGCACGACGTGGCACATCTTCATATCGACGCCGAAGCCAACCTAGATCTGGTCAATCGCCTCAATATTTTGTCTACTCCAACCACATTAATTCTGGATAAGAGCGGCACAGAAGTAGGTCGCGCTGTTGGTGCGCCTAAACGCGATGAAGTTCTCGCGGCAATTGCATCAGTTAAGTAAGTGCAAGTTCTTCGCAATTAGTGTTTCTTTTTTAACTTCTTTATCCTTCTCACATGTCACAACAATTAAAAACACCAACTCTGATTGATGTTCGTGGTCCACGTTTCAGTGCAACTATCACAGTAATAGTTTTAGCAATTGCACTTGCAACTCAGAACGCATGGGTACTCGCACTTCAAGCAGTTGTATTCGCAATTGGGGCAATTCGTGGTCCTCAATTCACTCCCTACGCATTTATTTTTAAGCGCGTAGTTAAGCCGCGACTTCGTGGGGAAGTCGTGACTGAAGATTCGCGTCCGCCACAGTTTGCACAATCAGTCGGATTTGTTTTCGCACTCGTTGGCTTACTTGGCGCCGCAATCGGATCTTCGTTGGTATTTGGAATCGCAGTTGGGTTTGCACTGGCTGCAGCGTTTTTAAACTCTGTTTTTAATTATTGTCTTGGTTGTGAGATGTATCTGCTCGTTCTAAGAATTCGTACCCGTTAATAAATTTAATTACTAAGAAATAGGAGAGATCAATGTCAAGAGAAACAGCACTCGTAACAACTGATTGGGTTACAGAAAACCTCAAGAACCCACACGTTGTATTTGTAGAAGTAGATGAAGACACAACACTGTATGAACAAGGCCACATCGAAGGTGCAATCACTTTCCACTGGCGTGATGACTTGCAAGATGGTCTTGTGCGCGACCTTGTTTCAAAAGAGAAGTTCGAAGCGTTGCTATCAAAAAATGGCATTGCAAATGACACAACAGTTGTTCTCTACGGAGGCAACAACAACTGGTTTGCAACATATGCGTACTGGTATTTCAAGATTTACGGACACCAAGATGTTCGCTTGATCGATGGTGGTCGCAAGCTCTGGGAGCTAAAAGCGTTGCCATTGGTAAAGGAAGTTCCTGCACGCGCAGCTACTCGCTACGTTGCAAAGGAGCGCGATAACTCAATTCGTGCATTCCGCGATGAAGTAATTGCTGCAATTGGAACACGCAACATCGTTGATGTTCGCTCTCCTGCAGAGTTCTCAGGCGAACTCGCAGCCCCTGCTCACCTTCCACAAGAAGGCGGACAAATTAAGGGACATATTCCAACTGCTAAGAACATTCCTTGGTCAAAGGCCGCCAATGAAGATGGAACTTTCAAATCAGAGGCAGAACTTAAATCAATCTATGAAGGCGCTGGCGTTGATCTTGCAAAAGACACAATCGCGTACTGCCGCATCGGTGAGCGTTCTGCATTCTCATGGTTTGTATTGCATGAATTGCTTGGTGTTAACAATGTTAAGAATTACGACGGTTCATGGACTGAATACGGTTCATTAGTCGGCGTACCAGTTGCTGTTGGTGCTTAATTGAGAACCTGCGGTGCAACTCCTGGCGGTCCATCACTTGATGGAATCGATCTAACTAAACAGAGCGTTATCCAAGGCGTCATACTCAGGGACGGGGAAGCCGATGGTGTGCCAAATGGCGCACCTGTGGTGAGCGCTCATATTCGTTTGTTAGATAGCCACGGAGAATTCACCGCAGAAGTTCCAACTAACACTGATGGACAATTTCGTTTCTTCGCAGCCCCAGGTGCATGGACTCTCGTAGTTCTTGCACCGGGGGTGCGTAAGGAATTAAGCGTGAAAGCAGCTACAGGAGTTCCAACAGACTTAGTAATTCAAATCTAGATTAGACTTATCGCATGGCCGACAAGCATGAATTACGCGATAAGGGATTACGCCTTACACCGCAGCGCGAATTAGTTTTATCTGCAGTTCGCGAATTAGGCCATGCAACACCAGAAGAAGTAGCTGAAAAAGTTCGCCAAACACATCCTGGCATCAACTTATCTACTGTCTATCGCAACCTTGAAACACTAGAAAACGTTGGATTAGTTCAGCACACACACCTTGGCCATGGTGGCGCGACATATCACGCAGCCGAAGAGCTAACTCATTTACACCTTGTCTGCGGAACCTGCGAATCAGTGGGCGATGCACCAATAACAATTGCAGGGCAATTCGTTAACGCGCTCGCAGATGATTATGGATTTAAAACAGATGTTTCTCACTTTGCTATTTATGGCACATGCGCTGCCTGCTTTGAAAAACAAAAGTGAGTGCAGTACTAGTTGAAGATGGCCCAGATAAGGGCGCGATTTGGCATTTCGGTGAACCAGTAAAAGAACAACGTGCACTCGAAGCGGGCACTGCGTGGGCAGATCTTTCACACCTCGATATCGTTGCAATTAAGGGCGAAGACCGCCTGACATGGTTGCATGCGCTTACGACACAACACCACGAACAATTACAACCTGGTCAGTGGCAAGAAGCTTTAATCCTTGATCCGCAAGGCCACGTTGAATACCAATTCTTAGTTGTCGATGATGGCGACACAGTTTTCTTAGTTTTAGATCCTGGTTACAAGCAAAGCTTGATTGAGTATTTAAATAAGATGAAATTTATGTTGCGAGTAGACGTTCGTGATGCAACAAGCGAATTTGCTGTTCTGCATGCACCAGGTGCGATGACAGATTTGGGTGGACCGTATGCACTTGTGCCACGCACCGAATTAGATGAGATGCGTAAAGTCTTTAGCGAGAATGCAACACAAGTTGGCACATGGGCACTCGATGCAATGCGCGTTGCAGCCGGTCGTGTGCGGATTGCTTTTGAAACTGATCACAAATCAATTCCTAACGAGCTCGGTGTTCTAAATAAAGCCGTACACATGGCAAAGGGTTGTTATCGCGGACAAGAAACTGTTGCAAAGATTTATAACCTCGGAAATCCTCCACGTCGTCTGGTTTTGTTACACCTCGACGGAAGCGTTGTAACGTCGCCTGCGCAGGGCACAGATGTGATGAATGGCGAAGTTAAAGTTGGCTTTCTCGGCACCGTGGCTCGTCATCACGAACTCGGAACAATCGCACTAGCTGTTATTAAGAGAAATACGCCGGTAGATGCACAATTAAGCGTTGATGGAATTCCTGCGATTCAGCAGATTATTGTTCCGGCTTAATAAACTAAAGCCTGCGTGCTCTCGCGCGTAATCTCTTCAACAAATGATGCGGCGCCTTCAATAACAATTCCTTTTATCTGATCGCCATCATTAATGTTTCGACGCACTGCGCACTGTGAACATAGAACAACTCGTCCGCCAGAAAGAAGCGCGACTAATTGATCCGACAGGTTTGCTGCATGTGGAAGTTCAAACTCTGCAGCTTTTCCTGGCACTGCGAAATATGCGGCGTCACCAGTTAGCCAGAATGAAACGTTGACACCGGATGCAAGGGCGGCGGATGCAACAGAGAAAGCCTGCGACACGCGTTCTGGTGCTTCAAGGCCAGCAGTTAATTTAATGACGAGGTTTGCTGTGCGAGACATAGACCAACTCTAAAGTACGCTAGCGGGTATGGAGATCACAGCAGCTGTGCTTTTAGCCGTTGCTGCACTGATATTAGGTGTGGGGCTCATGATTTATTCGGTTCGCAGAAAAGAACGCCAAGCGCGAGCTCGTATTCGCAATACATACTTAAAAGGACAGCGATAGTGGTTTTCACAATTCCAGAAGGTTTACATCCAGATCTCAATCCGCTTGCGTGGTTAGTCGGAACATGGCGTGGAAAAGGTCGCGGTGAATATCCAGGTATCGAGCCATTTGAATACGCGCATGAAGTTGTTTTCAATCACGATGGTCGTCCATTCTTAAGTTATTACTCACGTTCGTGGATTATTGACGCCGAAGGAGAAGTTATTCGTCCCGGCGCATCTGAAACTGGTTTTTGGCGCGTTAAACCAAATAACGTCTTAGAAGTTTTGATTTCACATAACACCGGAATCACAGAAGGTTGGGTTGGACAATTTGATGGTCCAAAGATTCAACTCGTGATGGATCAAGGTTATTCATCGCCGTCAGCCAAAATTGTTACAGCTGGTGTGCGTTTATACGGTTTAGTTGCGGGCGAACTCTTCTTCGCTTACGACATGGCTGCAGAAGGTAAAGAATTGCAAGCACATATTTGGTCATCACTTCCTCGTTCAAATGACTAAATTTTCTGCCGGAGAAACACTCGCTGAGATAACACGAAGCGGAGTTGTTGAATCTGTTCATACAGGTCACCTAGTAATTCTTAATTCAGATGGTTCTGTTCGTTTAAGCAAAGGCGATCCAACGCAACTGACTTATCCGCGCTCAACAATTAAATCGATTCAAACAAGTGCCATGATTCGTTCTGGTCTAAAACTTGAACCACGTTTATTAGCCCTTGTCAGTGCGAGTCATTCAGGTGCTGAAATGCACCAAAAAGGTGCGCTAGAAATTCTGGCGAGTGTTGGCTTAAGTGAAAAAGATTTACAGAACGCTAAAGACAAACCACTGGGCGAAACAGAGCGTCGCGCATGGGGCAATCAAGAACCTACGCGCCTTGCTATGAATTGCAGCGGAAAGCACGCAGGAATGCTTGCAACCTGCGTTGCTGCTGGTTGGCCAACTGCTAATTACTTAGATCCTGCGCATCCTTTACAGGTTGCAATTAAAAAAGAGCTAGAGAATTTAGCTGGCGAAGAAGTTGCACTGACAAGTGCTGATGGTTGCGGTGCTCCGTTATTTCTAATTTCGTTGCATGGCCTTGCTCGCGCGATGCGCGCAATTACAATTTCAACTGATCCAATTCATCAGAGCGTTGTGCAAGCGTGCAGAGATTTTCCTGAAATGGTTGCAGGTGAAAATAGATTGACTACCCGCTTGATGCGTGAAGTTCCTGGGCTATTTATGAAAGAAGGAGCCGAAGGTGTTGAAGTTGCAACACTTGCAGATGGACGCACAATAGTTTTCAAAGTCAGTGATGGATCAATTCGCCCATTTGAAACGTTGATGGTTGCCGCGTTGGCAGAGTTTGGTATTAACGTCGAAGATAAAACTGAGCGTATTTACGGGGGATCAGAGGCAATTGGCTCAATTCGCGCCTGCATAACACGCAGGTAGACTTGGCACATGAACGGGCGCATTGCCACATTGATGGTGCACACATCACCACTGGATCAACCAGGTATTGGTGATGCTGGAGGCATGAATATTTATGTCACTGAAAGCGCCGAACGTATGGCTGCGATGGGTGTGCAAGTAGATATTTTTACTCGTCGTACAAATAAAGATGTTGCAGATATCGTAGAAATTTCTCCAGGCGTTCGTGTTCGACACTTAAACGTTGGACCGGTTGATGGTGTGACTAAAGAGCGCTTGCCTGAGTTAATCGGCGAATTATCAAAAGAATTTACTCGCATCATGAGCGAAGATCCTTACGATGTAATTCATTCACATTATTGGATCTCTGGAAAAGTTGCGATGCCAGCGGCAGAAAAGCTCGGTATTCCATTAATTCATACGATGCACACAATGGCTCGCGTGAAGAATTTAAATCTTGCCGAAGGCGAAATGCCAGAACCAATGATTCGCGTGCAAGGTGAAACACAAGTTGTTGCCGCAGCCACTGGTTTGATTGCAAATACAGATGCCGAAGCTGCAAGTCTTGTTTCGCTCTACAGCGCGTGCCCAGACAATGTTCACGTTGTAAGCCCTGGTGTTGATCTCTATACATTTACAGCAGGAGCTGGTCGAGCAGCAGCTCGTGAGGTTGTGGGACTTAATCAAGATGCACTCGTTATTACATTTGTTGGTCGCATTCAGCCACACAAAGGCCCAGAGCTTTTAATCCGCGCAACATCAGAGATGATTAAGCACTCACCACAACTTCGACCAAAACTAGTTGTAAACATTATTGGTGGCGCATCCGGTGCCAACACATCAGAAGTAGAACGCCTTAAAGAGTTAGTCGCGTGGCTTGGAATTTCCGATGTTGTGCAATTTGCACCACCGGTTCCGCGTGCAGATTTGCCACAGTGGTATCGCGCAGCAGATTTAGTCTGCGTTCCAAGTTATTCCGAAAGTTTTGGTCTTGTAGCACTTGAAGCACAAGCATGTGGAACACCAGTTGTTGCAACAGCTGTTGGTGGACTTCGCACAGCAGTCGCCGATGGTATTTCTGGCGTTTTAGTTGATGGTCACGATCCACGTGCGTGGTCATCAGTTCTTGCACGTTTAATTCAAGAACCACAACGTCGTGTGTTGTTATCCCTCGGAGCAATCGAACACGCATCTCACTTTGGTTGGGATGCAACTGCTCGCGGAACTCTTGATATTTATGATCGTGTGCTCTCTGATGCACGTGATGCGCGTAAAACATCAGGTGCCTAATGGCTATTGATGCACGTGTAGTTATTGAAGAATTTCTGGATTCGCACGATCTCGATTATGACCGTCGAGATGAGAATACTTTTCTAGTTACGTTGCCAGGTGAGACAAAGTTGCAGACACATTGCGCCTTAATTGTTGGCGATCACTCTTTAAGCATTAACGCATTCGTTATTCGCAAACCAGATGAGAACGAAGCCGGTGTTCACCATTGGTGCATGACAAAGAACGCCTCCATGTATGGCGTTGCATTTGCAATTAACGAACTAGGCGATATTTACCTTGTTGGCCGCTTGCCATTAAACGCTGTGACAGATCGCGAAATAGACCGATTGCTCGGCGCCGTCTTGCAGTATTCAGATTCGTCCTTTAATCCATTACTCGAACTCGGTTTTGCGAATGCAATTCGTCGTGAGTGGGCGTGGAGAGTTTCTCGTGGTGAATCACTAGCCAATTTAGAGTTTGCTCGACACTTCATTTAAGATACTCATATGACAATCAAACTCATTCTTTTGCGCCACGGAGAATCCGAATGGAATGCAAAGAACCTATTTACAGGTTGGGTTGATGTCCGTTTATCCGCATCCGGAGAAGCAGAAGCAAAACGTGGCGGCGAACTATTGGCCGAGCGCGGTTTATTGCCAGATTTAGTTCATACATCTTTGTTACGCCGTGCCATTCATACATCGCAACTCGCACTTGATGCGTGCGATCGTCATTGGATTCCAGTTTCACGTTCATGGCGTTTAAATGAACGTCACTACGGAGCGCTGCAAGGAAAAGATAAGAAAGAAACCCTTGCCGCCTACGGTGAAGAGCAATTCCAACTGTGGCGCCGTTCTTTTGATGTTCCACCACCACCGATTGAAGATGGTTCAGAATTTAGCCAATCCAAAGATCCACGTTATGCAGATCTCGGCACCGCTCTTCCAAAGACTGAGTGTTTAAAAGATGTTGTTACTCGCATGCTGCCTTACTGGCACGAAAATATTGCACCAGATTTATTAGCGGGCAAAACTGTTTTGGTTACAGCCCATGGCAACTCATTGCGCGCACTTGTTAAACACCTAGATGGCATCAGCGATGCCGACATTGCGGGATTAAATATCCCAACTGGAATTCCGCTGTATTACGAATTAGGGCAGGACCTGAAGCCACTTAAAAAAGGTGGAGAGTATTTAGATCCAGCAGCAGCGGCAGAAGCTATTGCGGCAGTTGCGAATCAGGGTAAGAAATAAATTTAGTCGGTGGCGTATTCGCCGTTGACCAAGAAGTACACACGCTTAGCAATTGAAACTGCGTGGTCTGCGCAACGCTCGTAATAACGTCCAAGCAGAGTGATATCAATTGTCATTTCGATGCTGTGTGGCCACTGACCGTTTTGCATGGTGCTGAGCAAGTAGCGGTGCAGCTTGTCCATCTCGTCATCATCTTGATCTAATTCGATTGCGCCGACTGAGTCGTGCTGATCAATCACTTTTCCGACTTTTTCAATAATACGAGTGGCAACTGTGCCCATATCTTTAAATGCTGGGCGGAGTTCTTCTGGGACTGCGCAATTTGGATAACGCATACGAGCAAGCTTTGCGATGTGGTGTGCAAGATCTCCCATACGTTCAAGATCTGCGCTCATGCGAAGTGATGTAACAAGAGTGCGAAGATCGCGCGCTACAGGTTGTTGGCGAGCCATAACATTAAGAGTTTTGTCATCTAATTCGTGCTGCATTTCATCGATGCGATCATCTTCAGAAATAACTTCTTCAGCTAATTTTAAATCTGAGGTGAGAAGCGCAGTTGTTGCGCGCTCCATCGCACGGCTTACTAGTTGTGCCATTTCGACGAGTGTGGCTTCAATTGAGTCCAAATCGTCATGGAAAGCGTCGCGCATGGGCTAACGGTATACCGAGTACGGCTCTTTCCTAAAACCCAAAGTTAACGCTTGCTGAACAACGCGCAAAGAATGTCCATTTCACGCGGGGCACGTGGTGGGCAATGTGAAGGCTATTGATTTCATCTCTACGATAGGGGCGTGTCAATGCGTTGGAGAAAAGAAGGTTCATCCGATGAGTTGCGTTCACTTTCAATACCAGATTATTTAGTAAATGTTTTAGATGTAATCGATGCAGAGTATTTACTTTTAGAACCAGGTGAATTTGTTGTAAAGAATTCTCGCGAAATAGATTCCTTTGGTTTGATTCGCGATAACAAATTGAACTCTGAGCAAATTCTTAACCTTGTTCGTGCGGCACGTCGTTCAAATAAGTATCAAGAAGCGACACTTGAACTCCCACGAGGTCCAGTTGGAGCAGGTACGCATGACTTATTGGTTCGAGTATCACTTGTTGGCGCTGAGGGATTGGCACTTGTATTGATTTTCGATGACAGCGAATATCGACGCCTCGACGCTGTTCGTCGTGACTTCGTTGCCAATATTTCGCACGAATTAAAGACACCAATCGGCGCACTCTCTTTGCTGAGCGAAGCAGTAATGGGCGCAAGTGAAGATCCTGAAGCAGTAACAAAATTCGCATCTCGCATGCAAATCGAAGCTCGACGACTCTCTGATTTAGTACAAGAAATCATTAACCTTTCACGTTTACAAAGTGATGATCCACTTGTTGGAGCAAAAGGCGTTGACACCACGGATTTAGTTAGCCAAGCAATTGATGATTCACGATTGTCTGCAGAAGCTAGAAAGATTTCTGTGCAATTTACTCCAGCTTTACACGAACAAGTTCTCGGTGACAGAACACAACTTGAGATGGCTATTAGCAATCTGATTGAGAATGCAATCAACTACAGCCCCGATGGAACACAAGTGAGCATTACTGAAAAATGCGAGAACAACTTGATTGAAATTGCTGTCACTGATCAAGGAATTGGTATTCCAGAAAAAGATTTAGAGCGAATCTTTGAACGCTTCTATCGCGTGGACCCTGCACGTTCGCGACAAACAGGCGGTACAGGACTTGGTCTATCAATTGTTAAGCACGTAGTTACAAATCACGGTGGAGATATTTCGGTGTGGAGCGCCGAAGGTGCGGGTAGCACTTTCACAATTCGTCTGCCACAGTTCCAACCGAGTGAGAAATCTGAAACGGAGAAATCAGCATGACGCGAATTCTTGTGGTCGAAGATGAAGAGTCCTTTTCAGAAGCTTTAAGTTATTTATTAGGCAAAGAAGGATTCGATGTTGCCGTTGCAGGATCAGGTCCGGATGCAATTGTGGAATTCGATAAAAATGGTGCAGATCTTGTACTTCTAGATCTCATGTTGCCTGGGTTATCGGGTACTGAAGTCTGCAGACAATTGCGCACTCGCAGCAATGTTCCAGTAATTATGCTTACTGCTAAGGATTCAGAAGTAGATAAAGTTGTTGGCCTCGAACTCGGCGCAGATGATTACGTAACCAAGCCTTATTCATCTCGCGAACTTGTTGCGCGCATCCGTGCAGTATTGCGTCGCCAAGGTGATATCTCACTTAATGAAGGAACAACCGGAGTTCTAACAGCTGGTCCAGTTCGTATGGACGTTGAACGTCACATGGTCAGCATCAATAACGAAAACGTTTCTTTTCCCCTTAAAGAGTTTGAATTACTCGAATTCCTTATGCGAAATGCGGGTCGTGTGCTTACTCGCATGCAATTAATTGATCGAGTGTGGGGCAGTGACTATGTGGGAGATACAAAGACTTTGGATGTGCACATCAAGAGATTGCGTTCAAAGATTGAAGTAGATCCAGCTAATCCGCTTGTTATTCAGACCGTTCGTGGTCTTGGTTACAAGATGGAAGCTTAAAGAGTTATACCTGCGTAGATTCCTTCTGGCTTTTGCACGAGAACGTCTAGAATAATTTCCCCAGCGTTACCAAAAAATAGTGATAGATCTGTGTGCGCACCTGGCTTTAAATTAGCTCCAGGTATTACAGCTTTCGCATTTGCGCTTTCGCCTTCAAAAGTAATTACGCCATTTTGTGCAATTGTGCTTACTCCACCGAATTGCGCCTGAATTCCGGGAATTGCTACACCCAGAAGCGCATCTTCATTTACTCCACGATTAATCACAGTTCCGACTACAACGGCAGATCCATCAGGCAGAGCGACAAGAACAAAGTTACGAAGTGCGATGTTATTTGCATCCTTCTTAATTTCAGCTTCTTGCCCATCGGTTACTTTCTTAGTTAATCGCGTAGATGCATTAGAACCAGCACCGCAACCTGTTAGTGAGATTGCAAGAGCAGCGATTATTAGTGGTGTAACGATTGTGCGAAGACGCATTTCTAATCTCCAAGTACTTTGAAAAATAATGTTTTTGTATTTGTCAAGATGTAGTGGGCTTATTCTCTCACGGCAAAAGGGCGTTTTTGCACGCATAGATTCGAGGTGACTAGGCCCTTAAATGGCTGGTATTATTAGCCTCTAACGAAGGGCAACACATGACATTTAAGGTCGGCGAAACCGTTGTTTATCCTCATCACGGAGCAGCACTTATCGAAGCCATCGAAACCCGAGTAATTAAAGGCGAAGAGAAGACCTACCTCGTTCTAAAGGTTGCACAAGGCGACCTCACAGTTCGCGTACCAGCAGAAAACGTTGACTTAGTTGGCGTTCGCGATGTTGTCGATAGCGCCGGACTTGATCGTGTATTTAATGTTTTACGTCAGCCATATACAGAAGAACCAACAAACTGGTCACGTCGTTACAAGGCAAACCTTGAGAAGTTGGCATCTGGAGATGTTATTAAAGTTGCAGAAGTTGTTCGCGATCTTTATCGCCGCGATCTAGATCGTGGACTATCTGCTGGTGAAAAGCGCATGCTTGCAAAAGCAAAGCAGATTTTGATCTCTGAGCTCGCACTTGCAGAGCGCACTGATGAAGAAAAAGCTGCAGTTATCCTCGATGAGGTTTTAGCTTCTTAATTTTGGTTTAAATTTTCTACGTATTTGGGGAAACAAATGAGCCAGTGTGCGGCCATCATTGCAGCCGCTGGCAGTGGCGAAAGATTTGGTGCCACACTTCCTAAAGCGTTGATCACTCTAGGAAATCGCACACTTATCGAACACGCTGTTGCTGCTCTTGCGCCAGTTGCATCTGAAATTGTTATCTGCGCACCTGCTGGATATGAAAAACACATACAAGAGTTAGTTGGCAGTGATATCACTGTCGTCGTTGGCGGAACAACTCGCTCCGATAGCGTGCGAGCTGGCATCGCAGCACTTTCAGGAAAGCATAAATTTGTTTTGGTTCATGATGCTGCTCGCGCACTGGCATCTACTCAATTAGCAGAAAACGTTGTGGCAGCTCTTGTTAACGGAGATGTTGCAGTTATTCCTGGTCTTGAATTAATCGATACCGTGAAGAGCGTTGATGCTGGCGGTCACGTGACTTCTACTCCTGATCGCACAACGATGCGCCGTGTACAGACTCCACAAGGTTTTGATCTAGAAGTTTTAAAGAAAGCTCATGCAACTGGTGCGGATGCAACTGATGATGGTGCTCTAGTTGAAGCAATCGGCCACAAAGTTTTGATTACTAAAGGCGAAGAGCGCGCATTAAAAATTACAACACCGGCAGATTTAGCAACTGCGATTTCATTGCTCGGTACATCATCATTGTTTAGAACTGGTGTTGGTGTCGATGCACACGCATTCGCCGAAGGTCGTCAATTGTGGCTTGCAGGATTGTTATGGCCTGATCAAACCGGAGTTGAAGGCCACTCAGATGGCGATGTTGCAGCACACGCAATATGTGATGCGTTATTTGCAGCTGCACAATTAGGTGATCTTGGAACAAACTTTGGAACAGATAAACCAGAGTATGCAGGTGCATCTGGTGTGACGTTATTGAAAGAAACTCTCCAGAGAGTTACTGCTGCGGGATATTCACTCTCAAATGTAACTGTGCAAATAATTGGCAATCGCCCAAAGCTTGCAGAGCGTCGCAGTGAAGCAATCGCCACACTATCTACAGCCCTCGGCGGCGCAAATGTTTCTGTACTTGCAACAACAACTGATGGCATGGGTTTAACTGGCGAAGGTCGCGGTATCGCTGCAATCGCGTCAGCTTTACTCATTAAGCAAGGGTAGAATTGCCCAATGAGTTCGCTACATTTATATGACACATTGACGCGAACCACTGCACCTTTTAAGCCATTAAAAAAAGATGAAGCATCTATTTATCTATGTGGTGCAACCGTTCAAGCGCCGCCACATATTGGTCATGTTCGTAGCGGAGTTAACTTTGATATTTTGCGTCGCTGGCTAACAAAGAGCGGATACAACGTAACTTTTATCCGTAACGTCACAGATATTGATGACAAGATTTTGCACAAGGCTGTTCATGAAGAGATGCCTTGGTGGGCAGTTGCGATGAAATACGAGCGAGCATTCGCTGATGCGTACGCTGCTCTCAACGTTATGCCTCCAACGTACGAACCACGAGCTACAGGCCACGTGACACAGATGATTGAGTTAATGCAAAAGCTGATTGAACGTGGTGCTGCTTACGCACCTGGCAACGGCGATGTGTATCTCGAAGTTCGAAAACTCACTTCGTATCTCACACTTTCAAGACAAAAACTTGATGACTTACAACCTGCAGCAGATGCTGATGAAACATATAAAAAAGATCCACGAGATTTCGCACTATGGAAAGCTGCAAAGCCAGGAGATCCTTCATGGCCAACTCCATGGGGCGCTGGTCGTCCAGGGTGGCACCTCGAATGTTCTGCCATGGCGCATACTTATTTAGGTGAAGCATTTGATATTCACGGTGGCGGATTAGATTTGGTTTTCCCACATCACGAAAATGAAATCGCACAATCAGAAGCAGCTGGTTATCCATTTGCAAAACTATGGATGCACAACGCCTGGGTTACAGCCTCTGGTGAAAAAATGAGTAAGTCACTCGGCAATTCACTACAAGTAGCAGAGTTATTGAAATCAGTTCGCGGTATCGAACTTCGCTGGTATCTCGGCGGTGCGCACTATCGCTCGATGCTCGAATTCTCTATGGGCGCCCTAGAAGAGTCTGCAACAGCCTTTCGCCGTATCGAATCTTTCTTGCAACGTTCAGTCGAAATTCTCGGAACAGAACCAACACCAGTTATTAGCGCTTCATTCTCGGAAGCTATGAATGATGATTTAGCAGTGCCAACAGCACTTGCTGGTATCTCGGAATCATTGCGTTTAGGTAATACGGCAATTACAGATGGCGATAAAAAGGCAATCGCACAACATGCAAATGAGATTCGCGGGGCTCTTGAAGTACTTGGTTGCGATCCATTTGACTCAGTATTCGCACAATCTGGGGCTACAGATCTCACTGCAGCACTCGATGGAACAATTAAATTAGCCCTTGCACAACGTACCGCAGCTCGCGAACGCAAAGACTTTGCAGCATCAGATGCTATTCGTGACGGCTTAGCTGCACTTGGAATTTCAATTGAAGACACTGCACAAGGGCCACGTTGGTCGATTACATCAAATGCAACACCAACAGAAGGCAGCAAATAAATGGCCGGCAATTCAGAACGCAAAGGCGCAGTGCGCGGATCTAAAAAAGGTCCATCAGGTGGAACCGGTGGAAATAACAAACGTCGTCTTTCAGGAAAAGGTCCAACTCCTAAAGCTGAAGATCGTCCATATCACGCAGCTGCAAAGCGAAAGAAAGCTGCAGAAAAACGTTCTCCATCTTCTGGTGCACGTTCTGCTCGTATGGAAAAACCAAAGGGCGAAATTGTTTCTGGTCGCAACGCAGTTCTAGAAGCGCTACGCGCAGCAGTTCCTGCAACAGAGTTAATGGTTGCACGAAGCATCGATGTTGATGATCGCGTTGCAGAGTCCTTACAACTTGCTTTGCATCATGGATTACCGATTCGCGAAGTACACCGTGCGGAAATTGAAGGCATATCTGCAAATAGCCAAGGAATTATTCTTGCGATTAAGCCATACCAATACTCTTCGTTCCAAGAAATTAGCGAACGCGCAAAGTATCCAGCGTTAATCGTTGCACTAGATGGCGTTACCGATCCACGTAACTTGGGTGCAATTGTTCGAAGCGCTGCAGCATTTGGTGTTGCAGGAGTTGTTATGACTGAGCGTCGCGCGGCAGCGATGACTGCATCGGCGTGGAAATCTTCGGCAGGAGCGGCAGCACGTATTCCCGTTGCACAAGTAACAAATATGGCGCGCACCATTGAGGATGCGAAGAAAATGGGTTGTTTCGTAGTCGGTCTAGATGGCGAATCAGATGTGACACTTTCTGAGATGAAGGTAGCAACTGAGCCAATCATGATTGTTGTTGGCAGCGAAGGAAAAGGCCTTTCACGTCTTGTGCGCGAAAAGTGCGACCTTGTAGTTTCTATTCCTATGAATGCAGCAACAGAATCACTTAACGCAAGCGTTGCAACATCAATCGCGCTCTTCTGGGTTGATGAGGCACGTAGAAAGAAATAAATGTCATACACACGCTTTTTAGTTTTAGGCGACTCATTCTCTGAAGGAATGAGCGATGAAATTATCAATGGCAAATATCGTGGCTGGGCTGATCGAGTTGCTGATGTGCTTGCCAAGCAATCGCCAGAGTTTAAATACGCGAACTTTGCTATTCGTGGCAAGTTAGTCAAACAAGTTTTTGAAGAGCAAGTTCCATTGGCGCTGCCACTGATCGATGGCTCACAAACTCTTGTATCTTTTCACGCCGGTGCAAATGATGCGCTGCGCCCTAATTTTGATCGCAACATCGTTCGTACTTCTTACGTAAAGGCAGTGACACAACTTGTTCAAACTGGTGCAACCATTTTGCTCTTTACAGTCCTTGAGAAAAATGGCAATGGCGGTAAAGCTTCAGCAGTTTGGGAAGAGCGCATGAGTTCCTTTAACTCAATAGTGCGAGAAGTCGCCGATAAATTTGATTTGATGGTGATGGATGCATCCATGGATCCGCAATCTTCTAATCCAAATCTTCTGGCCTTTGATCGTTTGCACCTAAATACAACGGGGCATTACAGAGTTGCACATGCAGTACTTGAGCGAATCGGTGCGCCATTTGATGCAGAGTGGAGAGAATCAGCAATTGCGTCAAAGAAGAAGCCGTGGATTATTCGCAAAGCTTTAACACTGTTGTGGTTTGTGACTTTTGCACTACCGTGGATCTGGCGAAGAATTCGCGGGCGTTCTTCAGGTGACGGTCGTAGCGGCAAATACACATCGCTAACATCATGGCCGGCGGCGCACTAACTCCCGCTCGATTTCTAGATTTTGTAATCTCCTGCCATAATTGCGCAGCACGAAAGGCCTCCCTAGCTCAGTGGTAGAGCAACGCACTTGTAATGCGTAGGTCGTCAGTTCAATCCTGACGGGGGGCTCATGGTTAAAACAAACGCTCGTTGGGCTGGATATCTCTTCATTGCACTCGGCTTAATTAATTGGCGCTATCAAGATAGCAATCCAAATGCGATGACAAATAGCTTGATTCTTATTGCCGGTGGCGTAATCACTTTGATTCTTGCATTTACAAAGTCTGGATTGGCTTGGCTTGAAACCAAGACTGGAACACGAATTGCTCTGGTTGTAGGTGCTGCACTGATTATCTTTTCTTATATTAATTAATTTAGAAGAATAAAAAACGCCCGCCAAGTCAGACTCGGCGGGCGTTTTTTATTAAGTGTTACTTATCTTCTGACATACCTTCTGCAGCAGACTTCATCTTCGCAATCTTGTAGATTGTGAGACCGAATACGCACTTAGCAAGTACGTCTGCAACTGTGTAACCAATCTGGCGATACATGAATGCATCTGTTCCAGTGATTCCAAGTAGTGGGAATAGGTATGAGATTGGGTAAACGCCCCATGTACCAATGAGAAGAAGACGTAGACGACCTACTGTCGCTGCTACTCCTGCTGGTTGGCGATCAAGTGACTTACCAAGCTCTACGAACAATACGTAAAGGATGTATAGGAAAGGAATTGTTGAGAGAACGCCCCAAAGGATCTTTGTGCCGTCATCTGCTGAGATTTCACCTGGGTATCCAAGTGCGATCATTGCAGCTGATGCTGGAACTAGACGTGCGATCAATGAAGATGATGCAGCCTTTGCAAGAGCGAGTACAGCAATAACTTCAACTAGAAGTAGTGGCACAGTTAATAGCCAGTCAACGTAGCGGTATGCCTCGTTGAATGAACCTGCACCTGATGTTGCTACCTTGTAGCCATCTGAAGCTTCTGAGAATGAGTTGAAGATTCTCCAGTAGTGGTATCCAGCAATGAATGTAACCATTGATGAAAGTACAAGGGCGTTACGGTACTTAGGAAGCACGCGTGACTGTGATACGAGTGTGTACACAGTGCATGCGAGCATTGAAATCAAACCAAATGAAAATACGTTATAGACCGTATTCCATTGATTGGTTGTTAGTTCGAGCATTGAAATAGCCTCCGTGAGGACAATTTGGTGACCTTCGTTCGCGCGAACGAAGCGTGAATTTTTTGATCTGAAATAGCGTGGGGCCACATCAGGAAAAACACACCGGGATAATGGTCAGTCCTACGGGGCAGTAAGGCAACCCCAAATCGGCCGATGTCTCAAGATTTCTCCGCGTAGAATTGAGGCTAAGCGGATTTATGGGCGAAGAAATCGGGGCGATATGGATCAGGGACATTTTCCAACTGATGGCTTTGCCGACGTCCTTGGAGCCAATAAAGAGTACGTAGCTCAGTTTAAATATTCAGAACTCACAGGCAGCGCAGCCAAGGGTTTAGCAATCGTTACCTGCATGGATTCGCGTATCAATCCGCTCTCTGTTGGTGGAATGAAATCAGGGGATGCAAAAATTTTACGTAACGCAGGAGCGCGCGTCACCGAAGACGTTTTACGTACTTTGGTTTTGGCAACATATTTATTGGGTGTTAATCGAATTTTGATAATGCCACATACAGATTGCAGAATGGCCAGTGCCACAGAAGAAGAAATTCATGCGCACATTGATAAAGAGTATGGAATTGATACTCGATCACTTGAATTTAGAACGGTTAAGGATCAAAAAGCAGCGCTCGCAATCGACGTGCAGCGGGTACGTTCATATCCATTGCTACGAGATGGCGTCGTAGTTGGTGGAGCTATTTATGATGTTAAGACGGGCGCAATTACACCTATCGATTGCTAATTCGACTGATTGGCGATTGCGTCAGCGGATAATCAGGGTTCGCGTAAAAATCTTTTAGTAGCGCCTGTACTAACTCTGTCTTTTCCTTGATTACCGCGTGAGATGCGCCTGGAACAATTGCTAGTCGCGCATTTGCTATAGCTTGATAAATCTTCTCTGACTCTTTAGCGCTAATAACATCGTCATCGCCTGCAAGAACAAGCACAGGGCATTTAATTTTTGCTAATTTTGTTATTGCGATACTTGGCTCGCTCTTCCACACTTTAAATGCAGCTGCAACTTTTTTAATTAGTTCAGATGGATGATCAGGGGATAAGCGGTCATGTTCTGCTTGCGACTCTGCTGAAACTTCTGGTTTTCCAAACTTCATACGAATTTGTGGAGCAGTTGTATTTCCGCCAATTGAAACAACAGAGCGAATCAGTTCGGGACGAGCAATTGCAGCCATCAGTGCAATGTTTGCCCCATCGCTAATGCCGATTAAATGAGCAGGTTCTTTAACTACATCTTCTAGAAAAGCGATGAGCTCTTTGGTCTGAAAATTAAAGTGGAAGCTACCTTTTTGATTGGCTGTGCGCCCATGACCAGTGCGGTCGTAGGCAAAAACTTTAAAGTTTCGCTTTACGGCAGGAAGAAGATATTTCTTTGTTTTTTCACTATGGCTTAAGCCGCCGTGCAAAATTACGAGAGGTTCGCCGCGCTTTGACCATTGAAAAGTAAATACATCGTGTCCACGCAGATTGATATGTCGCTGCATTTAAATTGAATCCATGATGTGGCGGTTGCCGCGATCAAAAGTTAAGTAGTTCCAGGTCCAGTCAGCCATGGTTCCAATTTTATTGCGTCCACCGAGTAGGTAGAAAAGATGTAACCAGAGCCATGCATACCAAGCAAGAACGCCAGTCATTCTAAATTTTCCAACTTCAACAACTGCTTTATGGCGACCAATTGTGGCCATAGAACCTTTGTCTCGGTACTTAAAAGATTTAAGTGCTTTGTTCTGTGCGAGATCAATTATCTGTTTTGCAACGAACTTTCCTTGTTGCAACGCAACGGGTGCAACCATCGGCAGAAACTTTCCTTTTGCATCTTTGTATCCAGAGATATCTCCGATAGCCCAGATATGCGGATAGTTCTTTACCTGAAGTGAATTTTCAACATCGATGCGAGATGAAATCAGTGGAAGGTTTAACTTTGATGCCGTTGGTTCACCTTTAACTCCTGCAGCCCAAATTGTTACTTGGGCAGGAATCTCTGGAGCGCCTGAAATTTTGATAACTGAGTTTGTTACTTCTTCCACTGCTGTATTTAGTTTGACATCCACGCCGAGTTTTTCTAAATCGCTCTTTGTTCGCGCAGATAATGATGGAGAAAAACTTGGGAGCAAACGAGGTCCTGCTTCAATTAAAACAATCTTGATATTGGCAGCTGCTTCTGCTTGATCATTTGTAAGAGGTCCACGAACTAGTTCGGCAAATGCGCCAGCCATTTCAACACCAGTTGGTCCGCCACCGACTACTGCGATCGTAAATGGAGTGTCATCTTGAAAGCGACATAAATCTTCAAAGCGACGCATTACTTCTGCGCGAATAGAAAGCGCTTCGTGCACGCTCTTCATTCCGAGTGCAAATTCACTCACACCTTTAACTCCAAAATCTGCAGTTGCAGAACCGAGTGCAATGATTAAGTGGTCGAATGGAAGAACTTCGGAGCTATCAATTTTTACTGTTTTATTATTGTGATCAACAGTTATCGGTGAGCCCATTCGAAATTGCGCACCTGATTTACGAAGTGCGGCGCGAACAGGGTGCGCAACGTGATCGGCAGCTAAACCTGCGGATGCAACCTGATAGAGCAGCGGCAAGAAAGTTTGAAAATTATGGCGATCAACAACGGTGACATCTGCATGATCACGAAGTTCTCGGGCAGCGGTTAATCCGCCAAAGCCAGCGCCAAGAATCACAACGCGTGGTTTTGTCATGTCGCCTCCCTTGAAGTGTTGGATTTCTTGGCTTAAGTCTAGGCTCTGAACCATGAGTCAGCAGAATCAAAAGCGTAAGTACCTCGTTACTGGCGCATCTGGATACGTGGGTGGGCGTCTCGTTCGCACACTATTAGCTGATGGACATGATGTACGCGTCTTAGTTCGCGATCGCATCAAAGTACAAGACCGTGCATGGGCCAATGATGTTGAAATCGTTGTTGGAAATGCAACGAGTGCTTCAGATTTAGATCGAGCACTCACTGGAATTCACACAGCTTTTTATCTCTTGCACTCCATCAACGTTGGTGTCGATTTCACAGCCATTGAATCCGAAATGGCGCGCACATTCGCACAAGCTGCAGAGCGCGCAAAGGTTTCACAGATTATTTATCTGGGTGGAATTGCAAATGATAAGAACAGCAGCAAACACTTATCTTCTCGAGTACAAACCGGTAAAGAGTTAGCGTCAACATCTGTTCCTGTTCTCGAATTTCGTGCAGGCATAATCATTGGTTCAGGTTCGGCATCTTTTGAGATGTTGCGCCATCTCACTCATCGTCTGCCAATCATGACAACGCCAAAGTGGGTATCGAATTTAACTCAACCAATTGTTGTGCGAGATGTCTTGTACTACTTACGTAAGGCAGCAGTTTTAGAAAAGCCAGTTAATCAAGTCTTTGATATTGGTGGCCCAGAAGTCTTGTCATACGCCGACATGATGCAGAAATTTGCGAAGTTATCTGGATTGCGCAAACGTTGGATTATTCAAGTTCCAGTTCTTACGCCAAATCTTTCAAGTTTATGGATTGGACTTGTGACTCCGGTTCCGACTTCACTTGCACGACCGCTAGTTGGTTCGCTAATCAGCGAAGTTGTTGCAGATAAAAATAAGAGCGTAGACGCACTAATTCCTCCTCCACCAGAAGGTTTGTTAAACGTTGAAGACTCCATCAAATTAGCGCTGACTCGAACAAATGATCACAAGGTAGAAACACGTTGGTCGGATGCATCAACACCAACAGCACCATGGCAAAAAGCTCAAGGCGATCCCGAGTGGGCTGGCGAAATGGTTTTAAGAGATCATCGTGAAGCGCTCACAAGTGCACCAATAGAAACTGTATGGAAATACATTGAAAGTATTGGTGGCGACAACGGTTGGTACGGATCTGATTTTCTCTGGTGGGGACGAGGAGTTATTGATCGCTTCTTTGGCGGAGTTGGTTTACGTCGCGGTCGTCGCGACCCTAATGATTTGCGCGTCGGAGATAGTTTAGATTTTTGGCGCGTAGAAGAAATCGAACATGGAGTTCGTATGAAGTTATATGCCGAAATGGTTCTGCCAGGAAAAGCATGGCTTGAATTTAGAGTTGATACACATGAAGGCAAAACTCGAATTTCTCAAGATGCAACATTTGTTCCACGCGGTTTAGGTGGACAGTTGTATTGGTATGTAGTTGCGCCTCTTCATACTTTAGTTTTTCCAACGATGATTCGAAATATCGTAAAGCGGGCAGAAGCAAATGCATGAGTTCACTCCAGAAGTTGAAAACCTTGCAGATGAAATTCTTGCCTACAGTCTCGAGCGTTTAAAGAGCGATCCACCACTAGATGGTCCGCGCACTGAAGCAGATTTATTTCGCGAAGTTGGAAACACGATCACAGCGCGCGGCTTAGGTGGAAGCGAAGCGCTAAAAGTTTTTACAGATGTGTTGGCAAAAGCGTGTATCTCAACAGATCATCCGCGTTACTTGGCTTTTATTCCATCTGCACCGAGTGAACTCGCAAACTTATTTGATCTCGTCGTTGGTGCAAGCGCTTTATACGGTGGCTCATGGCAGGAAGGCGCTGGCGCAGTATTTGCTGAAAACCAGGCGTTGCAATGGCTTATTGATTTAGCAGGATTGCCTGCAAGTGCCGGTGGAGTTTTTGTACAGGGCGGAACAATCGGAAATTTATCCGCACTCGTTGTCGCGCGAGCAGAAGCGCGTAAGAAGTTTCCAGATGCAACACGTTGGGTAATCGCCTGTAGCGAAGAAGCGCATTCATCAATTGCATCGGCTGCAAATGTGATGGATGTAGATGTTCTTAAAGTTGCTACGCGATCTGATCGCAAATTGCACGGAGAAGATGTTGCCCGCGAAATAGATGCGTTGCACTCCACCGGAACATCTCGAGTATTTGCCGTAGTTGCGACAGCGGGAACAACAAACCTTGGAATTGTTGATGACTTAAATGGAATTGCTGACGCTGCCCACGTTCGTAACATCTGGTTCCATGTTGATGGAGCATATGGTTTAGCGGCGCTGTGTGCACCGAAAGTTCGTGCAAAGTTTAATGGAGTAGAAAAAGCTGATTCATTTATTGTCGATCCACACAAGTGGTTATTTGCACCCTTTGATGCGTGCGCACTTGTTTATCGAAATCCTGAATTAGCGCGCGAAACGCACACGCAACATGCAACGTACTTAGAAACTCTGCATGACGGATCTTGGAATCCATCTGATTACGCAATTCACCTCACACGTCGTGTACGCGGTTTGCCATTTTGGTTCTCACTTGCAGCGCACGGCACTGATGCATATGCAGATGCGATGCAAGCAACAATGGATGTGGCAGCACACGCAGCAGATTTGATTAAGAAACATCCAAATCTCGAACTCTTGTACGAACCAGAACTTTCAATTGTGGCTTTTACTCGTCCCGGTTGGAACGCTGCTCAATATCAACAGTGGAGCGATAAATTATTGGCGGATCAGATTGGATTTATTCCGCCATCTGCCGATAAGGGTCAGCCAATTCTTCGATTTGCAATCGTTAATCCATGGACAAAAATCAGTGACATAGAAGCGATATTGGCTACTCTGTAAATCCCACACTTTTTAATATCCGCCCCTTAAGATTTAGCCCATGTCCATGATGGAAAACGTCAACAATTCACCAGTTGGTTTAAGTGAATTAGAAACGCGCATCCTTGAATTTGAAGGAACATGGTGGAAATTTGCGGGCGCTAAAGAGTCTGCAATTAAAGAACTCTTTGACCTGAGCGCTCCTCGTTACTACCAATTACTCAATGACTTAATCGACCGCGAAGATGCATTGATCGCGGCCCCTATGTTGGTAAAACGCCTTCGCCGCCTTCGCGAAGCACGCATGTCCGCACGTTCTGCTCGCTAAACCCACCTCGTTTTGCAGTCCGGGAATTACTCCCGTAGATTTGGCGTTAGCACTCTCGAGGCTAGAGTGATAATTACAGCCTCAACCGTTATCCGAATCATTATTTGAGGAGTACAAAAGCATGGCAAAGCAGATTGCTTTTAACGAAGAAGCTCGTCGTGGGCTAGAGCGCGGAATGAACGTGCTTGCAGATGCAGTGAAGGTAACCCTTGGACCTCGCGGACGTAACGTCGTTCTCGAGAAGAAGTGGGGCGCACCAACAATCACTAACGATGGCGTTTCAATCGCTAAAGAGATCGAACTTGATGATCCATGGGAAAAAATTGGCGCAGAGCTAGTTAAGGAAGTTGCTAAGAAGACAGATGATGTCGCTGGCGATGGAACAACTACAGCAACTGTGCTCGCACAAGCACTTGTGCGCGAAGGTTTGCGTAACGTTGCAGCGGGTTCAAACCCAATGGCACTTAAGCGCGGTATTGAAAAGGCAGTAGCAGCAATCGTTACAGAGCTCAGTTCAATGGCTAAAAACGTTGAGACCAAAGAGCAGATTGCAGCAACAGCATCTATCTCTGCAGCAGATGTCACTATCGGTGAAATGATCGCCGAAGCAATGGACAAGGTTGGCAAAGAGGGCGTTATTACTGTCGAAGAGTCAAATACTTTTGGACTCGAACTCGAACTCACAGAAGGTATGCGCTTTGACAAGGGCTATATCTCTCCATACTTCGTAACAGATCAAGATCGCATGGAAGCAGTCTTAGAAGATGCATACGTACTTCTAGTTAACTCAAAGATCACAAACATTAAAGATCTAGTTCCGGTCCTTGAAAAAGTTATGCAATCAGGAAAGCCACTTGCAATCATCGCTGAAGATGTAGAAGGCGAAGCACTTGCAACGTTGGTAGTAAATAAGATCCGCGGAATTTTCCGTTCAGCAGCAGTAAAGGCACCTGGCTTTGGAGATCGTCGCAAGGCGATGCTTCAAGACATTGCAATTCTTACTGGTGCAACTGTTATCTCTGAAGAGGTTGGTCTCAAGCTTGATCAAGCTGGCCTAGAACTTCTTGGTCGCGCCCGCAAGGTTGTTATCTCTAAGGAAGAGACAACAATCATTGAAGGTGGCGGAGACGATGCTCAAATTAAGGGCCGCGTTGCACAGATTCGTTCAGAGATTGAAAAGAGCGATTCAGATTACGATCGCGAAAAACTACAAGAGCGTCTTGCAAAACTTGCTGGCGGAGTTGCAGTTATTAAAGCTGGAGCTGCTACAGAAGTAGAACTTAAAGAGCGCAAGCACCGCATCGAAGATGCTGTTCGCAATGCAAAGGCTGCAGTTGAAGAAGGCATCGTTGCCGGTGGTGGCGTTGCACTATTGCAAGCAGCAACTGCAGCATTCGCTAAGTTAAAACTTGAAGGCGATGAAGCAACTGGTGCAAAGATTGTAGAAGTTTCAATTGAAGCACCACTTAAGCAAATCGCTGTTAACGCTGGCCTCGAAGGCGGAGTAGTTGTAGAAAAAGTTCGTCACCTCACAGCAGGTCACGGATTGAATGCTGCAACAGGTGAATACGTTGACATGATTAAAGCTGGCATCATCGATCCAGCAAAGGTGACACGTTCTGCACTTCAAAATGCAGCATCGATTGCCGCACTCTTTATTACAACAGAAGCAGTTATTGCCGATAAGCCAGAAAAGACACCTGCAGCACCTGCAGGTGGTGGCGGCGGAGATATGGACTTCTAATTTCTCACGCGTAAAGCGTTACGAACGCCACTGCCGATTAACTCGGTAGTGGCGTTCTGCTTTATCCTTATCGCATGAGCACTCTCGAACTCGCACGTTCTGCAGCAATCGCTGATGCTGGCAATCCAGAATTAGTGGGCGCAGATGTATCTGTCGAAATCGATGATGATGGTCGCGTAGAAACTTATTTATTTGAAGCACATCTAGCTGGCTACAAAGGTTGGCGTTGGTGCGTCACGATTGCAATCGTTGATAAAAAATCTGAACCAACTATTTGCGATGTCGTAGTTCTTCCAGGACCTGATGCGCTACTTGCACCAGAGTGGGTTGCATATCGCGATCGCATTCAACCTGGTGATGTTGGCGTCGGCGACATTGTTCCAAGTTCACTAGATGACACACGTTTAGTTCCTTCAGTGCACTCACTTATTGCCGATGAAGAACTGGATGCAATGCAAGTATTTGATCTTGGTCTTGGCCGTGCACGAGTAATGTCTATTGAAGGTCGCGATCAAGCAAGCAAGCGTTGGTATGAAAGTGATCGCGGACCGCAATCACCAATTGCACAAGCTGCACCAAAACCATGTTCTTCATGTGCTTTCTTCGTGCCAATCTCAGGATCACTTCGCGCTTCATTTGGCGTGTGTGCCAATGCGATTTCACCTGAAGATGCACGCGTGGTTTCCGTTGACCACGGATGCGGCGCGCACTCCGAAGCAACGCTCTGATAAACTAGCCCTCTGCCCGTGGCCCCCACGGCTTAAACGAATATAGAAATTAGCAAGGAGCACTCCCCATGCCTACAGGTAAAGTGAAATGGTTCAGCCTTGAAAAAGGTTTTGGTTTCATCGCATCCGATGAAGGCGAAGATGTTTACCTTGCTTCTTCATCTCTTCCAGAAGGCGTCTCAACAGTAAAGCCTGGAACAAAGTTGGACTTCAGCGTTGCTGATGGTCGTCGTGGACCACAAGCTCTTTCAGTAAAAATTATTGATGCGCCACCATCACTTGCAGCAAACTCACGCACTAATAGCGATGATCTTGCAGCGATGATCGAAGACACAATCAAGATATTGGACAAGGTCGGAAATGGTTTACGCCAAGGACGCCATCCATCTGCAATCGAAGCAGAGCGTCTTGGAAAAGTTCTTCGCGGTATTGCTGGGCAGCTAGAAGCTTAAATTCCGCTTCTGCGCGCTCTGCGAATTGTGTAACGAATACCAAATACTCCGAGCGCAGCTCCACATGTACACGTCCATACGTATTTTGTTTCTGAGCCCAAAACTAAAAACACCGCGCCTGCAATAAGCCACGCAATTGTGCCGACGGCTATAAGAATCACGACGCTGCGAAGATTTTTTTCCATTTAGAACCCACTAAAAACAATGAGAGCCAATAAACCAATTAAGGCGGCGATTGTTACGTAACGTCTAGTTTTGTAATTCATTGCTTCCTTCTTCCAGTGACGAGACCTTGGATGGAATAAGAATAACAATTGCCAAGGCAATCAAAATCAAAACAGGCACCATTAAGTATGCACGAGAGATACCTAAGTGATCTCCAAGTACACCGAGAATAAATGGCGCAAGTGCTATTCCAGAACCTGCAGCAAGTGAACTGATGCCGACTGCTAAGTCTGGGCGGTTATCACTAAAGCCGATTAAGCGAAGTGATGAGAGTGCAAACTGCATTGAGATTCCAAGACCCGTAACAAATAAAGTAATTAAAGAAACCAAGAAGCTATGCGAGAACCAGAAGATTGCAAAGCCGATAAATTGCAAGATAATAATTGTGATTAATTGATGATCTAACTTAAGTTTTTTCAAAACGATTGCGCCATACCAGCGACCGACTGCCATTCCAGAACCGAGTGCAACGATGGCTAGCGTTGCAGCAGATGCGCTTCCTCCTACGCGATCTCGCAATAGGGCAGCAGCCCAAAAAGATGTTGCAAACTCTGTACAAATACAAATAAAGAAACCAAAGCAGGCAATCCAATATGTGCGTGAAAGCTTGCCGCTTTGGCGAACGCTGATGTCGCGATCATGGGCATCACGGTTCTTATCTCGAGAGAAGAAATAAAGAATGATTGTTGCCGGAATAGTGAGCAATAAACCAAAGCGCCAACTAATTGCGGTGCCCGCAAGAGTTCCTACGGCGATTGTTCCAAAGACGAATCCAACTGAGTTAATGCCATTTGATTGTGGCAATGCCAGGGGAGTTGCTCGTTTAAAGTGATGAGACAGCCTGGTCACCATATTGTTGATGACCATCGAAGTTCCCATGCCACCAAGGAATGTTGCAGTTAGTGTGAATGCAACCGGTTTAAAGCTGACGAACATAAGAACGCCAATGCAGAAGAGCCACATTCCGATCCATGAAGTCTTTTCGCGACCGAAGTAATGAACCCATCGTGAATTAGATAAACCTGCACAGATTGCGGCAACGCCCATCGCGGTTCCATGTAATCCAGCGATTGTTAGTGAAGTGCCTTGATCTGCGCGCAATAAAGGCTGAGCTGGGCCGAATCCACCTAAGTAAAAGTTAAGGATTGTTACTTGAAGAGCAATCGTCCAAAAGGTTTTGTCGCGCGTAAACGTATGTGGCATTACTTTCCTTACGGATAAATTAAAGCGCGGCTACAACGTAATCAATGCAAGCAGTGAGTGCATCAACATCGCTGGGATCAACAGAAGGAAACATACCAATACGAAGCTGATTCTTACCTAATTTACGGTACGGCTCGGTATCCACGATTCCATTTTCGCGCAAAATTGATGCAACTTTAAGTGCATCGATTGAATCATCAAAGTTAATTGTCGCAACAACCTTAGAGCGCATCGCTAGATCTGTGACGTATGGGGTTGTGTAAGAAGTTTTTTCGGCCCATGAGTAAATGCGTGATGCTGAGTCAGCACTGCGACCAGTTGAGAATTTCAATCCACCATTTTCATTCATCCATTTGATTTGATCAGCGAGCAACATAAATGTGGCAACAGCAGGCGTGTTGTAGGTCTGGTCTAGTCGTGAATTCTCAATCGCGATGTTGAGATCCAAAATAGCTGGAGTCCAACGCCCACTTGCTTTAATTTTCTCAGCGCGAGCAATGGCAGCTGGTGACATCAGCGCAACCCATAAGCCACCATCGGATGAGAATGATTTTTGTGGCGCAAAGTAATACGCATCAAACTCTTTTGCATCAACTACAAGGCCGCCTGCAGCGCTGGTTGCATCCACCAAAACGAGTGCGCCATCGGTGCCTGCTGGTCTAATGATTGGCATTGCAACACCAGTGCTTGTTTCATTATGTGTAAATGCGTACGCGTCGATGCCATCTTCAGCTACAGCTGTTGGGTGCGAACCAGGTTCAGATTTAATTACTGATGGTTCACCGAGAAACGGTGCCTCTTTTGCTGCTTTTGCAAACTTCGATGAAAACTCACCGAAAACCAAGTGCTGTGATCGGTTTTCAATTTGAGCAAATGTTGCGATATCCCAAAATGCTGTTGTTCCACCATTTCCAATAATTACTTCGTAACCATCTGGAAGAGAAAAAAGTGATTTCAAACCTTCTCGAACTTCGTGCACAACGCTCTTTACTGGCTTTTGGCGGTGCGAAGTTCCAAGAATTGATGCGCCGCTTTTATAGAAATTTTCTAGCGCTGCTGGGCGAATCTTTGAAGGACCGCAACCAAAACGACCATCGATTGGCTTAATGCCATTAGGAATAACGATGCTCATGGATAAATCTTACGGGAAGTAACGCTGCATGTCCCAATCGGATTTTGCATCTGCTCTGTAATACCTAATGCGGTCGTGCAATCTGGAATATCTTCCTTGCCAGAATTCAATGCTGTCAGGAAACACTCGGAAACCACCCCAATGTGGTGGAGTTGGAACAACACTTCCTTCTGGCCATTTTTCACCAGCGCCCTTAAATCGCATCTCTAACTCTTCGCGTGATGACAATGGTGCGGATTGTGCGCTTGCCCACGCACCAATCTGGCTAGACCAAGGACGAGTAGCAAAGTAACTCTCAGACTCTTCGCGTGAAATTTTATCTGCATGTCCAGAAATTATTACTTGTCGCTCCATTGCATACCAAGGGAAAAGAAGTGTTACTTGCGAATTCATTGCAATAGCTTGTGCCTTGCGCGATGAATAATTAGTAAAGAAAGTAAATCCGCCTTGTGAAATATCCTTTAGCAAAACTGTTCGAGTTGTAATTTCTCCAGAACCATCTGCGGTAGATAAAACCATCGCATTTGCTTCAACAATAATTTCATTCGCTGCAGCTTCGGTCATCCACTCCTCGAATGCCACAAATGGATCGCTGGGCAATTTCTCCAGGCCAACTTCGCCGTAGGAGCGGCGCATTGCTGAAATCTCGGCTCGAATTCCATTGTGGTTCACGGTTTCCTCCATAGATGTATCTAACGTCACTTTTGCCCGTAGGGCTATCCGAACTTTCGTGGTCGCCAGCATGGCTTGTATGGGGGCAGAATTACCCCCGTAATACCCACTAAAGGAGCGCGTTGTGTCAGATGATTTCAAGCCAGGTCTCGAAGGTGTCATAGCTTTTGAATCTGAAATTGCTGAACCAGATAAAGAAGGCAGTGCGCTTCGTTACCGCGGTGTTGATATTGAAGATTTAGTTGGACGCGTTTCATTTGGAAACGTATGGGGATTACTTGTTGATGATGAATTTAATCCAGGTCTTCCACCAGCAGAAAAATTTCCACTTCCTGTTCACTCAGGTGATGTTCGAGTCGATGTGCAATCTGCAATTGCAATGCTTGCACCAGCATGGGGATTCAAACCACTTTTAGATATTAACGATGAAGAAGCTCGTTCAAATCTTGCACGTGCATCAGTCATGGTTCTTTCATACCTCGCACAATCTGCTCGCGGAATTTCTGCAGCACCAGTTCCTGAATCAGAAATTGATAAGGCACACACAGTTGTTGAAAGAATGATGATTCGTTGGCGCGGAGAACCCGATCCACTCCACGTTCGTGCAATTGATGCCTACTTTGTTTCTGCTGCAGAACACGGAATGAATGCGTCAACATTTACTTCTCGCGTAATTGCATCAACTGGTGCTGATGTTGCTGCTGCACTCTCAGGTGCAATCGGCGCGATGTCGGGTCCACTTCACGGCGGTGCACCTTCACGTGTGCTCGGAATGATTGAAGATGTGGAACGTGTTGGCGATGCTCGCAAATATGTTAAAGATTTAATGGATCGCGGCGAACGCTTAATGGGCTTTGGTCACCGCGTGTATCGCGCAGAAGATCCACGCGCACGCACATTGCGCCGCACAGCAAAAGAATTAGGTGCACCACGTTATGAAGTTGCACTCGAATTAGAAAAGGCTGCACTCGCAGAATTACACGAGCGCCATCCAGAACGTGTTCTAGAAACAAACGTTGAATTCTGGGCAGCAATTGTGCTTGATTTTGCAGAAGTTCCTGGCCCACTATTTACTTCAATGTTTACAGCTGCGCGCACCGCAGGTTGGTCTGCACACATTCTTGAGCAAAAACGTACTGGTCGTTTGATTCGTCCTTCTGCTCGTTACATCGGTAAAGCACCACGCAAACCAGAAGATGTACAAGGCTGGGATGCAACAGTTCACCAACTACATAATTAAGTAATCATGTCGCGCAGCATCATGTGGTTTCGGCGCGACCTACGCCTTATTGATAATCCTGCGCTACTAGCTGCTATCGAAGCTGGTGATGAAATTGTTCCTGTCTTTATTTTGGACCCGAAGTTAATTCAAGCAACTGGTACAAAACGTCTGGCGTATATGGCTGCATCGCTTCGTAGTCTGGATGAATCACTAGGAAATAAGTTGCACGTATGCGTGGGCGATCAAGTCGATGTATTAAATGAATTAAAGAAGAAGTATGAAGCTACTTCAGTGCATATTTCTGCAGAGTACGAACCTTACGGAGTTGCACGAGACGCACGCATCGAAGCTGCAGGTATCGAACTCACACGAACTGGCAGCCCATATGCAGTTGCACCAGGTCGCGTTAAGAAACCGAGTGATGCAACAAATTATCGCGTGTACACACCTTTCTATCGCGGATGGCTTGCACATGGTTGGCGTGCACCAGTTGCTGCACCGAAATCAACAAAAGCGGTAACACCCGATGCAAAAGATAGAAACTTTCCAACATGGCAAGCACCAGAGGGAACAGAAATTCCTTTAGCCGGTGAAAAAGCTGCGCATGAACGATTCAAATTCTTTAAAGCTAACGGACTTGATTCATACGATGAAGCACGTAACTTTGCTGGAATAGATGGCACGAGCAAGTTGAGTGCGCACCTAAAGTGGGGCGAAATTCATCCCCGAACCTTGCTTGCTGGTTTAGGTGAAAGCAAAGCGCACGACACATTTAGAAAAGAAATTGCTTGGCGCGAGTTTTATGCCGATGTTCTGCACAACTATCCGCATACAGATAAAGATTATTACGCACCACAATTTGCGAAGATGCGTTATGACGAACCTGGTGACAAATTTATTGCATGGTGTGAAGGTAAAACCGGATACCCATTTGTTGATGCTGGCATGCGTCAACTGCTTAAAGAAGGATGGATGCACAATCGCGTGCGTATGGTTGTGGCGTCATTTTTAGCTAAAGATCTACACATTGAATGGCAGCACGGCGCACTATTTTTTGAAGAGCATCTCGTTGATTTTGATGTTGCTTCAAATGCTCACGGTTGGCAGTGGACTGCCGGATGCGGAACGGATGCGTCTCCTTATTACCGAGTCTTTAATCCAATCGAACAAGGAAAACGCTTTGATGAGAATGGTGACTACATCCGCAAATATGTTCCAGAGTTGGCGCACCTATCAGCAGATGAAATTCATGAACCATGGGATAGCGCTGATGGCTATAAGAATGGATATCCAAAGAAATTAGTTGAACACTCACTTGAGCGAATTGAATCTCTTGCTCGCCTAGAAGAAATCAAAGTGCGCAACGCCGAGTGATTCCCGCTTTGCTCGATACATAGCAACATCTGCCCTTCGCAGTAAATCATGGTCCTCATTATTTGCTGCAACGCCAATGCTTACGCCTAGATCAATAGATTCTTTGCCGATCAAAAATGGATAACTCATAGTCGCATGAAGAGCTAACGCAACTTCCATGCTGGTTTCATAATTGCCGTGGATTAAAACACCAAATTCATCGCCGCCTAATCTGGCAAGCGTTGCATCTGCTGGAAGTGCTCTATGAAAACGCATCGCAACTTGCTTTAATATTTCATCTCCAACGTCATGACCGAATGAATCATTTACTGGTTTGAAACCATCTAGATCTAAAATCAAGAGTGCGCCTTCAGAGTTTCCGATTTCTTCCATCTCTGCAATCAATTTCCTGCGGTTAGACAATCCGGTTAATTCATCAGTGCGTGCGAGTGTTCGCTCTGTTCCAAGAGATCGTGCCTGCCGAAGGGCAATAGTCATTCGAATAAAGGCAACCAGTAATGTCAGCAAAGTGGGAAGAAGAATGAAAGAAGGAAAATATCCAGGCCTTAATGTGATTATTCCAAGCAGTGTTGCGCTTAAGAAAACAGAGAGCGCGACAAAAACTGGATTTACACCTTCATTAGAAGTTTGTTCGCTCGCCTTAAATTGAGTAGACATAACAAGGAGTGCGAGCCCAACCAACCAACCGTCATCGGAGATTGATCCAAAAACGTACTTATTATTTACGTGCAACCACAAAAAGAGAAAATCTGAAAAGGCGAAGATGAAAATTCCGGAACTGGCGATAATTGCTCTTCTGGAAACTCGCTGCGTTAAGAGAGTTGAAATTACGCTGGCAACCAAAATTAAATCGCCAACTGGATAAAAAATCGCGAAGAAAGTCATGACCATATCGCCATTAAGTCGCGGCAATACCGGACCCACAAATAGAGCCGTTCCGAGTGAACCCAAACCGAGTGCGATGATTGTTGAATCTAGAATTTCAACTGCAGAGATCCGCGATCTTTGAGAGAGCAATCGCGGCAGTGCAATAAAAGCTGCGGGATAGAAGAGCATGTAAAGAACATTTGAAATCAATTCGATTCGTAAATTAATTGAATAAAAAACGCTCAGTGAAGAAATCAAAGAGCCTGTTGCCCACAGCGCAATTGCTAGCGCTAAGAAAGCAACGCCAACGTGATCATTAAAAATTGGCACACCAATAAGTGAAAAAACAAAGAGGATTGCAATGGCGTTATAAATCCACAAATCTAAATACACCTGTGGAGCTGCATGAATAACGCGTGAAATTAGATGGATTATGAGCAGTAAGAACCCCAACGTATTGAGAGATAAATATTTACGGAGCACAACAACACCGTAGAAGGTTTGCGTGCTGATGCGTATAGGGCTAGCCCTACACCTTTACTTCTGGCGCTGGCGAACCCTGACGTTCATTCCTAATTTTCGAACAAGCGGGCGAGGACCAAAACGAGAGACGGTACTTAAGATCAAATACTGCCAACCAGGAACAGATAAAACTTTTCCGTTTTGATTCTCTTTCCATGCCTGGGAAACAACGCGGTCTGCGCTTAGCCACATAAATTGCGGCAAACCATTCATGCGCATGCGTCCACGTTCATGAAATTCAGTACGAGTAAATCCGGGACAGAGAGCAGAAATCTTTACACCAGTGCCGCTCATTTCTGTGTGAAGTGATTCAGAGAGCACGGTGAGGTAAGACTTTGAAGCGCTATAGGTGCCACCAGCAATCCAACCCGCAACGGATGAAACATTAATAATTGATCCGCTATTTCGCTCTTTCATCTGTGGAATCACTGTATGCATTAATCGCATCGGTGTGCGGACTAGAACATCCAGTAATTGTTGCTCTGCATCCACATCGCTCACCGAGAATGCTTTATTAATACCAAATCCTGCATTATTAATGAGAACTTCAATCTGGTTCTCGCGAAGGTATTTTTCAACTTTTGCGCAACCATCATCAGTTGCTAAATCCGCTTGAATGATTGCTGTCTGAATCTTAAATTGTGATTCCAAATGTGCAGCACGCTCTTTCATGCGATCTAAATCTCGAGCAACCAGAACAATACTGAAGCCATCGTGGGCCAATATGCGAGTAAAGCTCTCACCAATACCTGCTGTTGCGCCTGTAACAACGGCCCATTTGCTCATCTGCTCTCCTTAACTAGACTTGCAATTATGGTGCTAGCGGTCGACTTAGGGCAATCGGGTGCGCGTTTTCAATCATCTGATTCTCAATTTACAAGTAAGCGAGCTAAGCAGGCACATGAATCAACTCTGGACGTGCTCACTGATTTATTCGCCGAAGCACAAGAACACTTCGGTCCATCATTTCAAAGCGATGTCGTCGCGCTAAGCATCACAGGTGTATATGGCGATGTTGGCGATCCAAAACCTTATGGAGTTCTCGCTTCAAAGTATTTCGGTGCTACATCTGTTGCAGTTATCGATGATGGTTTGGCTGGTTACTTTGGCGCACTTGGAAACAGTGATGGTGTCGCTCTCTCAATAGGAAGTGGAACAGTTGCAATTGCTGGTCGTCGCGGAAGTTATTCGCACACCGATGGACTGGGACATATTTTTGGAGATCTTGGTGGCGGATTTTGGTTAGGCAAAGCAGCGCTAGAACGTGTGATTGCAACTCAAGAAGGCAGAGATGATGCGACGTTCTTATCTGAATTTTTTGAATCCGAGATTAAAACGTATGAATCACTGAAGTCTCACACTGACGCCAAAGCGCAATTGCTCTGCATTAACGCTGCAAAAACTCTGCTTGAAGCAGCTGAAACAAAGAACACAGATGCGATCACTATTCGCGACAAAGGCGCTGAATATCTAGCCAAGACAATTCGTGCAGCGTGGACAAATGTTGGTGGAATGCGTAATGAAGGAATTGCTATTGCGCTACTTGGAAAACTCGCAGAAAACAAAGGCTATGTCGAAGCTATTCGCAGGCGTACTTCTTCATTGTTGCCACAAATTACCTTGGTCGAACCAAAGGGAAATCATTTAGATGGTGCAACTTTTATTGCCGAACATGTACCTGAAGATATTGATCCGTTACTTCGTTGGTGGCATAAGTAATTCACCAATTGCACCAGCAGGAACAAATGGTGAGTGTGGAGCAACTGCGTTAATTCTTTTGTATTCACTGTTTTGAACTGGGCGTGGATCTAGCTCGCCTTTATTAGGCCAAAAAGATAGTGCGCGCTCTGCTTGCGCAGTAATTGTTAGTGATGGATTAACTCCAAGGTTTGCTGTCACTGCGGCGCCATCTACAACGTGCATTGTTGGGTAATTCCATACGCGGTGATACGGATCGATGACACCATGCGAAATATCTGAACCGATTACGCATCCGCCTACAAAGTGAGCTGTAAATGGAGCGCCAATTAAGTCACCGATGTGTCCACCGGCAAAGCCGCCATATTTATTTGCGATGCGTCGTACGGTTTCATTTGCAGCCGGTATGTACGTTGCATTTGGATTTTCAGAGTTGTTAGAGGAAGTTAAACCTAAACCCCACCACTTTTTCTTTGGTCTAACAGATAGAGCTGAATCAACGTTTTGCATTACTAATGCGATAACTGTACGCTCCGACCATTGATGAACATTTAGAACGCGCAATAACAAAGATGGTTTCTTAATGAATTCACGAACCCATTGGCGGCGGCGATCTTTTGCAACGTTGCCATCAGTCATGATTGTCTGCAATAAGCCCATTGCATTACTGCCTTTGCCATAACGAACCGGTTCTACGTGCGTGTGTTCATCAGGAAAGAATGAAGAGGTAATTGCAGCGCCTTTACTGAAATCAATATCGGACTTCGGCAAAAGAGCGCCCGTGAGTGCTTCGCTATTTGTTCGAGATAAATCACCGAGACGATCAGAGAGCTTCGGCAATTTTCCAGTAGCTTTCATGCGGTGTAGAAGTTTTTGGGTGTTATATGTTCCCGCGCTCACTATTAATTGATTCGCCGTAAAAGTAATTGTTCTACCGAAAAGTCCATTAGTTTTCTTTGCCTTAATAATCCAAGAACCATCTGATGACTGTTCGAATGAAGTAACTGTTGTTAGCGGAAATACTTTTGCTCCTGCAGATTCTGCTAAACCTAGATAATTCTTTGGGAGAGTATTTTTCGAGTTAAATCTGCAACCAGTCATGCATGCACCACATTGTTGGCAACCACTTCGCGCAGGACCCGCCCCACCAAAATATGGATCTTTACTTGCGACTCCAGATCCTTCGCCGAAATAAACACCGAGTGGCGCCATCTTGAATGTATGGCCAACTCCCATTTCAATCGCAACATCTTTCATCGCTTGATCACTCGGTGAAAAGTAAGGATTCTCTGCAACACCGAGCATTCGACTTGCTTGGTCATACCAAGGCAATAACTCTGATTTCCAATCAGTGATGTGATTCCACTGTTTATCTTGGAAATAAGAATCAGGTGGTTGATACAGAGTGTTTGCATACACAAGTGAACCGCCACCAACACCGGCACCTGCCAGGATTAATACATCAGGAAGTGCGTGAATTCTCTGAATTCCAAGAAGACCAAGTTTTGGAAAGAAGAGAAATTTGCGAAGACGCCAAGAAGTTTTAGGGAAATCTTTTTCTTTAAATCTTTTTCCTGCTTCTAAAACAGCTACTGAATAACCTTTTTCAGTAAGCCTGAGTGCTGAAACTGATCCGCCAAAGCCAGAACCAATGACGAGAACATCAAAATCCTTGGCCATGGCTTTAGTTTGCGGGAACATGGCAAGATTGCGCAATACCAACACAGGTCCCCGTAGCTCAGTGGATAGAGCAACCGCCTCCTAAGCGGTAGGTCGCAGGTTCAACTCCCGCCGGGGACACTTATTAGTGTTTTAAAGTAAAACGTTGCATTGCTTTTGGTGCCCACCAATTTCGCTCACCAAATAAACGCATGAGTGCAGGCACTAATAAAGCACGAATAAGAGTTGCATCAAGAAGTACAGCAAATGCCACACCAAAACCGAGCATCTTGATTGAAGTAACACCACTAGTCATAAATGCTGCGAAGACAACTGCAAGCAATAACGCTGCAGCCGTAATGATTCGTGCGGAGCGTTGTAAACCTTTAGCAACTGATTCGATATTTGATTTTCCATCGAGATGTTCTTCGCGAATACGAGAGAGCAAGAAGAGTTCGTAGTCCATTGATAAACCAAATACGACGACAGCAACCAAAATAACCGAACCTGTATCAAGGGTTCCGGTCACAGTGAAATCACCTACTAACCACTTCAAGTGACCATCAATAAAGATCCAGGTGACAGCGCCTAACGTTGCAATAAGAGAGAGGCCATTAAGTAGGACTGCCTTAATCGGCAAGATAATTGAACCGGTAAATACAAAGATAAGAATAAACACGGATAAAGCAATCCAACCAAGTGCCCACGGAAGAGTGCGCGCGATTCCATCTTGTGAATCAGTGAAGTCTGCGGCAGCGCCACCGATAAGTGTTCCGTCCGGAACTGGTAAATCACGAATCTCATGAATGATTCTCTGAGCATCCAATGTACGAGATTGTTCATTTGAAATTACTTGCACACGAACGTCGTTGCCAAAGTATTCAATCTGGCCAACTCGTGAAATTCCGTAAACTCCTTGTACTCGAGCCAAGAAGTTATTGATTTCGATCTCTTTACCCTTGCCATCTGGAATAACAACTTCAATAGGGCTGCCTTCAAGTCCAGTAAATCTCTCATCAATAACCGAAGATGCCATCGCTGCAGGATCTGATTTTGGAAGTACACGCGCATCTACTTGCGCAAAAGCAATATTGGTTATTGGTGCAGCAAGAACTCCGAGTATAAGAAGTGAGCCAATGACAACAGGTACTGGTCGCTTCATAACCGTGCGTGCAGTGTGAGCCCAACGACCATCTTCTTTAGGAACAATGCCAGCTTTGCGAACCACGCCCTTATCAACTTTGTGACCCAAGATTGCGAGTAGAGCAGGCAAAGGAATAAGCGCACCTAAAACCGCTAATGAAATTACTGAAACTCCGGCGTATCCAAAAGATTTCAAAAAGTTCAATGGGAATAACAAGAGTGACGCCATTGTCACCAGCACTGTTAGTCCTGAATAGAAAACCGTTTTTCCAGCAGTTGCAACCGTATTAACTACAGAATCTTCAACGCTTTTTCCTGCATGTAACTCTTCTCGGAAACGATTGACAATCAGCAGTGCGTAATCAATACCAAGACCTAGACCCAAACCAGTGATCAGATTGAGTGCAAAGACGGAGACATCTGTGAAGAGAGTAAAAATATAAATAATTAAGAATGATCCAAGAATCGCGCTCACTCCAACAACCAACGGCATTGCAGAGGCGACCATTGTTCCAAAGACGAAAATGAGAAGAATAAAAGTTAAAGGAATTGCAATTGCTTCAGCTAGAGCTAAATCCTTTTGAATCTTGCTATTGATAGCGTGAGTAATCACGCCACCACCTGATGCATAAACCGTGAAATTTCCTTGCTTGCCATCGAACTTCTTTTGAATTTCTTTACCGATGTCACCAAGTGAAGCCCAGTCATTTGAATCAGGATTAGAAAAAATAAATAAGAAAGCCGCTTTGTCATCGGCGGCTTTCATTGAAGGTGCGCCACCTGTAGTCCAATACGAAAGTGTGCGGTCAACTTTTGAAACTTTTTTTACTTTTGCTTCGAGCGCAGCAGCTTCAGCGATTACAGCAGGGTCATTAACACTTCTGCTTCCGGTATCGATAACCAAAATTGCAGCAGGTTCTTGAACTTTAAATTTATCGGTCAAGTATTCGTAAGCTTTGGCAGATTCACTACCAAGGTCTGAATATCCACCGCTATCAAGTTTTGAGAACGCTAGGGATCCAACACCGCCGGCAGCAAGAATTCCGATGATAAAAACAATTAATACTGACTTCTTGCGACGAACTATGAATCTTCCAAGCCCTGTAAACATGATGCTCCTGAGTTCTCGCTACAATTAGAAAAGCAATTCTAATCGGAGGTTACACATGAGCGAAATTTTGCCTAATGTCACGTCTGATGAAATAGATCACGAACAATCAATTGAAGATGCAAAGCGCGACGCGGAAATAAAGGCGGATAAGCCGCCGCATCACACAGATTAATAGTTGTGGCTAATTAATCAGCTTTTGGCGTAGGCGCAGGTGTTGGTTGAGCTTTTGTTGTATTTAACTTTGCAGAATCCGTTTTATAAAAACCAGAACCTTTAAAGACAACTCCTACAGCAGAATAAATTTTTCGAACTTCACCCTTGCACTCAGGGCATGTGGTCAGCGATGCCTCAGAGAAAGTTTGGAAAGCCTCAAATTCATGGCCACAGTCAGCGCATGCATATTGATACGTAGGCATCCGACTCTTCCCTTCGTTTTTGAGACCATTCTGGGGTAGATACCAAGTCTAAAGAAGTGGGAAGATAGATGCGAATTAAAGCGGTAGAAGAGGGGTAAAAATGAAGATCATGCGAGTACTCGGCATTGCTGTCATCGCGCTCTTTGTTACTGCTCCTGCAATAAATGCCAATTCACTTATTGCTACAAATCCAATGAGTGGAGCGACCGTAACTGTTGCACCAAGTGCGGTTAGCGTTACAGGACAAGTACCACTAATTGATGCAGGCAATTCAATGGAAGTTACAGATCCACAAGGTAAACGTGTTGATGATGGCGTCCTTGCAATTGATGGAGCGAGTGCAGTCATTGGTTTGAAAACTCTAAAGATCTCAGGCGTCTATACCGTTACTTATTCACTCTTTGCTGAAAACGACATTCCACTTGAAGGATCATTTAGATTCACATTTGCTGCGCCGAGTGAAATTTCTACTCCTCAGCCAATTCCAGTTGAAAGCACAAGCGCAAAAGCTGAAGTAAGCAACTGGGGCACAAACGCATTTGTAATTGGTTTACTAGTTGTTGCGTTTTTTGTTCTTATTCTTCTCTCTCTTTATGCACGAAAGATATTTAGAGAGAGATGATTTCTGCACTGGTTACAGCCAGTAAATTCTTTGCCGCTTTATCTAGCTTCGTCACAATTGGAGCTTTGCTAGCACTTGCGTTTTTAATTTTGGACAAGGATGGAAAACTATCCACTAGTGGATCAAAGATTAGATCAATTATTTCGGTATCTGCCTTCGCCTGGTTTTTCAGTAGCGCACTCAATATTTTATTTACCCTAGCCAACATATTGGATCAATCTGTCTTATCTGTCTTAGATCCAACAGTTTTGCAATCCTTCGTTCTCCAAATTTCGCTGGGGCAGTACCTACTCTTTCAAACATTAATTGCACTTTTTGTAGCCATCTCTTCTCGTGCACTCTCTTCAACTGGATATACGGCTGTATTACTGATTATTTCTCTGCTTGCAATTTCAGCGCCAGTGTTTCAAAGCCACGCAGCCTCTAGTGGTTCTCACGCACTTGCAATCGGATCTTTATTGATTCACGTCGTCGCGCTCTCCTTCTGGGTGGGCGGAGTTATCGCCATTTCATTACTCAATGAAGATGATCGCAAGATTTCACTGCCCCGCTTTAGCCACATCGCTTTATGGTCAGCCATCGCCGTAGTCCTTAGCGGAGTACTCAATGCTTCCGCGCGACTTAATTTCGCAGCCGCGTGGTCATCTAGTTATGCCTACGTAGTAATTCTCAAAGTTGTAATCACACTAGTTTTGCTCTTCTTTGGTTATAAACATAGAAACTATTTAGCAGCAAAGCCATTAGTTAATTGGCGCGCAATGACACGTTTGATTTCTGTTGAAGCTGCCATCATGATTTTTGTAACCGCACTTGGTTCTTGGCTTTCATCTAATCAACCACCTACGCGTGACTCACAAGCGCCATTCAATGCCGCTCTTGCAATCGCAGGAATTGAGATGCCAGAGGCACCAAACTTCAGACGAATTTTGTTTGAATACGATCCAGACATTCTGATTATTGGATTGCTCATATTGGCGGTAGCTCTTTACATCAAAGGCGTTGTTGTTCTCACTCGCCGCGGAGATAAATGGCCGGTAGGACGAACAATTTCATTCGCACTTGGAATTTCGGCAATCGATTTCGCAACAAGTGGTGGACTCGGTGTTTATGCACATTTTGCTTTCTCATGGCACATGGTTGCGCACATGGTTTTAGGAATGATTGCACCAATTGGAATAGTGCTTGGAGCACCAATCACTCTCGCGCTTCGTACACTTCCACAATCTCGTGATGGGAAAGAGTTAGGTGTTCGCGGGTTATTAATTACTGCATTGCACTCCCGTTATGCACGTGTTCTTACTAATCCTGTTGTAGCCTTAGCAATTTTTGATGGTTCGCTATTTGCTCTGTACTTCACATCTCTCTTTGGCGGAATGATGCAGAGTCATCAAGGTCACCTGTTTATGAGCGTGCACTTTATTTTGGCAGGAATTCTGTTCTTTCATGTGATTGTTGGAGTGGATCCAAATCCAAAGAAAGTTCCGCACATTGTCAGAATTGTCATTCTCTTTGCTGCGATGAGTATTCACGCATTCTTCTCAGTGGCACTTATGTCGGCTAGCACTCTTATTGATGGCGGATATTTTGAATCACTGCAACGCCCGTGGTCTCTTGATTTACTTGCAGATCAGCGAGCAGGTGGTGCAATCGGTTGGGCAATGGGGGAGATTCCTATTCTTATTGCCCTCGTTGCTACATTCATCCAGTGGATGCGCGATGATTCACACGAAACGAAACGGATTGACCGTAACGCAGCCCGAATGGCAGCACTTGGCCAACCAGATGAACTTGCGCAGTACAACTTGTATCTCAGTAATTTAAATAAGAAAGATAGAGAGGCGAATCAGTGATGGATTCACTTTATTCATTACCAAGTGAATACGAAGAACTGCGTCAGAGTGTTCGCGCACTCGCACAAAAAGAAATTGCGCCTCATGCAAAAGCTGTCGATGAAGATCACCGCTATCCAATAGAAGCAGGGCAAGCACTTGCTAAAGCAGGACTCTCTGCAGCACATGTACCAACAGAGTTCGGTGGCGATGGAGCAGATGCTCTCGCTGTAGTTTTAATTATTGAAGAGGTTGCGCGCGTCTGCGGATCTTCTTCTCTCATTCCAGCTGTAAACAAATTGGGTTCAATGCCACTTATTTTGGGTGGAACAGCAGAACAAAAAAAGCGTTGGCTAACTCCGTTAGCGCAAGGAAAAGGTTTTTCATACTGTCTCTCCGAATCTGAAGCAGGATCTGATGCGGCGTCCCTTCGCACAAAAGCAACAAAGAGCGGTGATAAATGGATCATTAACGGAAGTAAGAAATGGATTTCTAATGCAGAGATTTCTGATTTCTACACAGTTATTGCACAAACAGATCCATCACTAGGTTCAAAAGGAATTACTGCCTTCGTTGTCGAGAAAACAGATGCAGGTGTTTCATTTGGCGCGCCTGAGAAGAAAATGGGATTTCGCGGATCACCTACTCGTGAAGTTTATTTTGATAACGTAGAAATCTCAGATGATCGTCGTATCGGCGAAGTTGGTACAGGCTTTTCTCTAGCGATGGATACTTTGGATCACACTCGCATCACAATCGCAGCACAAGCACTCGGTCTTGCTCAAGGTGCGCTCGATATTGCAACCGCATATTCACACGAACGTAAACAATTCAATAAACCAATTTTTGATTTCCAAGGCGTTCAATTCATGTTGGCAGATATGGCTATGAATATCGAAGCTGCTCGTCAACTAACGTACGCCGCAGCAGTTAAGAGTGAAAACGGCGAGAAGGACCTTAAGTTCTTCTCTGCTTCTAGCAAATGTTTTGCTAGCGATGTAGCAATGAAAGTTACTCAAGATGCAGTGCAGATATTGGGCGGCTATGGATATGTTTCAGATTATCCAGTTGAGCGAATGATGCGCGATGCAAAACTTACGCAGATTTACGAGGGAACAAACCAGGTTCAACGAATTGTGATGGCTCGCAACTTACCTGTTCGTTAATTACCTTTAAATCTGACGATTAAATCTGGTGTAGCAGCAGCATTAACGGCAATGTCATGAGACTCTCGTGGCAAGACTTCACCTGTTACTTCTCCTGAATGAACAAGCGCAATTTTCCATCCTGACATTAACGGAAGCGCACGGTCGTAGAAACCGCCACCTTGACCAAGTCGAAATCCATCACGGTCAATGCGAAGTGCGGGAACGATTACTACATCGATTGCAGGTAATGGCAAAACCACATCGCCAACTGGTTCAAGAATCTTTTTCTTTACTACAAGTTTGTTTTCATCGCCGTCCCAATAAATCCAATCAATGTGATCGTTATTTACTCGAGGAAGCAACAGAGTTTTTCCTGAATTAATTAGCGCACGATTGAGCTCCAAAGTGCTGGGTTCGTAACCATAAGAAACATAGCTAGCAATAATTGTGGCCTGCATTACTTCTGGAGTTGAAAGAACATTTGAATAAAAAGCAGGGACGAAAGCTTCACGTCTTTCGCGGCGGTATCGCTCACGAATAAGTGCTTTATCTTTCATCGCAAATCCCCTAGATATCTGGCTTCAACAAGTATGGTGTGATTATGGCAGAGCAGATGCGCGTTGATGAGTTTCTCAGTTCTTTACTGGGAATTTGTCATCCACTTGAGCCACTTGACTTGCCTTTACTGGATGCACACGGTGCAACATTGGCAGAAGATATTTATGCAGGCGAAAGATTAGTTTTACGTGCCGATAGTCGAATCCGATCCACGCAAATTGGTTTAGCTGCTTCTATTGGTTTAGATCATCTACCAACGCGTCCTCATCCACGCGTTGTTATCTTGTCTGCTGGCCCGGATTTAGTTGAACCAGGTCAAGCTCTTAAGGCAGAAGAAGAGTTTGAAACGAACTCCTGGTTACTCACAACTGCAGTGCGCGAAGTTGGTGCAATTGGCTATCGCGTTCATTCAATCCCTGATGATGAAGAAGAACTATTAGCCGTTATCGAGGATCAATTAGTGCGCGCAGATTTAATTGTCATAAGTGGCGAACGCAATGATGATTCATTTGATTTGATTACGCGCACTCTGCAAAAAATGGGTGAAATCACGACAGTTGATTTAGCAATTGAAAATAGCGGACGACACAATTTCGGTCAGATTGGTCCTGACAAGACGCCCGTAGTCACCCTTCCAGGGGATCCAATAAATGCATACATATCATTTGAGTTATTTGTTCGTCCAATGATTCGCACCATGCTTGGAGTTGCAACTATTCATCGTCCATCTGTAAAGGCAAAACTCGAAAAGGCAATTACATCGACTCCGGGAACTCGTTCTTACATTCGTGCAATTCTTTCCGAAGACGCTACTTCTGTACGCGCCCTTGAAATTCAAGATGAAATTTCGACCCTTTCAGATGCCAACTCTTTTATTGCACTCAGCGAGAAAGATGAATCAATAGCTGCCGGAGCAACCGTTAATGTTGTTGTACTTGAGCGGCGATATATATAAATGCGCGAACATTCCTGGCCGATAAAACTTCACGGTACAGAGATTTATTTAAGACCACTACGTTTGCGAGATAGAAAAAAGTGGCTCAATGTACGTGCAGAAAATCGAGAGTGGTTATCACCATGGGAAGCAACACTTCCATTCATTCCTGGAAGCGATGTTGAATCTCTGCAAAAAGAGTTGCCAACATTCTTTAGATTAGTCCGAACCCTCAATCGTGAGTCACGTGATGGTCGTTCAATTTCTTTTGCAATCTGGCATGAAAATAACCTCATCGGACAAATTTCCATGGGTGGAATTATTCTTGGAGCTATGCGAGGTGCTCACATTGGATATTGGATTGATCGCTCTTATGCAGGTCGTGGGTATACGACTGAAGCAGTTAACTTATTGACCGAATATGGCTTTTCAGTCTTATCGTTACATCGAATTGAAATTAATCTTCGGCCAGAAAATGCAGCCTCCCGCAGAGTCGCCGAAAAAGCAGGTTATGTATTAGAAGGTGAACGCCCAAGGTATTTACATATTGATGGTGATTGGCGAGATCATCTTTCATTCGTAAAAGAAAACCCATTAGTTAAGTAGAAAAAAAGCTGAGCGAAATGGGCGCTTAAATACCCGATAGGTCCGATTTCTCCCTCTATCTTTGTACATCATGGCTTCGGGACTTATCTATTTGGCAATCATCGGTATGTGGGTTGCCTATTTCTTGCCACGATGGGTTCACGACAGAAATGAATTTTCTGGAAAATCTATTGAACGATATAAGAGCGCTCTTCGCGTTGTAGCAAATAGTTCACCAGGTGGAAGTTCTGGATCTGGAGTCATCCACACAGATTTAGATCATGAAGCAAAAGTTGCACAACGTTTAATGCAAAGAAGAATTATTTTTGCAATCTTAATCATTTCACTTCTCACAACAATTGTTGGTGGTCTTATGAATACAATGAAAATTACCTTCGCGCTAATTCCTTTAACAGGAATACTTATTTATGTTGCGCATGTAAGAAGACAGACAATCAGCGAGAAGCTGTATAAGCGCAGAATTAAGAACCTACAAAAGAGTCAATCTGGTACATCCAGCACAAATCTCTCTGAGGTTGTTCATCACACTGCGCAAAAAGAACATTGGATTCCACTTTCAGAACGCGAATTATCTGGTGTTGTAATTTTGCCAAAGGGCACTGCTGAAAATCGTGGCGCATGGCAACCAAATGAGATTCCTGTTCCAACATACGTAAACGCACCTAAAGCAGTGACCCCACGCAGAACAATTGATCTCACAATTCCTGGTCAATGGAGTGAAGATCAAGAACGCCTTGCACGTGAAGCACTCGCAGCAGCAACACCTTCACGCGATCAAGTTTTTGATCAGGATTTGGCTGAAGAAGCGGTCGAAAGACTCAATCGCTCACGCGCTTCTAACGAATAATTTAAATCCACGAAGGAAACCACATTCGCATATGCCATTGCGCATATGTGATTACTTCGCCTAAATACAAAGGCAAAAAGTAAAGAAAATTAAGGAATACCACCGCAACAAAGCCAAGGATTATTACTTGAGCATCTGCTGGATTTCGACTTCTATCAATGAATAATTTGGCACAGTAAACGAGTGCCAGAATCAAGAAGGGCTCAAAGACAACTGCGTAAAAGCTAAATACGGTGCGCTTTTGAAAGAAGAACCAAGGTAAATATCCAGCAATAACTCCAAGAAGAATAAAAGTTATTTTGCTATCAACTTTGCGATGGTAGAACTGCCACATCCAATATCCAATGAGCACCGCAACTGCAATCGTTGCACTCCACCACAAAACAGGAGTACCTAGTGCTAAAACTTCTTGCGCACATGTGTCGCTGCCGCAACCTTTGGGTGATTCATAAAAGAAAGATGTTGGCCTTCCCATGATCAGCCAACTCCATGGATTTGCTTGGTACGCGTGTTTTTCAACTAGTGAAGTATGAAAGTCCAACATCTGCTTGTGATAATAAATCAATGAACCAAATGGATTAGATGAATGGTTTCGATCCCATCCGCGCCCACTCATGAACCAGCCAATCCAAGAACTTACATAAATAGAAATTGGAATAATTCCGAACTGCATAATTCGTAAAGTCACAGTTCTTAGCACATCTTTTGTATTTTCTTGTCGGAATAACCTGAACAACGTTACAAAACCAAATAATGCGATGAAATACAGCGCACTCCATTTAGTTGCTAATGCCAAACCAAAAAATATGCTGGCATACCAAAATTGTTGCCGGAACCAGAAGTAAGCAGCAGCCAAAATAAAGAGTGTAAGGAAGAGATCAAGTAGCGCGGTACGAGAGTGAACCAATAGCAATCCATCTAACGCTAACAGAGCTGCTGTTATCGCAGTTAAAAAAGGTGAATAAAAGAGCTCGTGCGCCAATCGAGCTGCAATAAGAATTATGAGAGTGCCTGCGATAGCGGCAGTAATACGCCAACCAAATTCGTTATCTCCAAAAATCCTTATGCCTAGCGCAATGCACCATTTACCAATGGGTGGATGAACTACAAACTCTGGTTTTAACCCATCAACTTCAACTCCGAATTTCAATAAATCCCTAGCGCCATCAACGTAATAAACCTCATCGAATACAAAACCTTGCGGGTTATTGAGATTTATTATGCGCAGAAAAAATGCACCGATTGCTATGAGTATTGGTGCAACGCTTGCGATCACGGAGATAGCGTATCCGAGCAGAAATACTGAGATGATTACGCCATGGCACTTATATTGGCGGCGACTCCACTTGGTAATCCCAAGGATGCATCCGCACGCCTAATAGAAGCAATCGCAACGGCAGATGTAATTGCAGCCGAAGACTCACGTCGCTTTCATCGATTGGCATCTGATCTCGGTGTCACTTTCGTTGGAAAAGTTATTTCATTCTTTGATGGCAATGAAGAAGAGCGAACACAAGAAATTCTTGAAATACTCAGAGTTGGAAAAACAGTTCTAGTGGTCAGCGATGCTGGAATGCCAACGATTAGTGATCCTGGTTTTCGATTAGCTCGTGATGCATCAGCTGAAAATATTGCGTTACAAGTTTTACCTGGACCATCTGCTGTCACAATGGCCGTCGCTCTATCTGGTTTACCAACAGATCGTTTTTCCTTTGATGGCTTTCCACCGCGCACTTCAGGTGCGAGACAAAAATTTTATGAATCACTGAGATTCGATGAAAGAACCTTGGTCTTTTTTGAAGCGCCTCATCGTCTTGAAGAATCTCTTGCAGATGCACTTGCAACCTTTGGTTCTGATCGCAAAGCCGCTATTTGCCGAGAGATGACAAAACACTACGAACAGACAATTCGCGGAGATCTTTCGGAATTACTTGAGTGGAGTCAGAAGAATGAAGTTCTTGGTGAAATTACTTTGGTTATTGCTGGGGCTACTACTGATTCCAAATCTGTAACAACACAGGCGATGGTTGCACGTGTTCAAGAGTTTGAATCAGCGGGCATGGATCGCAAGGGTGCGATTGCTGCTGTAGCCGAAGAATTTTCACTTCCTAAGCGTTCGGTTTATGCCGCCGTTGTGGATGCTAATAAGATAGGCAAATGAGCAACGTGAGCGATAAATCCTTCTATCTCACTACGCCTATTTACTATGTAAATGATGCACCGCACATCGGTCATGCATATACAACTGTTGCAGGCGATGTACTTACCCGTTGGCATCGTCAACGCGGTGAATCAGTCTGGTTCTTAACTGGCACAGATGAACACGGGCAGAAAGTTATGCGCACTGCTGAGCAGAACAATGTTGCTCCACAAGCATGGGTTGACCGATTAGTCGCCGAAGCATGGAAACCAAATTGGGAAGCGCTCAATATTGCAAATGATGACTTTATTCGCACAACCGAGAAACGACACACAGAGCGTGTTCAAAAGTTCTTGCAGGGATTAAAAGATTCGGGTCATATTTATTCAGGTAAGTACGAAGGTCCTTATTGCGTTGGGTGCGAAGAATTTAAGTTACCTGGAGATTTAATTGAATCTAACGGAGAAAAACTCTGCCCTATTCATAGCAAACCAATCGAATTAGTAAATGAAGAGAATTGGTTCTTTAAGCTCTCTGATTTTGCTGCTCCGCTAATTGAGCACTACAAAAAGAATCCAGATGCATGCCAGCCTGAGAGCGCCCGCAACGAAGTCCTTTCATTCCTTGAAGGTGGCGTTTCTGATCTCTCAATTTCACGATCTACTTTTGATTGGGGAATCCCAGTTCCGTGGGACACCAAGCAAGTTGTTTATGTCTGGTTTGACGCGCTTTTAAATTATGCAACCGCAGTTGGACTAACAGATGCCGCAGATTCCGAAGGTGGTAAGAAGTTTGCACAAACGTGGCCTGCGGATGTGCACCTCGTTGGAAAAGATATTTTGCGTTTTCACGCAGTCATTTGGCCAGCAATGTTGATGGCTGCAGGTCTTGCAGTTCCAAAGAAAGTATTTGCACATGGTTGGTTGTTAGTCGGCGGCGAAAAAATGAGCAAGAGCAAGCTCACCGGTATTGCTCCAAGTGATATTACCGATCACTTTGGCGTGGATGCGTTTAGATATTACTTCTTGCGCGCAATTCCATTTGGATCAGATGGCTCATTCTCATGGGAAGATATGAGTGCGCGATATACAAGTGAATTAGCAAATGATTTTGGAAATCTCGCTTCACGTCTAGCTGCAATGATTGAAAAATACTGTGATGGGAATCTTCCTCAGGTTGCCCATGACAAGGGACTCGAAGAAGCGTTATCTAGCGCAGTTACTAAAGCAGATGAGGCAATGTGCGCGTTAGATTTCCAAGGCGGCATCAACGCAATTATGGATTTCTGCAAACGAGTAAATGGTTATGTCACCGAAAAAGAACCATGGATTCTTGCTAAAGATCCTGCGAATAAAGTTGTACTCGAAGAAGTTCTCTACAACACCGCCGAATCTTTGCGCGCATTAGCGGTATTGCTCAATTCAGTAATGCCAGCTACATGTGAAATTTTATGGCAGAGTCTTGGCGCACAAGCGACGCTCGGTGATTTAGGTACACAAAAAATTTCTTCCGTTGCGACTTGGGGACAATTACCAGCTGGTGCACGCGTCACTAAAACTCCAGTGCTTTTCCCACGTCTTGAATCTGCTGAGTAACTCCTGTGGCAGATCGTCATAACCGCGACCTCGATCGCATTCCCGCTCCTCAACCTGAGCCATTACCAGTTGCAACTGTTGACGCACATGCGCACTTAGAAATTGTCACAAATGCCGCACCTGATTCAGAAGAAGTACGAAAAGTTTTAGATGATGCTCGCGATGCCGGAATTGATCGCGTTGTACAAGTTGGTTATTCAGCGGAACAATCACAATGGTGCGTAGATGCAGCAGAGCATTGGAAAGGCAGAGTTCTTGCAGCAGTTGCTTTGCACCCAAATGAAGCGCCAGTTGTAGAAGATCTTGAACACGATTGGTCGATCATCGCAAAGCTTGCGGAACACCCACGTGTTCGAGCAATTGGTGAGACGGGGTTAGATTATTTTCGTACACCACCCGAATTGCGTCAGAGACAACAAGAGTCTTTTAAGTGGCACATCGAATTGGCAAAGAAACATAACAAAGCACTCGTAATTCATGACCGAGATTCCCATGAAGATGTTCTCTCTGTTTTGCTTGAAGTAGGCGCACCAGAGAAAACTATTTTTCACTGTTATTCAGGCGATTTAGCTATGGCAAAAATCTGTGTCGATCGTGGATACATTCTCTCTTTTGCCGGAACTCTGACATTTAAAAATGCGCCAGAATTACGAGAAGCTGTAAAAATTGTTCCGGCCGATCAACTGCTAGTAGAAACTGATTCACCATTTTTAGCACCAACGCCACATCGCGGTGCGCTTAATACACCTGCACAAATTGCCAATATTGTCCGAGCCATGGCTGATGAAAGAAATGTTAGTGATGCAGAGTTAGCAACAACGTTGAGTAATAATGCTGAACGCATCTTTGGTTCCTTCGCATGACCTTGCTAGGCGCAGCAGAAATTCGCGAGCTGGCGGAAGAATTAGGTATCAAACCAGCCAAATCCCTCGGCCAAAACTTTGTTATTGATGCAAATGTCTGTAGAAAAATCGTTCGAACTGCGGGTGTTACAAGTTCTGATGTGGCACTCGAAATTGGACCTGGATTAGGTTCGCTCACACTTGCGCTCTTGGAAGAAGCAAAATCAGTCATTGCTGTTGAAATTGATGAACGTTTGGCTGCGAGATTGCCCGAGACAGTTCAGAAACATAATGAGAGCACCGCAACGTTTAGCGTTATCCATCAAGACGCACTTCACTTGAAAACATTAAGTGAGCAGCCGACAGTTCTTGTTGCAAACTTGCCATATAACGTTTCAGTTCCGGTTCTACTTCATCTACTAGAAATATTTCCAACTCTTAAATCAGGTGTAGTTATGGTTCAGGCAGAAGTTGCTGATCGTTTAGCTGCTAAACCAGGAACAAAGGAGTACGGAATCCCATCTGTAAAGGCTGCGTGGTGGGCAGATTTACATGGTGCAGGTTCTGTCTCACGTTCAATCTTTTGGCCGGTGCCAGGAGTTGATTCAAAGCTTGTTTCATTTACTCGCCACCAACCTTTAGGTGATGAAGCTCTTCGGCTGAAGGTTTTTACATTAATTGATGCAGCCTTTGCTCAACGTAGAAAGATGTTGCGCTCGGCGCTTTCAAGTATTTATGGCTCATCAGGTTCTGCTGAAAAAGTTCTGATTGAAGCAGGAGTAGATCCGACACTTCGAGGCGAATCTCTCTTAGTTAATGATTTTTGCACAATCGCACGAATAGGGTTTTAACGTGCCAATTAAATCCGTAACCGTTCGCGTGCCTGCAAAAGTAAATTTGCAACTCTCCGTTGGCCCTCGCGAATCTGATGGCTATCACCAACTCGTCACAGTTTTTCAGGCGATTTCAATTTTTGATGATGTGACAGTAAAGCTTGGCGAACACGGTAGTGGAATCAATTTATCTGTATCTGGTGATCAGATTCATGGCGTTCCAACAGATGCATCAAATCTCGTTGTAAAGGCTGCTGAATTAATAGCAACTAAATTTGAAATAGATATAGATGCCAGTATTGATATTAAGAAATCAATTCCGGTAGCTGGCGGTATGGCCGGCGGCAGTGCAGATGCTGCAGCCGCGATTGTTGCGATAGATGATTTGTATGACCTCAATATGACCAGAGATGAAATGCATGAAATTGCATCTCAATTAGGCAGCGATGTTCCATTCTTGTTAAGCGGAGGAACATCTATCGGACAAGGAAGAGGCGATCAACTCACTGCTGCTTTATCGCGCGGTACGTATCACTGGGTTCTAGCGCTATCTAGCGTTGGGCTCTCAACTCCTGCGGTGTATAGCGAGTGCGATCGATTACGTCAGGGTTTAGACATTAGTGAGCCACAAATTAGTGATGCACTGATGCAAGCACTTTTATCCGCAGATCCCTCAGCCGTTGGAAAATTATTAGTCAATGACTTACAACCAGCAGCGTGTTCACTTCGCCCAGCACTTCGTTTGATTTTAGATGTTGGCCAAGAATATGGAGCACTCGGTGCGATAGTTTCTGGCTCTGGCCCAACTGTTGCATTCTTAGTTTCTGATGAAGAACATGGTTTGGATTTAGCAGTTGCATTAAGCGCATCCGGTGTAGTTGGAAGCGTCACTCGAGCATATGGCCCAGTTCATGGCGCCAAAGTTATTGAGTCACATTAAATTTCATCTTCAAATTGCGCAGCAATTAAGCTGAGCAATCGAGCAAGTTCTTTCTTTTCATCACTAGATAAAGGCGCTAAGAAATTTCTTTCGCGTCCCAATAACTCCTCCATTGCGGCATCAACTGCGCGCACGCCTGCTTTAGTAAGAGTTACGAGAGAACCACGTCCGTCACTTGGATCTTGCTCTCGCGTAATCAAATCAAGTTCTTCTAATCGATCTAAACGATTTGTCATCGTTCCACTTGTCACAAGTGTTTCTTGCATGAGCTGACTTGGTGAGAGTTGATACGGCGCACCTGCACGACGAAGTGATGCAAGAACATCGAAGCCCCATGTATCTAAATCCGCGAATGCATTTCGTCGTTCGATATCCAAGTGACGAGAAATTCGCGTAATGCGGCTGAGGACTCCAAGTGGAGATAAATCCAGATCAGGACGCTGTGCCTTCCAGGCGGCGATGAGGCGATCTACTTCATCACGCATTTTCGCCCCACTTTCTAAAAGTATTTAATAAAATTTCTCGCGTGAGGCAACTTTAGTGGTCGAAAGTACTGGTGCGGATAAGGGAGAATATAGGTTCCGCCATTGTGTAGTGGCTAGCACATGGGCCTTTGAAGCCCAGGGTCCAGGATCGATACCTGGTGGCGGAGCATGACGCCACCAAAGGGCACCGACTCATTACTTGAGTGCGCGATCATCCTTGCCGCTGGCGAAGGAACGCGAATGAAATCTTCGCTGCCAAAAGTTTTGCATGAAGTCGCAGGGCGCACATTAGTCGGACATGTTTTGCATGCAGTGCAAGGACTATCACCACAACAAATTCGAGTTGTCGTTGGTTCGGGTCGCGAAAAAGTTGAAGAACACGTTTCATCAATTTCACCGAAGGCCGTAACAGTTTTTCAAGAAAAGCGCGGCGGAACGGGTCATGCAACTCAGCTAGCTCTAGAAGGAATTTCGCCTAAAGGAGCAGTGCTTGTATTAGCCGGTGATACTCCACTACTCACAACGCAATCTCTTTCTCAACTGATTTCATTTCATCACAACGGCGGCTTTAGCGCATCAGTAATGACGGCAGAGCATCCAGATCCAACTGGCTATGGACGCATTATTCGCGCTGATGATGGCTCACTTCTTCGTATCGTCGAAGAAAAGGATGCGTCTGATTCTGAAAAAATAATCTTCGAAGTCAACTCTGGCGTTTATATTTTCGATGGCGCCTTACTGGCTTCAGCTATAACAAAACTGACAACAAGTAACGCGCAAGGCGAACTCTACTTAACGGATGTTCTAGAGATCATGCGCCAAGCAGGTGGCGAAGTCGCAGCTGCCCTTATCGATGATTACGTTGAAACCTTAGGTGTTAACGATCGCGAACAGCTTGCCGAAAGTGGAGCGTATTTACGCGATCGCATAAATAGTGACTTAATGCGAGCAGGCGTAACGATCACAGATCCAACTACTACGTGGATTGATGCAACAGCGACGATTGAAAGCGATGTAACTATTTATCCAGGTTCAGCAATTCTTGGAAGTACGACGATTAAATCTGGCGCAGTTATTGGTCCACGCACAACACTGGAATCATGTTCAGTCCTAGAAGGCGCTCGCATTGTTGAATCTAATTGCTTTGAGGCAACTATCGGAAAAGAAGCTCAAGTCGGCCCTTATTCATACTTACGAAAAGGCACAGTGCTCGGTACTGGTGCAAAAGCTGGAGCATTTGTTGAAATTAAGAACTCAACAGTTGGAGATGGCTCAAAGGTTCCACATCTTTCATACGTTGGAGATGCAAAAATAGGAGAAGGCACCAATATTGGCGCCGCAACAGTATTTGTTAATTATGACGGCGTGGAAAAACATGAAACTATCGTTGGAGACCATGTTCGAATCGGTAGCGATTCAATGTTGATTGCACCAGTAACAATTGGTGACGGGGCTTACACAGCCGCTGGATCTGTAATTTCTGAAGATGTCCCACCTGGAGCAATTGGAGTTGGTCGTTCACGCCAGCGAAATGTCTTAGGCTGGGTCTTGCGCAAACGTTCTGGTACAAAATCTGCCGAAGCTGCAGCGCGTCACGCTGGCAGTGAAAACGGACATAAGAGAGGCTAAGCCCCATGAGCGAACTCCGTCTGGCATCTGAAAAACGGTTAAGACTTTTTTCAGGCCGCGGATTTCCGGAGTTAGCCGAAGAAGTAGCGCAAGAACTCGGTGTTCCAATCACACCAACATCTGCTTATGACTTTGCAAATGGTGAAATATTTGTTCGCTTCGAAGAGAGCGTTCGCGGTTGCGATGCATTCGTATTGCAGAGTCACTCCGCTCCAGTTAATAAACAAATTATGGAACAACTCATCATGGTTGATGCATTAAAACGTGCATCTGCAAAACGAATCACAGTTGTCGCACCGTTTTATGGATACGCACGTCAAGATAAGAAGCATCGTGGACGTGAGCCAATCTCTGCACGTTTGATGGCGGATTTGTTTAAAGCTGCGGGTGCCGATCGCTTAATGGTTGTTGATCTTCACACATCACAAATTCAAGGTTTCTTTGATGGTCCAGTGGATCACTTATTCGCACTTCCAATGCTCGCCGATTATGTTGGTTCAAAGGTTGATCGCTCACGACTCACAATTGTTTCTCCTGACTCAGGACGAGTGCGTGTTGCAGAACGCTGGTCAGATTTACTCGGTGGTTGCCCAATCGCTTTCATTCACAAAACACGCGATCCACGCATTCCAAATGAATCAATAACAGGTCGTGTAGTTGGTGATGTTGAAGGTCAAACATGCGTTGTTATCGATGACATGATTGACACAGCAGGCACAATTACAAAAGCTGTTGACGCGCTCTTTGAAGCAGGCGCTAAAGAAGTAATTATCGCCGCAACTCACGCAGTGCTCTCTGGACCTGCAATCGAACGCCTTAAGAATTCTCGTGCGAGTGAAGTTGTCATCACAAATACTCTGCCAATTACTGAGGATCAAAAGTTCGACAATCTCACCGTTCTCTCAATCGCCCCACTTCTTGGTCGCGCGATTCGAGAGGTCTTCGAAGATGGTTCCGTAACCAGCCTCTTCGATGGCCATTCATAAGCGCGATTTGCCACACTCCATAACCCTTCGCTAATCTTTGCCTCGTTCCGGCGAGGGTTTTTAACTTCCGTTATCGACGGTGCAGGTAAATGCTCCTGCTGGGACTTTTGTGAACTAACCGAAAGTTTTACCTAACAGGGAGAAATAAAATGGCTGAGATCACCATCAACGGAATTCGTCGTACTGAATTCGGTAAGGGCGCATCACGTCGTGCACGTCGCGATGGTTTAGTTCCAGCTGTGATCTACGGTCATGGTGAGAAGCCATCACACATCACTCTTCCTGCACGCGAATTAGGCGTTGCACTTAAAACTTCTAACGTTCTTCTAGACATCGTTGTAGATGGCAAAACAGAACTCACACTTCCAAAAGCAATCGTGCGCCACCCAATCAAGTTAACTCTTGATCACATTGACCTTGTAATTGTTCGTCGTGGTGAAAAAGTTGTCGTATCTGTACCAGTTCACACATCTGGTGAATTCGACCGTGATGGAATTCTTGAGCACGTGCACAACACAATTGAAGTTGAAACAGAAGCAACTTCAATTCCTTCTCACTTGGATCTTGATCTAACTGGATTAGAAGCAGGATCTTCTAAGTACGCTGCAGATGTAGTTCTTCCAGCAGGCGTCACACTTATTTCCGATCCAAAGATGATCGTTGTTCACCTTTCAGAGCGTTCAACAGCAGTGGAAGAAGTTGCTGCACCTGCAGCAGATGCTGCCGCTGCTCCAGCTGATGGTGCTGCTGCAGCACCTGCTGATGCCGAGAAGAAGGATGCTTAAGCACTAACCTTGCTTCATGGTTTGGTTAGTAATAGGTCTCGGTAATCCCGGTCCCGAATACACAGCAACTCGCCACAATGTTGGCCAGATGGTTGTTGATGAACTAGCCAAACGTTACAAAGTTAAGTGGTCTGCCCATAAATCTCGTAACGATATTGCTGCATTTAAAATTGGCGTGGGCGAAGATGCTCACTCTGTAATCATTGCAAAGTCAAAGAGTTACATGAACGAAACCGGCGGCCCTGCTAAAGCACTTGCAGCTTTTTACAAAGTCGAACCAGATCACATCATCGCTTTGCATGATGAGTTAGATATTCCGTATTCAGCTATCCGCTCAAAAATTGCTGGCGGCGACAATGGTCACAACGGATTGAAATCAATGACTTCATCCTTTGGGACCGCGGAATATTTCCGTGTTCGCCTCGGAATTGGACGTCCAATGGGTTCACAAGATCCCGGAGATTTTGTCTTAAAAGCATTTTCATCGGCTGAGAAAAAAACTCTGCCTGAATTTATTGATCGTGGTTGCGATGTAGTCGAATCGCTCATTACAAAAGGCTTAGAAGATACCCAATCTCGCTTTAACAGTTAAGAATCAACCAGTATTTCTAAGTCCCGCAGCCACTCCATTAATTGTTAGAAGCAATGCACGTTGTAAAGTCGCATCAACTTCGCCTTTGTGATCACGAACTCGCTCGAGCAAATTAACCTGAAGCAAGTGCAGCGGGGCAAGGTAGGCATCACGAACTTGCAAAGTGCGAGCCAAAATTGGCTGATCGCCTAAGAGCGAATCTTTGTTCGTTACTTTTAAAATCTCTTCACACGTTAATTTAAATTCAGCAGCAATCACATCTAAGAAGTGGTGTAACTCTTTTGGAACGAGTGCTTGAACGTAACGTCTAGCCATTTCTAAATCTGTCTTAGCAAGAGTCATCTCGACATTGCTAATAAATGTATGGAAGAAGTGCCAATGTTCGAGCATCTCTTGAATAACTTCAGATTTGCCAGCTTCGCGAGCAGCTTTTAATCCGCTTCCAACACCAAACCAACCAGGAACAATTTGGCGTGATTGTGTCCAACCAAATACCCATGGAATGGCGCGCAAACTATCTAAGCCACCTGCAGCATCTGGTCTACGTGATGGGCGAGAACCCAACATCATTTCGCCAAGTTGTTCTACTGGTGTTGAAGCATAGAAATATGCAGGCAGATCTGGGTGATCAATTAATGAGCGATATCGTGCAAAAGAGTTTTCGCTAATAAGTTCCATGCATGCGTTCCACTTATCCAAGCTTTCATCACTCTGACGTGGCGCACGGTTTAGGACAGTTGCTTCGAGGGAAGCTGCGAGCATTAATTCAATATTTTCGCGAGCAAGTGATGGCAGCGCATACTTATCGCTAATGACTTCACCTTGTTCCGTCATCTTTATTTGCCCATCAATTGATCCCCAAGGAAGTGCAACAAGTGCGTCATACGTTGGACCGCCACCGCGACCAACTGAACCACCGCGACCATGGAAGAGTCTTAACTTAACGCCGTGCTTGATTGCAACGTCACGCAATTTTCTTTGAGCACGATGGATTTCCCATTGGCTTGTGGCGATACCAGCATCTTTATTTGAGTCGGAGTAACCCAACATAATTTCTTGCAAGTTTCCACGGAGTTCGACAATTTTTCTGTAGCTAGGATCGCTTAAGAGCGCCTCAAGAATTTCTCCTGCAGCACGTAACTCGGCAACAGTTTCAAGCAGCGGTGCGAAACCAATGACTGCAGTGTTCGTGGAAAGATCTACGAGACCCGCTTGCTTTGCAAGAACAACAGCTGCCAATAAGTCATCGGAACCCTTTGTCATTGAAACGATGTATGTCTCAATAGATTCTGGCCCGAAACGTTTGACGATATCAAAGACTGCCGTGAAAGTATCCAAGGTTTTTTGAGCGCGCTCATCGCACTTTCCAAAATCTAATTTCTTTTTCGAAGTAAGTTCGTTTGCAAGAATTACAAAGCGCTCTTGATGGTTCTTACCTTTGTAATCATCACCATATGCGTATGCAAGCGTGTGGTGATGAGCATCTGAGTGTTCGCGGACATCCAATGTTGCGTGAGTTAAACCAAATGCCGAAACGGTACGCATTGTTCGCTCCAGCAACCCTGTAGCCATTAATTCACCGCGATTTTCAAGGAGAGAATCACGCATTAATGCTAGGTCTGCTAATAACTCTGAAGTGTTGTTGTAGTCACGATGCGCAACATGATCACCACCGGCGGCATGGCGGTTTCTTGTAAATGCCAGGCGGTGCACGATTGCAGTTGCTTTAAGGCGATAAGGCTCTTGCACATTTAAACGTTTGAACCGTTCTTCAAACTCAGGAATGTGCTTGAGATCTTCTTCCACGGAATCTAGAAGGGCTTTGCTAACTCCTGTGATTCGAGTTGAAACAGAGAGCATCTGTCGCAACTCATCCATCGCCGCAATTGTTACGCGAATCGCGTGACCAACCTGTAAAACCATTGCAGACTCTGTGATCGATGCAGTGATGTTTGGATTTCCATCACGATCTCCACCAATCCAACTTCCGAAAGAGAGTGGTCGTGCATCTAATGGTAGATCAACACCTAGTCGCTTTATCTCATTCTTAAAATCATTAAGCACTTCTGGAATTGTTAACTTGAATAAATCATCCAAGTAATAGAGGGCATTCATAGCTTCATCTAACGGCTCTGGTCGACCAACACGTAATTCATCTGTTTGCCACAAGACATCAATCGTTTCAGCTAATTGATTTCGCTGCGCCTCGGTGCTTGGTTGATCTAGAAGTTTTGCAACTCTTCCTAATTTGTTTAATACGGAACGACGCGCAGCCTCAGTTGGATGAGCGGTAAAGACAGGACGGACCATAAGTTCATTGACCCAACGCGTTACATCTTCAGTTGAGAATTCATGTCCCGAAACTTTTGCACTCTGAGCCGCTGCAATCTTGTCGACAGCTTTTGCCATCCATGATCCGCCTTGAGCTCGAGCTTCTGCCAAAACTCGTGCACGGTGAACTTGTTCGGCAACATTTGCTAAGTTGAAATAAGTACTAAATGCGCGCACAAGTTGAACGGATTGTTCAATTTTTAAAGTTGATAAAAGATCATCGCCGCCACCATCTTTTACGGCTTTTCGGACAGCTTCAACTAATTCCAGTAACTCTTGTCCTTCTTGGCGGACAAGTGATTGACCTAAAAGGTCTCCCAGTTTTCTAACATCGGCACGCAAACCAGCGCCATCGTTGCCGATAGCCGCTGAAGAATCTTGCGAAGACATTGGCTAATCATGGCAGGTTCATCTGCCTTAGACTTGCCCTATTAAGCCCCCTCCGTCTCCATGGAGTTGGGGCCTAAGGCATTTTCTCAAAATTTCTCAATAGTTGATACGAAGCAAAGAAGGGATAAGGGATGAAACTCGTACGCGATGCACTGGCCGCTGATCCACACATCAGCGACGCACTCCAATCCAAAAAACGCATCATCGCGCCTTCATCTTTGCACCCATTTCTTGCAGCGATTAGAGCACATGAACGGCCACTACTAATTGTTACTGGATCAAGTAGAACCAGTGAAGATCTTGCAAATGATTTACGCGAATTACACGAATGCGTATACGAATTTCCTGCATGGGAAACTCTGCCTCATGAAAGATTGAGCCCGCGAAGTGACACCGTTGCGCAGAGAATTTCAACATTGATTGAGTTAAACAAAGAACAAAGTCACAACCCAATTGTCATAACTCCTGTTCGTGGTTTGATTCATCGAATAATTAATTCACTTGCGCAAGCACCGATACGCGAACTTAAGGTTGGCGCAGTATGTGATCTCAAAGAACTGATAAACCACCTTGGTGAACTCGCCTATCAACGTACGGATTTAGTAGAACGTCGAGGCGAATTCGCTGTTCGCGGTGGCATCGTTGACGTCTTTCTTCCACTCGCCAATCAACCAATCCGCATAGATTTTTTTGGCGATGAAATCGAAGACATTAGTTATTTTGATGTTGCAGGACAGAGAACTACTGGCGCTGTACAAACGAGCATAGAAATTCTGCCGTGCCGAGAACTCCTATTAACTCCTGCTGTTCAAGCTAAAGCTCGTGCTCTAATAGAAGATTTTCCGCAAGCAGCGGAAATTCTAGAAAAAATCTCGGAAGGCATATCTACTGAAGGAATGGAGTCCTTCATTCCATTGCTAGTTGATTCTGATCAAAGCATTTTAGATCGAATGCCAAAAAACACCGAAGTAATTTTCATAGATGAAGAACGCATTAAATCAAGGGCAGCAGATCTTCTTGCAACGAATGAAGAGTTTTATCTCGCCTCATGGCTCAATGCGGCAAGTGGTGGCGCAACTCCATTGCATAACGGTGATGGCACATATATGACATGGGAAGAGCTGCATACAGAAATCAATAAAAACCAACTAGAGCAGAGAAGTTTCAATGTTTTTGGTAGCGATTTAGATGAAGATGCAGCTTTTCTTGAAGCCCACGCAATCGACCCCTTGCGAGCAAATACTGATCGACTAGTAGAGGAGTTTCGTAGCGCATCAGAAATCGGCCATAATTTAGTTTTTGCGGCCCATGGACATGGAATGCATGAGAGATATTCAAATCTCTTTAGAAGTGCAGAAATTTCAGTACGAGTTCTCACTTCAACAATTGCATTTGGATTTAGCGTTCCTTCAGCACGTATTCTTTTAATTACTGAGAGAGACTTATCGGGCAGTAAAGGCGCAATAAACAACACTGAAAAACTTCCATCGAAACGAAAAACTGCAATCGATCCACTCGAATTGAAAGCAGGAGATTTTGTTGTCCACGAACAGCACGGTATTGGTCGCTATATAGAACTGGTTTCAAGAAGTGTTGCTGGCGTGACTCGCGAATATTTGGTTCTTGAATACGCATCAGCTAAACGTGGACAACCAGGGGATCGAATATTTGTACCGACGGATTCGCTCGAACAAGTAAGTAAGTACGTTGGAGGAGAAACTCCAACTGTTCACCGAATTGGTAGCGGTGAATGGCAGAAAGCAAAGGGTCGAGCGCGTAAGGCAGTGCGCCAAATCGCTGGCGAATTAATTCGTTTATATGCTGCGCGAACATCATCTCCGGGTTTTGCTTTCTCAGCCGACACACCGTGGCAGCGAGAGCTAGAAGATTCTTTTGCATACATAGAAACTCCTGATCAATTATCAACAATTAATGAAGTGAAAGCAGATATGGAACGCCCATATCCAATGGATCGAATTATTTGTGGCGATGTTGGATATGGAAAAACTGAGATCGCAATTAGAGCAGCATTTAAGGCAGTCCAAGATGGTAAACAAGTTGCGGTATTAGTTCCAACTACTTTGCTTGTTCAGCAACATACAAAAACTTTCGAAGAGCGATATTCAGGATTTCCAATAAAGGTAGCGGGATTATCTCGATTCAATACTGCCAAAGAGAGTAAAGAAATATTGTCAGGAGTTGAATCTGGAACTTTCGACGTAGTTGTTGGCACCCATCGAATACTCTCAAATGATGTGCATTTCAAAGACCTTGGTCTAGTTATTGTCGATGAAGAGCAGAGATTCGGAGTCGAACAAAAAGAATCCCTTAAGAAGTTGCGAACAACGGTGGATGTATTAGCTATGTCTGCAACACCAATTCCTCGCACTTTGGAAATGGCTGTTACCGGTATTCGTGAAATGTCTACGATCACAACTCCACCAGAAGAGCGCCATCCAATTTTGACTTATGTGGGCGCAAGAGATGATGCGCAGATTACTGCTGCGATCCACCGAGAGTTATTACGAGATGGACAAATTTTCTATATTCATAATCGCGTTGAATCAATTGACCAGGCTGCACAAAAAATACAGAAACTTGTTCCAGAAGCACGTATTCGAATTGCACACGGACAGATGAGTGAAGGCGCACTCGAAGATGTCATCCTTGCATTTTGGAATCGCGACTTTGATGTCTTGGTTTGCACAACAATTGTTGAGAGTGGACTCGATATTGCAAATGCAAACACCTTGATTGTAGAAAGAGCGGATCTCTTTGGTCTGTCACAACTTCATCAATTGCGCGGACGCGTTGGCCGTGGTCGTGAACGCGCATATGCATATTTCTTATTTCCTCCAGATCAACCATTGAGCGAATTAGCGCATGATCGCTTAAAGACAATTGCTGCAAACACCGAACTCGGCGCTGGAATGAGAGTTGCACTGAAAGATTTAGAGATTCGCGGAGCGGGAAATTTGTTGGGCGGAGAGCAGTCGGGTCACATTGCAGATGTGGGATTTGATTTGTATATGCGAATGGTCGGCGAAGCTGTTCACGAATATAAGTCAGGAATCATTGAGAGCGCTGAACCAAATCACGAATGTAAAGTTGAATTGCCAATTAATGCTCACCTCGATGCAACCTATGTTCCTGGCGAGCGTCTACGTCTTGATCTTTATCGTCGACTCGCAGATGTAAGAAATGGCGAGGATGTTCTAGCAATTGAAGAAGAACTTATAGATCGCTTTGGTGTCTTGCCTAGAGAAGCACAAACGCTTTTGGGCGTTGCAGCACTGCGTGCATTTGCAAAGAGCATCTCTCTTCGAGAAGTGGTGGCACAAGGAAAATTCGTTCGCTTGTCTCCCATGAATTTGCCTGAATCAAAGCAACTTAAATTGGCGCGCATGTATCCCGGATCACTCTATAAATCCGCGTCATCGACCGTATTAGTGGCTTTGCCAAAGAGCTCTGCGTGGAATCCGTCGGAAAGTACTGCTCCGATAGGGGATACTTCTCTTCTGGCTTGGGTAACACAGGTCGTTACCGAATTGGCACCAACGTCGAAAGGCAGTTCAGAGTGAGAAAAGTTATTTCTATTGCGGCAATTTCAGCAGCGCTATTGCTTACTGGATGTTCGCAAGTAAGTTCAGCTGCCTCAGTTGGTTCAGTGAAAATTTCACAAGCAACAGTGCAATCAAGCATCAATGACATTATGTCTGAGCGAAGCAAAGTGGATTCTTCACAGATGCAACTCGAAGTAGGTGAAGCTCTTAACCGTTCACAAATGCGTTTTCATGTGCTTTCACAGTTGCTCAACAAAGTAGCTGAAAAATTAGAAATTAAAGTAACCAAAGCAGAAATCGATATTCGTAGATCTAGCATCACAGAACAAGTTGGCGGCGAAGCAGGATTACCAACAGCGCTTGTCGGAGCTGGAATTGCTGCTAAAGATTTTGATTTGTACCTTCAGAGCATCATTATTTCTGACAAGTTAAGTCAAGCTCTTGAAGCATCTGGAATTCCAGCTGACCAAATCGGCACAGCAATTCAAAGACTAGTTGTAGACATTGCTAAAGAAAACAAAGTCACAATTAATCCTCGCTACGGTGTATGGGATGAAGTTAATGCCGATGTAGTACCTGTTGATTCAGCAGGATCTGCAGTTACACCTTCTGAAAAGTAGTTAATTACCCTCTAGGTATGAGTACTTCATACTTGCAACGTTTAGTTGAGGTGATGGATCAACTCCGTTCACCAGGTGGTTGTCCGTGGGATGCAGAACAAACCCATGAATCGTTAATTAAATACTTACTAGAAGAGTCCTATGAATTCATCGACACTGTCGCCGAATCTGATCGAGCAGGAATGCGTGAAGAACTCGGTGATATCTTGCTTCAGGTTTATTTCCACTCTCGCATTGCACAAGATCATCCAACGGATCCGTTTTCTATTGAGGATGTCGCCCAAGTCATCACAGAAAAACTCATCAATAGACACCCGCATGTTTTCGGGGATAAAAAAGTTAGCGGAAGCGAAGAAGTAGTAGCGAATTGGGAAGAGATAAAAGCCGCAGAAAAAGGGCGCACGTCAGCACTCGATGGTGTTGCTCTCTCGCAACCAGCGCTCTCACTAATCAATAAATTGCTGTATCGCGCTGAAAAATATGGCGTAGATATAGATGTTCCGCACCATCAATCAGATTCTCCAGCAACTCCAGAATCTGTTGGCAGCGCTCTACTCAGTGTTATTGCGTGGGCTCACAAGAATGGAATCGATCCAGAAGATGCATTGCGCATGCAGAGCAAGCAAATAATGCGTGAGATTGCGCAGCAAGAGTCACGGTAGGATTAGGCATCACTAGTTGAGAAATTAGACAAATAAGAGGAGAACTCCGTGGCACTTATTGACGCAATTGGCGCTCGTGAAATTCTTGACTCCCGTGGAAATCCAACGGTTGAAGTCGAAATTCAATTAGAAGATGGAACGCAAGCACGTGCAGCAGTTCCAAGTGGTGCATCTACAGGCGCCTTTGAAGCATCAGAGCTTCGTGATGGTGGCAAACGATATTTAGGTAAAGGTGTTGAAAAAGCAGTTGCTTTTGTAAACGGTGAAATTGCTGATGCAGTAATCGGATTAGATGCACAAGATCAACGCCTAGTTGATAGCGAAATGATTGCTCTAGATGGAACACCAAATAAATCTCGACTCGGTGCAAATGCAATTCTTGGCGTATCTCTTGCTGTTGCAAAAGCACAGGCAGAGAGTGCGGATCTTTCACTCTTTCGTTACTTAGGCGGACCAAACGCACATCTACTTCCAGTGCCAATGATGAATATTTTAAATGGTGGCGCTCACGCCGATACCAATGTGGACATTCAAGAATTCATGGTTGCTCCAATCGGCGCGGAAACTTTCCGCGAATCACTGCGATGGGGCGCAGAGATTTATCACGCCCTTAAATCCGTATTGAAAAAGCGTGGACTTGCAACGAGCGTTGGTGATGAAGGTGGCTTCGCTCCAAACCTAGAGAGCAATCGCGCAGCCCTAGATTTAATTATTGAAGCAATTACTCTCGCAGGTTTTAAGCCTGGAAAAGAAATTGCACTTGCAATGGATGTTGCGGCTACTGAATTTCACGAAAAAGGTAAGTACAACTTCGAGGGTTCAACAAAAACTTCAGAAGAAATGATCGCTTATTACACATCTCTCGTAGACGCGTACCCATTGGTTTCAATTGAAGATCCACTTGATGAAGAAGATTGGGCGGGCTGGCAATCAATGACAGCTTCCCTTGGGAAGCGCGTTCAAATTGTTGGAGATGATTTATTCGTCACTAATCCTGTGCGTTTGAAGAAGGGTATTGATTCAGATACTGCCAATGCACTGTTGGTTAAGGTCAACCAAATTGGAACATTGACTGAAACTTTAGATGCTGTTGATATGGCGCACCGCGCTGATTACCGAAGCATGCTCAGTCACCGTTCTGGTGAAACAGAAGACACAACTATTGCAGATCTTGCCGTAGCAACTAATTGCGGTCAGATTAAAACTGGCGCACCAGCTCGTACTGAACGAGTTGCCAAGTACAACCAGTTGCTTCGCATTGAAGAAGAACTCTCCGATGGTGCGGTCTATGCAGGTCGCGCAGCCTTCCCACGATTTAAGGGATAAGTAAGTGGCACGTCGTCGTAAATTAAATTTCAATAAACGACGTGGAAATAGTCGCGCTCTTGGCTTAGCAATTATTTTCTTTATTATGGCACTCACAATTGCGCCACCAATAAAGCACTACTTCACACAACGTGCTCAAATAAGTGCTTTGAAATCTCAAGTACAAACAAATAGCGCTGCACTTGAACAAGCCCGCAAGGATTTATTGTTGTGGCGAGATCCTGAATACATTAAGTCTCAGGCTCGTGAACGTCTGCACTTTGTTTTACCAGGTGAGCGCCAATACATCGTTACCGATTCAAGCGGGGAGTACACACAGGAAACTGGTACAACCGTTGCAAGCAAAATTCCGGATGGGCAACCTTGGTATGCACGAATGATTGCTTCGATTACGGAAACACAAAATCAGTGAAGAACGTACAACCTGGAGATCTTGAGTGCATCGAATTTCAATTGGGTCGTACACCTAGAGATGTTCACGCAATTGGTTTCAGGTGCGCATGTTCTAAACCCGCAGTTGTTCAAACGCCTCCGCGATTAAGTGACGGAACACCTTTTCCTACTTTCTACTATGCAACGTGTCCACGCTTAACTGGTGCCATTTCAACTCTCGAATCATCAGGCTTGATGGCCGAAATGAATGAGCGACTAGCCAATGATCCAGATTTAGCGGCGGCGTATCGAAAAGCGCATGATGCTTATTTAGCTGATCGTGATGCACTTGGTTTAGTTGTTGATGAAGTTGATGGAATTTCTGCAGGTGGAATGCCAGATCGCGTGAAGTGTCTGCACTCTTTAGTCGCACATTCACTCTCTGCAGGTCCTGGCGTTAATCCACTTGGTGATGAGGCCTTAAGTAAATTGCCCGAGTGGTGGAAAGAAAACGCATGTAATTCGGAGATGCACGCATGAGAGTTGCTGCGATTGATTGTGGAACAAACTCAATTAGATTATTGATTGCAGATATTGATGGAACAAACTTTCGTGAGATTTATCGAACCATGGAAATCGTTCGTTTAGGTCAAGGTGTTGACCAGAACAAAGCCTTTCATCCAGATGCAATCGCTCGCACCCTTGCAGCCGTTGATTTATTTGCGCAAGAAATTTCCAAGCGTGGGGTTGAGCAGATTCGCTTCTGCGCAACGAGTGCAACACGCGATGCCACGAATCGTGAACTTTTTATTAATGGCGTAAAAGATCGCCTTGGTATCGAACCGGAAGTTATTTCTGGCGAAGAAGAAGCACGGCTCTCATTCATTGGCGCAACAAAAGAATTTGCCGCAAGTGATGCACCGTTCTTAGTTGTAGATATCGGCGGAGGCTCTACTGAGTTTGTTTATGGTCACTCTGATGTGGAGTTTGCAAAGAGCGTAAATATTGGATGTGTGCGGATGACTGAACGAAACATTCACTCAGATCCTCCAGCACCACAGGAAATTGAAAATGCACGCAGAGATATACAAGAAGCTATTGCGGTTGCAGCAGGAATAGTTCCGATTACACAAGCGAAAACTTTGATTGCAGTTGCAGGGACCGCCACATCTGTAGCAGCGAGTGCATTAAACCTTGAACAATACGATCGCCACCTGATTCACTTGGCCCGCGTAAGTGCGGAACAAACACATCATGTTGCAGTGACATTTGCTGCGATGAATGCCGAACAGAGATCTCATGTTGGTTTCTTGCATCCAGGGCGCGCAGATGTTTTTGCAGCCGGTTCCCTAGTCCTCTCAGAAATTATGAAGGCAACCGGAGCTAAAGAGTTTGTCGCATCTGAGGCCGATATTTTGGACGGAATTGCCTGGTCGCTAGCGGCAAAGTAAGGGGAATAAACCCCGAGCACTCCCTGTTTTATAAGTGGTTTCTGCGCTTGGGAAAACGGGTAGATTTGCCCACGTTGTAAAACGTGGCCCCTGTAGCCCAATGGCAGAGGCAGAGGACTTAAAATCCTTCCAGTGTGGGTTCGACCCCCACCGGGGGCACGCTTAACTACAAAAGGAGAAATGAACTCAATGCAAAGTTCCAATCCGGTACTTAATCGCAGTTTCAAGAATCCAAATTATCCTGCGGTTGATTCAGCCAAACTAGAAGAGCTTTACAGCGCACCTGCTGCATCATCTGCACGCACTGGACGTATGACACTCGATGACGTTGTCACACGTACAGCAATGTTGCTTGGCGTACTTCTTATCGCAGGCGGTTTTGCATGGACACTTAATCTAGGTGGCGGAATCGTCATGATTTCACTTCTTGCTGGATTTGGTTTGGCCATGGTCAATACATTTAGCAAAACAATTCGACCAGGGTTAATTCTTGCTTATGCTGCTGTGCAAGGCATTGCACTTGGATCCATCAGCCACGTGCTCAACAGCGCGTATCCAGGAATTGCTGGACAAGCTGTTATGGGAACTATTTGTGCCTTTGCCGGAATGCTCTTTGCATACCGAAGCGGGCGAATTCGTGTAACTCCTAAATTCACAAAGATGCTAATTGGCGCAGCAATGGGTTATCTATTGTTAGGACTTGTCAGCATCGTTGGTTCATTCTTTGGACTAGGTGGCGGACTCGGATTATTCGGAATTTCAGGTTTCGGACCGATGATTGCAATTGCCGGCGTTGCACTTGCTAGCTTCTTTTTAATTCTAGATTTTGATCAGATTGAAAAGGGTGTTGCAGCTGGTGCTCCGGAACAAGAATCATGGCGCGCCGCTTTTGGACTCATGGTCACAATCGTCTGGTTGTACATGGAAATTTTGCGACTTCTATCTATTTTGCGTGGTCGCGACTAAATATAAATTACTTACTAGATTGCCCGAGATGCGAAGACCGCGTCTCGGGCAATTTTGTTGCAACAACAATTACGACGGCGACGATTATTGCGCTTAATGCAAATGTTGCTCTGAATCCGTAATGATCTGCAATAAAGCCGAGAATTACAGGGGCAACCATTGCACCAGCATCACCAGACATTTGATACAAAGCAATTACTTGACCGCCCTTGCCTTTAAGAACATCTCCAACAATGGCCGATGGAGTTGTTGAAAGAAAAGCAGAACCAAATGCTCCAATAAACATTGAGAGCAGGAATATCCATGGATGAAAAGTAAGAACAAGTAAAACTACAGATATTCCAAGAAGAGTTAAACCAGAAATTGCTGAAAACTTACGGCCACGCTCATCGGACATGCGCCCAGCTCTTAATAGGAATATTCCTTGAACCACTGCCGAGATTGTAAAACCGATTCCGATAAAGCCAGCAGAAGATTTCATATCTTCAACCATAAACAATGGCAGTACAGATCTACTCATTCCAAAAATTACCCAGGCGGTCGTAAATGAAATAATTAATGCAATTACGTATGGTTTCATCGCAAGTGCATCACGCATTGAAGTTTTAACTGCAGAAGATTTCTCTGTTGGACGTGCTGCAAGTACAGAGTTGCGCAACAAGAATCCACCAGCTGCGCTTGCGACTACGAGCAGTGCTGCATAAACAAGGAGTGGCGCACGCAATGAGATTGCCGTTAGGAATCCGCCAATTACGGGTCCCGCCATCATTCCAACTAGAAAACTACTGTTGTATAAAGATTGTGCACGCGCTCTTTGGTCATCTTTAACTGCTCGCAAAATAATTGAGCCAGCAGCAACTGAGAACATTGAGGACCCAAGCCCGCCTGCGGATCTAAAAATCAATAACTGCTCGTATGACTGAGCAAGAGCAGCTGCAAATGATGAAAGTGCGACGAATGCAATTCCAACTGTATAAACAAGACGTTCTCCGAATTTGTCTACAAGCTTTCCAGCAATTAAACCTGATGCAAAACGTGCGAATGCAAATGCCGAGATGATTGACCCAACTTGGGCATTGTTAACACCAAAAGATTTAGCAAAGAGTGGAATTGTTGGCGCGATAATTCCAAATCCGACCGCTACAAAAAAAGATGCAAAGACAAGTACACCAACTTCGCGCGGAAACTCCGCAAACGGATTAGTGAACTTATCTTTGGATCTACTGATCAATCTTTATCCAAGCGCTTCGCCAGCTGCTTCTTCGCGCGCAGCTGCGTAATCTTGATTGGTACGAAGTGGTGCTTCTCGTAACATCAAAGCCAGAACGATTCCTAGCGCAGTTACTGGCGCTGCAGCCAAGAAGACAACATGGAATGAGTTTACGAAAGCATCAAGAGCGGTGTTCTGAACGAGCACTGGGAGCTCTTTTAAAACCGATGTATTAGAAGAGAGTTGCTCGAGTTTTGCTGGATCAAAACCTGAAACTGCTTCAGGGTTTGTTGTGGCAAGCTCACTAAATCCAGATTGCAAATAGTGGGAGACGCGATTTGTCAGAATACTTCCAAAGAGTGCGGTACCGAAAACGCTACCGAGAGATCTAAAGAATGTATTGGAACTTGTTGCAACGCCCATATCTTTGAAATCAACTGAGTTTTGAAGTGCGATAACAATTGTCTGCATTGAAAGCCCAAGACCTGCACCAACAAGAATTGAGAAGATTGATAACTGCCAGAATGGTGTTTCGCGAGTTAGCGTGACCATAAGCAGGATTCCAACTGTCATAAGGGTTGTGCCCATGATTGGGAACTTCTTATATTTACCTGTTTTTGAAATTGCTTTGCCGCTAAATATTGAGGTTGAAACAATTCCTAGCATGAGTGGGATTAACTTCAATCCAGCTTCTGTGGCAGATGCACCTTTTACAACCTGTAAGTACAGAGGCAACATAACAATTGCACCGAACATTCCGGCACCAATAACAGCGCCAAGAATGGAAGTCAGAGTAAAGGTGTGATTCTTAAAGAGTTCGAGAGGCAAAATTGGTTCTTTGGCTTTTGATTCCCAATAAATAAAGAGAGCAACCAAAATTAGTCCTGCAATCAGATATCCGATAGTTCGTGGATCTAACCAACCATTTTCAGGACCATAAATAGAGACTGTGAGAAGGATTGAAACGGTTGCTGTCACCATCAAAAGAGCACCGAGGTAATCAATTGAATGTTCACGTTTAACTTTTGGAATATGAAGTACAGCCGAAGTAATTAGTAATGCCGCGATTCCAAATGGCAAGTTAATGTAGAAAATCCATCGCCATCCGGTGATACCCAAAATTGTTGCGTGATCTGAGAAAAACCCACCAAGCAAAGGACCGGCGACGGAGGAAAGTCCCCATACAGCTCCGAAATAACCTTGGTAGCGACCACGTTCGCGGGGAGGAACGATGTCTCCGATGATCACGAAAGTCAGTGCCATGAGTCCACCGGCACCTAAACCTTGAAGCGCACGAGTGGCAATCAACTCAGTCATGTTTTGTGAAGCACCGGCTAAGAAAGATCCAATCAAAAAAGTAACAATTGCGAATTGGAAAACAATTCGGCGACCATAAATATCAGAGATTTTTCCGTACAGCGGAGTAGATGCTGTTGAAGTTAATAGGTACGCGGTTACTACCCATGTGTAATGGTTTAGTCCGTTGAAATCTTCAACAATACTCTTGAGTGCTGTGGAAACAATTGTTTGATCCAAGGCAGCAAGGAGCAAACCCGTCATAAGGCCACCCAAGATGACCATAATTTCCTTGTGTGTATGTACTTTTACGGGCGCATTACTCATGTTAGAAGCCTCTCGAATAAATTATTTGCATTAAAGGATGTGGCATAGCCACATGCGATAGCGGTAAGTTTACTCCGTGAAAACAGTAATCGCCGAAAATCTTGTGAAGACCTATGACAAAGGTGAAGTAAAAGCCCTTGATGGCTTAAGCCTTGATGTTGAAGAAGGCACTGTTTTAAGCGTGCTTGGACCTAATGGCGCAGGTAAAACAACCACTGTGAGAATTCTCGCAACTTTGCTTACGCCAGATTCAGGCAGAGCCAGTGTTGGTGGAATTGATGTGATTGCGCACCCTGAAAAAGTTCGTGAAGTTATTGGTTTATCAGGCCAATACGCAGCAGTCGATGAAACTCTTACAGGCTGGGATAACTTAGTTATGTTTGGCCGTTTGTATCACTTAAACAAGAACGCTGCGATTAAGCGAGCAGAAGAGTTACTCGAACAATTTTCTCTTACGGAAAGTGCAAAACGACCAATTAAAACCTACTCAGGTGGAATGCGCCGCCGTTTGGATTTAGCTGCATCACTCATTGTTAAACCTAAAGTTTTATTCCTTGACGAACCGACAACAGGCTTAGATCCACGAGGACGTCAAGAAATGTGGGGAGTCATTGAAGAACTCGTTAAGGGCGGAGTTACTTTGCTATTAACAACACAATACTTAGAGGAAGCTGATCAATTAGCTGATGACATTGTCGTGATTGATCACGGAAAAGTTATTGCGCGGGGAACATCAGATTCTTTAAAGAAAGAAGTTGGTGGAGAACGCCTAGAAGTTGTTGTTGAACAATCCAACATTTCAAAGACTTTAGAGATAGTTACTCGAGTCAGCGGTAACAAGGCAACTCTTGATGAAGGACTTCGCAAAATTTCTGCCCCTGTTTCAACAGGTTCAATGGCACTCATGGAAGTTTTACGGTCAATGGATAGCGAAGGAATTCATGCCCTCGATGTTGGCCTCAAGCGCCCATCTTTAGATGATGTTTTCATGTCCCTTACTGGCCATGCAGCAGAAGAAGCGGAAGTGAGCAAATGAACGCGTTAACTGATTCACTAATTATTACAAAACGACAACTACTGCAGCTAGCTCGCGTTCCTGAAGTACTTATTTTCTCAACCATTCAGCCAGTTATGTTCGTTCTTCTCTTTAGATATGTCTTTGGTGGATCCATCGAAACCGGACAACCAGGTGGATATGTTCAACTCTTAATGCCAGGTATCTTTGTGCAAACCGTTGCATTTACTTTGGCAGCAACCGCTTCTGGTCTTGCTGAAGATATGAAAAAAGGTTTGATTGATCGCTTTAGATCTCTCCCTATTGCTCGTTCAGCACTCGTTATTGGAAGAACTCTGGGAGATTCATTACTCAACATCGTTGTTCTAGCAGTGATGGGATTAGCTGGATATTTGGTTGGATGGCGACCAACTTCTGGTTTGTTTAACGTGGTGCTCGCCTTCTTATTCTTATTGTTCTTTGGTTATGCACTCTCATGGGTTGGAATTTATATTGGTTTGTCGGCTCGTGATGCTCGAGTAGTTCAAAACGTTAGCTTCTTGGTGACATTCCCTCTCACATTCTTATCAAATGCATTTGCACCAACAACTGGGATGCCAAGACCTTTGCAGTATGTAGCAGAGTGGAATCCGGTTTCTACAATGGTTGCAGCATGCCGCCAATTATTTGGACTTGAAAATCAATTTGGTGCCACAGCTGGGTCGTTCCCAAGTGAGAACCCTTTAACCATGTCACTGATTTACATGGCATTGATTATGATTATTTTCGTACCGATGAGCGTTAAGAAATATAAGAACGCAAGTAACTAGCTTTAAGAGTAATACTCAGCGTGTTTGATCTGTACTGAAATAGTTTTTCCATTTGGGGCGGTGTAAGAAACGCTATCGCCCACCTTTGCACCCATTACTGCAGCGCCAAGTGGGGATTTCTCGCTGTAAACATCGAGATCACCTGAAGCAATTTCTCTAGAGCCAAGTAAGAACTTAGTTTCATCGCCAGCAACAATTGCTGTAATCACCATTCCCGCACCAACTACTCCGTCAGCGCTAGCTGGTGGAGTTCCGATGTGTGCATTTTCAAGCATCTGCTTTAACTGACGAATTCGCGCTTCAATTTTTCCTTGCTCATCGCGCGCAGCGTGATAGCCACCATTTTCTTTCAAGTCACCTTCGGCACGCGCCGCTTCAATCTTCTTGACAATTTCAGTACGTGCTTCACCTTCAAGGTGCGCCAATTCAGCAGCAAGACGATCTGCTGCTTCTTGTGTAAGCCAAGTCTGTGAAGTCATAAGGGGAGTAACGGTAGCGAAAGCCGAGGTAATTGTGAATTGAGTTATTTCGCGCGGCAGCGCGCAACAGTTGCCGTTGCTGCTGCACTACGCGTAGGAATGGATGTCGTGCGTTCAAATGACGCGCTGCCGGGGGTGATTTCATCCTCAATTTCACCCACGATGTTTTTATCAAAATCTCTTGCTTGAAGTGTGCAGGTCGCTGGCGTACTTGGATCATTTCTTTGAATGGCGTATCGAATGGAAACTTCTTCATCAGATACAACCGAGAAGGAGATTAACGTTATTCGAAACTCAGGATTTGAATGAAATAAACCAGCCCATAAAATCCAAACTATTCCGGCAATGGCAATAATTGTTGCGGGCAATTTCCAACCTCTAACGGGCTTAACCCCGTATCTATCCTCAAATGAAAATTCTGAGGAGCCCTTTGAATTCATGTGCACAGATTATCCTGAAAAATGAGAGGATTTAGACATGCAAAAAAATGTAGATATGGGCTTAGCCGGCTCCCTCACAATGATCCTCTTAACTGTTGCAGTCGTGTTTCTTATGCGTAGTTTTTATAAGCGTTTTCATCGCTTGCAAAAAAATAAAGACGAACAACAGAACTAATTTATCCAGTGTTTAAGAAGTTTCTTGAGTACACAGCACTGTTGCTGATTGCGGCAACTTTCGTAGGTTTGGGTTTGTGGCAATTAGACAGGGCGCGAGATTTAAAGCAGATTCTCAATGCTCCGGCACCTGCAGCAACAGCTCCGGTATCACTTCAAGAATTAGCCGTTCCTCGAGCACCGCTTGATACAAAAGTTGATAGCAAATCAGTGAGTGCCTCAGGTTTTTATGTTGCAAACTTTAAGGCTCCAAATCAACAAGATGGCGCCGGAGTTGTTAATGATTGGGAAGTTGCACTTCTGCAAGTAGATACAAATGCAGGAATATTAGTTGTTCGTGGACTTTGGTCCGAGCGATTACAAGAACCACAACTTGCGATGTCTAATCGCGTCGACGTAGTTGGAACCTTACGTGCACATCAAAATGAAGATCGAGCACTTAACTCTGCAGGGGTAATCTCACGGCTTGATAGCAGCGTAATAGTAAGTTTGACGGAGTTAGATTTATACGATGGATATGTAATTGCATTAACTGAAGAAATTCGTGAAGGCGAAATCCTCAGAACTCGAGTGACGCCAGAGATGAGAACGGCAAGAATTCCAGGTTTTTATTGGCAACACATTTCATATGTTGTAGTTTGGTGGCTCATGGCGGTGGTGGTTCTTTACCTTCCAATTTATCGCCGTAGAGTTACTGCCTGAGGAGCATTAGGGGGAACCATGAGCGGTGTTTTATTGCGTTTTAGAGTGATGGCGATTATTGCCGGAGTCATGTCACTCTTATTGTGGTTCGGATATATGCCAGCTAAGTACCTGCTCGACAATCCAACACTTCTCGATAATGTGCGATGGGTTCCATTGGTACATGGATATTTGTATCCAATTTATATTTTGACGGCCATTCAATTTGCAGCCGTTCAACGTTTTCCATTGAAACGCATGATCGGTTTTATTCTCGCTGGAACACTTCCAGTTGCTTCACTGATTGCGGAGCGCCGTGTTGTTAAGCAGTATTCGTAAATTAATTAAATCTGCGCTCTATCCTCTCTATGAGCGACGACTTGTTCGCGCATTAGATTTTTCACAGACACCTCATCACGTAGGCGTAATCCTTGATGGCAACCGTCGATGGGCAAAAGCTAATCAGGTAGACCAACACGATATTGGCGTCTCAAACTCGTCTCGTGGACATCGAGCAGGTGCAGAAAAAATTATTGAATTTCTCGGCTGGTGCGATGAAGCAGATGTACGTGTTGTTACTTTGTGGTTGCTATCCACCGATAATTTCAAACGATCCCAAGAGGAGCTTGACGCACTACTTCAAATCATCGGCGAAACAGTTGATGCCCTTGCTGCTACAAAGCGTTGGAATATCAAAGCTGTTGGCGCATTGGATTTGCTGCCAGATTGGCTTGCAACAAAGTTAAATGATCTCAAGCCATTTAGAAATGATGGCGTAGAAGTAAATGTGGCCATTAGCTACGGGGGACGTCGAGAAATCGTTGATGCGGTGAAGAGTTATCTCATCACTAGCGCAGAGAGCGGAAAGAGCCTGGGCGATGCAGCCGCTGCCCTCGATGCCGATGAAATTTCTAAATACTTATACACCGCGGGCCAACCCGATCCCGAGTTAATAATTAGAACATCAGGTGAACAACGTCTTGGTGGCTTCTTGTTATGGCAGAGCGCACTTTCGGAGTACTACTTCTGTGAAGCTTATTGGCCAGACTTTCGTCGTGTCGATTTTTTTCGCGCCCTGAGAGCCTATTCTTTGAGACATAGGAGATTCGGGGGCTAAGGATTGACTGCTAGTAATAAAGGGCGAAAGACATTTGTTCTAGATACCAGCGTTTTACTTGCAGATCCAGGGGCTTTGGCCCGCTTTGCCGAACATGAAGTAGTTGTACCAATTGCAGTTATTGGTGAGTTAGAAACCAAGCGCGATCACCCTGAACTCGGATACTTTGCACGAGCAGCACTTCGCAGTCTTGATGACATTCGATTGAAATATGGTCGTCTAGATCAGCCTATTCAGATTAATCCCGAAGGTGGAACACTTTCAGTTGAGTTAAACCACACAGATCTCAGTTCAATGCCACACGGATTTTTACGCGATGGCACAAATGATTCGCGCATTTTGGCCATTGCTAAGAACTTAATGTCAGATGGTAAAGATGTCGTCCTGGTTACTAAAGATTTACCACTTCGCGTGAAAGCATCTTCGGTCGGTGTTGAAGCCGAAGAGTATTTAGCCGAACTTGTTTCCAGTAGTGGCTGGACAGGTATCGTTGAAATTTCTGTGGGTTCGAGTGTTATCGATGATTTGTACGCATCTGACTTTGCAGATCACGAAGAAGCGCATTCGCTTCCAATTCATACCGGCGTAGTTCTGCACTCAGATCGTGCGAGCGCACTCGCTCGAGTGACTCCGGATAAGAGATTGCAATTAGTCCGTGGCGACAGAACAGCATTTGGACTTCACGGCCGAAGCGCCGAACAACGAATCGCACTTGATTTATTGTTAGATCCAGAAATTGGAATTGTTTCAATGGGTGGGCGAGCAGGTACCGGAAAATCAGCGCTCGCGTTATGTGCAGGCTTAGAAGCAGTTATGGAACGTAGAGCCCATAAGAAGATTGTAATTTTTCGGCCTCTTTATCCAGTTGGCGGCCAAGAGCTGGGTTATTTGCCGGGAAGCGAAGGCGAGAAAATGTCGCCGTGGGCACAAGCTGTCTTTGACACTCTTGGGGCACTCGTGAGCCAACCGATTATCGATGAAATCATCGACAGAGGTTTGATCGAAGTTTTGCCTCTGACCCACATCCGCGGTCGTTCACTGCACGATGCCTTTGTGATTGTTGATGAAGCTCAATCCTTAGAACGAGGAGTCTTGCTCACCGTGCTCTCTCGCATCGGCCAAGGATCTCGAGTGGTCCTAACCCACGATGTTGGTCAGCGGGACAACCTTCGAGTCGGTCGCCACGACGGAGTGGTCGCCGTTGTTGAAACCCTTAAGGGCCATCCACTCTTTGCCCACGTCACCTTGACTCGCTCAGAACGCTCAGCCATCGCTGCCTTGGTCACTGAAATGCTGGAAGGTCCGATTTCCGGCTGAAGTTTAATCTCACACTCACATTTCGGACATAACGGACTTTCTCAGTGCTGACCTGCGCTTTTACTTATCCACACTTTTAGGTTTTTCTATGAATTTGCGACTCACGCTGCGATTAAGTTGCCCGACTCACCTCTTGCCGACACCCTAAAGCCATTCCCCTAGATCCATTCCCCTAGATCCTTAGCCCTGAAATTTTCAGGGTGGATCAGGGTTGCAACGAGAGATGGACCGGACGAAAGAGGAAAGGAGGGCGCTTGAAATGAAGATGAAGAAGACACTGCTCGCAATCTGGGCAACTGTGGCGACCCTGCTTTTCGTAACTAGCGCCCAACCAACTGCCTACGGTCTGGAATTTCCAATGACCACTCGTCTGGTTTTGCCAGATGCGCCAGCTGGCACCGCCTTGTTAGTCGTTGCTCCAACAACGGCAACGGCAGTCTCGGCTTCTTTGACCAAGGCTTTCGACTCTCGTCGTACTGTTTTCTCTAATGAGATCGCCCTGGTTTCAGCCATGAGTCTTGCTATTGAATCTGCCCGCGAACCGATGGGCGCCAAGCGCTTTGCCAAAGAGATGATGGCTAACGAGTACGGCTGGGATGAAGAGCAGTACAAATGCCTCAATCGTCTCTGGACTAAAGAGAGCCACTGGAATTACCAAGCGCGCAACCCACGCTCTGGTGCACACGGAATTGCACAAGCACTTCCTGCTACAAAGATGGAAAAAGTTGGAACTGATTGGCGCACAAATCCAATAACCCAAATTCAGTGGGGACTTCTCTATATTTCAGAACGATATGACGAACCATGCGCGGCATGGACTAAGTGGCGCAAAAGCCGTTATTACTAAACCGGTTTCTTTCCGATTGTTAGTGGCTTAGAAGTTTCAGCAAAAAAATCATTTCCCTTATCGTCAACAACAATAAATGCAGGAAAATCAACGACATCGATTTTCCAGACAGCTTCCATCCCTAACTCTTCAAAATCTAAAACTTCAACTTTCTTAATGCAGTCTTGAGCAAGTCTGGCTGCGGGTCCGCCAATAGAACCTAAATAGAAACCACCATGTGCTTTGCATGCATTTGTAACAGCTAGTGAACGGTTACCTTTTGCCAACATCACAAATGATCCACCACGTGATTGGAAATACTCAACGTATGAATCCATACGTCCCGCAGTTGTAGGACCAAATGAACCAGATGCATAACCAGCAGGAGTCTTTGCAGGACCTGCGTAATACACAGCAAAATCTTTTAAGTACGAAGGCATTGGGGCGCCAGCATCCATTGCTTCTTTAATCTTTGCATGTGCTAAATCGCGCGCAACAACGAGTGTTCCAGTGAGCGATAGTCGAGTCTTGACTGGATGCTTTGATAACTCTGCACGAATTTTTTCCATAGGCTGATTAAGGTCAATATTTACTACGCCCTCGGCAAGATGTTCATCGTGAGTATCTGGCAAGAATCGTGCTGGATCTCGCTCCATCTCCTCAATGAATATGCCCTCTTTCGTAATCTTCGCTTTTGCTTGGCGATCTGCAGAACATGAAACTGCGATAGCAATTGGAAGTGATGCGCCATGGCGGGGCAATCGAACAACGCGAACGTCATGGCAGAAATACTTACCGCCAAATTGCGCGCCAATTCCAAGGGTCCGAGTGAGTTCGAGAACTTCTTTTTCTAATGCAAGATCCCTAAATCCGTGACCAGTTTTAGCATCACCTGAAGTTGGAAGTGAATCCAAATAATGTGTGCTTGCTAATTTTGCAGTTTTCACTGTGTGCTCGGCGCTAGTTCCACCGATAACAATTGCTAGGTGATACGGCGGACATGCAGCTGTACCAATTGAGCGAAGTTTCTCATCCAGCCAACTCATAAAACTTGAAGGGTTTAAGACAGCTTTGGTTTCTTGGTACAAGAATGATTTGTTTGCGCTGCCGCCACCTTTAGCGATGAAGAGAAAGTTGTACTCATCTGGATGATCGCTATCTGCAAAAATTTCAATTTGAGCAGGAAGATTATTTCCAGTGTTTTTCTCTTCCCATGTGGTTACTGGAGCGAGTTGGGAATATCGCAGGTTCAGAGTTGTAAATGCGTTATAGATACCTTTAGAGATTACTTCTTCATCTTTGCTTTCCGTAAATACATTCTGTCCCTTTTTGCCCATGACAAGAGCGGTGCCGGTGTCTTGGCACATTGGCAATATTCCACCTGCGGAAATATTTGCATTCTTCAAGAGATCTAACGCTACGAAGCGATCATTAGGAGAGCTCTCTGGATCTTTTAAAATACTGGCTAATTGCTCAAGGTGAGCAGTGCGCAAATAATGTGAAATATCGTGGATTGCAGTCGAAGTCAGCATCTCGATGGCTTCTGGCGCAACGGTCAGAATTTCGCGATTACCAATTTTTTCAACAGAAACGCCTGCAGTTCCGAGATTGCGATACGTAGTTGTGTCTTTGCCGATTGGCAGTAAATCGCTATAAGTAAATTCTGGCGCCATTGTTATTCAGCTTTTGGTTTCGCAGCACTTAACTTCTTACGTGCACCATCTAGCCACTCCTGGCAGATCAGCGCTAACTCTTCTCCGCGCTCCCATAATTTTAAAGATTCTTCGAGGGTTGCACTTCCGGCTTCAAGGGATGAAACAACCTGAGCTAACTCTTCACGTGCTGCTTCATAGGAAAGCTTTTTCTCCGTAGCCATGTGACAAATGTACTCCTTGCCTATTTATCTGTAACTGTGGCGTTGGTCTCGCCGGCAGCAAGTCGTAAGCGAAGTTTTTGACCAATTTTTAAACTCTTGGCATCTCGAGCGATGGAGCCATCTTCTAATTGCACAACTGAATAGCCACGATCCAATGTTGCTTGTGGCGAAAGCGCTCTGACTCGAGCACGTACATGCGTTAGATCTTCAGCGGCGAGAGTTAATCGTGAAGAAAAACTTCTGACGCTACGATCGCGCAATCCAGTAATGATTTCTTCTCGGCTAGTCACGAGCACCATGGGATCTCGCAGTACTGGACGATTAATTAAATTTTCAATGCGTGAAGTTTCAAGATCAAGGGATGAAAGTATGTATCTCTTAGCGCGATCGCGAAGGGCCTTGATTAACTCAATTTCTTCAGCGATATCTGGGACGACTCTCTTGGCAGCATCCGTTGGGGTGGAAGCGCGAACATCGGCGACGAGATCTAAAAGTGGTGAATCTTTTTCATGTCCGATTGCGCTAACAATTGGAGTTTCACAGGAAGCTGCAAGGCGCACTAAAGATTCATCGCTAAAGGGGAGCAAATCTTCAAATGAACCGCCACCGCGAGTAATGATGATGACATCGACTTCTGCCATTGCTTCGAGTTCTGAGAGTGCAGCTGATACTTCAACGACTGCTGCCGCTCCCTGAACAGTTACTTCTCGTATTTCAAATTCAACAGATGGCCAGCGGCGCTTCGCATTTTCAACGACATCTTTTTCGGCATCGGTATTTCGGCCACAAATCAAACCAACTTTTCTAGGCAATAGTGGAAGCGCAACTTTTCTTTCGAGAGCAAAGAGACCTTCACTCGCAAGAAGAGTTTTTAACTCTTCTAAACGCGCCATTAATTCACCAATGCCGACTTGGCGGATTTCACGGGCAGAAAGAGTGAGTGATCCATTTTTTGTGTACCAGGAAGCTTTTGCATACATAACAACGCGTGCATTTTGCGGCAGTGGAGAAACGCTAGATAAGACTGAGCGATGACACATAACCGAAATACTCATATCAACACTTGTATCTCGAAGTCGCATGAACGCCATGCCACCGCTTCGTTCATTTAATTCAGAAATTTCGCCTTCAATCCAAATTGGCCCAAGGCGATCTACATAATCTTTTATTGCTTCAGTGACCACGCGTACAGGAGCGGGGGATTCACTTGAAGTTTCGAACATGGGGCGAGCCTAATAGACTGCACCTATGGCCAAGAGAATTCTCCTTGCTGCGCCGCGCGGATATTGCGCTGGCGTTGATCGCGCCGTTATTACTGTTGAAAAAGCTCTCGAACTTTACGGCGCACCTGTTTATGTACGCAAAGAGATTGTCCATAACAAGCACGTTGTTTCAACTCTTGAAGCTCGTGGTGCAATTTTCGTAAATGAAACCGATGAAGTTCCAGAAGGCAAAACCGTAATTTTCTCGGCGCACGGAGTATCTCCCGCGGTTCACGAACAAGCAGCCTCACGCAGTCTAAAAACAATTGATGCAACTTGTCCGCTTGTGACAAAGGTTCACCATGAAGCAAAAAGATTTGCGGCAGAAGATGCTGAAATTTTATTAATTGGCCACCACGGCCACGAAGAAGTAGAAGGAACTGCTGGCGAAGCTGTTGGAAAAGTTCAGATTGTTGATGGATTAGAAGGCGCCCGAACTGTGGTCCCAACTCCTGGAAAGAAACTTGTCTGGTTGTCACAAACAACCCTGAGCGTTGATGAAACATTAGAAACTGTAAAGATTCTAAAAGAACGTTTTCCGGAAATTTCAGATCCACCAAGTGATGACATTTGTTACGCCACTCAAAATCGCCAGGAAGCAATCAAAGTAATAGCACCTCAAACAGATTTGGTAATTGTTGTGGGCTCTCAGAATTCTTCCAACTCAGTTCGCCTGGCTGAAGTTGCTCTCGAATACGGAACAAAGGTTTCGCACCTCGTTGATTTTGCGCAAGAAATTCAGGAGCACTGGCTAGAAGGTGTCGAAACAATCGGCATTACAAGTGGCGCTTCTGTACCCGAAATTTTAGTCAAAGACGTACTGGCGTTCCTTGCAGAACGTGGATTTTCAGATGTAGAAACCGTTACAGCTAAGGAAGAGTCACTTCTGTTCTCATTGCCACCAGAGCTTCGCAAAGATTTAAAAGCAGCAGGCAAATGAAAGCTATTCAACTAAGAGCTTTTGGTGGTCCAGAAGTTATGTCCATCAGCGAAATTGCTGATCCAATCGCTGGCGCTAACGAAGAACTGATTAACGTCACATCAATCGGAATTAATTATGCCGATACCCATCAAATTGAAAATGGTTATTTGGCGCCGCAAAAACTCCCACTTATCCCAGGACTAGAAGTTGTCGGTACTACCGAAAGTGGACGACGTGTTCTTGCTTCCGTTAGCGGTGGGGGATACGCACAAAAAGCTGTAGCAAATAAAGCAGTCATGATTGATATTCCAGATGGTGTTACTGATGGTCAAGCACTGTGCATGTTGGTTCAGGGAACAACTGCGTGGCATATCCTAAAAACGGTTGGCCACGTTAAACCGGGTGAGAGCGTTGTTATTCACGCTGCTGCCGGCGGAGTTGGAACAATTGCAATTCAATTAGCAAAAATGTGGGGCGCAAAGGTAATTGCAGTAACTTCATCAAAAGAAAAATCTGCGCTTGCAACAAAACTCGGTGCTGACGTCGTTGTAGATGCACTCTCGCAAAATTTAGCTGCTGACATGCTTGCAGCAAATGGTGGTAAACCTGTTGACCTAGTTCTGGAAATGGTTGGCGGAAAAACACTAGACGCATCTCTTGAAATTTTGGCACCATTTGGCCGATTAATTACATACGGCAATGCATCTCGAACAGCTGCAAAAGAAATTAACCCAGGTTCTTTAATGGGTGGAACAAAAACAATTACTGGTTTTTGGCTTGCGCATTGCTTTGGAAATAAAGCATTACTTAACGATGTAATCGAAGAGTTATTCGCACTTGTTCTTAGCGGAAAATTAACACCCGTAGTAGGTGCAACATTTGGTTTGAGCCAAGCCCGCCAAGCGCATGAAGCGATGCTTGCTCGTCAGAGCACTGGTAAAATTACCCTCGACCCTGCGTTGTAACTGCTCTCTTTTTCATTTTTTGCACGCGAGGTTGTACGCTCACACTTCTACCACTGCCCCCCTAGCTCAGTTGGTAGAGCGTTTCCATGGTAAGGAAAAGGTCACCGGTCCGATTCCGGTGGGGGGCTCGAAAGTGAAGTAACAAAGATGTAGCAATACATCTAAGGCGGGGTAGCTCAGCTTGGTAGAGCAAGCGGCTCATAATCGCTGTGTCGTGGGTTCAAATCCCGCCTCCGCTACTAGTAGTTAAGCGTTAATTTCGTAACGCGAAGGGCCTCAGGTAATCTGAGCCCCTCAATCGATGAAGGAGTAAGACCATGGCAAGTAAGAGCGCGGACGTTCGTCCAAAGATCACCATGGCATGCGTTGATTGCAAAGAACGTAATTACATTACAAAGAAGAACCGCCGCAACGATCCAGACCGCATGGAACTTAAGAAGTTCTGTCCTCGTTGCAAATCTTCAACACTTCACCGCGAAACTCGTTAATGCTCAATCCCGATAGCGTCGGGCGCACCTTCGCGGGTGTAGATGTCATCACAGTTACTCAAGAAGAAATCAACTCTTTTGCTGCCGTCATTGGCGAGAAAAATACTTCAGTTGCGCCTCCTACATTTTCCATACGGATTTCACTAAGCGAATTCGAAAATATTTTGACTAAGCCTGAGATCGGTTTGGATTGGACTCGTCTCGTTCACGGCGACCAGAAATTTGAAATTTTCCGCCCCATAGTCGCAGGAGATTCACTTACGACTTCAGCCACAATTGAAAATTATAAAGTTGCAGCAGGCAATGAAATTGTGACCGTTAGATCTGATGTGTTTAGCGGAGAAGAAAAAGTTGTTTCTTCGTGGTCCACCCTGGTGGTGCGAGCATGATTGAAGTAGGCATGACAATTCCTTCTCACGAATTCGAAATTAACAGAGCTCTTCTGAAGCAATATGCCGATGCAAGTGGCGATCAGAATCCAATTCACCAAGATGAAGCTTTTGCAAAATCTGTCGGACTTCCAGATGTGATTGCCCATGGAATGCTCACGATGGCCCTTGCAGGTAAATACATCAGCGATTGGGCGGGGGGATCTCAGAACGTAAAAGAGTTCTCTGCCAGATTCACCAAACCAGTAATTGTTCCTGCAGGAAAAAGCGTTGATCTAACTGTCTCTGCAACAGTGCTAGAAGTAATTGGAAATAGCGTGCGCTTGGAAATTTCAGCAACATCGCAAGGAGTGAAAGTTTTAGGCATGGCAAAAGCTTTAGTGGAACAAGGCAAATAAAGTGAGTGCACCAGAGAGTTTGCACGAACTTGGTCGCGCACGACAAGCAGCCCGAGCAGATAAGAACTTCGCTTTAGCCGATCAGCTACGCGATCAAATTGCTCAAGCCGGATATGAAATTGTTGATGTCGTAGGCGGCTTTGAATTACACGCAAAATCTCTTGTTCAGGTATTTGCTGACATTCAGAAATTAAAGAATTTACCCAAGAGCGATCGCGCCATAACTGTGGCTATGGTCGTAAATGGCTTTCATGAAGATGCAATCACTAGCGTTAATTCCGTTAAAGCTCATAGCTCTGCCGAGATTCTCATATTGGCAACACAGCCAGCCGAAGACTTATCTTCAATCGTCGATTCGCATACTCACGTTATTCAATTAGAAAAAGATCCCGGTTGGGGTGAATGTGCAAATGCAGCTCTGAGAATAAGTTCAACGCCATTTGCTGTAATTATGGATCCATCGACCACTTTTACCGGTGATGCGATAACTCCAGTTTTGCAAGAACTCCAAAAGAAAGATTTTGTGGCAGTTGGTTGGCGCGGGGGATTAATCAATATCGAAGATCAATGGCGCAGCGTCGATGACAAAGGCACGGGAGAAGTTGATGTGTTGTTCTCATACTTCCTTGCACTAGATAAAGATGCCGCTCTTCAAGCAGGCGGATTTAATGCACGTGCAATTTATTATCGAAATGCAGATATTGAATTTTCACTCCGTTTAAAACATGCATCCGGTCATCTCTTGCAGATGGATCTTCCACTCGAACAAGGTCGCCACCACGGTTACTACGACACAGAGGAAAGTTTCAGAGATGCGCAATCAAAGAAGAATTACGACCGCATTCTCGAACGCTTCCGAGGCAAAGAAGCAATTCTCAGCCCACGTCGGTAACCTTTACCTATGGCTGATTTATCGGATTACACATCACTACGTGTGGGTGGTCCCGCCAAGAAATTTGTAGAAGTTTCCAGTGAAAAAGAAATAATCGCTGCAATAGAAAGCGCTGGAGATTCGCCAATTTTAATTATGGGCGGCGGAACAAATATTTTGGTCAGCGATGAGGGCTTTGCAGGAACGGTCATCAGAATTTCCAATAATAAAATCGAAGAAGAAGTAGATGCGTGCAGTGGAGCAACTCTCACAATTGGTGCAGGAGAAAATTGGGATAAATTCGTAAAGACGACTATTTCTCGAGGCTTTGCAGGGCTTGAAACTCTTAGCGGAATACCTGGCACAGTCGGTGCCGCTCCAATTCAAAATATTGGCGCATATGGCCACGAAGTAAGTGAATTCATAACTCGTGTACGGACTTATGATCGTCAAGCAAGAGCTCTTAAAACATTTACCAATGCAGAGTGTGAATTTTCATATCGCAACTCACATTTCAAAGCGCATCCAGGTCGATACGTTGTTCTAGACGTCGCCTTTCAATTGCGCATTGGCGAGATGACAAGTGCGATTACATATTCCGAATTAGCGAGTGCACTCGGTATTTCAGTGGGTGAAAAGAGTTCAGTGAGCGATTGCCGCGAAAAAGTTTTAGAACTTCGCTCACGTAAAGGAATGTTGCTCTCCGAAAGCGATCACGACTCTTGGTCGGCTGGTTCTTTTTTCACCAATCCGATTGTTAGCGCAGATGTCGCTGCAAAACTTCCGGCAGATGCACCACGGTGGCCACTACCTGATGGTCGCGTAAAAACTTCAGCTGCTTGGTTAATTGAGCATTCAGGAATTACAAAAGGACAATCAATTGGTGGCGCCCGAATTTCTACTAAACATGTTTTAGCGCTAACAAATAGTGGTGGCGCAAAGGCATCTGAAATTGCAGCACTTGCTAAATTGGCTCAGGAAAAAGTACTTGCAACTTTCAGCATTTCTTTAGAGCCTGAAGTTAACTTAGTAGGACTTAACCTTCAGTAATTAATTTCTTGATGCGGCCAATACCTTCAACGATGTCTTCATCACCTAGAGCGTATGAGAAGCGCAAGTAACCCGATGGTCCAAATGCTTCACCAGGGACTGCCGCAACTTCAACTTCATCCAGAATAATTGTTGCTAATTCAGCAGATGTCTTTGCAACTTTTCCACGAATAGTTTTGCCGAGTGCACCTTTTACTGATGGATAAACATAGAAAGCACCAGTTGGCATAGGGCATTCGAATCCAGGAATCTCGTTGAGCAAGCCAACGATTAATTTGCGTCGACGATCAAATGCTTCGCCCATTTTGTGGACTGCGGATAAATCACCAGTGAGCGCAGCAATTGCTGCACGTTGTGACACATTTGAAACATTTGAAGTCAGATGAGACTGTAAGTTTGTTGCAGCCTTAATAACATCTTTTGGTCCGATCATCCAACCTACGCGCCAACCAGTCATTGCATAAGTTTTTGCAACTCCATTAATAATAATTGTTGAATCAGCAAGACCTGGGACTACAACGGGCATGCTTGGTGCTTTTGCACCGTCGTACAAAAGATGCTCGTAAATTTCATCGGCAATAATCCAAATGTTGTTCTTCAGCGCCCATTCACCGATTGCTTTTACTTGCTCTGGTGAATACACAGAACCTGTTGGGTTTGACGGCGAGCAGAACAAGAGTGCTTTTGTTTTTGGCGTACGTGCAGCTTCAAGTTGTTCAACTGAAACTAAATAGTTTTGAGATTCATCGGCAAAAACTTCGACTGCTTTTCCGCCAGCTAATTTGATGCACTCTGGATAGGTTGTCCAAAATGGTGACGGAAGAATTACTTCATCGCCGGGATCAATAATCGTTGCGAATGCTTGATAAACCGATTGCTTGCCACCATTTGTTACAAGAACTTGATCTGCAGAAATTTCATAATGTGAATCCCGTTTTGTCTTTGCAACAATTGCATCACGTAAATCCGGTAAACCAGGTGTTGGTGTGTAGCGATGGTTTGCAGGAACAGCTGCTGCACTCGCTGCTGCACTAACAATGTAATCAGGAGTAGGAAAGTCAGGTTCACCTGCACCAAAACCAATTACTGGACGACCAGCGGCCTTCAGTGCTTTAGCTTTTGCATCAACTGCAAGCGTGGCTGATTCAGCGATTGCTGCGATTCGACTCGAAATTCTGCTCATGAGGCTAAGTCTGCCCTATAAGCCCGCTTGGCTAAGCGCGAGTTAGACCTAAGAGCATGTGTACCTCTACACTTCGACGCTCACGAGGATTTGGTAATTCCTATGGTTTCGCCATGCTCTCGCGAAGGGCAGTAGCTCAATTGGCTAGAGTTGCCGTCTCCAAAGCGGCCGGTTGGGGGTTCGAGTCCCTCCTGCCCTGCATAGTTTTATGAAGATGTTACGTAGTAATTAGTAAAGAAGAGAGAAGAGAAAGGAACGCACATGACTGAAGAAGTTACAGAAGCCGAGAAGCTCGGTCCTTTTGCGCGCCTTGGACTTTTCTACCGTCAGATCGTTTCCGAACTCCGTAAAGTTGTTTGGCCAACACGTAACCAGCTGACCACATATACAGCTGTCGTTTTAGTTTTCGTTTCATTCGTCATCATCGTTGTTTCCATCATTGATCTTGTACTTACAAAGATCGTTTTCTGGGTCTTTGGGTAAGGAAAAAACATGAGCGATGATCAGAATTTAAATACTGCGCAGCCAGATGCTTTTGAAGCAGCGCTCGCAGCATCTGCTACAGATCTTGCAACTCCACAGGTTGAAGAAGTAATCGAAGAAGTTGCAGCTCCAGTTTCCGCAACGGTTTCCTCAACAGATTCAGATGTGGCTCTCACTTCAGATGAAGATGGCGATATCGAATCAGATGAGAATGATCCAAACGCCGAATTTCGTCGCGCACTTCGTACTGCTCCTGGAGATTGGTACGTAGTCCACTCTTATGCAGGTTATGAAAAGAAGGTTAAGGGCAATCTCCAAAACCGTATTCAGTCACTGAACATGGAAGATTACATTTTCCAGATTGAAGTTCCTGAAGAAGAAGTTATGGAAATTAAGAACGGCCAGCGCAAACAAGTTAAGCGCAATATTTACCCAGGCTACGTTCTTGTTCGCCTCGACCTCACAGATGAATCATGGTCTGCAGTACGCAACACTCCTGGAGTAACAGGATTCGTTGGAAACGCACACCACCCAAGCCCGTTGAGTTTTGATGAAGTTGAAAAGATTTTGGCCCCACGTCCAAAGAAGGCTTCAGACAAACTAGATATTCGAGTCGTTGATTTCGAAGTAGGCGAGTCAGTCACTGTTATGGATGGCCCATTCGCAACTCTTCCTGCATCAATTTCAGAGATCATGCCAGAGCAGGCAAAGCTCAAGGTTTTGGTTTCAATCTTTGGACGCGAAACTCCGGTAGAGCTTTCATTTAACCAAGTACAAAAGATTTAATTTCCACAAGACTAATAAGACGATAAAACGAAAAAAGAGGAAAAGAAATGGCACCAAAGAAGAAGGTAACTGGATTCATCAAGTTGCAGATCCAGGCTGGAGCGGCAACACCTGCTCCACCAGTTGGTCCTGCCCTTGGTCAGCACGGTGTCAACATCATGGAGTTCGTTAAGGCGTACAACGCTGCAACTGAATCTCAAAAGGGTCAGATCATTCCAGTAGAAATTACTGTTTACGAAGATCGCTCTTTCGACTTCATCACAAAGACTCCTCCAGCATCACGTCTTATCTTGAAGGCTGCAGGAATCGAAAAGGGTTCTGCTATTCCTCACAAGAATAAAGTTGCAAACATTTCAATGGCTCAAGTCCAGGAAATCGCAAAGACAAAGATGGCAGATCTCAATGCGAACGACATTGATGCAGCAAGCAAGATCATTGCTGGAACAGCTCGTTCAATGGGAATCACTGTCGGATAAATAAATTTCTCTTTCTCACCCCGAGAAAGAGATGTGGGAGAACCACGCTGGTTCGCTAACCACAACCACTAACTCTTAGAAATAAGAGAAAGAAGGAAGAAATGAAGCGCTCAAAGAAGTACATCGCAGCGGCTGCGAAGATTGATGCAGATCGTCTTTACACACCGCTAGAGGCAGTAACACTTGTCCGCGAAACATCAACAACAAAGTACGACGCAACTATTGATGTTGCACTCTGCCTTGGTGTTGACCCAAAGAAAGCAGACCAAGCAATTCGTTCGACAGTAAACCTTCCACACGGAACTGGTAAGACTGCTCGCGTTCTTGTATTCGCAAACGGAGAACGTGCTGACGAAGCACGTGCAGCTGGTGCAGACATTGTTGGTGGAGACGAACTCATCGACGAAGTTTCAAAGGGTCGTCTAGATTTCGATGCAGTTGTAGCAACTCCAGATCTCATGGGTAAGGTCGGTCGTCTCGGTAAAGTTTTGGGACCACGTAACTTGATGCCAAACCCAAAGACCGGAACAGTTACAACAGATGTAACAAAGGCTGTTAATGACATCAAGGGCGGAAAAGTTGAATTCCGTATTGATAAGAATTCAAACCTTCACTTCATTATTGGTAAAGCATCATTTACTGCAGAACAACTTGCAGAAAACTATGCAGCAGCACTCGATGAAGTACACCGCTCAAAGCCAAACTCTTCAAAGGGTCGCTTTATCAAGCGCGCAGTAATTTCAACAACGATGGGACCTGGAATCAATATTGATCCAAACCTCGTTCGCGAACCAGTTGCTCAGTAAAAACTTAATAAATTTGACGGGGGCGGGCCGAAAGGCCTACCCTCGCCATATAACCAAAGACCGCAGGTCTTGAAACTTCCACAAGAAGTTTCGCTAAGTGAGTGAAAACTCAGCCCGCGTAGGTGTGAACGTTAACCCGTGCGCTCCTATGCGTTCGGGTTTTTTACATTTAGCGGCTGTTATTGCACAACCTACGTACCAGGAAAGGTGAACCGAATGGCTCGCCCAGATAAAACAGCAGCAGTTGCTGAACTGACGGAAGACTTCCGTACAGCTACCGCAACTGTTCTCACCGAATATCGCGGTCTCACCGTGACTTCGATGAAGAAGTTACGTCGTGCACTTGGCGCAGAAACAAAGTATTCAGTAGTCAAGAACACTCTTACAAAGATTGCAGCAAAAGATGCTGGCGTAGATCTCTCAGCAGATCTACTAACTGGTCCATCAGCTATTGCATTCATCAAGGGTGACCCAATCGCTGCAGCAAAGAGCATGCGTGATTTTGCTAAGGAAAATCCACTACTTGTTATCAAGGGTGGAATTTACGAAGGCAAATCAATTACGCCTGCAGAGCTCATGGAACTCGCAAATCTTGAATCACGCGAAGTTCTATTGGCGAAACTTGCTGGCGCTATGAAGGGCTCATTCGCTAAGGCCGCTCGCATTATTGATGCACTTCGCATCAAGATGGAAGCAGGCGCTCCGGCACCTGTAGTTGAAGCAGCTACACCTGTGGCTGAAGCTCCAGTAGTCGAAGCTGTAACAGAAACTGCTCCTGAAGCAGTAACCGAAGAAGTAACAACCCCAGAAGCAACACCAGAAACAGAAGAGAAGGAATAACGAACATGGCAAAGCTCAACACACAAGACCTATTGGCACAGTTTAAAGAAATGACATTGGTCGAGCTCTCAGAGTTCGTTAAGTCATTCGAAACTGAATTCGATGTAACAGCAGCAGCTCCAGTAGCAGTTGCAGCAGCAGGTGGCGCAGCCGCCGGCGGTGCAGCAGATGCTGGTCAAGATGAGTTCACAATCATTCTTGAAGATGCTGGTTCACAGAAGATTGCAGTGATCAAGGAAGTTCGTGCACTTAACTCAGCTCTTGGCTTGAAAGAAGCTAAGGATCTAGTTGATGCAACTCCAGCAACACTTCTTGAGAAGGCAAACAAGGAGACAGCGGACAAGGCAAAGGCAGCTCTAGAAGCAGCTGGCGCAAAGGTCACAATCAAGTAATCCCCACAAATATCTCCACAAAGAGACCCTTCGGCTATTGCCGGGGGGTCTTTTTGCTGTATAAGCCACCGGTTGGACAGGCGAAGGGGTGAGGCGATACCCTACGCGTTCGCACAAAAACTTCTATGGTCAGGGCATATAGCGGCTGAGACCTAATAGTTGTGCGTTCCCGCAAAACTGTCTGGAAGGACATCTCTTGGCCGCGAAGAAAAGTTCAGTAGCTCCCCGCCGAATCTCTTTTGCAAAGATTCGCGAACCACTCGAAGTTCCAAATCTTCTAGCACTCCAAGTTGAAAGCGTTGACTGGCTTCTCGGTAACGAAAAGTGGCGTGCACGTTTATCAACTGCAGAAGCAACCAATCGTGGTGAAATTCCTACGACATCTGGTCTAGAAGAAATCTTTGAAGAGATTTCACCAATTGAAGACTTCCAAGGATCCATGAGTCTTTCATTCCGTGATCACCGCTTCGAGCCACCAAAGTTTTCAGTAGAAGAGTGCAAAGAGCGCGATACAACTTATTCGCAACCACTCTTCGTAACAGCAGAGTTTACAAATAACATCACAGGTGAAATTAAGTCACAGACTGTATTTATGGGCGACTTCCCAGTTATGACACCACGTGGAACTTTCGTTATTAACGGAACAGAGCGCGTAGTTGTTTCACAGTTGGTTCGTTCACCTGGTGTTTATTTCGAACGCACAATTGAAAAAACTTCTGACAAAGATATTTTCTCTTCAAAGATCATCCCAAGCCGCGGCGCTTGGCTCGAATTTGAAGTTGATAAGAAGGATCTTGTTGGCGTACGTATTGATCGTAAGCGCAAGCAATCAGTAACAGTTTTCCTTAAGGCACTTGGTTGGACTGCAGAACAAATTCGTGAAGAGTTTGGCGAGTTTGAATCAATGATGGCAACTCTTGAAAAAGATACTGTCAATACACAAGATGAAGCGTTGCTAGATATTTACCGCAAGCTACGTCCAGGTGAGCCTCCAACAAAAGAAGCTGCACAAAACCTTATTGAAAACCTTTATTTCAATCCAAAGCGTTATGACTTAGCAAAGGTCGGTCGCTTCAAGGTTAATAAGAAGCTCGGTCTTGACCTAGCTCTAGATGCATCACTTCTAAGCATTTCTGACATCGTTGCAACACTTCGCTACTTAGTAGCGCTGCACCGTGGCGATCTCACAATGGAATACGGCCGCGAAGTTCGCGTAGAAAAGGACGATATCGATCACTTCGGTAACCGTCGTCTTCGTACTGTTGGTGAGTTAATTCAAAACCAAGTACGTATCGGACTCTCACGCATGGAACGTGTTGTACGCGAACGTATGACAACACAAGATGTTGAAGCGATTACACCGCAGACACTTATTAATATCCGTCCAGTAGTTGCATCAATTAAGGAGTTCTTCGGAACTTCTCAGTTGTCACAGTTCATGGATCAAACAAATCCACTCTCTGGACTTACACACAAGCGTCGTCTTTCAGCGCTTGGACCTGGTGGTTTATCTCGTGACCGTGCGGGCTTCGAAGTTCGTGACGTTCACCCATCTCACTACGGTCGTATGTGTCCAATTGAAACTCCGGAAGGTCCAAACATTGGTCTTATCGGTTCTCTTGCAACATATGGTCGTGTAACTGCATTTGGATTTATCGAAACTCCTTATCGCAAAGTTGTTAAGGGTCGCGTAACAGATCAAGTTGATTACTTAACAGCTGATGAAGAAGACGAGCACATCATTGCTCAGGCGAACGCTCCACTTACAGATGACAATCACTTCGCGGAAACTCGCGTACTTGTTCGTCGTCGTGGTGGAGAAGTTGAATACATCCACGGTGATGAAGTTGATTACATGGACGTTTCTCCACGCCAAATGGTTTCTGTTGCAACAGCAATGATTCCATTCCTTGAGCACGATGATGCTAACCGTGCGTTGATGGGTTCTAACATGATGCGTCAGTCAGTTCCTTTGATGCGAGCAGAAGCTCCACTCATCGGTACTGGTATGGAATTCCGCGCAGCAGTAGATGCTGGTGACGTGGTTACAGCAACTAAGGCTGGTGTTGTTACTGAAGTTTCTGCAGATGAAGTTAAAGTCATGGCAGATGATTCGACATACCAAACTTATTCACTTGCTAAGTTCCGTCGCTCAAACCAAGGTACTTCTTACAACCAACGCGTTGTAGTTTCAGAAGGCCAAAAGGTTGAATTCGGCTCAGTAATTGCTGATGGTCCATGTACCGACAGCGGTGAAATGGCACTCGGTAAGAACTTACTCGTGGCATTTATGTCATGGGAAGGTCACAACTACGAAGATGCGATTATTTTGTCGCAGCGACTAGTTCAAGACGATGTTCTTACATCTATTCACATTGAAGAGTACGAAGTTGATGCACGCGACACCAAGCTTGGTGCCGAAGAAATCACTCGTGATATTCCAAACGTTTCAGAAGAAGTTCTTGCTGATCTAGATGAGCGCGGAATTATCCGCATCGGCGCCGATGTTGTTCCTGGCGATATCTTGGTTGGAAAAGTTACACCTAAGGGTGAAACAGAACTTACTCCAGAAGAGCGTTTGCTCCGCGCAATCTTCGGTGAAAAGGCTCGCGAAGTTCGCGATACATCACTCAAGGTTCCACACGGTGAATCAGGAAAAGTTATTGATGTAAAGGTTATGGAGTCTTCAGAAGACTTCGAACTCGGCGCAGGCATTAACCAACTTGTTCGCGTGTACGTTGCACAAAAGCGCAAGATTCAAGATGGTGACAAGCTTGCTGGTCGCCACGGTAACAAGGGTGTTATTTCAAAGATTCTTCCTCAAGAAGATATGCCATTCCTTGAAGATGGAACTCCTGTTGACGTAATTCTTAACCCACTCGGTGTACCTGGTCGTATGAACGTTGGTCAGGTTCTTGAAATGCACCTCGGTTGGGTTGCAAAGACTGGTTGGGATTTAAGCGGTATCGATCAAGCATGGCAAAAGCACTTGAAAGATATTGGCGCAGAAAAGGGTGCACCAGGTACAAACCTTGCAACACCTGTTTTCGATGGTGCACTTGAATCTGAAATCACAGGTCTTCTTTCAAGCACACTTCCAAACCGTGATGGAGTTCAGTTAATTGGTGAAAGCGGAAAGGCTAAGTTATTTGATGGCCGTTCTGGTGAGCCATACCCAACTCCAATTTCAGTTGGATATATGTACATCTTGAAGCTGCACCACTTAGTAGATGACAAGATCCACGCACGTTCTACTGGTCCATACTCAATGATTACGCAACAACCATTGGGCGGTAAGGCTCAATTCGGTGGTCAGCGCTTCGGAGAAATGGAAGTGTGGGCGCTCGAAGCTTATGGAGCTGCATACACACTCCAAGAGTTACTCACTATTAAATCTGATGACGTGCTTGGTCGCGTAAAGGTTTATGAAGCAATCGTTAAGGGTGAAAACATTCCTGAACCTGGAATCCCAGAATCATTCAAGGTTCTTATTAAGGAAATGCAATCACTATGTCTCAATGTGGAAGTTCTCTCTTCAGAAGGTGTAGCAATTGAAATGCGCGACACCGACGAAGAAGTATTCCGTGCCGCCGAAGAGCTAGGTATCAACTTGTCACGAGTTGAGCCAAGCAGTGTTGAAGAAGTCTGAGAGGGAAAATAACTATGTTAGACGTTAACTTCTTTGATGAACTGCGAATTGGTTTAGCTTCGGCTGACAACATTCGTGAGTGGTCATTTGGCGAAGTAAAGAAGCCAGAGACAATTAACTACCGCACATTAAAGCCTGAAAAGGATGGACTCTTTGACGAGAAGATCTTCGGACCAACTCGTGACTGGGAATGTTATTGCGGTAAGTACAAGCGCGTACGCTTCAAGGGAATCATCTGCGAACGTTGCGGTGTTGAAGTTACTCGCGCAAAGGTACGTCGCGAACGTATGGGTCACATCGAACTTGCTGCTCCAGTAACACACATCTGGTACTTCAAGGGTGTTCCATCACGTCTTGGATATTTACTAGACCTTGCACCTAAGGATCTAGAAAAAGTTATTTACTTCGCTGCTTACATGATCACAGAAGTTGATGCTGAAGCGCGCGAAGAAGATATGCCACAACTTGAAAAGAAGTTGGCAAATGATCGCAAGAAGATTGAAACACGTCGCGATAACGATCTAGATGTTCGCACCAAGAAGCTCGAGGCAGATATTGCTGAACTCGAATCAGAAGATGCGAAGTCAGATGTAAAGCGCAAGGTTCGTGAGAGCGCAGAGCGCGAACTCAAGGGAATTCGTGATCGTTCAGAGCGCGAACTCAATCGTCTTGAAGATGTATGGACTCGCTTTAAGAACCTTAAGGTTCAAGATCTCGAAGGTGATGAAAACCTTTACCGCGAAATGCGTGACCGTTACGGCATGTATTTCAAGGGAGATATGGGCGCCGCTGCAATTAAGAAGCGTCTAGAAACTTTCGATCTTGAAACCGAATACAAGATTCTTACTGATCTTTCGGAAAATGGAAAGGGTGCAAAGAAGACTCGCGCTATCAAGCGTCTTAAGGTCGTCAATGCATTCATGACAACAAGTAACCACCCAGCATCAATGGTTCTTGATTGTGTTCCAGTTATTCCACCTGATCTACGTCCAATGGTTCAACTCGATGGTGGTCGCTTTGCAACTTCAGATCTAAACGATCTATACCGTCGCGTTATCAACCGTAACAACCGTTTGAAGCGTCTTGCTGATCTCGGTGCACCAGAAATTATCGTTAACAATGAAAAGCGCATGCTTCAAGAAGCAGTTGACGCACTATTTGATAACGGTCGTCGTGGTCGCCCAGTTACTGGTCCAGGAAACCGTGCACTTAAATCACTTTCAGACATGCTTAAGGGTAAGCAAGGACGTTTCCGTCAGAACTTGCTCGGAAAGCGCGTTGATTATTCAGGTCGTTCTGTAATTGTTGTTGGCCCACAGTTGAAGTTGCACCAGTGTGGTCTTCCAAAGCAGATGGCACTCGAACTCTTCAAGCCATTCGTAATGAAGCGTCTTGTAGATCTAAACCATGCGCAGAACATTAAATCTGCGAAGCGTATGGTCGAGCGCGCACGCCCAGTTGTGTGGGATGTTCTAGAAGAAGTTATTGCAGAACACCCTGTACTTCTAAACCGTGCACCAACCCTTCACCGTCTAGGTATTCAAGCTTTCGAACCACAATTGGTTGAAGGTAAAGCAATTCAGATTCACCCACTCGTTTGTACAGCATTTAACGCTGACTTCGACGGTGACCAGATGGCTGTTCACTTGCCGCTATCTGCTGAAGCGCAAGCCGAAGCACGTATCTTGATGTTGTCTTCAAATAACATCTTGTCACCTGCTAACGGTCGACCAATTACTACACCAACACAGGACATGGTGCTTGGTCTTTACTGGCTAACAATGGAGCGCGAAGCAGAACTCGGCGAAGGCCGCGCATTCTCTTCAGTAGCTGAAGCAATCATGGCTCATGATCAGCACTCAGTTTCATTGCAAGCAAAGGTAAAGATTCGCCTATCTACAACTGGTGAAACTCTTTCAACAACTGTTGGTCGCGCATTGTTTAACGAAGCGCTTCCTACAGATTTCCGTTTCGTGGATGTTGACGTAACAAAGAAGCAACTAGGACAAATCGTTGATGAACTCGCAGAGTTCTATCCAAAGGTTGTTGTTGCTGAAACTCTCGATGCACTTAAGTCACTTGGTTTCCACTGGGCATCACGTGCCGGTGCAACTATCGGTATCGAAGATGTTGTTACACCTCCTCGTAAGCTTGAAATCCTTGAAACCTATGAAACACAGGCAGACAAGGTTCAATCACAATACGAAAAGGGACTCATCACTGATGACGAGCGCCGTCAAGAACTCATTGAGATCTGGACAAAGGCAACAGCTGAAGTTGGTAAAGAGATGGAAGAAAACTTCCCTCGCGTCAATCCAGTGTGGATGATGGTTACTTCAGGTGCTCGTGGAAACATGATGCAGATTCGTCAGATCGCAGGTATGCGCGGACTTGTAGCAAACCCAAAGGGTGAAATTATTCCTCGCCCAATTAAGTCAAACTTCCGCGAAGGTCTTTCTGTACTTGAGTACTTCATTTCTACTCACGGTGCACGTAAGGGTCTTGCAGATACAGCGCTTCGTACCGCTGACTCTGGTTACCTCACTCGTCGTCTCTGCGACGTTGCACAGGATGTAATTATTCGTGAAGAAGATTGCGGTACTGATCGCGGTCTGACACTTCCAATTGCATCTCGCCAACAATCAGGTGGACTTGTAAAGCACGACCATGTTGAAACATCTGTATATGGTCGAACACTTGCAGATGACATCGAAGTTGATGGCAAGGTAATTGCAACTGCAGGCACTGATCTTGGTGATCGTGTCATCGCAGCACTTGTTGAAGCAGGCGTTGACGAAGTAAAGATTCGCTCAGTTCTCACTTGCGATAGCAAGGTCGGACAGTGCGCAGCTTGCTACGGTCGATCCCTTGCATCAGGTCAACTCGTTGCAGTTGGTGAAGCAGTCGGAATCATTGCAGCACAATCAATCGGTGAGCCAGGTACACAGCTAACAATGCGTACTTTCCACACTGGTGGTGTTGCAGGAGATGACATCACTCACGGTCTTCCACGTATCGTTGAACTCTTCGAAGCTCGCACACCTAAGGGTGTTGCACCAATTGCAGAAACTGCGGGTGTTGTTTCATTCCGTGAAGATGCAAAGGGCAAGAAGATCATCGTTACACCAGATGACGGTGGCGAAGAAGTTGCTTACCCAATTACACGTCGTCAGAAGTTACTTGTAGAAGAAGGTTCACGCGTTGATGTCGGCCAGAAGATGGTTGTCGGCGCAATTGATCCAAAGCAAGTACTTCGTATTCTTGGACCACGTGCAACCCAAGTTCACTTGGTAAATGAAATTCAATCTGTATACCGCTCACAAGGTGTAGGTATTCACGATAAGCACATCGAAGTAATCGTTCGCCAAATGCTTAAGCGCATCACAGTGCTTGAAGCAGGAGATGCGGATCTACTTCCAGGTGAACTCGTTGAACGCGGTCGCTTTGAGACAGAAAACCGTCGCGTTGTCACAACTGGTGGCAAGGCAGCTTCTGGTCGTCCAGAACTTATGGGTATCACGAAGGCATCACTTGCAACTGAATCATGGTTGTCAGCTGCTTCCTTCCAAGAGACAACACGAGTTCTAACTGATGCGGCGCTTTCTGAGAAGAGCGATCCACTTCTTGGCCTCAAGGAGAACGTCATTATCGGTAAGTTGATCCCAGCTGGTACCGGTCTTGCTCGTTATCGCAATATCCGAGTTGAGCCAACAGAAGAAGCAAAAGCAGCCGTTTATGCTGCTTATGACGAGTATGACTTCACTCCATTTGAGTCAGCAGGCTCAGGAGAGGCAGTTCGCCTCGATGAAGTTGAGGTTCCTCGTTAAACAGGGGTAAAACCCTTATATAGAAGTATCGGCGTGTCGAAACGGGCTCTTTTACTCCTCCAGGAGTAGAAGGGCCCGTTTTGACCTAGTCGCCCCCGCTCAGATACCTTTCTCCTCTGCTCATTTTTGAGCGCTTGATGACGTGCCCTGATTAGAAATTTTCAGTAAGCAACTTCGGCTTCGGTGCAACACACCCGAGCGCGTGGGTCGTTAATTAAGCGTAAGAAATTGAAGTAGTAACGAATGGAGAAGAAGTAGTGCCAACAATTCAACAGCTAGTTCGTCGTGGTCGTGCAGAAAAGACTACGAAGACAAGCACACCTGCGTTAAAGGGTTCACCTCAACGTCGTGGTGTGTGCACACGTGTTTATACAACAACTCCTAAGAAGCCAAACTCTGCGCTTCGTAAAGTTGCACGTGTACGTCTTACTAGCGGAATGGAAATCACTGCATACATTCCTGGCGAAGGTCACAACTTGCAAGAGCACTCCATTGTTCTTGTACGTGGTGGTCGTGTTAAGGATCTTCCTGGAGTTCGTTACAAAATTATTCGCGGTTCACTCGATACACAAGGTGTAAAAAATCGTAAGCAATCACGTTCACGTTACGGTGCCAAGAGAGAGAAGAAGGCTTCCTAATGCCACGTAAAGGTCCTGCAGTAAAGTCTCCTGTAATCGCTGATCCTGTTTACAACTCACCAGTTGTTACATCACTCATTAACAAGATTCTTTTACACGGTAAGCGTTCAACTGCTGAAGCAATTGTTTACGGCGCACTAGAAGGTTGCCGTGAAAAAACTCAAGTAGATCCAATCATTACTTTGAAGCGTGCGCTCGATAACATCAAGCCAGCTGTTGAAGTTCGCTCACGTCGCGTTGGTGGAGCTACATACCAAGTACCAGTAGAAGTAAAAGCTGGTCGTTCAACAACTTTGGCACTTCGCTGGTTAGTTGATTTCTCTCGCTTACGTCGCGAGAAGTCAATGGCAGAGCGTTTGCAGAATGAATTAATCGATGCAAGCAATGGCCTTGGTGCTGCTGTTAAGCGTCGCGAAGATACTCACAAAATGGCAGAAGCAAACAAGGCGTTTGCTCACTACCGCTGGTAATACGAAGTAAAAAGACGAATTAGAAACCGACGAGAAGAGGAACACTAAGTGGCCGCAGAGAACATCGACCTAGCCAAGGTTCGCAACATTGGAATCATGGCTCACATCGACGCGGGCAAAACAACCACGACTGAGCGCATCCTTTTCTACACAGGTATCAATTACAAGATCGGTGAAGTGCACGAAGGTGCAGCAACGATGGACTGGATGGAGCAAGAGCAAGAGCGCGGTATCACTATTACTTCCGCTGCTACTACTTGTATGTGGAAAGACCATCTGATCAACATTATTGATACACCTGGTCACGTTGACTTCACAGTAGAAGTAGAACGTTCACTCCGTGTTCTAGATGGTGCAGTTGCAGTATTCGATGGCGTTGCTGGTGTGGAGCCACAATCAGAAACAGTATGGCGCCAAGCAGATCGTTACTCAGTTCCTCGTATTTGTTTTATTAATAAGTTAGACCGCACAGGTGCAAACTTCGATATGTGCGTTGGCATGATCAAGTCTCGTCTTAATGCAGTTGCTCTAGTTCTACAGATTCCAATCGGAAACGAAGCAGACTTCCTCGGAGTTGTAGATCTCATTGCAATGAAGGCACTTGTATGGCCAGGAGAAACTAAGAAGGGCGAGGATTACCTCGTAGAAGAAATTCCAGCGAATCTTGTAGATAAAGCAAAGCAAGCACGCCACGAGATGATCGAAACTCTTGCTGAAAATGATGATGCAATCATGGAGAAGTATCTCGAAGGCGCAGAGCTCACAGAAGCAGAAATTATTGCCGGTATCCGTCGCGCAACACTTGCAGCAAAGCTTTCACCAGTTCTTACAGGTTCAGCGTTTAAGAACAAGGGCGTACAGCCAATGCTTGATGCTGTTACTCGCTACCTTCCAAGCCCACTCGATGTTGAAGCAATCGTTGGTATGGACATGAGCGATTCAACAATTGAAATGAAGCGCTATCCAAAGAATGACGAACCATTCTCAGCACTTGCATTCAAAATCATGTCTGATCCACACCTTGGAAAACTTACATTTATTCGTGTGTACTCAGGTGTACTCGAAACAGGTTCATCAATTCTTAACTCAACTAAGGATCGCAAAGAACGCATCGGAAAGATTTATCAGATGCACGCAAACAAGCGCGAAGAACGCGACTCTGTTGGCGCTGGAATGATCGTTGCAGTTATGGGTCTTAAGGACACAACAACTGGTGAAACTCTCTGTGATCCTGCAAAGCCAGTAATCCTTGAATCAATGGACTTCCCAGCACCAGTTATCTCTGTTGCTATTGAGCCAAAGACAAAGGGTGACCAAGAAAAACTCGGCGTTGCTATTCAACGTCTATCTGAAGAAGATCCAACATTTCACGTTAAGACTGACGAAGAAACAGGTCAGACAATCATCGCTGGTATGGGCGAACTTCACCTTGAAATTCTTGTTGACCGTATGCGTCGCGAATTCAAAGTTGAAGCAAACGTTGGTAAGCCACAAGTTGCTTACCGCGAAACACTTCGCAAAGCCGTTGCGCGTCACGATTACACACACAAAAAGCAGACTGGTGGTTCTGGACAGTTTGCGAAGATTCAGATTGCAATCGAACCACTTCCAACTGGTGAAGTTGAAGGCGGTTACGAATTCGTAAACAAGATCACTGGTGGTCGCGTTCCACGCGAGTACATCCCATCTGTTGATCAAGGTTGCCAAGAAGCAATGACCTCAGGTCCTCTTGCTGGTTACCCACTCACTGATGTACGCGTAAGTCTTCTTGATGGCGCTTATCACGATGTTGACTCATCGGAATTGGCCTTCAAGATTGCTGGTATCGCAGCGTTTAAGGAAGCAGCAAAACTTGCTGATCCTGCAATTCTCGAACCAGTTATGAAAGTCGAAGTTATTACCCCTGAAGATTTCATGGGTGATGTCATCGGCGATCTAAACAGTCGTCGTGGTCAAATCCAGGCCATGGATGAGCGGTCAGGTGCCCGCGTTGTTAGGGCGCTAGTTCCGTTGTCAGAGATGTTCGGCTATGTCGGAGATCTCCGCTCCAGAACACAAGGTCGCGCGAGCTACAGCATGGAATTCGATTCGTATGCCGAAGTACCAGGCAACGTAGCGAAGGAAATCATTGCAAAAGTTCGTGGCGAATAACCCTACAAACTAACAAAAGCACAAACCCTAATAACTAAGCACTAGAAAACGAAAGAGGAACCAAAATGGCAAAGGCCAAGTTCGAGCGCACAAAGCCGCACGTTAACATCGGCACCATCGGTCACATTGACCACGGTAAGACAACTCTTACTGCGGCAATTTCTAAGGTGTTGCACGATAAGTACCCAACACTCAATGCAGCTACTGCATTCTCAGATATCGATAAGGCTCCTGAAGAGCGTCAACGCGGTATCACAATCTCTATTGCTCACATCGAGTATCAAACAGAGAAGCGTCACTACGCACACGTTGACTGCCCAGGTCACGCTGACTACATCAAGAACATGATCACTGGTGCGGCACAAATGGACGGAGCAATCCTCGTTGTTGCAGCTACAGATGGTCCAATGCCACAGACAAAGGAGCACGTTCTCCTTGCACGTCAAGTAGGCGTTCCTTCAATCGTTGTTGCACTTAATAAGAGCGACATGGTTGATGACGAAGAAATTCTTGAACTCGTTGAAATGGAAGTTCGCGAACTTCTAAGCAAGTACGAGTTCCCAGGCGATGACACACCAATCGTTCGCATCTCAGCACTTAAGGCTCTCGAAGGAGACCAGAAGTGGGCTGACAAGTTGATGGAACTTATGGATGCAGTAGATGCATTTATTCCACAACCAGCACGCGAAATCGACAAGCCATTCCTTATGCCAGTTGAAGACGTTTTCACAATCACAGGTCGTGGAACTGTTATCACTGGTCGTATCGAGCGCGGTGTTGTTAAGGTCAACGAAGAAGTTGAAATCGTTGGTATCCGTCCAGATGCACAGAAGACAACTGTTACAGGCGTTGAAATGTTCCGTAAGTTGCTCGACGAAGGTCAAGCAGGCGAGAACGTTGGTCTATTGCTTCGCGGTCTAAAGCGTGAAGATGTAGAACGCGGTCAGGTTGTTTGCAAGCCTGGTTCAATCACACCTCACACAGAGTTCGATGCATCTGCTTACATCCTTTCAAAGGATGAAGGCGGTCGTCACACTCCATTCTTTAACAACTACCGTCCACAGTTCTACTTCCGTACAACTGACGTAACTGGTGTTGTAACACTTCCTTCAGGTACAGAAATGGTTATGCCTGGCGATAACACTGAGATGGCTGTTCAGCTCATCCAGCCAATCGCTATGGAAGAAGGTCTTCGCTTCGCAATCCGCGAAGGTGGCCGCACTGTTGGTGCAGGTCGCGTAACAAAGATCAAGAAGTAAATCTTGTAAGCCCGGCGGCGTAAAAAACCGCCGGGCAATCAAGAAAGTTTGAAAATTAAATTTAAGAAGCAAAAAGTAGTAACAAGAGATTAGAGGAGAAGCACATGGCGGGACAGAAGATCCGCATTCGACTCAAGGCATATGACCATGAGGTGATTGACACTTCAGCGAAGAAAATCGTTGAAACTGTTGAGCGCACTGGTGCAACTGTCGCGGGTCCAGTACCGCTACCAACAGAGAAGAACACGTACTGCGTGATTCGCTCTCCTCACAAATATAAGGACAGCCGCGAGCACTTCGAGATGCGCACACATAAGCGCCTCATCGACATCATCGATCCAACTCCTAAGACAGTTGACTCATTGATGCGTCTTGATTTGCCAGCTGGCGTCGACATCGAGATCAAGCTCTAAGGAAAGGACGATAACCATGAATTACACAACTCAAGCAAGCGGATCGTCCATCAAGGGCGTTCTCGGTAAGAAGCTTGGAATGACACAGGTTTTTGATGCAAACAACAAGATGGTTCCAGTAACCGTTGTTGAAGCAGGACCTTGCGTTGTTACACAGATTCGTACTCCTGAAGTAGATGGTTACTCAGCAGTGCAAATTGCGTACGGCGCAATTGATCCAAAGAAAATTTCAAAGCCACTAGCTGGTCACTTTGCAAAAGCTGGAGTAACACCACGTCGTAGCGTTGCAGAACTTCGCACGCTATCTGCTGGTGATTACACAGTTGGACAAGAACTCGGCGCAACAGTTTTTGCTGCCGGTGACATTGTCGATGCAACTGGAACAAGCATTGGTAAAGGAAATGCTGGTGTTATGAAGCGCCACAACTTCGGCGGTATTGGTGCATCACACGGTGTAGACCGTAAGCACCGCATGCCAGGTTCTATCGGTGCATGTTCAACACCAGGTCGCGTTTTCAAAGGTATGCGCATGGCTGGCCGTATGGGTGGAGAGCGCGTAACTACTCAGAATCTTCTTGTGCACTCAGTTGATGCTGATCGCAACTTGCTTCTTATTAAGGGATCAGTTCCTGGTCCTGATGGCGCACTTGTGTTCATTCGCTCAGCTGCAAAGCATGCAGTATTTGAGACAGTAAAGGCTGGTGCATAACCATGACGCTATCTATTGATGTAAAGAACGCATCTGGTGCAAAGGTTGGATCTGTAGATCTTCCTGCAGAGATCTTTGATGCACAGACAAATATTCCTTTGATCCACCAAGTTGTAACAGCACAACTTGCTGCTGCTCGCCAAGGTACTCAGAAGTCTAAGAACCGTGGCGAAGTAAGCGGTGGTGGTAAGAAGCCATTTAAGCAAAAAGGAACAGGTCGCGCTCGTCAGGGTTCTTCACGTTCACCTAACCAAATCGGTGGAGGTACAGCACACGCTGTTCGCCCACGTAAGTATTTCCAACGCACACCAAAGAAGATGATTGCTGCAGCACTACGTGGCGTTCTATCTGATCGTGCACGTAACTCACGTATTCACGTTCTTGATTCAGTATCAAATGCACCTTCAACAAAGTCTGCAATTGCTGCTGTTCGTCAATTCAGTGATCGTAAGAATTTGCTTGTAGTTGTTGCTCGCACAGAAGATCTTGCATGGCGTTCACTTCGTAACGCTGATGACATGCACCTTCTAGTGCCAGATCAGCTCAACGCATATGACGTACTAAAAAGCGATGACATTGTCTTCTCTGAAGCTGCGATCAAAGCTTTCCTCAACGGTCCTGCAAAGGGCAAGAGCGCAACAGCAGTTGCACGTGAAAGTGAGGTCTCAGCATGAAAGACCACCGCGAAGTTCTTCTAGCACCAGTTGTCTCTGAAAAGAGCTACGGATTGCTCGATGAAAACAAATACACATTTGTTGTTGCACCAGATTCCAACAAGACTGAAATCAAGATTGCAGTCGAAAAGGTATTTGGCGTAAAAGTTCTTAGCGTTAACACCATGAACCGTCAGGGTAAGAATAAGAAGACCCGTTTCGGTGATGGAAAGCGTAAAGACACTAAGCGCGCAATTGTGCAAGTAGCAGCTGGCGACCGTATCGACATCTTTGGAGGCCCGGTTTCGTAAGGGCAACCTTATGAAACTAGGGATCTAGAAAAGGACCATCATGGCACTTCGTAAATTAAAGCCAACGACTCCGGGTCAACGCGGCGCATCTGTTCCAGATTTTGCCGAGTTAACTCGTTCGACTCCAGAGAAGTCACTCGTACGTCCAATTCACTCAAAGGGTGGACGTAACGCATCAGGTCGCATCACTGTTCGTCACCAAGGTGGCGGTCACAAGCGTGCGTATCGTCTTATCGATTTCATTCGTAATGACAAAGATGGCGTGCCAGCGAAAGTTGCACACATTGAATACGATCCAAATCGCACAGCGCGTATTGCACTTCTTCACTACGCAGATGGAGAAAAGCGTTACATCATCGCGCCAAATAAACTTGAGCAAGGTGCAACAGTTGAAAACGGTCCAAAGGCCGACATCAAACCTGGAAACAACTTGCCTCTTCGTAACATCCCAGTAGGAACTGTCGTTCACGCAATTGAACTTCGCCCAGGTGGTGGAGCAAAGATTGCTCGTTCAGCAGGTGCAAGTGTTCAACTCGTTGCTAAGGAGGGTGCGTACGCGCAACTTCGTATGCCATCAGGTGAAATTCGCAACGTAGATGTTCGCTGCCGTGCAACTGTTGGTGAAGTTGGAAATGCAGAACAATCCAACATCAACTACGGAAAAGCTGGTCGTATGCGTTGGAAGGGCAAGCGCCCATCTGTTCGCGGTGTTGTTATGAACCCTGTTGATCACCCACACGGTGGTGGTGAAGGTAAGACTTCTGGTGGACGTCACCCAGTGACTCCATGGGGTCAACCTGAAGGCCGCACTCGTAAGAAGAAAGCATCAGATTCAATGATCGTCCGTCGTCGCAAGTCGAATAAGAAGCGGTAGGAGCCCTAATGCCACGTAGTTTAAAGAAGGGTCCATTCGTTGATGGACATCTACTTAAGAAAGTAGATGCTCAAAATGCAGCGAATACCAAGAACGTGATCAAGACATGGTCACGCCGCTCAATGATCATTCCTTCAATGATCGGACACACCATCGCAGTACACGATGGTCGCAAGCACATTCCTGTATTCGTAACTGATGCGATGATCGGTCACAAGCTTGGTGAGTTCTCACCAACTCGTACTTTCCGTGGTCACATCAAGGGTGAAGATCGGAAGGCTACTCGTGCCTAATACAACTGATAAAACAGCAGCAGTTACTCCTGCAACAACTCAGGATGTGTTGATTGCTCGCGCAATCTTGCGCGACATTCGCCACACACCACAGAAGGCACGTCGTATCGTCGATTTGATTCGTGGACAACGCGCTGATGAAGCACTCTCAATTTTAAAGTTCGCACCACAAGCTGCAGGACAAGACGTGTACACACTTCTTGCTTCCGCTGTTGCTAACGCAAAGCAGAAGAACCCAGCAATTCGTGATGCATCTGAACTCTGGGTTGTTGAAGCACTCGTAGATGAGGGACGCACAATGAAGCGTTTCCGTCCACGTGCACAAGGACGCGGTTTCAGAATTCTTAAGCGAAGCAGCCACATCTCAGTTGCTGTTTCAGATAGCAAGAAGGGAGCGACCAAGTAATGGGTCAAAAAGTAAACCCACACGGCTTCCGTCTTGGAATTACCACTGAATTCAAATCACGTTGGTATGCAGACAAGTTGTACAAGGATTATGTAAAAGAGGACGTAGAAATTCGTCGTCTTATGAGCAAGGGCATGGAGCGCGCAGGCGTTTCACGTATTGAAATCGAACGTACACGTGAGCGCGTACGTATCGATCTATATACAGCTCGTCCAGGAATTGTTATCGGTCGTCGGGGACAAGAAGCAGATCTTCTTCGTCAACGCCTAGAGAAGTTAACTGGCAAGCAAGTTCAGTTAAACATTCTCGAAGTTAAGAATCCTGAAACTGATGCACAGCTCGTTGCGCAAGGAATTGCTGAGCAGTTAGCTGCTCGTGTTTCTTTCCGTCGTGCAATGCGTAAGTCAATGCAGACAGCGATGAAAGCTGGAGCACAAGGTATTCGTGTTCAGTGCGGTGGACGTCTTGGTGGAGCAGAAATGTCTCGCTCAGAGTTCTATCGTGAAGGTCGCGTTCCTTTGCACACACTCCGTGCAGATATTGATTACGGCTTCTACGAAGCGCACACAACATTTGGTCGTCTAGGCGTAAAGGTCTGGATCTACAAGGGTGAAGTAATCGAATCTCGCGCAGAGCGCGCTGCATCAGCACTTGCTGCTGCTCGTGCACCAAAGCCAGAGCGTCGCGGACCACGCACACCACGTGCACCACGCGGTGAAGTAACAACCTCTCATGTTTCTGATTCAGCAGTTGCAACTCTTGAAGCACCTGCTGCAGGTACAGAAGGAAGCGAGGCATAAATGTTAATTCCACGTCGTGTTAAGCACCGTAAGCAGCACCACCCTTCACGTAAGGGTGCTGCAAAAGGTGGATCAGTTGTTGCCTTCGGCGACTTCGGAATTCAAGCTCTTGCACCTGCTTACGTAACAAACCGTCAGATTGAAGCCGCACGTATTGCTATGACTCGTTACATCAAGCGTGGTGGAAAGGTGTGGATCAACATTTATCCAGACCGTCCATTAACAAAGAAGCCTGCTGAAACTCGTATGGGTTCCGGTAAGGGATCTCCTGAATGGTGGATCGCAAACGTAAAGCCAGGTCGCATTATGTTTGAAATTTCTGGTGTTACAGAAGCAATCGCTAATGAAGCTATGCGTCTTGCTATTCACAAGCTTCCAATGAAGTGTCGTGTTGTTCGTCGTGAGGAGGCATAAGTGGCTACTACAAATACAAATGAAGTATTACGCCAATTATCAGCGGATGAGTTAACTACTAAGTTGCGCGAAGCTAAGGAAGAACTTTTCAACCTTCGTTTCCAAGCAGCAACTGGTCAACTTGAAAGCCATGGCCGTCTCGGAGCAGTACGCAAAGAGATCGCTCGCATCTACACGATCGTTCGCGAACGTGAACTAGGAATCGGAGGCGCTGCATGAGCGCAGTAAACGAAGATCGCGGTTCACGTAAGACTCGTGAAGGAATTGTTGTTAGCGACAAGATGGATAAGACCATCTCTGTTGAAGTTTCAGATCGCGTAAAGCACGGTCTGTATTCAAAAGTTATGAGCCGCTCAAGCAAACTGAAGGCACATGATGAGAAGAACGAAGCAGGTATCGGTGATCGCGTATTGATCATGGAAACTCGCCCAATGTCTTCAACTAAGCGCTGGCGTTTAGTTCAAATTATCGAGAAAGCTAAGTAGGAGGAAGAAATGATTCAACAAGAGTCGCGCCTTCGCGTGGCGGATAACACTGGAGCTAAAGAGCTTCTGTGTATTCGTGTACTCGGTGGCTCCTCCCGTCGTTATGCCGGTATCGGAGACATCATCGTCTGTTCTGTTAAGGATGCAATTCCTGGCGGACAAGTTAAGAAGGGTGAAGTCGTAAAGGCTGTCATCGTTCGTACAGTTAAGGAGCGTCGTCGTCCAGATGGTTCCTACATTAAATTTGATGAGAACGCAGCAGTAATTTTGAAAGCTGATGGCGAACCACGCGGAACTCGTATCTTCGGACCGGTTGCACGTGAACTTCGCGATAAGCGCTTTATGAAAATTATTTCGCTTGCTCCGGAGGTGTTATAAAAAATGGCAAAGATTAAGAAATCTGACTCTGTTTTGGTAATCGCCGGAAAAGATAAAGGCGTTACAGGAAAAGTTATCGATGTTCTCGGTGACCGTATCCTCGTTGAAGGTGTGAACCGCGTAAAGCGCCACACAAAAGAGCAGACAGGTGATCGCGGCGTAAAGGTCGGCGGAATCATCACTGTTGAATCTTCAATTCACATTTCAAATGTCATGGTTGTTGATGGAGATGGCAAGGCATCACGTCTTGGTTCTCGCAAAAATGATGACGGCAAGAATGTACGCATCTCGCGTCGTACCGGAAAGGACATCTAATGTCGACGACACTTGATGTACGTCTAAAGTCTCGCTATCGCAGTGAAATTGCGCCAGCGCTAAAAACACAATTCGGTTTCAAAAACCCTATGCAAATCCCAACACTCGTAAAGATTGTTGTGAACATGGGTGTTGGTGAAGCTGCTCGTGATTCAAAGCTCATCGAAGGCGCAGTACGCGACCTAGCAATTATTACTGGCCAAAAGCCACAAGTAACTAAGTCACGTAAATCAATCGCACAATTTAAGTTGCGTGAAGGTCAGCCAATTGGCGCTCACGTAACAATGCGTGGCGATCGTATGTGGGAGTTCGCAGATCGTCTGCTTTCAATCTCTCTTCCACGTATCCGCGACTTCCGTGGTCTTTCACCAAAACAATTTGATGGCAAGGGAAATTACACATTCGGTCTAACTGAACAAGTTGTATTCCCTGAAATCGAACAAGACAAAGTTGATCGTCCGCGCGGTATGGACATCACCATTGTTACAACAGCTAAAAACGATGACGAAGGTCGTGCACTTCTTAAAGCGCTCGGTTTTCCATTCAAGGAGGCATAAGAGATGGCAAAGACATCCCTCAAGGTAAAGGCAGCTCGCAAACCTAAGTTCAAGGTTCGCGGCTATACCCGTTGCCAGCGTTGTGGTCGTCCACACGCTGTCTACCAAAAGTTCGGCATCTGCCGTATCTGCTTCCGCGAAATGGCACACCGCGGTGAACTTCCTGGCATCACAAAAGCAAGCTGGTAATTTTTTTAACCCAACAACTACGAAATAGGTCCATTAGATAAATGGAAACCAATTCGAGAAAGGCCACAGGCCACGTATGACAATGACAGATCCGATCGCAGACATGTTGGCTCGTCTGCGCAACGCGAACTCTGCCTACCATGATGCGGTTTCAATGCCGTCCTCATCGGTCAAGGTTCGTATCGCAGCAATCCTTCAAGAAGAGGGATTTATCGCTGGATATCGCGTTGAATCAAATGCAAATGGCGTAGGCAAGACACTTGTTCTTGACCTTAAGTTCGGTACAAACCGCGAGCGTTCAATCGCAGGTCTTCGCCGTGTTTCAAAGCCAGGACTTCGCGTGTACGCAAAGTCAACTGCACTTCCAAAAGTTCTTGGTGGTCTGGGCGTTGCAATCATCTCAACATCATCTGGTTTGTTAACAGATAAGCAAGCAAACAAGAAGGGCGTAGGCGGAGAAGTTCTCGCTTACGTATGGTAATTACAGATGTCACGTATTGGACGTATGCCAATTACCGTTCCTAGCGGTGTTGAAGTAACTATTTCTGGTCAGAGCGTTGCAGTTAAGGGACCTAAGGGTTCACTTGCACTAAACGTTGCTGAGCCAATCAGAGTTTCACAAGAGGGAAGCGTCATCACTGTCGCTCGCCCAAATGAAGAGCGCATTACTCGCTCACTTCACGGTCTATCTCGCACACTCGTTGCTAATTTGATTGAAGGCGTAACCACTGGTTACACACTCACAATTGACATCGTTGGTGTTGGTTACCGCGTTGCTGAAAAGGGTAAAGATCTTGAGTTCCAACTTGGTTACAGCCACGTAATTAACTTCGCAGCACCAGAAGGAATTACTTACAAGGTTGAATCACCAACAAAGTTGCACATCTCAGGAATCGATAAGCAGCTCGTTGGCGAAACCGCCGCAAAAATTAAGAAGCTTCGCAAGGCTGATCCTTACAAGGGCAAGGGCTTGCGACTCTCAGGCGAAGTTGTTCGCCGTAAGCAAGGAAAGACAGGTAAGAAGTAATGGCTATCGGTGTAAAGGTCCGTAAAGGTTCGGCAACAAATGCTCGCGCCCGTCGTCACTTCCGCGTGCGTAAGAAGGTCTCCGGAACTTCTGCTCGCCCACGTCTAGTTGTATCTCGCTCTGCTCGTCACTTATTCGTGCAGATTGTTGATGATTCAACATCAAAGACACTTGCTTATGCATCAACCATGGAAGCAGATCTACGTAATGACAAAGGCGATAAGACAGCAAAGTCCCGCCAAGTTGGTGCGTTAATTGCTAAGCGTGGAAAAGAAGCAGGAATTTCTACCGTTGTCTTTGACCGCGGTGGCAATAAATATCACGGCCGCATCGCAGCTCTTGCAGATAGTGCACGAGAGAATGGATTGGAGTTCTAATGGCTATTGATCCAACCTCAGCAGCACCATCAACTGGTGGTAACACATCAGGTAAAGGCGGTCGCGAACGTCGCGAACGTCGTGATGATCGTCAGCAAGAGAAGAGCCCATACACAGAGCGCGTTGTGTTCATCAACCGCGTATCTAAAGTTGTAAAGGGTGGTCGTCGCTTCTCATTCACAGCTCTTGTAGTTGTAGGAGATCAGAACGGAACAGTTGGAATCGGTTATGGAAAATCTAAGGAAGTTCCACAAGCGATTGCAAAGGCTGTAGAAGAAGCAAAGAAATCCTTCTTCGTAGTCCCACGTGTTCAAGGAACAGTTCCTCACCCAGTTCAAGGTGAAACTGCAGCAGGCGTTGTACTACTTCGCCCTGCTAGCCCAGGTACCGGAGTTATTGCCGGTGGCCCAGTGCGTGCAGTACTTGAGTGCGCAGGAATTACTGATGTTCTAACAAAGTCACTCGGATCAAATAACGCAATCAACATGGTTCACGCAACCGTTGCAGCGTTAAAGATGCTTGAGTCACCAGCAGCAATCGCAGCACGTCGCGGTCGTCCACTAGAAGATGTTGCACCAGCTGCAATTATTCGTGCATCACAGATGACAGTAGGTGCGTAATGGGACGTTTGAAAGTTACTCAAATTCGCTCAAAGGTTGGCAATAAGCCAGAACTTCGCGAAACACTTCGCTCTCTTGGACTCAAGAGAATTAACGATGTTGTTGTAAAAGAAGATCGTCCAGAAATTCGTGGCATGGTTAACGCCGTTCGCCACATGATCAAGGTTGAGGAGGTTGAATAAAGATGACACTAAAACTTCATCATCTCCGTCCAGCCCCTGGTGCTAAGAAAGCTAAGACTCGTAAGGGTCGCGGTGAAGCATCAAAGGGTAAGACTGCTGGTCGTGGTGGCAAGGGAACTCGCGCCCGTAACCAGGTTCGTGCAGGTTTCGAAGGTGGACAACTACCTTTGGTAATGCGCTTGCCTAAGTTGCGCGGATTTAAGAACCCAGCACGCGTTGAATACCAAGCAGTGAATGTTTCAACAATTAATGCTCTCTATCCAAAGGGTGGAGATGTAACAGTTGCTGATCTCATTGCAAAGGGTGCAGTTCGCGACAGCCTTCCTGTGAAGGTTCTAGGCAATGGCGAAATTTCAGTCAAGGTAAATGTCACCGCACATGGATTCTCTGGTTCAGCAGTTGAAAAAATTGCTGCAGCAGGTGGATCTACTAAGACTCTGTAATAAACCGGCAGCTAAATAAATTTAGTGATTGATTAGGAAGAGGGAGAAAATCTGATGCTTTCAGCATTCGGTATGGCCTTTAAGACCCCTGAACTACGAAAGAAGATTTTCTTCACTCTTTCAATCATGGCTTTGTTCCGCTTTGGTTCTGTTGTTCCAACACCAGGAGTTTCGTACTCAAACGTTCAACAGTGTTTAACACAGGTTCAATCAGGTGGACTCTTCGGTCTCATTAACTTATTTAGCGGTGGAGCGCTTTTACAACTCTCTGTATTCGCACTCGGCATCATGCCGTACATCACCAGCTCAATCATTATTCAACTTTTAACAGTTGTTATTCCTCGTTTTGAAGCTCTCAAGGCTGAAGGACAATCAGGAACAGCAAAACTGACTCAATACACACGTTACTTAACAATCGGTTTAGCAGTGCTTCAATCAACAGGTTTGATTGCTGTTGCTCGTACGCCTGGCCGTCTGATTTCTGGTTGCGATTTAGCAATCATTCCTGACACATCATGGCAGCGCATCATCACAATGATCTTCGTAATGACCGCTGGAACTTCCGTAATCATGTGGCTCGGCGAGCTAATTACTGACCGTGGTGTCGGTAACGGTATGTCCATTCTTATCTTTACTTCTATTGCAGCTGGTTTCCCAAGTAACTTGTGGAGCATCAGACTACAAAAGGGACTCTTCGCATTTATCTTCGTACTAGCTGTTGGAATCTTGGTTGTTGCAGCGGTTGTATTCGTTGAACAAGCACAACGTCGTATTCCAGTTCAATATGCAAAGCGCATGGTTGGACGTCAGAGCTACGGTGGAACAAGTACATATATTCCAATCAAGGTAAACCAAGCTGGAGTTATTCCAGTTATCTTCGCTTCTTCACTTCTTTACATCCCGTCTTTGATCGTTAACTTCACAAATAGCCAAGCAGGATGGGCTGTATGGATTAGCCGTAACTTTGTTAAGGGTGACCACCCAATTTATGTCGCAACGTACGCGGCACTCATTATTTTCTTTACTTACTTCTATGTTGCAATCACATTTAATCCAGATGAGGTTGCAGACAACATGAAGAAGTACGGTGGATTCGTACCTGGTATTCGTGCGGGACGTCCAACATCTGAGTATCTACAATACGTACTCTCACGTATTACAGCGCCTGGTTCTATTTACCTGGCACTTGTTGCAGTAATTCCAATTGGTGCATTGATTCTCTTTGGCGCAACCCAAAACTTCCCATTTGGTGGAACAGCGATCTTGATCGTTGTCGGTGTTGGTCTTGATACTGCCAAGCAGATTGAAAGCCAATTGCAACAACGTTCGTACGAGGGGTTCTTGCGCTAATGCGTTTAGTCCTGGTTGGACCACCAGGTGCGGGCAAAGGTACGCAGGCACAATTCCTCTCCGAGCACTACTCAATTCCACATATTTCAACTGGCGATATTTTTCGCGCCAATTTAAAAGCCGGAACACCACTTGGCGTTGAAGCGCAGAAGTTTATGGATGCAGGTGAGTTAGTTCCAGATTCTGTTACAAATGAAATGGTTAAAGATCGCCTTACCCATGCAGATACGGCTAACGGCTTTCTCCTCGATGGTTTTCCACGAAATGTTGCCCAAGCACAAGTTCTTTCATCAGTTTTAACTGAGAAGAAAACTCCCCTTGATGCGGTACTTGAACTTCAAATTGATGACTCAGAAATCATTTCGCGTTTGAATAATCGCAGAAGCGTTGAAGCACGCGCAGATGATGCCGAGGAAGTAATTGTTCATCGCCTCAAGGTTTATCACGAACAAACCGCACCAATTGTTGAGTATTACCGCACCGAAGGATCACTCATCACAATTAGCGCAACGGGCGCAGTAGATGAAATCACAAAGCGTGCAATTGCAGCTCTTGGCAACAAATAAGTAGCACGCCCATGGCAATTCAAATTAAAACTCTAGATGAGTTAAAAACAATGCGTCGCGCGGGATTATTAGTCGGACAGACTTTAGATTTAATGCGCGAATCCATCAAAGTGGGAATGCGCACAGATGCACTTGATGCAATCGCAGCAGCAAACATTAAACGTGGTGGCGCAACATCTAACTTCAAGGGATATCACGGTTACCCAGCAACAATTTGTATCTCACTCAACGACGAGATCGTTCATGGTATTCCAGGGGATCGCATAATTGAAGATGGCGATGTAGTCTCGATTGATTGCGGTGCAATTATTGATGGTTGGCATGGAGACGCCGCATTTTCAGTAATTGTTGGTCAAGCCGATCCCGAAGACCAAAAGATGTTAGATGTTTGCGAAGAATCAATGTGGCGTGGAATAGCTGCAGGAAAATCAGGCGCACGTCTGAGCGACATTGGTTACGCAATCGAGCAGTACATTAATTCACAGGGTCGATATGGAATTTTACAAGAGTACGGTGGACATGGAATTGGTACAGAGATGCACCAAGAACCACATGTACTTAACTTTGGTAAGGCAGGAAATGGTCCAGAGATAACTCCAGGATTCGCACTTGCAATCGAACCGATGATTACTCGCGGCACTGCAAAGACTCGTGTACTTGCAGACGAGTGGACCGTTGTTTCTCAAGATAACTCTCGCGGTGCACACTTTGAAAATTCATACGCGATCGCACCAGATGGAAAACCCTTTGTTCTAACGGCCATCGATGGCGGCCGGGCCAAGCTGGCCAGCCTTGGCGTTGAAGTCACCGACCTTCTCTCCTAAGCGGAACTCAGGCTGATTTGCCCCAAAAATCTCGAAAAATCTACGTGTGGATAGCGAGAAATCTGGCCAAAGTAGGGGTATAACCCCCATTTCCCACTGGATTTCCTTTTGTAGGGGGACTGCCTTTAGACTGCACCTTCGCACTCCATGCACGAATAGAGAAGTAGGTACAGCTTGGCTAGTAAAGATGGTGCAATCGAAATCGAAGGCACTGTTGCTGAAGCGCTACCTAACGCGATGTTTCGCGTGGAGCTAACGAATGGGCACAAAATTCTTGGGCACATCAGCGGAAAAATGCGAAAGAACTACATTCGTATTTTGCCTGGTGATCGTGTCATCGTTGAATTAAGTCCATATGACCTCACCCGAGGTCGAATTGTTTTCCGTCACAAGTAATTAGGAGCAGTAATAATGAAGGTACAACCAAGCGTTAAGAAGATTTGCGATAAGTGCAAAGTCATTCGACGCAAAGGTCGTGTCATGGTTATCTGCGAAAACTTGCGACACAAACAACGTCAGGGATAAATCCCTTCAGCGAACAAACGCGCTATGCGACTTTAGTTAATTGAGTAAAAGTTAATTAACTAAAGACCTCTGGACCGGTAGGCCAGAGAACAGCATGGCGGAGGACCTTCCGGATTAAAGAAATGGCAAACACATGGCACGTCTTGTTGGTGTCGATCTTCCGCGCGAAAAGCGCGTAGAGGTTGCACTTACCTATATCTTCGGAATGGGATTAACCCGTTCTCAAAAAACATTAGCCGCAACTGGTATCAGTCCTGATACTCGCGTAAAGGATCTTCAAGAGCCTGAGCTTGCAAAGCTTCGCGAATACATTGAGGCAAACTTCAAGATTGAAGGCGATCTTCGCCGTGAAATCTCCGGTGACATCCGTCGCAAAGTTGAAATTCAAAGCTACCAAGGCATTCGTCACCGTAAGGGACTTCCTGTTCGTGGTCAGCGCACACATACAAATGCACGTACTCGTAAGGGTCCACGTAAAGCAATTGCAGGTAAGAAGAAGGTGACTAAGTAATGGCCGCTCCTAAAGCAAAGACTGCTGCTCCAGCAAAGGGCAAAGTCAAGATGCGTAAGAAAGAAAAGAAGAACGTTGCAGTTGGAAATGCTTACATTAAGAGCACTTTCAATAACACGATCATCTCTATTACTGACACAACAGGTGCTGTTATCTCTTGGGCTTCATCTGGCCAAGTTGGTTTCAAAGGTTCCCGTAAGTCCACTCCATTCGCAGCCCAGCTTGCAGCAGAAGCAGCAGCACGCCGCGCGCAAGAGCACGGACTTAAGAAAGTTGATGTTTTTGTTAAGGGTCCTGGTTCAGGACGCGAAACAGCAATCCGTTCATTGCAAGCAGCTGGTTTGGAAGTTGGTGCCATCTCTGATGTAACACCTGCTCCACACAATGGCTGTCGCCCAACCAAACCACGTCGAGTTTAAGGAGGAATAGAAAATGGCTCGTTATACCGGAGCAGACTGCAAGCGTTGCCGTCGCGAAAAAGTAAAACTATTCCTTAAGGGATCTAAGTGCGATGGACCAAAGTGTCCGATCGAATCACGCCCATATCCACCAGGACAACATGGTCGTGGCCGTGCCAAGGAATCTGAATACCTATTACAGATGCGCGAAAAGCAAAAGTGCGCACGTATTTACGGTGTTCTTGAAAAGCAATTCCGTGGATATTACGAAGAAGCAAACCGCAAGCAAGGCAAGACTGGTGAAAACCTTCTTGTACTTCTTGAAACACGTCTAGATAACGTCGTCTTCCGCGCAGGCTTTGCAAAGAGTCGCGACATGGCACGTCAGCTAGTTCGTCACGGACACTTCATTGTTAATGGCAAGAAGGTAAACATTCCTTCATATCGCGTTTCTGCGATGGACATCATTGATGTTCTTCCAAAGTCACTCGATCTCACACCATTTATCGTGGCAAGTGCTGAACTTGGTGAGAAAGCTGTTCCAGCATGGATGGAGGTTGTTGGTTCGCAGATGCGCATCATCATTCACTCAGTTCCTGCGCGTGCAGTAATCGACACTCAAATTCAAGAGCAGTTGATCGTTGAACTTTATTCCAAGTAATTTTTGAAAGTTTAACGACCACCTGGTTGTTAAACACCCGCACGACCGCAGTACCAAACAGGAGATCAAATAGAGGTTCTCCGAGAGAAGAAAGAGGAGCAACAGTGCTAATTGCACAACGTCCCACCCTCAGTGAAGAAGTAGTATCCGAAAACCGTTCACGTTTCATCATCGAACCGCTAGAACCAGGTTTTGGTTACACCCTCGGCAACAGCATGCGCCGTACATTGCTTTCATCTATTCCAGGTGCAGCAGTGACAAGCATTCGCGTTGCTGGAGCACTCCACGAGTTCACAACTCTTGAAGGTGTAAAAGAAGATCTCACAGATATTGTTTTGAATATTAAGAACTTGGTTCTTTCATCAGATAACGATGAGCCAAGCGTTCTATACATTCGCAAATCTGGTGCAGGATCAGTTACTGGAGCAGACATTGCTGTGCCAACAGGCGTTGCAGTTCACAATCCAGAGCTACACCTTGCAACTCTTAATGGAAAAGCTAACCTCGAAATCGAACTCACTGTAGAGCGCGGTCGTGGTTACGTAACTGCTGTCCAAAACAAGCAAGCTGGAGCAGAAATTGGTCGCATTCCTGTTGACTCAATTTATTCACCAGTACTAAAAGTTACATACAAGGTAGAAGCAACTCGCGTTGAACAGCGCACAGACTTCGACCGTCTTGTTGTTGATGTAGAAACAAAGCCATCAATGAAGCCACGCGATGCTGTTGCATCAGCTGGTAAGACTCTTGTTGAACTCTTTGGTCTTGCTCGCGAACTAAATGTTGATGCAGAAGGAATCGAAATGGGGCCATCCGTCATGGATGCAGCTCTAGCTGCGGACCTTGCTCTTCCAATTGAAGATCTAGATCTCACAGTTCGTTCTTATATCTGCTTAAAGCGTGAAGGTATCCACACTGTCGGTGAACTTGTTAACCGTTCAGAAGCTGACCTTCTTGATATCCGCAACTTTGGTTCAAAGTCCATCGATGAGGTCAAGGCAAAGCTTGTCTCAATGGGAATGTCACTGAAGGACAGCCCAGCTGGATTTGATCCAACGAAGCACCAAAACTACAACGCATCAGTTGACGATGATTTCGTCGATGTAGATCAGGCCTAGGAGAAATAACTCATGCCAAAACCAACTAAAGGTCCTCGTCTGGGCAGTGGCCCATCACACGAGCGTCTCATCCTAGGAACACTTGCAGAGCAATTGTTCGAGCACGGAAAGATCACAACTACAGAAGCAAAGGCGAAGCGTCTTCGTCCACTTGCTGAAAAGTTAATTACCTTTGCAAAAAAGGGTGACCTTGCAGCTCGTCGCCAAGTAATGGCAACAATTGCAAACAAGGGTGTTGTACATACTTTGTTTACTGAAATTGGTCCACGCTTTGTTGCACGCAACGGTGGATACACACGTATTACAAAGATCGGACCACGTAAGGGCGATAACGCACCTATGGCGGTCATCGAAGTATTAACTGAGAAAGATAACTAAGCACTAGCTTTCTTAACTCTTATGACGGAACCCACTCTCTATCCCGAGAGTGGGTTTCTTCGTTTACGCATTGATTTGGCCTACGACGGAAGCAACTTTGCAGGATGGGCAAAGCAACCTGACCGCCGCACAGTTCAAGAGTGCATAGAAGAAGCGCTCGCAAAAATATCTCGTATCGCACCTGAAACAATTGTTGCAGGCCGCACTGATGCAGGAGTGCATGCAACAGGTCAGGTAATTCACGTTGATATTCCAGAGAGCGTTGCTCTCGATGATTTGGTTTATAAGCTCAATCGCATTTTGGATGAAGATGTTCGCATCCACAATATTTCAATTGCACCAGAGGCATTTCACGCTCGCTTTTCTGCACTGCGCAGGCACTACAGATACAAAATTTTGGATGAAAACAGAGTCTTAAATCCGCTTGCTCGCCTCGATGTTGCTACGTGGTATCGACCTCTGGATGTTGATGTCATGAATAAGACAAGTGCGCTGCTCTTAGGGGAGCATGATTTTGCTGCCTTCTGTAAATATCGCGAAGGTGCAACCACGACTCGCACTTTGGAAAAATACGAGTGGAAACGTAGCCCCGATGGATTTTTGGTTGCAGACATTGCCGCGGATGCCTTTTGCTATTCAATGGTTCGAAATCTTGTGGGAGCAGTTGTTTGCGTCGCCGATGGACGTTTTGAACCGGAGTGGATTGTTGGAGTTCTAAACAATAAGGAACGAGTATCAGACTCTCTCGTTTTTCCAGCTCGTGGTTTAACCCTCTACCAAGTTGATTATCCAAGTGATACCGAATTACTTGAACGAGCAAAAATCAGTATTGCTAGACGCAACGAAGAGAATAATTAATGGGACATATCGATGTAAGCGGCGTCGGATTCTCTTTATCTGACGGACGAGTTCTACTTAATGACGTTTCATTTCGCGTAGGCGATGGCGCAAAGGTTGCTCTGATCGGCGCAAATGGATCGGGAAAAACAACACTGCTCAAAATGATTTCTGGAGATCTATCTCCCGATGATGGAAGCGTTGCAATCACTGGCGGACTCGGTGTGATGCGACAGTTCATTGGTTCAGTACGAGATGAATCCACTGTTCGAGATTTATTGATTTCTGTAGCACCACCTCGAATTAGAGATGCAGCGGCTTTAGTTAAATCCACGGAAGAGCTAATGAATTCTCGAAATACAGAAAAAGATCAGATGAATTACGCCCAAGCAATTGTCGATTGGGGAGATGCTGGGGGATATGACTTCGAAGTTATTTGGGATTTATGTTGTACCGAAGCGCTTGGAAAATCTTTTGATTCAGTTGCAGAGCGATTAGTAAATACACTTTCAGGCGGTGAGCAGAAGAAATTAGTTTTGCGAGCACTACTTGAAGGACCTGAAGAAGTTTTGCTTCTCGACGAACCAGATAACTATTTGGATGTTCCATCGAAAAGATGGTTGGAAGAAGTTATAACAGCAACTAAGAAAACTGTTCTATTTGTTAGCCACGATCGACAATTACTCGAGCACACGGCCAATCGCATCGTGACTCTTGAGCAAGGCATCAGCGGCAATACAACGTGGGTGCACGGTGGTAAGTTCTCAACGTGGCATGAAGCGCGCAAGGCGCGCAACGCACGTTTTGCTGAAATTTTGTTGCGATGGGAAGAAGAGCATCAACGCTTAAAAGACTTAGTTAGAACACTTCAAGTGCAAGCGGCAAGCAGTCCAGATATGGCTTCAAAGTATCGCGCTATGCAAACACGTTTACGTAAATTCGAAGAAGTTGGGCCACCAGAAGCACCACCGATTGAACAAGATGTACGCGTTGGATTACGTGGTGGCCGCACAGGTTTACGGGCTCTTACATTTGAAAACCTTGCGATTGAAAATCTTACTGAACCATTTAATTTTGAAGTCTTTTTCGGCGATCGCATTGCTGTTCTTGGAAAAAATGGCACCGGTAAATCACACTTCTTGCGTCTAATTTCAGGTGATCAAAGCGTTAAATTCAGCGGCAATTTCAAAGTTGGCGCTCGTGTTGAAATCGGTTATTTCGCACAAACACATGCACATCCAGAGTTTGAGAGTAAAACTCTCCTTGAGATTTTATGGGAAACATACTCACTTCAATTAGGACCAGCAAAGAGCGTTCTACGTAAGTATGAAATTCATAATCAAGCAGAGCAAAAGTTCTCTTCACTCTCCGGTGGGCAGCAGGCGCGCTTTCAAGTTTTGTTGCTAGAACTATCTGGCTCAACACTTTTATTACTTGATGAACCAACGGATAACTTAGATTTAGCGAGCGCGGAAAGCTTGGAGAAAGCCCTTGAAGAGTATGAAGGAACAGTTATTTCTGTAACGCATGATCGATGGTTCACTCGGGGCTTCACTCGATTCCTGGTATTTGGAGCCAATGGTGCTGTTTATGAGAGCCCGGAGCCGGTTTTTGAGCATTAAATATGGGGCAAAAGGCCATTTTGACCCTACGCGAGCGCGCAGGTACCCTTTACCTCTTGCGCCAAAACCAAGGCGCAGCACACCAGATTCACAGTTATTCAAAAGAGAGAAGTGAAGAGCATGCGTACATATAGTCCAAAGGCTGGCGATGCAGTGCGTAATTGGCACATCATCGACGCACAAGATGTCGTATTAGGACGTCTTGCAAGTCATGCTGCAGTTCTTCTTCGCGGAAAGCACAAAGCAACATTCGCGCCACACATGGACATGGGCGATTTCGTAATTGTTATCAATGCTGAAAAAGTTGCTCTCTCTGGACAAAAAGCTAAGCAAAAGTTTTCACATATGCACTCTGGTTTCCCAGGTGGCTTAACTTCAACTGTGTACGGCGAATTGATGGAAAAGCATCCAACTCGCGCAGTTGAAAAAGCAATCAAGGGAATGTTGCCAAAGAATCGTCTTGGCCGTGCAATGTCTGCAAAGCTCAAGGTGTATGCAGGTGCAGAACATCCTCACGCTGCACAAGCTCCAAAACCATACGAATTCAACCAAGTCTCACAAATCGTCAAGTAATCGAAGAAGAAAAAAGGGAAACATAATTCATGTCTGAAAACACATTCGTTGACGAACTAGATGAGAACGAAATTCCAACTTCGTACACATCAGCAACACCAGCTGCAGCAACTAACCGTCCAGCACTTAAGGGACCAGGCGCTGGAGTAGGTCGCCGTAAAGAAGCTGTTGCTCGCGTTCGACTCGTTCCAGGAACAGGTCGCTGGGTTGTTAACGGAAAGACTCTTGAGAATTACTTCCCAAACAAAGTTCACCAACAATCAGTCTCCGAACCATTTCGCACAGTAGGTGCTGAAGGTTCATACGATGTATTTGCTCGTATCAATGGTGGTGGAGTTTCAGGTCAAGCTGGTGCACTACGTCTTGGCGTTGCACGTTCACTCAATGAAATTGATGCAGAAGCACACCGTCCAGCACTTAAGAAAGCTGGATTCCTTTCACGCGATGCTCGTGTGATCGAACGTAAGAAGTACGGTCTTAAGAAGGCACGTAAGCGTTCTCAATACAGCAAGCGCTAATTTCTATCGTATTTGGAGGCAATCTCCGTGGCCCTTTTCGGCACTGATGGAATTCGTGGCTTAGCAAATGTTGATCTCACAGCTGAATTAGCACTCGATGTTGCAGTTGCTGCTGCGCACATTTTGGTTGAAACCCTCGGTGATAAAAACAAACGTCCACATGCAATTGTTGGACAAGACTCTCGCGCATCTGGTGAATTCCTAGAAGCAGCAGTCGTTGCCGGCTTAACAAGTGCCGGCGTTGATGTGTATCGAGTGGGAGTTCTACCAACTCCTGCAATCGCTTTTTTAGTAGCAGAGACAGGCGCTGACTTAGGCGTAATGATTTCCGCCTCTCACAACCCAGCACCAGATAACGGAATTAAATTATTTGCACGCGGAGGAGAAAAGTTAGCTGATTCACTAGAAGCAGCAATTGAAGCGCGCATGGGTGAACCATGGCAGCGTCCTACCGGAAAAGATGTCGGACGAGTTATCCAAGATACAAGCGCTCGCGACAAGTACATCGCACACCTTCTAAAAAGCGTAGACACTTCACTTACTGGATTAAAAGTTGTTGTTGATTGTGCGAACGGCGCAGCCTCGTTTGTAGCGCCTGCAGCCCTGGAAAAAGCTGGCGCAACTGTTATTGCGATTGCCAATAATCCAACGGGCTTAAACATCAATGATGGCGTTGGGTCCACACACCTAGATTTCTTGCGCGAAGCTGTTCTGAAAAACAAAGCAGATATTGGAATCGCTCATGATGGTGACGCGGACCGCTGTCTGGCAATTGATGCCGACGGCAACACAGTTGATGGTGATTTCATTTTGGCGATCTTGGCACAGGGATTTAAATCGCGTGGAAAACTCGCTGATTCAACCGTCGTAGCCACTGTAATGAGCAACCTTGGCTTTCTTATTGCAATGAAAGCAGCGGGCATCAACGTTGCAAAAACAGCAGTTGGAGATCGCTACGTTTTAGAGAACATGATTGAAAACAATTACACACTTGGCGGAGAACAATCTGGCCACATCATCATGCGCGAATTTGCCGGTACTGGCGATGGATTGTTAACGGCGCTACAACTTATGTGCGAAATGGCGCGCACCAAGAAATCACTCAAAGAGTTATCTTCAATCATGCAACGTTTCCCGCAGGTATTAATAAATGTTTCTGGCGTAGCGAAAGATAAACTGGAATCTTCAACTGCAATTAGTGCAGCAGTTGCGAAGTTCGAATCAGAACTAGGCGATACTGGACGAATTCTTTTGCGTGCATCTGGCACTGAACCCCTTGTGAGAGTCATGGTTGAAGCTCAAAGTGATAGCATCGCCAAAGAAATAGCGGAAAAACTTGCCAAAGTTGTTAAAGAAGAATTGAGGTAGGCACGTGTGCGGAATTGTGGGTTACACAGGGCCACAAACTGCAATCACGCCTTTGATCGAAGGTCTGCGTCGTCTTGAATATCGCGGATATGACTCAGCCGGTATAGCACTTGGTACACCTAATAAATTATTTATAGAAAAACGTGCAGGAAAACTTTCAAACTTAGAACAAGAACTCTCATCCATTCCAACTGCTCACTCTGGAATCGGTCACACTCGCTGGGCTACACATGGTGGACCAACTGATCGCAATGCGCACCCACACGTTGATAACGATGGAAAATTAGCCGTAATTCATAATGGAATTATTGAAAACTATGCAGAGTTAAAAGCTGAGCTTGAAAGCAAAGGACACAAATTTTCTTCAGACACAGATACTGAGTCCGTTGCGCACTTACTTAGCGACTTAAGGAAAAAACACGATGGCGATCTCTCAGCTGCAATGCGTGAGGCTGTTAAATCTTTGCGTGGCTCATTCACTCTTGTGGCTATTCACGCGGATACTCCAGATGTAATCGTTGGCGTTCGCCGTAATTCTCCACTGGTCGTAGGCATCGGAAAAAATGAAAACTTTATGGCATCCGATGTTGCTGCCTTCATCGATTACACAAAACGAGCGATCGAACTCGGTCAAGATCAAGTCGTAACTCTGACACCTACACATGTTTCAATCACAGATTTAGATGGCAAAGCAGTAACTCCTAAAGAGTATGAAATTACTTGGGATGCAAGCGCCGCGCAAAAGGGCGGCTTCGCGCACTTCATGCTCAAAGAGATATTTGAACAACCTAAGGCTGTTGCAGACACTTTGATGGCTCGCTTGAGCGATAACAAACAAATTTTGCTCGATGAAATTCACCTGACTCCGACCGAAATTAAATCACTTGAGAAGATTGTTGTTATCGCCTGCGGAACTGCCTATCACGCAGGAATGATTGCCAAATATGCAATTGAAAAATGGGCGAAAATATCAGTCGAAGTAGAAATTGCAAGTGAATATCGTTACAGAGATCCAATAATTACTAAAAACACATTAGTAATCGCTATTTCTCAATCAGGCGAAACAATGGATACGTTGATGGCTTTGCGTCATGCAAAGGCTGCAGGGGCTCGAGTATTGGCGATCTGCAATACAAATAGCTCAACAATTCCTCGCGAATCAGATGCTGTTATTTATACACACGCCGGTCCCGAAATCGCCGTGGCTTCAACAAAAGCTTTGCTCACACAAATTGTTGCTGTGTATTTAATCGGTTTGCACTTGGCACAGGTCCGCGGAGAACTTAACGATAATCAAGTTGCCGATCTCTATAACGAAATGCTCGAATTACCAGGAAAAATCGAGCAGATTCTAGAAACCGTCGAACCACTTCGTGCGCTCACACGTAAATTTGCAGATGCAAACACAATTCTATTTTTAGGCAGAAACATCGGCTATCCGGTTGCCCTCGAAGGCGCACTCAAGTTAAAAGAGTTGGCATACATTCACGCAGAGGGATTTGCCGGCGGCGAACTCAAGCACGGACCTATCGCCTTAATTGATGCCGAATCAGCAACTCCAGTTATTGCAATTCTGCCAGCAGGTCATGAGCATGCACTAGATGAAAAAATGGCGAGCAATATTCAAGAAGTTAAAGCTCGTGGTGCGCGCGTAATCGTTATCGCAGAAGAGGGTGCCGACGTTGTTGGCGCTGAATATGTGATTCGCATACCGGTTACACAGCCACTATTTCAACCAATTCTTGCAACGGTTCCATTGCAAGTTTTTGCTTACGAAATTGCGGTTGCTCGCGGAAGCGATGTAGATCAGCCACGAAATTTGGCTAAATCTGTAACGGTGGAATAAGTGCCTTCACTTCGCCGGAAACAGATGGTTCGCGCAGTTAAATGGTCATCACTTTTCTTTGTAGGTTTTGTCATTGTTACGCAACAGGTAATTACCAATGGTCCCTTGATTGCTCTCGATGCAAAAATCGCTAATGCTGGCAGAACTGATTTCCCTTCATGGATTGATTTTCTCTTGATGCGAATTGATGATTTAGGTTTACGTGGACTTACAGGCACAGCGTTGATGATTGCTGCAATTTATATTGCTAGAAGATTTAAGACATGGCGACCACTTAACTTGGCGATTTTGTCCCTTATTGCACTCAACGTAACAGTGGGTCTTGCAAAGTTGTTGATTGGCAGGACAAAGCCACAACTCAACGTAGATTTAATTTATGCAGGTGGACTTTCCTACCCGAGTGGTCACGCGTCAAATGCGATTCTTTCCTGGGGAGTTTTGGCATATTTGATTTACAGATATGCACATGTAGATCGTTATCGTGGGCGATTAGCAAGCACTGGTGTAGCCCTAATTTCACTCAGTGTCTGCGTTGTTTCCCTCTTTAGAAATACTCATTGGCTATCTGATTTAGTCGGAGGTTTATTCATTGGCGCAGCTCTGCTGGTTATGGTCATCGCAGTAGATCGATTTGTTCCATCCAATAGCCAACTCTCATAGTTCTTATTACTATTGCCAAATGATTGAGGGCGTTGGAATCGATGTCGTAAACATTGATCGATTTAAGGAATCCCTCGAACGAACTCCGGGGTTAAGTGAAAAACTCTTCACCGAATCAGAACGATCAAAAAATTTACAATCTCTCGCTGCTCGCTTTGCAGCTAAGGAAGCTCTAGCCAAAGCACTAAGCGCCGAGCATGGATTGCAATGGCATGATGCAGAAGTTATCAATCTAGAAAACGGAAAGCCAGAGTTCTTATTCCGCGGTGAAATAGCTCAATTAATTAGTGGGTCGCGGGTACACCTTTCTTTATCTCATGATGGCGGAATCGCATCTGCAATCGTAGTTATCGAGGAAAAACCATGAGCGATCGAGCAGAGTTCCTCATTGATTTAAGTGCACTTGCTAGCAATGTTTCAAAAATTAAAAAAGAGTGCGCTGTTGATGTGTTGGCCGTTGTAAAGGCCGATGCATACGGTCATGGATTGATTCGAGTAGCAAGTGCGGCACTTAAGTCAGGTGCTTCGTGGCTTGGTGTTGCGCTGCTCGAAGAAGCAATTACTTTGCGAGAAAACGGAGTCGATGCACCGATTCTTGCCTGGCTCGTTTCACCTGGTTCTGATTTTGAACTTGCACTGTCACATAACATTGATTTAGGTGTATCAAGTATCAAAGGATTGCGCGAAATTAGTGCAGCCGCTGCAAAATCAGGCAAGAAGGCGCGCATTCATATTGAATTAGATACAGGCATGACTCGTGGTGGATTCCTGGATGAGTGGAAAGAGTTGTTGCAAGAAGATTTTACGTATCTTGAAGTTGTTGGAATTTTCTCTCACTTTGCGCGAGCCGATGAACCTGGTGAGAAACAAAATGTTGATCAACTCGACAAATTTAAGCAGATGGTTGCAGAGCTCGAAAAAATCGGCATCAATCCAGCAATCAAACACTTAGCGAATTCAGCCGCTACTTTAAAGGATAAAGATTCATACTTCACCATGGTTCGAGTTGGCATTGCAATGTATGGATTAACTCCGGATATAACGCACATGGGAACCAGTAAAGAGTTAGGTTTACGTCCAGTGGGCCAACTCAGAGCGAAATTACATTTAGTAAAAAATGTTTCAAAAGGTTCACCTGTTGGATATGGAGCAAGTGCAACAACATCAATGGATACAAAATTAGGCGTTGTTGCGATGGGATATGCAGACGGAATCCCACGCGTTGCCCAAGGTGCAGGAGTTTTTATTAATGGGAAAAAAGCGCCAATCATTGGTCGCGTCTCTATGGATCAATTCGTTGTTGATCTCGGTTCTAATAGCACTGCGCAATCAGGGGATTGGGTAATAGTTTTTGGCGATGGTTCGCATGGGGAATACACCGCCGATGATTGGGGACGTGCAAGTTCGAGCATAAATTACGAGATTGTTACCCGAATCGGTCCACGTGTGCCTAGAATCTACGAACCTCATGTCTACTGATAACTCACTCCTAGCGATTAGCGGTCTCACCGTTTCATTCGGTGGGTTGCGCGCATTAAGCGATGTTCACTTAGAGGTAAAACCAGGTGAGGTTGTTGGATTAATTGGACCAAATGGCGCAGGAAAGACAACTGCGTTTAATGCAATATGCGGACTTGTTAAGCCTGATTCAGGAGATTTGTTTTTGGATGGTCACAAACATTCGTGGCCGCAGACAGATCATCTAACAGAGTTAGGAATTGCCCGAACTCTGCAAGGAGTCGGTCTCTTTGGTGACCTGACGGTTTTAGAAAACGTCATGATTGGTGCTCAAAAATTTAGTCATTCGGGTTTAATTTCAGCAGCCCTTGGTCGTAGTGGAAAAGATGAAAAGGTTTTACGTGAACGCGCACAAACAGCTCTCGAACGTGTTTACGCAACAGGAATTGCAGATCGCAGAGCAGATACACTTTCATACCCAGATACAAAGCGCGTTGCGATTGCTCGTGCACTAGTTAGTGAACCAAAAATTCTTATGTTGGACGAACCAGCTGGTGGACTTGGTCAACAAGATATCGAGTGGATGAACTCGCTCATCAGAAACCTCACTGCACAAATGTCGGTCTTAATTGTTGAGCACCACATGGACGTTGTTATGTCGGTGTGTGATCGCCTTTATGTTCTTAACTTCGGTGAAGTAATTTCAAGTGGTAAAGCCGATGTTGTAAGACGAGACCCAGCGGTTATTGCAGCGTACTTGGGTGCATCGAAGGTGAAATCATGAGTCTTGTTGTAAACAATCTCAGCGTGGACCACGGAGCAATTCGTGCTATCTCAGGTGTTTCATTCACTGTAGAAAGTGGAAAGATTGCAGCTGTCATTGGTTCAAATGGAGCGGGAAAAACAACGCTGCTGCGCACACTTTCAGGGTTAAAGAGTGCGTCTCATGGAAGTGCTCACTGGAATGATCACGACCTGTTTTCAGTCAAACCCGAATTCAATGTGCGTCACGGAATCGCCCATGTTGGTGAAGGAAAATCAGTAATTGCAGAGTTAAGTGTTGAAGAAAATCTCCATCTCGGTGCAATTTGGCGCAAAAACAAGAAAGAGATGAAATCAACACAGTTAGACGTCATTGAACTCTTTCCACGTCTTGGCGAAAGACTCAAGCAACGTGCAGATACTCTCTCTGGTGGAGAGCGTCAGATGTTGGCTATTGGTCGTGCATTGATGTCTAAGCCACAACTCTTATTACTTGACGAACCATCTCTTGGTTTGGCGCCATTAGTAATCGAACAGATATTTCAAACAATTAAATCGTTACGCGATCAAATGTCATTGACAGTTGTTTTAGTGGAGCAAAATGCATTAGGTGCCCTAGAAATTGCTGATACTGGTATCGCTCTGAATTTAGGCAAAGTAGTTGTAGCAGGAAGCGCAGAATCTCTCCTCAATGATCCAGCCGTGCGCGCGGCTTATTTGGGGTATTAAATATGTATAAATTTATTAGCTCATTACTTATCGGTTTATCACTCGGTGCGATTTACAGCTTGATGTCTATTTCACTCGTTTTGGTCTGGCGATCCACACGCGTTGTTAACTTTGCCCAAGCAGGTCAGGCAATTGTTTCTACATATATTGCATACGAAGTAGTAAATCGCACAGGTTCTTTCTGGCTCGCATTTGTTGTTGCAATTCTTGCAGGAGCATTTCTGGGAGCAATTGTTGATCGTTACTTCATGCGCCCACTCTTCAAACGAGTTACTTCTGGTCCCATCGTTGCAATTGCACCAGTTGTAGCAACACTCGGTCTTCTTGGAGTATTACGTGCAGTGGTGGGATTTGTGTGGGGCGTTGAACTAAAGCCAATTGCTCCACCAGTGTCATTAGATGGTTACAGTCTTGGTTCAGAAGTACTTCCATTTGCTCCATATAACGCACTCGTTATCGTCGTAGTTGCAATTGTTCTGATTGTGCTCTCACTCTTATTCCAAAGAACAAATCTTGGTTTATCACTTCGCGCCTCTGCATACTCACCAGAAATTGCACGGCTCTCTGGAATCCGAGTAAATGAAATTAGAACACTCGGTTGGGCAATTGCAGGAGCAGCTGGTGCAATCGCAGGAATATTGGCAACACCTACTTCTTATCTGTCGCCTAACTCTCTGGATATTTTGCTTGTCTTTGGATTTGCAGCAGCAGTTATTGGTGGCTTAGAAAGCATGGTCGGCGCTGTAGTTGGTGGATTGGTCTTGGGTCTTGGTGTCACATTTGTTTCAAATTACGTTAGCACATCTTTAATATTCCCAACAGCATTTGTTTTCCTCATAATTATTTTGCTTGTTCGTCCATCAGGCATTGTCTCTGGAAAGAGGAGTCGTCGTGCGTAAACGTTTACTCCTATTTATTGCACTCGGTTGGGTGCTCTTATTAATTGGTGATCGCGTAGATGAGTTGCGCGTCTACCAAGGTGCATCAATAGCGGTCTATGTCATTGCAATTGGTTCAATTATTTTGCTCACTGGATACTCAGGACAAATTTCACTTGGACATGGTGCGTTGATGGCATTCGGTGGATATGTTGCGGCGCTCTGTGTTGCAAACGCGTCACTGCCATTGTGGTTTGCATTTGTTATGGCAGCACTTGTTACCGGAATCTTCGGTGGAATTCTTGGTTTTGCAGCTGCACGTTTATCTGGCCCGTATCTTGCTGGAACAACACTTGCATTAGCAGTTGGACTCCCATCTCTTGCAAATCAATTTTCAATTCTGGGCGGTGAACAAGGAATTTACTTAGATCCTGGTTTACCACCAGCGCGATTAGGCGAAAGCTTTTCTCAGTACAAATGGTTCTTCTGGATTGCAACACTTGCTGCGTTAATAACAATGTTCTGGCTCGCAAATATTTTGCACTCTAAATACGGACGCACATGGCGCGCTCTTCGCAGCAACGATGTCGCGGCCCAGCTCTGTGGAGTCCATACCGGGCGCCAGAAGGTTCTGGCCTTTTCCTTGAGCTCTGGGCTAGCTGGGCTAGCCGGAGCCCTGCTCGTGCTGACCATAAGCACCGTTTCGCCCTCTGCTTTCCCCCTTTCCCTCTCATTTGCCCTGGTGACAGGCGCCGTTGTCTCTGGCATTTATGACCTAAAAGGTGTGATGCTAGGGGCAGTGATCTTGGTGGTTATCCCTGAGATTGCCGATTCGGTTGCGAGCCGTTTTGGTGACTCATTGAAAATCACTTCGACCTTGCCAGGGTTGTTGGTGAGTGCACTACTTATTCTTGCGGTTCTATTCACACCGAATGGACCGGGAGAAAAGTTGCATCATCTGCGTCACAAGCGCAAAGCACACTCTGGCTAAACAAACCCTCACACTCCTTAGATGGAAGGACTTACATGATCAGAAACACTCCTAAGAAGCGAGCACTGTTTGCTTCTGCGGTGATCGCAGCAGGAGCAATGGCGTTATCAACAATGCCAGCGCAAGCTGCAAGCGAACCAGGAATCACAAGCACAGAAATTAAGCTTGGAATTACATCGCCACTATCAGGAAAAGTTGCAGCTGTTTACGGCAAAATTCCTGGCGCGATGAAAGCGTACTTCTCACACGTCAATGACAATGGTGGAGTTTACGGACGCAAGATCAATCTGATTTCAAAAGATGATTCATACGTACCAACACTTGCAGTCAAGGCGACAAACGATCTGATCATGAAAGATAAAGTTTTCGCGATCGTTGGAGCACTTGGTACTGCAAATCACCTTGCAGCACTTCGTTCAGCCAACCTCAGCGGTCGTGGCGTTCCAGATTTATTTGTGAACACAGGATTTAGCGGATTCGCTAACAAAGCTAAGTACAAGACCACATTTGCTGTGCTTCCTTCATATGTAATGGAAGCAAAGATCATGGCGAAGTACATCGATGACAATTACAAGGGCAAGAAAGTTGCACTTATTGTTCAAGATGATGACTTTGGTCTAGATGCAGTTGCAGGTTTTGCTACAGCAGGCTTGAAGCCAGCAGTAACTATTAAGTTCCCAACAGGTGCTGACACAGTTGCAGCTGCTCAGGGCTGGATTACAGGAAAGCTAAAGCCAGAAGCTGTTGATATCGCAATTATCTTCGCAACAACTACAACATCGGCCGCAGTTCTCGGTGCAGCAGCAGGTCTGCAATACCGTCCAACAGTTGGCTGGATGCTCGGTTCAGTTGGCGGAGATTCAAACACTCTTAAGGCTGGTGGAGTTCCACTAGCAATTCTTAATGGTGCAATTGGAACAAGCTTCGCACCAGACCCATCTGATGCATCTGATGAATACGTAACATTCTTCAAGAGCATTTACGCGAAGTACGTACCAGGTGCAACATTTGATCTCACAGTACTTCAGGGCATGAACTCAGCAATGCTTACAGTTCAAGCACTTCGCGCAGCAGGCAAGAACCCAACACGCGCTGGCCTTATTAAGGCAATCGAAACTAAGGGTGCAAAGTTTGCAAGCGCTGGATTTACACCGCTTAAGTACTCAGCTAATTCACACGTCGGTTACTCCGGCTACTGGATTGGTAAGTACTCAGCAACAGGTTCACTACAACCAATCGATGGCAAGAGAATTCTTTACACAACTGACTCCGGTTCAGGCGCAGTTGTCTCTGCAACGATTTCACGTGCACCACTTCCTACTAACGGATTGCCATCAAACTCATGAGGAACTTAACTATGAAGAAATCACGCTTCGCAGCAATTGCTGTTGCAGCATCTCTCGTAACAGTGTCAATGGTTGCAATTGCACCAGCTGCGAATGCTTCATCTTGTGAAGCACAACAATCTGGAAGTCTCATTGTTGAAGTCTGCTCAGGCAAAACTTCAGATGGTGCGAATTACGAATATCGCACTAACACTGAAAACTTCAATGGAACTGTGTACCTCTGGTCTCACGGATACCGTTATGCAGTTAACCTTCCTGCCGGCGTTGTAAGCGCAAAGCCTTATATCGTTGACATGAGCGCTGAAGTTGGACCGGCACCAGAAGTTGTCGAATCACTTCTTGCTGCTGGTTATGCAGTCGCTGGTTCAAGCTTTGATTCACAAGGCTGGACAGTTGGATCTGCTGTAAAGACAAACGTTGAACTCATCGGAATCCTTAAGTCAGAAGTACCTGGCACAAAGGGAGTTATCGCATGGGGTGCATCAATGGGTGGCTTTATTACTCAAGCACTTGCAGAGCGTTTTCCTAAACTCATTAAATCTGCAGCACCTATTTGTACTGCAGCAGGAAACGTACATTCAGAACTTACATATGCTGGAGATCTCCTATGGGGTCTCAAGACATTCTTTGATCCAAGCATCACTGTCAGCGGTTACGCAGATGGCGCTGCTGGAGTTGGACAAGCAGCGCAGAATCTAGGAAAGGTTGCTGCTGTGCTTCGTCACATCGGCGGAACAATTCTAGAAACTGACAATGCAAAGACATGGCCAGCAACATCACCTATGCCAGCAACTGTTAAGGCAATTCCTGCCCGTAGTGCGTTGACACTTGTTGGCTTGATGGCTGGAGTTCCAACTCAGAGCCAACACTTTGATGGTTCATCATTTCCTGGAGTAGAAACAGCGTTCGCACTTGCACTTGCACCTGCACTTGGAATTGCTGAAAACGCAGGTTATGCAGCTGGACTAGGAATCTTTGCAACTCTTGACCTAGAGCGTCGCGTAGGCGGAGCGTTCTATGACAACACTGCAACAGATTATGCAAAGCGAATTGCTGATGAGCGCGCAAGCTTTAACGTCGCACTCAGTGGCAACAGTTCAATCGATGGAATGCTCGCAATCTTGAGCTCTCCATACGGAAAGCGCATTGCAGCTACTGATCAGGGACTTAACGGCCTTAAGGCTCAAGTTGCTCACAAGGGCAAAGCACTTGTACCAACAATCACAATGACTGGTACAGCTGACATGATCACTCCTGCAGGAAATTCACAGTGGCTTACAAATAAGAACCTCAAGAACACAAAGAAGTTCTTGCCACTCTGGGTTGTAACTGCAGACAAGTGGACCAAGTTCTTGCCAACTGGTTCACCTGATACAAGCAGTGCTGCATGGCCAAGCGGAACTGGTCACTGCCAGTTCTCATACGATCAAACAATGGCTGTAGCGAAGTTAGCTGCAACTGCTGCAAAGACAGGTTCTGTTCCATCAGATGCTGCTGTTGAAAAGGCAGTAGCAAAGGTGGACGGTCTTCTCTTTGATCGTCAATTCTCAATGCCACTTCTTAAGGCAGATCAGAAGTAAATTCTGAACTACTAGAAGTAGTTAACGGGGGTCTGGGTAACCAGGCCCCCGTTCTTCTTTTCATCTACTAATCTGTATTCATTATGATTGAAATCTCCAGTGCCACAGAGATGCATGACTTAGGTGCAAAAATTGGCGCACAGTTAAAGTGCGGAGATTTGATTCTGCTCAACGGAGATTTAGGTGCAGGTAAAACTGTTTTAGTTCAAGGCATCGCAAAATCATTAGGTATTGAAGGCGTTACATCGCCAACCTTTGTGATTTCGAAAAACTATCCAGGCGTTCTGCCATTGATTCACGTAGATGTTTATCGGTTATTGGATTCAGGCAAAGCCGCCTTGTTTCTTGATGATCTGGATTTAGATTCGGATCGAGAAAATTCGGTCACAGTTATTGAATGGGGTGGGGCAGAGTCAGCTCGACTCTCAGATCAACGCCTAGAAATCACTATTGATCGAATCGATGAAGTCCGAAAGGTTTCATTTAACTGCGTGGGCGATCGCTGGGCAGGTTTTTCTGCATGAGTGCACAATTAGTCATCGATACTTCCACTTCAAGAACTTCTGTTGGTTTAATTTCACATAATAAAGTCATTTGGTCTGAGTATGAAGATGGGGCAACAGCTCACGCAGAAGCGGTTCCGCGATTAGTGAAAAAAGCACTTGCGCAGGAAAACAATATTTCGCAAGTAATTGTCGGAATGGGACCAGGGCCGTACACAGGATTGCGTGCTGGTATTTCATTTGCGCAAGCATTTGCTTGGGCTAGAAAAATTGAATTGCGTGGCGTGTGTTCTCTGGATGCAATCGTATGTACGGCGCCTGAATATGTTTCCGCAACGGATGCTAGACGCAAAGAAATTTATTGGGCCTCATATAAAAATGGCAGACGAGTTGATGGTCCACATGTAAATCTTCCGGCGGAGGTTGAAGGAAAAGTTTTCGTCGGCGAAGGCGCGCACAAATACGGTTTATCTGATGTTGCTTCATATCCGGATGTTTCTGTCTTTGCAGAATTACCAAAGGTATATCAACCGATGTATCTGCGCCGTCCCGATGCTGTTCCAACTTCGGAGCGCTAATGCAGATTTCATATCGCGAAGCGATGCCATTGGATCTTCCTGTTTTGGTTTCAATGGAGCGCACACTGTTTTCAGATTCGCCTTGGTCAGTGGGTCAATTCAAAGAAGAGTTTTCTGGAATACCTAAGACTCGTTATTTTCTTGTGGCCCTGGATTCAGATAAACACATAGTTGGTTACGCAGGCGTTATGGTCGTTTCATCCGGAGTAGACGCCGATGTTTTAACTGTTGCCGTATTGCCTGAAGCGCGCAGACAAGGCATTGCACGGCACTTCATGGAATCACTAGAAAAGTGGGCACAGATGCGAGTGGCACCGTCGATGATGCTGGAAGTAGGAATAAATAATGCTTCAGCGATCGCATTGTATGAATCACTCGGTTATTCAATTATTAATACGCGTAAGAATTATTACGGTCCCGGTTTAGATGCTCATGTCATGAGAAAAGAGTTGCCATGAGCGAACCGCTGATATTAGGTATCGAAACTTCGTGTGATGAAACAGCTATTGGCATTGTGCGGGGCCGCACCTTATTGGCTAATGAAATTGCATCGAGTGTTCAAGAACATGCACGGTTTGGGGGAGTTGTTCCCGAGATTGCGAGCAGAGCTCATTTAGAAGCGATGATTCCTGCTTTAGATCGCGCATTGAACACTGCAAAAGTTTCCTTAAAGGATGTTGATGCAATTGCGGTTACAGCAGGTCCAGGATTAGTTGGCGCTCTATTAGTTGGAACATCAACTGCTACAGCTCTTGCACTTGCACTCAATAAGCCAATTTATGGAGTAAATCATTTAGCAGCACACGTCAGTGTTGACTACCTCACTCACTCCGAATCAATTGATCCAACAATTGCATTGCTTGTAAGCGGTGGGCACTCATCTATTTTGCAAATTGATGACATCACTACATCAGTAACATCTTTAGGTTCGACAATGGATGACGCCGCTGGCGAAGCTTTTGACAAAATTGCGCGCTTGATGGGCTTAGGTTTTCCTGGCGGACCAGCCGTTGATAACGAAGCAAAAAAAGGTGACAATAACGCAATAAATTTCCCACGCGGATTGACTCAAGCGGATGATTGGCGCACTCGTCCATACGATTTTTCATTCTCAGGACTTAAGACGGCAGTTGCCAGATATTTAGAATCAACCCCTCAATACAAACGTGCAGATGTTGCGGCGTCTTTTCAAGAAGCTATCGTTGATGTGCTTTTACAAAAATCTTTAGCCGCATGTAAAGCCACGGGGATCGAATCTCTGGTGATCGCAGGTGGAGTTGCTGCTAATTCACGGCTGCGCCAACTAGCTGAGCAGCGGTGTGCTGATTCTGGAATTCGCCTTCGCATCCCATCGCCGATTTTGTGTACCGATAACGGGGCAATGGTGGCAGCCCTTGGATCCCTGATGAGCAGTGCCGGCCGAGCGCCTTCAGCCATTGATTTCAGTGCTACTTCTAGCCTTGCCGTTACCTCTGTAAGCGTTTAATCCTTTAATTTGCCTGCCGCCAATAGCCACCCTACTCTTGGCGTTAGCACTCAAGGGTCGAGTCTGCTAATTCGCGGCTCTTCGGCCCATTCGTTTAGAACATAGAGATACAGAGGAGTAATACCCATGGCTGTAGCCATTAAGCCGCTTGAAGATCGAATTGTCGTTAAAGCCAATGAGGCAGAGACAACGACTGCATCAGGTCTTGTAATCCCAGATACAGCAAAAGAGAAGCCACAAGAAGGCACAGTTATTGCTGTTGGTCCAGGTCGCTTTGATGACGGTGTTCGCGTTCCTATGGATGTAAAAGTTGGCGACGTTGTTCTTTATAGCAAGTACGGCGGAACAGAAGTTAAGTACAACAACGAAGAGTACTTAGTTCTATCTGCACGTGACATTCTCGCTGTTATCGAGAAGTAAATGGGAAAGATTCTAGATTTCGACGAGCATGCTCGTCGTGCGATGGAACGTGGCGTCAACATTCTTGCTGACACTGTCAAAGTAACTCTTGGACCTAAGGGTCGCAACGTAGTTATCTCTAAGGCCTACGGCGCTCCAACGATTACAAATGATGGCGTGACAATTGCAAAAGAGATCGAACTCTCTGACCCAGCCGAAAACATGGGCGCACAATTAGTTAAAGAAGTTGCTACAAAGACCAACGATGTAGCTGGTGATGGAACAACAACAGCAACTGTTCTTGCTCAGGCAATGGTTAAAGAAGGACTTCGTAATCTTGCGGCCGGCGCGCAACCTATGGATCTCAAGCTAGGAATTGAAGCAGCAGTAGTTGCAATTTCTGAGCGTCTTCGTGCAAACGCAACTGTTGTAAATGACAAAGCTCAAATCGCCGACGTTGCAACAATTTCAGCACAAGATCGCAGCATTGGAGATCTCATCGCAGAAGCGATGGACAAGGTCGGTAAAGATGGCGTGATTACAGTTGAAGAAGCATCAACAACTGCACTCGAGCTCGAATTCACAGAAGGTATGCAATTCGATAAAGGTTACATCTCTCCATACTTCGTTACAGATCAAGATCGCATGGAAGCAGTGCTTGAAGATGCATACGTTTTGATCGTTGGAAATAAAATTTCAGCGCTCGCTGATTTGCTACCAATCCTTGAAAAGATTGCACAGGCTTCAAAGCCACTATTGATCATCGCCGAAGATGTAGAAGGTGAAGCGCTTTCTACACTCGTCGTAAACCGCATGCGTGGCGTATTTGCTTCAGCTGCCGTTAAAGCACCTGGCTTTGGCGATCGCCGCAAAGCGATGCTCGAAGACATTGCAATTCTTACAGGCGGAACAGTTATTTCTGCTGAAGTTGGAATGAAGCTTGATCAAATCGGAATTGATTCACTCGGTAAAGCTCGCCGCATAGTTATTTCAAAAGATGCAACCACAATCGTGGATGGCGCTGGAGATAAGAAACTCGTTGCAGCTCGCGTGCAAGAAATTCGTAACGAACTTGCAACAACAGATTCAGAATGGGATCGCGGCAAGCTACAAGAGCGAGTTGCAAAACTTGCTGGCGGAGTCTGCGTAATCAAAGTTGGCGCACATACAGAAGTAGAACTCAAGGAGAAGAAGCACCGCCTTGAAGATGCTATTTCAGCTACTCGCGCAGCAGTTGAAGAAGGAATCGTTATTGGTGGTGGCGCAGCACTTGTGCACGCAGCCGATGCACTCGAAGGCGATCTTGGATTCACTGGCGACAAAGCAGTTGGCGTACGTCTTGTGCGTAAAGCTTGCGATGAACCACTTCGTTGGATTGCAGAAAATGCCGGCCTTGAAGGCTACGTTGTAGTTGCAAAGGTTCGCGCAATGAAAGCACACGAAGGATTTAACGCAGCAACAGATGTCTATGGCGATCTTGCAAAAGATGGCGTAATTGATCCTGTGAAAGTTACGCGTTCAGCACTTGCAAATGCTGCATCAATTGCCGCGATGTTTATTACGACAGAAGCTGTTGTATACGAACGTCCAGCAGATGAGGCACCAGATGCTGGTGGCCACGGACATTCACATGGTCCAGGTGGACACTCACACTAATTAAAATAAAAAACCCCTTCGCGTAATGCGAAGGGGTTTTTTATTTACCCTAGTTCTTTAAAATCTAAATTATGAAGCTTCATAAACCTCAGATGGTTTTTCATTTCCGATAATCGCTAAGCGATCATCTTCAGAGAGACCGCCCCAAATTCCGTACGGCTCTTGTACTGCCAGCGCATGAGCGCGGCACTGTTGAATTACCGGACAGCTCGCACAGACAGCCTTCGCCGCATTCTCGCGATTGCGTCTGCGAGGACCGCGCTCTCCATCTGGATGGAAGAACATCTCGCTAGGCATGGTGCGACAAGAACCCTCGTACTGCCACTCCCATTGATCCGCGATCGGTTGGGGTAAACGTGAAATTTCAGCCATAGGGGAAAGATACAACCGTTTCATAGGTTGTTCAAGTATCTGCCCTCAATTTCTTTTAAAAAAGGGCATTCCAAGTGGTGATATGCGTCGCATCGCGCCACCATAGGGGCGTGGAAGAGCTCTTAACCGTTGCAGCAGTGGCTAGACGCCTAGGCGTAGCCCCAGCAACCCTTCGCACATGGGCTCGCCGTTATGGGATCGGTCCAACCGATCATGAAAGCGGTTCACACCGCAGGTACTGCGCTGAAGACTTGGCCAAGTTAACGACGATGCGCAGATTAATCATCGCCGGAATGTCACCAGCAGAAGCAGCAGAGAAAGCGCTGACCGTTAAGAGCGCCATCAAAATGGAAAAAATCGTTGGTGGTTTTTCAGACCGACATGATGTGATCGAAGCATTACACAGTGCAGCCAACGCATTGGATAAGAGCTTCATCGAAAGCACGCTTCGAAATGACATTGAAAAAAACGGCGTCATTCACTCGTGGCAAGAAGTAATTGTTCCGGTACTCGTCATGCTCGGAAAGTCTTGGGAAGAAACCGGCGAAGGTATTGAGATTGAGCACTTCTTCTCCGAAACTCTGAAACGCGTGTTACGCGAACGTGCATCCATGATTCAAAAGCCAATTAATCCACGTCCGGTTCTAGTTGCATCAGTTGGTGAAGAAATGCACTCACTGGCAATTCATGCCTTGACTGCAGCACTTGCAGAACGAAATATTGAGTGCCATTTTCTCGGAGCCCGCACTCCATTTGCCGCCCTTGAAGCAATGGTTGAAAAGTTCGCACCGCCAGCAATTTTCTTATGGGCGCAATTAGTTGAAAATGCGGATCCAAACTTTTTCAGAAATCTGCCTACCGTACGACCAGCCCCACGTATTCTTTTGGGCGGACCAGGATGGCGTGAAAGTGATTGCGCGAATATGACGAAAACCCCTGATTTGAACTTCGCTTGTGAGGAAATTACGCGGGCAATCGGAGCCTAATTCCACCGATAGACTTCCACCTCCTCGAGAGAAGCCACAGATGCGATGAGTGAAGGAGGGCAGCGATGAGTAGCGATACGGAAAAAATCGCAATGCTCGGCCTTACATACGATGATGTTTTATTACTTCCAGATGCCTCAGAAGTTGTTCCAAGCGAAGTAAATACGGGCACTTGGCTCACCCGCACGATCTCTTTATCTGTTCCATTAGTTTCATCTGCGATGGATACTGTCACTGAATCTGCGATGGCTATTGCTATGGCAAAAGCTGGCGGCATTGGAATTATTCATAGAAATTTACCAATCGATGAGCAAGTTACTCACGTTAAATTAGTAAAAAATGTTGGTCTTGCAGGTGCCGCCGTAGGTGTTGGCGATGATGGTTTTAATCGCGCACAAGCCCTGATCGAAGCAGGTGTTGATGTTGTAGTTGTTGACACAGCACATGGTCATCATCGCGCGGTTCTTGATGCAATCGCACGCATTAAGAAATTCTCACCCACTACACAAGTAATTGGTGGAAATGTAGCAACGCGAGCTGGTGCGCAAGCACTAATCAACGCTGGTGCTGATGCTGTAAAGGTTGGCGTTGGTCCAGGATCAATTTGTACAACGCGTGTCGTTGCAGGAGTTGGTGTTCCGCAAATTACGGCGATCATGGAAGCAAGCAAAGCATGTCAAAAAGCTGGCATCCCACTGATTGCAGATGGTGGATTGCAATATTCAGGTGACATAGTTAAAGCAATTGTTGCTGGCGCAAATTCGGTAATGCTTGGTTCATTACTTGCAGGTTGCGATGAGTCACCCGGCGAACTCGTAGAAATTGATGGAAGAAAGTACAAGGCGTATCGCGGAATGGGTTCACTCGGTGCAATGCAATCGCGCGGCGATAAGAAGTCATACTCCAAAGATCGCTACATGCAGGATGACGTTTTATCTGAAGATAAATTAGTTCCAGAAGGCATCGAAGGAAAAGTTGCTTACAGCGGATCTGCAGCCGATGTTGTGCACCAATTAGTTGGTGGATTGCGTTCGGGAATGGGTTATGCCGGAGCGCCTGATATCGAAACACTTCGCCGCGAAGGACGATTAATTCAAATTACTTCAGCAGGATTACAAGAGAGTCATCCACACGATGTTCTGCACGTTGCAGATGCTCCTAATTATTCACAGAAGAACTAAGTCACCGAAGGGAAAATCATGAGCGACATTGAATTAGCTCCCGGCAAGAGAGCCCGCCAGGCATATTCTTTTGACGATATTGCAATCGTTCCAAGTCGTCGTACACGTGACCCACTAGAAGTTTCTACATCATGGCAGATTGATGCGTACAAGTTTGATTTACCCATGATGGCTGCGCCAATGGATTCAGTTGTTTCACCGGAGACAGCAATTGCTATTGGAAATCTCGGCGGATTAGGTGTTCTAAACCTTGAAGGTTTGTGGACTCGCTACGAAGATCCACGAATTCCGCTGGGCGAAATCGCATCGATGCCAGATAAGCACGCAACTAAGCGCATGCAGGAAATTTATGCTGCACCAATTAAGCCAGAGTTAATTAAAGAGCGAATCAAAACAATAAGAGATGCTGGCGTAACAGTTGCTGCATCCCTTTCTCCAGCACGCACTGCCGAATTGCATAAAGCAGTAATCGACGCCGGCGTAGATATTTTCGTGATTCGCGGAACAACAGTCAGCGCCGAACACGTTGCAGCAGAAACAGAAGTACTCAATCTGAAAAAGTTCATTTACGAACTCGATGTTCCAGTAATTGTTGGTGGAGTTGCAACTGCAACGGGTGCGCTTCACTTAATGCGCGCTGGTGCTGCTGGTGTGCTCGTTGGATTCGGTGGCGGTTCAGCGCACACCACAAGAAAAGTTCTAGGAATTGAAGTTCCCATGGCATCTGCTGTTGCAGAAGTTGCATCTGCGCGTCGCGAATATTTAGATGAATCTGGCGGACGTTATGTTCACGTAATTGCAGATGGTTCTGTTGGCCGAAGTGGCGACATTGCTAAAGCAATTGCATGTGGCGCCGATGCCGTAATGATGGGTTCACCACTTGCTAAAGCGACAGAAGCACCAGGACTTGGTTGGCACTGGGGATCTGAAGCACATCACCCAGAACTTCCACGCGGAGAAAGAGTTGCAGTTGGTACATCCGGAACTCTTGAAGAAATTTTACTTGGACCTTCACACGCAGCAGATGGCTCAATGAATTTGTTTGGTGCACTTCGTCGTGCGATGGCAACAACTGGTTATTCGGATGTGAAGTCATTCCAGCGAGTAGAAGTCCTTATTCATCGTGCCTAATCCTCACGGAGTTCTAGTCGTTGATTTCGGTGCGCAATACGCCCAATTAATCGCACGACGAGTCCGTGAAGTAGATATTTATTCAGAGATAGTTCCATCATCAATTACCGCTGCAGAAGTAAGTGTAAAAAATCCAGAAGCAATAATTCTCTCTGGCGGCCCATCAAGTGTGTACGCAGAAAATGCACCAGCGGTTGATCCTGCAATCTTTGCTTTAAACATTCCTATTTTCGGAATTTGTTATGGTTTTCAAGCAATGGCAGCAGCACTTGGCGGCGTAGTTAGCCAAACTGGTAAATCAGAGTTCGGTCGCACACAACTAAAAGTTAACGCCGGTTCAAAAGTATTTAACTCCCTTCCTTCAGAGCAGAGAGTCTGGATGTCTCACGGCGATGCTGTTACTGAAGCGCCTTGTGGGTTTAGCGTTACCGCAAGTACTAGCGACACAGCCATTGCAGCATTTGAAAGTGCAAATGCACAGCTATCGGGAGTTCAATTTCATCCAGAAGTTCTGCACTCCGAGCACGGCCAAGCAATCCTTAAGAATTGGTTAGTCAATATTGCAAAGTGCAATACAACATGGACGACAGCAAATATTGCCCAGACAGAGATTGAAAAGGCCCGCGAACAAATTGGCGACAAGCGAGTTATCTGCGGATTATCTGGTGGAGTCGATTCTGCAGTAGCTGCAGCAATCATTCAAAAAGCAGTTGGCAAGCAACTGACATGCGTCTTTGTTGATCACGGTTTATTGCGTAGCGGTGAATCAGAACAAGTTCAAAGAGATTTCGTTGCATCCACCGGTGTAAATCTTGTTGTCATTGACGCAGTGGATCAATTCTTAGATGCACTTAAAGGCGTCACCGATCCAGAAACAAAGCGCAAAATAATCGGGCGCGAATTCATACGTTCCTTTGAAAAAGCTGCACGCGATATTGCAAGTGGTGGAGAAGTGGAATTCTTAGTTCAAGGAACTCTCTATCCAGATGTTGTTGAATCTGGTGGCGGAACAGGAACGGCAAACATTAAGTCACATCACAATGTTGGAGGTTTGCCCGATGATCTTAAATTTAGTCTGGTCGAACCATTGCGCGCACTCTTTAAAGATGAAGTACGAAATGTTGGTATGGAATTAGGCCTGCCAGAAGAGATTGTGTGGCGCCAACCATTTCCCGGACCAGGACTCGGCATAAGAATTATTGGCGAAGTAACCCATGAACGATTAGAAATATTGCGCGAAGCAGATTTAATCGCACGAGAAGAGTTGAAAGCCGCGGGACTCGATAGAGATATTTGGCAGTGCCCAGTAATTTTGCTGGCTGATGTTCGAAGCGTCGGAGTGCAAGGTGATGGACGCACATATGGTCACCCAATTGTTTTACGACCAGTTTCTAGCGAAGATGCAATGACTGCGGATTGGTCACGAATTCCCTATGAAGTTCTTGAGAAGATTTCGACACGTATCACCAATGAGGTGCGTGAAGTAAATAGAGTCGTGTTAGATGTAACCAGTAAGCCGCCAGCAACAATCGAGTGGGAGTAAAAAGTGAAGAAAAAGTCAGCAGCAGTCCTTGGAATTCTCTTTGCTATTACCTCCATTACTTTTGCGCCAACAGCACAAGCCGCGGCAGTCAAGTGCACACCAACTAAAGCTGTTGGTCACGCGCCAAAGAAGATTGCTACTCCAAAGAAAGTTTTAACAACTTTTCCAAAGAAATTTACACTCGTCACCAATTGCGGAAATATCGTTATTACTACTGTTGGTTCTAAAGCGCCATTTACACTGACTTCAATCGCAGCTCTTGCAAAGGGTGGTTACTACGATAACTCTCTCTGTCACAGACTTACTACACAGGGTTTATTTGTTTTGCAGTGCGGAGATCCCACAGCCACAGGTAGCGGTGGTCCGCAATTCACATACCCAGATGAAAACCTGCCAGCCAATAAGAGCAATAACTATCCAGCGGGCACAGTTGCAATGGCGAATTCAGGACCAAACACAAACGGAAGCCAATTTTTCTTGGTGTATGCGAACACAACACTTGCACCTAGTTACACAATTTGGGGAACCATCACATCTGGCTTAGATATTGTTAAAGCAGTTGCAAAGGCTGGCGCAGTTGGTGGCGCACCAGATGGCAAGCCAGCAAAAACTATTGCGATTTCGAAAGTTTTAGTTAATTAATTCGTATTAACTAACTTAAAAGCTTCAGCAAGTCTTCCTTCTGCAAAACCTGCCGCGGCTGCATTGCGGCCACCCCATTCGCGAACCATTTTCTCTAAATCCGGATTATGCGAAGTTTGTGATGCGTGAGCGTGCAATGCCTTTATTTTTAAATCAAATGTGTCAGTAACATCCACAAAGTGATCTGGGTTTGAAAATCCCATCATCCATATTTCGCGCACTTTCCACGGTTCTAATTTTTCTTTTTCTAAGAGATCTGTAAAAGCAAAAGGGTTTCGGGCATCTGGATAAACCGCCTGAACTGCAGCTTCTCCTGCGGCCAAGTGATCTGGATGGCTTGCGCCAATTCTTTCCCAATTTCTTTCAGGGCTTTGGCAGACCATTCGATCTGGCTTAACGCGACGAATTTGGCGAACAATATCTTTTCGCAACGCAATAGTTGCTTCAAGATGACCATCAACATAATTTAAAAATGTAATGTCAGTTACGCCAATAACAGCACCAGCTTCGCGTTGTTCGCGTTGACGCACTTGTGGCATATCTTCTTTCGCGATTCCTGATGCCTCGCCACCTTGGTCGCCATTTGTACAGAACACATATGACACTTGTATTCCTTTTTTTACCCACTGTGCAATCGTTCCGGATGCACCAAAATCTGAATCATCAGGGTGGGCGTTAACAACAAGCACGCGCTTGATTTCGGTATCTGCAATCGGTTCCATATCAGTAAGCCTAATAGACTCATCGCCATGGAAAGTACCGACGCCTTGCTAGAAGGGCTCAATCCGCAACAGCAAGCCGCTGTTATTCATAGCGGTGGCCCACTTCTCGTAGTTGCTGGCGCCGGTTCTGGAAAAACACGAGTGCTTACTCGCAGAATTGCTTATTTGATGGCTCGCCGTGGCGTCGCACCTTATGAAATCTTGGCGATCACCTTTACAAACAAAGCTGCTGGTGAAATGAAAGATCGCGTCACAGCATTAGTGGGCCCAGTTGCAAAATCAATGTGGGTCTCAACTTTTCACTCTGCATGTGTGCGCTTGCTTAGACAAGAAGCCGTAAGACTTGGTTATGGAAACTCATTTAGTATTTATGATTCAGCCGATAGTTTGCGACTGATAACTATTGTTGCCAAAGAACTTAATTTAGATCCAAAACGTTATCCAGCTCGTCAATTTCAATCAATTATCTCTAATGCAAAAAATGAGTTGATGGGTCCGCATGACTATGTGAACGCTACTAAGAATCAGTTCGAAGAAGTAGTTGCCGATGTTTATGCGGTTTACCAACGTAGATTGCAGCAAGCCAATGCCATGGATTTTGATGATCTAATTTTAAAAACTGTTGAAGTTTTGCAGAAGTATCCTGAAGCAAAGGCACGTCTGCGCTCACGGTTCAAGCATGTTTTAGTAGATGAGTATCAAGATACAAATCACGCGCAATACATCTTGGTAAAAGAGCTTGTCGGAAATCCGCAGGAAGGTTTACCTCCAGCTGAATTATGCGTGGTGGGTGATGCCGATCAATCCATTTATGGTTTCCGCGGAGCAACAATTAGAAATATTCTTCAATTTGAATTGGATTATCCAAACGCAACTACTGTTTTACTCGAGCAAAACTATCGCTCCACTCAAAATATTCTCTCTGCCGCAAATGCTGTCATTACAAAAAATGAGGGGCGTAAAGAAAAGAACTTATGGTCCGAAGAAGGTGCTGGAGCACCTCTAATCGGATACGTTGCAGAATCCGAACACGACGAAGCAGAGTTTGTGAAAGATGAAATTCGTGAATTGCAACGTAGCAGTCAATCTAATCCGGGGGATACCGCAATTTTTTATCGAACTAATGCGCAGTCGCGTGTATTTGAAGAAGTATTCATGCGCTCGGCACTGCCATACAAAGTGGTTGGCGGTCTTCGATTCTACGAACGTAAAGAAATCAAAGATCTCTTGGCATATCTACGCGTACTTGCCAATTTAGAAGATGAAATTTCACTTCGAAGAATCATTAATGTTCCAAAGCGTGGAATTGGCGACCGAGCAATTGAGTGCGTCGATCTTCACGTGCAAGCCAACAATCTTTCTTTCTGGAGTGGTTTATCGCAATGTGATCAAGCACCGGGAATGCCTGCTCGAGCCGCACAATCCGTTAAAGAGTTTGTTTCAATGATGGTTGCTCTTCGCACGTTGGTTGAAGCTAAGACTCGTCCATCAGTAATCATCGAAGCAATTCTTGAACAATCTGGATTACTTTCCGAGTTATCTGCAAGCACTGATCCGCAAGATGAAGTTCGCGTAGAAAACCTTAAGGAATTAGTAGCGGTATCAATGGAGTATGAAGAGAGACCATTTGAAGAATTAGGTGAAGACGAAGAGATTTCCCTTGCTGGATTCCTAGAAAAAGTCTCGCTTGTTGCAGATGCTGATGAAATTCCCGAAGGTGAAGACCATGGTGGTGTTGTAACACTCATGACTCTGCACACTGCAAAAGGTTTGGAATTTCCAACAGTGTTTCTCACAGGAATGGAAGATGGAATATTCCCTCATTCGCGAACACTTGGCGAGAAAGATGAAATCGAAGAAGAAAGACGTCTTGCATACGTTGGTCTTACTCGCGCAGAAAAGCGCCTCTATATTTCTCGCGCGGAGTATCGATCTTCATGGGGATCTCCAACATATAACCCAGCATCACGTTTCCTCGATGAAATTCCTGAAGGTGTCATTGAGTGGAGAAATCATGGAGGTTCTTCCGCATCGCTATCTCCATCGCTTATTAGAAAACCTCGCGTTACTACTGCACCGCCACCTCGCCCGACAGGAAAGAAAAGCACTGCAATGCAATTAGCAGTGGGCGAGCGTGTGTCACATGACACATTTGGACTCGGAACTGTTGTGGCTATTGCAGGTGAAGGCGATAAGTCCGAAGCCACCATAAACTTCGGGCAGTACGGGGAGAAGCGATTACTGCTGCGTTATGCACCAGTTGAGAAGCTCTAGTATTAGCAAATACTTTTTACGATATGACTGGAGTTTTCTGTGGATCTCTTTGAATACCAAGCGCGAGATCTCTTTGAAAAACACGGGGTGCCTGTACTTGCAGCAGCTATTGCAACAACACCTGAACAAGCACGCGATGCCGCAGCAAAAATTGGTGGAAAAGTAGTTGTAAAGGCGCAAGTAAAAGTTGGCGGCCGTGGAAAAGCTGGCGGAGTTAAGGTTGCAGAAGATGCCGCTGAAGCAAAAGAAAAAGCAAGCGCAATTCTTGGAATGGATATCAAGGGCCACACTGTTCGTACAGTGATGATTGCCCAAGCAGCGCCTATTGATTCTGAGTATTACTTAGCAATTTTATTAGATCGATCTAATCGAACATTTCTTGTTATGGCATCTGTATCGGGTGGAATGGATATCGAAGAAGTTGCCCACACAGCTCCTGAAAAATTGGCAAAAATTTCTGTAGATGCCAACATCGGAATAACAGCGCAAAAAGCGAAAGAGATTGTTGCAGCTGCTGCATTTCCAGCAGATGTTGCACCACAAGTAGAAGCTGTACTGCTCACACTCTGGAAAGTTTTTCAAACAGAGGATGCGACTCTTGTAGAAGTAAACCCACTAGTCAAAACTGTCGATGGAAAAATAATCGCACTAGATGGCAAAGTAACTTTGGATGACAATGCGGGATTTAGACATCCTGATCACGAAGCGCTTATTGATCATGCGGCAACAAATGCTTTAGAAGCTGCAGCTAAAGAAAAAGATCTGAACTACGTAAAACTTGATGGACAAGTTGGAATTATTGGTAACGGTGCAGGGCTCGTTATGAGCACACTCGATGTCGTTGCATACGCAGGAGAAAAATTTGGGGGAGTTCGCCCAGCAAACTTCTTAGATATTGGTGGTGGAGCTTCAGCGCAAGTGATGGCTGATGGCCTCTCAATTATTTTGGGAGACCAAGATGTAAAGAGCGTTTTTGTGAATGTATTTGGCGGAATTACAGCGTGTGATGCTGTTGCTAATGGAATTGTTCAAGCTCTCGAATTGCTTGGTGCAAAAGCAACAAAGCCAATCGTTGTTCGACTAGATGGAAATAATGTTATTGAAGGACGTGCAATCCTTAAAGCTGCCGCACATCCGCTCATTGAACAAGTAGACACGATGGATGGAGCAGCAAATCGCGCTGCAGAATTGGCGGCAAAGTAATGTCTATTTTTCTTGATGAAAAGAGCGTTGTAATAGTTCAAGGAATGACCGGCGCTGAAGGAACCAAACACACAAAGCGCATGTTGGCATCTGGCACAAAAGTTGTTGGCGGAGTTACACCAGGCAAAGGTGGCCAGAGCGTTGATATTGATGGTCACAATCTTCCTGTTTTCAATACTGTTGCAGAAGCAATGGGTGCAACCGGTGCCAACACATCTGTTGTATTTGTTCCGCCAAAGTTCGCAAAGGCTGCAGTTATTGATGCAATCGATGCGGCAATGCCCCTTGTTGTTGTGATCACAGAAGGAATTCCGGTTCATGACTCTGCAAGTTTTTATGCGCATGCAGTAACTAAAGGAACAACACGAATTATTGGTCCAAACTGCCCAGGACTAATCAGTCCAGGAAAATCAAATGTTGGAATCATTCCAGCGGACATAACTGGCAGCGGTCCTATTGGTTTAGTTTCAAAATCTGGAACGCTCACATATCAAATGATGTACGAACTACGCGATATCGGATTTAGCACTGCAGTTGGAATCGGCGGAGATCCAGTTATCGGAACAACTCACATCGATTGCTTGCGAGCATTTCAAGACGATCCAGAAACTAAAGCGATTGTGATGATTGGTGAAATTGGCGGTGATGCTGAAGAGCGCGCTGCTGCATTCATTAGCGAGTATGTAACAAAACCTGTTGTTGGATATGTCGCAGGATTTACAGCACCTGAAGGAAAAACAATGGGTCACGCTGGCGCAATAGTTTCGGGTTCATCAGGAACCGCGCAAGCAAAGAAAGATGCGCTAGAAGCAGCTGGCGTAAAAGTTGGAAAAACACCAAGTGAGAGCGCGCAATTAATGCGCGCAATATTGGGACGCTAGTTTTTATGTTTCAACGTGTCCTATGGGTCTCGTTGTCACAAGTTCTGCGTAGCGTTGCACTTGTATTACTACCGATTGCATTCTTATCTCTGATTGCATGGGCAACTGCCGGGAGCATCACCGGTAATACATCTGATCCAATTCGTGCGGCGATGTGGGTATGGCTAGGTGTTCACAACATTCCATTTGCACTGAGCATTCCACCAGCAGGCGTACAAGGATTTCTATCTTATTTACCACTCGGTGCGCTGATCTTTCCTTTTATCGCAATCAGAAGTTCTTTTTCACGAATCGTTGATCGCTTGGATCGAGATACGAATCTAGTAAATATTGCCCGCATTCATTTCACGCTCATTTATTGCTTAATCGCAGAACTTCTCATTTTTGCCTCAAGAACAGATTCAATACGTCCTGTTTGGTATTTCGCAATTGCAATTTTGATTCCCAGTGTTTATTTAACGACTTTAACGGTCGGCAAGAAAGTAACTCTGACTCAACCCGTTAATTTTGGAACTCGGATTGTCGCTTTGTTGCTGGCTATTAGTGCCATATTTCTCTCCATCTCACTCTTTATAAATCTTTCTACGGTCAGGGATCTGATTACGGTTTTACGCCCAGGAATTATCGGCGGGTTCCTACTGCTTTTAATCAATATTGTTTACTTACCAAATGCAGCAGTTGCAACGATGGCGTACTTAAGTGGCACAGGTTTTGGAGTTGGATCAAACACGCTTGTTTCTCCACTCGAACATAGCGTTGCGCAAATACCGGCTCTGCCAATTCTGGGAGCACTTCCAACCACTGAACATCCGCAATTCCTATTTTCTATATTCTTTTTTGTCATGGCAGGAGCTCTACTTGCAAGTTGGACAATCGCTCTAAATACCAGAGTTCTGTGGCAGAGTTTTTTCGTCAGCGTCGTGAGTGTTTTTCTCCTTACTTATTTCTCAAGTGGATCTCTGCTAACAAAGGAAATGTCGACTGTCGGCCCTTCACTATGGAAATTTCCTTTGAGTGTTGCTATTGAAATGGGAATTGGCATCGCATTGGCGATTTTTATTCCACAAATTTCCTTACCTTCGCGAAAATCAAAAATTTATGGATAGAGGAGTGCTTCTTTTGGCTTCGGGAAAGGGCACGTTAGCCGAAGCAATTATTCGCGCTAGTCAGGACGGTGAATTATCAGCACACATCCTTGCAGTTTTAACAGATAAGCCAGAAGCCGAAGTTGTTTCAAAATGCGCATCGCTTGGAGTTCCCATCATTACGCATCCTTTGCAGGAAGATCGTGAAACCTGGAATGAGGAGTTGTTTTTGATTACCGAATCTCTCAATCCATCTTTAGTCGTAAGTGCCGGATTCATGAGAATTTTGGCTCCTGATTACGTTACTAATTTTAAAGTTATCAATAGTCATCCATCTCTGCTACCCAATTTTCCGGGATCCCATGCTGTGAGAGATGCACTAAAAGCCAACACAACCGTTACGGGAGCAACTATTCATTGGGTTGATGCAGGAATGGATACTGGAAAAGTGATCGCATCCCGTGAGGTTCCAATTTTAGTTGGCGATACAGAAGAACTTTTGCACGAACGTATTAAGATTGTCGAAAGAGGTCTCATCGTGGCGACCATTTCACAAGTTTTAGATTCCATGGAGACTTCACATGAGTGAGCGAAAGAAAGTTCGCAGAGCGCTCATAAGTGTCTATGACAAAAATCGCTTAGAAGAAATAGGAAAATCTCTCAGCGCAGCTGGTGTTGAAATTTTATCTACGGGTTCAACTGCAAAAACACTTGCCGCAGCGGGAATACCTGTCACCGAAGTGAGTGCGGTTACGGGATTTCCAGAGATTATGGGTGGACGAGTGAAAACTCTTCATCCGACTATTCATTCAGGAATCTTGGCTGACCAAGACAATTCCGAACACATGGAAGCCATTAAGGAATTGGGTATCGCGCCATTTGATTTGATAATTATTAATCTGTATCCATTTGCAGAAACGATTGCATCGGGCGCATCTTTTTCTGACTGCATTGAGCAAATTGATATCGGGGGCCCATCAATGTTGCGAGGCGCAGCAAAGAATCATGGATCAGTCGCCGTAATTTCAAAGACATCACAGTACGACCAATTATTGTTCAGTATTGCATCGGGTGGCTTTACTGCCGAAGAACGCCGACAGCTGGCACTAGAGGTGTTTAGAACAACTGCAGAGTACGACCTAACTATTGCTAATTGGCTAGGTCAAAAATCGAAATCAGATTTACCTGAATGGTTTGGAAGAATTTTTTCAAAGGAGAGCTCTCTTCGATATGGAGAAAATCCACACCAAAGTGCTGCTATCTATCGAGGAGGTTCTGACGGAATTGTTCAATCGCAGCAATTACATGGCAAAGAGATGTCATTTAACAACTACACAGATGCAGATGCTGCATGGCGAGCTGCATTTGATCACGCAGAACCATGTGTCGCAATTATTAAGCACGCTAATCCATGTGGGATTGCAGTCGGAAAAGATATTGCAACCGCTTATTCAAAAGCACACCAATGCGATCCAGTTTCAGCTTTCGGAGGCGTAGTCGCTGCTAATCGCATCGTTACAGCTGAAATGGCCTCAGCTCTTTCAGAAATATTCACGGAAGTCTTAATCGCACCTGGCTATGAAAGCGGAGCGCTAGAAATTCTTACTCAAAAACCTTCTATTCGAATTCTTGAGTGCGCATCTACGAAAGCACCGAGTATTGAACTTCGGCCAGTAAGTGGGGGAATGTTGATTCAAGATGTTGACGCAATCAATTCTCCCGGAGATTCTTCATCAACATGGAAATTAGTTGCTGGAACTGCGGTTAGTTTTGATTGCCTCAAAGATCTTGAATTTGCATGGCGTGCTGTACGGGCTGTAAAAAGTAATGCAATTCTGCTTGCAAAAAATGGCGCAAGCGTTGGTGTTGGTATGGGTCAAGTAAATCGCGTTGATAGCGCCGAGTTAGCAGTCAAACGCGCTGGTGATCGCGCTGCAGGAAGTGTTGCCTCTAGTGATGCATTTTTCCCATTTGCCGACGGTCTTCAGATTCTTATTGATGCAGGAGTAATGGCAGTTGTTTCACCTGGTGGAAGCGTTCGCGATGAAGAAGTTATTGCATCGGCTAAGCAGGCGGGAATTAGCTTGTATTTCACAGGTACGCGTCATTTCTCACACGCATAATTTCCAATAAGATAATGTCATGACCGCAACTATTCTCGATGGCAAGGCTCTCGCTGCATCAATCAAAAAAGATCTAGCAGCACGTGTTGTTGAATTAAAGAAAAAGGGAATCACTCCAGGACTCGGAACCGTCTTGGTTGGCGATGACCCAGGATCACATTCATACGTTGGTGGCAAACATCGTGACTGCCAAGAAGTTGGTGTGACATCAATTCGCGTTGATCTTCCGGAGAGTGCATCACAAGCTGATGTTTTAGCAGCAATCAAAGATCTCAATAACGCAAAAGAGTGCACCGGTTATATCGTGCAACTTCCAATGCCAAAAGGAATTGATCCGCAGGTAATTCTTGAAGCGATTGATCCGTCAAAAGATGCCGATGGCTTGCATCCAATGAACTTGGGCAGACTTGTTGCTGGCTATGACGCGCCACTTCCATGCACGCCACGTGGAATTGTTGCGCTCTTGCAGCACTACAACGTTGCTCTTAAGGGCGCTGAAGTAACTGTTATTGGTCGTGGTTTAACAGTTGGTCGTCCACTCGGTTTGCTTCTAACACGCAGACAAGAAAATGCAACAGTCACTTTGACTCATACGGGCACGAAAGATTTAACTCTTCATACTCGAAATGCAGACATTGTTGTAGCGGCAATAGGTCAGGCACACTTCCTCAATGCTTCAATGATTAAAGAAGGTGCTGCAATCATCGATGTCGGCATTTCTCGCACCGATGCTGGCTTACTCGGCGACGTACATCCAGATGTATTGGAAAAAGCTGGATACGTTGCACCAATGCCAGGTGGAGTTGGACCAATGACTAGAGCAATGCTTGTCACGAATGTTGTGGACGCGTGTTCTTAGATTCGCGAATTATTAAATTTACTAGTTATGCATTCGTTGCAGTTGGCATTGTTTTAGGTGCCCTCAGTTTCGTGCGATCAGGATCACTTCTGATTGCTCTTGGAACATTGGGCATCGCTTTTCCATCACGACATTTGCGCACGATTGAGTTCTATTTCCCAGTGGGCATAGCGGTGGGCCTCTTCGTCCTGGCAATTTCACTGCCACACGGGTTGTAGAGTTATCTTGATATCAAGGCATTTATAGTTCCGATTTTCGAAAGAAGGACGCAGTCCATGGCAGGCAAAGTAACCGTCGTCGGTGCAGGTTTTTATGGTTCAACAACTGCAATGCGATTAGCTGAGTACAACATTTTTGACACCGTAGTTCTTACCGACATTCTCGAAGGCAAGCCAGAAGGTTTAGCCCTAGATATGAATCAGTCACGATCAATCGAAGGTTTTGAAACAAAAATTATTGGCGCAACAACTTCCGCGGATGGCGCAGGCTACGAAGCAACTGCTAACTCAGATGTCGTTGTCATTACCGCTGGATTGCCACGCAAACCCGGAATGAGTCGGATGGATCTCATCGGTGTTAATGCTGGAATCGTGCGCGGAGTTGCAGAAAATATTGCAAAGCACTCACCAAATGCGGTAATTATTGTGGTTTCAAATCCACTCGATGAGATGACAGCGTTGACTCAAATTGCAACAGCGTTTCCACATAACCGAGTTATGGGTCAAGCAGGCATGTTAGATACTGCTCGCTTCACACACTTTGTTGCAGAAAAACTAAATGTTCCAGTCTCTTCAGTAAATACTCTGACACTTGGTTCGCACGGTGAAACAATGGTGCCAGTTCCAAGTCGTTGCACAGTTGGTGGCGCCTCACTGAGCGAAAAATTATCTCAGGCAGAAATTGATGAACTAGTTGATCGCACACGAAACGGTGGCGCAGAAGTAGTCGCACTTCTCAAAACAGGTTCTGCTTATTACGCACCATCTGCAGCTGCTGCTCGCATGGCCAAAGCTGTTATCGAAGACTCTGGTGCAACGATGCCAGTATGCGCGTGGGTTGATGGCGAATATGGAATCTCAGGTGTTTACCTTGGTGTTGAAGCGCAGATTGGTCGCACAGGAGTTAAGAAAGTTGTAGAAACCAAACTTACAGAATCGGAATTAGATGCACTTAAGGTTGCAGCAGAAGCCGTTCGAGCAAAACAAGCAGACGTACAGACACTCTAAAGGGAGCGCAGAGCATGGCCAAGATCAAAGTTGAAGGAACAGTTGTAGAATTAGATGGCGATGAGATGACTCGCATCATCTGGCAATTCATTAAGGATTCCTTGATTCTTCCTTACCTCGATGTGAATCTTGAGTATTACGATCTTGGAATTGAAAAGCGCGATGAAACTGATGACCAAATAACTATTGATGCAGCACGTGCAATTCAAAAGCACGGCGTGGGAATTAAATGCGCAACCATTACTCCGGATGAAGCTCGCGTAGAAGAGTTTGGGCTTAAAAAGATGTGGAAGTCCCCTAACGGAACAATCCGCAACATCTTGGGCGGCGTAATTTTCCGTGAACCAATCATCATTAGTAACGTTCCTCGTTTAGTGCCTCATTGGACGCAACCAATTGTTATTGGTCGCCACGCATTTGGTGACCAGTACAAGGCAACAGATTTTAAAGTTCCTGGTCCAGGAAAACTAACTCTCTCATTTGTGCCAGAAGATGGCTCAGCACCAATGGAGTTCAATGTTTTTGATTTTCCTGCTGCTGGTGTTGCGATGGGCATGTACAACCTTGATGATTCAATTCGCGACTTTGCGCATGCATCTCTTAACTATGGATTAAATAGAAAATTCCCTGTGTATCTCTCAACTAAGAACACAATTCTTAAAGCCTACGATGGTCGCTTCAAAGATATATTTGAAGAGATTTATCAAGCAGAATTTAAAGCAGCGTTTGAGGCTGCAGGTATTTGGTATGAGCACCGCCTCATCGATGACATGGTTGCAATGTCACTGCGTATGGAAGGTGGATATGTCTGGGCGTGTAAGAACTACGACGGCGATGTTCAATCAGACACCGTTGCACAAGGTTATGGATCACTCGGATTAATGACATCTGTGTTAATGACGCCAGATGGAAAAGTTGTTGAATCAGAGGCGGCTCACGGAACTGTTACTCGCCACTACCGTGATCACCAAGCAGGTAAAGCAACTTCCACCAATCCAATTGCATCCATTTTTGCGTGGACACGTGGACTCGCACATCGCGCCAAACTCGATAACAACAAAGAGCTATCTCAGTTCTGTGACACTCTTGAACGCGTCTGCATCGAAACTGTAGAACAAGGAAAAATGACAAAGGACTTATCTCTTTTAATTTCTCCAGATGCGCCATGGCAAACAACGCAGGAATTCCTCAATTCAATTGATGAAAACCTCAAGAAAGCTATGGCTTAATTGCAATGAATTCTGAGCACGGTGCTTTGGCACTTGTCGGCTCAGGTGAGTACTTAATCCAGATGCAGGAGATTGAAACCGATCTCCTGCATCGTGGTATTTCTAGAGGTAAAACAAATACGTACATTCAAATTCCAACGGGAGCGGGACAAGAGAGCGCCGACCGAATTGAGTTTTGGAAAGAGCGCGGTGCAGCGCAAGCCGATCGCATCGGCGCGGAGTGTAAATTTCTTCCGATTTTAAAGAGAGAAGATGCTTTCAATCCGCAGTACGTTGATGAAGTAACAAACGCTGGGCTGATTTATTTCTCTGGTGGAGATCCGGGTTACATCACCGAAATTTTTGAAGGAACTCCACTCTGGGAAAAGATTAAAAAAGAGTTTAACTCTGGGAGTTCTCTTGCCGGTTGCTCAGCAGGTGCAATGGCCTTCGGCTCAAAAATAGTTGGCATAAGAAAATCTCATGCACAGAGCGGACTCGGTTTAATTCCTGAGATCGAAGTAATTCCACACTATGACAAGTTTCTAGGTTGGGTTCCAGATCGCATTGCATCAATTGCCCTACGCAGTGATGAAGGAACTTATTTGTTGGGCATTGATGAAGACACGGCACTTGTACTTACCGATAAATGGCGAGTGCAAGGACGAGCAAAAGTACATGTACTTAAAGGTCTTGCTGAGTCACCGTGCACCTTTGCCGGTGGTGAAGAAATTTCTTTACTTCACTCCTTCGCCTGATTGCGACTCAAGAGGGGCTTTACCAATAAATTCTGCGACGAATGCATTTGCTGGATTGCTATATAAATTACGAGGTGTATCTACTTGTTGCAGTTCGCCATCGTTGAGAACAGCGACTCGATCACCAATAGTCATAGCTTCAACTTGATCGTGTGTTACGTATACAGTTGTGATTCCAAGGCGACGTTGAAGTTCTGCAATCTGTGTTCGAGTAGCCACACGTAATTTTGCATCAAGATTTGAAAGTGGTTCGTCCATCAGAAAAACCTGTGGTTCGCGAACAATCGCACGGCCCATTGCAACTCTTTGACGTTGTCCGCCTGAAAGTGCTTTAGGTTTGCGCTCTAGAAATTCTTCAAGATCCAATAATTTTGCAGCTTCTAAAACTCTGCGGTCACGTTCTTCTTTTGGAGTACCTGCAATTTTTAATGCAAATCCCATATTTTCTGCAACACTCATATGTGGGTACAGTGCATACGATTGAAAAACCATTGCAACGTCTCGGTCTTTTGGCGCGACATGTGTGACGTCTTTGCCATCGATTAAAATACGACCGCTATCTACTTCTTCAAGGCCTGCGAGCATTCGAAGAATTGTTGATTTACCGCAACCCGAAGGACCGACTAGAACTAAGAATTCGCCATCTTTAATCTCTAAATTTAATTTATTGACTGCCGGTGTTGTTGAACCGGGATAAATACGTGAAGCATTTTCAAATACAACTGTAGCCATTAGAAATATCTCCTTCTCCGAGCAGGTACGTGCCCGACGATCCGTAGGTGAAGGTGTTGAGCCCAGATGGACTCAGTGAAGCCAAGTTTAGCGGGTGAGCCCAACGGACACTCCTGTAGAGTTAGCATCCTTATGGAGCCCCACTCGGTCAGCGGATTAATCGCGGCTTTAGCAACAGTTATAGGTCTGATTCTTCTCGGCTCACTCTTTGTTGCAGCAGAAATTGCTCTCATATCTCTTCGCGAGAGCCAGATTCGCCAGATGGCAACAAAAGGCAAACGCGGAAAACGCGTAGCTGCTCTTGCTGAGAATCCCAATCGCTTTCTTGCAGCAGCGCAAGTTGGTGTAACAGTCTGTGGTTTCTTATCTGCAGCGTTAGGTGCTGAAAAGCTTGGGGACTACGTAATCCCATGGCTTGAAAGTCTGGGTATCAATGATTCAGTTAGTTCTATCGCATCACTCATTGGCGTGACACTGATCATTGCTTATTTCTCTTTAGTTTTTGGCGAACTGGTTCCAAAAAGATTGGCGCTCTTTCGCACTGAGCAAATTTCTCTTGCGTCGGCACCCATTATTGATGTTGTAGCAAAACTTTTTCGCCCGATTATTTGGCTTCTCTCACACTCAACAGACATAGTTGTTCGAATCTTCGGCGTTGATCCAAAAGAACAACGCACCGCTATGTCTGAAGAAGAGTTACTGGACTTAGTCGCTGGGCACGCTGCTTTAACTGATGAAGAGCGCGATATTGTTGAAGAAGTATTCAATGCATCAGAGCGCCAAATTCACGAGTTGATGGTGCCTCGCACTGAAGTTGATTTCATGGACGCTTCGCTTACTGTCTCTAAAGCAATTGCGCTCGCCGTAGATAAAGCGCATTCACGTTATCCAGTTGTTCGCGGCTCAACTGATGAAGTTATTGGATTTATTCACGTGCGTGATTTGCTTGATACCTCATTAGTTTCAACGGGTGGAAAAGTTCAAGAACTTGTCCGAAACATTATGTTTCTTCCGGGAACTAAAGGCGTGCTACCTGCATTAACAGAGATGCGAAATCAAAGACAACATCTTGCAATTGTTTTAGATGAATACGGTGGTACAGATGGAATCATCACCATGGAAGATTTGGTTGAGTGCCTCATTGGTGACATCCGAGATGAGTACGACTCTGATGAAATGGAAGTTCAAATCGAATCACGCACTGGCGATTTCGAAGTTGACGGATTAATTTCGATTGAAGATTTGTGTGAGCAGACTGGTCTTGAAATTCCAGAAGGACCTTACGAAACTGCCAGCGGATTTGTCATGCACGTTCTTGGTCGAATCCCAGTTGTAAACGATGTTGTGAGCATTAATGGATTGAGATTTACAGTTCTCACACTAGAAGGTAAGCGAGCAGGTCAGTTATTGATCTCTCGAAGCGCCTAGTTCGTGCGAGAATTAATGCCATGAGCACTAAGCGAGTTCTTTCCGGCATTCAGCCAACAAGCGACTCTTTTCACCTAGGCAATTACCTTGGCGCAGTTAAGCAATGGGTTGAATTACAAGATGGTCATGACGCCTTTTATTGCATAGTTGACTTACACGCTCTCACAGTTGAAACAGATCCCGCTCTTATGCGCAAGCGCACCTTGGTTTCAGCCGCGCAATTGCTCGCCCTGGGTATCACTCCAGAAAAATCAACGCTCTTCGTTCAATCTCAAGTTCCAGAACACAATCAATTGGCGTGGATCATGGAGTGCATTACTGGTTTCGGTGAGGCGAGTCGCATGACTCAATTCAAAGATAGAACTTCAAAGGGTGGATCGGATTCAACAAAGGTTGGGGTTTTCACATATCCAATGTTGATGGCAGCAGATATTTTGTTATACCAAGCAGATTTGGTTCCGGTGGGCGAAGATCAACGCCAGCACATAGAACTTACAAGAGATTTAGCGGAACGATTTAACTCTCGCTATGGACAAACTTTTAATATTCCAAGCGGCTTTATTCTCAAGCAGGGTGCAAAGATTTATGATTTACAAAACCCAACAGCAAAAATGAGTAAGTCTGCTGATTCAGCCGCTGGACTTATAGAAATTCTTGATACTCCAGAAATAAATGCCAAGAAGATTAAATCTGCTGTTACTGATGCAGGGCGTGAAATTAAATTTGATGAAAAAGAAAAACCAGGCGTAAGTAATTTGCTAACAATTCATAGCGCCCTATCTGGACAGAGCATTTCCCAACTCGAAAACCACTTTGCAGGTAAGGGGTACGGAGATCTCAAGGGCGAAGTTGCAGATGTGGTCGTCGAATACCTCAGACCAATCCGCGAAAAAACTTTAGAGCTTCTAGCCGATGAGTCACATCTGCTGAAAATGCTCTCTACAGGCGCAGCAAAGGCCCAGGAAGTAGCGTCCACAACCCTTGCTAAGACGTACGCCAACTTAGGTTTAGTGCGCTAGGTACTTCTGGAGTTTCAACTTTAGGTTGAGAGTTTTCAAAATTTAGTTACTTCTCATTAGCGGCGCCACATTAATTTTTGGGTTTCTAGCCTTAAAAATACTAGGCTCGCCACTAACGACAACCCCCCTTGGCTATGTGTGATGAACACGTAATCAAGACTCCTTGGAGGAAAATTGAAGAAGTCAATTCGCATTGCGGCACTCGTCGCAGCTGCAACTCTTGCAGCTGGCGTACTTGTTGCTCCAACTGCAAACGCAGCAACCAAAGTTAAGGCAGCAATTGCTTACGACATCGGTGGACGTGGCGACAAGTCATTTAATGACTCAGCTGCAGCCGGTCTCGATCGCGCAAAGAAGGCTTTCGGTGCAACTGTTAAAGAAGTAACAGTTACACAAGGAACAGATTCAGAACGTGAAGACAAACTACGTCTTCTCGCTAAAGCTGGTTACAACCCAATCATTGCAGTTGGATTCCTCTATGCAGGACCACTCAAGAAGGTTGCAACTGAATTCCCAAAGACACAATTCGCAATCGTTGATGATTCATCAGTTGCACTTCCAAACGTTTCATCACTTGTTTTCGCTGAAGAGCAAGGTTCATACCTAGCTGGCGTAGCTGCGGCACTAGCCTCAGTAACTGGTGAAATCGGATACATCGGTGGCGTACGTATTCCATTGCTTCAGAAGTTTGAAGCAGGATTCGTTGCAGGTGTTAAGGCAACAGATAAGAACGCAACAGTTGACGTTAAGTACGTTACAGAGCCACCTGACTTCGGTGGATTCAATGACCCAGCTAAGGCAAAGGTTATTGCTAACGGAATGATCGATAAGGGTATCGATGTTATTTACTCAGCAGCAGGCGGTTCAGGTGCGGGTAACTTCGCAGCTGCAGTTGACTCAGCTAAGTACGGTAACAAGGTATGGACAATCGGTGTTGACTCTGATCAGTACCTCACAGCATCAGCAGCAGAAAAGAAGAACATGCTTACATCAATGCTAAAGCGCGTTGACAATGCTGTTTATGACGTAATTGCTGCAGCATCTGCTGGCAAGAAGGTTAACGATTCACTAGGTGGCGGAGCATTTGGCCGTACCTATGGCTTGAAGCTTGGTGGAGTTGGAGTTTCATACTCTGGCGGATACATCAACAAGTACAAGGCAAAGATCGATGCAGCTGCTAAGGCAATTACTGCTGGAAAAATCAAAGTTCCAACAACTCCAGCAAAGTAATTCCAAGTAGTTAAGTAATAGTTAACAAAAGCAGTAGCGCTCGGTCCAAAAGTGGAGTTAGATTCACTTATTGGACCGGGCGCTTCTCTTTAATACTCGTGAACGCAAATGAATAGGAGTCTGTTGTTGTGGCGATAGCAGTTGAGCTTCGACATATAAGCAAAAGATTTCCTGGGGTCATTGCAAATAAAGATGTCTCCATCAAAGTGGAATCCGGATCCGTTCATGCATTAATTGGTGAAAACGGTGCAGGCAAATCCACAGTTATGAAAATTTTGTACGGAATGCAGCGCCCAGATAGCGGCGAAATCTTAGTTAATGGTCAGAGTGTTCAATTCAAGAAACCTGCCGATTCAATTGAAGCTGGAATTGGAATGGTTCATCAGCACTTTATGTTGGCCGATAACTTCACAGTCCTTGAAAATATCGTTCTTGGATACGAGCCATCACATGGTGGAGTTATTGATTTCAATGCAGCACGTGTGAAGATTAATGAAATGGCTGCCGCCTACGGCCTCACAGTTGATCCCGACGCTCTGGTTGAAGACTTAGGAGTAGGACAGCGACAGAGGGTTGAAATTCTTAAAGTTCTATATCGCGGTGCAAAGATTCTAATTTTTGATGAACCAACTGCAGTACTCGTTCCTCAGGAAGTCGATGAACTCTTTGAGGCGTTGCAGGGCTTACGTAAAGATGGTTTAACGGTCATATTTATTACGCACAAGCTCGATGAGGTACTGCGAGTTGCAGATGACGTCACCGTAATTCGCGCAGGTGCGACTGTGGCAGAAGTAAAAGCTACGGATGTAAGTGCGAAAAAATTAGCCGAACTGATGGTGGGTAGCGAGTTGCCATCACCTGAAATTCACGGAAGCGCAAAGCGCGATGAAGTAACGCTTTCACTCTCAAAGCTCACTGTTCCGGCTGAATCCGGTGCCCGCAATTTGGTGAGCGATGTAAGTTTTACATTGCATGCCGGAGAAGTTCTTGGAATCGCTGGCGTAGAAGGCAATGGTCAGAGCGAATTAATTGAAGCGATACTCGGTCTACGTGAATACACAGGAACAGTTATTTTCAAGGGCGAACCACTCGATGACGAATCTGTCTCTGAACGTCGCGATATGGGAATTGGTTTTATTCCTGAAGATCGCCAACGCCAAGCGCTATTGATGGCGTCTCCATTGTGGGAAAACAGAATTCTCGGACATCAACGAGGTAAACCAGTCATGAATGGCGTGCTCATTGATCGCAAGGCAACAATGACTGACACTGTTCGAATCATGCAAGAGTTTGATGTGCGTGCACCCGGTCCGGATACTTTGGCTTTGGCTTTATCTGGTGGAAATCAACAAAAATTTATTGTCGGTCGTGAAATGAGTGGATCACCTTCATTGCTATTGGCATCGCATCCAACACGTGGCGTTGATGTTGGTGCGCAAGCTGCGATTTGGAATGAATTGCGCGCTGCTCGCGAAAAGGGAATGGCAATTGTTCTGATCAGCGCAGACCTTGAAGAACTTATTGGTTTATCTGATCGATTAATCGTGATGCTACGTGGCTCGGTCACTGCAGAACTAGATCCTGCCAAGACAACACCAGAATCACTCGGCTCTGCAATGACGGGAGCTGCGTAATGAAATTTAAACCAGGAAAAATCGCGCTCTCTATAGCTGCGCCAGTATTTGCAGCAATATTTAGCTTAATTGTTTCGAGTGCTTCTTTGCTGGCAACTAATAAATCGCCTCGCGAAGCTTTTGCACTCATGTGGGAGTTTGGTTCAGGTGCTGGTTCGTTAATGGAGGCTGTAAATCTTGCAACTTCTTATTACATTGCCGCGATTGCAATTGCTCTGACTTTTCGTGCTGGATTATTTAATATCGGCGTTGAAGGTCAGCTTCGCTTAGGTTCACTCTTTGCGGCGTACTTCGGAGCCATGATTGTTCTTCCTCCGGTCTTACATATTCTTGCGATATTTCTGATTGCAATGTTTGTTGGCGGTTTGTGGGCTTCGATTGCTGCGTACATGAAGGTAAAGCGCGGAGTCAGCGAAGTTATCTCAACGATTATGCTCAACAGTGTTGCCGGCGGGGTTTCTGCATATTTATTATCTAAACACTTCATGGTCAAAGTTGAAGGAAGTAATGATTTAGCGACCAAACCGCTACCAGCCAGTGGTCAATTCCCAGACTTAATGCCGGTCTTGAAAAAACTTGGTGTTGAAGAACAACCAGGCGGCGGCGTTTACGGAATGTTAATCGTCGCAATTGTTCTGGGCATTGCATTTTGGTTTGTAGTTAATCGCACTCGTTTTGGATTCGAATTGCGCTCAAGCGGAATGAATCCAATTGCTGCACGAGTCAGCGGTGTTAACTCCAAGAAGATGACTTTTATTGCTCTAGTTGCAAGTGGTGCAATTGCGGGACTTGCTGGCTTGCCAACGCTCTTGGGTGATACACATAGTTACACCCTTGGTTTCCGTGGAGGTGTTGGCTTTACTGCAATTGCCATTGCACTGCTTGGCAGAAACTCAGCCGTTGGCATGGCAATAAGTGCACTGTTATTTGGTTTCCTTGAAGTTGCATCCCGTACTCTCGAGTTGATCGATATTGCACCTGAAACATATGTGATTATGCAAGGTTCTATTCTGCTCAGTGCAGTGATTGCATACGAAGTAGTTCGCAGATATCAGTTAACTCTTCAAAGTCATGCGCTTGCAAAGGCGGGTGACAAATAATGTTAGAAAAAGGCAAACTCTCTGGGATGCGCCGCACACTATTAATTTTCTTTGGAATTATTACGATTCTCTCCATTATTCGAATCGCAACCGGTGCTTCTGATTTAACAAGTGTCGGAACTGCGCAAGCTGCACTATTGCTCTCTGTTCCAATTGTTTTGGCGGCGCTAGGTGGCTTATTTGCTGAACGCGCAGGTGTTGTAAACATTGGCCTTGAAGGCATGATGATCATGGGTGCTTGGGCTGGTGGATTCATGGGAAGTAAACACGGACCTTGGGTTGGTTTGTTGGCAGCTATTTTCTTTGGCGCAGTTGGCGCGCTTGTTCATGCAATCGCCACAATTACATTTGGTGTTGACCACGTTGTATCTGGTGTTGCAATCAACATCATCGCCGCCGGATTGGTTCGATACATTTCAACAATTTTGGCTCAAGGTGGATCATGGCCGGGACCTTCGCAATCTCCAGATGTTGAACCTATTGGGCAAAATGGTTTACCAATACTTTCGGGCGGAAAATACTTTGGATGGCAGAGCCCGGACATTCTCAATTCAATTGGTGAGAAAAATTGGTTCTTGATTTCAGATATTTCTCGCGTTTTACGTGGATTAACAGGTGAACTTTCTTACGTAACAATGATTGCTGTTGCCCTTGTTCCATTGAGCTATTTCATTCTCTGGAAGACATCATTTGGCTTGCGTTTGCGAAGCACAGGAGAGTCTCCAATTGCTGCTGAATCTCTTGGTGTAAATGTTTATGTGATGAAGTATTGGGGCGTTTTACTCTCTGGTGGTTTCGCAGGCTTGGGTGGTGGATTCCTCGCAATCGTTGCTGCAAATCATTATCAAGAGAATCAAATTGGCGGTCGCGGATACATCGGATTGGCAGCGATGCTCTTTGGTAACTGGCGCCCAGGTGGATTGCTCGCTGGTTCCGCCCTATTCGGATTTGCTGATGCTCTGCAACTTAGAGACTCAGCAGCCATTCATGCACTCTTACTATTAATTGTTGCGTTTCTGCTATTTGCATCGTGGAGATCATTTAAGAAGGGTCAGCGCATTGCAGCTATCGTTTCATTAGCAGTTGCTGGATTCTTTGCTTGGTTCTTTGTTGCATACGATGAACTACCAGGACAACTCGTAACCATGACTCCTTACCTAGCAACTTTGATTGTTCTTTCCCTTGCATCGCAGCGATTGCGTGGCCCTGCGGCTGCAGGTTTGCCATATAGACGTGGCGGATTGAAATAAATGTCGCTGACACCTGATTGGGATTTATTGCACGCGACAGCAATAGCCGCGAGTAAAAAGGCGTATGCACCTTATTCAAATTTTCCAGTAGGTGTGGCAGGTTTGGTGAGCGATGGTCGAATAGTGAGTGGCTGTAACGTTGAAAATGCTAGTTATGGACTCGGTTTGTGTGCTGAATGCAGCATGACTTCGGAGTTAGTGATGAGTGGTGGAGGTCGTTTAGTCGCTGTTCTATGCGTTGATGCACAGGGCGACTATCTGGCGCCGTGTGGACGTTGCAGGCAATTGCTCTTTGAGCACGGCGGAAATGAGTTATTGCTAATGACTCCAGATGGACCAATGAAAATGTCCATAATTTTGCCATGGGCATTTGGTCCAGATGATTTAGATCGTAATTAAATTTAAATGAGCGCAGTAGAACCATTTTCAGCTGTAGAAATAATTGCTGCAAAGCGAGATAAATCAACACTCACAAATCCACAAATTGATTGGATTATCGACGCATACACTCGTGGCGTTGTTGCCGATGAACAAATGTCCGCACTTCTCATGGCGATTTTGCTTAATGGGATGAATTCGCATGAAATTTCTCGCTGGACGAATGCAATGATTAATAGCGGCGAGAAAATGAATTGGTCAGTACTTGATCGACCAACAGTTGATAAGCATTCAACTGGTGGCGTTGGTGACAAAATAACACTGCCACTTGCTCCACTTGTTGCGGCATGTGGTGCCGCAGTTCCGCAATTATCTGGACGCGGTTTAGGTCATACCGGCGGAACTCTGGATAAGTTAGAAGCTATTTCAGGATGGCAAGCATCCTTGAGCAATGAAAAAATGTTGCAAGTCTTACAAGAGTGCGGAGCGGTCATTTGTGCAGCTGGTGCGGGTCTTGCACCTGCAGATAAAAAACTTTATGCGCTACGAGATGTCACGGCTACCGTCGAAGCGATTCCACTTATCGCTTCGTCAATCATGAGCAAAAAAATTGCAGAAGGAACAAGTGCATTGGTGCTAGATGTTAAAACCGGTGGTGGCGCATTCATGAGCGATCCACTGAAGGCACGTGAATTGGCACAAACAATGGTTGGACTTGGAAAAGATGCCGGTGTTAAAACTTTGGCACTCGTTACGGCAATGGATATTCCACTTGGCCTAACCGCGGGTAATGCTTTAGAAGTTCGTGAATCACTAGAAGTTTTATCTGGTGGAGGTCCGGCAGATGTTGTTGAGCTGACTGTAATTTTCGCTCGAGAGATGTTAGAACTTGTTGGCATCAAAGGTAAAGATCCAGCGAAAGCTCTCAAAGACGGAAGCGCAATGGATGTGTGGAGAAAAATGATTACCGCACAAGGTGGAAATCCAGATGCGCCGTTACCAGTAGCAAAAGAGAATTTAACAATTACAGCTGATTCCAGTGGAACTATTCTTTCTATGGATGCGATGTCTGTCGGTGTTGCTGCATGGAGATTAGGTGCTGGACGATCACGACAGGGTGAAAGCGTTCAATCAGGCGCTGGTATCGAAATCCATAAAAAACCAGGTGAAAAGATTGCAGCCGGCGAGGTTATTTACACCTTACATACGGATACCCCTGAACGATTTGCACGAGCGCAAGAAGTGTTAGAAGGTAGTGTTGCAATCGGTAGCGGGGACGTGAAACGACTTCCACTCATCGTTGAACGAATTAGTTGAAATTGGTGAAAAAGTGAGCATGCAAAGTATTCCCACCGCAGAACAAATCAAGCGCGTTCCAAAGGTTCTCTTGCATGATCACTTAGATGGCGGACTTCGCCCACAAACAATTATTGATATTGCGAAGAAAATTGGTTACACGGCGCTTCCAGCCATGGATGCAGAAGAATTAGCAACATGGTTTCGCGAATCATGTGACTCTGGATCGTTGGTTCGATACCTAGAAACATTTAGCCACACAATCGCCGTTATGCAGACATATGAAAATATCGTTCAAGTCGCTCGTGAGTGCGCTCTTGACCTTGCACGCGATGGTGTTGTTTACGCCGAAGTTCGCGGCGCTCCAGAACTATTTACCGAACAAGGGCTTTCACTTGATCAAGTTATTCAAGCCACGCTCGATGGTTATCGCGAAGGGGAAGAGCTGGCGCGTAAAGAAGGATTTGCGATTCAAGTTCGCTCTCTATTGTGTGGAATGAGACAAAATAATCGGTCACAAGAAGTTGCCGAACTCGCAGTTAAGTACCGCGATAAAGGTGTTGTTGGTTTCGATATCGCTGGACCAGAAGATGGATTTCCACCTTCAAATCAACAGAGTACTTTCGAATATCTACGTCGCGAAGATGCCCACTTCACAATTCATGCTGGAGAGGCTTACGGCTTGCCTTCTATCTGGGAAGCAATTCAGTTGTGCGGGGCAGAACGTTTAGGACACGGCGTAAGAATTATTGATGACATTGATGTTTCTGGTCCAGAACCAAAGTTAGGGCAGCTCGCATCATACGTTCGCGATCGCAGAATTCCTCTGGAACTATGCCCGACATCTAATTTACAAACAGGTGCTGCAAAAAATATTGCACAACATCCAATTGGAGTATTAGCAAAATTACGTTTTCGTGTCACTTTAAATACCGACAATCGCCTCATGAGCCAAACTTCGATGACGCATGAAATGACAGAGGTTGTAAGCGCCTTTAAATGGGATTTTGCTGATTTACAAAGAGTCACAATTAATGGAATGAAGAGTGCGTTTATTCCATACCCAGAGCGGCTTGAAATAATTGAAAAAATTATTAAGCCGGGATACGCAGCGATTGCGTCTGAATAAATGATTGATTTTCTCGACAAGAATTTCATCGAAAATCCCTATCCAGCACTAGAACAATTAAGAGCAGAGGGTAAACCCGTTTGGCATGAAGGTGTTCAAATGTATCTTGCCGCTCGATATGACGATGCCAATGATGTTCTGCGAACGAAGTCTCTAGGAAGAATTTTTAAAGCTAAAGAACCAGAGTTTGAATGGGATGTATTTAACTGGCTTCATGCAGATTCTATTTTAGATAGTGAACCACCCAAACACACTCGACTTCGCTCTTTAGTTGCTAAGGCATTTAACCGAAACAAAATCGAAAGTCAGCGACCAGCAATTGAAAGAATCACCAACGAATTACTCGATGCTATAGAAGTTAAAGTACGTGCGGGGCAAACATTTGATGTAATTGCTGATTACGCAGAACCGCTACCCGTAAAAGTAATTGCAGCTCTCTTGGGCTTTCCTGGCGAAGACGAACATCTACTGCGACCATGGTCGCAGTCAATTGTGAAAATGTATGAAGTTAATCCATCAGTAGAACACCAAAATGAAGCAAAAGCTGCCGCAAAGGCCTTCGCAGATTATGTACATGGATTAATGCTGGATCGAAAGAAAAATCCAGGCACAGATCTCATTAGTGATCTCGCGGCCGTTGAAGAGAGCGGCGAAAAGTTAAGCGCCCATGAATTGGTGGCAACTTGCGTGCTCTTACTCAATGCTGGTCATGAAGCAAGCGTTAATGCCTTTGGAAATGGAATGGTTGCAGCACTTTCACGCCCGGATCAAGCAGAGTTACTGCGCACTAAAGCTCGTGAGATTTCTGAAACAGCTGTAGAAGAATTCTTACGATTCGATGCACCTCTGCATTTATTTGAGCGAACAGCTACAGCCGACACCGATATCGGGGGCGTAACAGTTCGCACAGGCCAAAAAATAGCTTCGTTATTGGGCTCTGCCAATCGCGATGAGAAAGTTTTTGAAAAATCAAATGAAATGAATTTATTGCGCAATCCAAATCCACATATTGGCTTCGGTGCCGGTATCCATTTTTGTTTAGGTGGGCCACTCGCTCGATTAGAAATGGGAATATCACTACCAGCGCTCTTTGAAAGATTTAGCGATATTGAATTGGCGAGTACGCCAAAGCGTCGTCCAACTTTTGTTTTACGCGGTTATGAAAGTGTGGATATTTCAGCTGCACTTGGATAAGAAGATTGCGCACCTTTTCTAGTAACACTAATGGCTGCAATTCGACAGGCAAACTCCGCTGCACTCTTTGCATCAGAGCCTGCACCCAGTGAGAATGAAAAGGATCCGATAAAGCAATCTCCGGCGCCAGTTGAGTCAACCGCTTGAACTTTTGTAGTTGCAATTGAAGTCAAAGTGCCGTCTGCTGAGATTAAAACTGCACCGTTTTCTCCCAAAGTAACTACGGAATTATTGCCTGGGCGAAATTTTGCAAGTGATTCTGGAGTTGGCGCTGTACCTACGAATTCTTCGAATTCGACTTCGTTTGGAATTAACCAATCTGTGACAGCCAATAATTCGGTAGAAAGATCTTCATAAGGCGCAGGATTTAGGATTGTGAGCGCTCCGCGTTCTTTTGCAACTTTAAAAGCCGCAGTTGTAACAGATTGAGGAACTTCACATTGACCGATAACAATCGAAAGGTCTGGAATCGATGCAATAGCTTTTGCAGCATGGTTCTCATCGAAATCATGATTAGCGCCAGGGACGATTAAAATTCTATTTTGCCCTTGTCCATCAACCCAGATATGGGCAACTCCGGTTGGTAAATCAGAGATTTTTACATGATCAGAGTTAATCTTTTGATTCTTAAAATTCTCTTGTAATGATTTTCCAAATAGATCATTACCAATACTTCCCACCATGTAAACATTGGCGCCAGCAAGGGCTGCCATCACTGCTTGGTTTGCGCCTTTTCCACCAAAGCCCGTAGTAAAGAGATTGCCATAGAGAGTTTGACCGGCTTGTGGCAATACATCTGCATAACAAGTCAGATCCATACTGGCGCTGCCTACAACGGCGATCACTGGTGCTTTAGACATGAAATAGATAATAGGCTAACTCCATGAATTCCACACCAGTAATCCTCGATGTAGACACCGGAATTGATGATGCATTCGCGATTTTGTTCGCTGCACGTCATCCATCAATAAAGTTATTGGGTGTTACGTGTGTTGATGGAAATACAAACGTCGCGCAGGTTGTCGCAAACACACTCCAGGTTCTAGATGCCGCGGGCGCCGGCGATATTCCCGTGGCTCGTGGAGCAATTCGTCCACTCCTTGGTCAATCCCAATACGCAGAGTATGTGCATGGTGAAGATGGAATGGGTGATTTAGGTTTACCACCATCTCGCCGAAGTATTGATTCACGATCTGCTATTGAATTACTCCGCGATTTAGTTGATCAATCACCAGAACCAGTGACGTTAGTTCCATTGGCGCCACTCACAAATATTGCGCTTTTCTTACGCGCCTTTCCCGAGAGCGCAAAGAAACTAAAGAGAATTGTTTTAATGGGCGGTTCTGCCTCCGCTGGCAATGCAACTCCAGCTGCTGAATTTAATGTCTGGCACGATCCTGAAGCCGCAGCGATTGTTTTCCAAAGTGGAATCCCAATCACAATGTACGGATTAGATGTTTTCATGCGCCCTTGTGTGAGCGCTGAAGAAGCAGACAAATTATCTAAATCATCCGATCCATGTGCGCAATTTGCTGGTCGATTAATAAACGCGTTTGTTGAACGAATTGGCTCTCCAGTTACATTGGGAGATTACGGCGCAGTAGCAAGTGTGATCGCGCCAGAATTAGTAACGACTGAGCGTTTCGATGTCATTGTTGATACTTCTGCTGGTCCTGCGCGTGGTCAAACAATTGTTGATCGCAGACCCGCACTGGAGCTAGAGATAGAACCACTGAGATTAGAAAATGCTGCGAAAGTAGATGTCACTCTCGATTTAGATGTCGAAGGTATGCGTCAATTGTGGCTCAAAACAATTGATCCACACTTTTAATTAAACGCCTATTGGATGCCAGACTGTTTTAGACTCCATAAAGGCCAAGATTCTCCCTGGTGAAGCCAACTCTTTAAATGAGTGAATTCTCTTTAGGTTTTGTGCGCCGCCCTTTTTAATATCAGCAACAAGCTTTGAGTCCAAACCAGAGATATCTAAACCATCAATATCCATGTGGGAAGCAAACCATGGAGCTAACTCAGCGCTTTTGCCAGTCAAGATGTTTACAACACCAGCAGGCACATCACTAGTTGCAATAACTTCAGCAAGACTCATCGCTGGCAGTGGAGCGCTCTCACTCGCTAAAGCGATAACAGTATTTCCGCTGGCAATAATTGGTGCGATTCCGGCAACAAATCCAAGTAGCGCAGATTTCTTTGGAGCAATAAAGCCAACTACACCGAGAGCTTCTGGAATTGTGAAGTTGTAATAAGGACCAGCAACTGGATTGGTCGCACCATCTAGCGCGCTGATTTTATCTGTCCATCCTGCATACCAAACTAGCAAATCAATACTTGCCTCAACTTCTTCCTGTGCTTTCTTTGGAGTAACCCCAGTGAGCTCACAAATTTCAGAAGCGAACTGATCACGTCGACCTTCAAGCATTTCAGCAATTCGATAGAGAATCTGACCACGATTGTAGGCAGTTGCATGTGCCCAACCGGATTGCGCAGTGCGCGCTGCAACAACTGCGTCCTTAAGATCTTTACGTGATGCCAAACAAGGATTTGCAATAAATACTCCACGCGAATTCTTAACTTCATAAGTACGGCCAGATTCAGTACGTGGAAAAGCTCCACCGATAAATAGCTTGTATGTCTTCTTCACATCAATGCGCTTACTCATGAGTTACTCCTTTGAGATACGCAGCCAATCCATGGCGACCACCTTCGCGACCCCAGCCGGACTCTTTATATCCACCGAATGGGCTTGTTGGATCAAATTTATTAAATGTATTTGCCCAAATAACTCCAGCTTTTAATTTCTGAGAAGCCCAGAGAATCTTCGAACCTTTTTCACTCCAGATTCCCGCTGAAAGCCCAAATGGAGTGTTGTTCGCCTTATCAATTCCCTCCTGAGGAGTACGAAAAGTTAGAACCGAAAGAACTGGTCCGAAGATTTCTTCTCGTGCAATTCTGTGAGATTGAGTAACGCCAGTAAATATTGTTGGCGCAAACCAGAAACCCTTATTAGGCATTGAGCACGCTGGACTCCAGCGCTCTGCTCCTTCGGCGTCACCCGCAAGAGCTAATTCTCTAATTTTTTCTAATTGAGCACGTGAATTAATTGCACCTAAATCTGTGTTTTTATCTAGCGGATCACCCACGCGGATTTTTTCCATGCGCTTTTGTAATTTCTTAATAAACTCATCGGAGATACTCTCTTGAATAACAAGTCGTGATCCAGCACAGCACACGTGGCCCTGATTAAAGAAAATTCCATTAACAATTCCTTCAACACTTTCATCGATAGCAGTATCTTCAAAGACTACGTTTGCTGCCTTGCCACCGAGTTCGAGGGTCACGCTCTTAGAGGTTCCAGCTACTGATTCGGCAATAATCTTTCCAACTTCGGTGGAACCAGTGAATGCAATTTTGTTGATGCCAGGATGATTAACAATCAGAGCACCGGTTGATCCGTCTCCGGTAATAATATTTACAACTCCAGCAGGTAAACCTGCTTGTTCACAAACTTCTGCGAAAAGAAGTGCAGTGAGAGGAGTTGTTTCAGCTGGCTTTAGAACAACTGTGTTTCCGGTGGCAAGAGCTGGTGCAACTTTCCACGCGAGCATAAGCAATGGGAAGTTCCAAGGAATGATCTGCCCTACAACGCCATGCGGCTTTGCTTTTGTTCCTACTCCTGCGAACTCGAGTTTATCTGCCCACCCTGCGTGATAGAAAAAGTGCGCAGCAGCAAGAGGTACATCAACATCACGAGATTCTCGTATTGGTTTTCCATTATCTAAACTCTCAAGCACAGCAAATTCGCGAGCACGTTCTTGCAAAATTCGAGCAATGCGGAAGAGGTATTTGCCGCGCTCACGACCAGAAAGTTTGGACCAATGTAAATCCAAAGCTTTCTTTGCAGCTTTAACGGCTGCGTCAACATCTTTTTTCCCACCGAGTGAAATTGAACTCAAAACTTCTTCGGTGGCTGGATTAATAGTTGGAAAGTGTTTTTCTCCTGCAACGAATTTTCCGCCGATGTAATGCCCATATTTGGGCTTTATGGAGACGCTGGCGCGGGATTCTGGCGCCGGTGCATATTCGAAAGTCATGCGGAATTCTCCATTAATCGATCGTTACGTACTGAGGGCTAGCGTAGTAGCCATCATCCATTTTCATGCGTTGCATCAATAAATCATTGAGAAGTGCGCTGGCACCAATTCTAAAAAGTGATGGCGTGAGCCACTCTGGACCGGCAGTCTCATTAACCAGTACCAATTGTTTGATTGCATCCTTGGTATTTCGAATTCCGCCTGCTGGTTTAACCCCGATGCGTACGCCTGCCATCTCATAAAAATCACGAACCGCCTCGAGCATCACAAGGACAACAGGGGGAGTAGCCGCTGGGGCAACTTTACCTGTCGATGTTTTAATGAAATCTGCCCCGGCTAGCATCGCTAAATAGGAAGCTTTGCGAACGTTGTCATATGTAACTAATTCACCTGTTTCAAAAATAACTTTGAGGTGAGCCTTGTCTCCGCAAATTTCCTTGATAGCAACTATTTCATTAAATACTTCAATGTAATTGCCAGACAAAAAAGCCCCGCGATCTATGACCATATCAATTTCACCTGCACCTGCATCAATGGCATCTTGCGTATCTTGAATCTTAACTTTCATAGATGCGCGACCAGAGGGAAAAGCAGTTGAAACAGCAGCGACTGGCACGTGAGCACCACCTATAGAATCTAAATGTTTTCTTGCAACTGAAACCATGTCGTTGTACACGCAGACTGCGCCAACACTTGGAACAGTGAGATCTGTTGGATCTGGACGGACTGCCTTGGCACACAGGGCTTGCACTTTTCCTACGGTGTCAGCACCTTCAAGAGTTGTTAAGTCCACCATGGTGATTGCAGTGTCAATTGCCCAACGCTTGCTCGTGGTTTTAATGCTCCGGGTTGCCAACATCGCAGCACGCGCGTCTGCACCTACTGCATCGACGCCGGGCAACTTATTTAGAAAACTTTTTAGCGATGCATCGGATCCGTCAATGAGGCCGTAGTACTTCATCTACCTCACCCAATCCCTTTAGAAACAAGCAATTAATTACGAGAGTAATTCTCTCAGTGAAGGGCGTAATTGTTCAAGTAGGGAGAGGGCAACTGATTTTTCTGCATTAACTACTTCTATGTAGCATTTAATCTTTGGCTCAGTACCGCTCGGGCGAATGATGATTCGAATGTTCTGTTCTAGAGTGAAACGAATTCCATCGGTTGGGGGCAATGAGTTAGTGGGTGTTGCTAAATCATCCATTGTTAAGAGTTTGAAGCCAGCTATATCCATCAGAGGATTGTTACGCAATTTTTTCATGAGATTTGAAATAGTAGAGAGATCATTTACACGAATTGAGATTTGTTCCGTCGCATGGAAGCCGTATGTTTTCCAGATTTCATCTAGTAGGTCAAGAAGAGTTTTCCCCTCGGCGCTTAAGTCAGTGGCAATCTGTGCCATTAATAGAGCTGCAGATATTCCATCTTTGTCGTTGACTGTTTGTGAGTCGACACAGAATCCAATTGCTTCTTCATATCCAAAAATGAGATGAGAAATTTTCGCAATATATTTAAAGCCAGTGAGGGTTTCTTCAAAATTTAATTTATGGTGTGCTGCGATTTTAGATAGGACGGATGAAGAAACTATTGAGTTTGCAAGAGTTCCGGATTTAGCGCTTCTTGCCATTACTTCACCAAGGATTGCGCCAATTTCATCTCCGCGAAGAGCCCTCCAGGAGAGATCACGATCCTTAATTGCAACCGAACACCGATCTGCATCAGGATCATTTGCAATAACTAAGTCCGCATCAAAAGTTCTTGCGGTTTCCAATGCATGATCTAGCGCACCTGCTTCTTCAGGATTAGGAAATACTAACGTTGGGAAATCTGGGTCTGGTTGTGCCTGAGATTCAACAAGAATCAGAGAGGCAAATCCAGCGCGATGAAATACACGTTGCAAAGTTTTTGTCCCAACCCCGTGCATTGCTGTGTAAACAATCTTAAGATCACCCGGTCTTGGGGCTAGAACTTTCGTTCTTTCAACATATCTCTCAACTATGTTTTCATCGAGAGTGTGCCAATTTTTTGATCGCGGAATAGATTTTAGAGATTCAATGCTTTTAATATGAGCAGAAATTTGCTTATCTGCTGGGGTAATAATCTGAGAACCGCGATACGTAACACCATCGACAACTCCGCCTAAATAAACTTTGTATCCGTTATCGCTGCCAGGGTTGTGGCTGGCAGTAACCATGATTCCTACGTCGGCATGTAATTCATTGACGGCAAAAGCGAGAACGGGCGTAGGTAACGGACGCGGTAAGACTGACACTGTGAAGCCGGCACCACTTAGAATTTCTGCACTGATTCGTTCGAAAATATCTGAACCATGTCTAGCATCGCGCCCAATAACCACTGAAGTAAGTGAGCGCTCTTTCATGAACTTAACGAGCCCCGCAGCAGTTCGCCCAACAACTGCTTGATTCATACAAGATGGCCCTGGCCCTATCGGACCGCGCAAGCCAGCTGTACCGAATTCGAGAAATCCTGCGAAATACTTTCGAAGCGTTAATTCATCATCGGCTTCAAGCAGTGCACTTAATTGTGCAGCGGTTTTTGAATCAGGATCATCTTCAATCCATTCACGTACTTCGGCTAGAAGATCTAAATCCATAAACCTAGAGTAACTTCGGAATAACTTCCTTGAGAAGCGTTCCCATGCGAGTTGCTGCTGCTTTTCCAGCGGCAATAACTTCTTCGTGATTGAGTTTTTCACCTGTTACACCAGCGGCGGCATTTGTTACCAGAGAAATACCAAGTACTTCTGCACCTAGCGCGTGCGCTGCAATTGCTTCTGGAACCGTGGACATTCCAACTAAATCTGCCCCCATCGTTCTCATCATGAGAATTTCAGCAGGAGTTTCATACGTTGGTCCACGCCAATGCACGTAAACACCCTCTGCTAATGATGAATCTGCACTCTTCACAATTGATCTGATGCGCTTGCTGTAGAGATCTGTGAGATCTACAAAGTGAGCTCCAATAAGTGGCGATGTCGCTGTCAGAGAAATATGGTCGCGAATCAAAACAGGTTGACCAACTGAATAATCTTTATTTATTCCACCACAAGCGTTGGTCAGAATTACTACCTTGCAACCAGATTTCACGGCAGTTCGAACACCATGAACCACCGGTTCGATTCCTTTGCCCTCATATAAATGTGTGCGGCCAAGAAAAACAAGTGCACGCAATACTTTATCTCCACTCTTGATGGAGTAAGAACGAATCTTTCCAGAGTGACCTTCAACCGCCGGAGGTAAGAATCCAGTTATTTCATCAGCGTTACATTCGTAATCTGGTTGGCCAAGAGCTGAAACTGCATCAACCCAACCTGAACCCATAACTAATGCGATGTCATGGGAAATCACGCCCGTGCGTTTTGCAATATCCGCCGCAGCTTGTTCAGCAGCTTTCAATGGGTCGCTATAAAGCAGTTGATCACTTGTCATGCGTCAATAATGTCACAAAGTGTGCTGCCACTTGAAACAGTTTCGCCAATAACGGCGCTGAGATTTGAAATAACTCCTGAGCGATGAGCGGTTAGTGGTTGCTCCATTTTCATCGCTTCTAGAACGAAAATTAATTCGCCTACTTCAACCTTTTGGCCATCTTCGACTGCAATTTTTACGACTGTTCCTTGCATAGGGCTCGTGAGAGCAGTACCTGTTGAGGCCCCACTTGCTCCTTGTTTGGCGCGGTGGCGTTTGTGTACAGGTTCAGGAGCATGAACAAAAATTTCAAAACGTTTGCCATTGATCTCAGTCACCAAATGTTCTGCCGCTGCATGTGTTTGAGACTCCAAAGCAGATTGTGCAAATGGTGGAATCTCATTATTAAATTCATTTTCAATGTAGCTTGTATAGACGTTGAACTCTTCTGTAAAAGCGGGATCTTCCATGATTGCTCTATGAAATGGCAGCGCCGTTGCTAATCCGCCAACGTTAAATTCGGCCAACGCTCGTCGGGCACGTTGTACAGCCTCTTCACGCGTTGCGCCGGTAACAATTAATTTTGCCAAGAGTGAATCAAAGTTTCCACCGATTGTGTCGCCATTTCTAAAACCGGCATCCACTCGTACTCCGGGGCCAGTAGGAATCTGCCACTGCGTAATTCGACCAGGGGCTGGCAAGAAAGATCTTCCAGGATCTTCTCCATTAATTCTAAATTCAAATGAATGCGCGCGGATTTCAGGATCATTAAATCCAAGATTTTCACCCATTGCGATTCTAAATTGCTGTCGAACTAAGTCGATGCCGGTGACTTCTTCACTCACAGGATGTTCAACCTGAAGACGTGTGTTTACTTCAAGAAAGGAAATTGTTCCATCGATGCCAATGAGGAATTCGCAAGTACCTGCTCCAACGTAGCCAGCTTCTTTCATGATCGCTTTACTTGATCTATACAACTCTTCTATTTGTTTCTCGCTTAAGAAAGGGGCGGGAGCTTCTTCAACTAATTTCTGGTGACGACGTTGAAGTGAACAATCGCGGGTGCTCACAACAACAGCGTGTCCGCTCTTATCAACTAGCACCTGAGTTTCAACGTGACGTGGTTTTTCTAAGTAGCGTTCAACAAAACACTCGCCGCGACCAAATCCCGCAATAGCCTCACGAACAGCGGAGGCGAATGCTTCAGGAATTTCTTCTAGTGTATGAGCAATCTTTAATCCGCGCCCACCTCCACCGTGTGCAGCTTTAATAGCAACCGGTAAGCCATGTTCTTTTGCAAAGGCAATAATTTCATCTGCGTTATCAACTGGATCTGCGGTACCTGCAACAAGGGGCGCACCCGCTTTCGCGGCAATTTTGCGGGCTGAAACCTTGTCGCCGAGTGCCTCAATTGCAGCTGGTGGCGGTCCGATCCAAATCAAACCTGCATCGATAACACTTTGTGCGAAGAGTGCATTTTCCGATAAGAATCCATACCCCGGGTGTACAGCATCAGCACCAGATTGTTTTGCAACTTCAATGATTCGTGGAATATTCAAATAAGTAGAAGCAGCGGTTACTCCGCCCAGAGCGTATGCATCTGTTGCCATCTGAGCATGCAATGAATTTCTGTCCTCGTCGGAGTAAATCGCAACACTTTCAAGACCATGGTCGGAACATGCTCGGATTACACGAACAGCAATTTCGCCTCGGTTAGCTATTAATACACGTTTCATTTCATCAACTTCACTTCTGGCCACCCGTAACCAAGTTGATTCATCGCACTACGAAGAAATGGCATGGAAATCCCAACGACGTTTGTGTAGTCACCTTCGATAGAAGGAATAAATGGCGAGCTAAAGCCATCGAGTGTAAAGCCACCAGCAACGTGAAGTGGTTCGCCAGAATTTACGTAGTCATCAATTTCGGCATCTGACATATCTGTGAATGTAACTTTTGTTGTTACGCGGTCACTTATTTCGCGACCTTGACTAGTATCAATTACGCAATGTCCTGTATGTAAATAACCTGATTTTCCGCGGACTCTTTGCGCTCGCTCCTTGGCGATATGGGCAACTCCTGGTTTACCGAGTGATTCTCCTTCAAATTCAAATGTTGAGTCGCAACCAATAATGATCGCAGGGAAATCAATTTGTTCACGAATTGTGTGTGCTTTGGTAATAGCTAAAGCAATAACCATATCTTCGGGCGTCATTGCATTAAAGAAATCAGTTTCTTCATCAACATTGCTCACCAAAATTGTTGGCGAAAGCCCAGCGGACTCTAGGAGTCTACGTCTGGATGCTGATTGAGAAGCTAGAACAATTCTTGGCATTTAGTTATTTCGCCCTGATCCAAATTTTATGTGTTGCGGTAGAGCTGAACGCAAAACAGGACGCGCCCATACGCTGCGCTTTACAACAGGTTTCAAATCTTCATGTTTGTGATGAGACATTGCGAATTCAATTGCAGCAGCATCTTCAGGCGTTGGATTACCACGCACAATGTCGTACTTAACTCTGTTAATTGTCATAGTGGAATATTTCCATGTTTACGTGGCGGCAATACATCTCGCTTTGTTTTTAAGGTACGTAGCGCTTTTGTGATGTATTCACGAGTTTGATTTGGTTCGATTACCGCATCTATAAAACCTCGTTCTGCAGCCAAGTAAGGGTTAGCCAATGTTTCGTTGTACTCGGTGATTAGTTCAGCCCGAGCTTTATCAGGATCTTTTGCTTCGCCAATTTCTTTTCGGTACAAGATATTTACTGCGCCTTGCGCTCCCATTACTGCGATCTCAGCTGTTGGCCATGCCAAGTTGATATCTGCTCCAATGTATTTAGAGCCCATCACAATGTAAGCGCCGCCATAAGCCTTGCGCGTAATTAGTGTGACCATCGGAACAGATGCTTCTGCATATGCATACAGAAGTTTGGCTCCACGACGAATAATTCCGTTCCACTCTTGTTCTGTACCAGGTAAGAATCCAGGAACATCCACAAGAGTCAAGATGGGAATGTTGAAAGCATCGCAGAAACGAACAAAACGAGCAGCTTTCTCACTTGAATCAATATCTAATGTGCCTGCTAATTGATTTGGTTGATTAGCAATAATGCCAACAGATTCACCTTCGATTCGACCAAATCCCACAACAATATTTGGCGCAAAGAGTGCATGAACCTCAAGGAACTCTGCTTCATCCACAATTGCAGTGATCAAATTTTTCATGTCATACGGTTGATTTGGGCTATCTGGAATAAGTGCATCCAGTGCTACGTCAGAAGATTTCTTATCTAGAGTTTCAGTTGGGGGTAGATGCGGAGCACCATCCATGTTGTTACTTGGTAAATAAGAAAGAAGTGCTTTTACATAATCGATTGCATCATCTTCATTTTGAGCCAAGTAATGCGCATTGCCACTTCGAGTGTTATGCGTGTGTGCACCACCGAGTTCTTCCATTCCAACATCTTCGCCAGTTACAGTCTTAATAACTTCTGGGCCAGTAATAAACATATGAGATGTTTCATTGACCATCACGGTGAAATCTGTAAGTGCCGGAGAATATGCAGCACCGCCTGCACAAGGTCCAAGAATGAGTGAAATCTGTGGAATGACTCCCGAAGAACGAGTGTTTAATCTGAATATGCGCCCGTAACCACTTAATGAGGCAACGCCTTCTTGAATGCGTGCACCACCCGAATCACTAATTCCAATTAATGGAATTCCATTTTTTAATGCAAACTCTGCAATCTTGACCATTTTTTCTGCAAAGACTTCGCCAAGACTTCCGCCCATAACAGTGAAGTCTTGGGAAAACAGAGCGATGGAACGTCCATCAACAGTTGCAAAACCGATCACTACGCCATCACCGTACGGACGGTTTTCTTGCATTCCAAAATTTGTCGAGCGATGACGGGCAAACTCATCCAACTCAGTAAATGAATCTGGATCAACGAGCTTTTCTATGCGCTCACGCGCGGTCATCTTTCCTTTTGCGTGCTGCTTTTCAATTGCTCGTGCGGATCCCGCATGCACAGCTTCATCCAAACGGTGTCGAAGATCCTGAATTTTTCCAGCAGTTGTATGCAGATCACGGTCCATACCCCTACGGTACTAGTCGTGGGCAATGAATTACATCGCGCGGCGCTACGTGAATCAGAACTGCACGCAGAACTTTTACCTTACTGGCGAGTAAGCGTGGTTGATGTCACTGGATCTACGCAAATTGATTTGGCAGAGAAAATTCGAGCAAACACCGCAACGGATGGTGAAGTTTTAATAGCAAATTATCAAAGCGCAGGAAAAGGAAGACTCGACAGAGAATTTATCGCCGCACCATCTTCAGCTCTTTTATTTTCTCTTTATAAGAAAATTACTCGCCCACGTCAAGAATGGAATTTTCTCGCATTACTTGCCGCCCTAAGTATAAAAGAAGCTCTTCACTTTTTAGATGGCAATGCAGACATCACTGTTAAGTGGCCAAATGATCTTTTGATTAAGGAGCGAAAATTTGCTGGACTTTTATGCCAAGCAACTGAATACGGGGTAATAATTGGAGTCGGCATAAATGTTTCGATGCGTCTCGATGAGCTCCCAGTAGAAACAGCAACATCCTTACTTCTTGAGGATTTTTCAGAATTAGATCGAAGCAATATTTTAAAAAAGATTCTACAAATTTTTGAGGAGAAATTTGCACTCTGGAATCTTCAAGGTAGTGCATCCTTTATCACTGATTATGAGAGAGCGAGTTCTTCGCTTCATCGTCAAATTCAGATAGTTCTGCCTAACCGTGCACCCATAGATGCTATTGCTGTTGGAATTACTTCACTAGGGGAGTTAAAACTTGACGATGGAACCATTGTGAATTCGGCAGACATACTTCATCTAAGATGACTGCTGTGAAATCGGAATTCCCAGTCGTCGGGGTAATTGGTGCTGGCCAACTAGCACGAATGCTGATTGCTCCAGCAACTGCATTAGGAATCAAGTTGATTCCATTTGCATCAAGCGCAACGGATAGCGCAGCTCAAATAACGCAGTGCGTAATCGGTGATTACACAGATATCGATGCAGTCAAGAAATTTGCAGAAGCGTGTGATGTTGTTACTTTCGAGCACGAACTAATTCCACTGAGCGTTATTAAAGCTTTAGAAGCAGCTGGAGTGACGGTTCGTCCAAGTTCGCAGTCATTTGAGTACTCACAAGATAAAGAGGCAATGCGAAAGAAACTTGCAGGCTTTAAGGCACCGATCAGCAAGGTTGTAACTTCAAGTAACGAAATTGACCAGTACCCAGTCATTGCAAAATCTATTTCTGGGGGATATGACGGACGTGGAGTATGGAAGATTAATTCATCCCAGGAGCTATCGGATTTGTTAAAAAATAGCCCCAAACTTTTGATTGAAGAACTCATTGATTTTGATTACGAAATAGCTGTGATGGTTGCTCGTTCACCACACTCTCAAGCAACTTCATGGGTCCCAACTCAAACCATTCAGAGTGATGGAATTTGTACGATGACTATTTCACCTGCGCCATTAATGTCCGCCGAAATGAGTGAGAAGGCTCAGAAAATTGCTCTTGATGTAGCGGCAGAGGTAAAACTCATCGGCGTAATGGCAGTTGAAATGTTTGTTAAAGGTGATGAAATATTTATCAATGAACTCGCAATGCGTCCACACAACTCAGGACATTGGACAATTGAAGGAGCACGAACAAGTCAATTTGAGCAGCATCTTCGTGCGATTTTAGATCTTCCACTGGGCGATCCGACCATGACTGATGTATATGCCGTGATGGGAAATGTTTTAGGAAAGAATAAAACCGATATGTATCGCCCTTACTTGCATCTCATGGCGCGAAATCCTTCTCTCAAGTTTCACATGTACGGAAAAGAAGTCCGTCCTGGACGCAAAATTGGTCACGTTAACGTAATTGGCAAAGACCTCGTAGAATTACGCAGGGAAATAGAGCATGCAGTTGATTACATGAGCGGAGAAGTTGATGAGTGACATCGCAATCATCATGGGATCAGATTCCGATTGGCCCATTATGGAAGAGGCGGCAAAAGTCTTAGATAAATTCTCGATTAGTTATTCTGTCGATGTTCTTTCTGCACACCGCATGCCAGTTGAAATGGTCGAATTCGCAAAGAACGCTCAATCTGCTGGATACAAAGTAATCATTGCTGGCGCAGGTGGCGCCGCCCATTTACCGGGAATGGTTGCCTCGCTGACCACACTTCCAGTCATTGGCGTTCCTGTATCTCTTAAAAATTTAGATGGAATGGATTCACTTTTATCGATTGTTCAAATGCCTGCTGGCATTCCTGTTGCAACCGTGGCGATTGATAATGCAGCAAATGCAGCAATACTTGCGGCAAGAATTCTAGGAATTAGCGATGAAACTATTTCGCAGAAAGTCGCCGCAGAACTCAAATCTCTTAATGAGAGCGCAAAAGAAAAAGGCGCATCACTGCAGAGCAGACGCAATCAGAAAACTGGTTTTTAGTTAGCGCTTGCCATATTCAATTGCAGGACACCTATCCATAATTGCAGTGAGACCGGCGAGCTCTGCTCGTTGCACTGACTCCGCATCTATAACCCCAAGTTGAAGCCAGATTGCTTTGGCACCAATTGCTATGGCTCGATCAACGTTGCGACTGACAAGCTCTGAATTTATGAAAAAATCCACCACATCAACTTGTACTGGGATGTCTTCAAGAGTTGCATACCCTTTTTCACCATGAACAGTTTCAGCTTTGGGATGAACGGGAATAATTGTGTGACCTTTTTGCTTTAACAACGCCGCAACAGAGTAGGCAGCTCGATCAGGGTTATTGCTTAAACCGAGAATTGCCCACGTTTTAAGCTCTAGAACGCGCTCGATTTCTTCTTGCGTATTAATCAGTGCGACCCAACGCATGAAATTGCCATCCTGCAGCGCGCCATTTATCGCGATCCAAAGCATTTCTGCCATCGATAACGATTTTTTTCTTAACGAGGGATGCAAGCGTTTTTGGATCTATTTCACGATACTCGCGCCATTCAGTGAGGTGCAAAATTAAATCTGAATCTTTTACGCACTCTTCAACGCTTGCTGCAAATCCAAGTTTAGGAAAACGCTTACGAGCGTTTTCGATTGCTTTTGGGTCATGGACAACAACAGATGCGCCAGCTGCCTGCAATTGAGCAGCAATATCTAATGCAGGGGAATCTCGAACATCATCACTGTCAGGTTTAAATGCGGCACCAAGCACCGCGATTTTGTATGAAGTGAGATCCTCTGTGAGTTCGGCCCGCACGACATCAATTACTCGCTGACGAGCACGAAGATTAATTGCATCAATTTCCCGCAAGAATTCGAGAGCCTGTTTTGCACCCAACTCTTCTGCTCTTGCCATAAATGCACGAATATCTTTAGGAAGACATCCGCCACCAAATCCAATTCCAGCTTGTAAGAAGCGATTTCCAATTCGTGGGTCATACCCGATTGCCTTTGCAAGAACGGTTACGTCACCACCAGCTGCTTCACAAACTTCAGCCATTGCATTAATAAATGAAATTTTCGTTGCAAGAAAAGAATTCGCTGCAACCTTTACCAACTCCGAAGTTGGAAGATCCGCCCTAATCCAAGGGGTTCCTAGATCAATTACAGGTTTGTAAACCTCTTTAAGAATTTCTTCTGCGCGATCATTTGCGACTCCAACGACTAAACGGTTAGGAGTGAGTGTGTCTTCAACAGCAAAACCTTCTCGTAAAAACTCTGGGTTCCAGGCTAGATCTGCGTGAGGCGCACTTTTTGCTAATTGATCCCGCAACCCTTGAGCGGTGCCGACCGGAACTGTTGATTTTCCTACGACTAAAGAACCATCTTTTAAGTGTGGTGCAATAGCGGCGACTGCAGATTTAACATAGGTCAGGTCTGCGGCTAAACCATCTTTACTCTGTGGTGTACCAACGCAAATAAAGTGAACATCAGCATCTGCAACAGCAGAAAAATCTGTTGTAAAAGTCAATCTTCCAGTTTTAATCTCGCTTGCAAGTAAAGAATCTAGACCCGGTTCGTAAAAAGGCAATTCTCCTTTTGCGAGTAATGCAATTTTTTCAGGATCTGTATCGACGCCAATAACTTCAAAGCCGAGAGAAGACATGCATGCGGCGTGAGTTGCCCCTAAATAACCACAGCCAACAACGGAGAGTTTTAGTGCCATAGAGACAATCCTATTTCAGTTCTCCGCATGGATTTTCATCAGCGGTTCGTGTCTTGAATTTATCGACGATGGTCGTCTTAGGTTTTGAAGTACTTGACGCACTAGGTGATGGGGTTACTTCATCAACGATAGGTAAGTCATCGCGCAACCTTTGGAAAAGTTCGGGAGCTAGAACTGAATCCCATGTGACAACTGAGCCGACACCAGGTGCATACCCATTTGGATTACCAATTGGAACGGTCAAAGTTCTAACTTTGCTGGCAGATAAATTCCGAAGTTGCTTGGCCAAGGTGAGTAGATCAGATTCATTTAATCCGGAATCTGTCTTGACCGTAGAGATTGCAGCGTTAAAGAAGTTGACCAATTTTATTGGATTAAGTAACACTCCCGTACTTGTTGCTTTTCTTAGGACAGAACTCATAAATTGTTGCTGACGTTGCATACGTCCAATGTCGCCGAGTCCGTCGAAGTCACGGGTTCGCACGTACTTAAGAGATTCAATTCCATTAAGTGTGTGAACACCCGCAGCAAGTACAAGGTGACTCTTTGGGTCATCTATGTCTTTCTTGGTGCAGACTTCGATACCACCAAGGGCATCAACGATTCCGGCAAAACCTGCAAAGTTAACTTCAATGTAGTGATCAATTCGCAAATTCGTTGCGAGCTCAACAGTTTCAATTAGAAGAGGTGCACCGCCCCATGCAAAAGCGGCGTTAATTTTTGATTTACTGACACCAATATCTTTTGTGCCATCCGTGCTGCGATGTGCAGGAATGGTCACAAGAGAGTCTCGAGGTAAGGAAATAATCATTGCTTTATCGCGTGCTTTGCTTATGTGAACAAGTAGCATCGTGTCAGAACGACCACCGGCGGCTGTTTTCGTACTACCTACACGGAGAACTTTCAATTGTTCTTTAGTAAGACCTTCGCGAGTATCCGAGCCAACAAGTAAGTAATTCAAAGCTTTAGAAGTTTTTTCAGGACGTGAATCTAATTTTCCGAATACATCAATTCTCTTGATGGAACCGCTTACTTGCCCAAGGGCTAACCAAGAAAACGCGGATACAAGTACAACGCTCACTGATAAAACAGTAAGTACCTTAATTCCTCGCGTAGTATTCACGGGTAGAGCGTACTTGGACGATAGCGTGTAGGGGTTATGGCGACATCAGGAATTGAGTTATCTCTCTCACCGGGCACTGCGTTGCCCGCGGTTTCTGTCGTTCTCCCAGTCCTCAACGAAGAATTGCATTTAGCGAATGCTGTTAATTCCATACTTTCTCAAGACTATGCCGGCACACTCGAAATAATTCTGGCACTAGGACCTTCAAAAGATAAGACCGATCAAATAGCAGAGCATTTAGCATCCTCAGATTCTCGAATTACATTGGTCAAGAACCCAAGTGGCAGAACTGCTGCTGGTTTAAATGCAGCAATAAATCAATCTAAAAATCCAGTCATTGTTAGAGTCGACGCACATGCCGAGTTACAGAGAAATTATATTTCTGTCGCGGTTGAAGTAATGAAAACCAGCGGGGCAGTAAATGTTGGCGGAATAATGGGTGCAGAAGGTAAATCTCGATTTGAAAAAACGGTTGCCGCTGCAATGCGAAGTCCACTAGGAGTTGGAGCATCGAGATTCCACACTGGAGGAGAAGCAGATTATGTGGATACCGTTTATTTAGGTGTATTTATTCGCTCCGCGGTTATTGCAGTGGGCGGTTTCGATGAAAGATTTATTCGCGCACAGGATTGGGAATTAAATTATCGGTTGCGCGAGGCTGGCGGCAAAATATTTTTCGATCCGCGATTACATGTGACTTATCGCCCTCGTTCTTCAGTGCGTTCACTTGCTAAACAATATTTTGAATATGGAAGATGGCGCAGGGTTGTATCGCGTCGACATCAAGGCACTATAAATTATCGTTATTTAGCACCACCTTTTGCATTAGCAGGAACCTCAATTTCAATCGCGTTGTCATTAATACTTAATCCAATATTTATAATTCCTGCGGCAATATATGGAATTTTCTTAATTGTTGCCTCACTAATTACAGGAAACGCAATTAGTGAAAAACTTCTTTTGCCAATCGTTTTATTCACTATGCAGATGTCGTGGGGCCTTGGATTTCTCACATCACCCAAGACTCTTGCTCCAGCCAAGGGCTAAGAAAGTACGGGCTGATGTAGCCTGTACACCGTGAGCACGCCACTGCAGGTATATGAACCTTTTAGAGCAGGCCTGCCGCCACTTCGTAAATACTGGAGATCATTGTGGTCACGCAGAACTTTTATCTCTGAATACTCTCGTTCTGAATTACGGGAGCAACACTTTGATTCAATCTTTGGACAGTTATGGCTCATCCTTAATCCACTATTGCTCTCTGGTGTCTACTTTCTTTTAATCGTAATTATTGGCGGCTCGGGCGGAGCCCTTCGTTACGGACATCTAACCGCAAGTCTTTTTCTCTTTTATTTAGTGAGCAATAGCTTAAGTGGTGGAGTGAAATCAGTAACGGCGGGTCAACGCCTGATTCTTAACACTGCATTTCCACGAATGATGCTGCCAATTTCAGCCACTGTTATAGCATTTTTTAAGTTCATCCCAACATTGTTTGTATTCTTAATAATGCGCACTGTTTTAGGCCTGCCATTTGGGTGGGAAATGCTTTGGTCGATACCAATTATTTTAATCGCTTTAATTTTTTCCCTTGGTGTTGCAATCTTAATTTCTACAATCAATGTTTATTTCCGAGATATCGCAAGTTTCTTGCCGTACCTCATCAGAACTCTGCTCTATTTGTCACCAATTCTTTATGAAGCATCTTCACTGAAGCCAGAATTAAGAGTTATCGAATACTTTAATCCGCTTTTTCCAATTCTTGAATCGTGGTCAATATCTGTAGTACATGCTCAAACACCAAACTTATCCAGCATGCTTGCTGCGAGTGGATGGGCGCTTGGAGTCTTGTTAATTGGAACCTACTTCTTCTTATCGAGGGAGCGTGAGTTCGCTGTCCGCCTCTAATACTCACCATAAAACAGGAGACCTTGCAGTTTCTGTTCAAAATCTTGGTCTCACTTATACAACTGCGATAGATCGCAGACCAACTCTTAAAGCGCGCGTTAAATCTTTAGGTCGCGGAACAAAACAAACACGTGTTGTTCAAGCACTCGATAACGTGAATTTAGATGTCACATACGGCCAAGTGCTTGGTGTTATCGGTACAAATGGTGCTGGTAAATCTTCATTGATGCGCACGATTGCTGGAATTATTCCGCCTTCACAAGGACGTATTGAAGTTTTTGGAAGTGTGAGCACCCTGTTGGCACTTGGCGTTGGTTTTAATCCTGCAATGTCTGGCCGCGCAAATGTTCATCTTGGCGGATTGGCTGCGGGAATGACTCGCAAGGAAATTGAAGATCACTTTGACGAGATAGCTGAATTTTCAGAACTTGGAGATGCTATCGACGCACCTATGCGTACATATTCTTCAGGAATGTATGCACGTCTTGCATTTTCGGTTGCTGCAACTGTTCAACCAGATATTTTGATTGTTGATGAAGCACTAAGCACGGGAGATGCACACTTTAAGGAGAAGAGCTTTAATAAGATCAAAGAACTTCGAAGTGAAGATCGTGCGCTAATTCTTGTAAGTCACGCCATGGCAACGCTTCGAGAAATATGTAATGACGTGGCGTGGCTCCATAAAGGAAAACTAGTTTCACGTGGAAATCCAGATCAAGTTATTGATGAATATCAAGATTTCTTGCACTTAGGAAAGAGCTCTGCAATTGATGAGGATCTCTAAAACCTTATTATTGGTTTTCACACTTCTCATCTCATTTACACCAGCTCACGCGGTAGAAATTCCTGCACAATTTAATTTTCAAGGAACCGGATATGGTCATGGCGTGGGCCTAAGCCAAATTGGCGCACGAGGCAAAGCTCTTAATGGAGAAACTGCTCAAGCAATACTTTCTTACTATTACAGCGGGACTCAAATTCAGCCGCTCACCGATAATCAAAACATTCGAGTAAACATTGGTCACTTGCTTACTCAAGCAACACTGAAATCTGGAACTCAAAATTCAACGCTTAATCTGTACGTGGGAGAAGTTGGTGAGGACACGACCGCTATTCCTGTTGCAACTCTTAATTGGAAATCCGGCCTCTCATTCGTGCAACTTGGGCGCAACATTTCTGTCTTTCTTGTCACGGGCAAAACTTCTCAACTAATTGGTAGCAACTCCTCGTGGAGTGTGCGCTGGTCGGGTACGAGATACCTAGATGGGATTGCTTCTACAGTTTCATTAAAAATTAATTCCAAGAGCGTGAAGTATCGCTATGGACAAATCCAGATTAAATCTGTGAAGGCACCGCTTTTGGGACACAGGATGGAAATAACAAATAGCGTTCGTATTCACGATGAATATCTCTATGGCATAAGCGAAGTTCCTTCCTCTTGGCCAACTCAAGCACTTATTGCACAAGGGATTGCGTCTCGGTCGTACGCATTAAGCAAACTTGGAATTCCAAAGACTGCGTGTGATTGCAATGTTTACAACAATATTTCCGATCAGTCATTCGTTGGATTTTCAAAAGAAATAGAACCAATTTATGGGCCTCTATGGAGAGCAGCTGTTCAAGCAAGTTCTTTATCTGACACAACTGGAGAAGTGGTTACTGTTAATGGCTTGCCAATCACTGCGTTTTTTACATCTTCAAGCGGGGGAATAACTGAAACAAGTACAAACGCTTGGGGCAAAGATAGAAGTTTTACAACGAGCGTCGCTGATCCCTTTAGTCAGGATCCGATTCTTAATCCACGTTTTTTTACATGGACTCGTCCGATTTCTCAGGGGATCCTTGCCGGAGCCTTCGCACTTGTAGATGTAGTTACGTTAAGCATTGATGCTAGAAATCCAACAGGAACCGTCGCGAGAATTACAGCAACTTCTAGTGATGGTAAAACTGCAACTTTGCGTGGAGAAACTTTTAGAAGTAGAACTCAATTACCTTCAGCATGGTTTAACTTAATTTGAGTGCAAAACTGAATTCAATCCGCCCCACGAACCTGTTCGCATAATTGCTTCTAGGCAACCATCTATTGAGTTGCGTCTAAACAAAAGATTGTTTGCCCCGGAAAGAGATGACGCTTTAACGATTTCACCATCGGGAAGGCGGATCTTGGCAGCAGCTGTGATGTAGGTTCCTGATTCGATTACGCAGTTATTTCCCAATGAAATTCCGAGACCTGAGTTCGCGCCCAGAAGACATTTTTCCCCAATCGAGATAACTTCTTTTCCGCCGCCGCTCAGTGTTCCCATAATTGACGCACCGCCGCCAATATCTGTTCCGTCGCCAACTATAACTCCAGCGGAAATTCGACCTTCGACCATGGAAGTTCCTAATGTTCCGGCATTGAAGTTAACGAATCCTTCGTGCATCACAGTTGTTCCAGAAGCTAAATGTGCACCTAATCGAACACGATCTGCATCGGCAATGCGCACGCCAGAAGGAATGACGTAATCAACCATCCGTGGAAACTTATCAACAGATAAAACGGTAATTACACCGTATTTTTGTTTCAGATTCGCTCGTGTAATTTCAAAGTTATCAACTGGACATGGACCGACAGATGTCCACACAACATTATTTAGGACTGCAAAAATTCCATCAACATTTACCCCGTGAGGTTTAATGATTCGATGAGATAGTAAATGAAGTCGAAGATACGCATCGCTTACCGATTCAGGTGCTTTATCTAAATCAATTTCGAGTGAAACAACTTCACGCTTAACTCCGCGAATCTCATCTACGCCAGCCAGGGCGGAGAGAAATGGCAAGACTGGCGATGAAAGATTGCCCAAGACAGGTTCTGGAAACCACGTATCTAAAACGGCTCCACTGAGAGAAACAGTCGCAAGTCCATGACCTGATGCAATGCGTTGTGACATGGGCTAAGCGTAACGCCTATTGTTACGCCCATGTCGTTGCGAATATCTGTGTATTGCTCCTCTTCTCCAACTATTGATAAGAAATATCAAGATTTGGCATTCGAACTAGGAGAAGCAATAGGTGCACGTTCCTGGAATCTCGTATCCGGTGGTGGCCATATTTCAATGATGGGCGCTGTTGCTCGCGGAGTTAGAAAATCTGGTGGCCACACAATCGGAGTTATCCCGCAACTACTCGTTGATATTGAATTCGCAGATAAAGATAGTCACGAGTTACAAATTGTTGGATCTATGCGTGAGCGTAAAGGAAAAATCGAAGAGTTGGCAGATGCATTTATTGCATTACCAGGTGGTCTCGGAACCCTCGAAGAGCTCTTTGAAATATGGGTTGGTCGCTTCTTGAATTTTCATCAAAAACCTGTCGTCGTACTCGATCCATTCGGCTTATACGATCCACTTAAAACTTTAATTGATCATTTAGAAGTAGAAGGTTTCGTAAAGCCTGGCCAACGCGAATTACTGCATTGGTGCACAACAATTGATCAAGCATTGGATATCTGCAGTGGCCGATAACCACATTACTCTTACACTCACACTTCCGTGTAACGTGCAACGTGCATGGAAAGAGATTACCGATTGGGAAAAACAAGGTTCATGGATGTTGCAAACTTCAGTCTGGCTAACATCTGAAATAGAAAATGGTCCGGGCACAGAAATTGCAGCTTTTACTGGTCCGCTACACAAATTTTTTCCACGTTTTAAGTTTTTAGGAGTTTTGGACACAATGGTTGTTACGCAGTGGCAACCACCGTATGTGTGCGATGTTCTGCATACAGGCAAAGTTATAAAAGGCACAGGTCGTTTCGAAGTTGTCGAAATAAACGATCAAAGTTCTCAATTTAATTGGTCAGAAATCATTTGGGCGCCACGCGCAATATTCTTGATTCTAAAACCCGCTCTCCACGTTGGAGTATGGATTTCTCTGCGTAGATTCGCTCGAACTCTTAGATAACTCTCACAATAAGTTGCCTCTATGCGGGCAATGGTTGCCTGATATCACAGTAAACTTAGACATATGAGCGAGCCTAAAACTTTGGCAGAAGTTCTGGCTGCGCTCCCAGATGAAGAAAGAATTATTTTGGTGATGCATTATTTGCGATCTATGTCACCGAGTGAGATTGCTCAAAAATTAGGCGTTCCCGAGCGTTCGGTTACAGCCGTAATCGCCATAGGCAAGGCTCGATTGAGCAAAACACTGGGCCTATAAGCCTGCCATTTTTCGATTTCATATATTCGCTCTAGATGCGAGATACTTATCCCTTACAGAACGCTCTTCAATTAACTTCCCTAAGGAGTCCCCAGATGGCAGCTATGAAACCCCGCACTGGTGATGGTCCTATGGAGGTCACAAAAGAGGCTCGCTCACTCGTGATGCGTATTCCTCTTGAAGGCGGCGGTCGACTCGTAGTTGAGATGAATGCAGAGGAAGCAAATAACCTCAGCGCTGCACTACATGCCGCAGTTTCACTCGTTAAGAAATAGAGCGCATTTCTTCCTTTTTTAGTTAGCCTGTGCGCTATGCCTTACGCCCAACTCACAAGCATCTCATCGCGCATTGAAGATATTGTCAGCGCAGATGCCGTAGCGGTTGGTTTTGTTAAATCTGAAGAGTCGGGTTATGAATTAGTTGGCGCTATCGATGCCATCGCTGCGATTGAGAAATTCTTTAGTGTTGATCTCATCGATGAAATTTCTTTTTTTCAACCAGCAGGCAAGCCTGGCGAAATTCTTGAAATCCCTGTAAGCCAAAAAGCTACAAAAGCAGATCGTATTTTTGTAATTGGTTTGGGAGATCAAAGCACTCAGTCACATCGCCTCGCTGCTGCGAGTTTGGGTAGAAAATTACGTGGAAAGAAAATTAACGTTTCAAATTTATTGGCACGTGATGCGCAAGATATTCGTGCGCACGCAATTTCTGCGGTATTAGGTTCGTATACATGGACACTCAAGAGTGATGCAAAAAATGATCAACCAACATTTAATATCGTCTCTAAGAGTGAAAAAATAATTGACGAAGCTACGATTATCGCAAATGCTGTCTGTCGCGCTCGCGACCTAGTTCACACTCCATCGAATATTAAGAATCCACTCTGGATGGCACAGCAAGCACAGAAAATTGCCAAAGAGGGCAAGCTCACCATCAAGGTGTTGGCAGGAAAAGAACTCGCTGCTTTTGGAGGATTAAGAGCTGTGGGCAATTCATCTCCCAAGCCTGGTCCGAGATTTATTCAAATTTCTTATTCACCAAAGTCAACTGGCAAGAAAATTCCACACGTTGTCTTAGTGGGCAAAGGGATAACTTTTGATACTGGTGGAGTCTCACTCAAGCGTCCTTACGATTTGATGATGGCTATGAAGAGTGACATGGCTGGTGCTTCGGCCGTACTCAACGTTGTCGGCGCACTTCCAGAGTTAAAACCTCGCGTCAAAGTAACTGCACTATTAATGTGCGCAGAAAATGCGCTCTCTGGAACTTCTCAAAGACCCAGCGATGTAATAACTCATTACGGCGGAACAACCGTAGAAGTTCTAGATACTGATGCTGAAGGTCGCTTGGTTTTAGCAGATGGTTTGGCTTACGCCGATGCAAAGCTCGATCCGGATTACTTACTGGATATTGCAACGCTCACCGGTTCAGCAACGTTGGGACTTGGACGTCAATACGGTGCCATGTACACACGTGATTCCAAATTAGCTTCTCAATTAGTTGCAATCGGTGAATCCTCCGGTGATCGACTCTGGCACATGCCACTGGTCGATGATTATCAAGATTCACTTGAAAGTGACATCGCCGACTTTAATCACACCGCCGATAAAGGCGACTACTCCGCTGGTTCCGTAACAGCTGCTTTATTTCTTGAGAAATTTACTGGCAAGAGAAAATGGGTTCACTTAGATGTTGCAGGAACAGCCCGAAGTGAAAGTGATGCGGGAGAGTCTCCTAAAGGCGGAACTGGTTTTGGTGTTCGTTTGCTAATTGATTGGATTATGAGTTTATGATGAAAATAGATCCACACGCATATGCAGAAACCTTCATTCTTGAGGATGAATTTCAAATACGTGCACGAGCTCGTGGTGCAGAAGTTGGCGCCAATGATGCAACAACTGGAGTTGGCGCATACCTTCGCGCACTCGCACATCAACTCTCTGCGCAATCAGTAGTTGAAGTTGGTACAGGCTCGGGAGTTGGAAGTCTTTGGATTTTAAGTGGAATGATTACTAGTGGCACTCTGACTTCTATAGATGACGAAACCGAACACTCACGCATAGCCAGAATTGCAATGCAAGATGCAGATATTGCTCCGTCTCGTTATCGATTGATTACAAATTCGATTATGGATGTCATGACTAAGTTAACCGATCGCGCGTATGACTTAGTTGTTCTGCGACACAATCCTGAAGATCTGACATACACAATTGAAGAAGCACATCGCATCTTGCGAAGTGGCGGCGTCATGGTTATTGACGGCTTTTTTGGTGGAGGCAAAGTGAGCGATCCTTCACAGCGCGATCCACGAACTATTGCACTGCGCGAAGCCGGCAAGAACGTTAACGGTGCCACTGATCTTTGGGTGAGTACCCTCATAACCACTGGTGATGGTTTGTTAATCGCAACAAAGTTGTAGCAAGATAAGCGCTATGAAGTTTCGTTCCGGCAAATCGAATGCACACAATGTTGCACCATGGTGGAACTCTCAAGATTTTCCACGTTCCAGTAAAGGCGTAACTCCGGGTGCAGTTGTCGTCCTAGCGATTATTGCTGGAATTGTCGGAGGCGTGCTTGGGGTAAATGCTTCAGGTGGTTTCTTTGGCGGAAAAGCAAACTTAGTTTCAGCTTCTAATTCGATTGAACGCAAACCAGATTCAGTCGCAGGCTTAGCAAATCGCGTTTTGCCATCAGTTGTTTCCATTACAACAGCTGCGGGAAGTTCAGGTTCAGGTTTCATCATCGATAGTTCAGGTTTTATCCTGACAAATAATCACGTTGTCGAAGAAGCAGCACTTGCTAAAGCCAAAATAATTGTCACACTGAACAACGGTGAAGATTATGAAAGTACGATCGTGGGTCGGGATGCTTCATATGATTTAGCAGTACTAAAAATTCTTGCAACTGGATTACCCGCCCTGCAATTTGGTGATAGCGACAAAGTTGCTGTTGGAGATTCAGTAATCGCCGTCGGCTCGCCGCTTGGATTATCAGGAACAGTAACCCTAGGAATTATTAGTGCAAAAGATCGTGCCGTAACAGCTGGTGGATCTGCAGGAGAGAGTTCATTCATTAACGCACTGCAGACCGATGCTGCGATTAATCCAGGAAATTCTGGTGGACCTCTTATTGACACAACTGGTGCGGTTATTGGAATCAATTCTGCAATCGCCACTTTGAGCAGTGCCTCTAGCTCACAAACTGGATCGATCGGCTTGGGTTTTGCAATTCCAATTAATCAAGCGAGAAAAACTGCGAACCAATTAATTACAACTGGTAAATCCTCTTATCCAGTCATGGGTGTATCAATTGATATGAATTTTGCTGGACCAGGTGCCAAAGTAACAACAGCAGATGGAGCGATACTTCCTGGAGGTCCAGCTCAGAAAGCTGGAATTAAGCCAGGGGATTTGATTATTGAATTTGGTGGCAAAACAATTAACAATGCCGATGAACTTATAGTTGCAATTCGTGCTAAAAATATCGGTGATCGAGTTGAAGTGAAGTTCAAACGCGGTAGCAGCACACGTACTACCACCGTCACGCTGACCGCTGGCAAGAACTAATTCACTCAACGCACTAGGCTAACGACATGATTTTCGGCATTGGCCCAGGTGAATTCATCGGCTTGGCAATACTTGCTATTTTCTTTGTCGGCCCAGAGCGCTTGCCAAAATTTTCATCCGATGCTGCAAAGTTTCTGAAGAAAGTTAAGAATCTTGCTAACACTGCAACTGCTGAACTCCGCGAAAATTTAGGACCAGGTTTTGAAGATTTACAGCCATCAGATTTAAACCCAAAAACATTTATCAAAAAACAACTTGCAGGCGCTCTCGACGATGAAAAGCCTCGTAATGCGGCGACTCCAAAGTTAGATCCGGATTTATTATGAACGTAATTGAATCGATTCACGCGGCACTAGCCACCGTAGAAGATCCAGAAATTCACCGCCCGCTACCCGAACTCGGAATGGTTGAATCCGTACAAACAGATGGCGGCGTTGCTCGCTTAAAGATTTTGCTGACAATTTCTGGTTGCCCGATGCAAGATCGATTACGTACCGACATTACAAAGGCCGTATTGGCAGTTGAAACGATTTCATCTGTTGAAATCTCATTTGGTGTCATGAGTGAAGAACAACGAGGAAAATTGAAGTCCTTGTTGCGCAACGGAAAAGAAAAAATTATTCCCTTCGCACAACCTGAATCTCTTACTCGAGTAGTCGGGATCGCATCTGGAAAAGGCGGAGTTGGAAAATCCTCCCTCACAGTTAATTTAGCTGTTGCCGCAGCGCAAAAAGGTTTGCGCGTAGGAATTTTGGATGCGGACGTGTATGGACACTCAGTACCGAGATTAATGGGATTAATTGGGCAGCGACCGACCGCTATTGATCAAATGTTTATTCCTCTTGAATCCTACGGAGTAAAAGTTGTTTCAATGGAGATGTTTAAGCCTGAGCGATCTGATGCAGTCGCATACCGTGGTCCACTTCTGCACAAAGTTTTAGAACAATTACTTTCCGATGCCTATTGGGGAGATTTGGATTTACTTCTAATTGATTTACCACCCGGAACTGGAGATTTGGCGATTTCATTAGGTCAGTTAATTCCTGCATCAGAAATACTTGTTGTAACAACTCCACAAGTGGCTGCAGCAGAAGTTGCAGAAAGAGCCGGTCGTATCGCGCACCAAATTAAGCAGCACCTTGTTGGTGTCATTGAAAACATGTCTGATTTTCCTTGCCCAAATTGCGACGACATGATTTCTTTGTTTGGTTCAGGCGGAGGAGAAGAGACTGCAAAACGTCTTTCAGAGTTAGCAGGAATCGACGTGCCTTTGCTTGGAAAAGTTCCGTTTAGTCCAGATCTACGAACCGGTGGAGATAACGGTGCACCAGTTGTCGTTGCATTCCCGGAAAGCGCAGCATCGAAATCAGTGAACGCAATTGTCGATCAATTAGTTGTGCGAAAGAAATCACTTCTCGGAGTCAGGCTTGGTCTTTCCACGTAACTCATCAAGAACTTCTTCAAGCATGTCATTGAGCTCATTGCGCAAGAAATCACGAGTTGCCACTTCTCCAAGTGCATTGCGAAGACTTGCTAACTCTCTAGTCAAATACTCTGTATCTGCAATTGAACGCTCGTTACGTGCGCGATCTTCGCTCACTTGAATGCGGTCACGATCTGCCTGGCGATTTTGAGCAAGCAGAATAAGTGGCGCAGCGTATGACGCTTGAAGTGACAAGATAAGAGTGAGAAAGATGAATGGATAGTCATCAAATCGGAGATCTACTGGAGCTAATGCATTCCAGAGAACCCAACTAAGAACAAAGACAGTCATATAAACCAAGAAACCAGCTGTTCCTAAGAAACGTGCAAAACGTTCTGATAAACGACCGAATGCTTCTGGATCAAAATTTGGGCGCAGTGAACGGCCAGTCTCACGAGGAGTATCCAAACGATTGTTGCGTGCCATTTTTTATCCCTCGCTCTCTTCTGCATCCAATAAATGTTCATGTTCTAAGACATTAACTGTCTTTGACATATCCCGGTGATCATGTCGCCAATTTTCAGGCAACAAGTGATCAAGCACGTCATCAACTGTTACTGCGCCAAGTAAACGTTCATTGGCGTCGACCACGGGCAGAGACAATAAGTTGTAACTAGCTAAGTATGACGAAACTTCATTTAATGATGCTTGGGGATTTAGCCCTTGAGTATCTGTATCAACCATTGAGCCAAGCAGCGTAGATGGTGCCTCGCGCAGCAATCGTTGGTAGTGAGCAATACCAATGAAGCGACCAGTAGGAGTTTCTAGGGGAGCGCGACAGATAAATACTTGTGAGGCAAGTGCAGGTGAAATTTCACTTTGTCGTACTGCAGCTAGCGCTTCAGCGACAGTGTTATCTGCTGTCATGACAATTGGTTCTGTCGTCATCATTCCGCCTGCTGTGTAATCTTCATAATTCATCAAACGGCGAACATCTTCAGCATCCTCTGGTTCCATCAAATCTAGAAGTGCTTGAGCACGCTCTTGCCCAACTTCACGGAGTAAGTCGGCGGCATCATCTGGATCCATTTCTCCGAGAACATCTGCAGCACGTTCGCCTTCTAACTCAGCTAATAATTCAACTCGTTCTGTTTCATCCATTTCTTCGAGCACGTCAGCAAGACGTTCATCGTTTAAGGCACGTGCAACTTCGACACGGCGCTTAGGTGCGAGGTCGTGCATCACAGATGCAAGATCTGCAGCACGAAGCGTGCTCAATGTTGAAAGTAAATTTGTTACACCTTGATTGTGTTCAGAAATCGCAAAACCAGTTATCTCTTCCCAAAGTACAGTTGAAGTTGCGCCTTTTCGGCGCAAACCTGTTCCACGACGCATAATGTGAACACGGGTGATGAGCCAATCACCATTTCGGTTTTGTTCCATGCCCATATCTTCGACAACAACTTTTTCACCGTTTTCAAGAAGTGAAATAGAGCGATCAAGCATTTCGCCTAGAACCAGTACTTCGCCTGTGCGTGCTTCAAAGCGACGCATGTTTAGCAATCCTGTAATGACAACTGCTCCACTTTCAATTGAATTCACACGAGTGATTGGAACAAACACACGACGACGAAGTGGTACTTCAACAATTAAACCTAGAATTCGTGGCGGTTGATTATTTGCACGAAGGGTCGCGAGAGCATCTCGCACCTTTCCTACTGGATCACCATTTGGATCAAAGACCGCGGTACCTGCAAGACGGGCGAGAAATACTCGATTAATCAAGTTTCCGCTCATGGGATAAGGGTAACGGCTCAAAGCAACTCGCTGCTTTCACTTAATGCGCACTGAATAGATACATTTGCCCCATGTCAACGGAAAAATCACTCATTCATAGTCATACAGCTATGCCTGGGCAGAAGGATTTAATCCGTCTCGGCATCGGAATTCTAGGAATTGGCACTTCTGGCCCACTTATTGCAATGAGCACCATGCCAATTCCAACGTTAATTTTCTGGCGAAATCTTGGTGGCGCAATTGTTACTGCACCATTTGCATTTCGTCATCGCAATAATCGAAAAGGCATGGGCTGGGCTGTGTTGGCAGGATTTATTTTGTCCATACATTTCATTGGATTTTTTCTAGCGATGCGATTAACAACCGTTGCTGCAGGCACTGCTCTCGTTGCACTTCAACCAATATTTGCAGCTTTGTTTGTGAGGATGACTGGTGGGCATATTCCTTCTCGGGCATGGCTTGGCATGATCGTGAGTTTTTCTGGAGTAGTGCTTATTTCAGGAGTTGATTTAAATATTTCATTGAGATCTTTCATGGGAGATCTAGCCGCAATAGTTTCTGCAGCCCTAGCTGCCATGTACATGATGGCTGGTTCAAAAGCTCAACAAACTTTGGAAACCACTTCCTACACAACTATTTGCTACTTTGTTTGTGCCGTGACTGCTCTGCCAGTTGTTTTCATCGGCGGATTTACTTTCTGGGAATTCACTGCAAAACAATGGTGGATTGTGCTCGGATTAATTGCGGGTGCTCAAATTCTTGGACATACAATGTTTAACTCAGCACTTAAAAGAGTTTCTCCAGCAGTCGTTTCATTAATCATTTTCTTTGAAGTTCCAGTGAGTTCCGTACTAGCTATTTGGTGGCTTGATCAACGCCCGCCAATTGGAATTCTTCCAGGAATTGTTTTGATTCTCACTGGGTGCGCTCTTGTGGTACTAAGGACCAGAACTCCACAGGTTGAACTAGCGCCATGATTGATTTACATACACATACAAATTGCAGTGATGGAACCGATACACCTGCGCAGTTAGTGAACAAAGCACTTGCAGAAGGTTTATCAGTCTTGGCAATTACAGATCACGACACAACTTCGGGATGGAAAGCTGCGCAACATGCGTTACGTGCTGATTTATCACTTGTACTAGGCGCAGAAATATCTTGCCTAACAACTGATGGAGTGAGTGTTCATATGTTGGGCCTGCTCTTTGATGGTGAAAATTTGCAGATACAGAGCATGCTAGAAAATACTCGAGATGGGCGTATTCCTCGTGCGCACAAGATGATCGAATTACTCAATGCTGGCGGTATAAACATCACGATGGAAGATGTGGAGTCAGTTAAGCCAGATGGAGCAACGCTAGGCAGACCGCACATTGCTGATGCGCTTGTAAAAAATGGCGTCGTATCTTCAAGAGATGAAGCCTTTACTGATTTATTGCACAGTAACTCTCCGTATTACGTAGCCCACATGGCCCCAACTCCACACGATGCAATTTCTATGATCCGTAGAGCAGGTGGCGTTGCTGTTATTGCTCATCCATTTGCTTCACATCGCGGCGAAGTACTTTCTGTCGAAGATTTTTTACCACTCAAGAATGCAGGATTAAATGGGATAGAAGTTAATCATCGAGATCACAGCAATGAAGAACGAATCGCATTGGCGCAGATAGCGCGTGAGTTAGATCTCGTAATAACTGGAGCAAGTGATTACCACGGTACGGGAAAACTCAATTCATTAGGCGAAAACCATACGCATCAGGCAGAATGGGAACGTCTTGAATCAGAGGCAGATCAACGAAGGGTTATCAGATCGTGAATCTTGGTGAAGTAACCGCCGTAACATTTGCTCTTCAAGCATTCGTCACTTTATTTGTGATTATGGATCCGCCAGGTGCAACCCCAATATTCCTTGGTTTAGTTTCGGATAAATCTCCTGCCACACGTCGCAGACTTGCCTGGCAAGCTGCGGCAGTTTCATTAATTGTTATTACTTCATTTGCACTCTTTGGACGTCTTGTTCTTTCATATTTAAATATTTCACTCGAATCTTTACAAGCCGCTGGCGGACTTTTACTACTTATCGTCTCTCTTGAATTGTTGATGGGTGGGCGCCCAGGTTCTGAAAATAAGAAATCTAACAACATTGCCCTGGTGCCACTTGGTACGCCTTTGCTTGCAGGTCCAGGTGCGATTGTTGCAACGATGATTTATGTCCAAAAAATCGATAACGTCGGTCAAGGTATTGGATTAGCAGTTGCAGTAATCGCCGTCCATCTTGCAATCGCACTTACGTTGATGGCATCTACGACAATTCTAAAAGTTATTAAAGACACCGGCGTTAATCTCGTAGCGAGCATCGCCGGACTCTTGCTTGCAGCAATTGCAATTCAAATGATTGCAGATGCTATTAAGGCATTTACTGCTGCATGAGTCCAGAACTCGGCTTATATTCACCAGATAGCGTTGTGTGGAAAGTTCACAGTGATCCATCAATGGTTGTTGGTGGAATCCGAGCTTTATTGCAGCAAGCTCTTCATCCAGTAGCTATGGATGGCGTAGCTAAAAACTCCAATTTCCGTGAGGATGCTTGGGGAAGATTGCAGCGCACGGGTGATTATGTTTCGACCCTTAGTTTTGCTCCACGTAAGGATGCAGAAGTACTTGCTGCTCGAGTTCGGTCAGTTCATACAAAATTAGGTTTAGATGATCCACATTTACTCTTGTGGGTTCACATGTCATTAGTTGACTCATTCATAGACGTTGCACTTCGTTCAGGTTTGTCACTAGCGCCACAAGATTTAGATCAATATGTATTGGAAATGCTTACTTTCGCCGAATTAGTAGGCATTGATGCTGGTTCCGTTCCAAAAAATATGCAGGAAATGAAAATCTATTTTGAAAATATCGCGCCTGAACTAGAGGCTAGTGATGATGCCAAGCGCGCTGCACTTTTTCTTGCCGTTCCACCAATGCCAACAGCAATTCGTTTTGCAACGCCAGCAGCGCCGGCATGGGCATCGCTCAGTGCCCTTGCGACTGCGGCACTTCCACAATGGGCGCGCAAACTTTATGCAATTCCATCATTGCCAGGACACGATGCCATCACTAATGCAGCATTAGTTGCTACTCGTTCAACACTTAAATTGTTGCCAGAAAATATTTTCCAGCCACCCATACTTAAAGAAGCCCGCATTCGTTGGGGAATTGCCTCATGACTTCAGTTATTGCAGTGGCCAATCTGGCGGGTGGAAGCTATAAAACGACAACCGCACATTCGTTATCAGTTGCAGTTGTTGAGTATGGAAAAAAGGTTTTATTAATCGATCTTGATCCTCGAGCAGAATTAACCTTTAATTTGGGATTTGAAAAATCCAGATTAACCATTGTTGAATTGCTTCAAGGCGCATCCCTTTCTCAGAGCAATGACATCACAACTGATGAGAGATTTGATTTCATCGGAACAGATTCGCGATTAGCTTCGCTCAACGATGTCACTGCTTTTAAAACTTTCTTAACTTCGCTACCTAATCAATACGATGTAATAGTCATCGATACGCCTTCTCACATTGATCCTCGGATGGCGATGGCAATGAGCGCTTCAGATGCAATCGTGATTCCAACGGATTCATCGATACACAGTATTCGTGGAGCGCTAAATACAGTCAAAATTGATAGTAAGGCGAAGAGGTATATTCTTCCGATCGATGAATTTGCAGAAAAACATGGCGCCAATTTTTCTGAAACTATTGTTATTGATGCCTTGATTCCACTGTATAAAGATATTGACTCAGCAATCGTCCAAAAGCGAAGTGTGCTCACTGTTGAAAAGAGTTCGGATTTTGCTCAGGCGTATCGAGAAGCTGCCTACAGCCTTTTAGAGCATCTCAAGTTTTTTTAAGTAGTTTTAAATTTCTTCGTGCGAGTTCTTTCGCGCTTCTCACCTGTGCGTTCTACTTTAGGAGCAGCCTCAACTCTTATAGGTTTGGCTTTGACCATGCGCCCTGTTGAGCCAGCAGGAATTTTCATAACTTCATATAGATGTTCTGAGGAAGAATAAGTCTCTTCTGGTTCGGGTAATCCAAGCTTGAGCGCCATATCAATCATTTTCCAGCGCGCCATTTCATCCCAATCAACGAATGTCACAGCGATTCCGTGTGCACCCGCTCGCGCTGTTCGGCCAATTCTGTGCACATAAGTTTTTTCATCTTCTGGGCATTGGTAATTAATTACGTGAGTAATTCCATCAATATCAATTCCACGGGCTGCAACATCTGTTGCTACAAGTACATCCGTTTTGCCAGCTTTGAAATCGTTGAGCGCTTTTTCTCGCGCATTTTGGGCTAAGTCACCATGAATTGTGGCGGATTTAAAACCACGCTCAAGTAAATCATCTGCTGTCTTTTGGCATGTGCGTTTTGTGCGACAAAAAACAATAGTTGGCCCGCGACCTTCTGCTTGCAAAATTCTCGCCAACATTTCAATTTTGTCCATGGCGTGCGCGCGATATACATGCTGTTCGATTTTTGAAACAACTGCACCTTCATCTTCGTTATCTTGCGTACGAATGTGAATAGGTTGATTCATGAATCGACGTGCAAGACTAAGAATGTCACCTGGCATCGTTGCTGAGAAAAGCATTGTTTGAGTGCGCTTTGGAGTACTTGTAAAAATCTTCTCTACATCAGGTAAAAATCCTAGGTCCAACATTTCATCAGCTTCGTCCAAGACAAGCCGCGAAACCTCTTTGAGTTTGAGTTGACCCTGTCGATAAAGATCTAGAAGTCGACCTGGCGTTCCAACAACTATTTCAATTCCTGCATTGAGCGAATCAATTTGTGGCTCGAATGCGCGTCCACCATAAACTGCGAGAGTTCTAATTCCTCTGTTGTTAGCGAGTTCATCAATATCTTTTGCAACCTGAATACAAAGTTCGCGTGTTGGGACGACTACTAAAACTTGAGGTAATCCTTGATGTTCAAGTCCTTGCCACTCTGAATCTTTTGGAGCAATCACACGTTCTATAAGGGGGATACCAAATGCCAGTGTTTTACCGGTTCCTGTTTTTGCTTGCCCGATCACATCGCCATCTGCAAGGGCGATAGGCAAGACCATCTCTTGAATTGGAAATGGTGATGCGAATCCGTGCTCTTTAAGAGACGCCTTGGTTTCTGGGCGTAGAGGAAGTTCTTCGAAAGTTAGTGACACTTATTGGACGCCAAAACCGACGCGACGATCGGTTTGTTCGCCAATTTCTACAAAACCAATTTTGTCAGCAGGAACCAAAACCACGCGACCACGAATATCTTCAAGTGTTAAAGCTTCACCAGTTTTGAGAGCTGCATTAACCGCGCTTTGAATATCAGTTGCACTCAGGGAGCTCTCGAAATTTATATCTGAATTTACATTTGCTACTGTGATTCGAACTTGAACTTTGTTAGCGCTATCGCTTTTCTTTGTACTCATAGTTGCTAATACTACCGATTAAATACCCTGCGCGTTTGCCAGATTATTTGCTGGGAAAGCCTGATATTCCGCGCCACATCAGATTTTCAACTAAATCAACGGCTTGCTGGCGGGTTAATTTGCTATCGCGTTCTAGCCAATGCCGTGCTGTCACTTGCGCGCATCCAATCAATCCAACACCTAATAACATGGCAACTTCTTTTGGAAGTCCTGTATCAAGAGAAATAATTGCGCTTACTGCTGCTGCGCAGTCATACGTCATGCGATCAAGTCTCTCGGCAACTGAAGGCTCGACACTCATATCGCTTTCAAAGAGTAAGCGAAATGCTTCGCCTTCACTTTCAATAAAACCAAAGTAAGCATCTACGGTAGCGCGCACTCGATTCGCATTATCAGGAGTTGATGAAATTGCTTTTTGAATTTCGAAAACTAGTGAATCAATATGAAGATCTAAAACCGCTAAGTAGAGTTCAAGTTTTGAAGGAAAATGCTGATACAAAACAGGCTTACTTACTCCAGCACGGTCGGCAATTTCATCCATCGCAGCGGAGTGATACCCAGCGGCTGTGAAAACTTCGAGGGCTGCAGAAAGTAGAAGTGCACGTCGTTCATCACGTGGCAAACGAGCTTTGTTGTCGCGGTTATCTCGGAGATTGGCTGAAGTAGTCATCGCGGCTAATCGTAGAGGCAAATGGCTTCAAATTGGCAGTGCTTTGGCGAGTACGGCAGAATAAGCACATACGCACTCACACTCAGGACGGTTATGAATATCCCACCATTAGTTGAAAAAGGCCCGGCGCTAACGGTCGATGAAGTGCGTCGCTATAGCCGTCATCTAATTATTCCTGATGTAGCAATGGCGGGTCAGCAGCGTTTAATGAATGCAAAGGTTCTCTGCGTCGGCGCTGGCGGACTTGGTTCACCTGCACTTATGTACTTGGCGGCAGCTGGAGTTGGAACTCTTGGAATTGTTGAATTCGATACGGTCGATGAATCAAATTTACAACGACAAATTATTCACGGCCAGAGTGATATCGGAAAGAGCAAAGCACTTTCTGCCAAAGAAAAAATTGCTGAAATTAATCCAAATGTAAATGTTGTTGTTCATGAAGTCCGACTGGATATCGACAACGTCATGGAAATCTTTGCACAGTACGACTTAATTGTTGATGGAACAGATAATTTTGCAACTCGTTACTTAGTTAACGATGCGTGTGTACTTTTGAAAAAACCATATGTATGGGGTTCTATTTATCGCTTCGATGGCCAAGCAAGTGTTTTCTGGGCCGAATACGGTCCTTGTTACCGTTGTCTTTATCCAGAACCACCACCGCCAGGCATGGTCCCAAGCTGCGCCGAAGGTGGCGTACTAGGTGTTCTCTGCGCATCCATCGGGTCAATTCAAACAACCGAGGCAATTAAGTTAATAACTGGAATTGGCGAACCGCTCATTGGTCAATTAATGATTTATGACGCACTTGAAATGTCTTATCGCAAGATAAAGGTGCGCAAAGATCCCAAGTGCCCTCTTTGCAGCGAGAAACCATCTCAAACAGCGTTGCTTCCAGATTACGAAGCTTTTTGTGGAGTTTTGTCCGATGCTGCAGAGGTGGCGGTCAAGGATTCAACGATTTCTGTTTCAGAACTTAAAGGCAAAATAGATAATAAAGAAAACTTCTTGCTGATTGATGTTCGCGAGCCAAGTGAGTTTGAAATTGTCCGAATTCCCGGTTCTGTCTTAATACCAAAACAAGGATTTCTAGATGGAAGTGCTCTTGCTGGGTTGCCGCAAGATAAGCCAATCATTTTGCACTGCAAATCAGGTGTTCGATCTGCCGAATGCTTAGCGATTCTCAAGAGTGCAGGTTTTGCTGATGCAACACATGTTAGCGGCGGTGTGGTTGCGTGGGCGAAACAAATTGATACTTCTTTACCGGTGTACTAAGTGCGCGATAGTTATAAGGGATTTCGCCTACTTTTAGTTCACGCACATCCTGATGATGAAACTATTAATAATGGTGCGACCATGGCCATGTATGCCGATCTCGGTGCAGATGTCACGCTCGTTACCTGTACACGGGGCGAAGAGGGCGAAGTTTTAGTTTCTGATTTGATTCATTTAGCCAGCACTCACACAGATTCACTGGGCGAACATCGAGAAGTAGAACTTAAAGATGCAATGGATGCGCTAGGCATTAAAGATTTTAGATTCCTCGGAAATGGTTTAGTTAAATTCAGAGATAGCGGAATGATGGGCACAGAACCAAATAATCGCCCAGATGTTTTCTGGCAAGCAGATCTAGATTCAGCAGCAGCACATCTCGTTAAAGTCATCGAAGAAGTTAAGCCCCACGTCCTGGTTACTTATGATGAAATTGGGGGATACGGGCATCCTGATCACATTCAAGCCCATCGTGTTGCGATGCGTGCAAGTGAATTAGCTGAATGGAAAATTTCAAAAATCTATTGGAATGCAATGCCAAAGTCTGTTCTTGCAGAAGGAATAGAGAAAATGAAAGAAATTGGCTCAAGCTTTTTCGGAGCCGAAAGTGTTGAAGATCTTCCATTCGCTAAAGACGACGAATTAGTAACTGCAATGGTCGATGGGACGAAATACGTAGATTTAAAGATGAAAGCTATGGCTGCGCACGCAACACAAATTGAATTAGATGGTCCGTTTTTTGCGCTCTCAAATAATCTAGGTCAACAAGTGTGGGGCCACGAGTATTACTCACTTGTAAAAGGTGAAAAATCTGGACCATTTGATACACATGGAAGAGAAACTGATTTGTTTGCAGGAGTTAACCCAGCATGAAGATGATTTATTCTGCTGCACTTGGACTCTTGTCAGGAATTGCTGCAGTGCTGTTGCATATTTTTTATCCTCCATTTGGTTTAGTTATTGCCTTACTTGGTTCAGCGGCAACAATTTGGGCAGTTGGCCGACACTACGGTGCTAGATCTTTTAAATTAATAGCATCAATCGCATGGGGATTTATTCTCTGGCGGGCTTCAAGTTTTGGTGTGGGCAATGAACTCTTAGTTCAAGGTAATTCAGAGGGCAGCGCTCTTGTCTTTCTTGGATTAATTGTGCTCTTTATTGTTACTGCACTTCCTGCTTAATTAACGCCAACTCCAACTCTGACCAGAAGCTGAATCTGAGATTTCCAAACCAGCGCTTTCAAGAGTGGCACGCAATTCATCACTTCGTGCCCAATTCTTTTCTGTGCGCGCAGCGGCGCGTTCTTCGAGCAGATTTTTTAGATCAGAAGGCAATACTCGAACTTCTGGCGTGCGAGTGAGATCTAAACCAAGTACGCGATCGGCGTAAATAAATGCATTAGCTTTTTGTTGATCACTTGTGCTGGCATCTTTTTCGAGCGCACGCAAGTATGTGATCACTCGCGGTGTATCTAAATCATTTTCAAGAAATTCAAGCACGGTTGAATCAGCACTTGTGTTTTCAAGAACGCCCCAGCCTGAAATTTTGCTTCGCCAACGCTTTATTGTTTCGTGAGCCGCAGAAATCGATTGCCATGAGAGATCCATTTGAGATCTGTATCGATTTTCCAAAAAGCATAAGCGCAGCGAAAGTGGATCAAATCCCTTAGCGATTACGTCATCGAGTAACACAACATTTCCTGCGCTCTTTGACATTTTTCGACCTTCAAACAAAAGGTGTTCGCCATGAACCCAGAGATCAACACTTTCCACACCCGTAATCGAGTTTGATTGCGCGCGCTCATTTTCATGATGAGGAAAACGTAAATCAATTCCGCCTACATGAACATTTACGTGACCATGTAAGAATTTAAGTGACATTGCTGAACACTCAATGTGCCACCCAGGAAATCCGGGCCCCCATGGAGAATCCCAAATCATCTCTTTTCGATTTCCTGCAGCTTTCCATAATGCCCAATCGGCGTGAAATTTTTTAGCGCCGTCTTCTACATACTCATATCGATGACCTGGTTTCAGTGCATCTAAGCGATTGCCACTTATCTGCCCGTATCCAGCAAAAGATTGCGCATCAAAGTAAACGCACTTATCTTCGCCGACGTATGCAGCGCCCTTCTGAATAAGTTCTGAAATCATTTCGTGCATAAGTTCAATTGATTCACTTGCACGTGGGTATTTTTGAGCGGCAATGATATTTAGATTCGCCAGGTCGTGATGGAAGCGATCCTCATACTTACGGGCAATTTCAAAGGGATCAATCTTTTCTTTCTTTGACTGTTCCAACATCTTGTCTTCTTGGAAATCATCGGACATGTGCCCGACATCAGTAATATTTTGAATCATTTCCACCGATAATCCGCTTAAGCGAATTGTGCGAGCGATCAGATCGCTCAATAGAAAAGTTCGTAAATTTCCTACGTGTGCGTCTCGATACACGGTCGGGCCACAGCAATACATGGTCACGATTCCATCGCTCGAGGAGATTTCACTCGGTTTGCGAGAAAAAGTGTCGTAAATTGATAAGACCATTAGCAACAACCCTCGGCAAGTATCTGCAAAGTTTTTTGATAGCTGCGATATACGTATTCGTGATGAAAATTGAAGCCAAGCGATGCGTACAAGTTGATTGCTGTTGAATTCTTTGAATCCACCTGTAACACCGATTTTTTAACCCCAGCTTCGAAAGAGCTCCTTAAGAGTTCGTTAACAACTAATTTCCCGATACCTTGTCCACGATATTGCGGATGAACAAAAACTCTCGAGAGCGCGCTCCATCCTTCTGCGTGTGCAGTGCGTCCAACTCCGATTAGTTTCTCGCCATCAAATACGGATGCATACAAAGCTGGACAGCCCCTCATTAGTTTGGCTACACCATGATCTTCTTGCAACGCCAGCCACGACTCATCAAAGCCATCTGATATCAAAGTTCTAAACTTTGTTTGGTTTGGAACCGGTTCTGAAATATCTGCCACCATGACATGGGCGCGAACTTTTTCAACCCATCCTTGTTCAAAGAGTTTTGAATCTAAATCTGCATAGGTAGGCAATGGAATCGCAAATGTTGGCACAAGGCTCTCTTTTTCGTAATGTGCAATTACATGCGCAATGGACGCATCAATATCTTCGGAAGGTTCGCCATAGGGTGCTTTTCCGGTTGGCAAAACAGAATTGGCTCGCATCGTAAATTTTCCAGATGTTCGAATTAACCATTTACCAAAGAATTCCTGACGCAGTGGTGGCCACGTTGCAGTCAAGATTCTTTCCAACTCCTGAACTCGAATAGAAAGTGGAGCGCCATGACCAGCTGAGTGGATTTTTTCTTCGATGACTTTATAAAGAGCGATTTTCTCAACATCAAATTCGATGAGCTCGCCGTGACGATTTCGAAGTGAATTTTCGGACTCTAAATATCCTACGAGGTCGCGAAATCCGCCTTCGGGATCGTGGAAGCGAATACTTACTCGCGCACCAATTGGAGCATTCATATTTGAGACCTCACAGGAGTAACGATAATCGCCCACGCCAAACTCGCGAGTTACGGGGGCTTCGCATTACAATCGCGCTATAGAAATGGCTACTTAAGCCGAATGCAAGAGTTTTAAGGGAGGCTGTTCTCGTGACGTATGTGATTGCCCAACCATGTATCGATGTGAAGGATAAGTCCTGCATCGAAGAGTGCCCAGTGGACTGCATCTATGAAGGCAATCGCATGTTGTACATCCAGCCAGATGAGTGCGTTGATTGCGGTGCGTGCGAGCCGGTATGTCCTGTTGAGGCTATTTATTATGAAGATGACGTCCCTGGCCCATGGAAAGATTTCCAGAAAGTTAATAGCGAATTCTTCGTCGAGCTAGGTTCACCTGGTGGCGCAGCAAAAGTTGGTCCAACAAATAAAGATCACGCCGACGTTGTAACTGCTCCAGCAAAGAGCGAGTAAAGGCGCGGCACTGAAACTTCCAGATTTTCCGTGGGATGCATTAGCGCCCTTTGGAGATCTAGCGCGCAAACATGGCGCAGGAATAATTGATCTATCGCAAGGAACTCCTGTAGATCCCACGCCGGAAATCATTCAGAAATCTTTAGCAGAGCATTCCAACTCTCCGAGTTATCCATTAACTGCAGGCACTCAAGAGTTGCGAGATTCAATTAAGAAGTGGGCTATTAAAAGATTAGGCGCAACAGGTGATTTCGATGTGTTGCCATTAATTGGTTCCAAAGAATTTGTTGCTTGGCTTCCTACGTTTTTACAATCTAAAAAAGTTCTTTTCCCGAAAGTGGCTTATCCAACATATAACGTCGGAGCAATAATCGCGGGAGCCGAGCCTGTTGCAGTAGGTCTCGACGCACAGTCTTGGCCCGAATCAGATTTAGCGTGGATCAATTCACCATCGAATCCAACAGGTCGGGTACACACAGAGTCCGAACTCAAATCTGCCATTAACTATGCGCGCTCACACGCCACCCCCGTTGTTAGCGATGAGTGCTATCTAGAGTTTGGCGATACAACCGAACCTGTTTCCATTCTTAGTTTCACAGGTGGTCAGAATTCAAATATTTTGGCGGTTCATTCACTCTCTAAACGTTCATCGATGGCTGGATACCGTGGAGCATTTGTTATTGGCGATCCATCATTGATTAAGAAAATACTTGAAATAAGAAAACATGCAGGCATGATGGTGCCGCTTCCTATTCAGCACGCAATGATTGCTGCCCTCAGTGATGACACCCACGTAGTCGCACAGCGCGCTCGCTATAACCAACGTCGTAAAACTCTTGTGCCAGCACTTGAATCTATTGGATTTAGAATTGATCATTCCGAAGCGGGTCTTTACATCTGGTGCACCCGCGGCGAAGACTCGTGGAAATCTGTCGAAGCCCTTGCACAGTTAGGAATTTTGGTTACACCTGGAATTTTTTATGGCACAGATGGCGCACAACATGTTCGAATAGCAATGACTGCAACCGATGAAGCAATTGCTGATGCAGCAGCTCGTATTACCTCATCGAAAGCTCAGTAAATGACACTCGGAATTTTGTTAGTCGGCGGAATGGGAACACGTCTCATGCCATTAACTCGAGACACACCAAAACCTATGCTTCCCATTGCAGGTTTACCCGTCACCGAGCACCAGTTATTGGCTGCAAAACGCGCCGGCATTAAAACTATTGTTTTAGCAACCTCTTATTTATCCGAAGTATTTACACCTTATTTTGGAGATGGGTCAAAATGGGGACTAGACGTGCGATATGCCGTCGAAGAGACGCCACTGGGAACAGGCGGAGCAATCAAAAATGCAGCGGCGGCATTGAATTTAACCGCTGGATCTGACGAACCAATAGTGATTTTTAATGGAGATGTTTTAAGTTCGCACGATCTCGGCAAACAAATCCAAGAGCACGTCGCCAATCGAGCAGATGTGACATTGCATTTAACGCACGTTGAGGATGCACGAGCATATGGATGCGTTCCGGTTGATGAAAATGGCCGAGTAACAGCGTTCTTGGAAAAAATGGAGAACCCAATAACAAATACGATTAATGCGGGTTCTTATGTTTTTCATCCATCTGTGATCGAAACAATTGCAGCCAATACAGTGGTCAGCGTTGAGCGAGATGTTTTTCCAGCTTTAGTTACTGCAGGCAAGAAGATTTATGGATATGTAGAAGATGCGTATTGGTTAGATATCGGAACGCCACGTGCACTACTTGCAGGATCCAAGCACTTAGTCGGCGGTGAATTTAAGGTAGATACAACGTCTACGATCGCGGCCTCAGCAATCCTTCAAGACGGAACTAGTGTGGGTCAGAACTGCAATATCCATGAAAATACAATTATCAGCGGAAGCATTATTTGCGCCGGAGTAGACGTTGGTGCGGGATCTGAAATAAAAAATAGCTTTGTTGCACCAGGGTCACATGTTCCAAAAGATTCAAAAATCATCGGCAATTACTATTCAAATGAGTTAATTTCACCCCTCAACCTCTGATTTAGGCTGTTTTTTCTTCAATTTCACGCTCAATAATTACTCTTCCCGACTTGACTTACAGGGATTACAAGCGTGTAATTCACTCCTAGTAGGCCACATCCACAAGGGATGAAGCCGATGAATTACAAGGAGAATCGACATTATGCCGATCCGCCCACAAGATTCACAGAAACCGGCAACTCCTTCCTCTAACACTCTTTCCTCTGGTCCAATCATTCAACTCATCTCGGGTGAGAGCGTTGAGCTGTCATGGCAAGAACGCGCACTTTGCGCACAGACAGATCCAGAAGCATTCTTTCCTGAAAAAGGCGGATCAACTCGTGAAGCAAAGCGAGTCTGCCTTTCATGTGATGTGCGTTCGCAATGTTTGGAATATGCACTTGCACACGATGAACGCTTTGGAATTTGGGGCGGACTTTCAGAACGCGAACGCCGCCGTCTAAAGCGCCGTCCTGCTTAATCGCAGCAAAGGATCTCGAGCGAAAAGCAGGTTCAACGTATGGCTGTAAAAGCCTCAGAAGATTTACGTCATGTCACAGCAATTCTTGTTGTACATGATGGCGCACTCTGGTTACCGCAAGTTGTTGCATCGCTGACTTCACAAAAAAGATCAGCTGATCAAATTCTCGCTGTTGATACTGGTTCAACTGATTCTTCTGCCGCGCTTCTCAAAGGTGCAAAAATTCCTACGCTGACACTTGATCGAGAGTCTGGTTTTGGTGATGCAATTTGGGCGGCAATTCAAACATTGCCAGCACCGGCGTCGCCGGAAAATGAGTGGCTTTGGATTTTGCATGATGACTGTGCAATGCATCCTGATGCGTTGAAGAAATTACTCGAAGCACTGGATGAAAAACCTCAAGCGATTATGGCTGGACCCAAATTATTGGGATGGCATGACAAATCGCACTTGCTTGAAATCGGTGTAAGCATTGCATCCGACGGCGCTCGCTGGACAGGTCTAGAACAACACGAGTACGACCAAGGGCAACACGATGGTGTTCGTGATGTTTTGGCAGTTAGCACCGCCGGTGCTCTAGTACGTCGCGATGCATTCGTAGAACTCGGCGGTTTCGATCCGAATCTTTCACTATTTAGAGATGATGTTGATTTTGGATGGCGGGCACGTGTAGCCGGACACTCAGTAATTGCAGTCAGCGAAGCAAAGGGTTTTCACGCACAAGCGGCAGCATCAGAGCGTCGATCAGCTGATGTGAAGGAAGCTTTCTTACACAGACCGTTGCTTCTTGATCGTCGAAATGCTGCATATGTTTTGCTCGTCAATTCAACATGGTGGATGTTGCCGTGGGTTGTATTTCAATTGCTCGGTTCTGCTACGGCTCGTGCAATCGGATACTTGCTGGCCAAACTTCCAGGATACGCAAGCGATGAACTTCTAGCGCTAGCTACTCTTGTCATACATCCTCGCGAACTTGCGAGTGCCCGTAAGTTTAGAAAATCACATCGATTGTTATCAGCTCGAGTTGTTAAAGAGTTTATTCCGCATCGTCGCCACCAACTGAGAGCGGCAACAGAGAGATTATTTGATTCGATTCGCAGCACAATTCTTCCTTCCGTTTCCGAAGCAAGCACGGTGCTAGATCCGCTCAACGAAGATGAAGATTTATTGACACCTTCGACCACTGGCAGATGGTGGACGATTTTCAAACAACCAAAAGCCCTAGCGGGATTTGCAATATTAATTCTTATTGCGATTTGGTCGCGCCATAGATACGGCGCACTTGTCGGCGGCGCACTTGTTCAAACTCCTGATGGAGCCAGAGATTTGTGGCGAATGTACTTTGAATCGTGGCATCAAGTTGGAATGGGAACAGATCAAGGAGCACCTGCCTGGCTTGCAATAGTTGCACTCGGTTCGACAATTTTCTTTGGTAATGCAAATTTATTTATTACGCTCCTGTTCTTCTTTGCACCACTGATTTTCATGCTTGCAAGCTTCAGACTTTTCTCTAAACTCACATCTCACAATTGGTTACGCGTTACTGCAAGCTTTCTTTACGCCATTTCACCCGTAGCCATTGCCAGCATAAATTCTGGGCGAATCGGAACAGTTGTAACCTTAATTCTTCTGCCATATATCGGATTATTGATACGAGATTGGCTCACCATTGAGGGCGCTTCTTGGCGCAAGGTATTCCTCTTATCTTTAGTGCTCTCAATTTCTTTCATGTTTTCGATGCAAGCATTCCTCTACGCTTTAGCAGCAACAGTGACAATCTCCATTATTGACTTTGTTAAATATGGAAATATTCGATTTTTTCACGACAGGTTATGGCGCCGCGTCACATTAGTAATCGCACCTCTACTTGTAAGCATTCCGTGGTCAGCTTCCACTTTATTTAGTCCAAAGAAACTACTTCTCGAGCCAGGTTTGGCTATCGCTGGCGGTGGACCAAACTTTGCACTGATTTCAAATCCGGGTGGATCAGGTGCACTGCCGTGGTGGTCCATCAGTCCAATTTCCTTAGTTTTACTGGTTGGACTTTTTTCATCAACTAAGGCTCGAGTAATTTCGTATTTTGGCTGTGGGGCGACAGCGGCCGCAGTTATTGTCGGATCGCTTTCAATTTCTGGTCACGGAAACTCGTCACCAGTTCGCGTATGGACAGGTTCACTAATTGCCATTGCAACGATTTGTTCAGTCGCTGCCGGAATTCTAATTTTAGATCGACTACGTGAAGTTCTCGTTGTAACTAATTTTCACTATCGACATATTTTGGCTGGCTTACTCGTAATCGTTACGACTTTATATTCCCTCTCAACTATTTCATGGCTTGTCACCGCCGGTGCGGACTCCCCGTTACGTTCAACAGATAGCAAAGTATTACCCGCGTTTTTGGGTGTTGAAGATGGAGCGAAAACTATTGTTTTGCGTCAAGTAAAGAGCAATGGTGTTAATACATTGCAGTATTTCCTAGCGCGCGGTCACGATGTAATGCTTGGCGAGCCGGATATCGCTCCAGTTGAGTCTCCTGAAATAAGTAATGCAATCAAAGAAATTGCGGATGGAAGTGGAATTTCTGCTTCTCGAGTTTTGGGCCGACATGGAATTAAATATGTATTTGCGAAGAGCCCAACCAATAAAGAAATAGTTCGCACTATTGATGGACTTGGCGGATTCGTAAGGTCTTCAGCAACTAATTCTGGAATTGTCTGGAAAGTTAACGATGCTCTCAGCCGAATAAACTTCATTGATTCAACTGGAAAAGTTTCTGAAATTCCAAGCACAACAGTTGGAACTCGAACACAGATTTATTCTCCGGGAACAATCCTGCTCACTGATTCATACAGCAGATCATGGAAAGTATTCCAAAACGGTTTCAACTTAGAACGAAGTAAAGATGCCAATGGATTTCCACAATTTGTTATCTCTGAACCAGGTGAAATTTCATTACTTCACGACGGCACAGTCAGACGTGCTCTGTTGTCACTCCAATTTATTTTCTTAGTTACGTTAATCGTGCTTGCCGCACCAGCCGGGCGCAGGCGACGTGAAATGTCAGAAAGTGAGCTGACATGAAGTTAAAAAGATTTGCAGTTGTGGCGCTTTCTTTGACTCTGCTTATGGCATCATCAAATGTTCTGAGCGGTTCGATATCTAGACAGCAATTTTCAATTGGTTATCCATCCGTGGTCTGTCCTGCAACGCTTAACGGATTAGCTTCTCAAGTCTCAGTGGCCTCTCGCAGCACTAAAATTCATCGAGTTGGTTCAACTTCTGCAAAATTTGTAAAGTCCAGAGCTCTACGGTTCCCAATTCCCGGAGACCCAATTCTTGTTGATGCGCAAGGTATAACGCCGATCATTTGGCAAAGCCGTCAAGGTTCGTGGGCCGGAGGAACAATTTGTTCCAATCCTGCATCTAGCCAATGGTTTGTTGGTGGAGCAGCCGATATCACCGCGCGCGGAAAATTACTTCTGGTTAATAGTGGATTAAGTGAATCTGTTGCAGATGTTTATGTTTGGAGTGGTGCGACACCAACAACGTCAAAAGCTATAAGTGTGAAAGCTAACTCCTTTGAAGCAATTGGATTAGACGCACTTGCACCCGGTGAGACTTCAATTGTAATTAGAGTGGTATCAAGATCAGGTCGCTTAAATGCATTTGTTGTTGATGAGCGAGGTAAAGGTCTTCGAACTTTAGGTGGCGACATTGTGAACCCAGGAGTTGCACCTGCGAAGCAATTATTTATACCTGCTATTCCACTTCAACCAAAAATTAAGAATGCACCTGCGCAGCAACTTCGATTACTCGCACCGGGGGATGCCGATGCAAACGTAAGCGTCGAAGTTATTTCTGGCGATGGTCGATTTACGCCAGTTGGTTTTGATGAAATAACTGTGAAGAAGGGTCAGGTGATGAACTTTCCACTTTCACCATCTCTTCGTTCATCAGTCTATGGCGTAAAAATCACTTCAGATGAACCAGTTGTTGCAGGTGTCTATGCAAATGTTGGCAGAGACTTTGTCTGGAGCTCATCTGTGCCGGTCCTGACTCCGTTTACTATGGCGATGACAGGTTTGACGCCTTTACTTGTTTTTGTGGGCGATAACATCAACGTTGAAATAGAACTAAGCGTTGCCGGCGGAAAGAAAGTTCGTAAAACTATTCGCGGAGATGACATTGCTTTCTGGCGCGTCCCTGGGAATGCTCGAAACCTTAGTTTCACTCGCGTGAGTTCAAATACATATGCCTCCGCTCTTCAGGCATCGGTTAATGGGTTTGGATCCATACCCCTCATTGCGGGAAGCGTTTTAACAAAATCAGCAATCCCGACAGCAAACATTCGCGTTTTGAATCCTTGATAATCCCAAGTTTTTAGTGGGCACCCCACTAATCTTGTGTGTATGACTTTGAGTTCACGTTATGGGCGCGCATGTTCGCGCACCAGCTGTCGACTCACTGCGACTATGACGTTGACTTACAACTACGCAGATTCAACAGCGGTACTTGGACCACTCGCAACATTTTCTGAACCGCATGCATATGACTTATGTGAAAAACATGGTGAACGTTTAACGGTTCCTAATGGATGGAACGTAATAAAAGCATCCAGCGATGCTCATGAGAGCGGACCAACACAGGATGATTTAATGGCAATCGCAGACGCGGTACGCGAAGTTGGTTCAAAGGAAATAATTACAGATAGCCCGCAGAGCAGTGCAAGTGCTGCAACGTCGCTCGGTCGCCGAGGACATTTGCGCGCAGTTCCGTCCTAGACTTTGCCCTATGGGTTCAACTGATATTCCGGATATTTTCAAGGCGTATGACATACGCGGACTCGTTGGTACTGAATTAACTCCTGACTTTGCATTCGCAACTGGCGCAGCCTATGCACGTTTTATCATTCAAGAACGCGAACCTGGCACGATTGTGATCGGTGAAGATATGCGTCCGTCCTCACCACAGTTAGCTGATGCCTTTTCAGCGGGAGTTACTTCCCTTGGCTTAGATGTCATTCGAATCGGTCTGGCGTCTACGGATATGTTGTATTTCGCAGCAGGAAAATTGAATATGCCAGGAGCAATGTTCACGGCTAGTCACAACCCTGCTGAGTACAACGGAATCAAATTATGCTTAAGTGGAGCTAGACCAATCGGAAAAGAATCAGGATTGGTCGCAATAGAAAACTTTGTGCGATTGGGTTCACCAATCGCATTCGGAAGTGTGGGAAAAGAGAGCGAACGCAACCTTCTAGGTGACTATGTGAAACATTTGCACACCCTTGTTGATGTTTCTGGGATTCGAAAACTAAAGGTTGTAATTGATGCGGGAAATGGAATGGCTGGATATACAGCCCCGGCAATTTTTGATGGTTTAAACCTTGAAATTATTCCCATGTACTTTGAATTAGATGGATCTTTTCCGAATCATGAAGCTAATCCGATTGATGCAAAAAATTTGAAGGACTTGCAAAAAGCGGTAAAAAAGCATGGTGCTGATATTGGATTGGCATTCGATGGCGACGCAGACCGATGCTTCTTAGTCGATGAAAATGGGGAAACCGTAAACCCTTCGGATCTAACAGCACTCATTGCTGATCGTGAATTAAAAAAGCATCCTGGGTCTTCAATTATTTATAACCTCATTTCATCTCGTTCAGTCGCTGAAGTCATAGAAGAAAATGGCGGTACGGCACTTCGATCACGGGTTGGACATTCATATATCAAAGCGATGATGGCGCAAAGTGGCGCAATATTTGGGGGAGAGCATTCAGGACATTTCTACTTTAAGGATTTCTGGCGCGCAGATTCTGGTGCACTTGCTGCATTGCACGCAATTGCAGCGCTTGGAACTTCTAAAGGTTCTCTATCAAAATTGCTAAAACCGTATCAACGATATTTCTCAAGCGGTGAAATTAACTCCAAGGTTAAAGATGCACAAAAATCTATGGACATCATTGAACAAAAGTATGCAGAACTGGATTCAGTCACAATCGATCATCTAGATGGGTTAACGGTCAATGGAGATTCGTGGTGGTTCAATCTTCGGCCATCCAATACAGAGCCTCTACTTCGACTCAATGTTGAAGCCAAGACTCTTGCCCGCATGGAGAAAATCAAAGATGAGGTGCTCGCCACCGTTAGAAAATGAGAGTTTAAGTTCTCACTTTATAAGCAATACCAGTAACCTAAGCACATAGTCGCCTAACACTGTAGAGCCCTACCCCTTAGGTCACGTCAAAAAACATATGTACTTAACCTAAAAGGAGAACGTTCGTGAATTCACCAGTGACAGCAACAATTCCAAAGCATGACATCGCAGATGCATCACTTGCTGCAGAAGGTCGCAAGCGCATCGAATGGGCAGAGCGCAACATGCCTGTACTTGCACAGATACGTGCACGTTTTGAAAAATCACAACCATTTACTGGCGTACGTATTGCAGCATGTATGCACGTAACTACAGAGACAGCAAACTTAATGCGCGTTCTTAAAGCTGGTGGAGCAGAAATCGCTCTCTGTGCATCAAATCCATTATCAACACAGGATGACACTGCCGCAGCGCTTGTTCATGAATTTGGAATTAGCGTTTTTGCTCGCAATGCAGTTGATCGTGATGGTTATTACTCACACATCAATGCAGCGCTGGATATCGAACCTCACCAAGTATTTGATGATGGTTGCGACCTCGTAAACACATTGCACACAACTCGTAAAGAACTCATTGGAAATATTGCTGGTGGTTGCGAAGAAACAACGACTGGTGTTATTCGCCTAACTCAAATGGCAAAAGATGGTGCACTTCAGTTCCCAATGATCGCTGTTAACGACACCGATACAAAGCACATGTTCGACAACCGTTACGGAACTGGTCAATCAACACTTGATGCTGTATTCCGTGCGACAAACTTCTTGCTTGCTGGTCGCGTGCTGGTAGTTGCTGGCTTTGGATATTGCGGAAAGGGCGTTGCAGAACGCGCAAAGGGTATGGGCGCTGATGTAATCGTTACTGAAATCGATCCAACAAAAGCACTCGATGCAATGATGCAGGGATTCCGCGTCATGCCCATGGCAGATGCTGCAAAAATTGGTGATGTTTTTATCACTGTTACAGGTAACCGCGATGTATTGCGTGATGAGCACTTTGCAGTAATGAAAGATGGCGCAATCATGGCTAACTCAGGTCACTTTGATATTGAAATTGACGTTGCATGGCTTGAACAAAATGCAAAGAAGAAGAACGCAAAGATGCGTCACCAGACAGATGAATATGTCTTGGCAGATGGTCGCCGTCTTCTACTTATCGCTGAAGGTCGCCTAGTAAACCTTGGCGCTGCAGAAGGTCACCCAGCATCAGTTATGGATATGTCTTTCTCTGATCAAGCACTCACTGCTGAGTACTTAGTTAAGGAAGCTAAGAACCTCAAGCCAGGTGTTCACACAGTTCCAACATATATTGATAAGGAAGTTGCAAGTCTTAAACTTCAAAGCATGGGTGGAAAGATTGACGTTCTAACTCCTGCGCAAGATATGTACTTGAACTCTTGGGAGCACGGAAGCTAATGACCTTGGTATTGGTCGTCGATGACGACCAGGACCTAGCAGAAATGCTTGGCATCGTTTTAACCGGTGCCGGAATAGATGTTGATTTAGTAAGCAGAGGCGACGAAGCTCTGGAGGTCTTTAGAAATAATCCTCCAGACTTGGTCCTTCTGGATGTAATGCTTCCCGGTTTAGATGGCATAGAAGTTTGCAAACAAATTCGCGCGGAATCTATGGTTCCAATTGTGATGCTCTCAGCAAAGGGAGATACGCACGATGTTGTACGTGGTCTCGAAGCAGGCGCTGATGATTACATGGTTAAACCCTTTCGCCACCAAACAGAATTAGTAGCTCGTATTAGAACTCGACTTCGTCGAACAAATACGGACGTTGCAGGATTGCTAACAATTTCAGATCTAACAATTGATGTAAATGCTCATGAAGTTACGCGTGCCGGAAAAGCTATTGCGCTTACCCGACTCGAATTTGATCTATTGGTCGCACTAGCGCGCGAACCTGGCAGAGTCTTTAGCCGTGACGCTTTATTGAGTGAAGTGTGGGGGTATCGACACTCAACAGATACTCGTTTAGTAAATGTTCACGTCCAACGTTTGCGCGCAAAAATCGAGCATGATCCTGAACGTCCCGAAATAGTTATCACCGTGCGCGGAGTTGGATATAAAGCTGGAAATCAAAGTAATTAGCAATGGGCGTATTCACCAACCGATTAAGAACATCATTAGCCCTGCGAGTTCTACTCTCAACCATCGTTCTCTCGTCTGCGGTGATTTGGTTATCGGGATCAATCTTGGATTCACGAGTATCTGCAGGCGTAAAGCAAGTGAATTTAGATTCAGCAATCAATGAAGCACGTTCAACAATTGTTGGTGCGCGATATAGATTAATTCTTGCCAAGAGTGGTTCACCTAAAGAAATCGACACTCTAATTAATGAAATCGTAAGTTCAGCAACTACTGTCGGTGCACGTGCAAGTGGACGAGAATTAGTTTTGCTACGTGGTCGCCTTGTTAATCCAGTGGAAAAAGATTTCACCACCACATCTAATCTTGTTGATCCTGCATCATTACCAAAAGAGTTCCGCGAAAAAGTTCGCCGCACTTCGGAGTTAAATTGGTCGTACATAACGATTCAGTACGCAGGCTCCCTCAAAGTCCCAGCTATCGCCGTAGGGGACATGGTTTCTATTCCCCGATCTGGGCGATATGAAATGTACTTGCTATTTCCGTTGACCAACCAAAACAAGACTTTAACTCTTATTTCGCGGTCGATCATTCTCGTTGATATTGCTCTCGTATTCTTAATCGGCTTGATTACCTGGCTCGTTGCTCGCCAGGTAGTTCGACCAGTGCGTGAAGCAGCTCGCGTAGCTGAACAATTTACTTCCGGTGAATTAAATCAACGAATGCAAGTGACACGTAAGGATGAAATTGCGACTTTGGGAATTTCATTTAACGAGATGGCTGATTCGATACAGCAGCAGATCACTCGTTTAGAAAATTTATCGCGCGTGCAACAACGCTTTGTTTCCGACGTTTCTCACGAATTAAGGACACCATTAACAACACTGCGTATGGCGTCTGAAGTGATTTATTCCTCTCGAAGTAGCTTTGATCCGCAGATTGCAAGAAGTGCTGAGTTGTTAGTTGGCAATATTGATCGCTTTGAACGCTTGCTTGAAGACTTACTAGAAGTTAGTCGCTTTGATGCAGAAGTTGCTGTTCTCGAACCAGTTGATTTTAATCTCATTGCGTTGATTAATAGGTGTATTGAAGATCTTGATCTTGTAGCCAAAGAAAATGGAACTCAAATTATCTTTAAACCATATAGCGAAGATTTGATAATAAACGCTGACGCAAGAAGAGTAGAAAGAATCTTGCGCAACTTACTTAACAATGCCGTTGATCATGCTGATTCAAAACCTATACATATTCACCTCGAATACAACGAAAACGATGTTGCGGTTGCGGTGAGAGATCATGGAATCGGCATAGATGAAAATTCACTATTGCGAGTATTTGATCGATTCTGGCGCGCGGATCCATCTCGTTCACGTATTCGCGGTGGCACTGGACTCGGTTTATCTATTGCATTAGAGGATGCACGACTTCATAACGGCGAACTTGAAGTGTGGGGAAGACCAGGTCATGGAGCTCACTTCGTTCTGACACTGCCACGTACGGCAGGAAACTATATTGAGTCGCGGTTAATTCGACTTGAACCGAAAGATTACACAATCTAAATACCCACAGAATGTCCGTTTTCTTTCAATTAAAAATTTAGATTAGCCATCATGTGCAAGTGTTCAAACCTCATTCGCTGACAGAGATTCTCTTTCCAACCAGATGTTTTGGATGTCGCGCTCTAGGTCCGAATATCTGTTCCCAATGTAGAGTTTTGTGGAATCCACATTTATATCGAAGCACATTAGATTCGATGCATGTTTATTCGGCGGTTTTGTATTCACCAGTTGCTAAGAGAATAATCCTTTCAGCGAAGGAAAATGGAATTAAAGCCGCCGATGATTTAATTATTAACGCTCTTTCACATAGTCTGCATTTATTGCTTCGAGATTTTGAATTAGGAATCCTTGTACCAGCACCTTCGCGCAAAAGTTCAAATCGCAAAAGAGGCAGAGACTTCTTATCTGAAATTACTCACACAATTGCAAAGAGTGAATCTTTGGAATGCATGGATTTGCTCATTCATACACGTAAAATCAAGGATCAATCCGAGCTCAATGCTCACGAACGAAGTGAAAATATTTATCAAGCCTTGGCTATTGATAGGAATAAATTGCCGGCGTTGGGAGTTGATACTGATGTGATTCTTGTCGATGACTTGATCACAACAGGTGCAACACTTCTTGAAGCCCGTCGGGCCCTAGAAGTGCGTGGAATAAGGGTGATTGCGGCAATTACTGCCTGCCTCTCGCCACCGCTAAGATAGGCCAGTTACTGTGACCGACACGTATAAGTACCCAGAAAGGGTGATGTGATGCCAGCAATTTTTGATCGCATTATGCGCGCTGGTGAAGGTCGAATTCTAAAAGATCTCAGTAAATTAGTAGTTCTTGTAAACGCACAAGAACCGCGCATGATTGCAATGAGCGATGATGAATTGCGCGAACAGACACAAATATTTAAGAACAGATTTGCACAAGGTGAAACACTCGATCAGTTATTGCCCGAAGCCTTTGCTGTAGTCCGCGAAGCTGCAAAAAGAACTCTTGGTCAACGTCACTACGACGTTCAACTTATGGGTGGCGCGGCGCTTCATCGCGGAAACATTGCAGAAATGCGCACCGGTGAAGGAAAGACTCTTGTTGCAACACTTCCTTCTTACTTAAACGCACTTGCAGGTCGCGGAGTTCACGTCGTTACAGTTAATGATTACCTTGCAGAACGTGACAGCGAATGGATGGGTCGCGTACATCGCTTCTTGGGTTTAAATGTTGGTGTAATTCTTGCAAACATGACTCCTGCAGAACGACGCGAAGCCTATGGCGCAGACATTACATACGGAACAAATAATGAATTTGGCTTTGATTATCTGCGAGATAACATGGCTTGGAATCTTGATGATTGCGTTCACAGGGATCACTTCTTTGCTGTCGTTGACGAAGTTGACTCGATTTTAATTGATGAAGCTCGTACACCGTTGATCATCAGTGGACCAGCAGATAAAGCAACAAAGTGGTATCTCGAATTTAGTCAGATGGCACAAAAACTCGAACGCGGACGTCACTACGAAGTAGATGAGAAAAAGCGCACCGTTGGAATTCTCGAAGAAGGTGTTACTCGCGTAGAAGAGTTGTTAAAGATTGAAAATCTTTATGAAGCAGCAAATACGCCGATGATTGGCTATCTCAATAACGCAATCCGCGCTAAAGAGCTTTATAAGCGGGATAAAGATTATGTTGTCATGAATGGCGAATTATTGATTGTCGATGAACATACTGGTCGCATTCTTGCAGGACGCCGATATAGCGAAGGTATGCACCAAGCGCTAGAAGCAAAAGAGCGCATTGAAATTAAAGATGAAAACCAGACTCTTGCGACGATTACTCTGCAGAACTACTTCCGCTTATACGAAAAACTTTCAGGTATGACCGGAACCGCCATGACGGAAGCATCTGAATTCCATCAGATTTACAAGCTAGGCGTTGTGCCAATTCCAACGAATCGTTCAATGGTCCGTATCGATCAAGCAGATTTGGTTTATAAGTCTGAAGCTGGAAAATTCGCAGCAGTTACTGCAGATATTGTCGAACGCCATCGCAAGGGTCAACCTGTCTTGGTTGGAACAGTCAGTGTTGAAAAATCTGAGGAGTTATCAGCGCTACTTAAGAAAAGCGGTGTTCCGCACGAAGTACTAAATGCAAAGCATCACGAACGTGAAGCGGCAATCATCGCTCGCGCCGGTGTTGTTGGCGCCGTTACAGTTGCAACAAATATGGCTGGACGCGGAACAGACATCATGCTCGGTGGCAATCCAGAATTTATGGCTGACTTTGAATTACAGCGCAAAGGTTTATCTCCAGTTGATAATCCTAAAGAATACGAAGCTGCATGGCCAGAAGAGATCGCTAAGCAAAAAGCTGCTGTTGCAAAGGGCCACGATGAAGTGAGCGCACTTGGTGGTTTGTATGTTCTCGGTACAGAGCGCCACGAATCTCGTCGCATCGATAATCAGTTGCGTGGTCGCTCTGGTCGCCAAGGCGATCCCGGAGAATCACGTTTCTATCTATCTTTGCAGGACGAACTAATGCGCCGATTCAACTCAGGATTAGTTGAACGATTCTTATCTGCAGCTGGAATTCCAGATGATGCTCCAATTGAATCAAAGATGGTTTCCAATGCGATTCGTTCTGCGCAAACTCAGGTAGAAGCTCAAAACTTTGAGATTCGTAAAAATGTTCTTAAGTACGACGATGTTATGAATCGCCAACGTGAAGTTATTTACGGAGAACGCCGCCTAGTTCTAGAGGGCAAAGATATCAAGGATCAGGTTGGCGAATTTATGAGCGAAACTCTTGGTGCATATGTTGATGCAGCCACGGCAGATGGTTTTGCTGAAGATTGGGATCTAGAAAAACTATGGACAGCCCTTAAGGTCATTTATCCAGTTACCTTCACAGTCCAAGAGCTAGAACAAGAAGTCGGTTCTCGCGCAGGATTAGATGCTGATTTCTTGCGAGCACGAATTCTTGATGACGTTGCAACCGCTTATCAAAAACGTGAAGAGAGTTTAGGCAGCGAAGTAATGCGCGAATTAGAGCGCAAAGTTTTGCTCTCTGTACTAGATCGTAAATGGCGTGAACACTTGTACGAGATGGATTATTTACAAGAAGGAATCGGACTTCGTGCCATGGCCCAGCGTGATCCTCTCGTTGAATATCAACGTGAAGGTTTTGATTTATTCACAGCGATGATGGATGCGATCAAAGAAGAAATCGCGAGCTACCTTTTCAACATCGAAGTTCAAGTTGAAGGCGGCAACAAAGTACAAGCAAAAGGCCTCGAACAACCAGAAGCACCAGCAGCTGCTCTTAAGTACACAGCTGCCGATGAAGATGGTGTTACACGTTCAACGGATGTATCTAGAAATGGTCCGTGCCCATGTGGCTCAGGCAAGAAATTTAAACGCTGCCACGGCGCCGCTTAACTCTTTACAACAAATCCAGTGCTGTACATAACCAGCGATTATCAACGCCTTCAAAACGAACCGAAAGTGCACGCAATCTTTCGCCGTATCGAATGGTTATCACTGATTCACAAATTCCATCAAGCGGTTCGCTCTGGTGAATAGTTCTCAATTTTCCAATTTCTTTCATGCTACCTGCGCGTGCGTGTAATTCTGTAAATATTTTTCTATGACACATTCGAGTGAGTTGTGAGGGCGATCGTCGACCTGCCCAAATTTCAAGAACGCTCACAACGAATCGCATCGTCCATTCGTGAAGTTCTGGAAGATCACTTGCGGAAGTTGGTTGAGGCGAAAAATCAGGATCGAATTCATCATCAAAACTTGAAGGGATTAAGTACAGACGCGCTTTCTGTTTTTCATGTTCTTCGACAATGGGTCGAAATATCTCGAGCATTGGATGTTGCCAATCCTCTGCCTCGCAGCTTGAGATTTCTGCATAAGTAACTGGTTTTAGTAAAGAGATACTTTCAATACTTTCAATACTTTCAATACTTTCAATAGTTTTCATGCACCGAGATTGGCTTGCCTATCTACGAGTTAAAACACTCAAAATAATGAGCCCTCAATCATCAAAAAGTATGAATGTGCACTCTTGAGAGAGTTTTCTCTTTTGTAGCGTTGAGTACCTGCCTATGGCCATACACAGAAAATCCTCAGGATCACGATTAATCCTTGCTATTGCTCTAATTGCAGCTTCCTTGATTAGCGCATTCATTTTTTCATCCCTTGCCAATCAAAAAAGCACAATGATTGTCTCTAACACATTCTTGTTACCAGGGCACCAAATCACCGAAAGCGATTTAACGCGTGTTCAGGTGACGCTGGGAGATCTATCGGGAAATTACATCGATCAGGAATCCCAAATAGTGGGTGCATTCACGCGCGTACGAATCGAGGCTCATGAATTGATTGCGCACTCCGCAATTTCTACGGCTAATGATGCGTTATCCCTAAGCTCCGTCCCGCTGAGCATTCGTTCAGCAGATGCTCCTGATGGAATACAACCTGGCTCGACTATCGATATCTACTGGGTTCAAGCAGAAACAAATGGAGATATTCAGTTAATTCCGGAATTAGTTATTGCAAGTGCTCACGTCTTAGCGATTACAAAGAGTGGATCAAATTTTGGAAGCGAACTTGGGCTTACAGTTGCTGTGCAATCAGATGAAGTGCTCCTGTTATTGGGTGCAACATCACAAGGTCGGGTAGTTCTTGTGAGTTCACATGGCTGAGATTGCTTTGCCAGTAATCGTTACTGCGATATCAAATTCAGAGCAGGAGAGTTTTGTTGCCGGAACACTCTTTACCCAAGGCTGGAGCGTTATCCATCGAGCCGTAGATTTCGAATCCTTACGTGAATTCGTTTCATCAAATTCAGAACAAAGCGGTACGGCGCTTCTACTTTATTCACCAGATCTAAATGACTTTGACTCCGATTTGTTCGAAACCCTATCTTTAAATTTTCGCCAAATCATTGGTTTTGCATCTAGTAACACGATTAGAAATACAGATGATGGACTTCATGAAATACCCGCAACCGCGGCGCAACTCGCGACGTTCATTCGCGGATATGTCCGATCACCATTGATAAGAAAACTTGCGCCTCTTATTCAATCTCGCACGCGTGCTCGTGTAATTGCCATCTGCTCCGCAGGTTCGTGCACCGGCGCAAGTACGGTGGCAATAAATCTTGCATACGAGTTATCGCAAAAAGAGAAAAGAGTATTGCTCATTGATGCAAATTTGAGCGAGCCGAATGTCGCCATCTATCTTGATCAAAGAAATCTGATTGATGAAGAATTATGGCGACAATCTTCACCGTTGATGTACATCAAAGAACTCACAAGAGAACGAATCTCGGAGTTCGATACTGCAATCGAAAAAGCTCATGCCGAATTCGATTACATCTTGATTGATATCGGCACTATTCACGATTTATCTTCGCAGCTATCTGATCGACGCGCAGACTCGCTTGTAATTACTTGGGCAGGTGATCACGCAGATGAACTTTGGATAATTGCAAGACCTGATCGCATTGGTCAGATGAGATTTAAGAAAATAACATCGATACTCAACAGAACTTCCATAATTTCCTCCATTACTTTCGTTCTCAATATGCGATCAAATGGAAGAAAGGGGCAGGAGGAAGAAAAAGCTTTTTTGGGAGTTGCCACCACGCATGCAGCTGCACATCTATACGTCTTGCCAGCAGATATCCGTGGCACAACAGATGCCGCAGATTCTCGACTTGTGCTTGCTGAGGCAAACGAGCGAGGCGTTCTGCGTAAAGCTTTGGCTTCCATTGCAAGTGAAATGATTTCCTAAACTCTTATACCCTTAGCCAATGCGTGCGTATCTGGCTATGAGTATCGATGAGGTCAGAGATTTTTATGCCCTAAAGAAATTTCTCACAGAAATCGTCTACGCCCCAACAATTAAATTCATAACTGAAAATCCTGAGTTAGATGAAGAAGAAGCAGAGTACGAAATCTCAATGATTGCCGCTAGAAATTCAGGCGGCTACGTAATTGCAATCGAAATAACAGATAAACAGATTTCGCAGCATCTTGAAGAAAGTGTTGTCTTAACCGAACCAGTGATCTGGGAGAACGTAGAAGCACTCTTTGTTTATGATTCGAAAGATGACGAGTTAACCTGGTATGCCACTCAAGAAATTGGTGATTATTTAAATTCTGTGGGTGCACAGTAATGGCGCGTTTAGAGGACCTTGTACGTGGCAGATCTCCTCTCACGCCGGCACACATTCACAGAATTCAAGAACTCGAAGCTGATTGGCAGTTACTAGCTGATTTATCCTTTGCAGATTTAGTGCTCTGGGTTCCACTTCGTAAGGATTTTAAAAGCTGGCCAACTGGATATGTAGCAGTCGCTCATATTCGTCCAACCACAGCAGCCACTATTTTTGCGCACGATGTGATTGGTGATGAAATCGAATGGGGGAGCAAGCCGCTCATTGATCAAGCTCTCTCTGACGGCGAAATCATAAGAGACTCCGAACCGGAATTAGTCGGGGAAGTAATGATCAAAGTTGAAACCGTTCCGGTGATTTTCGAATCCCAAGTTATAGCGGTTATTTCTCGTCACCGAAGTGCAGAGTCCATGCGCACACCTAGTCGACTTGAATTAAATTATCGCGAAATTGCGCACAAGTTATACGCCATGGTTGCAGAAGGGACATTTCCATATCCTGGAGCACATGAGTATTTAGATCCCATGCCTCGTGTAGGAGATGGATTAATTAGATTAGATCTAAACGGAACAATCTCTTATGCGAGCCCAAATGCTCGTTCTGCATACAACAGACTCGGCTGGGATAGCGATTTGGAAGGACTTAATCTCGGTGAAATCAGCGAGAAGATAAATAAGAACATTCATGAAGCAGATGATCAAGGATTGCGAAGTAGGTTAAGTGGAAAAACTCTGCAACGCGCAGAGTGTGAAAATGAGGGTGGAACAATTGATTTAATTGTTTTGCCACTCGTAGCCAAAGGCGATCGAATTGGCGCAATCGTATTGATTCAAAATGTCACAGAGTTGCGTCGTCGTGAGCGAGAAATTGTCACTAAAGATGTAACAATCAAAGAGATTCATCACCGAGTAAAGAACAACCTTCAGACAGTTTCAGCGCTACTGCGATTACAAGCACGCCGCATTGAAGATCCAAGTGCAAGTGCAGCCCTTGATGAAGCCGTACGTCGCATTGCATCCATTGCCTTGGTTCACGAAACGCTTTCTACAAGTTCGCAAGCCAGCGTTGCTTTCGATCAAGTATTGGATTCACTTATTACGCATGCCCTTGATTTGAGTCCCCGCATGAGTGAATTGAAAATTACTCGTACTGGTGAGATTTCCTCACTTGATCCACGAATCGCAACGCCGCTAGCTCTTGTGGTGACTGAATTAATTCACAACGCACTTGAACATGGATTGGCAAGGACGGGATCTGGACTTCACATAAGCATTGATCGACAAAGCAAAGAGTGCGTTATCGAAATTAGTGACGATGGAGTGGGACTGCCAAATGATTTCGATTTTAATACGTCATCAAATCTAGGACTTCAAATTGTCAGAACACTTACTGAAAATGAGCTAAAGGGTTCTATTGAGTTAAAATCCGCCCAGAATTCAACGGTGGCAAAACTTAGATTCCCGATTTAAGCAGGATTATTTATTTGATTTTGTTCTTGCATGCGTGCACGATTTCTTGCAGCACGACGCTTTAACGCACGACGCTCATCTTCTGAAAGTCCGCCCCACACTCCAGCGTCTTGTCCGCTTTCAAGCGCCCAAGCCAAGCAAGGTTCTTTAACAATGCAACGATTACAAACTTTTTTTGCTTCTTCAATTTGTGTAATTGCTGGGCCAGTGTTACCAACTGGGAAGAAGAGTTCTGGATCTTCATCACGACAAGCAGATTGATGACGCCAATCCATGACTGAACCATCCCTTCGACGTAAAAGATTTTCGAGATTTAAGTAATACGAGGCATTCATGCCAACGCAACGTGTTAATTCTCCCGTGTATTGCTTGGTTAAACAAGGATGTATGGCAAAAGATTTCTGTGAATTAAGTGATTTAAGTCGCCTGTTTGAAGATCAATTGCTTCGTGCGTGCCCCCGGCAGGAATCGAACCTGCGCACCAGCCTCCGGAGGGCTGTGCTCTATCCCCTGAGCTACGGGGGCGCATGAACAAGGTTATCAGCGCGTGCGCGAACAGAAGTGAGGTGCGAGAATTATGAGATGAGCGCAGATACTGCATATTTCGCAACTGGATGTTTCTGGGGCGCCGAAAGACGATTCTGGAAACTAGATGGAGTTATCGAAACAAGTGTTGGTTATATGGGCGGAACAATTACACAACCAACTTATGAATTAGTGTGCACAGGCACAACGGGCCACACTGAAACTGTCAAAGTTGTATTTGATTCCAGCAAGATTTCTTATTCAAGATTATTGAAAGAGTTCTGGGAGATGCACGATCCAACATCCCTAGATCGACAGGGAAATGACATTGGCTCGCAATATAGAAGTGCAATTTTCACAACTTCAGATCAACAGAAAAACGAAGTTGAGCACTCTATGGCGATTTATCAAGCGGAGCTGGAGAAGAATTCAATCGGCAAGATTATGACCCAGGTCCTTGCTGCGCAACATAACCAATACTTTGAAGCTGAGCAGTACCACCAACGTTACTTAGAGAAGAATCCAAATGGTTATGACTGTCACTCAAGTACCGGAATTAACTTTCCAGAATCAATTGTGAGCGCATGAGTAAGAAAATTCAGATTGATGAAACCGAACTCAAAGCCAGACTCGATCCACTCTCGTATGACGTTCTGCGCAACGCAGCCACTGAGCGCCCGTTCACGGGCGAATACACCGACACTGAAACCACTGGAGTGTATAAGTGCAAAGCCTGCCAATCAGATCTATTTAGAAGTGAGACGAAGTTTCATTCAGGATGTGGTTGGCCAAGTTTTTATGCACCAACGGATAACGATGCAGTCATTCTTCTCGAAGATCGTTCGCTTGCTCCTCGAATCAGAACTGAAGTGCGATGTGCAGCATGTGATTCACATTTAGGACATGTATTTGAGGGTGAAGGTTTTGATACTCCAACAGATCAACGTTGGTGCATTAACTCAGTCTCACTCATTCTTGAACCAAAGTAAGCAGACCAATACAGTTCATTTATGAAATATGACGCCATCATCATGGGCGCAGGTCACAATGGTTTGATTGCCGCTTCATATTTGGCCAAAGCAGGTAAGAGCGTTCTCATGCTTGAAGCTGCCGAAGAAATTGGCGGTGCAACAGCTAGCGTCAGGGCTTTTAAAGAATATGACGCACGTCTATCTCGGTATTCATACTTGGTTGCGCTATTGCCAGATCAAATTATTAATGATTTGGGATTAAATTTCGAAACGCTATCGCGCGAAGTTTCATCATTTACGCCCTATGTCAGAGATGGCAAAGATCGCGGATTACATATCTCACGAATCTGGGATCAAGAAACAGAGGATTCTTTTAAGGAGTTAACAGGTTCTGACCACGAAGGAAAAACGTGGCAAAAGTTTTATTCGGATGTAGAGAAGTTTGCTCAAAAAATGGCACCCACATTTCTGCAGCCACTGCTTACGCGCTCGGAAATGAAGGCACATATCGAACAGGATGAAACCTGGGAGTATCTTGTTGAAAGACCAATGTCAGAAGTTATTAACTCTAATTTCAGTAATGATTTAGTCAGAGGTGTTGTTCTAACGGATGCCCTTATCGGAACTTTTGTTTCCGCCAAATCCATTCAGGCAAATATTTGTTTTCTCTACCACCTCATGGGAAATGGCACAGGGGAGTGGAAAGTTCCACGTGGAGGAATGGGCGCTCTAGTTCGAGAGCTGGAACGTGTTGCTATTGCATTAGGCGTTCAGATAAAGACATCTTCTGAAGTTATTGAAATTACAAATGATTCAGATGGCGTAACGGTGAAGACAATTTCTGGCCAAAGTTTTAGCGCAGAGTATTTACTCAGTAATGCGGCGCCAGCACATTTGGATCGAATTATGGGAAAGAAACCAAAGAGTTCACTGTCGGGTTCACAATTAAAAATAAATATGCTGCTCAAAACCCTGCCTCGATTGAAATCCGGAGCTGACCCTAAGAGAGCTTTTGCAGGAACTTTTCATATTAATGAAAGTTATAACGAATTAGAAGATGCTTATGTAACCGCAAGGAGTGGCCAGATTCCTAGCCATGCTCCATCTGAAATGTACTGTCACACATTGACAGACCCAAGTATTTTGAGCGATGAATTAGTAAATAAAGGTTTTCATACGTTGACTCTCTTCGGGTTGCATACACCTGCAGAATTATTTGAAAAAGATAATTCCGAGGCGAAAAAACTTGCGACAAAGAGGTGCCTCGAAGCCCTTAACTCTTATCTTTTGGATCCAATTGAGAGTGTTCTTGCCGTAAACAGCGATGGGTCTTTGTGCATTGAAGTAAAGAGCCCGCTGGACTTAGAAAAAGATGTTCGATTGCCAGGGGGTAACATTTTTCACCGAGACCTTAATTTTCCTTTTAAGGAAGAGGGCGATAATCAAACGTGGGGGGTCGAAACAGATAACCCACGCATCTTTATCTGTGGCGCTGGTGCACAACGCGGCGGCGGCGTCAGTGGAATTCCTGGTCACAATGCTGCAATGGCAGTGCTTGCAAAGCGTTAGGCTTTACACATGAGCGATCCACAATTAAGCCCAGAGACAATCGCAATTTCTGCGGGTCGTCCTGCAATTACAAAAGATGGATCCCTTAACCCAGATATTTCTTTGAGTTCTACTTTTCACGCAGGTGGACCACTTGGTTACGGCCGCTCAGGAAATGAAACATGGAGTGCGTTAGAAAGTGCAATCAGCGAATTAGAAGGCGGACAGACACTTGCATTTGCTTCCGGCAATGCAGCAATTAGCGCAGTCTTTGCATTGCTTCCAATTGGCGCACCTGTTGTTGCATCCGATCAGGGATACAGCGGAACCATGGCGATGCTCTCTTCTTTCCAAGAGAGTGGTCGTCTAGAAGTTAGATTTGTAGATATTGCCAACACCGATGCAGTAATTCAGGCTATGAATGGTGCAGCTTTTCTCTGGCTTGAATCTCCAACCAATCCCGGACTCGAAGTTGCAGATATGCCAACACTGATAGTTGCAGCACGTAATTTGAGTGTTGGGGTTGGCGTAGATAACACTTTTGCTACTCCTCTGATTCAAAATCCATTGGCGATGGGCGCAGATATCGTGATGCACTCCGTCACAAAGTATTTTGCTGGGCATAGTGATTTGATCATGGGTTCACTTTCAACAAAGATGCCAGAGCTGCACTCGCGTCTTCAAGAGATCCGAAAAATCCACGGTGGAATTCCTGGACCTTATGAAGCATGGCTCGCACTTCGCGGCCTGCGTACATTTCCACTGCGTTTTTATAAGGCACAAGAGAATGCCCTTGAGTTAGCAAAGCGTTTAAGTAAGCACCCAGGCGTTTCACGCGTTCGCTATCCAGGATTACCAGAGGATTCGCAGCACGCTCGCGCCAAGAGCTTTATGCGTGGATTCGGAGCAGTAGTTTCATTTGAAGTAAAGGATGGTCCCGAAAAGGCTGATCGCATATGCGAAAGCTCGCACGTGATTACACATGCCACGAGTTTGGGCGGTATTGAAAGTTTGTGGGAACGTCGCAGACGTTGGCCAGCAGAATCTACTTTGACGCCGGAGAATCTGATTCGACTCTCAGTAGGCTGTGAAAATATCGAAGATTTATGGCGAGATATTGAACAGGCGTTTGCCAACTCTTAATCTATAAATACTGCAAAAGTCCACAAAGAAGAGTATTTTTATCCTATGTTCAAAGCCATTCGTCGACTAGCCGCTGCACTTGCTGTTGGTCTATTGGCGTTTAAGGCTGTTGCATCTTTCTTGTCATGGATTGAACGACAAGAAGACTCCACCGCTGAAGCGTGGATTGATGAAGATGAATTCGAAGACGCATAAGTGAGTACATCTGAATACATTCCAGGTGCGTGCAACATTGGCAAAGGCGAGATTCGTCAGAGACAAATAGTTGCGCTGATTGGTTTTGCACTCTCAATTTCAACTCTCGTAACACTTATTTCAACAGATGCTCCACGTGGTGCGCGATTGGCAATCTTTATTCCTTTAGCCGTTACAAGTATCGGTTGGGTTCAATCGCGAAGAAAATTCTGTTTAGCGTATGGCTTTATGGGCACATTTAACTTTGGAAAACTTGGACGACTCTCACGAGTGGCAGATAGCGCAAACCGCGCAGCAGATAGAAAAACAGCGCTAGGCATTCTTTTTCAAGCTGGTTCTTACGCACTTATTGCCACTGCAATTGTTTACGCGCTACCTCTTTAAACTATTTCGCTTCCATCTTTTCGTGTAGCCGTCAAACTAGCTACTGTCGTAATCGTTAACGCGGAAATAATGAATCCTAGGCTTACTGCTAGAGGAACATGTGGAACATGGATTCCTGCGATGTCATGAACACCAACAGCATGGAGAGCTTCAAAGATCATCTTAAATCCGATGAAACCAAGAATTGCAGACAAACCGAGTGAGAGATAGACCAAGCGAGCGATTAAACCTTGGAGTAAGAAGTAGAGCTGACGAAGACCCATCAGGGCGAAAATATTTGCTGTAGCAACGATGTATGGATCTTTCGTAATACCGAAAATAGCTGGAATCGAGTCGAGAGCGAAGACTAAATCAGTTACACCGAGTGAGAAGAGCGCGATAGTAAATGAACTCGCACCCTTGCTCTTTAAATAAGTCTCAATGCGACTCTCTTTGACCTCTTCATCATGTCCACTTTCTCGCACAAGTTGAATCGCGGTGAAAATAAGAAAGGCTCCGAAGAGGAAAAATACGCTTTGGAATCGAGAGATGATCGCTGCACCTGCTGCAATAAATGCTCCACGCAAAAGCAACGCGATAATGATTCCCAATAAAAGTACAAGTTGTTGCTTTTTGGAATCAATCTTGAGGCGAGACAAAATTATGACGAAGACGAAAATATTATCGACCGAGAGTGCATATTCGGTTAGCCAGCCAGCAAAAAATTCTGGACGCGCAGTTGGTGAATCCACCCAATTTGGCATCAAAATTCCGAAGGCAATTGCTGCGCTGACATAAACCACAGTCCAGATTGCAGATTCTGTAAGACTTGTCTCTTTATTGCGTCGCAAGATCGCCATGATTAAGTCAAAAATAATTATGAGACTAAGAATTCCAATTGTTGTCAGCCAAACGGTTGTGGATTCCAATTATTTAACCTTTTCTTCTAGAACTTTCCTAGCTTGACGAATTTGGACGAGGTTACCGTAAGTTCGCAGCTTTTTTCGGCTCAACTGGAGGTGTCGGAAGTGAACCGAGCGCAGCAAGAGCCGCGTCACGAACAGCTACTGCTGTGGTGCGCGCATTTTTAAGGGTATTCATAACAATTAATTTTTGTTCAGCCGTTGTTGCTGATGCAAGGGCAATCTTTGCATCAATTGTTGCTTTTCTAATTGCACTCTTAAAGGCTTCATTAATATCTTCGCGTGCTTCTTTTCTAGCATCCATCGCGGCTTTATAAGCATCTAATTCATATTTGAATTTTTCTTTTGCATTCTTAAAGACCATCTTTGCTGATGGTTTGGTCTTTGTGCGATCATCATCGGCAATCGCTGGATTGAGAATAGAAAAAGAAAGTGCAGCACTTAAAATCGTTGCTATGCCGATTCGACGGGCACGGGTTGCCATGGGCAAAAGTGTAGGAGAATTCTTTGTGAACCTTCTGTGAGATGCTTAGAAAACACGAAAAGTTAGATACAGACAACCAGAGATGTGCGAAGGTATAGCCATGGCTCCCCAAATTATGGTCGTAGATGACGAAGCAGGCGTTCGAGAATTAGTGTGCGATGCGCTACGTATTGCCGAGTTTGAAACTCTTCAGGCAAATGATGGAATGTCCGCTCTGACACTTTTGCGCACAGCTAAACCAGATTTGTTAATCATCGACATCAACATGCCTTTGATGGATGGCTTTGATTTAGTCGAACGTCTTCGTTCGCAAAATGACATGACACCGGTACTTATGTTATCCGCCAGAAATGATCGCGCCGACATCACGCGCGGTCTCTCATTAGGTGCTGATGATTACGTAACAAAACCATTTGGACTAGAAGAGTTGCTGCTTCGAGTCAAAGCCATTCTGCGCCGTACATCAAAAGTTTCTGCCGTCGCCACAACCTTGTCGTGTGGACCGATTACTCTAAATGAAGAGACTCACCAAGTTACTTTCAACGAAGATCTCGTAGATTTATCGCCTACAGAGTTTCGATTACTTGCAATACTTCTTGAAAACAAGGGTCGCGTTTTGAGCAAATCTGTACTCTTAGATGATGTGTGGGGAATTACCTTTGAATCTGAGACCAGCGTTGTCGATACCTACATCTCATACTTACGCAAAAAATTGCACCGTGACGGATTTGAAGGAATCAAGACCATCAGAGGAGTTGGATTTCAAATTTTGGAACCGAAGTAAATAATGAATCAACGCTTCCGAGTAACTTTCTTCTCCGTTCTAATCACCACCTTGGTATCACTCGGAATTGGTGGTTTTGCCTTAGATGATTCACACCGTGCAGCAATTCGCCAAGTGGATTCACGTTTAGATTTCGTCATTCAAACTGCACTTCAAAATAAAGAAGATTTATTAAATGCCGCACTCTTTGCGTTGGACGCGGGCAGAATTGATGCCACTGTTGTTCTAGTTACACCGCGAGGAGAGCAAATCTCGCTGACTGAATCATCTCAGCGCTTTCCTTTAGACACCACCATTAAGAATGTTAGCTCGTCAATTTTAAGAGCGATTTCTGTTAACTCTAAAGAGCCATATCGCATGCGTTCTATTCCACTTCCGGAAGAAGAGTTCTTGGTTGTAGCGATTTCCACAGCTGATTTAGAAAAAGAGTGGCGCGATAATATTGCTCGACTTCTAGCATTTCTCTTCGGTGCAAACATGATTGCAATTGCGCTCTCATTTTTGTTGCTACGCAATAACTCTCGACGACTTGAACAACAATCGCTGGTCAGAATGCAGAGATTTTTAAGCGATGCAGCTCATGAACTGCGTACGCCGTTGACTGTAATTAAGGGATATTCAGAATTATTAGGCTCTAACAAAATTGCAGCAAAGGATGATCAAGAAAAAGCGTTTGCGCGAGTGGATCATGAAGTCAAGCGCATGGAATCACTCATTAATGATTTATTGCTGACAGCCGAACTCAATGAAGCCACACATCTTGATTTTGAGTTATATGACATTTCTTCAGCGTTACTTACCCACTTAAGAGATTTTCAGATTCTTTCGCCAGATCGCAGCATTGAATCCATGATCGAACCAGAACTTCAGATCAAGGCATCTAGCGATCACATTGATCGAATGATTCAAAATATATTCTCAAACATTAGGCGTCACACTCCTGCGGATGCACCCGTGCGTGTACAACTAAAGAGCAAAGGAAAAGAAGTTCACATGCGCATTGAAGATGGAGGTCCTGGGCTTCCCGAAGATGCTTACAACAAAGCTAGTTACGAATTCGAACGATTCGATCGTTCACGTTCGCGCGATACTGGTGGAAGCGGACTGGGATTGAGCATTATCGCTGCAATTGTTAAAGAACACTCAGGAAGCATTTCATTATCGAAAAGTTCACTTGGTGGTCTCGCAATTCAAATTCAACTGCCAGTTAAATAAGCCTTACACTTGAGCAATGTCGCTCGAGTTAGAAGTAGCCTTCAAAAGAGCATCAGAGCTAATTCTTGATCACAACAACTTTGTCCGCGCAGTTCTTTCTGGACGCCGCAGAAATATGCAAACTAAATATGAGCGCATAGATATTCGACCAGTCCAACTCAAAGATGGTTTGAAGTTACAGCTTGTGCTTAGTGAAGCAAAACAAGACACAACAAAAAACATAGATGCAGATAACACAGTAATCCTGGAATTGCTCAATAGTGGGTACGCAAATATTTTGGTTGAATTTACAACTGGTTCCTTTTCGCTACGAATCACTAAAAAAGGCGAAGCTTTGATTCATGAAGGCAAAGGCACCTTTGAGCGAACACTCGCGCATGATCGGACCAAGGAACGTCTATTAGATTCGAGTGATCCATTTTTAATTGAAGTAGGCATTTCAGATCATAAAGGCGTTATCAAACCTTCGATGCAAGATAAGTACCGCCAAGTTGAAGAATTTTTAAGAATTCTAGAACCGGCACTTCCAGAGAAAAAAGAAAAGCTCTCAATCGTCGATCTTGGATGCGGCCATGCTTACCTAACATTTGCAACGCATCAATATCTGCGTAAAGCAGGGCTAGATGCCAAAGTTACCGGTGTTGATGTTCGCGAGAATTCTCGTGATCGAAACAATAAAATTGCTGAGAAATTAGGCATTACAGATTCGATCGAATTCCGCGCAGAAGAGATTTCGGATACTGCAATAAAGACAGCAGATATTGCAATCGCTCTGCACGCGTGTGACACCGCAACTGATGATGCAATTGCATGGGGTGTTTTGCACAACGTGCAACTGCTATTAATTGCGCCGTGTTGTCACCACGATTTACAGACTCAGATGCAAGAAATTCCCGAACCATGGCCGATGCTCACCAGACACGGAATTATGCGAGAGCGTTTAGGCGATCTCTTAACTGATTCCTTCCGTACTCAAATCTTGAAATTGCTCGGATACAGAGTCGATGCAATTGAATTCGTTGGGGGAGAACATACGCCTCGCAATCTGATGATCCGCGCGACTAAGACTGGCGCTAAGCCGGATGCAATTGATGTAGCCCGATATAAAGAAATGCTTGCAGAATGGAAAGTACAGCCCGCACTTGCGCAGCGCCTTGCAAAAGAATTAGGCGCAATCTAGTCCGCTGCACCGTTAGACTTCACGCATGTCCAAAGTCCTCGCGTCACTTCCAATCGGTGAAAAGGTTGGCATTGCATTCTCTGGTGGTTTAGATACATCAGTTGCAGTTGCATGGATGCGCGATAAAGGTGCAATTCCTTGCACATACACCGCAGACCTTGGCCAATACGACGAACCAGATATTGATGGTGTTCCTGATCGTGCTAAACAGTACGGCGCAGAAATTTCACGAATTGTTGATTGTAAAGAAGCACTCGTTGAAGAGGGTTTCGCAGCAATTGCTTGCGGCGCATTTCATATACGTTCCGGTGGAAAACAATATTTCAATACAACTCCTCTTGGTCGTGCAGTAACAGGCACTCTTCTTGTTCGCGCAATGCTTCAAGATGGCGTTGATATTTGGGGCGATGGCTCAACATATAAAGGCAATGACATTGAACGTTTCTATCGTTACGGATTACTCGCTAATCCAAACTTAAGAATTTACAAGCCATGGTTGGACGCTGACTTCGTACAAGAACTCGGTGGCCGCAAAGAAATGTCACAGTGGCTCGTAGAACACAAGCTTCCATACCGCGACAGCGTTGAAAAAGCGTATTCAACGGATGCCAACATTTTGGGCGCTACTCACGAAGCAAAGACTTTAGAAAACCTTGATGTCTCACTCGAAACAGTTCAACCAATCATGGGCGTTCGATACTGGGATCCACAGGTAGAAATTAAGTCAGAAGATGTTGTAATTGAATTCATTCAAGGACGCCCATATTCAATAAATGGAAAAACATTTAAATCTTCCGTTGACCTAATTCACGAAGCCAATGCAGTTGGTGGCCGCCACGGTCTAGGTATGAGCGATCAGATCGAAAATAGAATCATTGAAGCTAAGAGCCGTGGAATTTATGAAGCACCAGGAATGGCGCTTCTCTTTATTGCATACGAACGTTTAATCACCGCCATTCACAATGAAGACACAATTGCTAACTATCACGCAGAAGGTCGCAGACTCGGTCGTTTGCTTTATGAAGGCCGTTGGCTAGATCCACAAGCTTTAATGCTCCGCGAATCATTACAACGCTGGGTTGCATCGGCCGTGACAGGAAAAGTTACTCTGCGTCTTCGTCGAGGTGATGATTTCACAATTCTTAATACAGAAGGCTCTGGATTTAGTTATCACCCAGAAAAGCTTTCGATGGAGCGCACAGAAAACGCTGCCTTTGGACCAACAGATCGCATCGGTCAACTCACTATGCGCAATCTAGATATTGCAGATACCCGCGAAAAACTTGAGCTCTATCGCAACCAAGGTCAACTCGGTGGCGGGCACTTTAAGTTAATTAACGAATTAGAATAAAGAAAACTTCAGCCCTGCAATTATCAGCACCAAACCAAGGGCGCGCTTGACACCAATTGAAGAAAATCGAGAAATTCCAAGGCGAGTGCCAATCAAAGCGCCGATAATTACTGCCCCCAAAAATAGCGGCAAAGTATCTGGCAATTCAGAAGTTGATCTGTAATTACCCAATAGACCAGCAACGGAATTAATAAAGATAAAGGCCGCGACTGTTCCGCTTGCTTGCTTTACGTGGTTCCAACCAAGCCAAATAATCAAAGGTGAGAGAAAGATTCCACCGCCTGTTCCGGTGATGCCTGAAAGAAAACCAATTGCTATTCCCATCGTAATTGCCAAAGGGTAATTAACAGCCTTAATCTCGCGATCACGGGTTGCTGCTAAGAATATGAATCGCAATCCGGAAATAATTAGTAGAACGCCCACCACAGGTTTATAGATTTCACTGGCTAAATTAATATGACCGCCGATAAATGCCGCCGGAATTGCTCCCAAACTTAAGAAGAGGAAGAGTTTTTTATCGAAGAACTTATTGCCGATGTAACGCCAACTGGCGTAAGCAGAAACAGCGATGTTTAGCGTTAAGGCAGTTGGTTTAATTACTGTGCTTTGAAGATTAAAGAGAGTCATAACAGCGATATACGCCGATGAGCCTGCGTGGCCCACCGACGTATAAAGAACCGCTCCCAGCAATAAGCAGAGCGCTATTACTAGGTTAGTAAATTCGAACATATTTTCTTATAGAGAAAATGATGGATATTCATCCGTAACGAGAATTACTGCATATCCATAAATGCGGTTCCAGAACTGTGAAACGCGGACAATTACATCTGCTGATGTTTCAGACATTGTTCCTGTGAGGATGATATTTACCCATGCCAAGACCAACATGATGAATCCATAAATCGAGTAGACAATTCCAACGATGTACAAAGGAATTGCAAGCAGCCACTTAACCAGTGGAAGTCCACGGCTCAGAGTTTTTCCACCATTGATTTCCGGATATGTAATTCGAACGACGCCACTGTCTTCGATAGATGGATACTCATCTGTTAGCAGAGCGATGTATGCCCAGACACGATTAACCAATCCGAAGAGTGCTTTGTTGAAGGTGAGCGCATAGCTTGGGTACACCCCACGGAATAGCAGTGCAAGGACAACAGGCAGGATCACTAAGCCGTATGTCTGCAACATATTGTCGCTAAAAAAAGTTTCAATGGAAAAACTTGAAACAAATAGAAAGACAGGAAAAGCTAGAATCACACGAGCAAATGCTGTCGCGCGATCACGGTTGTCTAATTGGACTTGGAATGATGTTTCAATTTGGTTGCTCATGTTCGTACTCTACTATTGAGCCATGAATTTGCTTCACGGACTCGACTTACTTTCAACCTTTGTATTTGCATTAGTTGGTGCTCGCGTCGCCGCTGATAAAGGTTTGGATTATGGCGGTATCGCTTTTATTGCAGCAATTGCATCCGTTTCCGGTGGAACACTTCGTAATATTCTGCTTGGTTTAAAGCCGAACTGGATAACCGATCCCTGGATTATCGTGGCAGTACTTTTAGCCGTTCTTATTACATTGTTGTTTAGACGAGTTACACATATCGGCAAAACACTCTTGGTAATGGACACCTTTGGTTTGGCGATTGCCACAATTTCTGGAACTCAATTAGCTTTCGAACAAAACATTGATTGGTACAGTGCAATTCTTTTGGGTGTTGTCACTGCCGTTACAGGCGGTTTACTGCGCGATGTATTGTGCCAACTAGAGCCAGTGTTGCTTCATCGCGAAACAATTGGAACCTCAGCACTCATGGGTGCGATAACTTTCGTTTCGCTCATTCAATTAGATATTGCTAATAATGTCAGCGCAGTTATAAGTGGAACCGTTGTGGTTCTTACACGTGTGATTTCAATTCGCTTTGATCTGCATCTGCCAAAGTTCAAAAGCGTTAAATAGTTCCTTTATCTAAACCTTTCAATACTTGCTGTGCACGCTCACGCAATTCAGGCAGATCCTTTAAGCGGTTAAGTCCAAATACTTGTTGGCTCATTCTGTGATTCTTGGCAAAGCTCGCTTTGTGACGATCTAAGAAATCCCAGTACAGAGTTGTAAATGGGCAAGCTGTTTCACCAACTCTAAGTTTTGGATCATACGCACATCCTTTGCAGTACGTACTCATACGCGAGATATAAGCACCGCCTGCTGCATATGGTTTTGTCATCATCGCTCCACCATCTGCGTGAAGACCCATACCGATAACGTTTGGAACCATCACCCACTGTGTTGCATCGATAAATACTTCGCGCATCCAATCCAGGAATTGTTGTGGATTTGTTCCTGTTATTAGTGCCAGATTGCTCAGCACCATCAACCGTGGAATGTGATGCACCCAGGCGCGTTGGTTGATATCTGTGACAATAGATTTAACGCAATTCATCGAAGTTTTCTCGGGATCACGCAGCAGCGGCAACAGTTCACGAGTTGCTTCCAACTGATTGTTCTTTTCATACTCTTCGCCCAAGTACCAATACATTCCGTTAACGTATTCACGCCAGCCAATAATTTGGCGAACAAATCCTTCGCACGAAGCAATAGGAATAGAGCCACCGTCAAAAGCTTTCACCGCTGCATCAATTACTTCCTGAGCATGAAGCAATCCGTTGTTTAAATAAGGGCTTAGTAATGAGTGATGAACAGCCCAATTATCATTTGCCATCGCATCTTCATATGGACCGAAGTTGGCAAAGTGATTCGTTATGAAGTTCTTTAGCTGAGCCAGCGCACCTTCTCGGGTGGTTGCCCACGTCGAGCCAGGGGAGTAGTTCAGCTCTTTTGCTACTTCGACATCAATAGCATCGCGTGAATGTTCCAAATACTTAGGCCACTCATAATTCTTAGGCGGTGGCAAGCGATTCTCTTTATCGAAATTCCACGCCCCACCAGTTGGCTTGCCGGATTCTACAAGAACATTCAAGCGCACACGTTGTGCGCGGTAGAAGTTCTCCATGAGAAAAGATTTCTGTGCCCCAGCCCACATAGCGAAGTCAGCACGAGATGTTAAGAAGAAATCATTAGCAAGGAATGAAACTCCAAAGTCCTTGAGCGCCACAAATTGTTTAAATGAAGAGGGCTCTGCACAAATAATCGGTGCACCAGGTACCAATCCTTGAATCTTCTTTAGGCCATCAATAGTTGTTGATGCTTTTTCATAATGCACCGTAAAACCCTCGGCACGAAGAGATTCGGCAAAGTGCCGGGCTGATGAAATAAGAAAAAATAGACGCATCGGATGCCACGCGCGCCCTGTTGTCATGCGCGCGCTTTCGACCATAGCAATGACATCAGTTTTTGGATCAGCGTTCTTCAGCGCACCATAACCACGATGTAAGTGGTCGAATGGAATGTAAATAATGCGCGAAGCCATGTCGCCATCCTAGATTGAAGATAAATAAATCCTTTAGAATCACCGCATGAGAATCGCTAAATACGCATACACGGCACTGGACTGCCAAGACCCAATTGCTTTGGCAGAGTTTTATTCCAAAATCACCGGTTGGCCTGTTGAACCACTCGGCGATTTCAAACCAGAAGATGTGACTTGGTTGGAGTTGTTGGATGAAAACGGTGCAACGCGAATGGGTTTTCAGAAGATAGATAATTACAAACGCCCAACCTGGCCAGATGGCCCGGTACCGCAACAGTTACATTTAGATTTTCATGTCACCGATATGGAAAAAGCGCGAGCAGAGTTGCTTGCCATCGGTGCGATTCAAGCCGATTACCAAAGCGCCGAACACTTTCAAGTTTTTTATGATCCTGAAGGACATCCATTCTGTCTCGTACTAAAAGCTGTACTCTGACCTGATGGAACTCACTACGTGCCTTTGGTTTAACGGTCGCGCCCGCGAAGCAGCAAATTTCTACGCGAGCATTTTCCCAGAATCATCTGTTCAAGATAATTGGATTGCGCCAACTGATACCCCCGGAAACTTAGAAGGCGAAGAAGTCGTGGTTAACTTTAAAATCTTCGGTCAAAATTTCATTGGATTAAATGGTGGACCGCAATTTCCGCACAGCGAGGCAATTTCATTTCAAATCCCATGCAAAGATCAAGCAGATATTGATAAGTACTGGGATCTATTAATTGCTGACGGTGGCATGGAAAGTCAATGCGGATGGCTCAAAGATAAATTCGGAGTCTCTTGGCAAGTAACAGCTCCTGAAATGGGTCAATATCTCGGTGGCTCAGATCCAGAAGGTGCCAAACGGGCAACCCAGGCAATGCTCGAAATGCGAAAGATAGATTTAGCCGCGATGAAGAAGGCGTATTTAGGAAAATAAAAACCTAAGTGGGTTGTGAGGGACTCGAACCCCCGACCCGGTGATTAAGAGTCACCTGCTCTACCAACTGAGCTAACAACCCATTTGAAGTGGGTGACTTCAAATGCTTGGCAGACCCTATCAGCGCGTGGTCGGTAATTACCACTTGCCGATAGGCGCCTTAATTAATGTGAATCCTGGTATCTCTTGTAAGACGCGTTGATTTCCAGCTCTGCGGCGTCGTGGCCAACCCATTCTCCGCCGTGGACTTCTTTGCCTGGCTCGAGGGTTTTATAGACTTCAAAGAAGTGCTTAATTTCTTCTAATTCATACTTTGGAACATCATCGAGATCGCTCAAATTTGATTTACGGATATCACCGGCTGCGACGCAGAGAAGTTTGTCATCGCCACCTTTTTCATCCGTCATGCGAAACATTCCGATGACGCGACAAGAAACTACGCAGCCAGGAAATGTTGGTTCATCTAACATGATCAATGCATCAAGTGGATCGCCATCATTGGAAAGAGTGTTTTTTACGAAACCATAATCATGTGGAAAACGAGTTGCAGTAAAGAGCATTCGATCGAGTCGAACTTCTCCGGTGCGGTGATCGATTTCGTATTTGTTGCGGCTGCCTGCAGGGATTTCTACGACAACATCAAAGATCACAGTCGTGCTCCCTTAACTTGTAATTAATGCAGGACAAGAAAATAGTGGGGTGAGCGACGGGGCTCGAACCCGCGACATCCCGGACCACAACCGGGTGCTCTACCAGCTGAGCTACGCCCACCATGAGGTGCTAATACTACCCGCCAATACGTTCGGCAATCTCCTTTAATTGTGCGGACTCGGGGCCGGGGGATGCAACAAATACTGCTTCGCGGTAGTACTTCAACTCAGCGATGGAATCTTTTATGTCACCGAGGGCACGATGATTTCCGGTCTTAGCAGGGGCTGCAAAATAAACTCGTGGAAACCATCGGCGTGCTAACTCTTTAACGGATGAGACATCGATGGTGCGGTAGTGCAAGAAGTTATTGAGTAGCGGCATATCTCGTGCAATAAATGAGCGATCAACGCTGACAGAGTTTCCGGCAAGTGGTGACTTACCTTCTGTGGCACCGGAAGCGATTAAGTAAGCGAGCACCTGTGCTTCGGCATCAGCTGTGGAGATTCCTTTTGGGATTTCAGTTATTAACCCAGAGTTAGTGTGCATCTCGGTGACGTACTCATTCATGGCTGCTAACTGCGCGTCGGTGGCTTTGATGACAACGTCGACGCCGTCGCCGATGACGTTGAGTTCGCTATCGGTGACAAGAACGGCAATTTCGACCAATACGTCACTTTCGAGGGAGAGCCCAGTCATCTCGCAATCAATCCAGATCAAATGTGGGTGCTCAAGTGCCATGGGGCAAATGTATCGGCACAAGCGGGCTCGGGATTAATTTCACCACTCGTTCACCTTCTCGTAACCTTTCATCTGCCCATTTTCTCTGGGGTAATAGCAGTATCAGCGCGTGAGCACTGCAGCACCATCTCTTCCGCCCAAGCGCGAGATCACCACGGTCCCGCGATTTTCGGACAAAGTTTTTCGCGGTGTCGTAACAGCTGGCGGTTTTTCTTCGTTAGTAATTCTTGGATTAATTTCACTCTTTCTTTTGTATAACGGCTTATCTGTTTTCAAAACTGAAGGCCTTAGGTTTATCACTGGTTTCGATTGGATTGTTCCGCAACCTGATGCAGGAATTGCCGGACAATATGGAATCGGCGCGATGTTGTGGGGAACATTAGTAATTGGTCTTATCGCATTATTTTTTGGTTTCCCTATTTCAGTTGGCGCAGCGCTCTTTCTTTCTTATTACGCACCTAACTGGTTGAAGAAACCGATGGTCTTGGTCATCGACGTAATGGCTGCGATTCCTTCCGTTGTATTTGGTTTGTGGGGTTATTTCGTACTTATGCCTCACGCTGAATATTGGGCGAAGTTGATACATAAGTATCTTGGTTTTATTCCGATTTTTGATATGCCCGCTAATGCGTATTCGCGCTCGCCTTTTATTGCAGGTCTCGTGCTTGCAATCATGATCATTCCAATTATTACTTCGATTTCCCGCGAGGTATTTGCGCAGACTCCACTTGATCGCGTGCAAGCTGCATACGCACTCGGTGCAACAAAGTGGTCAATGATTCGCTCGGTCGTTTTCCCTTATGGCCGCGGTGGTGTTGTTGGTGGAGCGATGCTTGGACTCGGTCGAGCTCTCGGTGAAACTGTTGCGGTCTATACAGTTCTTAATATCGTCTTTGATATTCGCTTTGAGGTTCTACTCAGCGCAGGCGGTTCTGTCGCTTCGATGATCGTAAACAAATTTGGTGAAGCAAATCCGGACGAACTAAAAGCACTGATGGCTGCTGGTTTTGTGCTCTTTGTCGTCACGCTGCTCGTTAACTTTGTTGCTAATGCAATTATCAATAAGACTGCGAGGAAGGGCTGATGAGCACTGCAGTCCTAGCAACTCCTCGCAAACCTTGGCGCCCAACATTTCGCCAGGCTGTTCCGGAATTAATCGGTGCAATCGCAACAGTTGCAATTACCTTTGCGGTGGTTGGTTATAGCCCACTTAAGGGAAAGCTTGGTTTTGTCGGCGCCCTATTTATGGTGGCCATTGTTATTTCTGGATTAATCACTGGTATTCGTCGTGATCGCAAAGCGGCTTTTAACTCAATCAGCACAATCTTTGTCTACGTTGCAGGAATCATGGTGATTGCACCTCTTGCATCAATTTTGTACGAAATAGTTAAACGCGGTATTGGCGGATTGTCATTTGGAATTTTCACAGCCGACATGTCAGTTACCGCCTCCGATGCGCCACTTGAAGAAGGTGGATTACTTCACGCACTTATCGGCTCTCTCTACATTGTTTTTCTAGCAACTCTCGTTAGCGTTCCGGTTGGTTTGCTAACGGCTCTTTATCTCACCGAGATTAAAGGTAAGGCTGCATCCGTCGTTCGATTCTTTGTACAAGCAATGAGTGGAATCCCATCCATCGTTGCTGGTTTGTTTATTTATGCTGTTTGGATGATTGCACTTGGCAATCAATACTCTGCAGGTGCCGGTGCAATGGCATTAGCGATTTTGATGATTCCAACCGTTGCTCGCACATCTGAAGAAGTTCTCAAACTCATTCCACAGGATTTACGTGAAGCAGGTACGGCACTTGGTGGTACGCAATGGCGCACAGTTGCAATGATTGTTATTCCAGCTGCACGGAGCGGTTTAATCACCGCCGTCATCCTCGGTGTTGCACGTGTAGCAGGTGAAACAGCACCACTTCTGCTGACTATGGGCGGGGCGGATGCAATCAATCTCAACCCATTTAATGGCAACAGTTCAGCGCTTCCGTTTTATATCTGGAAGAACTTCTCATTAGGCACAGAAACCGCTGTTGCTCGCGCATGGACCGGCATTCTTGTTCTGATGATTCTTGTTCTCTTCTTCTTTTCAATCACTCGCATCGTAGGTAATCGAAAGGTCCGTTCCTAATGTCATCACAATCAATCGCATCACTTTCAAATGTTGCTTCCACTCGATCAGGTGGCGAAAGAGCGCGAGTCGCAGGTACGGGACTAGAAGCAAAGAACATTCACGCATGGTTCGGTGACAAGCACGTCATCGATGACATCTCGCTAGATTTTTTCCCAGGAACAGTGACCGCTCTAATTGGTCCGTCTGGTTGCGGAAAATCTACATTTATTCGAATCCTTAATCGCATGCACGAATTCATTCCGGGCGCCGCAATGGCGGGCGAAGTAATCCTTGAAGGTAAAGATATTTACGAATCAGGCACAGATGTAACGAAAATCAGACTCGGTATCGGAATGGTTTTCCAAAAGCCAAACCCATTTCCTTCGATGACAATTAAAGAAAATGTTCTCTCAGGTTTAAAGCTGGCTCAACTTAAGGTTTCTAATCAAGACGAATTACTTGAAGATTGTCTGCGCCGTGCTGGTTTGTGGAATGAAGTGAAGGATCGCTTGGGCGAATACGGCGGAGCGCTATCAGGCGGCCAGCAACAGCGTTTGTGCATTGCTCGTTCCCTTGCAGTTAAGCCGCAGGTGTTGTTGATGGACGAGCCATGTTCGGCACTTGATCCAGGTTCAACGCTTCGCATCGAAGAAACCATTCGTGAACTTTCAGACTCAATGACCATCGTTATTGTGACTCACAACATGCAACAAGCAGCACGTGTCTCTGATCGCACCGCATTCTTCTTATCTGATGGCGGCCCAGGTCGCTTGATTGAGTGCGCTTCTACCTCTGAAATATTCTCAAACCCAGGGGATAAGCGCACAGAAGATTATGTGACTGGCCGATTCGGCTAATTTCATTCACCAATTGTTTACTTAACCTACACAACTCGTTTGCCTGAAAAAACCCGTTTGTTCGGTGTGAATGAATAGTTTTTCCTCACACGTACTTCTTAAACATTTCTTATAAATGGAGGAATAGATGAATTCTCGCAAGAGACTAGCAGTCATAGCGATTGCTACTTCTGCACTTTTCGTATCAGTAACACCAGCATTTGCAGGATCTATTAACGGCAGCGGAGCAACATTCGCACTTCCCCTCATTGACGCATGTAAAGCAGATTTCGCAAAAGATAAAGGTCATACAGTTAATTACCCAGGTGGCGGTTCAGGTAAAGGACGCACAGACTTCACAGCGAACCTCGTAGATTTCGCGGGATCTGATGCACCGTATTCTTCAGGTGAACCAGCAGGCATTGTTTATGCACCTGTTTACGCAGCTCCAATTGCAGTGATGTACAACTTGCCAACAGTAAAAGAGCCAATTTATTTGAGCCCAGCATCTGTTGCAAAAATCTTCTCTGGTTACATCACTAACTGGGATGATGCAGCAATTGCTGCAGATAATGAGCGCACAGTAAAGACACCAATTTATGAAACAAAGAAAATCACAACCACGAATAAGGGCAAGAAAGTTACAAAGACTGTTCCTGTTCTAGATAAGAACGGTAAGGCAAAAGTTAAGTCTTATAACACCAAGACAATTAATATCGACCTGCCAAAGCAACAGATCACAGTCTGGTACCGCACAGATTCCTCAGGTACAACAGAAAACTTCACACGCTTCTTAAAGGGTGCCAATGCTTCAAACCCAGATACTCGTATCTGGCCAAAGGCTCAAGCATCGGTATTCCCAAATGCAACACCAAATAACATCTCTACATTCTTTAACTTCCAAGGTGCTTCAGGATCAGCAGCAGTAGCAGCTGGCGTGAAGGGCAAAGTTGGATCCATCACTTACAGCGAAGTGAGCTTCGCAAACGATAACAAGTTACCTGTTGCATATATCCAAAATGCCAATGGTGAATTCGTAGCACCAGATGCTGCAGGAACTTCAATCTTCCTTGGTGGCGGAACAATCAACGCCAACGGAACTGTGTCAGTGGACTTCGCGAAGAAGATTCCTGGTGCGTATCCAATCGGTACAACGTCATATGGTCTTGGTTACAGCTCAGGTAAAGATGCTGCAAAGCAAGCAGTTGTAAGAGATTGGTTCACATACCTTCTCGAGCAGTGCCCAACAAAGTACCCAGAAAAGGGCTTTGCACAAATCACTGGTCCGCTTGCAACAAAGGCAAAAGAGCAGATTGCAAAGATCAAGTAAATAATCAGTAAGAAAAATATCCCGGCTTCTAATCTAGAGGCCGGGATATTTTTTTATTGCGTGCCTGGCAGGAATCGAACCTGCGACAACCCGCTTAGAAGGCGGGTGCTCTATCCGACTGAGCTACAGGCACCTGTATGTACAAGGGCAAGTCTACCGATAAGAACTAGTAAGGTTTCGTCCTATGGCTGAGTTCATTTACACGATGAAGAAGGCGCGTAAAGCGCACGGCGAAAAAGTAATTCTTGATGACGTCACACTCATGTTTTTACCTGGTGCCAAGATTGGCGTTGTTGGTCCAAACGGTGCCGGTAAGTCAACAGTTCTTCAGATCATGGCTGGATTACAGCAACCATCAAATGGTGAAGCATTTTTAACTCCTGGTTACACCGTTGGAATCTTGTTACAAGAACCAATTCTTGATGAGACTAAGAACGTTCTTGAAAATGTACAGGAAGGCGTTGCCGAAACAATGGCGCTGCTCAATCGCTTTAATGCGGTGTCGGAGGAGATGGCTAGTCCAGATGCTGATTACGACAAGTTGCTTGCTGAAATGGGAACTCTGCAAGAACAACTCGATCATCGCAACGCATGGGATTTAGATTCACAACTTGAACAAGCAATGGACGCACTTCGTTGCCCTGCACCCGATGCTGATGTAAAGGTTTTATCCGGTGGAGAAAAGCGCCGTGTTGCTTTATGTAAATTGCTATTGCAGGCACCTGATTTGTTATTGCTCGACGAACCAACAAACCACTTGGATGCCGAATCTGTTTTGTGGCTCGAACAGCATCTCAATAAGTACCCAGGCGCCGTAGTAGCAATTACTCACGATAGATACTTCTTGGACAACGTTGCACAATGGATCCTCGAACTCGATCGTGGCCGTGCTTATCCATACGAAGGTAATTACACGACTTATCTAGAAACAAAATCTGCACGTCTTAAAGTTGAAGGCCAGAAAGATGCAAAGCGCGCAAAGCGATTGGCAGAAGAACTCGACTGGGTTCGCCAAAATGCAAAGGGACGCCAGACAAAGTCCAAAGCACGTCTTGCTCGCTATGAAGAGATGGCGGCCGAAGCTGACAAGATGCGCAAACTCGACTTCGAAGAGATTCAGATTCCACCAGGACCACGTCTTGGAAATGTTGTTGTCGAAGTTGAACACTTATCAAAGGGATTTGGCGAGCGTTTACTTATTGACGATCTCTCATTTACTTTGCCTCGTAACGGAATTGTCGGCGTTATCGGACCTAACGGTGCGGGAAAAACAACTCTCTTCAAAACGATTTTAGGGATGGAAACGCCAGATAGTGGTTCGGTAAAAGTTGGCGAAACTGTAAAGATTGCTTACGTCGATCAATCACGTGGTGGAATCGATCCAAAGAAATCTCTCTGGGAAGTTGTCTCTGATGGTTTGGATTTCATCAAAGTTGGCCAAGTTGAAATGCCATCTCGTGCATATGTCTCTGCTTTCGGTTTTAAAGGTCCTGATCAACAAAAGCCAGCTGGAGTTTTATCAGGTGGTGAAAGAAACCGCTTAAATCTTGCACTGACCCTTAAGTTAGGCGGCAATCTATTGCTGCTGGATGAACCAACGAATGACTTAGATGTTGAAACACTAGGTTCACTTGAAAACGCACTCCTTGAATTTCCTGGTTGCGCTGTGGTTATTTCCCACGATCGTTGGTTCCTAGACCGCATCACAACACACATTTTGGCTTACGAAGGTGATTCAAAGTGGTTCTGGTTTGAAGGAAACTTCGAATCATATGAAAAGAACAAAATTGATCGTCTAGGTGTTGATGCAGCACGTCCGCACCGTGTTACCTATAGAAAGCTCACACGTTAATGCGCCACACAGCAAAAGTTCATGTGCGATGGGATGACTTGGATGCATTTGGTCATATAAATAACGCAAAGTATTTAACCTATGTGCAGGAAGCGCGAGCAGATTTCACTTGGTTTGCGCGTCAAGCTGCTGGCAAGAGCCCGCTTCTTGCTGACATGGTTGTTGCTCGCGCGGAAGTGGATTACATCGAACCGATTTATGACGGTGGAATGGAAATCGATTGCCAGATCTGGATAACACGAATTGGTACAGCTTCATTTGAAATGGAGTACGAACTTATTCACAAGGGCGTTATCCGAGCCCGCGTAAAAACTACGCAGGTGGCTGTCTCTGTTGAAACCAAACGCTCTCGTCCGCTGAGCGATGAAGAGCGCGAATTCTTAACAGAGTATTTCGAGGAATCAAAGTAATTGACTAAGAAAAAGTTATTGCACCCTGCGTGGTTTGCAGTGGGCGTCACCTTCGTAACTCTCGCAATTACAGCAGGATTTAGAAGTGCTTCATCCGTTCTAATCATTCCTCTTGAAGAAGCTTTTGGCTGGGGCCGCGAACAAGTCTCGTTAGCTGTTGCAATCAACGTACTTGTTTACGGCTTGGTTGCACCATTTGCCGCAGCGTTAATGGAACGTTTCGGAATCCGCAGAGTCGTCATGTCGGCACTCTTTTCTGTCAGCGTTGGCGCCGGACTGACTATTTTTATGAACGCTCCATGGCAACTGATGGCGCTCTGGGGATTTGTAGTTGGTGCAAGCACAGGTTCACTGGCACTTGTTTTTGCCGCAACTGTTGCAAACCGATGGTTTGTTGAAAAACGTGGTCTCGTCATCGGTGCACTCACCGCTAGTTCTGCAACTGGGCAATTAATTTTCTTGCCAGGACTTTCACATATTGCAGAGATGAATGGCTGGAAGAGTGTTTCACTAACTATCACCTGTGTAGCACTCGCCTTGATTCCCTTTGTCTGGTTATTTCTTAAAGAACGTCCACAAGATGCTGGAGTTCTTCCGTACGGCGCACCAGCAGACTGGAGTGCACCTGCAAAGAATTCGATGGGCGCCGGCGCACTAGCAATTGATACTCTCAAGCAAGCAAGTAAGAAAAAAGATTTTTGGTATTTGTTTGGTTCATTTTTTGTATGCGGGCTTTCTACTAATGGATTAATTGGAACTCACTTCATTCCTGCAGCCCACGATCACGGCATGGGAACAACTACTGCTGCATCTTTACTGGCGCTTGTTGGCGTCTTTGATTTGGTAGGAACAATTGCATCTGGTTGGCTGACTGATAAATATGACCCAAGAAAGCTTCTATTCTTTTATTACGGTTTCAGAGGATTATCACTACTGCTCTTGCCATCTATTCTCTTCGCATCAGTTCATCCATCAACCTTGGTTTTTGTAATTTTCTACGGACTCGATTGGGTTGCAACAGTTCCACCAACAATCATGCTCTGTCGCACAATTTTGGGTCCAGAACGTGCAACCGTTGTATATGGCTGGGTATTCGTTGCCCATCAAATTGGTGGCGCAATTGCGGCATTTGGAGCGGCGGTATTGCGCGTTCAGTTTGGTGATTATGCGATTGCGTTTTATATCAGCGCAGTGATGTGCCTAGTAACTTCATACTTTGTGCTGCAGATTGCCAAAGGTCAGTCCCGCGAAGCAATCACCTCATGACAACTATCTATGATGAAATTGGAAGCGAAGCATTTGAGCAACTAGTTTCACATTTTTACGCACTAGTCTCCATAAACCCTGTAATTGCTCCTATGTATCCGAAAGATGATTTGCATGGCGCAGCGCTTCGACTCAAGATGTTTCTAGAACAGTATTGGGGCGGTCCAACAACGTACACAGAAGAGCGTGGACATCCGCGTCTTCGCATGCGTCACGCAGAGTTTCATATCGATACGCAAGCACGTGATGAGTGGTTATCGTGCATGAGAGAAGCTGTAGCTGATTTAAAGATTCGTGAAGATTTAAAGAGTCAATTGTGGGAATACCTTGAAATGGCAGCTAATGCCATGGTCAATCAACCAGATTGAGAAAGATTTCCAACCTTTAGAATTTCGCCGTTTCGCAAATACCACAGTGTTCCATTTTCATCACGGATAGTTGTGATTCGAAGTCCAACTTTTTCAACAGTGCCTTTAACTTCAAGGACGTCAACTTTGTCACCGACACCGTATTGATCTTCAACCAACATGAAAATTCCAGAGAGAATGTCGCGCACCAAAGTTTGTGCGCCAAGTCCAAGTGCAACACCGATAACACCAGCGGAAGCAATGATTGGACCTAGATTAAATCCAAATTCGCCAAGCACCATTGCAATAGCGAGCACCCAAATAATTGCATTCAAAGTGCTAGATAAAACCGTTCCTGTTGTTCGCGCACGTTCTTTTTGACGTGCAACGGTATTTGTAGGGCCGGGAATTAAATCAGCTGATGCCAGACGAGTCATGGCACGATCAATAGCGCGGCCACCAAAGTATTGAGTAAAGAGTGCGCCGGCGATGACTAACAAAATACGCAAGGGGGAACCGCTAAACCACTGCCAGACTTGCTGCAATCTCTCGCTCATAAATCACACTCTAACGAAATTGACATGAAAAATTTGCCTTGAAATGCCCCCTAGTTGGCGCCTTTTGGGGCAAGATAAACCAATCGGTGCGAGCCACGTGCCGAGAATCGGAGTACAAATGTTGCGGACGCTGGTCCTAAATGCCACCTACGAACCTCTAGGTGTTATTTCAGATCGTCGTGCTCTGATTCTCGTCCTAAACTCACGAGCAACAATGGTTGAAGATTCCGGAACCGTTTTGCATTATGCATCTGGAGAAATCGCACTTCCTTCGGTAATTAGATTAAATAAATTTGTTCGCATTCCATATCGCCACTCAGTCCCATTATCTCGCCGTGCAATTTTTGCTCGAGATGGTGGTCGGTGCGTTTATTGCGCTGCACCTGCAACTTCGATTGATCACGTAATTCCACGGAGTCGTGGTGGTGCACATAATTGGGAAAATGTTGTTTCAGCTTGTCATCGATGCAATCACACTAAGGCAGATAAGCCACTCAAAGATTTAGGTTGGCGTTTGCGTACTTTGCCTCGCGAACCAGTGGGTGCTGCATGGAGAATTCTCGGCACAGGTCGCACGGATAAAACTTGGTTGCCTTACTTAGAGCCATTTGGCGTTGCAGCAGCGACTGCGTAAACTAATCAATATTATGAACATGATTAATCAAGAAGATGGAACTATTCCTGGTCCTGCGCTGAGCGCCCTCGAAACTGTAATTACATTCGTTGTAGTTCCAACAGCACTGTTCTTGCTTATTTCGGTGATTGCTTATGCAGCAACAGCTCAACGCAAAAAGAGCTCAAAGTCAGTCATTACTCATATTGAGTAATTTGCGTAACTAGGCATCCTTTTTCTGTGCACGAAGTGATCGTGCAAGTGCGTCACGACCCTCTGTAATAACCCGACGAAGTGCATTTGGTGCATCTTTACCAGTTACATCGAGCCACTTTTGAGCCTTCGCCAAAGTATCTTCGCTAACAATAAATCCAGGAAAGAGCATCGTCGCTGTTGTTTCAGCGATTTCATAACCCTTGGTGTTCCAGAGGTCCATCAGAATTGCAAAGTAGCGATCGATAAATGGAGTCAGTAACTCAGATTGCAGAGCAACGTTAAATCCACGGCATGTATATGCGTGAATTGTGTTGCTGAGATTTTCTGTCGTAACTGATGTAAATGCCTTCTCTTTCGCCTGCGCGGTTGGAATTGCAGCATGTGCGAGTGCTCCGTATTGCTTTCCGTGTGCTGTGTTGTCTTTAGCTAGCTCTGCATCAATATCTGATGCACCCAGTAGCCCGCGCTTAACGGCGCAGATAACTAAGTGCCAACGAAGTTCGGCATCAATTGTTAGTCCCTTAATTGATCCATTGAGGATTTCAACAATTTCTTTGCTCTGTTCTGGAGTTGCTGCAGATTCTGCAAACCCACGTGCAAATGCAAGTTGATGATCACTTCCGGCAGCAGATGCCTTGAGGAATTTATTGAGCGCATCAGAAACCTTTGCACGTAAAGCGGCGCGATGTGCCGGTGCTGCGTAGTGCCAGATGGCTGTTTCAATATTTGTATTCGTTGCAGAAACGATTGAAATATCTGATTCTGTTCCCAGAGCATTTAAAGCAATAGCAATGTAATCAGACGCACTGAGTTCGCCATCTCGAACTGAGTCCCATAGAGACGCCCAAATAAGTGCGCGAGCTAGAGGTTCGTTAAGCCCGCCAAGATGAGACTTAAGTGTTGTGATTGAACGCTCATCAAAGCGCAGCTTCGCATACGTTAGATCGCCATCGTTTATTAAGACTAAGTCTGCTTCTTTCTCGCCTTCAAGCTCTGTCACGCTTGTGAGAGCACCGGCGATATCTAATGCAACGCTCTTTCGCTTTACGAGTGAATCGCCAGCGATATCAAAGAGAGCAACACGCAAACGATGTGGACGCAACTCCTGTGACCCAACAGGCATTGTTGGTGCTTCTTGCTTGATAGCAAGTTTCTTGTAGACGCCTGATTCAATTTCGATTTCTGGGCGAAGAGTGTTCACACCTGCTGTTTGCAACCAAGTTGCAGCCCAAGGCTTTAGATCGCGTCCGCTAGTTGCTTCTAGTTCGACCATGAGGTCATTAAGAGTTGTATTTTTAAATGCGTGCTTAGTGAAATAAATACGAAGACCCTTAATAAAGTTTTCGCGGCCCACGTGCTCGACTAATTGCTGTAGTACTGATGCACCTTTTGCGTATGAAATTCCATCGAAGTTTGTCTTTACATCTTCGAGATCTTTCATCTCTGTGGCAATTGGGTGCGTAGTTGAAAGCTGATCTTGGCGATATGCCCAGTTCTTGCGAAGGGCATTGAATTCGGTCCAGGCAGTTGTGTATTGAGTTGCTTCACTTGTTGCCATGTATGAAGCCCATTCAGCGAAAGATTCGTTTAGCCACAAGTCTTCCCACCATTTCATGGTGACAAGATCGCCAAACCACATGTGCGCCATTTCGTGAAGGATTGTGCTTGCTCGACCTAAGTGTTTGCTTTCTGTGACCTTACTTCTGAAAATCAAAACATCTTCGTGAAAAGTTACGCAACCAACGTTTTCCATTGCGCCCCAGTTGTATTCGGCAACTGCGAGTTGGTCGTATTTGCCAAATGGATATGCCAGACCGAATGTCTTTTCGAAGTATGCAAAACCTTGTTTGGTAACTTTAAAAATGTTGTCTGCATCGACGTGTTGGAAGAATGATTTACGGGCGTAGATTCCCAGTGGAATTGTCTTCTCGCCGACGTATTCGTCGTGTACATGTTGGTATGGACCCGCCACGATTGCTGTGACATAAGTCGAAATGATTTGAGACTCTTTGAATTGAACCTTCTTTGAATCTGATCCGACATCCGTGACTGAATCAATGTCGTAGTTGGAAATAACCTCCCAGTGCTTTGGAGTTATTGCGCTGATTGTGAAAGTTGCTTTTTGATCTGGTTGATCGAAGCAGGCATACATTTGACGAGCATCGCCGGTTTCAAACTGGGTATAGAGATAAACCTCGTTATCTGCAGGATCTACGAAACGGTGTAAACCTTCACCAGTGTTTGAATAATTAGCTTCTATTTCCAGGCAGAGTTCGTTTTCAGCAGCAAGAGCTGGCAGATGAATTGTTTGTCCGTCGTAATCTTTAACTTCAAAGTCAACGCCATTGAGTGATGCTGCGATAACGCGCTTACCAACAGCATCAATAAAGGTGCTCTGTCCTGGCTTAAGTCCAGAAAATTTAACGCAAGTTTTAGCGATAAATGTTTCGGTACTTGTTGTGAGATCGAGATCGATTCGATAACTATGGGTTTTGACCAGAGTAGAGCGTGTAGCGGCTTCGTCGCGGGTCAGATTTACTCCTGGCACAAGAACTCCTCAGAATGTTTAACGCGTGTGATTTCAGGTTGATATCTAATCATGTAAGAGTTGCCCTGTGGAACAACAGGATTCGCGCACGTCTGGGATTAAGAGCTTTCGCCTGCGCGGAAAGCGGATGACTCGAGCACAAAGCGCTGCCCTTATTCGATCCTGGGACCGCTTCGGAATTGAATTCGGTACGACGATTGATATCGATCAGTTGTTTCCTGTTGCAAAAGAAGTGATTGTTGAAATTGGATTTGGAATGGGTGATGCCACTGCAGAAATCGCAAAGGCTCATCCAGAAAATGGATACATCGCCGTCGAAGTTCATCCGCCCGGAATTGGAAAACTCCTCTCTCTAATTGAAGAACACGAACTTACGAATGTTCATATCATCGAAGGTGATGCCATCGAAATCTTGCAGACCATGTTTGCCAATCACAGCATCAATGGATTTCATCTTTTCTTCCCGGATCCATGGCCAAAGTTAAAACACAACAAACGCAGAATTGTTAACGCAGAATTTCTGGCGCTGATTCACCAAAAACTAAAGGCAGATGGATACATAAACATTGCAACTGATTGGGTTCCATACGCAGAATGGATCAAAGATGTTTTCACCGGTTCTGTTCAATTCACAGGGGGAGAAGTAGATCGTCCGGATTGGCGGCCATATACAAAGTTTGAAGGCAAAGGTTTAGCTAAAGATCACCGCGTCAGCGATTTTCACTATGTTGCAAAAGGCTAAATAGAACCCTTAGTTTCAAAGTTAGAGACTTGCCCAATGCGTCGGATGTGTCGTTCATCATTACTAAATGGCGTTGCTAGAAAAACATCAATAAGTTCTTTGCAGACTTCGATGGGATGCATACGTCCACCAATTGCAATGACATTGGCATCGTTATGTTCGCGAGCTAATTTTGCGGTCTCAACGCTCCAGACAAGTGCTGCACGGATTCCCTTAACTTTATTGGCTGCCATTTGCTCGCCATTTCCTGAACCGCCCAAAACAATTCCAAAGGAACCTTTTTCATTAGCAACACCTTGCGCTGCTGGAATACAAAAGACTGGGTAATCATCGAGTGCGTCATATACATGTGGCCCGTGATCAACAACATCGTGACCAGAACTCTTTAGGTGTTCAACGAGTGCGTTCTTTAGTTCAAGACCAGCATGATCACTACCGATATGTACGCGCATGGCGAAATACTCTCACGAGCACTGCAACAAAACGAAAGACCCGCCACTAATTTCTTAGTAGCGGGTCTTTCTTACCCGTAAGGAGGAGGTACGAATATTTAGTTAGAAGGCGCACCTAGCGGAGCTGGCGCTCCCATAGGTCCACCATGACCACGCTTGCCTTTGCCCTTTACTTCATTAACGTCTTCAGTTACGTGAGAAAGAAGATTAGCTTTCAAAGTAGTTGCTTGAGCAGCAGTGATTTTTCCTTCAGTAACTTTTGCATCGATTTGCTTTGTATGTTCAGCAACGAGAGCTGCAATTAATGCATCTTTCTTTGAGCCAGCGATTGCTGCAAGAGTTTCTCCTGCTTTCAACCGCGACTTAATTGTTGCTGAATCAATCCCTAGCGTTGAAGAAATCAAAGCATCCATTGCTGCGTGATCCACTCCACCGGCCTTTGCAGGACGGTTTGCTTTTGCTGTTTCAGCAGCAGCCAACACTGCAGCCTTAATTGCATCAGCCTGTACTTGAGTAATTGTTCCCTTGGTTACTAAACCAGACAGGATGCCATCTAGTGCAGCAGCTGGCCCGCCCAGACTGCGTGCGTTCACACCTGGTTGCGAAACTTTTGTTACAGATTTAGTGACAACTGTTCGCGTGGTTTTCGTTGCAGCATTTGCAGCTCCGAAACCACCAGCAGTTAGTGCAACTGTTGTTAGTACAACCGTTGCAATTTTTCCTTTTGACATTGACTGTCCTTTCGTCCCGTAAGAACTTTCATTAATAGCCCCACGCCATTAACTAGTCGTAATAAACCCCCATACATTCAAAAAGAAAGGCGAGAATCCTGTGGGGTCCATGTGAATATTTCACGCTCCTTGCGAGCCCAGTCACATCCGCCGTGTAGGGGTAGACCTATTCCTGTGAAGGCAATAAAGGCGCAGACTGGAAGTACTTAGAAAGGTCTATCCCTATGAAACGTCCACGCACTTTCATCCGATTAATTTCACTCTTTTGCGCACTATCACTTTTCGCTGTTCAGCCAGGTTTTGCAGCCACGAAATCCGTCACCAAATTAAAGTCTGCAGGCAGAACAGCGAATTCAATTCCGAACACAATTCTTAACGGCATTAGCGCACCAACTAAATCAATCGGTATTAATGGCGATTTCTACATAGATACAAAGAACCTAAACATTTATGGACCAAAGAAAAATAACGCATGGCCACTACCAATTTCATTACGTGGCACTGCAGGCACCGCTGGAACAGATGGCAAAACAGGCACACCAGGTGTTGCAGGTTCTGATGGAAAAACAATTACAAATACATCAACAGTTTCTGGAACAACAGGAGCAACGGGTGCAACCGGAGCAACAGGATTAGCAGGCGCTGCAGGATCTAATGGCGCAGCTGGTGAAACAGGTGCAGCGGGTGCATCTGGAAGTGCTGGTCCAGCGGGACCTCCTGGACCAGCAGGTAGTACCGGAGCAACAGGAGCAGCTGGTGCTTCGGGCACTCCAGGTGCGAGCGGTGTTTCCACAGTTTCACTTGGAGCATTTTCTTTTATAAATACTTTAACTGGCACAGCAGGGGCGTCAGCTCAGTCAATTGATTTTGGTGCGATGCTGCCCGGCAAGAAGTATTCAATTCGCTTAAATATTTCTGGATCCAAGGCATCTTATGGTGATTTGGATACAACCCTGGTTTTACAAGTTTTCTCCACGGCGGGTGATATTCCGATTACAACTGGATACTCAGTTTCCTCTGGAAAGAAGTTCATATCTCCAGCAACTATTTACTCACAAAATATTATTGCTGATTTGATGATAGATGGATCCTTAGTTACGAATCCCTTTAATATATTTGTGAAAGTTAGCGCCACCGAGGCCATTAGTTATGTTGTTTCTTTGAACGGCTACTTCGCATTAACCGAAGTTGGTTCTATAACTTAATAAAACTTTGGAGCGGGTGACCGGGATCGAACCGGCATGGCCAGCTTGGAAGGCTGGGGCTCTACCATTGAGCTACACCCGCATCTTTGATGCAGTTTTTGTGCTGGGCTTAGGTTACCTCTGCCGCAGTACGGTTACCGAATCGGGGCTAACGCTATCGCCTCGGTTAGCGAGGGTGAAAATCTCGTCTAGACTCACCACTTGCGCCTCGGGGCGTAGCGTAGTGGCTAGCGCGCCTGCTTTGGGAGCAGGAGATCGGGAGTTCGAATCTCCCCGCCCCGACCATACTTTTTAACTTACTTATGTAACTTATATAAAAGGAGTACTTCGTGAAGAGCACGGTAGAAACACTTTCTCCAACCCGTGTTCGTTTAGACATCGAAGTTCCTTATTCAGAGCTCACACAACATGTTTCTGATGCGTATAAGAAAGTAGCTTCACAAGTAAACATTCCTGGATTCCGTAAAGGAAAAATCCCAGCATCAATGATCGATCAACGAGTAGGTCGCGGAACGGTTTTGGATGAAGCGATTAATTCAGCTCTGCCAGAGTTCTATGGCAAGGCAGCTCGTGAGCACACAGTCCTAGTTATTGGACGTCCAACAGTTGATGTTAAAGAGTTCGTAGATAACGAGAAGTTGGTTTTCACTGTAGAAGTAGATGTGCGTCCAGAAGTTAAGTTGCCTGATTTTTCTAAGATTGAAATCAAGGTTGATGATGTAGTGGTAACGGATACAGATATCACTGAACAGATTGACGAACTCCGCGCTCGCTTTGGAACACTCAATACTGTTGAACGCGCAATTAAGAGCGGTGACTTTCCAACGCTTGATCTAACCGCTCGCATTAACGGCGAAGAAGTTGATGGTGGAGCAGCATCTGATATTTCATACGAAGTTGGCTCTAACCGAATGATCGATGGCCTAGATGATGCACTCATCGGAATGAGTGCGGGGGATAAGAAAGATTTTGAAACACAACTCGTTGGACAAGCCGAAGGCGAAAAAGGCGTTGTAGAAGTTGTTGTTAAAGTTGTTAAAGAACGCGAACTTCCACCAATGGATGATGCGTTTGCAAAGCTTGCTTCTGAATTCGACACATTGGATGAGTTAAAGGCAGATTTCGCTACTCGCTTAGAGCGTGTGAAGAAGATGGAACAAGGCGCGCAAGCACGTGACTTGCTCGTTGAGAAGTTGCTGGCCGAAACTGAGATTCCAGTTCCTGATCTTTTGGTAGATGAAGAAGTCAATGATCACTTATCCGGTGAAGGTCGCCTAGAAGATGCCGAGCACCGCGCAGAAGTAGATGGACAAGTTCGTTCGTCACTTAAATCAGATTTCTTACTCGATGCAATTGTGAAAGCCGAGGATGTACAAGTTACAGAAGTTGAACTCACTGAATATCTAGTGCGTACTTCACAGCGCTATGGAATGGCTCCAGAGCAATTCGCTCAAGAGTTACAAAAGGCTGGGCAGATTCAACAACTCGTTGCTGAAGTGGCACGCGCTAAAGCATTAGCTGGCGTTCTTTCACGTATTTCGATTAAGGATGCATCAGGTGCAGCCATTGATCTCGAAGCCCTTGCTCCAAAGCCAGCAACACCTGCATCTACAGAGGAATAATCTCTGCGCCCTGAGCGAACACGGGCGCTTTCACGCTATTAATCGCACAAATTGGGAAGCATTTCTGTGCTGACATTGTTAAGGTCACTACAGGAGAAATAAATATCAGGAGGACTTCACGTGGAGCAGATGAACCCGCAATCATTGCCAGCAGTTGCGCAAGCATCACCGGCATCAATGGGTGGACTAGACGAACAGGTTTATAGCCGCTTGCTCCGTGAGCGAATTATTTTTCTAGCAGGTCAAGTTGAAGACAACATGGCTAATGCAATTTGTGCGCAGATTCTTTTACTTGCTGCAGAGGATTCAGAGAAAGATATTTACCTTTACATCAACTCTCCTGGTGGATCTATCACTGCAGGTATGGCGATTTATGACACGATGCAATACGTAAAAAATGATGTTGCAACTGTTGCAATGGGAATGGCTGCATCAATGGGTCAGTTCTTGCTTACAGCTGGTGCACCAGGAAAACGTTACGCACTTCCAAATGCACGCATCTTGATGCACCAACCACTCGGTGGCATCGGTGGAACAGCAACAGATATTCGAATTCAAGCCGAGAACATGGCTGCAATTAAGAAGAAGATGGCAGAACTCATCGCGCACCACACAGGTCAAAGCGTTGAAAAAATTACTGCAGATTCAGATCGTGATCGCTGGTTCACGGCAGAAGAAGCAAAGGAATACGGCTTCGTAGATCAGATTGCGCAATCAGAGGGTCAAGTTTCAGGCAACACAGGGAAGGCGAAATAATGAATAACATTCCGGAGATTACAAATCGCTACGTTCTTCCAACAATTGAAGAAAAAACTGCTTATGGTTTTAAGCGCCTAGATCCATATACAAAACTATTTGAAGAGCGCATTATTTTCCTAGGTCAACCAATTGATGACACCGTTGCAAACGATGTTATGGCGCAGCTATTGACTCTCGAATCAATGGATCCAGATCGCGACATTACGATTTATATCAACTCACCTGGCGGATCATTTACTGCACTCACTGCAATTTATGACACGATGCAATTCGTGCGTCCAGATGTGATGACTATCTGTCTTGGACAAGCTGCATCAGCCGCAGCGGTTCTTCTTGCAGGCGGCGCAAAGGGCAAGCGATATGCACTAGAGAATTCACGAATCATGATTCACCAACCATCTTCTGAAGGTGGCGGACAAGCATCCGATATCGAAATTCAAGCTCGCGAGATTCTGCGCATGCGCACACTTCTTGAAGAGTTAATTTCTCGTCACTCATCTCGTTCACCTGCAGAAATTGCTACTGACATCGAGCGCGACAAGATTCTTACTGCCACCGAAGCGGTCGAGTACGGGCTTATCGATCAAGTTCTAGCTAGCCGTAAAGCAAAGGCTAAGTAAGAACTCTTTCGCTTAATTATTCTCTCGGCGAACAGAGCAAACCTTCTTTATCCCGCGTATTCGCACGCCTTCAATCTATTCTTATGCACTAGACGTTCCCAAAAATTTCCCCCATTGGGAACAAAGGAGTGAGATGACACGCATCGGCGAGACTAGCGATCTGCTGAAATGTTCCTTCTGCGGTAAAACTCAGAAGCAAGTCAAGAAATTAATTGCCGGTCCTGGTGTTTACATCTGCGACGAGTGCATCGAACTCTGTAACGAAATCATTATCGAAGAGCTTGCTGAAGCAGGAACACTCGGATTAACCGAACTTCCAAAACCTGCAGAAATTTTTGAATTCCTAGATCAATACGTAATCGGTCAAGACCGCGCAAAGAAGTCGCTTTCAGTTGCCGTCTACAACCATTACAAGCGTGTTCAATCCGGAGATACAAAACGTGAAGACTCAATTGAATTAGCAAAGAGCAATATTTTATTACTTGGCCCAACAGGTTGCGGCAAAACGCTTATGGCTCAAACTCTTGCTCGCATGCTTAATGTTCCATTTGCAATCGCGGATGCAACTGCTTTAACAGAAGCAGGATATGTCGGTGAAGATGTCGAAAACATTTTGCTCAAGCTTTTGCAAGCAGCGGATTACGATGTGAAGAAGGCTGAAACCGGAATTATTTACATCGATGAAATCGATAAGGTTGCACGTAAGTCTGAGAACCCATCAATCACTCGTGACGTTTCTGGTGAAGGTGTGCAGCAAGCACTTCTAAAGATTCTCGAAGGCACAGTTGCATCTGTTCCACCACAAGGTGGACGCAAGCACCCACATCAAGAGTTCATTCAAATTGATACAACCAACGTTCTCTTTATTGTTGGCGGCGCATTTGCTGGTCTTGAAAAGATTATTGAAGGTCGTAGCGGATCAGCTGGTGTTGGATTCAACGCAACACTGCAGAGCGCGGCAGAGAAAAACCGCCGAGATATTTTCTCTGATGTCATGCCAGAGGATTTGTTGAAGTTTGGAATGATCCCTGAATTCATTGGCCGACTTCCAGTCATCACAAGTGTAGAAAACTTAGATAAGCCAGCTTTGATGCAAATTCTTACAGAGCCAAAGAATGCATTGGTCAAGCAATACCAACGCCTCTTTGATATTGACGATGTCGAACTAGAAATTACGCCAGAAGCACTCGATGCAATTGCAGAACTCGCTCTTAAGCGCGGCACAGGTGCTCGTGGCCTTCGTGCAATTCTTGAAAGCGTTTTGCTTGGTGTGATGTACGACGTACCAAGTCGCGCAGATATTGCAAAGGTGATTTTGACTCACGAATGTATTAATGATGGCGGCGCCCCAACATTGATTCCTCGCACAGGTGACATTCCTAAACGGGGTGCACGTCGCGATAAAGGTCAAGAAGAGAAGAGCGCATAATCTAGACTGCTCCACATGAGTCAGTCAGACCGCGAACTCGCATCGACCTTTGTACCGGCCGATATCGAAGCGCCACTATATGAAAAGTGGATGAAGGCTGGCTATTTCACGGCTGATGCTAAATCTGAAAAACCTCCGTACACAATTGTTATTCCGCCACCGAATGTAACTGGCGTATTACATATCGGTCACGCGCTCGATCACACATTGCAAGACGTACTCATTCGCATGAAGCGCATGAAAGGTTTTGAAGCGCTGTGGTTACCAGGAATGGATCACGCAGGTATCGCCACACAAAACGTTGTAGAAAAACAGTTAGCCGCGCAAGGAAAATCTCGTCACGATCTTGGTCGCGAAGAATTTGTTAAGAAAGTTTGGCAGTGGAAAGCAGAATCTGGTGGTGCAATTCTCGGTCAGATGAAACGCCTGGGAGATAGCGTTGACTGGTCTCGCGAAGCTTTCACGATGGATGAAAACTTATCCAAAGCTGTTTTAACTATTTTCAAGAAACTCTACGATGCAGATTTAATTTATCGCGCTGAACGAATTATCAATTGGTGCCCACGTTGTTTAACAGCGCTTTCAGATATCGAAGTTGAACACCAAGATATTGATGGCGAGTTTGTTCAAATCACATACGGTGATCCAGGCGAGGTTCAAATAAGTATTGCCACAACTCGTCCAGAAACGATGCTGGGAGATGGCGCGGTTGCCGTTAATCCAGATGATCCTCGCTATAAGGATTTGGTTGGCAAGCAAGTAAAACTTCCTTATGTCAACAGAATGATTCCAATCATCGCCGACGAATTAGTTGACCCAGAGTTTGGAACAGGTGCCGTAAAAGTTACTGCAGCTCACGATCCGAACGACTTTGAAATGGCGATGCGCCATAACGTGCCAATGGTTGTCATCATGAACGAGCACGGAGTTATGTCCGGAACAAACACTCAATTTGATGGCATGGATCGTTTCGAGGCACGCAAAGCTGTTGTTGAGCAATTGCGTAAAGATGGTCGAATTGGTTGGGAAAAACGTCCTTATTCACACTCAGTTGGACATTGCCAACGTTGCGCAACAATTGTTGAACCACGTTTATCTCTGCAGTGGTTTGTGAAAGTTGCACCACTTGCTAAAGCAGCAGGGGACGCCGTTCGCGATGGTCGAGTAAAAATCGAACCAAAAGAGATGGAACCTCGTTATTTTGAATGGGTAGATAACATGCACGATTGGTGTATCTCCCGACAATTGTGGTGGGGTCACAGAATTCCTGTTTGGTATGGACCAAATGGTGAAGTAAAAGTTGTTGGTGCAGATGAAAAAGCGCCAGATGGTTACACACAAGATCCAGATGTATTAGATACGTGGTTCTCATCCGCACTCTGGCCATTTTCTACTTTAGGTTGGCCAGCAGATAGTGATGATCTCAAGAAGTTTTATCCAACAAGTGTTCTTGTAACTGGCTATGACATTCTTTTTTTCTGGGTGGCACGCATGATGCTCTTTGGATTATTTGCGATGGATGGACAACAGCCATTCCACACAATTGCATTGCATGGGTTGGTCCGCGATCAATTCGGCAAAAAGATGTCTAAGAGTCGTGGAAACACGATTGATCCAATTGAATTTATGGATAAGTACGGAACGGATGCACTGCGATTTACATTAGCGCGCGGTGCTAATCCTGGAAAAGATCAAGCGCTTGCCGAAGATTGGGTAGGCGGTTCTAGAAACTTTGCTACCAAGTTATGGAATGCAACGAGATTTGCAATGATTAATGGCGCAACTATTGAGGGCGAACTTCCTGAAACATCATCGCTTAATGGAATTGATAAATGGGTACTTTCTAGACTCTCAGAAACCATCTCCGAAGTTGATTCGCTCCTTGAGTCATATGAATTCGCTCGCGCATGTGATCGTATTTATCACTTTGCCTGGGACGACCTCTGCGATTGGTACCTCGAACTTTCAAAAGAGAGCTTTGCTTCCGGAGACGCTAAAAACTCTCAACGTGTATTGGGCCATGTTCTTGATCAACTCTTGCGTCTTATGCATCCAGTTATGCCTTTCCTTACGGAAGAACTCTGGACGACACTCACAGGTGGAGAGTCTTTAGTTGTTGCGCAATGGCCACAAGCAAATCCTGCACATGTTGATAAGAGCAGTGAAAAAATTATTGTAAGCATTCAAGAAGTTATCACCGAAGTTCGTAGATTCAGAAACGATCAAGGAATTAAAACTTCAGCAAAGATTCCGGGACGATTCGTTGCGCCAGCTGAGTTTGCTCCCTACGAAAGCGCAATGCGTTTCGTACTAAAACTTGAAACATCTGACTTCACGCCAAGTGCTCAGCTGCAAATTGGCGCAGTAAAAGCCGAATTTGATCTCACGGGAACAATTGACGTTGCAGCAGAACGTGCACGTCTGACGAAAGATTTAGCTACTGCCAAGAAAGATTTAGAAACTGCTAATGTCAAACTTAATAACCAAGGCTTTATGGCAAAAGCTCCTGCAGAAGTTGTCGTTGAAATCAAAGAACGTCTTGAAAAGACCAGCGCTGATATTGAACGAATTACCTCGCAACTCAACTCATTGCCGGCTAAGTAATTAATGAGCGCAGACGATAACGCCCGCGTAGATGCTATTGAGCAAGCGCTCCTTGCACGTTGGCCTGAAACACGAATTTCTCCAACCCTCGATCGAATTGCTGCGCTGACAGACATTCTTGGTTCACCGCAACTCACATACCCAACAATTCATGTGGGCGGAACCAACGGAAAAACAACAACCTCACGAATGATTGATTCACTTCTATTTGAAATGGGATTACGCACCGGTCGCTTTACAAGTCCGCATCTAGAAAGTTATCTAGAAAGAATTTCAATTAACGGTGCTGCAATTGATCCAAAAGCAGCAATTTTTGCCTACAACGACATAGCTCCGTATCTGGAGTTAATGGATACAAAATTTGATAATCCAATTTCATTTTTTGAAGCTATTACAGCCATGGCATTTGTTGCATTTGCCGAACACCCAGTAGATATAGGAATTATTGAAGTCGGTATGGGCGGGCAATGGGATGCGACAAATGTTATCGATGCTGATGTTTCAGTAATCATGCCAATTGGTCTTGATCACATGGAATATCTCGGGAATACACTGACAGAGATTGCTCAAACTAAAGCAGGAATTATTAAAGCCGGCGGCTTTATTGTGATGGCAGAACAAAAACCTGAATCTGCAAAAGAGTTATTGCGTCGGGCTGCTGAAGTGGAAGCTGACATTGCTCGCGAAGGGATCGAATACTCACTCGACTCTCGTGCAATCGCTGTTGGTGGGCAGATGATTTCTATAAATGGATTAAATGAGAAATACGACGAAATCTTCTTGCCACTTCATGGTCGTCACCAGGCAACGAATGCTGCTTCAGCACTCGTTGCAGTCGAAGCATTCTTCGGGGAGCAAGCACTAGATCCTGATGCAGTGCGTGCAGGTTTTGCCAACGTTAAATCACCTGGACGATGTGAAGTTGTGCATCGTGATCCAACAGTTATTTTGGATGCTGCCCACAATCCCCATGGCGCCCAGGCTCTCGCTCAAACTCTTGCATCTGAATTCACATTTGATGACACGATCGGCGTTGTTGGAATTTTCGGAGACAAAGATGCACAAGGAATTCTTGAATCTCTCGAACCAATTCTTAACTCAATAATTGTTACCTCTAGTTCGTCTCCGCGAGCCATGCCTGTGAAAGAGCTCGAAGCACTCGCCTCCAAAATCTTTGGCGCAGACAGAGTGTTTAGTAATGAGAATTTAGAAAACGCCCTAAAACGAGCAATCGATGATGCCAAGCGTCCACTCAGTGATGACAGTGTCGGAATTGTCGTCACGGGTTCTGTTGTCACAGTCGGTGAAGCTCGTTCAATTCTGCGTAGATTATTTTCAAAAGAAGATTAAGATTTAACTATGCGCATGTTGGCTTCTTCGGTTCTTGTAATGGAATCATTCGTAATGGGTTTTGCATTATTGCTCGCAATGAAAGACCACTCTTCTTCGGTTTTAATTATTGGCGCAGTAATCGCTATTGCATGCTTACTGACACCTGGCTTACTTAAGAAGAAATTCGGTTGGATCCTTGGTTGGATTCTTCAAGCAGCGCTGCTTGCCTTTGGCTTCGTCGTGACTTCGATGTTTCTGGTGGGGGCTATTTTCTTGGGGTTATGGATTGCGGCTATTCTCGTGGGCAAAAAGGGCGAAGCAGCCCGCGCTGCCCTGCTGGCAGCAGGTCCTCCAAATGCCTAATAGACTGCGCGTGTGAGTTCCGAGAAAACCTTAATCCTGATCAAGCCCGATGGCGTACGTCGCGGACTTGTTGGTGAAGTTATTTCTAGAGTTGAAACAAAGGGTTATTCAGTTACCGCGCTTCGCATGTTGCAAGCCGATCGTGCACTACTAGAAAAACATTATGCAGAGCACAACGGAAAACCTTTTTATGAACCGTTACTTGAATTCATGGCTTCCGGTCCGATTGTTGCGATGATCGCCGAAGGAAATCGCGTTATCGAAGGATTTCGATCACTTGCAGGTGCAACAGATCCAACAGTTGCAGCACCAGGAACAATTCGTGGAGATCTTGCTCGCGATCAAGGAACAAAAGTTGTACAGAACATTGTTCACGGGTCTGATTCACCTGAATCAGCAGCTCGTGAAATAGCTATTTTCTTTGAAGGGAAATAAATGAGTAACAAAATGTCATTCATCGGCCGCGATATGGCTGTGGATCTAGGAACTGCTAACACGTTGGTTTATGTGCGCGGTCGTGGCATTGTTCTCAATGAGCCAAGCGTTGTTGCTGTTAATCAAGACACTGGTGGAATTTTGGCAGTTGGTCTTGAAGCAAAGAAGATGATTGGTCGTACACCTGGAAATATTGTTGCAATTCGTCCACTTAAAGATGGTGTGATTGCAGACTTTGATACAACAGAGCGCATGTTGCGTTACTTCATTCAGAAAGTTCACCGTCGTCGTTATTTAGCAAAGCCTCGTATTGTTGTTTGCGTTCCATCAGGTATTACTGGTGTAGAACAGCGCGCCGTTAAGGATGCTGGATATGCAGCGGGTGCTCGTAAGGTTTACATCATCGAAGAACCAATGGCAGCAGCAATTGGTGCAGGTCTTCCAATTCACGAACCAACAGGAAACATGGTTGTAGATATTGGCGGCGGCACAACAGAAGTTGCTGTTATTTCTCTCGGCGGAATTGTTACTTCACTATCAATTCGCGTGGGTGGAGACGAACTCGATCAATCAATTATTAACTGGGTTAAACGCGAATTTTCATTACTCCTTGGTGAGCGCACAGCAGAAGAAATCAAGATGGCTATTGGTTCTGCTTACCCACTCCCAGGTGAAAATGATGCGGAAATTCGTGGTCGAGATTTAGCAACAGGTTTACCAAAGACAATTGTTGTTTCAGCTGCTGAAATTCGTAAGGCGCTCGAAGAACCAGTAAACGCAATCATTAATGCTGTAAAGAGCACACTTGATAAGTGTCCACCAGAGCTTGCAAGTGATCTTATGGATCGCGGAATTGTTCTCACTGGTGGAGGAGCACTTCTTAAGGGACTCGATGAGCGTTTGCGCAAAGAAACTGGAATGCCAATTCACGTTGCAGAGCGCCCGCTCGATGCAGTTGTAGAAGGTTCCGGAAAATGTATTGAAGAGTTCGAAGCCCTTGAAAAGGTTTTGATCTCTGAGCCTCGTCGATAGGTAATTAGTAGATGCGTTATGGCGGCGAAGGACGCTCTCGCCTCCTACTCATCATTCTTATCGTCACATCTTTATTCTTAATTACCCTTGATCTCCGTGGTGTAAAGATTCTCGATGGAGTTCGTAGCGGTACGCAAAACGTTTTATCTCCATTTCAAAAGGCTGGTTCCACAGTAGTTTCTCCATTTCGAAACTTCTTTGGTGATGTCACGCACCTTGGTCGCACTCGAAATGAAATTGAAAAACTCAAAGCCGATAACGCACGTTTAAGAAATAAATTACTTCAGCGAAAGAGTGCTGATGCGGAAATTACCCAGCTCAAATCGGTGCTCAATCTTGCAGGTAGCGCCGGGTATAAAGTCTTAGCTGCTCGCGTAATTTCACAGGGTGCCAGCACAAGTTTCTCTCAAACAATCACAATTGATGCAGGCACCACTTCGGGAGTGCGCCAAAACATGACTGTCATATCCGGCGAAGGTTTAGTTGGAGTTGTAAAAGAGTCATATTTGAATTCGGCGCTCATTATGTTGGCAACGGATCCAGATTTTAAGGTTGGTGTCCGAATTGCTGGAACTCAGCAGATTGGAATTCTTTCGGGACGTGGTTCTAAACGCGCTGAGTTACAGTTATTAGATAATCAAAAGATCGTAAAAGTTGGCGATGTTTTATTAGCTCGCGGAAGTACCAATAATCGTCCATTTGTTCCGGGTATTCCCGTGGGAGTAATCAGTGCCGTCGATAGCAGTGCTGGTTCGATTGCACAGAGCGCGTCAGTAATGCTGTATCCAAACTTTTCCGCACTCGGTGTTGTCAGCGTTGTGCTTAGTGCAGGCAAAAATAATCCAGGCGATGCACTTGTTCCGGCCGCACCACAACCAACTCCGGTTCCAACTGTCACGATCTTTGCAACACCTTCTCCTAGCGCGAGCACAAAGTAGTTTCTAGATGCTGGTCAGACAATTTTCTATCTCATCGCTAGTTTTTGTTTTAATATTTCTCATTCAGGAGAGTGTTATCAATCAATTACGACTGCCTGGCGGTGGTTTCTCACTTCCACTTTTAATCGCGTTAACCTGGGCCGCTCTAAGTACACCAACAGTTGGAGCACTCACAGGATTCATTTCAGGATTTTTTATGGATCTATCTCAGAGCTCAAGTGGAGCAATGGGTCATTGGACATTGCTCATGATTTTGGCGTGTTACGCAGTTGCCTTCTTGGGCTTTGGAAATGACAACGTTCGAGGAAATCCAATAACAAACATCCTTCTTGTTTCATCAGCTTCAGTACTTACCCTCATTGCATTTGTCATTACAGGCATACTTCTTGGAGTATCTGTCGGAAGTTTCTCACGAGTGGTCATAACCATTCTTGGAAATGGCGTGTGGACTCTTTTGGTTACACCGCTAATTCTTCCCGTCGTCACACGTCTTCATCGCGCGCTATTTGGTAATCAGGCACACATATGAATCAACGCGTTCGCCTCAGTCTCTTAGTAGTTCAGATATTTGTTCTGACTTTAATGATTGCACTCGTTGGTCGACTTTTTTATTTACAGGTAGCTGCAGCACCCAGATACAAAGACGCCGCACTGAGCATCCAAAGTAGAGATGTAATAAATCCTGCGATTCGCGGACTAATTGTTGATTCATCCGGTGTCCCACTTGCTCTTAATCGGGTGGGTCTTGCAATTACAGTTGATCGAATTACCTTGGATAAGCAGACCGATAAAGGTGCAAGTGTTTTAGCAAATGTTTCATCACTATTGGGTTTGTCATATACCGATGTGTATCGAGCAACACGATTGTGTGGCGAGTTACCTAAATATGAGAAAGCAGGTTGCTGGACGGGATCTAGATACCAACCGATTCCGATTACAAAAGAGGCAAACCCTGAGATTGCACTTCAAATTGTGGAACGCACCAATGAATATCCAGGAATCGGTGCTACTCCCGTAGCTATTCGTAACTATCCAGAGTACGCAGGTGTGAATGCCGCACATGTACTGGGTTACGTAGGACCAGTTACTGAAGAAGATTTATCAGGGAAAAATGGTCGCTCGTACTACCGCAGCGAAACAATTGGAAAAACAGGTCTAGAGAGTCAATACGATTCTTATTTACGTGGCGCACCGGGAATTAGAACGGTAATTGTGGATCGAAAAGAATCCATCACACGTGAGAGCCAAAATACACAACCAATTGGTGGAAATCACTTAGTCACAAGTATTGATGTGCGATTGCAAGCCGGTGTTGAAAGCGCTCTCGCCGATGCAGTTCGGCGAGCACGTTCAAGTGGACATCCAGCGGATTCTGGCGCTGCAGTTGTTATGGATATTCGTAATGGACAAATTTTGGCGATGGCTTCCTATCCAACGTATGACCCAAATGCATGGGAAAAAGGTTTATCCGCAAAAGATGCAAAGGCATTGTTTAGCGAAAAAAATAATGTGCCTGCACTCTCCAGACCTTTACAAGGATTATTTGCACCCGCTTCGACTTTCAAAACAGTGTCAGTTGTAGCAGCGGCAAATGCGGGCTATAACCTCAACGCAATTTATAACTGTCCTTCAGAAACACAAATTGGTAATCGTGCTTTCCAGAACTTTGATAGCAAGCCACTTGGACGAATTAGCCTGAAGAAAGGTATCGCGGTTTCATGTGACACCTTGTGGTATCAAATCGCGTATGACGAATGGGTTCGAGATGGTGGCTTGAAGCCAAAATCTAATCCAAATGATTACTTCTTTAAGGCAGCAGAAGGTTTTCAAGTAAATAAGAAAACACAGATTGACTTGCCTTCCGAACTTTCTGGTCGCTTAGCCAACCGCGAATGGCGAAAAGATTGGTATTCAGCAAACAAGGATTTCTACTGTAAATACAAAGATCGAGCGAAGAAGAATCAGCTCACTCCTTTTCTTATTGAGTTAGCTCGAGAAAATTGTATTGATGGCGACAAGATTCGAGCCGGTGACGCAGTCAACTTCTCAATTGGGCAAGGCGATACTGTTATAACACCACTTAAATTAACGCAGATGTATGCAGCCCTCGGCAATGGCGGAAAAATCATGCGCCCCAGTGTCGCTAAGGCAATAGTTTCAACAGATGGAAAAGTCATTAAGAAATTTGGCGCAAAACAATTAGGAACACTTCCAGCAACACCGGCAACTCTAAATTTCCTAGAAGGAGCCCTTCGAGAAGTTGTTACTGCAGGAACGGGAACTAGTGCTTTTGCAGGATTTCCAATTGCTATTAGTGGAAAAACAGGAACTGCTCAGGTATTTGGAAAAAATGCCAACGGTTCATTAAAAGCAGATACTTCATGGTTCGCCTCTTTCGGCCCATCACAAAATCCTCGATATGCAGTTGTCATGATGGTTAGCCAAGGTGGCTTCGGAGCATCTGTCAGTGGTGTGGGTGTTCGTAAAATTTACGAAACTTTATTTGGAGTCACTGGCTCAAGAATTGATCCCGCTAAGGCTATATTTCCTGATGGTAAGCCACCGGTGAAAATTCCAAAGATTTCACCAGCTACGAAATTGAAGGAGGACAAGTGAGTTCTCTATCAACGCGTAGCATTTATCGACGCAGATCACGCGGGTCGGTCTTTGCCGGATTCGATCCAATTCTTACTGCCGCAGTTGCCGCACTTTTGGTAATAGGAACATTGCTAGTTTATGCAGCAACACGTGATTGGTATGCCGCTAATGGACTTGATCCGCAGTATTACTTAAAACGCCACGTGCTAAATATTTTAATTGGAGTTCTCCTTGCGTGGGGAACCACAATTATTGATTACCGTTTATTGCGTGCTTACACACCAATTCTTTGGGCTTTAGGAGTTTTAGGTTTAATCATTGTTTTAATCCCCGGACTAGGTGCTGAAGTAAATGGTGCAAAAGCATGGATTGCGCTTCCAGGTGGATTTCAGATTCAGCCAGCTGAGTTAGCAAAAATTTCAATCATCGTTGGCATGTCAATGATTCTCTCCGAACGTACTCACGACAGTAACGAACCCACTTCAAGGGATGTTCTACAGGCCCTACTAGTTGCGGGAATCCCAGTCCTATTTATTTTGATGCAACCAGATATGGGAACCGTCTTTATCATCAGCGCTGCGGTTGTAACTATTATTGCAATTTCAGGCGCCTCATCACGATGGGTTGTGGCACTTTTACTCATTGCGGTCATCGGAGCATTTGGTGCAACAAAGGCTGGCGTTATTAATTCTTATCAGGTGAAGCGTTTACAATCATTTGTTGATCCAAACGCGGATACGCAGGGAAGTGGTTACCAACTACGTCAGGCACGCATCACTGTGGGATCTGGTGGATTATTTGGAACAGGCTTATTTGATGGACCTCAAACAAACGGTCGATTTGTACCGGAGCAGCAGACAGACTTTATTTTTACGGTTGCTGGCGAAGAGCTAGGTTTTCTTGGAAGTGCAGGAATAGTTCTACTGTATTTAGTAATTTTGATGCGAGCCTTTGCTATCGCACGAAGAACCAACGATCCTTACGGAAGACTTGTCGCAACCGGAGTGACAGCGTGGTTTGCATTTCAAATCTTTGAAAATATTGGCATGACTCTGGGATTAATGCCTATGACAGGTGTTCCACTTCCATTTATTTCATACGGCGGATCAAGTATGTTTGCAACGTTGATTGGTTTTGGCTTGTTGCAAAATGTGCATGCGCGTCACCGCGGATAAACGCATAATCACGCTCAATTTGCTCCTTACTTGGGTTTAATCTCAACTTCTGCCATACTTACACCACAGTTCAGCGCGGCTCGCGAGCACTTCGCGGTAAACGCCAAGCGCGAACTCACAGAAGATTTGCTTGATGAGTTAGTTCTTTTCGAAGTTCGAATCACTTCAAGCCAGAGCGCGTTTACTTAAACGCATAGAGGATTTGGTGCCATGGCTATTGAGCCAAAAACGCCGCGCAAGCGTGCGGCTAAGAAAGCTAGTTCAAAAAAATCAGATGCAGGTGAAGTTGTTGACGTTCCTGAAAGCAAGAGCGCGACAAAGAAGAAATCCGCATCTATTCCCGTGCCGATGTTTCAAGCAGCACCTGTTGCTGAAAAAGCTGCACGCCCTGCAAAGAAAGCTGCACCAGAAGTAGCAGCCGATGATTCAAGTGAAGATGATTCACGTGCAGGCCGAAATCGTCGCCGTCGCCGTGGTGGACGAGGTCGCCGTAAAGGTGGATCAGATACTCCTGAAAACCAAAGTGAAAATTCAACAACTGCAACAACAGATGATTCAGAAGAATCCACAACACATCGTCGCCGTCGCCGTCGCCGCGCAACTGGTGAAGGCGTAGTTCCGGGTGAAACCGTAGAAGAAGATGGCGTACTAACTGTTGTAAAGGTTCGTGAAGTTCGCGAACGCACACCGCGTGTTGAAGCACGGCGCGGTCGTCGCGATCGTTCAGACCGACCAGAGCGTGGAGAGCGCCGCGAATATCGCGAACCGTATCGCCGTCGCGGAACAATCATTACAGATTCAGAATTCTTAGCGCGTCGTGAAAATGTTGATCGTGAAATGGTTGTTCGCCAGATTGATGATCGCATCCAAATTGCGGTTATCGAAGATAAGGTAATGGTCGAGCACTACGTCAACCGAAATAGCAATGTTTCCTACGTAGGTAACGTTTATCTTGGCCGCGTTCAAAACGTTCTTCCATCTATGGAAGCTGCTTTCGTTGATATCGGTAAAGGCCGCAACGCAGTGCTTTATGCGGGTGAAGTAAATTGGGATGCTGCCGGTATCTCTGAATCAGAACCACGCAAAATTGAGATGGTTTTAAAAACCGGGCAGCCTGTTCTTGTTCAAGTTACTAAAGATCCAATTGGCCAAAAAGGTGCACGTCTAACAAGTCAGATTTCTCTTCCAGGACGCTACGTTGTTTATGTTCCTGGTGGCGGAATGAGCGGCATTAGTCGCAGCCTTCCAGAGCAAGAGCGCAACCGCCTCAAGGCAATTTTAAAAGATTTAATTCCTGAAGGAGCTGGCGTAATTGTTCGTACAGCAGCAGAGGGTGCAAGTGAAGAAGAAATCACAAGTGACGTTGCTCGATTGAAATCTCAGTGGGAAGATATTTATCAGAAATCTGAGAATCCAAACTTCCACGCACCTGCTGCTCTTTATTCAGAACCAGATCTTGCTGTTCGAGTTATTCGCGATATCTTCAATGAAGACTTCCGAAAGTTAACCGTTCAAGGCAGTCAGGCGTATGAAGAAATCAGTAACTATCTCGGATTTATTGCGCCTGAGTTAGTCTCTAAATTAGAAAAATACACAGGCACCGGAGATTTATTTGCCGAGTATCGCGTCGAAGAGCAGTTATCGAAAGCATTTGATCGCAAGGTTTATTTGCCATCAGGTGGATCACTCGTTATCGACCGCACAGAGGCAATGATTGTGATTGATGTGAATACCGGTAAGTTCATCGGCAAGGGTGGAAACCTTGAAGAAACCGTTACTAAAAATAACCTCGAAGCAGCAGAAGAAATTGCCCGCCAACTTCGTTTACGCGACTTAGGTGGAATTGTTGTTATCGACTTTATCGACATGATTCTTGAATCAAACCGCGAGGCAGTTCTGCGCAGACTTGTTGAATGCCTTGGACGTGATCGCACTAAGCACCAAGTTGCAGAAGTAACTTCACTCGGCTTAGTCCAGATGACTCGTAAGCGCGTCGGACAAGGTCTTATCGAAGCGTTTTCAACAACATGTGATTCTTGTTCCGGTCGTGGAATTCACATTCACACAGAACCTGTGAAGATGAAGGCTCCAATGCCACAAGTGAATTCACAATCTGCAAGCCATGAAGATGTTGAAGAATCTGCAGCAACAGGACATGAATTTATCGAAGTACAAAATGATGAATCAGATCAGCCTGAAGCAAAGAAAGATTCCAAGAATGAGAAATCTGGTGGCCGAAAACGCCGCCGTGCCGTGAGCACCGGAGTAGTCACTCCTGGCTCAGGGGAATGAGCATAAAAACCGACTCAGTTTGACCCGTGGGCACGGTTCTCCGTACCCTTAGCGCCTGCCCGATTCGCACGATGTGCTGATTAGGCCTTACGAAGTGGAGTAGTTACGTGTACGCAATCGTGAAAGCTGGCGGACGCCAGGAGAAAGTCACTGTTGGAGAGACAATTCTTGTCGATCACCTTGATAGCAAGAGTGGTGCAACAGTTTCATTTTCTGCTGTCCTAGTTGTCGATGGCGCAACTGTTACTTCAGACCCAAAGGCACTCTCTTCAGTCAAGGTAACTGGTGAAGTTATTGACGATGTTAAGGGTCCAAAGATCGATATCTTGCGTTACAAGAACAAGACCGGTTACCGCCGTCGTCAAGGTTTTCGTGCGCAACATACTCGCGTAAAAATTACAGCTATTAATATTTAACCAATAATTATCCAACCGAGACGTCAATAGGAGTTGAGCAATGGCAAGTAAAAAGGGTGTCTCCTCGACACGTAACGGTCGCGATTCAAATGCGCAGTACCTCGGTATTAAGCGCTTCGGTGGTCAGGTTGTTAACAGCGGTGAAATTCTTGTTCGCCAACGCGGTACAAAGTTTCACCCAGGTGCAAACGTTGGTCGTGGCAAAGATGACACTCTCTTCGCTCTAGCAGCAGGTGCAGTTGAATTCGGTCGCGCTCGCGGACGCAACGTAGTGAATGTGGTTCCAGTAGCTTAATTTTCGGTTCTTACGAAAGAGCGAGCCGCCTTCAAGTGCGGCTCGCTTTTTTATTTCATTAGGTAACACTCGACAGGATTAAGAGAGGAAAACGCAGATGACAACATTTGTCGATCGCGTAACTCTCTATGCCACCGCAGGAAAAGGTGGCGACGGTTGTGTCTCCGTTAAGCGCGAAAAATTCAAACCACTCGGCGGACCAGATGGCGGAAATGGTGGACGCGGGGGAGATGTAATTTTGGTTGTCGACCCTAATGTCACAACACTTCTAGATTTTCATCACTCACCACACCGCAAAGCAACCTCTGGCCATCAAGGTTATGGTGATCGCAAAGATGGTGTCTTTGGTGAAGATTTAGTTCTTGGTGTGCCAAACGGAACAGTTATTTATGACAATCAAGGTGTAATGCTTGCTGACTTAGTCGGCATCGGAACAACTTTTATTGCAGCGCAAGGCGGGCACGGCGGTTTAGGAAATTTAGCTCTTTCATCTTCAAAGCGACGTGCACCAGGCTTTGCTCTACTTGGTGAACCAGGTGAAGAACGCACACTTGTTCTAGAACTTAAATCTGTTGCCGATATTGCGTTAGTCGGATTTCCAAGTGCTGGAAAATCTTCTCTCATTGCTGCAATTTCAGCTGCACGTCCAAAGATTGCTGATTATCCATTTACAACTCTTGTTCCAAACCTCGGCGTAGTTCAAGCTGGCGATACTCGCTTTACTGTTGCAGATGTTCCAGGACTAATTCCTGGTGCAAGCCAAGGCAAAGGCTTAGGTCTTGAATTCTTACGCCACGTCGAACGCTGTGTTGCTCTTGTTCACGTATTGGATTGTGGAACCCTAGAAACAGATCGAAATCCAATAGTTGATCTAGAAGTTATTGAAAACGAGTTAGCAATTTATGGCGGACTTGAAGATCGAACACGCATAGTTGCTCTTAACAAAATCGATTTACCTGATGGTAAAGCAATGGCAGATATGGTTGCCCAAACACTTCGCGATAAAGGTTATGACGTTTATCCAGTGTCAGCCGCGTCGCGCGAGGGACTCACTGAACTTATTTATGCGATGGCTCGTCTAATCCAAAAGGCACGATTGGAAGCAAAAACTGAGGAACGCACTCGAATTATTTTGCGCCCAACACCAGTTGATGATTCAGGATTTACGGTCAAAGCAAATGCCGATGGTTCATTTACGGTGCGCGGAAACAAAGTAGTTCGCTGGGTTCGCCAGACAAACTTTAAGAATGCAGAAGCAATTGGATATCTCGCAGATCGCCTTGCACAGTTAGGAGTTGAAAAAGAGCTGTACAAGCAAGGCGCAGTTGCAGGAAGTGAAGTACGTATCGGTTCTGGAGATAACGAAGTTATCTTCGATTGGGAACCAACCATTGAAGCTGGTGCAGAACAATTAGCCGGACACCTTCACCGTCGTGGAGAAGATTCACGTCTTGATTCAACATGGAAACCAGAGCGCGAAATTAATGTGCTCAGCGATGACGAAATTGCGCGTCAATGGGAATACAACGTGAGCGACCCACATTCGCCTAAACTTGTAGAAGTGGACGCCGCTGATGAAGAGGGTGAGCAATGAATCGCGAAGCAGTAACGAGTGCAAAGCGCATTGTCATAAAAATTGGCTCATCATCTCTCACCGGTAAAGCTGGTTCAGCACTCGATGATTCATCTGTAGAAAAGATTGTAAGAGTTGTTGCTGATTTAAAATCTCGCGGCGCTGAAGTATTGGTTGTTTCTTCAGGTGCGATTGCTGCAGGTTTAGCTCCACTTGGTTTATCAACTCGACCAAAGGATCTTGCAACGCAGCAAGCAGCGGCATCAGTGGGGCAAGGTTTATTGATTGCCCGATACACGGATCACTTGGCGCAACATAAGATCACGGCATCTCAAGTGCTCTTAACAACAGAGGATATTGTGCGCCGTTCGCACTATCAAAATGCTCAACGTACGCTGACAAAGCTCATCTCACTAGGCGTTGTTCCAATCATTAACGAAAATGACTCTGTTGGTACACAAGAGATTAGATTTGGCGATAACGATCGCCTAGCCGCTTTAGTTGCACTCTTGGTGAACGCTGACTTACTTGTCTTAGTTTCAGATATCGATGCACTCTACGACGCACCACCAACACAATCAGGTGCAAAGGCAATTCACGATGTTGCAAAGATTTCAGATATTGATTCACTCACTTTGGGTGGAGCCGGATCTGCTGGAGTAGGCAGCGGTGGAATGGTGACAAAAGTTGAAGCTGCACGAATTTCTACAAGTGCTGGAATCGCGATGCTACTTACTTCACTAGAACAATCAGGTGAAACATTGGCAGGAAAACCACTCGGAACTCTGTTTCATGCACAAGCCAACAAATCTAATTCGCGCATGCTCTGGCTTGCTCACGCCTCAACGCCACAAGGCCGACTCATTCTTGATGCAGGTGCTGTAACCGCTATTTTGGAACGCGGAGTATCCCTTTTGCCAGCAGGTGTAACAGCAGTGCATGGTGATTTTATTTCTGGCGATGCTGTCGAATTAGCCAGTGCCGATGGAAAAGTTATTGCACGTGGATTAGTCGCATTCGATAGTGAAGAAATTCCTGCGATGTTGGGCCGATCAACAAAGGAACTCGCACAAAGCCTTGGACCTGAATACGAGCGCGAGCTCGTTCATAGAGATGACTTAGTTCTGCTCTGAAATTTCTTTTAACACTGCAGTAGTCAATGCTTCATTATTTCCATTATCAGTTGGTTCATCACTTAATTTAACGATCACAACTTGATAATTAGGATCTGTATAAACATATTGACCGTGTAATCCAAGCAACATGGTTGTACCTGGATATGGGTGCCACACTTGCGCTCCATAACCCCAATCGCGATCTAACTTTGTCGCGGGATTAGTAAGGCGTTTCATCCACGCCGAAGAAATAACTTCTTTGTCATTGATATTTGCACCAACGGGATTCAGCAACATTTGTCCTACGCGTGCGTAATCTCTTGCAGCGGCATTGAAGCAACAAAATGTTTTTTCTTGCCCATTCACGCGATCAACATTCCAATATGCATCATATTCAGCACCGATGGGTTTCCAGACATTTTCGGAGAAGTAATCGGCCACCCGCATGCCAGTAATTTTCTTAATTACCATTCCCAACAACTGTGTATCTACGCTTCTATATTCAGGATGAGTTCCAGGTTCTTGAGCCATCTTTCGATTGTTCTTCAAGAACCAATTCAAATCTGTTGACGCGTACATCTGAGCGATTGCAACACCCCAACCGGAAGGTCCTGATGGATAGTTATCACTCACCCCGATACCACTTTGCATGTCGAGTAAATGCTGAATGGTTACTAAGTCAAAACTTGTACCACTTTTAAAATCTGGCAAGATACTAACGAAAGTGTCACTCTCTTTAATTTTTCCCTGCGCAATAAGTTGACCTATCATGATGGACGTCATGGTCTTGGCAGCTGAATATGAAGGAAGTCGTGATTCTTTAGTTTTACCATTTAAGTATTTTTCGAAAGTGATTTCGCCATTTCTGATAATTAGAAATGCATTTGTATTGGTCTTGGTTAAAAACTCGTCGAAAGTAATTTTCTGGCCATCCCACGTGACAGTTGTGGGATTTTCTGAATTGGACACACTCCACGCCATTGATGGATTGGCACTTGATTTGATCCAGTGACCCGGAAGCAGATCCGGAGTTTTGGACGCCGGAGCTAAGCCCAATTTAATTGCTGCTATCGGTTCGGGGTATCTGATTGCTTTGGTTAACCCAAAAAGCGCCAGATAGAAAACGAATAGGCCGATAACTATGTTTCGCAGAACCTTAATTAATTTAGACACGTGGCAAGGGTAACTCCCGTTAGGCTTAGCGCATGGATGCCACAGCAATAATTTCTGAGTTAGCACTCAAGGCTCGTGCTGCGTCTCGTTCACTTTCCACGGCAACAGGGGAGCAGCGTTCAGAAGCTCTTTTAGGAATTGCTGATGAAATAGATAAGAGTTCTGATTACATTCTTGCGGCAAATGCAGAAGATATGGCGCGGGCTAAAGCAGAGAATATGCATCCACAGATGCAAGATCGCTTGCTACTTACGGCTGATCGAATCAGAGGAATTTCATCTGGAGTCCGCCAAGTTGCTGCTCTAGAAAATCCCCTAGGAAAAATTATTCGTCAAAAAGATTTGCCAAATGGTTTACATCTTGAACAACGCACTGTTCCATTCGGCGTTGTTGGCATGGTGTACGAGGCAAGGCCAAATGTAAGTGTCGACGCCGCGGTGATTTTACTTGCGTCAGGAAATGCAGCGCTATTGCGTGGCTCATCATCTGCGGCTACAAGTAATGCGGCGCTACTTAAGGTCATGCGCGATGCTCTAGCAAAGACTTCGATTTCACCTGAAGTAATCCAATTAGTTCCGTCAGATGATCGCGCAACAGTGAAAGCGTTACTTCACGCACGCGGACTTATAGATTTAGTTATTCCACGTGGAAGCGCATCTCTCATTCGCATGGTTGTAGATGAAGCAAAAGTTCCAACAATCGAAACTGGTGCTGGTGTATGCCACGTGTACATCGATGAATTTGCAGATCTTTCAATTGCTCTTCCAATTCTTATCAATTCGAAGACTCACAGACCAAGTGTTTGCAATGCTGCCGAAACACTCTTGGTTCATAGCAAAGTGGCTGAAAAATTCATGCCTGTGGCGTTACGAGCACTTAAAGATGCTGGCGTAATTATTCACTGCGACAAACAAACCCTCGAAATTGCAGGCAAGAACAACATTGAAGCTACTCTGGCAACTGATGAAAATTGGTGCACCGAGTACGGCGTTTTAGAGATGAATGTAGGCATCGTAAATAGTGTTGATGAAGCAATAGATCACATTGCTAAATTTGGAACCAAGCACACAGAAGCCATCGTGACCGAGTCCCGTGAAGTTTCTGACCGCTTTATTGCTCACTCGGATTGCGCTGCTGTAATGGTTAACACATCCACACGTTTTACAGATGGAGAGCAGATGGGATTCGGCGCTGAAATTGGAATCTCAAATCAGAAATTACACGCCCGTGGGCCAATGGGCTTAGAAGCGATGACCACTACTACGTGGATAGTTACTGGCTCTGGGCAAATTCGCAGTTAAGCCCGCAATTAATTACACTGCACACATGAGTTCACTTTCCCGCGATGATGTCGCGAATTTGGCGCGCTTAGCTCGCATTGAGATGACAGATCAAGAACTCGAGAGCCTCACAACAGAATTCGGTGTAATCCTTAATGCGGTTGCACGTGTTCAAGAAGTTGCGACAACTGATGTAGCTGCAACATCGCACCCGCTCGCATTAACAAATATTTTTAGAACCGATGTAGTTATTCCCAGTCTGACTCCAGAGGAAGCTCTTTCGGGTGCTCCTGCTAGTGAGGATCAACGTTTCCGTGTTCCACAAATTCTTGGCGAAGAAGCATGATTAAAAATTCTGCAGCCGAAATGGCGCAATCACTTGCGAGTGGTGCAACTACATCCGTTGCTCTCACACAAGCACACCTAGATCGAATTGCTGAAGTTGATGGAAAAGTTCATGCATTTTTACATGTTGATACAGAAGGCGCACTCAAGCAAGCCGCTGATACAGATTCGGCTCGTGCACGTGGCGAAAAATTAGGTCCACTTGCGGGTGTGCCGCTTGCCCTCAAAGATGTTCTGGTTCAAAAAGATGTACCAACTACATGTGGATCTAAAATTCTTGAAGGTTGGCGTCCTCCATATGACTCAACCGTTGTCGCTAAATTAAAAAGCGCTGGCGTTGTAATCCTTGGAAAAACAAATATGGATGAATTTGCTATGGGTTCATCTACAGAAAACTCCGCGTACGGTCCAACACATAATCCATGGGATCTCACTCGTATTCCTGGCGGATCCGGTGGCGGATCTTCCGCTGCCCTTGCTGCCTTTGAAGCACCGCTTGCCATCGGAACAGATACTGGCGGATCTATCCGCCAACCTGCCGCGGTAACAGGAACTGTTGGCGTTAAACCAACGTATGGCGGAGTTTCACGTTATGGATTAGTTGCTTTTTCATCTTCACTAGATCAAGCAGGTCCATGTGCGCGAACAGTTTTAGATACGGCGTTGCTCCATGAAGTTATTGCTGGACATGATCCAAAGGATTCAACAAGTATCAATGCACCAGTTCCTCAAGTTGTTGCTGCAGCAAAGAGCGGTGACGTAAAGGGAATGAAAATTGGTGTTGTAAAAGAACTAAATGGAGATGGATACCAAGCTGGCGTTCGCCAACGCTTTGAAGAATCTCTCGAATTACTCGCACAAGCTGGAGCCGAAATTGTTGAAGTTTCCGCACCTAATTTTGAATATGCACTTGCTGCTTATTACCTAATTGCTCCTTCTGAGTGTTCATCTAACTTGGCCCGATTTGATGCAATGCGTTACGGACTTCGAGTAGGTGACACCGATGGAGCTTCAGCGGAATCGGTTATGAACATGACTCGCGAAGTTGGTTTTGGCCGGGAAGTAAAGCGTCGTATTCTGCTTGGAACATACGCGCTTTCATCTGGATATTACGACGCTTATTACGGTAGCGCACAAAAAGTACGCACATTGATTACTCAGGATTTCAATAACGCCTTTGCTAAGTGCGATGTCATGGTTTCGCCAACCTGCCCAACGACCGCTTTTAAAATCGGTGAAAAAGCTAATGATCCACTTGCAATGTATTTAAACGATATTGCAACTATTCCTGTAAACATGGCTGGCATTGGCGGAATGAGCTTGCCTTGCGGTGTTGCTCCGGAAGATGGCCTTCCTGTTGGTTTTCAAATCATGTCTCCAGTGATGCAAGATCAAAGAATGTATTCAGTTGGCGCAGCTCTAGAAGCGGCGCTTCTGAGCAAGTGGGGAGCTCCGCTACTTTCACAGGCACCATCACTAGGTGGTGCTGCATGAGCGCTTTAACTTATGAAGATGTAATTTCAAAATACGAACCAGTACTTGGTCTAGAAGTACACGTTGAGCTAAACACGAATTCAAAGATGTTCTGTGGGTGTAGCACCATTTTCGGTGCAGAACCAAATACACAGACTTGCCCTGTTTGTTTAGCTCTTCCAGGTGCACTTCCTGTGGTTAATGAGAAAGCAATCGAATCTACGATTCTTATCGGATTAGCACTGAATTGCTCCATCGCTCCATTTAGTCGATTCGCGCGCAAGAATTATTTCTATCCAGATATGCCTAAGAATTTCCAGATTTCACAGTACGACGAACCAATCTGCGTCAATGGTTATGTAGATGTTGAGATTGAGACAGATGAAGGGCCACAGAGTTTCCGTATTGAAATTGAACGCGTTCATATGGAAGAAGACACCGGCAAATCTCTCCACGTTGGTGGATCAACTGGTCGCATTCACGGAGCGGATTATTCACTCCTTGATTACAACCGTGCAGGTATTCCGCTAGTAGAAATTGTTACCAAAATTGTTCCTGGCACAGGAAAGTACGCTCCAGAAGTTGCCAAGGCTTACGTTGCAGAACTACGCGATATTTTGCGAGCACTCGGTGTTAGTGATGTAAAGATGGAACAAGGTTCTTTGCGCTGTGACGCCAACGTATCTCTTCGCTTAATCGGTTCAGATGTTTTGGGCACACGAAGTGAAACGAAAAACGTTAACTCACTTCGTTCCGTAGAACGCGCTGTTCGCGGAGAAATGATTCGCCACGCTGAACGTCTCAATAAGGGCGAAAAAGTAGTTCAAGAAACTCGTCACTTCCAAGAAGACACCGGCTTAACTCGTTCAGGTCGCTCTAAGGAGCAAGCCGAGGATTACCGCTATTTCCCAGAACCGGATTTAGTTCCTGTTGCACCAGATGCCGAGTGGATTGAAAAATTGCGCGCATCTCTGCCAGAACGACCATCACTTCGCCGTAAGCGTTTGCAGGAGCAATGGTCTGTACCAGATAAAGAAATGGCAGCGATGATTAATGCTGACGTTCTAAATATTGTTGAAGAAACAGTTTTGCATGGTGCAGATCCAACAAAAGCACGTTCCTGGTGGCTTGGAGAAATTTCGCGTTTGGCAAATGAAAAAGATGTGGCGATTTCAGAGTTAGCGATTAGCGCCAAAGATGTTGCTGAAATTGTCTCTCTTGTTGCACAAGGCGAACTCACTGACAAGCTTGCTAGAGGCGTTGTAGAAGGCGTCATTGCGGGAGAAGGTTCTCCCACACAAGTTATTGCTTCACGTGGAATTAAAGTTGTAAATGATGATGGCGCACTTATGGCTGCGATTGAAAAAGTTTGCTCAGAGCAATCTGAAACAGCTGACAAAGTTCGCAATGGACATTTACCTGCAGCAGGTGCACTCATCGGCGCAGTAATGAAAGAAACAAAGGGCCAAGCAGATGCAGCTCGCGTACGAGAGCTTCTACTTGGCCACCTTGGGCAATCTGCTAACTAGTGCGCGATAACGCCTTCTGTTTCAACAACTGCTTCTTTTCCAATATTAATAAAGAAGAAAAGAACAAATGCGCCGACTAACAAGAGCGCAGAGCTGACTGTAAATGCCACGGTAAAGCCGTGTGTGATTCCAAATGTTGGCGCTTTGTCTGGATTGCTCGCCATATAGGAAGTTGCAGCTGTTGCAGCAACTGTATTGAGTAGCGCTGTTCCCAGCGATCCACCAACTTGCTGGCTTGTATTTAGCAGAGCACTCGCAACACCAGCGTCACGGTTACCTACGCCATGTAGTGATGTAGTTGAAAGCGGGATAAACACAAGAGCCATACCGCTGGACATAATCAACAATGAAGGCAATACGTGAGTTACATATGAAGTCTCTGGAGTAATTCGAGTAAGCAACAGTAGACCGACAGCTGCAGCAACTAATCCCGGAACCATTAATGGCTTTGGTCCAAATTTTGGAAGTAGTTGTGATGCAACACCTGCGAAAACAATGATTCCTGCTGTAAATGGCAAGAATGCGAATCCAGAACGAAGTGGCGTGTATCCAAGAACTGTCTGTAGATACAGGCCTAAGAAGAGGAACATAGAAAATAGTCCGGCACCTACAACGAGAGAACCAAGGTAGGAACCACCACGGTTACGTTCGGTAACAACGCGCATCGGCATTAATGGATTAGCAACTTTGCTCTCAACAGCAACAAATGCAATTAGCAAAATTATGGCAATAGCTAGAAACGTAAGTGTTGTTCCATTTGACCAACCTTTACGAGCTGCTTCGTTAAAGCCATACACGAGTGCAAATAATCCTGCTGATGCAGTGATGACGCCTGGCAAGTCATAGCTATGATCGCCACCAGCCTTTGATTCATGTACATATTTGATTGCAAGTAACGCAGCTGCAATTGCGATTGGAACATTTACGCCTAAACACCAGCGCCATGAGAAATATTCTGTGAGTGTGCCACCAAGAATTAAACCGATTGCAGCGCCACCACCTGAGATTGCGCCATAGACACCAAAAGCACGTGCACGTTCTTTTGGATCAGTGAATGTAACGCTAACAATTGATAGCGCGGCAGGTGCAAGTAATGCACCGAACACGCCTTGTAAACCGCGAGATGCGAATAGCAAAGCTTGTGTAGATGCAATTCCGCCCAATGCAGAAGCGGCTGCAAATCCAAGCAATCCAATAATGAAAATTTTCTTTCGGCCCACGAAGTCTGCGATACGTCCACCCAAAAGTAAGAGCGAACCGAATGCAAGTGTGTAGGCAGTAATGACCCATTGTTGATTAGCATCAGTAATACCAAGGTCAGCCTTTGCACTTGGAATGGCAATATTTACGATTGAGCTATCGAGTACAACCATTAATTGAGCAACTGCGATAACGAGAAGTGTGCGCCAGCGATCTGGTGCCTGGCCTGCTGGATAGTTTGGGTTGGTCACGCAAAAGCTCCAATTCAGATTAAATTTATTGTTAGTTAGAGGATAAGATTCTCTCATGTCTACCATGAAGCCGCGTTCTGGACTCGTCACAGATGGTCTAGAACGTGCACCGGCACGCGGAATGTTACGTGCAGTTGGCATGGGCGATGACGATTGGGTTAAACCACAAATTGGAATTGCTTCTTCATGGAATGAAATCACGCCGTGCAATCTTTCCTTAGATCGCCTTGCTAAAGCCTCTCGTCAAGGTGTTATTGATGCAGGTGGATTCCCAATGCAATTTGGAACTATTTCTGTATCAGATGGAATTTCAATGGGTCACGAAGGCATGCACTTTTCTCTCGTATCCCGTGAGGTAATTGCAGATTCCGTTGAAACTGTTATGCAAGCCGAACGTCTTGATGGAATGGTGACATTTGCCGGTTGCGACAAATCACTTCCAGGAATGATGATGGCTGCAGCACGTATCGATGTTGCAAGCGTTTTTGTATACGCAGGTTCAACTCTTCCTGGCCAAGTCGATGGAAAAGATGTCACCATCATTGATGCGTTCGAAGCAGTAGGTGCGTGTGCACGTGGATTAATAACTCAAGATCGCGTTGATCAAATCGAGCGCGCAATCTGTCCTGGCGAAGGTGCATGTGGCGGTATGTACACCGCTAACACAATGGCAACTGTTGGCGAAGCGATTGGATTATCTCTTCCTGGTTCAGCTGCGCCTCCAGCCGTTGATCGCCGCCGCGATGCGTACGCAGTTAAATCTGGCGCTGCGGTTGTTAACTTAATTAAGCAAGGAATAACAACCCGAGATATTTTAACTAAACGAGCATTTGAAAATGCGATCACTGCGGTTATGGCACTGGGTGGTTCTACAAATGCTGTGCTGCACTTGCTGGCAATCGCTCATGAAGCAGATGTTGATTTGTCTCTCGATGATTTCCATCGAATTGGATCTAAAGTCCCATTGCTTGGTGATCTCAAACCATTTGGTCGATTCGTAATGAGTGATCTAGATAAGGTCGGCGGAATTCCGGTTGTACTTAAAGGCTTGCTCGACGCAGGTTTATTGCACGGTGACACTTTAACTGTCACAGGTAAAACGATGGCTGAAAATCTTGCTGACATCAATCCACCGGATCCAGATGGTGAAATTCTGCGCGCAATGTCGAAACCACTCTCGACAGATATCGGAATCACAATTCTTAAGGGTTCACTCTCGCCAGATGGCGCTGTATGTAAAACAGCGGGCATTGGCGTTGAAACATTTGAAGGTCCAGCAAGAGTTTTCGAACGCGAACAAGCTGCAATGCAAGCTCTTGAAGATGGAACAATTCAAGCAGGCGATGTCGTCGTAATTCGTTACGAAGGTCCAAAGGGTGGACCTGGCATGCGTGAAATGTTAATGATTACTGGCGCGATAAAAGGCGCCGGACTCGGTAAATCAGTTTTGCTTTTAACCGACGGAAGATTCTCTGGTGGTTCTACTGGTTTATGTGTTGGCCACGTTGCACCTGAAGCCGTTGATGGTGGACCGATTGCTTTTATTAAAGATGGCGATCGCGTAAAGATAGATACAGTTAATCGAACTCTAGATTTATTAGTAGACGCTGCAGAACTTGAAAAACGAAAAGTTGGATGGAAGCCATTGCCACATAAGTACACCCGTGGCGTATTGGCAAAGTACGCAAAACTTGTCGGATCAGCCTCAAAAGGTGCGGTCTGCGACTAACCCCGCTCAAATTCTGAGATGTTTCAACCTGGGGTTGACGCTTTGAGCCTATCTATTGGAGAATAAGGACATGTCAGCAAATACAAGCCGCTTCGTGGTGGTGATTTAAAAGCGCGTGATCTAGCAAAACGATCGCGCGCTACCCTCAGTTGATCTGAGGGTTTTTTACTTTAACGAAGCACAAGAATATGAAGGAAGGAGAATAAAAGTGAGTACTAAGAATGGCACCGCCATGAATGGCGCAACGAGTTTAGTTAAATCACTTGAAGCCGCAGGTGTCGACGTTATGTTCGGCATTCCTGGAGGCGCGATTCTTCCTGCGTACGATCCTATTTTTGATTCTTCAATCAGACACATCTTGGTTCGCCACGAACAAGGCGCGGGTCATGCTGCAACAGGTTATGCACAAGTTTCTGGCCGTGCAGGTGTTTGCATAGCAACTTCTGGACCAGGTGCTACCAACTTAGTAACACCACTTGCTGATGCTGCAATGGATTCTGTTCCACTCGTGGCAATTACTGGACAGGTTCCAAGTGCTGCAATCGGCACCGATGCATTCCAAGAGGCTGATATTCGTGGAATCACGATGCCATTTACAAAACATAATTATTTAGTAACTGATCCTGCTGAAATTCCACGCGCGATTGCGGAAGCTTTTCACATTGCAACAACTGGTCGTCCAGGTCCAGTTCTAGTTGACATAGCAAAAGATGCGCTACAAAAAGAGACTATTTTTAATTGGCCAACATCGGTCTCGCTTAAGGGTTATCAACCAACTCTTGCACCAAATGCGCAATCCATCGCTGATGCTGCGGCGCTGATCACGCAATCTCATCGTCCAGTCTTCTACGTTGGTGGCGGAATTATCAAAGCAAATGCGTCGAAGGAATTACGCGAGATTGCTGAACTACTTGGAGCACCTGTAGTTACAACATTGATGGCACTTGGATCATTTCCTCATAGCCATCCTTTGCATATGGGCATGCCCGGTATGCACGGTTCTGTTGCTGCAGTAACAGCACTTCAAAAATCAGATTTGCTCATCACACTTGGTGCACGATTTGATGATCGCGTAACTGGAAAGCTCTCGTCATTTGCAGTTAATGCAAAGGTAATTCACTGCGATGTTGATCCTGCTGAAATTGGAAAGAATCGATTCGCTGATGTTCCAGTTATTGGCGATTTAAAGCACACATTAATTGCGCTTATTCCTGCACTAAAAGCTGCGCTAGCTAAAAAACGTCCAGACCTATCAACTTGGTTACGTCAAGTAAATAACTTAAAGAGCACTTATCCATTGGGTTATGACAAACCCTCAGATGGTTCGACTTCTCCTCAATACGTAATCGAACGTATTGGAAAACTCTCAGCGCCAGATAGCATTTATGTTGCAGGTGTTGGTCAACATCAAATGTGGGCTGCACAATTTGTTCCGTATGAACAGCCACGCACTTGGCTTAACTCAGGTGGCCTTGGAACTATGGGTTATTCAGTTCCTGCTGCAATGGGTGCAAAAGTTGCGGCGCCAGATACAACAGTGTGGTCAATCGATGGCGATGGTTGCTTCCAGATGACAAATCAAGAACTTGTTACTTGTGCACTTAATAACATTCCAATCAAGGTGGCAATCATTAACAACGAGAGCCTCGGAATGGTTCGCCAATGGCAGACACTGTTCTACGAAGGTCGATATTCAAATACAAGCCTTGATTCAAAGCGCGTACCTGATTTTCCTAAATTGGCGGATGCAATGGGTTGTGTTGGTTTAAGTTGCGACCGCCCAGAAGATGTTGATAAAACAATCGAAAAAGCACTATCAATTAATGATCAACCAGTTGTTGTTGATTTCAGAGTTCATCGCGATGCAATGGTGTGGCCAATGGTTGCAGCCGGAACATCAAATGATGACATCATGATTGCGCGCGAAATGGCGCCCGACTGGGATTCACAGGAGCTCTAATGAGTAAACACACACTCGAAGTTCTGGTTGAAAACTCACCAGGTGTACTTGCACGTGTTGCAGGGCTTTTCTCACGTCGTGCCTACAACATCGATGCACTCAAAGTTGGCCCTACAGAGAATCCCGCAATTTCAAAGATGGAAATTGACGTGAATGTAGAAGGACATGCTCTCGAGCAAGTTATTTCACAATTAGACAAGTTGATCAACGTTATTTCGATCAAAGAAATCTTGCCTACCAAAGTAAAAGCAGCACCAACCGATACTCAACCTGATTACCAAAACTAACACCAACCTATATAACACAAATAAGGAGACGACCGTGGCAACGATGTATCACGAAGAGGATGCAGATCTTTCGATTATCCAAGGACGCAAAGTTGCGATTATTGGTTACGGATCTCAAGGACATGCTCACGCACTGAACTTGCGCGATAGTGGGGTAGATGTTCGAGTTGGACTCAAAGATGGTTCACCATCACGCGCTAAGGCTGAAGCAGAAGGTCTGAAGGTCACAAGCGTTGCTGAAGCAGTTAAGGAAGCAACTGTCATCATGATTTTGGCGCCAGATCATTTACAGCGCCACATCTATACAGAATCTATTTTGCCAAACCTTAAAGATGGCGATGCACTCTTCTTTGGTCACGGTTTCAATATTCGCTTTGGGTATATCAAACCAAGCACATCAGTTGATGTTGCAATGGTTGCACCAAAGGGTCCAGGTCACCTTGTACGTCGCGAATACGAAGCTGGTCGTGGTGTTCCAGTTATCGTTGCAGTTGAACAAGATGCAACAGGTTCTGCATGGCCATTAACACTGTCATATGCAAAGGCAATTGGCGGACTTCGCGCCGGCGGAATTCTTACAACATTTACTGAAGAGACAGAAACAGATCTATTCGGTGAGCAATCAGTTCTGTGTGGTGGAGCTTCACAACTAGTGATGTACGGTTTCGAGACTCTCGTTGAAGCTGGATACCAACCAGAGGTTGCGTACTTTGAATGCTTACACGAACTTAAGTTAATTGTTGACTTGATGTACGAAGGTGGAATTGCAAAGCAGCGCTGGTCAGTTTCTGACACTGCTGAATTCGGCGATTATGTTTCAGGACCACGCGTCATTGATCCACGAGTAAAAGAGAATATGAAAGCCGTTCTGGCAGATATTCAAAGCGGTGCATTCGCTAAGCGCTTCATCGATGACCAAGAAAATGGTGCGAAGGAATTCAAAACTTTGCGCGCCAAGGGCGAGTCTCATCCAATCGAAGCTGTTGGTCGCGAACTTCGCAAAATGATGTCATGGGTTAAGGCGTCAAATAAGGATGATTACAAAGAGGGAACGGCAGCGCGTGGCTAAACCTGTCGTACTCATCGCTGAAGAGCTAAGTCCAGCAACTGTTGGAGTTCTTGGTTCGGATTTCGAAATTCGTCATTGTGACGGAGCAAATCGAGATGAACTTCTCGCTGCACTGAAATCAGGCGTTGATGCTGTTCTTATTCGTTCTGCGACCAAGATGGATGCAGAAGCAATTAATGCAGCGACAGGTTTACGAGTTATTGCACGTGCCGGAGTGGGTTTAGATAACGTAGATATTCCTGCAGCTACTGCTGCAAAAGTATTAGTTATCAATGCTCCGACTTCAAATATTGTCAGTGCCGCAGAACTTGCTATTGCGTTAATGATGGCTAGTGCTCGAAATATCTCGGCAGCTCACGCATCTCTTCGTGCTGGCAAATGGGATCGCTCTAAATTTAGCGGCACAGAAATGTTTGAAAAGACTCTCGGTATTGTTGGACTTGGAAAAATTGGGCAATTAGTTGCACACCGAATGAAAGCTTTTGGCATGAATGTAATTGCCTTCGATCCTTATCTCACTTCAGATAAAGTTTCAGCGCTTGGTGTAAAGCTCGTTGAGCTAGATGAACTTTTGAGAAATTCCGATTTCATTACTATCCATCTACCAAAGACCAAAGAAACTCTTAATTTAATTGGCGAGGAAGCTCTGTCAAAGGTCAAGCCAAACGTGCATATTGTTAATGCTGCACGTGGGGGAGTTTTAGATGAAGCAGCTTTATATAAAGCCATAACTGAAGGTCGCGTGGCAGGTGCTGGCATCGATGTGTACGCATCCGAACCATGCACTGATTCACCTTTGTTCTCACTCGATCAAGTTGTTGCAACACCTCACTTGGGTGCTTCAACCGATGAAGCACAAGAGCGCGCGGGAATTGATGTCGCGCACTCTGTTCGTAAAGCACTTGCTGGCGAACCCGTCTCTGATGCTGTGAATGCGTAAGGAAAAACAATGACAAAGAATTTTAATTTAGCCGTAATTGCTGGCGACGGAATCGGTCCTGAAGTTGTCAAAGAAGGAATCAAAGTATTAGATGCAGTTGCAAAGAAGTACGGTGCAACATTTACGAAAACCCCGTATGACTTAGGGGCTGGATATTGGCATAAGACCGGAGAAGTTTTGCCGGATTCAGTTCTGAACGAAATTGCAAAATCAGATGTGATTCTTCTTGGAGCCGTCGGAGATCCAACTGTTCCAAGCGGAGTATTAGAACGTGGTCTTTTATTAAAGTTGCGCTTTGCTTTTGATCACTACATTAATTTGCGACCAGCACGCTTAATGCCCGGCGTAACATCTCCGCTTGCAACAAAGCAGCCAATTGATTTTATAGTTGTACGCGAAGGTACAGAAGGTCCATACGTCGGTGCTGGTGGAGTTCTTGCTGAAGGAACTGATGCTGAAATTGCAACTGAGGAGAGCTTAAACACACGCCGCGGAGCTGAGCGAGTAATTCGCGATGCATTTAATCGCGCGATGGTTCGCGATCGTAAGAAACTTACATTGGTTCATAAGAACAATGTTTTGACTCGAGCTGGTGGATTATGGACTCGCACATTTAATGAAGTTGCTAAAGAGTTTCCACAAGTTGCAACTGAATATTTGCATGTAGATGCAGCATCAATGTTCTTTGTTACAAATCCAGAACGATTTGACGTTGTTGTTACCGATAACTTATTCGGCGACATCTTGACTGACATTGCTGCTGCAATCTGTGGCGGTATCGGACTTGCTGCTTCTGGAAATATCAATCCAACGGGCAAATTCCCATCTATGTTCGAGCCAGTACATGGTTCGGCGCCTGATATTGCTGGAAAGAATATTGCTGACCCAACTGCAACCGTTATGTCTGTTGCAATGATGCTTGAACACTTAGGCCTAAACGATGCGTCGCGCGATGTTCAACGCGCAGTCGCCGCAGACCTTGCATCACGTGGAGATAAGAAACGCAGCACAAGTGAAGTAGGAGATGCGCTCGTAGCAGCGCTATAAATCCATGAAAATTTCACTCAATCCACATGCAAAGGATGCAGCAACTCGTGATGCACTCGTTGCTGAAGGTGGTTTTGGAAAGTACTACACCGACCACATGGTTGTGTGCGAGTGGAATGAAAAAGATGGTTGGTCCGAACCTGAATTAAAACCGTACGGTCCAATCTCACTAGATCCTGCAACTGCAGTTTTTCATTACGGCCAAGAGATATTTGAAGGAATGAAGGCGTACCGCCAACCTGATGGTGGCATTGGGTTATTTCGCCCTGAAGCAAATGCACGACGTTTTGCGAAATCTGCTAATCGTTTAGCACTTCCTGAAATGCCAGAAGAGCTATTTATCGAAACGGTTGAAACTCTTGTTAAGCAAGACGCCGGTTGGGTACCAAATAAAGTTGGCGAATCTTTGTACATACGTCCATTCATGTTTGCAACTGAAGTGGGTCTAGGTGTTCGCCCATCTAATAAAGCTTTATACATGTTAATTGCTACTCCAGCTGGTGCGTATTTCGATCCATCCAAAGCTGTAAGTGTGTGGATTTCAACTGAGTATGTACGCGCTGCGCAAGGCGGAACCGGAGAAGCAAAGTGCGGCGGAAATTATGCGGCTTCACTCGTTGCGCAAAAGGCAGCGGCAAAAGAAGGTTGCGATCAAGTTGTGTGGATTGATGCAAAAGAGCGCAAGTGGATTGAAGAAATGGGTGGCATGAACCTGTACTTCGTTAAAGGTTCTGGTGCAGATGCAACTGTTGTCACTCCAAAATTAACGGGAACGCTTTTGCCAGGCATTACACGTGACTCAATTCTTTCTGTTGCTAAAGATCTTGGATATAAAACTGATGAAGTAATGCTCAGTATCGATGATTGGCGTGACGGAGTTGCTTCCGGTGAGATCACAGAGATCTTCGCTTGCGGAACTGCAGCAGTTGTATCACCTGTCGGAACTGCGAAGAGCGCAATGGGTACGTGGGTTACTGGTGATGGCCAGCCAGGAAAAATCACGATGCAAATTCGCAATCACCTCTTGGGAATTCAACACGGTTCTATTTCGGATTCGCACTCATGGATGCGCAAGGTCATTTAATGCCAGTTAATGATGCATTCCATATTTATGACACCACGCTTCGTGATGGCGCCCAGCAAGAGGGTTTGAATTTATCTGTTCAAGATAAGTTAGCGATAGCTCGTCATTTAGATGATCTAGGCGTTGGTTTTATCGAGGGTGGTTGGCCAGGTGCCAATCCAAAAGACACTGAGTTTTTTGAACGCGCAAAGAAAGAACTTAAGTTAAAGAACGCAACCTTTGTGGCATTCGGTGCAACACGTCGTCCACTTGTGAAAGCAGCAGATGATGCGCTACTTGGTGCTCTTCGAGACAGTGGTGCTCCAGCGGTCACACTGGTTGCAAAATCTTTTGATCGCCATGTTGATCTTGCCTTAAAAACTACGCTTGATGAAAATTTAGCGATGATTAAAGACTCCATCGAACATTTGCGCGCCGAAGGACAGAGAGTTTTTCTAGATGCAGAACACTTCTTTGACGGATATCGCTCAAATCGTGCGTATGCACTTGAAGTAGTGCGAACTGCAGCAGAAGCTGGGGCGGATGTTATTGCCCTGTGCGATACAAATGGCGGAATGCTTCCAGATGAATTGTCACAAGTGGTTCATGATGTTTTGCAAGCGAGTAATGCTCGACTTGGAATTCATTGCCACAATGACACCGGTTGTGCTGTTGCTAACTCGATGGCAGCTATAGCCGCTGGCGCTACTCATGTGCAAGGCACACTCAATGGCTATGGTGAAAGAACGGGCAATGCCGATCTCGTAACCATTATTGCTAACTTAGAATTGAAGAAGAAGCAGCTAGTACTTCCAAAAGATGCATTACGTGAAGCATTTAGAATTTCACATGCTGTTGCAGAAGTTACAAATGTTTCATCAAGTGCTCGTCAGCCATATGTAGGTATTTCAGCATTTGCCCACAAAGCGGGATTGCATGCAAGCGCCATCAAGGTTGATCCATCGTTATACCAACATGAAGATCCGGAATCTGTCGGCAACGATATGCGCATGCTCGTTTCAGAGATGGCTGGACGTGCATCTATTGAATTAAAGTCTGCCGAACTTGGAGTTGATCTAGGTGGCGACCGTGAACTAGTTGGACGAGTCGTGGACCGAGTGAAAGAGCTTGAGTCACAAGGATTTACTTTTGAGGCCGCAGATGCTTCTTTCGAACTTTTGTTACTTGAAGAATTATCTGGAAAACGTCCATCATTTTTTACAATTAATCACTGGGCAACAACTACTGAGCGCACAACTCAAGACGGCATAACAACAAAAGCCGAAGTGAGCGTTGTTGCTAATGGAAAAGAATTTACTTGCACTGGTTCTGGAAATGGACCGGTTAACGCGATTGATAACGCGCTTCGCACTGGACTCATGCAGTTCTATCCAGAACTCGAAGTCCTCGAACTTACAGATTACAAAGTTCGCATCCTTGAAGGTCGTTTAGGTACAGGTGCGATCACACGCGTTCTTGTTGAAACAAGTGATGGCAAAGGCGAATGGAACACAATTGGCGTTCACGAAAACATCATTGCCGCATCTGCGATGGCACTTGAGGATGCGCTGACCTTCGGTCTTCTGCGTCAAGGTCGCAAACCCGAGTAATCTGTTCCCATGTCCACACATACATTAAATGATGTACGTGTTGATTTTGAAAACAATTTACACACCAAAAGAGATCTATCCCTGCACACAATCCGTGCCTATGTTGGTGATTTAGAGAGCTTCTTTTCTCACCTTGAAAATCTTGGAATCTCTGATCTTCAAGCGCTAGATATTTCGCATATTCGCTCGTGGCTTGCAAATATTTCTATTAAAGGGGGAGCCCGCACCACGCTAGCTCGACGGGCAGTAACAATTCGCTTATTTACAAAGTGGGCTCACAAAAATGGATACCTTCCAAAAGATATTGGTATCACCTTGGCGACGCCAAAAGGTCACCGTGTACTGCCAGATGTTTTAAATGTAAGTGATGCAAGAGATGTAATGGAGTCCATGGCGATGCGTGCAGGTGAGGAAGATTCTCCAATCGCAATTCGAGATAGTGCGATGTTGGAAATTCTGTATGCAAGCGGAGCTCGTGTTGCTGAATTATGTGGCCTTAATTTTGAAGATATCGATTATGAGCGCCAAGCAATTCGCGTACTTGGTAAAGGAAATAAAGAGAGATCTATTCCTATTGGCATTCCGGCGATGAAAGCTCTCAAGAATTGGATAGATAACGCCCGTCCACAAATTGCTTCTGATAAATCTGGTTCAGCACTATTTATTGGTTTGCGTGGTAAACGTATTGATCAGCGAACTGTGCGCACCGTGGTTTATGAAGCGCTTAGTGCAATTGAGGGATTAGAAAAATTAGGCCCACATGCATTGCGGCATTCAGCAGCAACTCATCTTCTAGAAGGGGGCGCCGACCTTCGAACTGTGCAAGAAATTTTGGGGCACGCATCCCTTGCAACAACTCAGATTTACACCCACGTTTCTACCGAACGTTTACAAAAAGCGTATAAGCAGGCGCATCCCCGCGCATAAAGAGTGGATTTTGCACTCCAGATCCTCAGGTAAGATTTCACCCGCACCAGAGCAATCTGGTGACTTCTCAGCACTCATTCGACTTAGTCGAAAATCATTTCGGTCCAGTTCGCTGGTAGATGACGAGTGCGACGGGTTTAACAAATTGTTAAACCATTAACCGAGCGGGTTATTTTTGCTAAGCAGAAATAACCTATGAAGGAGCACGCCATCATGGCTGTTGTAACAATGCGAGAACTCCTCGACAGTGGAGTCCACTTCGGACATCAGACACGTCGCTGGAATCCAAAAATGAAGCGCTTTATTTTCACTGAGCGCAATGGCATCTACATCATCGATATCCAGCAATCACTTGCACTCATTGATAGCGCATATGAATTCGTTAAAGATGTCGTTGCAAAGGGCGGACACGTTTTGTTCGTCGGAACAAAGAAAGCAGCACAAGAGCCAATCATCGCTCAAGCTGCACGCGTTGGAATGCCAACAGTTACTGAGCGCTGGCTCGGCGGTATGTTGACTAACTTCCCAACTGTTTACAAGCGTATTCAGCGCCTAAAGGAGCTAGAAGCTCTTGAAGCAACTAATGACATGTTGCTTACAAAGAAAGAACTTCTTGTACTCCGTCGTGAGCGCGAAAAACTACACAAAAACCTTGATGGAATTCGCAACATGACTAAGTTGCCAAGTGCAATTTGGGTTGTTGACACCAAGAAAGAGCACCTAGCAGTTGCTGAAGCGAAGAAGCTTGGCATTCCAGTTATTGCAATCTTGGATACAAATTGCGATCCAGATGAAGTTGATTTCAAGATTCCAGGTAATGACGATGCAATCCGCTCAATCGGATTACTTACTCGTGTAATTACAGATGCAATTGCAGCTGGTCTACAAGCACGTTCTGCAGTTGTAAAAGAAGAAGCTAAGACAGAGACTCCAGCAGTTGCTGCGGGCGAGCCATTAGCTGATTGGGAAAAAGAAGTAATTGACGCAGCACCTACAACTCCAGTGGAGGCCTAACAAGTGGCGTATTCAGCAGAAGATGTAAAGAGACTGCGTGAAGCAACTGCAGCAGGAATGCTCGATTGCAAAAAAGCACTTGATGAAGCTAATGGTGACTACGACAAAGCTGTAGAAATCATTCGCGTAAAGGGTCTTAAGGGCGTTACAAAGCGCGAAGGCCGTTTAACATCAAATGGTTTAGTTGTCGCAAAGGTTTCTGGCGAAGTTGGCGTAATGCTTGAACTTAACTGTGAAACTGACTTCGTTGCAAAGGGTGATCGTTTTATTGCCCTAGGTGATGAATTAGTAGATCACCTTCTCTCTTCAAAAACAGAGACAGTTGAAGCATTTCTTGCATCAACAATGTCTGATGGCAAAACTGTGCAATCAGTAATTGATGAAGGCAATGCAACTCTTGGTGAAAAGATTGAAATTCGAAACGTTGCAGTTGTAAATGGTCCAGTTGGTTTGTACTTGCATAAAACAAGTCCAGATCTTCCACCACAAGTTGGCGTTTTGGTCTCACTCGTTAAAGAAGCTGCTGAAGTTGGTAAAGATGTTGCCCAACACATTGCAGCTTTCGCGCCACGCTTCGTAAATCGTGAAGATGTCCCAGCTGACTTGATCGAGAACGAGCGCCGTATTGCCGAAGAAACTGCTCGCGAAGAGGGCAAGCCAGAAGCGTCACTTTCAAAAATAATTGAAGGTCGCGTCACTGGATTTGTGAAGGAAGTTAGCTTGATCGAGCAAGCATTCGCTAAGGATGCGAAGAAGAGTGTGAAACAAATCCTCGATGAAGCAGGAACCGCCGTCAAGGCATTCCACCGTTTCCGCGTAGGACAGTAAACTAACGTCCAAAGCACAAGAAGTTGTGAAAGGAGCACTCATGCCCGGTACTAGAGGTAAATACGGGCGAGTGCTCCTTAAACTTTCTGGTGAAGTTTTTGGTGGAGAAAAAGGCATCGGTGTTGATCCTGATGTTGTGCAAGATGTTGCAAAACAAATCGCAGATGTTGTGCGCACAGGCGTTCAAGTAAGCATCGTCGTTGGCGGTGGAAATTATTTCCGCGGCGCAGAATTGCAACAGCGCGGAATGGATCGCGCACGTGCGGATTACATGGGAATGCTCGGAACAGTAATGAACTGTTTAGCGTTACAAGATTTCTTGGAAAAAGAAGGTGTAGATACTCGCGTTCAAACCGCAATCACTATGGGTCAAGTTGCTGAGCCGTACATTCCACGTAGAGCAATTCGCCACTTAGAAAAAGGTCGCGTTGTAATTTTCGGTGCTGGAGCAGGAATGCCATTTTTCACAACGGATACAGTTGCAGCTCAACGCGCACTCGAAGTTGGTTCGGAAGCACTATTACTAGCAAAGAGCGGCGTCGATGGCGTTTACAACGCCGATCCAAAGAAAGATCCGAGCGCTAAGAAGTACGACACGATTTCATATGATGAAGTACTCAGTAAGTCTCTAGCCGTTGCTGATGCAGCAGCATTTAGTTTATGCCGTGAGAACAAATTGCCAATCGTGGTATTTGATCTCATGACTAAAGGAAATATCGGTCGCGCGGTTCGCGGTGAAACGATCGGAACCCTTGTCGCGTAAGCGGTGAGGTTACTAAGGAGTCCTGATGTCAGATATCGCCACTGCACTCAAAGATGCAGAAATAAAGATGAACAAGGCTGTAGAAGTTGCTAAAGATGATTTCAGCGCAATTCGTACAGGCCGAGCTCATCCATCACTATTTAATAAAATTATGGTTGATTATTACGGCACATACACATCACTCTCTCAACTAGCTTCAATCCAAGTTCCCGAAGCTCGAATGGCTCTCATTTCTCCTTTCGATAAAGGTGCGATGGCATCAATTGAAAAAGCGATTCGCGAATCAGATTTGGGTGTCAATCCAGGTTCCGATGGCGTTGTAATCAGAGTTAATTTCCCACAACTAACAGAAGAGCGCCGAAAGGATTACATCAAGGTTGCTCGCACAAAGGCTGAAGATTCAAAAGTTTCAATGCGCAATATTCGCCGTGCTGCAAAAGAAGCTATCGAAAAATTAGAAAAAGATGGCCATATTGGAAAAGATGATTTGGCTCGCGCAGAAAAAGAGTTAGAAAAAATCACTAGCGATCACGTTGCCAAGATTGATGAACTCCTCAAGCATAAGGAGAGCGAACTTCTCGAAGTTTGAGAATCGCACATCTGTCGTGTCTGATCTGCATTCAATCAATGAAGCCATAAACGCAAAGGCGGGGAGAAAACTCCTGCCTTCAATACTTGTCAGCCTTACTTTGATTGCTTTGGTGTGGTCAACTTTGGCATATGCACGCGTAATTTTTGCGGTGCTTATTGCGATTGCAGTCTCTCTTGGAATCCGCGAAATTTCTCGCGCTTTTGCAGCAGCAGGAATTCATATCTCCATGCGATCTTTAATAATCGCAACTGCGGGGCTTACATATGCAGTGTGGAGTGCGGGAGTTGAAGGACTTGCCGTTGCAACTGCCATCGCATTGCCAGTCCTTCTAATCTCTAGATTAAGAAAAGGGCCACAGGATTTTGTGAAGAGTGCAACAGCCACAACCCTTGCGCTTATCTATCTTCCATTCCTTGCTGGCTTCTTAATTCTCTTGGCAAGACCAGATGATGGCTTAGCTCGTGTGATGACATTTGTAGTTTTAGTCGGTTGCAATGACACTTTTGGATATTTAGTTGGAGTTTTATTTGGTAAACACCCCTTGGTACCGGTAATTAGTCCTAAGAAATCTTGGGAAGGATTAGTTGGATCAATAATTTTCACGAGTATTGGTGGCGCCCTTAGTTTTTATTACATCCTCGATCTGAAATGGTGGGTTGGCGCACTCGTTGCACTCATGATTGTTTTTACAGCAACAAGTGGAGACTTGATTGAAAGTGCAATGAAACGCGATCTTTCTTTAAAGGATATGGGCTCACTCCTTCCTGGCCATGGTGGAATGTTGGACCGTTTAGATTCAGTTTTACTCTCAGCACCTGCACTGTATTTAGCGCTCGAACTTGTTAAGCGTTTCTCATGACAGAAATTAAGCTCGTCTTTGATGAGCCAGTTCAGAAGAAGAAAACCCCTAAACATTTAGCTGATTACTCTCCGGAGGATCGCCGTGAAATGGCAACAGGTTTGGGTTTACCAGCTTTTAGGGCTAACCAAATTGCCAATCATTACTTCACTCATTTATCTAGCGATCCGAGTGATTGGACAGATATTCCTGCGTCAATGCATGATCAAATTCGCGAGCACTTCATTCCGCCACTAATCACATTAGTTCGTTCCGTAACGTGCGATAACGGTATGACTCGTAAAGATCTTTGGAAATTACATGATGGAGTTCTAGTTGAAAGCGTTCTAATGCGTTACACAGATCGCACAACCGTCTGTATTTCATCCCAAGCTGGTTGTGGAATGAACTGTCCCTTTTGCGCAACTGGTCAGGCGGGTCTGACAAGAAACTTAAGTGCCGCAGAAATTACTGAACAGATCGTTGCGGCCGCACGTGCATGTGCAAATGGCGAATTACCAGGTGGACCTACACGTTTATCTAATGTTGTATTTATGGGAATGGGAGAGCCGCTTGCGAATTACAACGCAGTCCTTCGCACGGTCCGCAATATCACTACACCGAATCCCGATGGATTAGGCATAAGTGCTCGTTCTGTCACGGTATCCACGGTGGGTCTAGTCAATGGAATTGAGAAGTTAACGGAGGAAGGTATTTCAGTCACGTTGGCCGTTTCCCTCCACACGCCAGATGATGAATTGCGCGACTCGTTGGTTCCTATTAATTCACGTTGGAAAGTTAAAGAAGTTCTTGCTGCAGCCGATGCCTATGAAAAGAAGACAGGCCGCCGTTATTCAATTGAGTATGCCTTAATTCGCGATATCAATGATCAATCATGGCGAGCAGATTTGCTGGGACGCTTATTAAAAAATCGAAATGCCCACGTAAATTTGATTCCGCTTAACCCAACTCCTGGTTCAAAGTGGACGGCTTCTAGACCACAAGATGAAAAAGAGTTCGTTCGAATCCTTGAAGGTTATGGAGTTGCGGTTACCGTGCGAGATACACGTGGTCGTGAAATTGATGGTGCATGCGGGCAACTTGCTGCAGCAGAGAAGGGAAAATCAGAGTGAGTTCAATTAAAGATTTTGCAGATAAGTATCAAGAGGCAACTAACTATTTTGAAAAGTTGGTTAAGTCCCTTCAGCCAAGTGACCTAGATACAAAAGCTCCAGGGGAGTGGTCTGCAAGGCAGATCATTCATCACATGGCTGATAGCGAAGCGCAGTCATATGCCCGTTTGCGTCGATTGCTTGCAGAACCAGAAGGTTCAGTTATTCAGGGTTATGACGAAGGAGCTTGGGCTAACTCAAAAAATCTAGGTTATGAAGATTTAGATATTGCCAACTCTTTTATTGTGACAATTTCAGTCAGAAATTCATCTGCGGATTTAATTCGCCGAATGTCACTTTCAGATTTAGAAAAATTCGGTACCCATACTGAGCGAGGTAAGTTCACCGTCAGTGATTGGTTAAAAGCTTATTCGAATCACCCCTTAGATCATGGCGCACAACTCGAACGGGCCATCAAGGGCTTGCCTTAAAATTCCACAAAAGTTCCGAGATGGAAGAGGAAAAAAACTACACTTTTTTGCCCCCAGGGCGTAATCTCGCCCCATGGAAAAATTAAGTAACTTCATAAATGGCAAGAGCGTTGATTCAAAATCTGGAAAAACAACAGATTTGGTTAACCCTGCAACTGGACAAGTTTTTGCAACCGCACCAAATTCAAATGCCGCAGATGTAGATATGGCGATGAAGTCCGCAGCCGATGCTTTTCCAATTTGGCGCGATTCGACACCATCTGAGCGTCAACGTGCACTATTAAAGATTGCAGATGCAATTGAATCTCGTTCAGAAGAACTAGTAAAAATTGAGAGCCAAAATACGGGCAAGCCAATCGGAATCACTACATCAGAAGAAATGCCTCCGATGCTTGATCAAATTAGATTCTTTGCAGGTGCTGCACGAAACCTCGAAGGAAAATCAGCCGCCGAATACATGCGTGGCATGACTTCATTTATTCGCCGTGAGCCAATCGGTGTCTGCGGACAAGTAACCCCATGGAACTATCCCATGATGATGGCTGTGTGGAAATGGGCACCAGCAATTGCTGCAGGAAATACAGTTGTACTAAAGCCAAGTGATACAACACCTGCATCAACTGTGTGGATGGCGCAATTGATGAATGAGTTCTTACCTGCTGGTGTAATTAACGTTATTTGTGGAGAGCGCGAAACAGGAGCAGCCCTAGTTGATCACCCAACACCAGCAATGGTTTCAATTACAGGTTCTGTGCGTGCAGGTATGGAAGTTGCCGGCGCAGCAGCAAAACAACTCAAGCGAGTACACCTTGAATTAGGTGGAAAAGCTCCTGTTGTTGTTTTCAATGACGCAGATCTACCAGCAGCGGCAGAAGCGATTGCTTTGGCTGGTTACTTCAACTCTGGTCAAGATTGCACCGCAGCAACTCGCGTTATCGTTCAAGAAGGTGCGTACGAAGAATTTGTTGGCCTACTTGCTGATCAAGCAAAGAACAACATTGCAATTGGCATGCCTGATCAAGATGTATTAGTTGGCCCAGTAAATAACGCCAACCAACTCAAGCGAGTAGCCGGCTTCTTGGAGCGCACACCATCACACGCTCGAGTGATGGCAGGTGGATCTCAACTACAACAACCAGGATTCTTCTTTGCTCCAACCGTTGTGGCAGATCTCAAGCAAGATGACGAGATGATTCAAAGCGAAATCTTTGGCCCAGTCATTACAGTTCAGAAATTCAAAGATGAAGCCGATGCCATTGCTATGGGTAATGGCGTTGAGTACGGCTTGGCATCTAGCGTCTGGACCAAGGATCATGGGCGTGCCATGCGCATGTCCAAGGCGTTGGATTTCGGCGTGGTCTGGATCAATACTCATATTCCGATGGTCTCTGAAATGCCTCATGGAGGCTTCAAGCGTTCGGGATATGGCAAAGATCTTTCCCAATATGGCTTCGAGGATTACACCCGAATCAAGCATGTTATGACTAATCTAGGCGCATAAGCACACACCCGAACTACTGCACAAAGGAGCAACCCGAATGACATCAAAGCGTTCACTCTCACCAGAAGCACGATCAATTATTAATTCACAAGTGTCACGTCGTGCCCTTATTGCAGGTGCGGGTGGTCTTGGTGCAGCAGGTTTACTTACTGCTTGTGGCGGTGGCGGCGGCGGAAGCTCAGAGAATGCAGTTCGTTGGGGTAACTGGCCTTTGTATTTAGATGTCGATGAAGATTCAAAGACTTATCCAACTCTTGTTAAGTTCTCAGAACAAACAGGAATTGATGCAAAGTATTTTGAAGATTACAACGATAACGATGAATTCTTCGGAAAAGTTCAAGCGCAATTAAAGCTTGGAGAAGATATTGGTTATGACGTTGTTACTCCAACTGACTGGATGGCGGCACGTTGGATTCGTTTGGGTTATGCACAAAAGTATGACACTGCAAACATTCCTAACAAGGTAAATATTCTTGATTCACTTGCATCGCCTTCGTATGACCCAAAGCGCGAATCAACTCTTACATGGCAAGGCATTATGGGTGGATTTGGTTGGAACGTAGAGAAGAATCCAAAGGGAATTCGTACTCTTGATGATTTATTCGCACCACAAAATAAGGGAAAGATTGTTGTCCTCACTGAAATGCGCGACACAATTGGCGTGATTTTGCTAGGTCAGGGAGTTGACATTACTAAGGTCACAGAAGACCAGTTCATGAATGCTGTTGATTTCATGGCTAAGAAGATCTCTGATGGTTGGATTCGCGGAGTTAAAGGAAATGAATATGCAGAAGATCTAACTTCTGGTGATGCTACCGCTGTAATCGGATGGTCTGGCGATATGTTTATTTTGGCTTCAGAGAATGAGGGCAAGTTTGACTTTGCAATTCCTGAGTCAGGCGGAACTATCTCTGGTGATAACTTGATAATTCCTTCAACAACATCTGCAGCTGGTAAAGCAAATGGCGAAAAGATGATTAATTACTACTACGACCCAGCGGTTGCAGCAGAAGTTGCTGCTTACGTTAACTATGTGTGTCCAGTAAAGGGTGCACAAGCTGAGATGGAAAAAATTGCACCAGAACTTGCAACAAGTGAGTACATCTTCCCAACTGAGAAGACAGCATCTCGCCTCAATGTTTTCCGCTCTCTGACACCAGATGAAGAGACAAAGTGGGCCGAGGCATTCCAGCAAGCTCAAGGTAACTAGTGACCAACGAGTCAATTTCTGCAAGAGGAGATTTACGTCTAACTCGCATTACAAAGTCATACGGTGATTTCACTGCAGTAGATGATTTAACTCTTACGATTCCAAAAGGATCTTTCTTTGCATTACTTGGCCCTTCAGGATGTGGCAAAACTACAACGCTACGAATGGTTGCGGGTTTAGAAGAACCAACAGTTGGAAGTATTCATTTAGGTGATACGGACATCACAACGACGCGTCCATATCAACGCCCGATTAATACTGTTTTTCAAAACTATGCACTTTTCCCACATTTAACTATCTTCGAAAACATTGCATTCGGACTTCGTCGCCGTGGAATCAAAGATGTTAAAGAGCAGGTAGATAAGGTTCTAAGCCTGGTTGAACTTCCACATTTAGCTGAGCGAAAGCCGACACAATTATCTGGCGGCCAACAACAGCGCATCGCACTGGCACGCGCAATCGTTAACCGACCTGCGCTGTTGCTTCTAGATGAACCATTAGGCGCACTAGATTTAAAACTACGTCGTCAGATGCAAATAGAACTCAAATGGATTCAACGCGAAGTTGGTCTAACTTTCGTTCACGTAACGCATGATCAAGAAGAAGCCATGACAATGGCTGACACGATTGCAGTTATGAATGAAGGAAAGATTGAACAGATGGGCTCGCCTGCAGATCTCTATGACAATCCAGAGACAGCATTCGTTGCCAACTTCCTTGGTCAATCGAATTTAATTAAAGGCAAAATCGATGGCAATGATGGAGATAATTTAGTTGTTGATCTCTATGGCCAAAAGATATCCATGCCAAAAAAGCGCAGCCATGCAATTGATAATTCGCTCTACGCAGGCATACGTCCAGAGAAGTTCAGAATTTCGCGACTCGGTACGCCCGTTAAAGGAAATACGTTAACTGGCGGACACATCGAAGATGTTTCATATATTGGCGTAAGCACTCAGTATGTAGTTGCTATGCCTTGGGGCCAGGAGCTCATGGTCTTTGAACAAAACGATGATGGTGTTGCACCATTTGATAAGGGCGATGAAGTTAATATTTCATGGGAGCCAACATTTACATTTGGTTTGCGCGGAGATGAAGATATTGAAGCTGGTACAGAAGTTAATCCTGAGGAATTAGAGGAGGAATAACGTGTCCTTTCCAAAGGTACGCGTTCCTTACCTGCTTCTTCTACCAGGTTTTGCTTTCCTCTTTACTTTTTTCATTCTGCCAATCATCAACCTTGCGCAAACATCAACCCAAACTCCGATATCAGGTGGCGACACTGGCGAATACGAACAAACACTCGCCTTTTCCAATTACATCCAAGCTTTCGTGGATAACAAGGAACAGTTTGGCCGATCTTTTATTTACGCAACGCTTGCAACCGTATTTGCATTAGCCATGGCTTACCCACTTGCTTATGCAATCGCCTTTAAATCAGGCAAATACAAGAACATTCTCCTTGTATTAGTTGTAGCTCCATTTTTTACATCCTTTCTGCTTCGCACAGTTGCCTGGAAACAGATATTGGGAGAAGAAGGCTTTGTAGTTCCGGGACTTCGCGCATTGAACATTATCGGGCAGCAGACAACGCTCACTTCAACCTCGGTAGCCGTAGTAGCGGGCATGACCTATAACTTCTTACCATTTATGACACTTCCTCTTTATGCATCACTTGAACGTATTGATCCTCGCACTATTGAAGCTGCCGGCGATCTTTACGCGAATGGATTAACAGCTTTTCGCCGTGTAACTGTTCCGCTTTCCATGCCAGGTGTGGTCGCAGGAACTCTGCTCACTTTTATTCCTGCAGCAGGTGATTACGTAAACGCTGCGATTCTGGGAAGCCCAAATACAAAGATGATTGGTAACGTCATCGAGTCTCGCTATTTCAAGATTGTTGATTATCCAACCGCAGCGGCGCTTTCATTTACCCTGATGGCTGCTATTTTAATTCTTGTTACTTTATATATTCGCAAGGCAGGAACGGAGGAGTTGGTATGAGTCAGAAGATCAAGGATGCCTCTATTCCAACTATTCCTTTCAAGGCCCGCTTCTCCCGCTGGTTTGGTCGCAACTTACTTAGAATTTATATGATCTTTGGCTTCACCTATCTTTTTATTCCAGTTGCTTACACGTTCGCATTTTCATTTAATGATTCAGGCAAGAGTAATTTGATTTGGAAGGGTTTCACACTAAGTAATTGGCAGAATCCATGCGGAGCTCCGGAAGTTTGTAACGCTCTTGGTAATTCAATAAAGATTGGCTTGCTCGCCACAATTTTTTCAACAATTTTAGGCACGATGATTGCTTTTGCAATCGGGCGATATAAATTTAAAGGTCGCTCAAGCTCTAACTTGCTTATCTTTTTACCAATGGCAACACCTGAAATTGTTCTCGGTGCATCGCTGCTCTCTCTTTTCCTTGTCTTCAAAATTAATCCGGGCTTCTGGCCAACAGTTATTGCCCACGTTGTATTTTGTATTTCTTTTGTAGTGGTCACTGTGAAAGCTCGTATCGCATCCCTTGATCCTCGATTAGAGCAAGCTGCGATGGATCTTTATGCCAATGAACTTGAAACATTCCGTAAAGTTACTTTGCCATTGGTTGCACCAGGAATCGCAGGTGCGGCACTTCTGGCGTTCAGTCTTTCATTTGATGATTTTATTATTACAAATTTCAACTCAGGGACATTAATAACCTTCCCTAAGTTTGTTTATGTATCGGCAGCACGTGGAATCCCTGCGCAAGCCAATGTGATTGCTTCAGCGATGTTTTTCTTGGCTTTAGCCATCGTTATTGCGGGGCAACTAGTAAAAAGAAAGAAAACCCGCTAACATTTCTCTAGTCCACAACGAACTACAGGTTGTTTAAGAAAACCTGCGCTGTGGGGTTAGGTTCCGGAGGACCCGGGCCAACTACGATTTGTGATTGAAGGGGTGATTCCGGTTAAGGCCGGATAGCGCGATGTCAGACATCGACCCTCATATTCTTAAACACCTCTCCGTAATGCAGCCAGAACTTTATTGGCTTGATGCAGATCCTCTTGAACCTGAACCACATCCAACTCTTATTGGAGATGTGACAACGGATCTCTGCATTGTTGGAGCTGGTTACACCGGTTTATGGACAGCATTACTTGCAAAAGAGCGCAATCCAGAACGCGAAGTCATCATCGTTGAACAACGCGAAACTGGCTTTGGCGCATCTGGTCGCAACGGAGGCTTCTGCAACTCTTCCCTTACGCATGGATTTATCAATGGTTACCGTCGCTTCAAAGATGACATGCAAACTCTTGAACGCATGGGTCGCGAAAACTTCAATGAAATTGAAGAGACCATCAAGAAATACGGAATTGACTGCGATTGGCAACGCACGGGTGAACTTCGTATTGCCGTAAAGGATTGGCAATTAGATGGAATGAAAGAAGAGGCTGATCTTCGTAATCAATACGGAGATCACGTCGAAGTTCTGTCACAAGCAGAAGTTCAAGCACGTGTTAATTCACCAATTTACAAAGGCGCATTATGGGATCCAGACGGTACGGCTCTGGTTGATCCAGCACGTTTAGTCTGGGGATTAGAAAAAGTCTGCCTAAAACTTGGCGTGAAAATTTATGAGAACAGCAAAGTCGAATGGCTCGAACGCACAAGTGACGGAATTATTGTCCATACTCCATATGGAAGTGTTTATGCAGACAAAGTTGCACTCGCTACAAACGTATTTAAATCATTGATTAAACGTGCGCGTAAATATGTAGTTCCTGTTTATGACTTTCAGGTTGTTACGGAGCCGCTAACGCAAGAGCAATGGAAGGCAATTGGGTGGGCTGGCAAAGAGGGATTATCTGAAGCTGGAAACCAATTCCATTATTACCGAGTGACTTCTGAAGGTGCAATTTTGTGGGGCGGTTACGACGCGATTTATCACTTCCGCGGAAAAGCTCGTCAAGAGTATGAAACGGATGCAGAAACTTACGCTTATCTCGCAGCTGATTTCTTAGAAACTTTTCCGCAGTTAAAGGGAATTAAATTTACTCACGGTTGGGGTGGAGCAATTGATACGTGCTCACGATTCTCACCTTTCTGGGGTCGCGCATATCGCAAGCGTGTTGCATACGTTCTTGGATTTACTGGACTTGGCGTTGCATCCACACGATTTGGTGCACAGGTTATGTTGGATCTTGTTGATGGTTTAGATACAGAACGAACTCGACTAAAAATGGTTCGCAGAAAGCCACTTCCATTTCCTCCAGAACCATTTAGATTCCTCTTTATACGTCTGACTCAGTGGTCGATTAATTACGCCGATGAGCATGAAGGCAAGCGAAATCTCTGGCTTAAACTCTTAGATCGCCTTGGTTTAGGTTTCGATTCTTAATTAATTAGACGTATTCTTTACCCATGGCAAACCTTGGAAATATGTACGGTCCAAAATTCACTTTTCTTGGAATTGGTGAGTGTGACCTCGATGATCCAAAGACATATCAAGGTGCCGATGTAATCATTCTTGGTGCACCAATTGATAGCGGAACTTCACATCGCTCGGGTGCAAAATTTGGACCACAAGCAATCCGTGGTGGAGATTATTTACCTCACGATGGCGAACGACCACATATGGCGCTTCGCACTGATGGCTTAAAGGATCTTAAAGTTTTGGATGCTGGAGATTTGTTAATGCCAGGGGGAGATTTAAAGAAATCACTTGAAGTCCTTGCAGTTGCAACAGAGAAAATTTCACGAGCAGGAATCATCCCAGTAATTCTTGGTGGCGATCACTCCATCGCATCAGCCGACGTTGCCGGCATTGCAGCACATCGCGGACTTGGAAAGATTTCGATGATTCACTTTGATGCGCACGCTGATACTGGTGATTCACAATTTGGCGCACTCGAAGGTCACGGAACGCCAATGCGTCGACTTATCGAATCAGGCGCTGTTCGTGGTGATCGATTCTTGCAACTTGGATTGCGTGGTTATTGGCCAGGAGATGAAACACTCAAGTGGATGCGCGATCAAGGAATGCGCAGTTATGAAATGACCGAAATTCATCACCGCGGTTTAAATACCGTTTTGGACGAATCATTCGCAACGCTTACAGATCAATGTGATGGCGTCTTCTTATCGGTAGATATTGATGTTGTAGATCCAGGAATGGCTCCAGGTACTGGAACACCTGAACCAGGTGGTATGACAAGTCGTGAATTATTAGAAGCTGTTCGCCGAATTTGCCTCGAACTTCCAGTTGTTGGAATTGATGTTGTGGAAGTTGCACCGCCATTTGATAGCGCAGATATCACCGCAATTCTTGCGAACCGCGTTGTTCTAGAAGCGTTGAGTGCAATTGCAAAGCGCAGATCTGGAAAGCCGTACTCCCCAACTCAAAACTTATTGGATCGTTAATTTCTTAGATAGTTGCTAGAGCTTCATCGAGAATAGATAAACCTTCTCGCAACAAATCTTCAGGAATAACTAGCGGTGGAATCAAACGAATTACGTTTGAATACGTTCCAGCAGTCAAAATCAAGACGCCTTTTTCCTGACAGTATTTAACGATTTTTCCAAGAGCAGCGGTATTTGGTTCTGTGCCACCAGGAATAATGAGTTCGATTGCTTGCATCGCACCACGACCGCGAACTTCACCGATAATTGCGTGCTTTGCTTTCATCTTATTAAGTTCATCGCTCATGATTGTGCCAATTTTCTTCGCACGATCAATAAGTTTGTCTTCTTCAATAGTTTTAATTGCACCGAGCGCCGCTGCGCAAGCAATAGGAGAACCACCATAAGTTCCGCCCAAACCGCTGGCATGAATTGAATCCATTACATCAGCGCGACCTGTCACTGCAGCTAGTGGTAATCCACCTGCAATACCTTTTGCCGTTGTAATTAAGTCTGGCTCTAGGTTTTCATCTTCTGATGCAAACATCTGACCAGTACGAGCAAAACCAGTCTGCACCTCGTCAGCAATAAATAGCGCACCATTATCTTTTGCATACTTGGCTAAACCAGGTAAGAAGCCCTTAGGCGGAACGATGAATCCACCTTCACCTTGAATCGGCTCAATAACAATTGCAGCAATGTTCTTGCCGCCAACTTCTTTATCTAGTTTATGAATGACAACATCGAGTGCATTCTTCTCACAAGCAGCAGCGCCACCTTCCCAGCGATATGGGTAAGCCATTGGCATGCGATAAATCTCAGGAGTAAAAGGACCGAAACTATCTTTGTAAGGCATGTTCTTTGCTGTCATGCCCATCGTTAGATTTGTTCGACCGTGATAGCCGTGTTCGAAAACAACAATCGCCTGACGCTTGGTAAATGAGCGAGCAATTTTGACTGCGTTTTCAAGTGCTTCGGCGCCAGAGTTAAGTAGTACTGATTTCTTTGCAAACTTTCCAGGAGTTAAACGATTAAGCGCTTCGCATACTTCGATATATCCAAGGTATGGAGCAACCATGAAACATGTGTGAGTAAACAATTCAACTTGTCGTTGCACATTTTCAACAACGTGAGGTGCGCTGTTACCAACATTTACAACTGCGATACCAGCACCAAGATCAATAATGTGGTTTCCATCGACATCGACCAAGATTCCACCAGCTGCGCGTTCGATGACAGCGGGCATTGACATTCCGAGTGATGCTGAAACGGCTGCCGCTCTGCGCGCAATAATCTGCTCGGATTTTGGTCCCGGAATGGCAGTGACGACTTTACGTTTCTGTTCTACGTCCGTAGTTAATGTGCTCATTTCGCCAGTCTACTTTGGTCATGAGAAGATGACCACATGAGAGACCTGGTGATTCTTGGTTCAACAGGATCCATCGGTGTCCAAGCCCTCGAATTAGTAGCTGCTAACCCAGGAAAGTTTCGTGTTGTAGCCATCACATCGGCCGGAAATAACCCAGCAGTTATCATCGAACAAGCAAAGAAATTTAGCGTCGGGGTCGTCGGCACAATTCACAACGCCGAATTAATTCGTGAAGCCCTACCCGGCATAACAGTTATCGACGGCAAGGATGCAGCCGCAGAAGTTGCCTCCATTACATGCGATGTTGTTCTCAATGCAATCACAGGTTCAATTGGATTAGCTGCAACTCTGAGCGCGCTCAAAGTTGGCAACCGATTAGCTCTTGCTAATAAAGAATCACTAGTAGCAGCAGGTGATTTAGTAATGTCAATTGCAAAGCCAGATCAAATCATTCCTGTTGATTCAGAACATAGTGCAATTTGGCAATGCTTAATGTCTGGAAAACGAAATGAAGTTTCGCGTTTAGTCCTCACCGCATCTGGTGGCCCATTTCGCCAGAGAAAAGATCTATCAACTGTTTCGGTAGATGAAGCATTGGCGCACCCAACGTGGTCAATGGGACCGGTAATTTCAGTAAATTCAGCGACGCTTGTAAACAAAGCTCATGAAATTATTGAAGCTCATCATCTTTATCAAATGCCGTATTTAAAGATTGATGCCGTTATACATCCACAATCTGTTATTCATTCGATGGTCGAATACATTGACGGAGCAACTATTGCGCAAGCAAGTCCTCCGAATATGAAGGGACCGATTTCTTATGCAATCAATTGGCCAGAACGGTTGAAATCGGCAACGCCTGCAATTGATTGGAAGCAAACTCATTCGTGGGAATTTGAACCTATAGACCAAGAACGCTTCCCAGCTATTGAATTAGCCAAGCGTTGTGGAGAACTTGGGGGAGGATTACCAGCAATTTTTAATGCTTCTAACGAAGTTGCAGTCGAAGCTTTTCTAAAAGGTTCTATAGCATTTACGTCAATCATGGAGTGTGTAGAGCAGAGCGTGCAACGACTCGGTGGATCGAATCCAACTTCAATTCGAGATTTAAGTGATGTCAGTGCCATAGAGCACGATGCACGAACAGTCGCCCAAGAAGTATTACAACGAATGGTTTCCTCATGAAAATTGTTGGAGTTTTAGCTTTTATCATCGCGCTTCTCTTGTCCGTAATGATTCATGAATTTGGTCATTACATCACTGCAAAAAAATACGGAATGCGCGTTAGCGAGTTCTTTCTTGGTTTTGGCAAGAGACTGTGGTCATTTACGCGAGGTGAAACAGAATTTGGAATTAAAGCAATTCCAGCTGGAGGGTATTGCCGCATCGAAGGCATGACCGCCACTGATGAGATGCCACCTGGTGAAGAGTCTCGCGCATTTTTCAAAGCGAACTCTGGACGCAAACTAGTAGTGCTCGGCGCAGGTTCTTTTCTTCACTTTGTTCTAGGATTTATCATTCTGCTAATTATTTTTGCAGGAATCGGAACCGCAAAACCTACAACAACAATCTCTGAAATTTCTTCATGCGTTCCACGATTGAATGCAGCTTGTGCTGACACGGATCCAAAGTCCCCAGCCCTGATTGCGGGCCTACAAGCAGGCGATGTCATTACATCCCTTAATGGCGTTCCAGTAAATAATTGGGCTAAGGATGTTGAAGTAATTAGAACATCAGCGGGCAAAGAACTAGTCATTGAATTTGAACGAAATGGTCAAGCACAGACAATTTCAGTAATGGCAGCGACTCGAATTATTGATGGCAAGGAGTACGGTTTTCTTGGAATCGTAAATGAAGTTGAATTAGTTCGCGATGCTCCATTTACATCAATTAAAAACTCCGCATTAGTTTCTTGGGATTTTATATCAGGCGCGGTTAAGGCAATCATTTCTCTTCCATCAAAAATCCCGGCGCTGTGGGGAGCAACGGTTTCTGGAACAGAGCGAGATCCAAATGGCTTAGTAGGAATTGTCGGAGTTGCGCAAGTTACCGGTCAAGCTGCAAGTACCGATGGATTAAGTACCTCTGAAAGAATTCAGACATTTCTCTTAATCATTGCAAGCCTAAATTTTTTTGTTGGCGTATTTAACTTGCTTCCAATCCTTCCGCTAGATGGTGGACATATGGCTGTTGCAATTGCCGATGAAGTTCGAGCTTTCCTCGCTCGTATTCGAGGCAGATCTCGCCCTGAGGGAATTAACGTAAATAAATTGGCTCCATTCACAATGGTTGTCTTTGTGTTACTGGCAGCGCTGACAGTTCTTCTTCTAGCTGCAGACATCGTTAATCCAATTCAGGTCAATTTATAGTGCTCATGTCGCAACTCAAAAAGAATTAGGGCAGAATAAAGGCATGGTCGATCTCGGAATTCCTTCAGCTCCGCCACCTACACTCGCGCCACGTCGAAAGACTAAGCAGCTAAAAGTTGGAAGCGTCGGAGTTGGAAGTGACTCACAAGTTTCCGTGCAATCTATGTGCACCACATTGACCGCAGATGTAAATGCAACTCTTCAACAAATTGCAGAACTCACAGCATCTGGTTGCCAAATTGTTCGTGTGGCTGTTCCAAGTCAAGATGATGCTGATGCATTAGCCCAGATTGCCAAGAAATCTCAGATCCCAGTTATTGCAGATATTCACTTTCAACCAAAGTATATTTTCGCAGCAATCGATGCTGGCTGTGCAGCGGTACGAGTTAATCCTGGAAACATTAAACAATTCGATGACAAAGTTAAAGAAGTCGCTAAAGCTGCAGGAGATGCTGGAATTCCAATTCGCATCGGAGTTAATGCTGGATCACTTGACCCACGCTTGATTGCCAAATACGGAAAAGCAACACCGGAGGCACTAGTTGAATCGGCCCTTTGGGAAGCAAGTTTGTTTGAAGAACACGGTTTTTCAGACATTAAAATTTCAGTCAAGCATCACGATCCAGTAACAATGGTGAACGCTTATCGCTTACTGGCTTCAAAGTGTGACTATCCGTTGCACTTAGGTGTTACCGAAGCTGGACCAATTTTCCAAGGAACAATTAAATCTGCGACTGCTTTTGGTATTTTACTTTCAGAAGGCATTGGCGACACTATTCGTGTTTCTTTATCTGCGCCTCCTGTCGAAGAAGTAAAAGTAGGAATTTCCATTCTTGAATCCCTTAATTTGCGCCAACGCAAACTAGAAATCGTTTCGTGCCCATCATGTGGCCGTGCCCAAGTTGATGTCTATACATTGGCTGAAAAAGTGCAGGCAGGTTTGCAAGGTATGACAGTTCCACTACGTGTTGCAGTAATGGGTTGTGTTGTAAATGGACCTGGTGAAGCTCGCGAAGCAGATCTCGGTGTTGCATCCGGTAACGGCAAGGGACAAATTTTTGTTAAGGGACAAGTAATTAAGACTGTTCCAGAAGCGCAAATTGTTGAAACGCTGATAGAAGAAGCAATGCGATTAGCCGAAGAGATGGAAGCCGCCGGAGTTTCTTCAGGCGAACCTTCCGTTGACGTTCACTAATTTCACTGTCCTCACACAACTAAGCACATCCCTCAGGTAGGCTCGCACCATGTTGCGAATGTCCTCACTCTTTCTGCGCACATTGCGCGATGATCCAGCTGATGCTGAAGTCGCAAGTCACAAACTTTTAGTACGCGCCGGCTACATCAGAAGAATCGCAGCAGGAATTTATTCGTGGTTGCCACTTGGATACATAACGCTTCGAAATATCGAAAGAGTTATTCGCGAAGAAATGGATGCCGCTGGATTTCAAGAAGTTCACTTTCCTGCAATGCTCCCAAAAGAGCCTTACGAAGAAACCAATCGCTGGAGTGAATATGGACCAGAACTATTTCGACTTCAGGATCGAAAAGGTGCGGATTACTTATTAGGACCAACTCACGAAGAGATGTTTACTCTGATGGTAAAGGGCGAGTACTCCTCGTATAAAGATCTTCCACTCTCGCTCTATCAAATACAAACTAAGTATCGCGACGAACCTCGTCCAAGAAGCGGAATCATTCGCGGCCGCGAATTTGTGATGAAAGATTCGTACTCATTTGATATCGATGATGCAGGATTAGACCTTTCCTACAAGAGACATCGCGATGCATACGTAAAAACTTTTAAGCGATTAGGCCTTAACTACAACATTGTTAGCGCGATGGCTGGCGCAATGGGCGGATCTAAATCCGAGGAATTTCTTGCACCTTGTCCAACTGGCGAAGACACATATGTACTCTGTGAAAAATGTGGCTATGCCGCAAATGTAGAAGCAATGAAAACTGTTATTGATGCGCCAGCTGCCAAGGATTTTCCTGCACTAGAAATTCTCGATACTCCAAATACACCAACCATTGATTCATTAGTTGAAGTACTTAACACTCAATATGGTGGCGGATACACAGGAGCAGACACACTTAAGAATGTTATGTTGATGGCAGATGAGAAACCGATAGCCGTTCTAGTACCCGGAGATCGCGAAGTAGATCTCAAGCGTTTACAAGCAAACTTAGTTGGGGTTGCCGAACTTAGAATTTTTGAGGAAGAAGATTTCGCTAAACACCCAAAACTTGTAAAAGGTTACATAGGGCCACAAGATGCAAAGCAATTCGGAATTACTCTTTACGCTGATCCACGTATTGCTCCTGGAACAGCTTGGGTTACTGGTGCGAATAAGAAAAATTGCCACGCACGAAATGTTGTCAACGGAAGAGATTTCACACCAGATGCCTACGTTGAATCAGCAGAAGTTCGCGCGGGCGATGCCTGCCCTTCATGTAAAGCTCCAGTCATCATTGATCGTGCAATAGAAATTGCACATATTTTTCAATTAGGTCGTAAATATGCAGAAGCTTTGAATCTGACTGTTCTTGATCAAAATGGAAAGTCACAAGTAGTAACAATGGGTTCTTATGGAATTGGTGTTTCGCGAGCTGTTGCAGCCGTAGCCGAACAAACACACGATGAAATTGGACTTTCATGGCCAATTGAAGTTGCACCTGCGAAAGTTCACATTGTTGCAACCGGCAAAGAAGATAAACCCTTTGATGTGGCTGAAAAAATTGGCACTGAACTAGAGAGTTTAGGTATCACCGTTCTACTCGATGATCGACGTGATCCAAGCGCTGGAGTTAAGTTTAAAGATGCAGAGTTAATTGGTGCGCCAATAATTATTGTTGTAGGTAAAGCACTCGAACAGGGCAACGTTGAGATTCGTATTCGAAAGAGTGGAGAAAAATCAGAGAGCACTGTTGAAAGTGCAATCTCAACGGTGACATCCATGCTCTCAAAGCTCGCTTAATTCATGTTTGGCGATATCACCCAAGTAACGATTTTCTTTCTCATTCTTGCCGCCTTTAGCGCTGGTCTCGTAGATGCAATAGCGGGTGGTGGCGGTTTGATTCAACTTCCTGCTTTATTAATTGGTCTGCCACAAGCCAGTACTGTCGAAGTTTTAGGAACAAATAAAGCGGCATCAATCTTTGGCACAAGTGCATCTGCACTGACGTATCGAAGAAGCGTTAAAACTGATGTCCGATTCTTGATGACAATGGCACTTCCAGCATTTATAGGATCCGTTCTTGGAGCATTGAGTGCTTCCCTGATTCCAACGCAATCAATGCGACCTATTGTTTTTATATTACTAGTGGCAGTTGCTTTTTATACATGGAAGAAACCTGATTTAGGATCCATTGAAGCGCTTCGCCACAATAAAAGTAAGCGTTTTCTCATTGCAGCAATCGCAGGAGTTGTCATCGGTTTTTACGATGGAATTTTCGGACCAGGCACGGGTTCGTTCTTGATGCTTACATTGATCTATTTAGGTTTCGCATTTCTTAGTGCTTCAGCGATAGCCAAAGTTGTAAATGTTTCTACGAATCTTGGTGCCATTGTGGTCTTTGGTTTCCATGGGGCAATTCTTTGGCAGGTCGCACTTGTTTTGGCTCTAGCAAATATTGTTGGGGGATTACTTGGAGCCAAACTGGCTATACGTGGTGGTTCGACCTTGATTCGCAAGGTTTTTCTCTTCGTCACAATTGCACTAATAATCAAAGTAGGAATCGATACCGTATCTAATTGGTAAGTTTAGAAATTTCAGGATATTATTTCCTTACAACTTAATAGAAAGAAGATTCACATGTCTCTCAGCGAGAAAATTACTGAGCTTGTACAACCAGCAGTAGAAAAAGCTGGCTTCTTTCTTGAAGATGTTCATGTTGTATCGCCCGGCAAACACAGAATTGTTACGTGCATTGTTGATGGCCAAACTCCACTAAATTTAGATCAAGTTACAAGCGTTTCTCGAGATATTTCAGAGCTACTTGATGCAGCCGATTTTATGGATGACTCTGCATTCACGTTAGAAGTGACATCACCTGGAGTTGATCGTCCACTAACGCTTCCACGCCATTGGCATAAAAACCTTAACCGCTTGGTAAAAGTTGTAAATCAAGATGGTTCAGTAGTTAATGGAAGAATCACTTCTGTCGAAGAGTCACAGGTGCTTTTAACTGAAGATATTAAAGGTAAATCCAAAGAACATACGATTAACTTCGCCGATATCAAACGCGCAACAGTTGAAATCGAATTCAATCGCAAGGGTGATCTCTAATGCATGTAGAGATGGCAGCCTTAACTGCACTCACGGCTGAAAAAGAGATCTCTTTTGAACAATTAGTTAGCGCAATCGAGATCGGCGTTCTAACTGCCTACAATCAAATTCCAGAAGCTAAGCGTCATGCTCGAGCTTTCTTGGATCGCGAAACTGGCGAAATCCAAATTCTGGTTCCGCAATTTAATGAACTTGGTGAGAAAGTTTCTGAAGACCGAGACGAGCCTGAAGGCTTCACGCGTATTGCTACTTCAACTGCTCGTCAAGTAATTAAGATGAAAATGCGTGAATCAAATGATGCTGACATTGTTGGTGAATTCACCGCCTCTGTAGGCGATGTCATATCTGGTGTTGTTCAGCAGGGTAGAGATCCAAAGATGATTCACGTAAATCTTGGACGCGTTGAAGGCAAAATTCCGCCACAAGAACAAGTTCCTGGTGAGGTTTATCAACACGGCGATCGCATTAAATGTTTTGTCGTTGAAGTAAAACAAGGACTTAAAGGTCCAGAAATAATGCTCTCTCGTTCTCATCCAGCGCTGGTGAAACAATTATTTGCACTAGAAGTTCCAGAAATTACAGATCGAATTGTTGAGATCATGGCTGTTGCACGTGAAGCAGGACATCGCACAAAAATAGCGGTACGAACTCACCGTGCAGGTGTTAGCCCAAAAGGTTCACTCATTGGTCCAGTTGGTTCGCGTGCACGTGCAGTGATGGATGAATTACATGGTGAAAAAATTGACATCGTTGACTGGTCTGAAGATCCAGCAGTCTTTGTTGCGCACGCACTAGCACCTGCAAAAGTTTCACGAGTTGAAGTTACGGATTTGCTTTCGCGGAGTGCGAAAGTGACAGTGCCCGATTATCAACTCTCACTCGCAATTGGAAAAGATGGGCAGAATGCTCGCTTGGCAGCCAGACTTACGGGCTGGCGCATAGATATCCATCCAGATACGCCTTCTTCTGAGTGAGAATTTCTATAAAAGAGTGCCCCGGCGGTACAGTTAGCCTGTTGAATTCGAGTGATTGGCAGAAGCAGTGAGTATCAATTCGATACGAACATGCATTACGTGCCGAAAGCGCTCGGCTCCAACATCTCTTCTGAGAGTGGTTTGTGTTGATGGGACTCTTGTCCAGGATCACAAAAAATCACTTCCTGGAAGAGGCGCATGGGTACATCAAAGTTGTCTAGCAACTGCGATTTCCCGAAACGCATTTAAATATGCGTTAAAACTTAGTGAAACACCAAACGAAATGGATGCGAAAGATATGAAACTCAAATGAGCTCGTTCAGATTATGAGGTCTTACAACTAAGGCTCGCATCCCCTAGATCAATATCTAGAAAAAGAGATTGCGGGCCAAGACAGGAGAACTGTGTCAAAGGTCCGCGTACATGAGTTGGCAAAACAACTCGGTATGGAGAGCAAGGTTGTTCTTGCAAAACTCCAAGAAATGGGCGAATTCGTTCGTTCCGCATCATCAACTGTAGAAGCACCTGTCGTACGACGTCTCATCGAGATGTATCCGGATGCAAAACCAGTCGAAGAGAAAAAGCCCGTAAAGAAAGCCGCAGCAAAGAAAGCTGCCGCGAAAGCTCCTAAAGAAGTTAACCCAGAACTCGCAGCAGAGTTAGCTGCCGAACTCGGCGTTGATCTAGAAGCGCTTAAAGCCTCACGTGCAGAAAGCGTTGCACCTCAACAAATAATTACTCCTGCAGATACAACTCCATCGACGGATGCAACAACAAAACCTGCAACACCTCGTCCAGGCAATAATCCATTTTCAACGGGTAGTTCAACAGGAAGCGCAGTTCCACGTCCACCACGTCCTGGCAATAATCCATTTTCAACTGGTGGTGCAGTTCCACGTCCACCACAACGTCCAACAGGTCCAGCCGGTGGTGCACCAGGTTCACCACGTCCGGGAATGTCAGGACCACGTCCAGGTTCAGTGCGTCCAGGTTTTGCTGCGCGTCCATCATCACCACGTCCACCTTCAACAGGAAATTTCCCACCACGTACTGGCGCACCATCTACTGGTGCAAACAATTCAAGTCCATACAAAACAACTGGCGGCGGTGCACCTGCAGCAGGTGGTCGTCCAGGTGGCGGACCAAATCGTGGCGGCGGTCGCGGTGGTGCAGGTGGCGCATTCGGAAAGAATCAAAGCAAGAGCAGCAAACGCAAACCAAAGAGCAGAAAAGCACTGCGCGATGAATTCGACAATATGCAGGCACCACAACTTGGTGGCGCAGTTGTTCCTCACGGTGATGGAAAGACGCAAATTCGTATGCGTCGCGGATCATCCCTTGCTGACTTTGCAGAAAAAATTGGTGCAGATCCAGCAGCGCTAGTAGCGGCACTCTTTCACTTAGGTGAAATGGTTACTGCAACACAATCAGTTGATGCAGATACATTTGAAATTCTTGGCGCACAACTTGGATACGTCATCCAAATTGTTAGCCCAGAAGATGAAGATCGTGAATTACTTCAGGGCTTTGATATCGACCTAGGGCAAGAGCTTGAAAGTCTTGATCAGGATCGTCTCGTTGCGCGTCCACCAGTTGTGACCGTTATGGGTCACGTTGATCACGGTAAGACACGTTTGCTCGATGCGATTCGCCAGACCGAAGTTGTTAAGAGCGAAGCTGGCGGAATTACTCAGCACATCGGTGCTTACCAAATTCACCATGACCACGATGGAACAAATCGTGCGATTACCTTCATCGATACACCTGGTCACGAAGCGTTCACAGCGATGCGTGCTCGCGGTGCAAAGGTCACAGATATCGCCGTGCTAGTTGTTGCAGCCGATGATGGTGTTATGCCTCAAACAATTGAAGCACTCAATCACGCCCAAGCCGCAGATGTTCCAATTGTTGTGGCAGTGAACAAAGTGGATAAAGAAGGCGCAAATCCTGACAAAGTTCGCCAGCAACTCACTGAGTACAACTTGGTTGCAGAAGAGTACGGCGGAGAAACTATCTTCGTAAACGTATCTGCAAAATCCGGACTTGGTATTGATGCCTTAATTGATTCCATTCTCTTAACTGCTGATGCTGCAATTGACCTACGCGCAATTGCTGATGATGAGGCACGTGGTGTTGCAATTGAAGCTCACCTCGATCGTGGTCGTGGACCAGTTGCAACTGTTCTCGTACAACGCGGAACTCTCAAAGTGGGCGATGCAATTGTTGCTGGTGGTTCATTTGGTCGCGTTCGCGCGATGTTGGATGAACATGGTGAAAATGTTTCTGAAGCAGGTCCATCTCGTCCAGTTCAGGTACTCGGCTTTACTTCCGTACCAAGTGCTGGCGATACATTCTTGGTTGCAGATGAAGATAGAACTGCGCGCCAGATTGCAGAAAAACGTCAAGCTGCTGAGCGAAATGCTCAACTCGCTAAGGCGCGCAAGAAGGTTTCACTCGAAGACTTCATGGAGCAATCCAAGATCACAACACTTAACCTTATTCTTAAGGGCGATGTAAGTGGTTCTGTTGAAGCCCTCGAAGATGCATTGCTACAACTCGATGTTGGCGCTGAAGTTGATCTTCGCGTTATTCACCGTGGTGTTGGTGCAATTACAAAGAGTGACATCACACTTGCTTCGGCTTCGACAGCAGTAGTTATTGGCTTTAACGTTAAGCCAGAACCACAAACCGCAATCTTTGCTGACCAAGAAGGCGTTGAAGTTCGTTTCTACTCTGTAATTTATCAAGCGATTGAAGAAATCGAACTCTCTCTCAAGGGCTTGCTCAAACCAGAGTACGAAGAGTTTGTTCTTGGTAACGCAGAAGTTCGAGACATCTTTAAATCCAGCAAGGCAGGAAACATTGCAGGATCAATGGTTCTCGATGGAATCATCCGCAGAAATGCGAAAGCTCGCTTAATGCGAAATGGTGAAGTTATTACAGATAACCTCACAATCGATTCGCTTAAGCGATTCAAAGATGACGCCACTGAAGTCCGTGAAGGATTCGAGTGCGGTATTGGTGTTGGCACACTGAAAGAGATGCAAGTGGGAGACACCATTCAGGTCTACGAAATGCGCGAGAAGAAGCGGGCATAAATCGTGGGTTCATCGCATCGCAGTCAGAAGGTTGCCGACCGCATCAAAGTTGTAGTTGCAGGCCTACTCGAGGGCAAAATAAAGGACCCTCGTTTAGGTTTTGTAACAGTTACTGATGCTCGTGTTACTGGCGACTTACAACACGCATCAATTTTTTATACGGTGCTTGGCGATGACGAACAACGCGAATACACTGCAGCAGCACTTGAAAGCGCAAAGGGTGTAATTCGCTCTGCTGTAGGAAAAGATTTGGGTGTTCGCGTAACACCGAGCATTGAATTCTTTCTTGACGGATTACCAGAGAGCGCTCTTGCACTTGATTCTTTACTTGCAAAAGTTCGCGAACAAGACGCCGAAGTTTCTAAATTACGTAAAGAAGCTTCATATGCCGGTGAAACAGATGCTTATAAAGCTCCAAAAGTTATTGATAACAGCAACAAACCGGCACCGGTAGATCGCATAACTAATTGGGATGACGTTTGAACAAAATGTCTGCAACGGATGGATTTGTAGTTGTAGATAAAGCTGGCGCAATGACAAGTCATGACGTAGTTGCAGTTGGCCGAAGAGTTTTAGGTACAAGAAAAGTTGGGCACGCAGGAACTCTTGATCCCATGGCGACAGGCATTCTCATTCTTGGTTTCGGACACGGCACCCGTTTACTCCAATATATAACTGATGGCGATAAGTCTTATCGAGCAACAATTGCTCTGGGTACAGCAACCATTACTGATGATGTTGAGGGTGAAGTACTTTCACAAGCAAGCAAGAGCGACTTAGATGCAATTACTGATGCAGATATCCAACGAGATTTATCTTCAATGCGCGGAGTTATTTCACAACGCCCAAGTTCGGTATCTGCTGTCAAAGTTGATGGCAAACGGGCGCATGAGCGAGTAAGAGCAGGTGAAGTCTTTGAATTAGCTTCTCGCGAAGTAACAATCTCGCAATTAGATGTTCTTGAAATCCGCCGAACTAATGATGCAATACAGATCGATATTGAAGTGACATGTTCTGCAGGTACATTCATTCGCGCAATTGCACGCGATCTCGGTGCGAAACTAAATGTTGGGGGACACCTAACGTTTTTGCGTCGTACGCGCGTAGCAAGTTTTGGTGAAGATGTAGCGAACAGTTTCGAAAAGTTCAAAGCTGGTGAATTCAAAACTCTGGGTTTAGTCGATGTTGCAAGATCTATTTTTCAAGTTCGAGAGCTCAATACTGAAGAAGCGCAGGAACTCTCATTTGGCCGCAAAATTTCGGCATCACCCGAAGCAGGAATTTATGCTGGGATTTCATCTTCTAATGAATTAATTGCTTTGCTTGAAAATCGAGATAACGGCGCTAAACCCATCGCAGTTTTCGCGCCTGCGAATTGAACTGGCAGAATATAAACATGAGTAAGCGCGTTGTTGCTATTGGTGTCTTCGATGGTGTTCACCGTGGGCACCAAGAGATTCTTAATCGTGCCAAAGAAATTGCTGATGGCGGTTCTGTCATTGCACTGACTTTCGATCCGCATCCAGCAACAGTATTTGCTCCTGAGCGCGCACCTAAGTTACTAGTTACTCTGGCTGATCGAGTTGTATTACTTAAGATTCACAATGCAGATCGAGTTGCAGTCATAAAATTTGATGAAAAATTTGCCTCAATGTCACCCGAGGATTTTGTTGACAGTGTTCTCATTAATCAATTGCAGGCAACAGACATAGTTGTTGGTGAGAATTTCACTTATGGCCACAAGGCCCAAGGAAATATCGATTCATTGCGCGCTAGTGGTGAATCGAAAAAATTTGATGTTCACGTTCTTTCGCTTTCAGAAGACGAGAAACAGAGTATTTCTTCATCGCGAATTCGCACACTTGTAGCTCAAGGGCACGTTGAATCTGCACGCACCTTATTAAGTCGCCCACATCGTTTAGATGGAATTGTTGTTCACGGCGAAGCACGTGGCCGCGAAATTGGTTATCCCACTGCAAACTTAGGAAATATCGAAGGTCAATGCATTCCAGCCGATGGCGTGTATGCAGGTTGGCTAACAGTTGGAATTAATCGTTGGCCATCTGCAATTTCTATCGGAACAAATCCAACATTTGATGGAGATCGAGCAAGACAGGTTGAAGCGTATGCACTCGATCAAGTTGGTTTAGATTTATATGATCAAGGAGCAACGATTGAATTTGGATGGAGATTGCGAGATACCCTCAAATTTGATGGTCTTGATCCGCTACTTGAACAAATGGCGAAAGATTGCCAACGTGCGCGGGAATTGACCGAGGAATAGCCTCGATTTCCTCTATCCACAACCCCGCTGGTAACCTTTGCCACGTCCAACGAGAAAAAGAGTTTCCGTGTGGCAGACCGGCAACCATCGTGGCCAAGTAAAAGGAGATGCAAGAAATGGCATTAACACCAGAAGTAAAGAAAGAAATCGTTGCTAAGTACGGCAACTCCGCTACTGACACAGGAAGCCCTGAAGCTCAGATCGCGTTGTTATCAAAGCGTGTAGATGAGATCACTCATCACCTTCAAACCAACCCACATGATCACCACAACCGTCGTGGTCTTTTGTTATTAGTTGGTCAACGTCGACGCATTCTTCAGTACCTCGCAAAGACAGACATCAATCGTTACAGAACGATTATTGAAAAACTCGGCATTCGCCGTTAATTAGACACAACTACTAGCCGCGTGGGCAATGGTCCTCGGTAGTGGTTTCCGGAATTTCAGTGCACGAAAGTCGCACGTCCGTGAACTTCGATCGAAGATTCATTGTGCTCGACTCGGCTGTAGTCGAGAATAGGAGCGACCCATGGAGGGTCAAGAGATTCAATCCGCCGTTGCAGTAATTGATAACGGCAAGTTCGGAAAACGAGAGATTCGTTTTGAGACAGGCCGCCTTGCAAAGCAAGCAGCCGGAGCAGCAGCAGTTTATTTAGATGATCAAACAATGATATTCTCAGCAACCACTGCTTCTAAAACACCTAAAGATCAATTCGACTTCTTTCCTTTAACAGTAGATGTTGAAGAGAAGATGTACGCAGTTGGTCGTATTCCAGGATCATTTTTCCGTCGTGAAGGACGTCCATCAGAAGATGCGATTCTTACATGCCGCTTGATCGATCGCCCATTGCGCCCATCTTTCGTTAAAGGTCTTCGCAATGAAGTACAAATTGTTGTAACAGTTATGGCGCTAGATCCTGATCACATGTACGACGTGATTGCGATTAACGCCGCTTCAATGTCAACACAACTAGCAGGACTTCCATTTTCTGGACCAATCGGTGGCGTTCGCGTCGCTTTAATTGACGGTCAATGGGTTGCATTCCCAAATCATTCACAGCTCGATAAGGCTGTCTTTGACATGGTTGTTGCTGGTCGTGTGACTAAAGATGACGTAGCAATCATGATGGTTGAAGCAGAAGCAACTTCACACACAATTGATCTCATCAAGGATGGAGCACCAACTCCTACTGAGGAAGTTGTTGCACAAGGTCTTGATGCTGCAAAGCCATTTATTAAGGTGCTTTGTGATGCTCAATCAAAGCTTGCAAAGGTGGCTGCAAAGCCAACTGCTGAATTCCCAGTCTTCTTGGATTACCAAGATGATGTTTTTGCAGCCGTTGAAAAGGCAGCAAAAGAGGATCTCGCAAAGGCGCTAACAATTTCAGGTAAGCAAGAACGCGAAACAAAGATTGATGAGATTAGTGCCTCTGTTAAAGAGTCAGTAAGCGCACAATTTGAAGGACGCGAAAAGGAAGTTCCTGCAGCGTTTCGTTCTCTCACAAAGAAATTAGTTCGTCAGCGCGTACTTCGCGACAAGATTCGTATCGATGGACGTGGATTGCGCGATATTCGCCCACTATCTGCTGAAGTTGAAGTGATTCCTCGCGTTCATGGTTCTGCAATTTTCGAACGTGGTGAGACTCAGATTCTTGGTATCACAACTCTTAACATGCTTAAGATGGAGCAACAGCTCGATACTCTCAATCCTGAAAATCACAAGCGTTACATGCACAACTACAACTTCCCACCATATTCAACTGGTGAAACAGGTCGTGTAGGAACTCCAAAGCGCCGCGAAATCGGTCACGGAGCTCTTGCAGAACGTGCACTCGTACCAGTACTTCCAAGTCGCGAAGAATTCCCTTACGCAATCCGTCAGGTTTCTGAAGCACTTGGTTCAAATGGTTCAACTTCTATGGGTTCAGTCTGTGCTTCAACACTGGCACTACTAAACGCTGGAGTTCCACTACGTGCACCAGTTGCAGGTATTGCAATGGGTCTGATTTCAGATGATGTTGATGGCAAAGTTGAATACGTTGCTTTAACAGACATCCTTGGTGCAGAAGATGCATTCGGCGACATGGACTTTAAAGTTGCCGGAACAAAAGACTTTGTTACAGCGCTTCAATTAGATACAAAGCTCGATGGAATCCCAGCATCAGTTCTTGCTGGTGCACTTCACCAAGCTAAGGAAGCACGTCTTGCGATTCTCGATGTGATGAATGAAGCAATCGATACACCGGATGAAATGAGTCCATTTGCTCCACGAATCATTTCTGTAAAGATTCCAGTTGATCAAATTGGTGCAGTTATCGGGCCTAAGGGCAAGATCATCAACCAGATTCAAGATGAGACTGGCGCAGATATCTCGATCGAAGATGATGGAACTATTTATATCGGTGCAACCGATGGTCCATCAGCTGAAGCTGCTCGTGCACAAATCAATGCAATTGCTAATCCAACAATGCCTGAGGTTGGCGAACGCTACCTAGGTACTGTTGTAAAGATTGCAGCATTTGGTGCTTTCATTTCACTGCTTCCAGGAAAAGATGGCTTGCTCCACGTCTCGCAAATTCGCAAGATGCATGGCGGAAAGCGCATTGAAAATCTCGAAGAAGTTATGAAGGTTGGCGACAAGATTCAGGTTGAAATTGGCGAAATCGATCCAAAGGGAAAGCTTTCACTAGTTCCAGTTCTTGAAGAAGGCGCGGCTTCAGCCGAGTAAATGTCAGTTCGTCGCACAGTATTGCCTAGCGGTCTGCGCATCGTTACTGAAGAAGTTTCTTCAGTTCGAAGTGCAGCCGTAGGCATCTGGGTAAATGTAGGTTCTCGTGATGAAGCACCAGCCGTTGCTGGTGCTTCTCACTTTTTAGAACACCTTTTGTTTAAAGGTACACAGCGCCGAAATGCTTTAGAAATTTCTTCGGCCATCGAATCTGTTGGTGGCGAAATGAACGCATTTACTAGCAAGGAATACACCTGCTTCTACGCTCGCGTCATCGACTCAGATCTTCCTATGGCAGTTGACGTTATTTCCGATCTGATTACGTCATCGATTGTTACCGCAGAAGATGTCGATGCTGAACGTAAGGTTGTTCTGGAAGAAATCGCGATGCGAGATGATGATCCGAGTGATTTGGTTCATGATTTATATGCTGAAACTTATTATGGAGATACTCCGTTAGGGCGCCCAATTCTTGGAACAATAGATTCAATCAATAACATGACACGTAATAGTGTTTTTAACTATTACAAGAAGCGATATTTGCCTCAAGATTTAGTTGTTGCCGTAGCTGGAAATATTAAGCATAAGCGAGTAGTCGCTATGGTCGAAGAAGCGCTTTCACGCGATAACTTCTTAGACGTCAGTGGAACTCCACAGATTCGACCAAACACAACTGTAAAGCGTGGAAAACAAGGTCGAGTAGGAATCATTTATCGCAAGAGCGAACAAGCGCACATGTTTTATGGCATGGAAGGCGTGACGCGAAATGATGATCGTCGCTTCACCATGGGTGTTTTATCTGCAGCCCTCGGTGGTGGAATGTCTTCACGATTGTTTCAAGAAATTCGCGAAAAACGTGGTCTTGCGTATTCTGTTTATTCATACGCTCAACAATTTGCAGGTTCAGGACAAATTGGATTTTATGCAGGCTGTAACCCAAGCAAAGCAATTGAGGTCGTAAATATCATCCAGGAAGTTTTGGCAGACGTGGCCGACAATGGAATGTCACATGAAGAGATTGAACGAGCAAAAGGCGCAGTTCGCGGCTCACTAGTACTTAGCCAGGAAGATTCCGGATCTCGTATGAGTCGTATCGGCAAAAGCGAGATTGTTTACGGCGAGATAATGGGCTTCGATGAAATTCTCAAGGCTGTTGCACGCGTAACACCAGAGGATATTCGCGTTATTGCCAACGAGTTTCTGACAAAAACGCCTACCCTTGGAGTTGTAGGTCCATATAAGAGCGAAGCGCATTTCGAGAAAGTACTCGCGAAAGGAAGCACACGATGAGTTCACGTATTCGTGTTGGCGTACTTGGAGCTCGCGGTCGCATGGGCGCAGAAGTTGTAAAAGCCGTAACCAACTCATCTGACTTAGAACTCGTAGCCCAACTTGATATCGGTGATTCTTTAGATCAGTTATTGAGTAACAAAGCTGAAGTCGTTGTTGATTTCACAACTCCCGATAGCGTTATGAAAAATCTTGAATTCTTAATTAGCAATGACATACATGCCGTCGTTGGAACAACGGGATTCGATCAAGCGCGAATTGATTCACTCAGCAAAGAATTGGCTAAGCACCCAAAAGTTGGAGTTTTAATCGCCCCAAATTTTGCAATAGGTGCAGTTCTGATGATGGAGTTTGCAGAAAAAGCTGCTCGCTACTTTGAATCAGCAGAGATTGTTGAGATGCATCACCCAGCTAAAGTTGATGCACCAAGTGGAACTGCTGCACGCACTGCGGAATTAATGACACAGGCCCGCAAAGATTCTTCAATGAAACCGATGCCGGATGCGACAAAGCAATCACTTGAAGGTGCGCGCGGCAGCAAGGTGGGAGATATTCCTATTCATTCAATTCGTGCCCAAGGATTAGTTGCGCATCAAGAAGTGTTATTCGGAGGAGTTGGAGAAACTCTGACAATTCGCCATGACTCTCTTGATCGTGCAGGATTTATGCCAGGTGTATTACTCGGCATTAGAAGTGTTGTGAAAAATTCAGGCCTAACTCATGGCCTAGATAAATTCATGTAAAGGAAGATGCGATGTCTAAAGATCAAATAACAATGTACGGGGCCGACTGGTGTGGAGATTGCCGCCGTTCAAAAAGATTGCTTGCTGAACTAGGCGTCGAATACACACACATCGATGTCGAAGCAGACCTCAGTGCTGCCGATAAAGTTCGCGAGATCAATGGTGGAGCTCAGTCAATTCCTGTCATTGTTTTTTCTGATGGCACGCACCTAACCGAACCATCAGATATGGATTTAACTGCGAAACTAAAATCACTTTCAATTATTTAAAGAAAGTTATAAAAACCAGCCGAAGTTATTGCAGCGCTTAAAACAACTACAGGAAAAGGCGCTTTGAAAAAGAGTGCAAGAATTGCTGCGCCCAACCCAGCTAATCTGTGGTCAATGACGATAGCGCTCTTTGTTGTAACGCTTTGAACAGCAACTAGCGCGCTCAATAAAGCAATAGGAATAAGCAGATTAATTCGTTTAATGAGGGGATGAGATAAGAATTTCTCCGGAACGCTATGGCCAGCAAGTTTGAGGGCATAAGCAATAACGCTTGTTCCAATGACGCCAAGCCAAAGAGTGTTATTCATTTCTTCACTCGCAATCCCGCCGCCACTGCAATTACTGCAGTTCCAATAATTGGTAATCCAGCGGGCAAAAATGGTGTGGTTGCTATTGCAAATAACGCTGCAACTATTGCCAGAGTTTTATCAGTTGAACTCTTAAGTCGCGGCCACACAAGACCTAGAAATGCGGCAGGTACTGCAGCGTCTAATCCCCATGCAGATGGATCGCCCATTGCCTTTGCACCGAGTGCGCCAGCGAGAGTAAATAAATTCCAAAAAATGAAAACGCCAAATCCAGTGAGCCAAAATCCTTCACGCATCTCTTCGGGACCGCGCGCTTCTTGAGAAAGACTTACGCCAGTTGATTCATCAATTGTGATGTGTGCTGCAATCAATCTTTTAAATCCACGTACTTTAAGAATTGGAGCCATTAGTACTCCATATAAACCATTTCGAAATCCCAACAATGAAGCGGTCGCAATTCCGCTGATCGCACTTCCGCCAGCTCCAATCACTCCGATAACTGCAAACTGTGAGGCACCAGAAAAAGTTAGAAGAGAGAGTAAGCAACTTTGCACAATACTGAATCCGTTTGCTACAGCTGCGGCTCCAAATGCAACTCCATACGCACCTACGGTGAAGGAGACGCTGAGAGAGTCGCGAAATGTGGGGGAAGAGACTCTAGACACACCCGCATTCTGCCGTATAAATCCAACAGCACAAAGCGCTGACTAGATAAGGTCGCACCATGAGCGAGTCAGATATTGTTTTTAGAAGTGATGTCACAGTAGATCTTGTTAAGGCAAGTGCAAGTGATGCAGACGTTATCTGGGCAGCTCGCGTTTCCACTGCCGGTGAACAATCAATGGATGAAATCGGCGAAGACCCAGCGCGTTCAGAAGGTTTGATTAATTATTTAGCTCGCGAACGTCACGGCTCTCCTTTTGAGCACACATCAATGACATTTTTTGTCTCTGCACCTATTTTTGTTTTTCGTGAGTTCATGCGACACCGAATCGCTTCATACAATGAAGAGAGTGGTCGATATCGCGAACTCAAACCAGTTTTTTACATTCCAAGTACCGAACGCAAGTTAATTCAAGTTGGAAAAACAGGAGCATATACATTTGTTGATGGAACTCCCGAGCAGTACGAGACTTCAGTTAAGGCGATGAAAGAAGCCTACGTAGTTGCATATGATCAATATCAGAAAATGTTGGATGCAGGCATTGCCCGTGAAGTCGCTCGCGTAGTTTTACCAGTTGGCCTGTACTCATCAATGTACGTTTCAATGAACTCGCGTGCACTCATGAATTTCCTTTCACTTCGAACTTCTCGCGAAGGTTCACACTTTCCAAGTTATCCGCAGCGCGAAATTGAGATGGTTGCAGAGAAAATGGAAGCCGAATTTGCAAAATTAATGCCACTTACGCATAAGGCATTTGAGAAATCTGGACGCATTGCGCCCTAACTAGGCGATAGCCTTAGCCCATGACAACGCCAGCGCCATTCGGTCGGCTATCTACTGCGATGGTGACTCCTTTTAAGAAGGATTTATCAATCGACTGGGATGGCGTTGCAACATTAGCCAAACATCTTCTTTCTACAGGCCATGACGCAATTATTGTTAATGGCACAACTGGTGAAGCGCCAACTACTAGTGATGATGAAAAAGATCAGATTATTAAAGTCGTTAAAGAGGCTGTTGCAGGAAAAGCAAAAGTTGTTGCAGGTGCTGGAAATAATGAAACCTCGCACTCAGTAGAACAAGCGCTACGTGCCCAGAAAGCTGGCGCCGATGGATTACTTGTTGTTACTCCGTATTACAACAAACCACCACAAGCCGGAATCGAAGCGCACTTTCGTGCAATCGCAGATGCAGCTGATCTGCCCGTAATGCTGTATGACATTCCCGGACGCACAGGAATGCAAATAGAACCAGACACGATTGTTAAGTTAGCTGAACACCCTCGCATTGTTGCGCTAAAGGATGCAAAAGGAGACGTAGCTTCAACCTCTTGGGTGATTAAGCGATGCGGAATTCCAGTTTATTCTGGTGATGACATTTTGAATTTACCTTTGCTATCAGTTGGAGCAGTTGGTTTTGTTTCAGTGTGCGGGCACACTGTTGGAAAAGATTTACGCGAATTACTAGATTCGTGGTTTGCTGGAAATACTTCACGCGCACTTGAAATTCATCAAAAACTTCTACCAGTCTTCACTGGAACTTTCCGCACACAAGGTGCGATTTTGACTAAAGCGGCTCTGAATTTAATGGGGCTACCTGGCGGATTTACGCGCTTACCTTTAGTAGATGCAACGAATGCACAAATTGCACAGTTGCGTGAAGACTTACGCGCAGGTGGCGTAACTCTTCGCTCATGACACATCCACATCCAGAACTCGGTACTCCACCTAAATTAGCTACAAATGCACTTCGCATCGTTGCTCTCGGGGGATTAGCTGAAATCGGTCGCAATATGACCGTCTTTGAGTGCAACGGCAAACTTCTCATAGTTGATTGCGGTGTTTTATTCCCTGAAGAGAATCAACCCGGTATTGATTTAATCCTCCCTGATTTTTCTTACATTAGAGAACGTCTGAGCGATGTAATTGCAATAGTTCTTACACATGGGCATGAAGATCACATTGGGGCTGTGCCATATTTACTTCGCGAACGTGGTGATATTCCTATTTATGGCTCTGCACTCACTCTTGCCTTGATTACCGCGAAATTGAAAGAACACAGAATCTCTCCGCTCACACGTGAAGTGCGCGAAGGGGGACAAGAAGACATAGGACCATTTGATCTTGAATTTGTTGCTGTCAATCACTCAATTCCAGATGCACTTGCAATCGTTATTAACACTCCTGCTGGTCGCGTATTACACACAGGTGATTTTAAAATGGACCAACTGCCATTAGATGGTCGCATTACTGATTTACGAACGTTCGCGCGTTTAGGTGATGAAGGCGTTGATATCTTTCTTGTTGATTCAACAAACGCTGATGTACCCGGATTCACGGCATCTGAACGAGAAATTATGCCGGTGCTCGACCGAGTTTTCAGATCTACAAAACGCCGGATTATTGTTGCTTCATTTTCTTCTCATGTGCACAGAATTCAGCAGGTAATCGATACCGCCGCAATCCACAACCGAAAAGTAGCGTTCATCGGTCGCTCGATGGTGCGAAATATGGGAATAGCTAGCGACTTAGGTTATTTGAATATTCCTGGCGATATTTTATTTGATGCAAAAGAATTAGATTCATACGATGACAATGTCGTCTTGATTTGCACAGGTTCACAGGGCGAGCCAATGGCCGCTTTATCTCGCATGGCAAATGGCGATCATCAAATACGAGTGGGAGACGGCGACACTGTTATTTTGGCGTCTTCATTAATTCCTGGAAATGAAAACTCAGTATTTCGAGTCATAAATGAACTCACACGATTTGGCGCGAAAGTAGTTCATAAAGCCAATGCGATGGTGCATGTTTCCGGTCATGCTGCTGCTGGCGAATTGCTCTATTGCTACAACATTGTTAAACCAAAGTACGTAATGCCAGTTCATGGTGAATGGCGTCATTTAAAAGCTAACGCTGAAATTGCGATCAATGCCGGCGTTGCACGCGAAAACACAATTGTGATTGAAAATGGAGTTGTAGTTGATTTAGTCGATCATGTTGCACAGGTTGTTGGTGGAGTTCCATGTGGCTTTGTATTTGTTGATGGTCAGAGTATTGGCGACATCACGGAATCTTCTCTCAAGGATCGAAGAATTTTGGGTGAAGAAGGATTTATCTCAGTAGTAGTTGTCATTGATTCTCAGAGCGGAAAAATAGTTGCAGGCCCAGATATCCACGCGCGCGGTTTTGCTGAAGACGCATCCTTATTTGATGAAGTAAAAATTGATATTGAAAAGGCACTTGCTGCCGCTGTTGTTGAAGGCATCAATGGAACGCATCAACTTTCTCAAGTTGTGCGTCGAACTATTGGGGGATGGGTCGGCGCAAAGCACCGACGTCGACCAATGATTGTTCCGCTAGTTATAGAGGTTTGAAATTTCTAACTTTCTTTAAGTCGGCGCGCCTGCCATCTCGATAATTGCTGAGCAATTACGATAAATAGTGTGGCTAAGAAAAAAAGCGGTTCGTCCAAGCGTTCCAAAGTAGGTAACGCATTCGTCCGTGGACTTCGCGGAATATGGCGAGCTTTAGCCAAAGCCTTAGGAAGCACTATTCGCTTTATTGCTCGTGGTGCAAAAGATCTAGATCCCACTCATCAACGAGATGGTGCTGCTTTTGCACTATTAATTTTGGCAATCATTTCAGGTGCTGGTGCATGGTTGCATGCAGACAATGTTGTTAGTCGCGCTGTGTATGCATTTGTATATGGAACATTTGGCCGAGTTGGTTTTATTGCACCACTAGTGCTTGTGTATTTCGCAATCAGATTATTCAGAGTGCCAGATGAAAAGGCAGCAACTGGGCGAATTATTGTTGGAACATTAACTTTATTAATTAGCGCAAATGGTTTGGCGCATTTATTTAATGGCTCCGTTGGCACAGGAGCAACGGCTATTCGAGAAGGTGGAGGCTGGATTGGTTATGCAGTATCAACTCCACTAGTTGCCCTCATGACATCTATGCTGACTTATCCCGTGCTAATTGTTCTATTCATATTTGGAATTCTTGTTGTTACTGCGACACCAGCGTCAGATGTATTTTCACGGCTGTCGACAGCTTTTCAGTGGTTATGGGATCGCAAACCCGCCCGTCGTGAAAGAGATGAAGATTTTGAAATTTCAGAAACTCCACCTTTTGAATCTCCAGTAGTTGCCGAGTGGAATGCAGCACCGGATGAGGAAGAAGAGCTGGATGAAGAAGAGTTTGATGAAGAATTCACTGTTGCTATGCCAAAGCCGGCAACTCAAGTGACTAATAAAGATGCCAGACCGGTTCAGCTTTTATTGTCTAGTGATTCTCATTACGAACTTCCACCGCCGGACATGTTACGTGCCGGACCGGCGGCAAAGGCTAAGAGTAAAGTTAATGACAGCGTTGTTGCATCCTTAACTGAAGTTTTCAAGCAATTTGAAATTGATGCTGAAGTAACTGGTTTCATGCGTGGACCAACTGTTACACGCTATGAAGTTGAGCTAGGTAATGCGGTAAAAGTCGAACGCATTACGGCACTGGCAAAAAACATTTCATATGCAGTCGCTAGCAGCGATGTTCGAATACTTTCGCCTATTCCAGGCAAGTCCGCAGTTGGAATTGAAATACCAAATGCTGACCGCGAAATAGTCGCATTAGGTGATGTCATGCGTTCTAGCGTTGCAGGACAAGATCATCACCCAATGTTGGTTGCCCTTGGCAAAGATGTTGAAGGAAATTTTGTTTGTGCAAACCTAGCAAAAATGCCTCACTTGCTTGTAGCCGGTGCAACGGGTGCAGGCAAGTCATCGATGATTAACGCCATGATTACATCGATTTTGATGCGAGCAACTCCAGATGATGTTCGACTCGTTCTCATTGATCCAAAGCGCGTTGAGTTAACAGCGTATGAAGGCATTCCGCACTTAATCACTCCAATTATTACAAATCCGAAAAAAGCCGCCGATGCACTTACCTGGGTAGTTCGTGAAATGGATCTGCGTTATGAAGATCTTTCTACTTTCGGATTTAGACATATTGATGATTTCAATAAGGCTGTTCGCGCCGGAAAAGTTGTTCCACCTGCCGGTAGTGATCGAATTGTTGAGCCGTACCCCTACTTGCTAGTAATAATCGACGAACTTGCAGATCTCATGATGGTTGCAGCTCGTGAAGTTGAAGAGTCCGTAGTTCGAATCACACAGCTGGCTCGTTCGGCGGGAATACACCTTGTTCTAGCTACACAGCGCCCAAGTGTTGATGTTGTGACTGGTTTGATTAAGGCAAATGTTCCTTCTCGTCTTTCATTTGCAACATCTTCTTTGGCAGATAGTCGCGTGATTTTAGATAGCCCAGGAGCGGAAAAACTAGTTGGTCAAGGTGATGCACTCTTTATTCCTATGGGAGCAAGCAGAGCGATAAGAATTCAAGGTGCATATGTTTCCGAACGTGAAATCGAAGCAGTAACAACTCACGTAAAGAAACAATTGTCACCGAGATATCGTGAAGATGTAACAGCGCCAGTTTCTGCAGCAAAGTTAGTTGATAAAGATATTGGTGATGATTTAGATATTTTGTTACAGGCAGTCGAACTTGTCGTTGGCACACAATTTGGTTCAACATCAATGTTGCAGAGAAAATTAAGAGTTGGTTTTGCAAAAGCTGGAAGATTAATGGATCTGATGGAGTCTCGTGGAATTGTCGGGTCATCAGAGGGTTCCAAAGCGCGTACCGTTTTGGTCAAACCTGATGAATTAGATTCAGTGCTCGCAACGCTTCGCGATTACTAATTGTTCATTTTCTAGGCGCGAGATATTGGGGTGATATGACCCCCGAAATGACATCGGGGCTATTGAACTTCACTTCACGGGTCTACCATTGGAGACAGAAGTTCGCCCCCATAGTTATTTTTGAGGTTATATGTCATTAGGTTCAGTCATTCGCCAGGCCCGCATTGATGCGGGTCTCAGTGTTGACGATCTATCTGAGCGCACAAGTATTCGTGCAGGATTATTAAAAGAAATCGAAAGCGATGATTTCACAAAGTGCGGTGGCGAAACTTATGCACGTGGACACTTAAGAAATATTGCTCCACACATCAAAATGGATTCTCAATTACTCCTTGAATTATTTGAAAATGAACAATCTATGCAACCGCGTCGGATCCAAGAGATGCTTGCAGAAAATAACGTCATGACAAATCCGGTTGATAAAAAGACTGTTTCTTGGAAAACATTAGCTGGAATTTCACTCTCGACTTTGGCATTACTTGCAGCAGTTCAGATAATTATTTCTAATTCGAAGACAACGACGGTTACGAATCCAGAAGTTGTTGCCTCTGAAACTGCAACCGCACAACCATCTGCAACGGCTGAAGCCCAACCAACTCAAACTTCTGCAGCTACTCCAACTGTTACTCGTGATACATATTCATCCGGTACTGGAGTTTCAGTATCCGTAACCGCGGTGCGTGGAAATTCATGGTTGTTTGTTTCTGATTCAAATGGAACAACTTTGTATAGCGGACAGGTACGAAATGGTCAGAAGTTGAATTTCAGTGCAACAACTCGTATCAGTCTAAAAGCAGGCAACGCTGGAGCAGTTGATGTCTCAGTAAATGGGAAAGCTGCACAGCAAATTGGCGTTGAAGGTCAAGTAGTTTCGCTTACATACGGGGTTACTTCATAACTTTAAGCAATAACCTGTAACATCACCCCAATGAGTCGCACAGTTGCAGTAGTCACCCTTGGCTGTGCCCGCAATGAAGTTGATTCAGAAGAGTTAGCTGGCCGTTTAGCAGCCGATGGTTGGATCCTTGTTGATGATGTAGAAAAAGCTGAAGTCGCATTGGTCAACACATGTGGGTTTATTGAATCAGCGAAGAAAGATTCTGTCGATGCCCTGCTCGAAGCTAATTCCTTAAAAGGCCACGGTGTAACACGCGCAGTTGTAGCTGTTGGATGCATGGCTGAGCGCTATGGACAAGAACTAGCTGAAGCACTTCCTGAAGCAGATGCAATTTTAGGTTTTGATGATTACAAAGATATCTCTGCGCGCTTGCAATCTATTGTTTCGGGAAATTCACATACGCCTCATGTGCCACGCGATCGCAGATCATTGCTACCGATTGCCCCGGTCGATAGAGCAGCTGCAAGAGATGAAGAGTATTCGTCCAAAGTAGGCGCAGGAGGAACTCTCTTTCGCAAACGTTTAGGAAATGCCCCATGGGCTCCGCTCAAAATTGCATCAGGGTGCGACCGACGATGTTCGTTCTGCGCGATTCCGTATTTCCGGGGCTCATTTGTTTCAAGGCGACCAGTAGAGATTTTAGAAGAGGCAAAGTGGCTTGCTGCCAATGGCGTGTCAGAACTATTTCTTGTGAGTGAAAATACAACGTCATATGGAAAAGATTTAGGCGACCTTCGTTTAATGGAGACAATTCTTCCTGAAATCGCAAGCATTGCCGGCGTCGAAAGAGTACGTCTGTCATACCTGCAACCAGCTGAAATGCGTCCATCACTCTTACAGGCAATGGTTTCTACAGAAAAAACAGCACCATATTTTGATCTTTCTTTTCAACACACCAGCCCAACCGTTCTTCGTGCGATGCGCAGATTTGGCGATAGCGAAAAATTCCTACACCTCATTACACAAATCAGAGCACTGGACCCTGAGGCGGGTATTCGCTCAAACTTCATCGTCGGTTTTCCTGGTGAAACTCAAGAAGACTTTGATGGTCTTGCAGAATTTATTACTCAAGCGCAACTCGATGCGGTGGGAGTTTTTGGATACTCAGACGAAGACAACACCGAAGCACTTTCACTTGATAACAAATTGGACCCAGAAGTTATTGCGCAGCGCGTCGAGTCTTTATCTAGCTTGGCTGATGAAATGGTTTCAGAACGAGCACGCATGCGTATCGGGCAACGAGTTCGCGTCCTTATCGAAGATGCCGAATTACAAGAAGGCAGAGCAGCGCACCAAGGTCCAGAAGTTGATGGAACTACCTCATTTATCGGAACAAATTTCAAAGTCGGCGAGTATGTTGACGCTGTGGTCATAGAAAGTATTGGCGCAGATTTGGTGGCTGAAGCAGAATGAAACTACCTGGCTTTCTAACCCCAAATGTCATCACAAGTTTGCGTATTGCGTTCTTGCCGCTTGGTGCCTATGCGCTCTTTAAAAATGGTGGCGATGATCCAACGTGGCAGATAATCTCTTGGTGGATATTTTTTGTTTTGGGTCTGAGCGATATTTTGGATGGCAATCTTGCACGCAGCCGAAACACCATTACTGAATTCGGTAAATTTCTTGATCCGATAGCGGATAAAGCAATGATCGGTACAGCCATGATTTCGCTCTCAATTCTGGGACGAATGCCATGGTGGATAACAATTGTGATTATGTCGCGCGAAATTGGAATCACATTATTTAGATTAGCTGTCATTAAACGCGGCGTTATTCCAGCCAACCGCGGCGGAAAAATCAAGGCGCTCTTTCAAGGATTTGGTGTTGGTTTCTATGTGCTTCCATTGAGCGAGACCATGTTCTGGTTTAGAGATAGTTTTATGGCCGTTGCTATAATTTTGACTCTTGGTACTGGAGCTCATTACATCTACTCAGCCTTTAAGCCCAGTAAGTAAGGCGAAAGGAATTTCATGAGCAATGCATCTGAAATTACCTCTGCCATGAAAGATGTCATCGCAAGTTTGAAATTGCGCAATGAAACTCTAAGTACAGCCGAATCAATCACCGGTGGGGGATTGGGTTATGCAATCACTAGCGTTCCGGGTTCTTCAGATATTTACGTCGGCGGATCGATTGCGTATCACAGCGAAGTTAAGCAATCTCATTTGGGAGTTTCTGCAGATCTCATTAAATCTAAAACCGTCTACAGCGAAGAAGTAGCTTTCGAGATGGCTCGAGGAGCAATTGAAAAATTTAAAACAACATGGGCAATAGCAACTACCGGTGTTGCTGGCCCAGATGCATCTGATGGAGTTGCTGCAGGAACAGTATGGGTAGCCATTGCCGGACCCGTTACCCAGAGCATTCAATTAGCCCTTGATGGGGAGCGTGAAAACATTCGAAGTGGGACTGTCGCGAGCGCGATTGGCACTTTTGCCCGTATCCTTAGGGCAAGGGATTAACTAGGGCTAGAGATTAGGGGGTCGCCATGTTATTACGTGAAGCAGTAGGCACGACCCTTCGCGCTGCCCGCACAGAGCAATCTCGCACACTTCGAGATGTCGCTCGTGATGCTCGTGTTTCCCTTGGCTATCTCTCAGAGGTAGAACGAGGACAGAAAGAAGCTTCTTCAGAACTCCTGGCAGCTATCTGCACAGCACTTGGATTAACACTTTCTACAGTTATGAGTGATGTATCTGTTCATATTAAGTCAACTGAAGTTGCAACACTAAGCGTTGTAGACGCTGCTTAATTGGCCTAATCATGGCTCATCTGTACGCACTCCAAGGAGCAATGGCGTCTCGTTCTGAAGCGGCGCTGCTGAGTGCTACAAAAGAAATTATCTCAACGCAAGGAATTAAAAATCTAGCGATGATTGATATCGCAGATCTATCTCAAGTTTCTCGTGCAACTTTGTACAATCATTTTCGCGATAAAGATGCTGTTTTATACTCACTTTTAAGCCGTGAAATTATCTCCCTATTTGAAAACGCTCCAAAAAACCCCGCTGAATTGCTTGAGTACTTTTCACTTGCGATCAGTGCAGACCCAGCACTAGCGGGCATGCGCTCGCATGACCCAGCCATCGTGGCCACAATGTTGATGCGAAATGATGACAAGATTTGGCACGCAATCGATGCGTTCTTCCAGAGCGCTCTTGGCTCAGAGACAAAGGCAGGAATCGCAATTGCTTGGTTATTGGCTCAAGTGATTCAACCTCTGACTCCAGAACAATCTCGAGCACAGAGCTCACAACTTCTTCATGCGTATCTCTGATCTTCGAGAGCGCATCCTTTTAAGCTTTGGCCCGCAATGGGCTCCATCATTTAGCGCAGACATCGCAATCTCAGAGTTAGGCAGCAAGAGCGTGAATGAGGCGCTCGCAGCCGGCCTCGAGCCCGATGAGATCTGGAGAGCCGTCTGTAAGGCCCATCCAGAGCAGACCGCCCCACATAAGTAACGGCGTGTCGAGCGCTTAATATGGCGTTCGAACAGATGTTCGTATACCCTTAATCCTGCACAACCAGAGCGGTTCCATCCTCCGCCCACAGCCTTCCTCCAAAGCGCTTGGGCCGTCGGTGGGTCTCCGTACCTTCTGGACCGACACCAACGTCATATGACGTTTCATCGAAAGGAAAAAAGTGGCTACTGAAAAAAGTAATGACAAAGCTACAGAAAAAGCACAATCAGATCGTTCCAAAGCCCTAGACACAGCCCTTGCTCAGATTGAACGTCAGTTTGGTAAGGGTTCGGTTATGAAGATGTCAGAGCGACAGAATCAAGTTGTTGAAGTTATTCCAACTGGTTCAATCGGACTCGACATCGCACTTGGAATTGGTGGTCTTCCACGTGGTCGCGTTGTAGAAATTTACGGACCAGAGTCTTCAGGTAAGACAACACTTACATTGCACGCAATTGCAAATGCTCAAAAAGCTGGCGGTATCTGTGCATTCATCGATGCTGAACACGCATTCGATTCAGAGTATGCAAAGAAGCTCGGCGTTGATATTGACGCACTCCTTGTTTCACAACCAGATACTGGTGAGCAAGCACTAGAAATTATGGACATGCTCGTTCGTTCCGGCGCACTTGATTTAGTAGTCGTTGACTCAGTTGCAGCACTCGTTCCACGCGCTGAAATTGAAGGCGAAATGGGAGATTCACATATGGGTCTTCAAGCTCGCTTGATGTCACAAGCACTTCGCAAAATTACTGGCGCTCTTCATCAATCAAAGACCACAGCGATTTTCATTAACCAGCTACGCGATAAAATTGGTGTTTTCTTTGGTTCGCCAGAGACTACAACTGGAGGTAAGGCACTCAAGTTCTACGCTTCCGTTCGCTTGGATATCCGTCGCATCGAAACACTTAAAGATGGCCAAGACGCAGTCGGTAACCGCACTCGCGTCAAAGTTGTTAAGAACAAGATGGCTCCACCATTTAAGCAAGCAGAGTTCGACATTATTTACGGCACTGGTATTTCACGTGAGGGATCACTTATTGATCTTGGCGTTGAAATCGGTATCGTTAAGAAATCTGGTGCTTGGTACACATATGAAGCAGATCAATTGGGTCAAGGCAAGGAGAACTCCCGTGCCTTCCTTATCGATAATCCAGATCTTGCTAATGAAATCGAGTCAAAGATTCGTGCCCACTTCGCAACACCTGTAGAAGTTGATCCAGCACTAGTCGCTGAAATCGATGAAGCAGCAGCAGAGGTTGATTTCTAATTAGCCTTGATTTCCTAAAGGTTGAAAGAGGCGAAGGCTCAGACCCTTACTCAGTAGCTCACACAATTGCGCTTAACGCACTAGTGACCAGAGCGAAGAGTAAGGGCGAGCTTCTCGCTCACCTTAAAAAACGCGGTGTTGAAGATGATGTTGCTCAAGCAACGATCTATAAATTAACCGAATCTGGATTGATAAACGATCAGGACTTTGCCCAGCAATGGACTGACTCTCGTACGCGTTCAAAGAAGTTATCGAAGCGAATTATTGCCGGCGAGCTACGCCAGCGCGGAGTGGATCAAGAGAGTATTGATTTAGCTCTTGAAGGCATCACAGATGAGAGCGAATATCGAACTGCATTTGAATTAGGTATGCGCAAATTATCAACTATGTCTCGCCTAGAACCTGATGTTCAGATTCGCAGAATTGAATCTCTTCTGGCTCGTAAGGGTTTTGGATACTCAACAATTTCTCGCGTCATGCGAGAGTTAGATTTACTTAACTAGTTTTTAGCCAGATGCTCAGTAAGACGTGCAGCCGTTGCAACGACTGCTGCTGCATGAACTCGACCGGGCTGTCTGCCTAGTCTTTCAATTGGCCCGCTGATACTTACGGCGGCAATAACTTTTCCATTTGGCCCACGTACAGGAGCTGACACTGAGGCAACACCAGCTTCGCGTTCACCAACGGATTGCGCCCAACCGCGACGACGATCTGCGGCCAGTTGCGCTGCAGTAAATCGCGCATTTATTAAGCCACGATGAATTTTTTCTGAGTCTTCCCATGCCAATAAAATTTGCGCAGCAGAACCTGCTTGCATTGTTAAAGCAGAACCAACTGGAACACTGTCGCGAAGACCTGATAAACGTTCGGCAACTGCAACGCAAATTCGAAAATCTCCTTGTCGGCGATACAACTGTGCGCTCTCACCTGTTGCATCGCGCAACGCTGCTAATGCAGGTGCAGCCACAGCGATTAATCGATCTTCTCCGGCCGCACTTGCTAATTCACCAGAGCGTTTACCCAAAATAAATCGTCCAGTGAGATCTCTTGAAACTAATCTGTGGTGTTCGAGTGCAACAGCCAAACGGTGCGCAGTCGGGCGGGCGATGCCAGTGGCCGCAACTAATTCTGCGAGGGAGTGCGGACCTGATTCCAAAGTAGCCAAAATGGATACGGCTTTATCTAATACGCCGACTCCGCTATTATTTCTATCCACGATACGATATTAGCATCTCAATAAATGAGATGTCTACAAGGAGCCTTGGATGTCTAAGACGTTAGCGGAAAAGATTTGGGACGAACATATTGTTCGTCGCGCAGATGGCGAACCAGATCTTTTGTATATCGATCTTCATCTCATTCATGAAGTAACAAGCCCACAAGCTTTCGATGGTCTTCGTCTTACAAACCGAAGCGTTCGCAGACCTGATCTGACTATTGCAACTGAAGATCACAACGTTCCAACACTTAATATTGATAAACCAATTGCAGACCCAGTTTCAAAGTTGCAGGTAGATACATTGCGTGCAAACTGCAAAGAGTTTGGTGTTCGCATTCACTCACTGGGAGATGCCGAGCAAGGAATTGTTCACGTCGTCGGCCCGCAGCTTGGATTAACACAGCCAGGAATGACAATAGTCTGTGGAGATTCCCACACCTCAACTCATGGTGCCTTTGGCGCCCTTGCTTTCGGAATCGGAACAAGCGAAGTTGAACATGTTTTGGCAACGCAAACTCTTCCATTGATACGCCCAAAGACAATGGCAATCAATGTTGAAGGAACACTTAAGCCGGGCGTCACATCGAAAGACATTATTTTGGCAATCATTGCAAAAATTGGCACCGGCGGCGGCCAAGGATATGTTTTGGAGTATCGCGGATCCGCAATACGTGCACTTTCAATGGAAGCTCGTATGACAGTGTGCAACATGTCCATTGAAGCGGGTGCACGTGCGGGATTAATCGCTCCAGATGAAAAAACATTTGAATACATCAAGGGCAAGCCACATGCACCGAAGGATTTTGATGCTGCTGTTAAATACTGGAGCACGCTTTACAGTGATGCTGATGCGAAATTCGATGTTGAAATCAATCTTGATGCAAATGAGCTAGAACCATTTGTTACATGGGGAACAAACCCCGGACAAGGTTTGCCCCTGAATGCATCCGTTCCAAACCCCGCAGAAATTGCTGATGCGGAAGAACGTGGTGCAGCCGAAAGAGCTCTTACATACATGGGCTTAACTGCAGGAACACCGCTAAAGAAAATAGCAATTGACACTGTTTTCTTGGGATCTTGCACCAACGGCCGCATCGAAGATCTTCGATCTGCTGCAGAAATTCTTAAAGGAAAGAAAATTTCTTCTTCACTTCGCATGCTTGTTGTTCCAGGTTCTGCGCGAGTTCGTCTGCAAGCAGAATCAGAGGGTTTAGATAAAGTATTTCTCGATGCAGGTGCTGAATGGCGAAGTGCAGGATGCTCGATGTGCCTTGGCATGAATCCAGATCAACTAGCCGTTGGCGAACGAAGTGCATCTACATCCAACAGAAACTTCGAAGGCCGCCAAGGTAAAGGTGGACGTACTCACCTTGTTAGCCCACTCGTAGCAGCTGCAACCGCGCTGCGTGGCACTCTTTCATCACCAGCGGATTTGTAAGGGATACGGACAATGGATAAATTCATTAAGCACACAGGTACTGGAGTTCCACTTCGCCGTAGCAACGTGGATACAGATCAAATCATCCCTGCTGTTTATCTCAAGCGAGTCACTCGCAGTGGTTTCGAAGATGGTCTTTTTGCTGCCTGGCGAAATGATCCAGATTTCGTTCTTAACCAAGAAGTCTTCAAGAAGGGCACCGTCCTAGTTGCGGGCGCTGATTTCGGAACCGGTTCTTCGCGCGAACACGCAGTGTGGGCGCTTCAGAATTATGGCTTCAAAGCTGTTATCTCATCTCGCTTTGCAGATATCTTCCGTGGAAACTCTTTAAAGGGTGGCCTGTTAACCATCATCGTTTCGCAGGAAGAAGTAGAGGCTCTGTGGGCTGCAATTGAAAGCAAACCAGATACTGCGATTACGGTAGATCTTGAAACACGCACAGTTTCGTACAACTCAACAGTTCTGAATTTCGCAATCGATGACTACACCCGCTGGCGTTTAATGGAAGGCCTCGATGACATCGGTTTAACGCTGAAACAAACTGATTCCATCGATGCTTTCGAAAAAACTCGAGCTGAATACAAACCAAAAACTCTTCCAATTTTGAAATAACCACTGAAAAATAAGCATTTTCACGCTCACTTTTTTGATGGGTGAGGAAAAAGTTAAAAACTCTCAACCAAAACTTTAGAGATTTCTATGCGTAAAAAGTGGATTTTTTTAGCGTTTACACAAAAATAAAATAATGCGACACGCCTTATTACATATTGGACTCACCCCTCTATGCGAGTTAAGTTTTATACGCGTTAAGCAATTGCTTAACTTTTAAGCGTAAAACTAAGGGGATTTTGATGAATAAGGCCCAATTCATTGCCGCGTTGGCCCCACACTTCAACGACAGCAAGAAGGAAGCAGCTCACGCTGTAGACGTTGTTTTTGACACAATCGTTCGTGCAATGTCACGTGGCGAAGATGTCATGATCAATGATTTTGGAAAGTTTAAGAAAGTTGATCGTAAAGCTCGTATGGGTCGTAACCCATTTACTGGCGAAACAATCAAGATCAAGGCTTCAAAGAAGGCTCGCTTCCTTCCTGCAAAGGGACTCAAGGAAGTTATTTCTGGCGAACGTAAACTTGGACCAGCTCCAAAGATCGAGCCAAAGGCAGTAGCGAAAGCTGCTCCAAAGAAAGCAGCTAAGAAGTCAGCAAAGAAGGCAGCTCCAAAGAAGAAGGCTAAGAAGAGCGCCAAGAAAGTTGCTAAGAAGTCAACAAAGAAGGCTAAGAAGCGTAAGTAATTAGCTTTTTACCAAAAGCGCGGGCTCACCATCACGGTGGTCCCGCGCTTTTGCTATTAGATTAGGCCCATGCAAAGCGAGCAGATTGTTTACGCTGCGCCTACCGGCAAACCCCTAGGGACCAATGCCACCTTTAATGTCTGCGCCACGGTTTTAATCCCACTTTTGAATTTAATTACTAAGCGCACATGGCAGGGCAAAGAGAACATCCCACAAATAGGTCCAGCAATTGTAATTAGCAATCATCTTTCATATGCGGACGTTCTTTTCTTTGCACAATTCTTATTTAAAAACGGGCGAGCACCACGATTTATTGGCAAACGATCTGTCTTTGATGTTCCAATTATCGGTCGCATCTTGCTTGCAGCTGGGCAGATTCCAGTTGACCGCGAATCAACGCACGCAAGCAAAGCTTTGGATCACGCAGTGGCAGCGCTTAAGGCAGGGCACTTAATTGGAATTTATCCAGAAGGAACACTTACTCGCGATGAAAATCTATGGCCCATGGTTGCAAAAACTGGCGCTGCGCGTTTAGCAATTATTACTCGATTACCAATCATCCCTGTTGCTGCATGGGGAATTGGCGATGTGTTGCCGCCCTATAACAAATTGCCACGCCTTTGGAGACGCTCAAAGATAACTCTTCGGGCTGGAAAAGCAATTGATATGTCACCTTGGTATGGAAAGCAAGATGATCCAATCGCACTTGCAGAAGCAACTGCACACATCATGGATGTTTTGACGACGATGCTTGAAGATATACGTGGAGAAAAAAGACCGGCACAAATATTTGACCCTCACACGTCGGATTTACCTCGCACGGGAAACTTTAAGAAAAAACGCTGATGAGTACAGTTACCGTTTTAGGAGCGGGCGCATGGGGTACAACCATGGCTCAAGTCTTAGCTGATTGCGGAAATGATGTTCTGTTGTGGGGTCGCAGCACCGAACTAGTCAATGAAATAAATAAATCACACACCAATAAAAAGTATTTAGGCGAACATGTATTGCCTAGTCAACTCAAGGCAACTGATCAGATATCCCAAGCATTTAGCCATTCATCAATCATTGTTCTGGCTATTCCTGCACAGAGCCTGCGAGATGCACTTACTGAGTGGAAGAGTCTGATTGCACCAGATGCTCTCATTGTGAGCACGTTAAAAGGTATCGAACTAACTTCAGATTTACGTATGACCGAGGTAATCGTGGAAGTTTTAGACACTACCAATTATGCAATTATTACCGGACCAAATTTGGCTGATGAGTTAATTCTGCGCCAACCTGCTGGCGCTGTTGCGGCTGCTCCAACTGCAGACATTGCAACAAGAGTTCAAGAGTTATTTTCAACACCGTATTACCGTGTCTATACATCAACAGATGTTGTGGGATGCGAATTAGCTGGTGCAATTAAAAGCATTATTGCCCTGGCTGTAGGAATGTCTATTGGAATGGGCTTCGGTGAAAATACTCAGGCAATGCTCATTACTCGCGGACTCAATGAGGTTGCACGAATCGGTGCGGCCCACGGCGCCGATCCACTGAGCGCTGCTGGTTTAGCTGGCATGGGTGATCTCGTTGCAAGTTGTGGTTCAGCTTTATCGCGTAATCGAACTTTTGGTGAAGTACTTGGACGTTCCGGTTCCATGAATGATGCGCGAGCCCATGTGGCAAAAACGGTTGAGGGCGTAGCCTCTTCCAGTGCCGTTGTTGAATTAGCGCACAGAGTTGGGGTTGAAGTGCCAGTCATTGAAGCAGTTGCAGATGTCGTTGCCGGGACAATTACTCCTAAGCAAGCGCTCGAGCGACTCATGGCAATAACAACAAAAGCAGAAAACTTTATTCGATGAGTAAAAAAGTTATCGCTATTATTTTTGGCGGCCGTTCAAGTGAGCATGAGATTTCTTGTGTTTCAGCTGGCGGCGTTTTAGAAGCGCTAGATAAATCCAAATACGAAGCAGTCCTGATTGGAATCACGCGCGAAGGTAAGTGGGTGCAAGTTCCGCAAGATTTCACTCTAGAAATTCGTGGGGGAGTGCTGCCAGAAGTTCCTGACAACGCACCTGCAGTCGTTGCAGATATCCATGGATTAAGCGTTAACAATAAATCTCTCAACGTCGACGTGATTTTTCCACTGTTGCATGGTCCTTACGGCGAAGACGGAACTATTCAAGGCTTTTGTGAAATGGCAAATATTGCTTACGTTGGCAGCGGAGTTCTTGCAAGCGCAGTCGCCATGGATAAATCATTTGCTAAACCAATTTTTGCTTCCCACAACATGGCCGTGGTTCCGGGATTTGTGGTCAAAAAGAGCGATTGGAAATCTCACAGGTCAGAGTTTGAAAAGAGTGCAGCCGAACTTGAATTTCCTCTATTTGTAAAACCTGCACGAGGCGGGTCAAGTCGTGGCACGACGAAAATTAAATCTGCAAAAGAGTTTGCGGCGGCAATCGAAGATGCACACACTTTTGATTCGAAGGCACTCGTAGAAAAAGCTATTCATGGATTAGAAGTTGAATGCGCAGTCCTGGAAATCAATGGATCCCCTGAAGCATCGGTTGTCGGGTCGATTTCTATAGATCCGAAGTTTGAGTTTTATGATTTCCAAGCGAAGTACCTAGATGGCGCTACCAAAATAGAGTTGCCGGCTCTGATTCCAAGTGATGTTGCCGAAGATATTCGCACGCAAGCGATAAAGGCATTTAAAGCACTTGGTTGCTCAGGGCTCGCGCGAGTGGATTTCTTCTACGCAACGAGTGGGGAAGTCTTTATCAATGAACTCAACACCATGCCTGGTTTTACAGCTACTTCTGTATTTCCAAAGATGTGGGCAGCGACAGGCAAGAGCTATGAAAGCATTATTGAAGAATTGATTAAAACAGCGCTGCTACGAACTAATGGTGTTTTAGAAAATTAGTAAGTAACTGGGCAAGTCAATGTTCTTGTGATGCCAGGAACACCTTGCACCTTAGACAGAATCATTCGACCGAAATCTTCCATACTTGGCGCTTCAGCGCGCATGATCACATCGTAAGGACCTGTTACACCTTCTGCGAGTGTCACTCCAGAAATTGCTGATACAGCGGATGCAACGCTAGAAGCTTTTCCTACTTCAGTTTGAATCAAGATGTATGCCTGCACTGACATGGTCGACTCCTTTTGCCGTTGAGGGGACAACTTATCGCATCTGGACTCAGTGAGGCAATGAGTATTCTTAAGGTATGAAGTTCACCGAGGAGCAGGTAATTACGGAGATCTCCTCAATTTTTTCGCCGTTGAATCAAAAAAGCCCACGAGTCATTGTTGGAATTGGCGATGATGCAGCTGTAGTTGCCACCGATAAACACTCAGTTATCACGACGGACATGGCTATCGAAGATGTTCATTTTAAACGTGAGTGGTCATCGGCTTATCAAATTGGTTGCAAAATTACAGTGGCCAATCTTGCCGATGTATATGCGATGGGGGCAGATCCACTTTATCTAGTCGTTGCATTAACCCTGACCGGTGATGAAGAGATGAAATGGATAAAAGATTTGGCACAGGGAATTGCAGATACTGCGGCGGCATCTGATTCAGTGGTCGTAGGCGGTGACTTATCTCGTGGTGACAAAATTATGATCTCGGTAACCGCAGTTGGAACATCTCGATTACATATCACTCGTTCAGGTGCACGTCCGGGAGATTCAATTTACCTTTCTGCTCTACCAGGTTGGTCGCGCGCAGGATATGAAATTCTCTCTAGAAATCTTTCGGATTCGCCAGCGCACGCCCGCGCACTGAATCAATTCAGATCTCCAGAACTTAACCCTGCCATCATGAGAAGCTTTAAGAGTGCGCACGCACTGTGCGATATCAGTGACTCTTTGGTTGTACAGGCAGAGCAAATCAGTAAAGCATCTGGTGTGAAACTAAGAATCGACTCTTCTAAAATCGAAAAAGCAGAAGGGTTTGCAGATTTAGCCGCCGTAGCCCATTCAATTGACTGTAATGTGTGGGATTTGATTTCAGGTGGGGGCGAAGATCATGTGCTCTTAGCAACGGGAATAAATTTGCCAGGAATTTGTATCGGAGAAGTTCGTGCGGGAAGCGGAGTTGATTTCCCAGAAATGAAAAAAGCGCCAGAATCCTGGCGCCATTTCAACTAAGCAAAACTAATTAACGAGTAACTTTTCCAGCCTTAAGGCAAGAAGTACATACGTTTTGACGCTTTGGTGTTCCACCAACAAGAGTGCGAACGCGTTGAATATTTGGATTCCAGCGACGACGAGTCTTCACTTGTGAGTGAGAAACATTGTTACCAAAGCTTGGACCCTTTTTACAAACGTCACATGTTGCAGCCATTGCTGAACTCCTTCATACGTATTTACAGGGCGCAAGATTAGCGCGAGCCTATGCCTAGACGCCAATCCACGCTCAATAACCCTAAACAGTGGAGAATGACGCCATGGCATCCCTTGATAGCAAAGTCAGCAGCGTTCTAGGGGATCGCACATCAAAAGTTTTAGAGACTACTTTCGGAATTAAGAGTGTCGGAGATTTATTGCGACATTATCCGCGCCGCTACGCCGTACGTGGCGAACTGACAGATATTTCTACTTTGCAAGAAGGCGATGAAGTCACAATTCTCGCCGAAGTTTTCAGTGCCTCAAATCGTCCGCTTCATGGTCGCAGGGGAAGCATTTTCGAAGTAATTGTTACAGACGGCAAAGCAAAGCTCTCTTTGACGTTCTTTAATCAGGCCTGGCGTGAGAAAGAGTTAAAGGTTGGTCGCCAAGGATTGTTCGCAGGAAAAGTTGGTGTGTTTAAAGGTAAGCGCCAATTAGCTCACCCAGATTATGAATTGATTCCAGATGGCAGTGATGTAGATAGCGCAGTTGATGAATTTGCTGGAAAGTTCTTAGCTGTGTATCCAGCGGCAGCAAAGATGCCATCTTGGAAGATCGCACAGTGCATCGACTTGGCAATTGATGGTTTAGATGAAGTGCCTGATTTCTTGCCTGAAGATATCCGCGAGAAACATGGATATCCGACTCTGCAACAAGCGTTAGTTCAATTGCACAAGCCTGCTGATTTAGAGCACGCTGAAATTGCCCGCGAACGTTTAACATTCGATGAAGCATTCTTATTGCAGTTACTCCTGGCAAAAAGAAAAGCCGCCCTTAGATCACTCGATGCAATTGCACGGCCTCGAGTAACGGGAGGATTGCTTGACGCATTCGATAAATTATTGCCATTTGAATTAACTGCAGGACAAAAAGAAGTCAGCGCAGAAATCGAATCTGATTTAGCAAAATCTCATCCAATGCATCGGTTACTTCAAGGTGAAGTGGGATCTGGAAAGACAATTGTTGCGCTGCGCGCAATGCTGACAGTTATTGATAATGGCGGCCAAGCAGCTCTACTTGCACCCACAGAAGTATTGGCGGCACAGCATCTTCGAACGATTACAAAACTATTGGGAGATTTAGGCCATGGTGGAATGTTGGGTGGCGATGACAAAGCTACGCAAGTAACTCTAATTACGGGTTCACAGAGTGCTGCAGCTCGCAAACAAGCACTTGCATTGGCAGCAAGCGGTGGAGCAGGAATTGTTATCGGTACTCATGCGCTGTTAGGTGAGTCAATAGTTTTTAATGATTTGGGATTAATTGTTGTTGATGAGCAGCACAGATTTGGTGTTGAGCAACGCGATGCACTTAAGAGCAAGGCTCACACTCCTGCACACTTATTAGTTATGACGGCTACTCCTATTCCACGAACCGTTGCTATGACTGTTTTCGGAGATTTGGATATTTCGACGCTGCGAGAGCTCCCACTGGGAAGACAACCGATCACCACACACGTCATTGCGGCACAAGAAAAACCTGCGCATCTAGAACGAGCCTGGGAAAGAATTGCTGAAGAGGTTGTGAAAGGCCATCAGGCATACGTTGTAGCACCACGAATCAGTGCAACAAATAATGAAGATGCGGACATGGATTTTCTCTTTGGGACTGAATCGCAAAGCATTGCAAGTGTTGAAGAGCTCGGTCCGATGCTGCATAGCGGTCCATTCTCCGGATTACGTGTTGCGCCATTGCATGGTCGTTTATCTACCGATGTAAAAGATTCAACAATGTCCGCATTTTCAGTAGGCGATATAGATGTACTTATCTCAACAACTGTTATTGAAGTCGGAGTGGACGTACCAAATGCAACCGTGATGGTTATTATGGATGCTGATCGATTTGGAGTTTCACAGTTACACCAACTTCGTGGACGTATTGGCCGTGGAACATCACCCGGTTTATGTTTATTAGTAACGAATGCATTGCCAGAGACTCCTGCTCGCATCCGCCTGGACGCAGTTGCCTCGACGCTAGATGGTTTCGAACTCTCAAAGATCGATTTAGAACAACGCAGAGAAGGAGATGTTCTGGGCGCTAGCCAATCAGGAACTCGTTCGCACTTACGATTATTGCGGGTGTTACGAGATGAAGAACTGATAGAAAGCGCACGAGAGAGCGCAGAAAAAATAATCGAAGGAGATCCAAGCCTTGCAGGATTTAAGCTACTCAATGATGAAATAAAGTTCCTAGAAACTGATTCGGCAACTGACTTCATAGATAAGGGTTGATGTAATGAGAATTATTGCTGGGGTAGCAAAGGGACGTTCCTTATCTAGCGTCGCCGGTGCAACAAGACCTACATCTGATCGAGCACGCGAAGCAATCTATTCAACGCTTACTTCCGAATTTGGCGACTTTCTTGGATTGCACATCTTAGATTTATTCGCAGGCTCTGGAGCCATGGCATTGGAAGCGCTTTCGCGCGGGGCAACCCTTGTTCATTGCGTTGAAAAAGATGATGCTGCCGCAAAGACGATTTCGATAAATTCTGCACTCGTACAAAAAGCGCAACCCGTTGGAACATTTCATCTATTCCACATGGCTGCGCAGAAATTTGTAGAAGGTGCCGCGCAGAATCAATATCACTTCATTTATATCGATCCACCATATGATTTTTCTGATTCAGAACTAACTATCATTTTGAAGAATCTACATTCAAATAATTTCTGTAAAGATGGTGCGGTCATTGCAGTTGAAAGAGCAACAAAATCTGCAGCACCAACGTGGCCAGAGGGGTATGAGCCATCACGCACCAAGGTCTATGGGCAAGCGAGTATTTATTACGCTAATTACGCTAAGAATGGATAAGCGCAGAAATCGTTGCTAGCGTTTGACCCATGAGACGTGCAGTTTGTCCGGGATCTTTTGATCCAATCACATACGGTCATTTAGACATCATCGAACGTGCCAGCCACCACTTTGATGAAGTTATTGTTGCCGTTCTTGAAAATCGAACAAAATCTAGTTTATTTACAGTAGATGAACGTATTTCTATGATTTCAGAAGTAACGAAGAAATTTTCAAATGTTCGAGTTGATTCTTGGAGTGGATTGCTTGTTGACTACTGCAAGTCAAACTCTGTGCAGTCGATTGTTAAAGGTTTACGCGCTGTTTCGGATTTCGATTATGAATTACAGATGGCTCAGGTAAATCTTCAAGGATCTGGTGTTGAGACCATGTTTATGGCGACTTCACCGACTCACTCCTTTTTATCATCCTCACTTGTGAAAGAATTAGCCCATTACGGTGGAGATGTATCCTCTATGGTTCCACCGAGTATTAACGAAGCACTAAAACGTCGAGTAGCAGGGAAGTGATCCATGGATTCGATTGAGAAATTAACTACAGCCATTTCAATGGTTGAAGAGGCACGCGGTGTTCCACTATCTGCATCATGCGTTCTTCACCGCGGCGAAATTTTGGAAATTCTAGATGGCGCACGCGCGGCATTACCTAATGATCTAGAAGCTGCTCGAAAAATTCTTGCCTCACGAGATTCGTTAATTGAGGAAGGTCGCCTGAGCGCTGAAACTTTGATTGCAAGTGCGCGCGAAGAAGTTTCTCGAATGATTGAGCAGACAGCCATCGTTTCTGCAGCACGTGAAGAGGCGCAACATATTTTGGATGACGCGCACTTAGAGGCAGATTCAGAGCGCGAAGAAGTTGAAAAATACATCGATTCACGCCTTGCTACTCTTGAAGTTATTCTGAATAAAACTTCTGATGCCATCGCACGTGGTCGCGAGAGACTTGCTGGTGCTGGTGACAAAGATGTTTTATCGCAACTCGCTAACGATAAGTAAATCGCGGACTGCATGACTCGAGATCTATCACCCTTTCGTGTAAATACACACGAACTTCCACGCCGAGCTGGCGAGATGAAAGAGTATTCAATTGACTTCGATCTCACCGAAGCATTTGGAGTTGAATTAATTAGCGTTCCGCCCGGTGAAGTTATCGAAGTTGACCTACGCCTTGAGTCAGTTACCGAAGGCGTTCTTGCAACTGCGGATGTATTTGCCACTGCCATGGGAGAGTGCATTCGCTGCCTCGATCCAATAGCAATTGATATTGATAGAAGTTTTCAGGAGCTCTATCGCTATGAAGTTCACCATGAAAAGGGTTCAAAAGGTTCCAAAAAACGTCGTCCAAGTGAGGACGTAATTGAAGATTTAGATGTTGATGATGAGTTATTGATGCAAGGTGATTACATAGATCTTGAAACGCCTCTACGTGATGCGATTGTTTTGGCGCTTCCTGTAAATCCCCTCTGTTCAGAAGATTGCTTAGGGCTCTGCCAGCAGTGTGGTGAAAAATGGTCCGATCTTCCCGAGGGTCATGCCCACGAGCAGATTGATCCACGTTGGGCTGCTCTTGGCTCTATCGAGGGGCGTGAGGGCGAGTAGCCCGCCACTGCCGATTTTAAGAATTCGCTCTTTTAGGGGATACTTTCACCCATATCCGCTCTCCACGTGAGCCGCGGTATCTCAGATGAGATTTAAGAAGAGATTAAGGACGCCACCGTGCCAGTACCAAAGCGAAAGATGTCTCGCTCAAAGACTCGTTCTCGTCGTAGTCAGTGGAAAACAACTGCGGCAGCACTAGCGGCGTGCCCACAATGCCAACAACCAAAATTGCAACACACTGCATGTCCAACGTGCGGAACATATAACCGCCGTCAGGTTATTGAGGTCTGATCTGTACTCTGAATTAACACAACACTTAGGTGTTGACGTTGATCCAAATCTTTTAGCCTTAGCTTTTACTCATCGTTCATTTGCATATGAATCTGGCGCAAAAGAAACCAACGAACGTCTCGAATTTTTAGGCGATTCTGTACTGGGATTAATAGTTACCGAAGAGCTATACCTTCGCTTTCCAGATTTAGATGAGAGCAGACTCTCACCACTTCGCTCAGGCGTTGTAAATATGAGAGCCCTTGCAGATATTGCTCGCGAACTTAATCTCGGTAAGTACATTCGACTTGGAAAAGGTGAAGAAGTAACCGGTGGCCGCGACAAGAATTCTTTACTCGCTGATGCGTTAGAAGCGTTAATTGGCGCTATTTATCTTCATGCAGGTTTTGCGACGAGCGCCCTGGTTGTTCGCAAGTTAATTGATGCAACTTTGACGCAGGCAATGGCGCGCGGTGCGGGCTTAGATGGCAAAACGGCGCTTCAAGAATTAACCGCCCAACTCGGCAAGGGTGCTCCGGAATACATTGTTACCGAAACAGGCCCAGATCACGATAAGAGTTTTAGCGCCGACGCAATGGTCGCTGGGACCGCTATCGCAAGCGGCACTGGAAAGAGCAAGAGAGAAGCTGAGCAAGTTGCTGCCAGACTCGCGTATGACATTTTAAAACCTCAAGTTGTGGATGAAGGTAACTAGATCTAGATACGTATAGAGCCGCCGTGTTACTTCGCTAATTCACGCGCTCGCAAGGTAGGTTTACCGCGTGTATCTAAAGAGCATCACGCTCAAGGGCTTCAAGTCCTTTGCTTCGGCGACCACTTTGCGCCTCGAACCCGGGATCACTTGCGTCGTCGGTCCCAATGGTTCTGGAAAATCAAATGTTGTTGATGCACTCACATGGGTAATGGGTGAGCAGGGTGCCAAATCTCTTCGCGGCGGAAAGATGGAAGACGTCATCTTCGCAGGTACCAGCGGGCGCGCACCGCTTGGTCGCGCCGAAGTTTCAGTAACAATTGATAACGCCGATGGTGCACTCAATATTGATTATTCGGAAGTAACAATTTCTCGCATTCTTTTCAGAAATGGACAGAGTGAATATCAAATAAATGGCGAAGCATCTCGCTTGCTTGATATTCAAGAACTGCTGAGCGATTCAGGTATTGGCCGTGAGATGCACGTCATCGTTGGACAAGGTCAACTTGATGCAATTCTGATGGCCAACCCCGATGAACGTCGTGGATTCATTGAAGAAGCTGCGGGTGTACTTAAGCACCGAAAGAGAAAAGAAAAAGCTCTTCGCAAATTAGATTCGATGCAAGCCAACTTAGCTCGCGTGCAAGACCTCACCGTTGAATTGCGCAGACAACTTCGACCATTAGGCAAACAAGCAGAAGTTGCAAAGAAAGCTGCAACCATTCAAGCTGATCTTCGTGACGCAAGGCTGCGCTTGTTGGCAGATGACTTTATCCAGATGACCAAAACACTTGATGCTGAAGTGGCAGATGAAACCGCATTACGCGAAAGACGCGCGATAGTCGATGCCGAATTAGAAAAAGTCCGTGCGCGTGAAGAAGCACTCGATGCGCAAGCAGCAGTTGATGGACCACTTCTTGTCAAAGCACAAGAGACTTATTACCAGCTTAATTCTTTGCGCGAAAGATTTAGAGGTACAGCTTCACTCGCACAAGAGCGCTCTCGTTTCTTGGCAGAAGAAGCTGAAGAAGCACGCACGTTAGGTCGCGATCCAGAAGCTCTTGAACGTGAAGCACAAGCTCTGCGTTTAGAAGAAAATCAACTACGCGCGGCAGTTGCCAGTGCAAATCTTTCTCTCACTGATGCCACCAATGCTTTAGCGCAAGCAGAAATTTCACTTAAGAGCGAAGAAGACAGAGTTGCTGCAGCAATGCGTGCAATCGCAGATGCGCGTGAAGGCACAGCAAGACAAGAAGGGCACATTAAATCTTTACGTGCCAGACTTGAAGCAATTGCCGAAGAAATCGCACGTTTAGAAAAATCACGGAACGAAGCGCAACAACGCGCTGATGAAGCTTCACGTGCTTACTCAACTTTTGAATTAGAAATCGCAAGTGCGGACTCGAGCGAACTCGGCTTAGATTCGCAATTTGAATCTGCAAAGTCCAAACTAGATGGAGCAAAGAAAACTCTCTCAGATCTGGTTGATAACGAACGTAGCACCGAGCGAGAAAAGAACGCTGTTGAAGCAAAACTCGAAGCTCTTCAAATAACTTCAAAGAGCAATGATGGCGCTTCGGCGTTGCTATCTAATTCTCGCGGCGTAAAGATTTTGGGCAGTGTCAGCTCCTTGATTTCAATTGAGCGAGGTTATGAAAGTGCGGTGGCAGCAGCTCTCGGGTCACTGGCTGATGCAATTGTTGTTCAAGATTTGAATTCAGCAGTGAGTGCACTCACAACGATGCGCTCAGAAAATCTGGGTCAAGCTGACGTCTTAGTCTTTGATGAAAATTCCAGATCTTCAGAATCAATTCCATCTGGTTTAACATCGCTGACAAATTATGTGCAGTCAAGCTCAATCGCAACGCTAGTTGCATCCTTACTGAGTGCAACCGCAGTTGTGGATTCAGCCCGCGACGCAGCAGATGTACTTCGCACACATCCACATATTCGAGTTGTTACACGAGATGGCGACATCATTACTTCTACACGTGCGCGTGGTGGTTCCAAGTCCACCTCATCGCTGATAGAAATTAATGCGCTCATTGCAGATTTAAAGAGCAAATTAGAGGAAATCAACCACAAAGCAGATCGAATCCGTTTCGAGATTTCAACTGCAACCAATGAATTGTCTTCACGTCAGAGTGAATATGACCAAGCTCTTGGGAAACTCAATGAATCAGATGCGCGAATTGCAGCTCTCACTGAGCAACTTGCAGTGGCCGGACAAAATGCGAAATCTGCTGCAGCAGAAGTTGAACGTCTCAATGTTTCAATCGCGGAAGCAACATCGGCTAAATCACGCGATGAGAATGAATTAAACATTGCTTCAAACCAACTTTCCATGCAAGGTGAAACACCAGAGCCTGATCACGCACAAGTAGAAGTGATACGTGCGCAAGTTTCTACCGCTCGCAGTACAGAAGTAGAAGCGCGTTTGGCAGTTCGCACGAGTGAAGAACGCGTAGATTCATTAGCAGCGCGCGCAAAGGCACTTGAAGACGCTGCACAAGCAGAACGTGATGCATCCGAACGAGCAATCTCACGACGTGGAGCACGTGCGCGTGGTGCTGTTATTTCGCAATCTGTAGCAGAAGCTGCTTACGAAGTTTTGATTCACATTGAACGTTCTATTGCAAAAGCAGCGACAGAGCGTGCGCGTCTAGAAGATGCACGGGCACAGCGTGAAGGTGAAACATTGACCATTCGTTCTCGTGGTCGCGAACTTTCAACAGAGTTGGAGCAATTAACAAATAGTGTTCACCGCGATGAAATTGCGCGAGCCGAACAACGTATGCGTATTGAAGCTCTCGAACTCAAGGCGGTTGAAGAGCTTGGCGTGGACACAACAACGTTGGTCAATGAGTATGGACCACACAATGATGTGCCGACATTTCTTGAAAATGAAGCAGGCGAAATTGTTACGACTGAATTAATTCCATATCGTCGAGACCAACAAGAAAAACGCCTAGCTGCAACTGAACGCTCATTGACGCTTCTTGGAAAGATTAACCCTCTAGCGCTCGAAGAGTATGACGCTCTTGAGGAACGTTTGAAATTCCTTGCTGAACAGTTAGAGGATCTCAAGAACACAAAGAAGGATCTCCTCGATATCGTTAAGGAAGTTGATGACCGTGTTCAGCAAATCTTTATGGAAGCCTATGAAGAGACTGCAAAGCACTTCGAAGAAATCTTCTCTCGTTTATTTCCAGGTGGAGATGGTCGCTTAATTCTTACGAATCCAGATGACTTGCTTTCAACTGGCGTTGATGTTGAAGCACGTCCACCAGGAAAGCGCGTAAAGAGACTCTCATTGCTCTCTGGTGGAGAAAAATCTCTTACAGCAGTGGCCATGCTCGTTGCGATTTTCAAAGCTCGTCCAAGTCCGTTCTACGTACTAGACGAAGTTGAAGCCGCGCTCGATGATGTAAACCTTGGTCGCTTACTTGGTGTACTTGAAGAGCTACGTGAAAGTTCACAGCTCATCATCATTACTCACCAAAAACGCACGATGGAAATTGCAGATGCTCTATACGGCGTCACGATGCGCGGAGATGGCGTGACAGAAGTTATTTCTCAGCGTCTCCGCGAATCCGAAACCGCTTAAATCTGAATTTAGCTTTTCATGGGCATTTTTTCTAAGTTTTTATCCAAGATAAAAGTAACGGATTTACTCCATAAGCCAGATCTAGATGAACTCACGAACGAACTCATTGCCGCGGATGTGGGCGCTGATCTTGCTCACTCAATTATCGAGCAGACACGAAAAGTTAAATCTGCGACTCCTGAGGAATCACTTCATACTGTCTTGATATCTCACCTATCTAATAAATCTCGTTCGCTTTCAATCCAACCGGGACTTACAGCCGTAATGGTTGTTGGAGTTAACGGAACTGGCAAAACAACATCTGTAGCAAAATTAGCGCGTAATTTTCAGAACCAAGGCACAGTTGTTTTGGCTGCTGCAGATACTTTTCGTGCAGCTGCAGTTGAGCAATTACAAACCTGGGGTCAGAGGATTGGCGTGGAAGTAGTCAGCGGTAAAGAGAACTCCGACCCAGCTTCAGTTGCTTTTGATTCAGTACAAAGAGCCAAGGAACTCTCCGCGGAATTTTTGTTTATAGATACAGCCGGTCGACTTCACAATAAGAGTGATTTAATGAATGAACTTGAAAAAATCAAACGCGTAATAGAAAAAGTTACTCCAGTAAGAGAAGTTCTCTTGGTAATTGATGCGACAACTGGTCAAAATGGTTTACAGCAAGCGAAGATTTTTGCCGAGGCGGTTCAAGTTACGGGCATAGTTTTAACTAAGTTAGATGGCAGCGCTCGGGGCGGTATTGCACTTGCAATTGAAGATGGTCTAGATATCCCAATTAAGTTCATCGGAACAGGGGAGTCAATCGATGATCTGGCACCCTTTAAGCCAGATGAGTACATCAAAAGCTTAATCTCTTAACCTGGATGTAACACAAGCGCCCTCACGGCCAAAAAATGTGATGTGTCTGAAACCTGGTACGCCATCGCATGTAACTCGCATGGGGCATTTTTCACCTATCTCAAAGGCGAGAATCTCAAGCTTTGTTAGCAACCACAATATTGAAAGTAGTTACCTATGGATCAAATGGTTATTAATTCGGGAGATACGGCATGGATGCTGGCGAGTACCGCGCTAGTTCTTCTTATGACTCCAGGTCTCGCCTTCTTTTATGGAGGAATGGTTCGAACCAAGAGTGTTCTAAACATGATGATGATGTCGATGATTTCTATCGGAGTTGTCAGTGTGCTCTGGGTAATTTATGGATTTGAATTAGCTTTTGGTTACAAAGCAGATTCGCCTTGGTATGGATCTTTTTCTTTTTCAGGTTTGGGTGGGGTAGTTAATGACTTCACAAATAATGGTGGTCTATATCCGATCCCGGTATTGGTTTTTGCCGCTTTCCAACTAATGTTTGCAATCATTACTCCCGCACTTATTTCAGGTGCAATTGCAGATCGTGCCAAGTTCACATCGTGGGCTGTATTTGTTGCAATTTGGTCAACACTTGTTTATTTCCCGGTAGCTCACTGGGTATTCGCTTTCGGAAATAAAGTTGGAGACACAGTTACTGGAGCGGGTTTCTTGGCAAGTAAAGGGCTTGAGGATTTTGCTGGCGGAACAGCAGTGCACATCAATGCAGGTGCCGCTGGTTTGGCTCTTGCAATTGTTCTTGGTAAACGCGTTGGTTGGCGCAAAGAATCCATGCGTCCACACTCACTTCCGTTAGTGATGCTTGGCTCAGGTTTACTCTGGTTTGGTTGGTTTGGATTTAATGCAGGTTCAGCATTAGCAGCAAATGGAATTGCTGCCCTTGCTTTAATTAACACTCAAGTGGCAACTGCTGCGGCGCTAGCTGGTTGGCTACTCGTTGAGAAAATTCGTCAAGGACATCCAACTTCACTTGGAGCAGCATCAGGAGCCGTTGCAGGTTTGGTTGCAATTACTCCTGCGTGCGCGTTCGTTGCACCATGGGCTGCAGTTGTTATCGGATTATTTGCTGGCATCTTGTGCTCTCTTGCAACGGGATTAAAGTACCGCTTCAATTTGGATGACTCATTAGATGTTGTTGGAGTCCACTTAGTTGCAGGAATCTGGGGTTCGTTAGCAATTGGTTTCTTTGGCGCAAGCTCAGTAAACAGCGTTGGGGTTGATGGATTGCTCTACGGCGGCGGCAGTGCATTGCTTGGAAAACAAGCATTGGGCGTAGCTGTTGTCGCTGTATATTCTTTCATCGCAACACTTATCATCGGATATGCAATTGAAAAAACGATTGGATTTAGAGTCAAACGCGATGCTGAAGTATCGGGTATTGATCTCAATGAACACGCTGAGTCAGCGTATGAAATGACAAGTTCATCACGTGGAGGTTTAATTCTATGAAACTCATAACTGCAATTCTTAAGCCTCATAAATTAGAAGATGTTAAGAGCGCGCTCCAAGCACACGGCGTTAAAGGTATGACCGTCTCAGAGGCCAGTGGTTTTGGTCGCCAAAAAGGTCACACTGAGGTTTATCGCGGTGCCGAGTACACAGTTGATCTTGTTCCAAAAATTAGACTCGAAGTTTTAGCCGACTCTGAAGATGTGCAAGCAATCATCGATGTGATTGTGAAAAGCGCCTCAACTGGAAGCATTGGGGATGGAAAAGTTTGGGCGATTCCAATCGAACAAGTAGTCCGTGTGCGCACAGGCGAGCAGGGATCGGACGCAATCTAAAAATTGTGCGGAGCTAAAGTAGGCTCTGTCTATGTTTGATGCGCTCTCGGCTCGCTTTGCTAAGACTTTTGGCAACTTGAGATCAAAGGGAAAAATATCTTCTTCAGATATCGATTCTGTTATCGAAGAGATTACCAGCGCGCTTCTGGAAGCTGATGTTTCCAAAGAGGTTGTAGATCTCTTTACCGAACGAATCAGCTCACAAGCAACTGCACTCTTACCGACTCTTCAGGCAGGTAGCAATCAAGCCCAAGCAATATTTGATGTCGTTAATTTAGAACTCATCAAAATTCTTGGTTCTGAAGCTAGAAGAATTAGGTTTGCAAAGAATCCACCAACAGTAATTATGTTGGCAGGACTGCAAGGTGCGGGAAAAACAACTCTTGCGGCAAAGCTTGCGAAATATTACAAAGATCAAGGCAATACTCCGCTCTTAGTTGCCGCAGATTTACAGCGACCTAATGCCGTAACGCAACTACAAGTATTAGGCGAACAAATTGGAGTACCAGTCTTTGCGCCAGAGCAAGGAAATGGTTCTGGAAATGCAGTAGATGTAGCGCGGGATGGACTTGCATTCGCGAATTCAAAGATTCATAACATGGTTATTGTAGATACGGCTGGCCGTCTTGGTGTCGATGATGAATTGATGGATGAGGCAATTGCAATTCGCGATCAAATTCAACCGCACGAAATTCTCTTTGTAATCGATGCGATGATTGGTCAAAGCGCAATGGCCACCGCGCGAGCATTTGATCAAGGCGTTGGCTTTGATGGATTAGTTCTGACTAAATTAGATGGTGATGCACGTGGTGGCGCCGCTCTGTCGATTACAGAAGTTATTAAACGTCCAATTATGTTTGTCTCAACTGGAGAAAAGATCAGTGACTTTGATCTGTTCTATCCAGAGCGTATGGCTTCTCGCATTCTTGGACTCGGCGATGTTGCGACTTTGGCAGAGCAGGCAAAGAAGGCATTTAATCCGGAGACAAGTGCAAAACTAGAAGAAAAGTTTGCTCGCGGTGATGATTTCACATTAGAAGATTTCCTTGAACAACTAGAAGCTATGGCCAACATGGGCTCAATGGGCAAGCTGCTCTCAATGCTGCCAGGGGCGGCATCAATGAAGAAACAAATTGAAAATTTTGATGAAAGCGAAATAGTTCGAACAAAAGCGATAGTTCAATCAATGACACCCCATGAGCGTCGTGATGTGAAAGTACTTAATGGAACTCGGCGCGCACGTATTGCACGCGGAAGTGGCAGAGCTGTTTCAGAAGTTAACTCACTGGTTGAAAGATTTTCTGCTGCGCAAAAAGCTATGAAACAAATGCGCAATGGATCGATGCCGGCAGGTATGCCTTCTGGAATGTCAGGCATGCCAGCAATGCCGGCGCCCAAGAGTGCAGTCGTACATAAGAAGAAGTCCAAGTCGGGTAACCCCGCTAAACGGGCTGCAGAAGAGCGCGGATAGGCCTTAATTTCGCATCCTGCCTAACTGATGGCAAGATTGGGCACCTGTGACGGGGCCCTCTACCCCCGAAACATCCAAGTCCATCGCTTGGCCAAAATGATTGCGCACCCCGCTGCGATCGAATTGGCACGGCACACATTTACAGGAGCACTAGTTACTTGGCTACAAAAATTCGCTTAATGCGCATGGGAAAAATTCGCACACCTTATTTCCGCATTGTTGTTACAGATTCACGTAAGGCTCGCAATGGTTTATCCATTGAAGAGATTGGTCGTTACGCACCAGGTCAAGAACCATCACTGATCGAAGTTAATTCAGATCGTGCTCTGTATTGGCTCGGAACTGGCGCACTTCCAACTCCAGCAGTAGAGGCGATTCTTAAAGTTACTGGCGATTGGCAAAAGCACAAGGGACTTCCTGGAACAGAAGGAACTCTTCGCGTTGCAGCACCTAAGCCACCTAAGAGCGTTGCTTACGAAGCAGCTGTTAAGCAAGCTATGGATGAACCAAAAGAAGGCGCAACAACTCTAAAGAAAAAAGCACAAGAGAAGTTAGCTGCCAAAGCGAATCCAGTTGTAGAAGAAACTCCTGCACCAGCTGCTGAAACAGTTGTTGAAGAAGCACCTGCAGTAGAAGCAGAAACTCCAGAAGTTGTTGAAGAAGCGCCAGCAGCAGAAGTTGTTGCTGAAGCAACTCCAGAAGCGGCTGCCGAATAACAATGATGGATGAAGCTCTCGAACATCTCGTAAAAGGGATCGTCGATAATCCTGAAGATGTCATTGTTAAGGAAAAAACTCATCGTCGCGGAACAACGCTAGAAGTTCGAGTTAATCCTGAAGACATTGGCAAAGTTATTGGTCGCAACGGCCGAACAGCTAAAGCTCTTCGCACAGTCGTAAGTGCAATTGCAGGTCGTACAGTGCGCGTCGATCTCATCGAGACCGACGAGGCACGTTAACAACTCTTTCGCATATGCGTTTACTCGTGGGCCGCATTGGTCGTGCTCACGGAATTCTTGGTGAAGCGACGATTGAAGTTCGTACCGATGATCCAGATGTTCGCTTTGCAATTGGCGCAACCGTAAACACAGATAAACATGGTGATCTCACCATTGTTTCAGGACGCGTCCACAACGGAATTCTGCTCCTTGGGTTTAAAGGCATAACCACTCGAAACCAAATCGAAGAGCTACGCAACGAAATGCTCTATTCCGATGTAGACATCAATGAATCATCTGGCGATGACGATGAATATCATGTTCTTCAGTTGATTGGTTGCATGACATTTCTCGAGTCTGGGGAAGAGTATGGCGAAGTATCTGATGTCATTAACCTTCCAGGGCAAGATTTGCTAGCTATAAAAACAGAACACGGTGAATCTCTTATTCCATTCGTACATCAATTAGTGCCAGAAGTTGATGTAAAAAATAAGCGCATTGTGGTTATCCCTCCAACAATTACCGGGGAGATGAAATGAAATTAGACGTAGTCACAATTTTCCCAGATTATCTTGCTCCTCTTAAGTTATCCCTGCTTGGTAAAGCGCAGGATGAAGGCTTGCTGGAGATTAATGTTCACGATTTGCGTGCACACGCAACCGATAATCACCACAGCGTTGATGACACTCCTTATGGCGGTGGCGCTGGCATGGTTATGAAAGCAGAAGTGTGGGGCCAAGCACTTGATCCTTTGTTGGTTCAAGATGTTGATCTCATTGTTTTAACACCCGGTGGCAAGAGATTTAATCAACGAATGGCTGAAGAATTTTCACAGCGCACGCACCTAGTTTTTGCATGCGGTCGATATGAAGGTATTGATGATCGAGTTCGCCAGTATTACTCCCAAGAATCATTCGCCCAGAAAAATGTTCGCGTGCACGAGGTATCCATCGGCGACTATGTATTAGGTGGGGGTGAGGTAGCTGCCATGGTGATGATTGAAGCAATTACCAGATTGCTTCCAGGTGTACTTGGAAATCCAGAATCGATCGTTGAAGAGTCACATATGCAAGATGGTTTTGTTGAATATCCAGCATTTACGAAACCGCAAACATGGCGCGACATCAGCGTTCCCGAGATTTTGCTCAGCGGAAATCACGCGCAAATTGCTGCTTGGCGCGCACAATCTGCAAAAGATCGAGCCGAAAAGAATTTCTAACTCGTCAGTAATACAGAAATTACCGTAGGGTTCTTCCATGTCTGAAGAGTCTGCGAAGATCCAATCTCGATTAATTCGCGACCTCGAACCAGTTGTCGCAGTAGAACTTGAGCGACATCTAGCAATTCAAAAAAATTGGTACCCACACGAATATGTCCCGTGGAGCGAAGGACGCGATTTTGCAGGACCGCTCAATGGAGATGCATGGGAAGCTAAAGATTCTCGTCTGAGTTCGGTGGCGCAAGATTCACTTATTTTGAATCTGCTCACTGAAGATAATTTGCCGAGCTATCACACCGAAATCACTCTATCCATGGGTCGAGACGGCGCATGGGGTAATTGGATTGAACGATGGACTGCCGAAGAAGGCCGCCATGCAATTGTCATTCGTGATTATTTGATGGCAACTCGCGGAGTCGATCCTTACGAACTAGAAGATTTACGTATGGCTCATATGTCACTTGGATATCAAACTCCATATGAAAATGACATGTTGCACACAATTGCCTATGTCTCCTTTCAGGAACTAGCTACTCGTATTTCTCACCGCAATACGGGCAAGATTTCTAACGATCCAATTGCAGAAGGAATGATGCAGAGAATTGCTTTGGATGAAAACCTTCACATGATTTTTTATCGCAATACTCTAAAAGCAGCCCTTGATCTCGAACCAAATGCAGCGATGCGGGCAATTGCAGATGTTGTAACAAATTTTGATATGCCTGGTGCAAATATGCCTGGCTTTGGCCGTAAAGCTGTGCAGATTGCCCTGGCCGGAATCTATGACATGCAACAACATTTAGAAGAAGTTGTTGCACCGGTTCTTCGCGCATGGGATGTCTTTGAAAGAAATGATTTATCCGGCGATGGTTTAGTAGCGCGAGATGAACTCACAGCCTTCTTAGCAAAAACGACTGAAGAGTCTGATCGCTTTAATGAAAAGCGTGAACATCATTTTGAGCGATTGATTGCTCGCGGACAAGAGCCAATTCGCATTCAAAAATGAGCAAACGCGTAATCTTCATCGAACACGACCACGTCAGTGAAGGTGGTCCGATCTGGCATCAATTTAAGGTGCGAGGTTATGAAATCAGTCGTTTTATTATTGTCGATAAAGAACATCAGAAGAATCCAAATGTCACAGTTGAGTGGCCTGATCTTCTTGCTTTCGATGTTGTAGTTGTTATGGGTGCACCGTATGCGGCATATGGAGATGATGTCGTTGGCAATTGGTTATTACCCGAACTGGAAAAAATGAAAGAAGTACACAACGCGGGTATTCCTGTACTTGGAATTTGTTTTGGCGGACAGCTCATGTCACGCGTTCTTGGGGGCACGGTTTCTCGTTCACCACGAGCTGAGCTTGGTTGGTATGAAATCGAAAGCAAAGATGAATCACTAGTCCCACGCGGTCCGTGGTTTCAATATCACTGGGATCGATTCACTGTGCCACCGGAAGCCACCTTGATTGCAGAAAATGATTTGTGTCCCCAGGCTTTTTCATTTGGGCGCACACTTGGTTTGCAATTTCACCCAGAAATAGATTCACATGTACTGGATTTGTGGCTTGAAATGGAAGGCGGTTGCGCTGAAGTTGAATCAGAGGGCGTTGACGTTAAAGAGTTACGCGCAGAGACAAAAGCGATTGAAGCACAAACAAATCAGCGCGGTTACGATTTAGTCGATCAATTTCTTGACCGTATCGCAACCGCGCCAATTAAGCGGATCTAGGTTTACTTAGTTATCAAGCGGAGTTACGTACGCTCCGGAGATTCCACCATCTACTAAGAAGTTCGCTGCTGTAATAAATGATGAGTCATCGCTAGCGAGGAATGCCACAGCTGCAGCAATTTCAGTGTCATCAGCAAAACGACCCATTGGGATGTGCACTAAGCGACGAGCAGCACGCTCTTTATCTTTTGCAAAGAGTTCTTGCAGAAGTGGTGTGTTAACTGGTCCAGGAGATAGAGCATTGACGCGGATACCTTCGCGAGCAAACTGAACTCCGAGTTCGCGAGACATTGCTAGAACGCCACCTTTAGATGCTGTGTAAGCAATCTGAGATGTAGCAGCGCCCATTGTTGCAACGAAGGATGCTGTGTTAATGATCGAACCTTTTCCAGCCTTTTGCATGTATGGGATTACGTACTTACAGCAATGGAAAACACTCGTTGTATTAACGCGTAAAACTCTTTCCCACGCATCTAGACCCGTGGTCAAAATTGAATCATCATCTGGAGGAGAGATGCCTGCGTTGTTAAATGCAATATCAATTCGGCTGTAAGTATCAAAGGCAACCTTGTACATATTTTCAACATCTGCAGCATTTGTAACATCTGCTTTTACGAAGATTCCGCCAGTTGCTTTTGCAGCAGCTTCGCCAGATTCAGCGTTCATGTCTACTGCAACAATCTTTGCGCCTTCACTTGCTAAACGCTTGGCTGTTGCAAGACCGATTCCACTGCCTGCACCTGTAATTACTGCTACGCGTCCTTCGAGACGTTGCGACATGTTATTTCCTTTTCTGTATGTGTTTGTTAGTCGTTAGAAATAAAGACGTTCTTTACTTCGGTAAATGAATCAAGAGCATCTGGCCCAAGTTCGCGTCCAAGCCCTGATTGCTTAAAGCCACCAAATGGAGTCCAGAAACGAACCGACGAGTTTGAGTTAACTGAGAGTGCGCCAGTTTCAATTCCGCGAGAAACACGAAGTGCACGGCCAACATCTCGTGTCCAGATAGATCCAGAGAGTCCGTATTCGCTGTCATTTGCCATCTGGATGGCTTCTGCTTCATCTTCAAATGTCATAACAGATACAACCGGTCCGAAGATTTCTTCTCTCCATGAACGTGATTGCGTATTCTTTGGCAAGAGAACTGTAGGTGGCATCCAATATCCAGGCCCGCTAGGAGCAGAACCCTTAAATGCAACTGGTTCGTCCAAGAATGATTCAACAACGTCGAATTGCTTCTTTGAAATAAGTGGTCCCATATCAGCTGTCGCAAGATTTGGATCTTCCACGCGGAATTTCTTCACTGCAACTTCGAAGTGCTCCATGAAAGTGTCGAAGGCTGATTTTTGAACAAGGATGCGTGATCGAGCGCAGCAATCTTGTCCCGCGTTATCAAATACCGCACCAGGTGCACCAGCTGCGGCTTTTGCAACATCGGCATCAGCAAAGATGATGTTTGAAGATTTGCCACCAAGTTCGAGAGTTACTCGCTTAACTTGGTCTGCGCATCCAACCATGATTTGTTTTCCAACTGTGGTTGAACCAGTAAAGACAACTTTTCTTACTAGTGGGTGAGTGACAAAACGGTTTCCTACGATGCTGCCTTTGCCAGGAAGAACATTGAATACGCCTTCAGGAATCCCTGCCTTAAGTGCAAGTTCACCTAAACGAATAGCAGTCAGTGGTGTGTATTCAGCTGGCTTTAATACAACTGTATTTCCTGCAGCAAGTGCTGGTGCGAATCCCCAACCAGCAATTGGCATAGGAAAGTTCCAGGGAACAATGACGCCAACAACACCAAGTGGTTCCTTGAATGTGACATCTATTCCGCCAGGTACTGGAATTTGGCGACCGAATAAACGCTCAGGAGCGGCCGCGTAATACATCAGAGTGTTTGCAACATTGTCTGCTTCCCACAACGCATTTCCGCGAGTGTGACCAGAGTTTGTAATTTCTAGTTGAGCCAATTCTTCACGATGGTCAGTGACAACTTGCGAGAATGCACGGAGCAAACGTGCGCGCTCTCCAGGTGCAACATTCTTCCAACTCTCGAAAGCTTTTGCAGCTTTGGCAATAACAGCATCAGTTTCTTCTAAACCTAAAAGGTTTACTGTTTCTACGATGCTTTCATTTGCTGGGTTTATTACGTCATACGTAGATGGCACTTATTAGAACCTTTCGAAGTTTCGGAATAATTCCCAGTCAGTTACTGCTTTACCGTACGCAGCGATTTCAACGCGAGCCATATTTGCATAATGAGCTTGCACTTCTTCGCCGAAAGTTTCCTTCACCCAAGCACTGTTTTCCCAGAGATCAAGGGCTTCATTCATGGTTGAAGGTACACGTGGTGAATCTGAAACGTAGGCATTGCCTGTAAATGCAGGTTCTAGTTTCATCTTCTTGGTGATTCCATCGAGTCCAGCAGCAATAATTCCCGCAACTGCCAAATATGGATTTACATCTCCACCAGGAATACGGTTTTCAAGACGTAAACCTGCGCCGCGACCTACAAGGCGGAAAGCGCATGTGCGGTTATCTCGTCCCCAACGAATTGCAGTTGGAGCAAAAGAACCTGGCACGTAACGCTTATATGAATTGATATTTGGCGCAAAGAGCAGTGATAGCTCGCGCATATGAGCAAGTTGTCCGGCAATGAATTGACGACCGAGTTCTGACATGCCGTGTTCTTTATCTGAATCATCTGTCATTACTAATTCACCGTTTAAACCACGGAAAGAAAGGTGAATATGTGAAGAGTTTCCTTCACGCTCATTTGGCTTTGCCATAAATGTCAGCGCGTAACCAGCTTCTGCTGCAATCTCTTTTGCGCCATTCTTGTATATGACGTGTTGATCGCAATTTGAAAGAGCATCTGAATACTTAAATGCAATTTCATGCTGACCAAGGTTGCACTCGCCTTTGACTGATTCAACAGTCATGCCAGCTGCAGACATACCTAGGCGTATTTCACGTAGCAAAGGTTCGATACGGGATCCACCCAGAATTGAATAATCAACGTTGTATTGATTCACAGGTGTGAGATCGCGATAGGCCTTGTTCCATGCTTCTTCGTATGAATCCTTGTACACAACGAATTCGAGTTCGGTGCCACACATTGCCTGCATGCCAGCCTTTTCTAGATTAGCAATCTGCTTGCGAAGAATCTGGCGAGGGGATGCAACAACAGGGGAGTGATCCAGCCACTGAACATCAGCAAGCACAAGTGCTGCGCCTTCTTGCCATGGAATGAGTCGGAGTGTGTTGAAATCTGGAGCGAGTTCAAAGTCGCTATAACCACGTTCCCAGGATGACATTTCGTATCCCTGAACTGTGTTCATGTCCACATCGACTGCAAGAAGATAATTGCAACCTTCTGTGCCGTGGGCTAGAACTTCATTGAGAAAGTGTTCTCCGTGAATTCTTTTTCCAGTTAGTCGACCTTGCATGTCCGTCATAGCCACAACAACGGTATCGATTGCACCTGATTGAATTGCAGCGGTTAATTCTTCAATTGATAGTGAACTCATAGTCGTGAGTATTCCACTTAAAGGGCAAAAAAAGAACTCCCCCTCATCACCTGGATGAGGGGGAGTTCTTTTTATTTCTAGATTAGATTGTGGTCTTTGGTCCTGTGAACCACTTCTTGACAGATAGGTGCCACCAGATCCATAGGAAGATCAGAGTTCCACCTGCAAGAATTGGTGCGTAGTTAACCGCTGTCCAAGTGAAGTCCTTATTTCCAGGAGTTCCAGCTGGAGAGAATGGCAAGATGAAATAGATTGAAATAATCACAATTTCAGCAACTGCGATTGTGTTCATCCACTTGTACTTGTTTCCATTTGTCCACTCACCTTGTACAAACTTCTTACCAAGCTTTAGTCGCAAATAAATTGGAACTAAGAACGCTAGGTACAAGCCGATTACCGCAACAGATACAACAGCGTAGAACGCAGTTGGTGCACCTGTTGGGCTCTTCCAGAGTGCAGGAAGAGTAATGATGATTCCAACTACAGCTGAAGCTAGAACAGCATTTGTTGGTACGCGATGCTTATTAACTTTCTTCCAGCGATCGCCTCCAGGAACGGCTCCATCGCGAGAGAAAGCGAACATCATGCGTGAACATGAAGTAACACACGCTGCAACGCAGAAGATCTGTCCAACAGTCGTAATGATCATGACGGTCTTAAATGCAAGCCCACCACCGAGTGATGTGTAGAGAACTGCAATAACAGATCCACCACCAAATGGGTTAACAGCAGGATCAAATGAGTTGATCACATCTGTATTTGTTGCTGCATAAAGGAATGCCATCAACAATATGTATCCACCGATTGCAGAGTAGAAAATAGACTTCCAGATTCCTTTAGCAGCGGTCATGTGCGCAGAGTGAGTCTCTTCGGACAAGTGAGCTGAAGCATCGAAACCTGTGATTGTGTACTGAGTAAGCAAGAATCCCAAAGGCAGTACGTATAGCCAGTAAGAACTATCGCTAAAGCCTGAGTTGTTGATTTGCTCAGTGAACATCCATGAGACGCTCTGGTGGCTATCTGGAACAACTAACAAGATTCCGATTACGAGGGCTGCACCGAATACGTGCCACCACACAGAAATATTGTTAATCATGGCCAGTAGATGGCCGCTATAGATGTTGATTAATGTAACGAAGACAATAATTAGTACGAAAAGTACGAACTGTTGCTTGATGTAATCCCCACCCATAAATGAAGTGGCATAACTTGGCCATTGTGCGCCCAAGATAATGTTTAAAAATGACGCCGCGCCATATCCAACGGATGCAACGACTGCGAACAAACCGATGAGGTTAAGCCAGCCTGTGTAGAAACCAGCTTTAGCGCCACCCATCTTGGCTGCCCACCAGTAAATACCACCTGATGTTGGATAAGCAGAAGCTAGTTCTGACATACAAAAACCGATGATCAAAATAAATGCTGAAATTAATGGCCAACCGATCGAGATCGCAACCGGTCCACCGTTATTCCAAGCCTGCGCGAATGTAGTGAAGCAACCCGCGAGAATTGAAATAATTGAGAAAGAAATTGCGAAGTTAGAAAATCCACTCCATGAACGATTTAGCTCTTGCTTATAGCCAAGTGCAGCTAAACGTTTTTCGTCATCTTGTAAATTTGACAAGTCTTACGCCTCCTAAAACCTCTTCATATTTAAACCGGACGGTTTAAATAAGGTGGTGCTGGTTCGGTGTGGGGTACCGAGGTAGTCTTTCTACCTCATAGTGTGACTTGAGCGACAGGGGTTTGACGATAAATGTGCCGACTTTTGGGTTACGTGTCGCAGGAGAAGCAGAGCTTTAACTCAGCAGTAGGGTCCGATTTCGCCGAGTTTGTAACCCTTTCCTCCGTGCATTGTGATGGTTGGGGCGTCGCCACTATCGATCATGATCAAAGCGTTGCGCACGTTAGTCGTGCACCTGAGGCTGCAAGCAAGAGTGAAGAATTTTCAAAGACCATTGCTGCCTCTATTTCAGATGGAGCTTTACTGCACCTTCGTTGGGCTACTGCAGGATTGCCAGTAAGCGAAAACAACACTCATCCATTTGCATACAAAGATATTTCATTTATTCACAATGGTGCGACATATCCGCCCGCTGCACTCGAGTCAGTGATCTCCTCAGATTTGGTTCCTCTTATTCAGGGCGACACCGACAGCGAACGTTATTTCTATTTTGTGATCACAAAGATTAAAGAGCTTGGATTTGTTGAAGGCTGCAAGGCCGCTGCAAATTACATTAGAGGCAATGTTGATTACTCAAGCATCAACGCAATGATCATGAATGAAAAAGAGTGGGTTGTCATCTGCGAACACCATCCAGATCGCGCACCTGATTGGGCACCGGCGGATTATTACGAATTGAAGTACAAGGCAGATTCAGAGGGCGTACTTGTTGCGTCCACCGGATGGAATCAGCCCGGGTGGACAGTGCTTCCGAACCACCACATGCTTGTCATCGACCGTTCTGACTTTAGCTTTCAGGTCATTGCTCTCTAAAAACTGCCAATAGGATTAGTGCATGGAGCGCACATATTCCGTAGAAACCTACGGATGTCAGATGAATGTTCATGACTCCGAACGCATTGCAGGATTATTAGATGAGGCAGGCTACATCCCTGTTTTAGAAGGCGAACAAGCTGACATAGTTGTTTTCAACACATGTGCAGTTCGCGAGAACGCCGACAATAAGCTTTATGGAAATTTAAGCTTTCTGGCACCAATTAAAAAACTAAATCCCGGAATGCAAATTGCGGTCGGTGGATGCCTTGCACAAAAAGATCAATCAATAATTTTAAAGAAAGCTCCATATGTCGATGTGGTCTTTGGAACTCATAACGTTGGCTCATTACCCGCCTTGCTTGAACGCGCACGAATAGAAGAAGAAGCTCAAATTGAAATCAAAGAAGCACTAGAACACTTTCCATCAGCACTGCCTGCTCGCCGATTATCTGCTTTTTCAGCGTGGGTTTCAGTCTCTGTTGGGTGCAACAACACCTGCACTTTTTGCATCGTTCCAACGCTTCGTGGAATTGAAAAGGATCGAAGCGAAGAGGACATTCTTCGAGAGATTCGTGCTCTTGTGTCACAAGGAGTTATCGAAATTACTCTGCTTGGACAGAATGTAAATGCATACGGAGTCGATTTTGGCGATAGGCAAGCATTCGCAAAGCTGCTTCGTAAATGCGGAGATATTGATGGTCTCGAACGAGTCCGATTTATGTCACCACACCCACGTGATTTCACAGATGATGTCATCGAAGCAATGGCAGAAACCCACAACGTTATGCCGCATCTTCACATGCCATTGCAATCTGGATCAGATCGAATATTGCAAAGTATGCGCCGCTCGTATCGAAGTGATCGTTATTTAAAGATTCTCGAAAATGTAAGTAACGCTATTCCGCATGCATCAATTACGACAGACATCATTGTTGGTTTCCCTGGCGAAACAGAAGAAGATTTCCAAGCGACCTTGGACTTGTGTACAGAAGCACAATTTGCTGCTGCATACACATATCAATACTCCATTAGACCAGGAACTCCCGCAGCTTCTATGCCTGATCAAATCTCAGAGTCAGTGGTTGGAGAGCGATACACGCGGCTACACGAACATCAACAACTAATTTCATTGGGCGTAAACAAAAAGGCAATTGGAAAACAAATGCGCGTGCTAGTTGGAGAATATGAAGGCCGACGTGATGCTCGAGAGTCTCGATTGACAGGCAAGAGCGAAGATTTCAGGTTAGTCCACTTTGCGGATTCGAGTAATGCTCGCGCAGGTGACTTCGTGGATGTTCAAATAACAGATGCATCAGCTCACTATTTGATTGGTGAAGAGTTACAAACAATTGCAACTCGCGGGGGAGATGCACACGAGTTGCGGACAACTGAGAAAAAATCATCTGGAGTTTCACTCGGAATTCCAACAGTGCGGGCATGAAACTCATAGTTATTTCTGGCGCTACCGCTACGGGAAAAAGCGCTGTAAGTATCGCTTTGGCACAAGCCATAGATGCAGAAGTTATCAATGCAGATTCGATGCAGGTGTACCGGGGTATGGACATTGGTACAGCAAAAATAACTCTTGATGAACGTCACGGAGTACCTCACCACATGTTAGATGTTTTAGATGTTAATCAAGATTCAACAGTTGCCTGGTATCAGAGCGCAGCACGCGAAGCGATAGATGAAATACATTCGCGCGGGAAAAGTGTTGTGATGGTTGGCGGTACAGGTCTATACATCAAGGCGGTAATTGATGAACTCAATTTTCCCGATACAGATCCGATGGTCAGGCATACCTTAAACAAGGAGGCTGAAGAACTTGGAATAGATGCCATGTTCGCACGCTTAGAAAAATTAGATCCTGCCGCAGCTCTTGCCATTGACCGCGCAAATCTTCGAAGAATTATTCGCGCACTAGAAGTTATCGAAATTACTGGGCAGCCATTTACAGCCAATTTGCCAAGAGAAGATAGCGTCAGATATCCGAACGCTCGCCAATTTGGTCTGGTTATGGATCGAGAATTGCTCTCCGAAAGAATCGATGCGCGTGTAAATACGATGTTCGAGCAAGGATTAGTCGCAGAAGTTCAAAACTTAATGAATCAAGGATTGCTTGAAGGTCGTACAGCACAGAGAGCTCTGGGCTATGCCCAGGTAATTTCTCACGTGAAGGGTGAGATCTCACTTGATGCCGCTATCGAAGAAACTAAAAGAGCGACGCGACAATATGCCAGACGTCAAGAAACCTGGTTTTCACGCGATGCTCGAATTAAGTGGATTTCACCGCGTCAGCCCCGTCTGGAAAGTATTTTGGAATCCCTGTAACGACAAAGAACTACTAAACTAACTTCTATATGAGTACTACAAAGTCGATTCCCGCAACATATGGACACGGCACCCACAATGACTTTGTAATAATTTTTGATCCCGATGATTTGCAATCTGTAACAACAGCTCAAACACAAGCTATCTGCAATCGCGAAACCGGAATAGGTGCAGATGGCCTCATTCGCATTCTCAAACGCGATGGTAAATGGTTTATGGATTATAGAAATTCAGATGGTTCACTTGCCGAAATGTGTGGCAACGGTATTCGAGTTATGGCCAAGTATTTAGTGGTTCACGGTCACCAAGGCGAAGGAATTTTTGCAATCAATACTCGAGATGGGATCAAACATTTACGAGTTCCATCTGAAGGCGACATATCTGTAAACATGGGCAAAGTTTTAGATGAATCTGAAGAAATTACCGCGTCCCAGAACGGTCACATTTGGAATGGTTTTAACATTAGCGTAGGTAATCCGCATGCTGTTGTTTTTGTAGAAGATTTGAATTTGGTTGGCGAACTTGTCGATGCTCCAATCGTTCGACCAAAAGAGAGTTATCCCGAAGGCGTCAATGTTGAATTCGTAGAATTCATTAGCGATACAGAGTTAAAGATGCGCGTTTTCGAACGTGGAAGCGGCGAAACTCAATCATGCGGAACGGGAACATGTGCCGTTGCATTGGCTGCAACGCTTAAGAAAAACAAAAGTCTGCCTGCAAAGTGGGTTATTTATCCACCTGGAGGACGTCTCGAAGTAGATATTGATGGACACTCGAATGCGACTCTCATCGGACCGGCTGAATTAGTTAAAGAAGTAGATTTGGCTAAGTTTTTTTAAATGAGTAAAGATTCGCCAGGTGATAGAAGTGAAGATGCATTTGAAGCGCTCCTGCGAGAAAGTGCCCGCGTAACCGCGGATTACGATGCCGATCAAGATGATTTAGAAGCGTCGTCACAATCTGAACTCTCAGATCGAGCGGCTCTTCGAAGAGTTAAAGGTTTCTCAACACAGTTACAAGATATTTCAGATGCCGAATATCGCGAACTTCAATTAGAAAGAGTGATTCTAATTGGTGTCTGGACAGAAGGCACAGCGGAGATGGCCGAGAACTCACTCGATGAATTAAAAGCCTTGGCACAAACAGCAGGATCCGAAGTTCTAGATGGATTCATCCAGCGTCGTGATAAACCAGATCCTGCGACGTATATCGGTTCAGGAAAAGTTGAAGAACTTCGCAACGTTGTCGCTTCGAGTGGAGCGGATACAGTAATTTGCGATGGAGAACTCTCGCCATCTCAGTTACAACAACTTGAAGGAAAGCTTAAAGTTAAAGTTGTTGATCGCACCGCCTTAATTCTTGATATTTTTGCTCAGCATGCAAAGAGCAAAGAAGGTAAGGCGCAGGTTGAATTAGCGCAGATTTCATATTTACTTCCACGTTTACGCGGTTGGGGTGAGTCGTTATCTCGCCAAGTTGGTGGACGCGCAGCAGGTGGAGCAGGCATCGGTGGACGCGGTCCTGGTGAAACGAAGATTGAAACGGATCGTCGGCGCATTCGCGACAAGATGGGAAAACTTCGCAAAGAAATTGCTGAGATGAAAATATCTCGAGATACCAAGCGTCAAGAACGAAGACGAAATAACATTGCATCCGTTGCAATCGCCGGGTACACCAATGCCGGTAAATCTTCTCTGCTAAATAATTTAACTGGTGCAGGTGTATTGGTTCAAAATGCACTTTTTGCAACCCTTGATCCAACAGTGCGGAAAACGCACACGGCAGATGGTCGTATTTATACACTCACCGACACCGTTGGATTTGTTCGTCACCTTCCACACCAATTAGTCGATGCGTTTAAGTCAACACTGGAAGAAGTTTCAGATGCTGACGTAATTGTTCATGTGGTCGACGGTTCTCACGCCGACCCTTTCGAACAGATACGCGCAGTGCGCACTGTTTTCAATGAAATCGGAGCTCAAGAAGTTCCTGAGATTATTGCGATCAACAAAGCAGATGTAGCAGATCAAGAAGTTCTCATGGATATTTTGCGTAAAGAACCTAATAGTTATGCGATTTCAGTTAAAACAGGATTCGGTATTGATGCACTAATTCATGCGATTGAAAAAACATTACCAAGACCAAAAATTGAAATTGATGTTGTAATTCCATATAACCGCGGCGATCTGATTAGTGCTATTCACGAACACGGTGAAATTATGAGCGAAGAGTATGTAGCTGAAGGAACAGCGATACACGCGCGAGTTGATGGGGGATTAGCCCGTCAGATTCAAACCATGCAGGAATAAATTCCCTTCTCGGCGTGTTGTAACAGGCAGTAACCCCTGAAATAGGCGATTATGCGCCCGTTCAGTAAATAAACCGATGAGTTGAGTGAAGGTAGGTGAGAGCAGTGGCAACGGATTACGACACCCCCAGAAAGACCGATGAAGAACTCCACGAAGAGTCGTTAGAAGAGTTAAAAGCTAAGCGAGTCGATGCTCAATCCGGCCAGATCGATGTCGATGAAGCAGAAGCTGCTGAAAATCTCGAATTACCTGGTGCAGATTTATCTGGTGAAGAACTCGCAGTGCGCGTTGTTCCAAAACAAGTGGATGAGTTCACATGCTCTCGTTGTTTCTTAGTTCACCACATTACTCAGTTATCAAAGGGTGAGGGCGCAAAAGCAATCTGTAAAGAGTGTGCTTAACCAATAGCTTTAGATAATTGTTCACCGCGTTTGGATGAAATCAACCAGTACGGCGTCATGTCCCTGGAGTCTTTAACTCTTACCAATACTCCGCGGGGCGTCCAAAATCGAATTGCTAAGTACGCCGATGGGTTGGCGTCTCGTCCACGCGCATAGCGCATTGCTTGCGTATCTAGAACTGTAACTTCACCAAGGTACTTAAGCTCTATGTGAGCCGAATTGATTCTCAATTCTTTCTCGTCTATTTCGATAACCATTCGAGATCGTATAGAAATATAAATCAATGCAAAGGTCAGAATAATTTGGCACCACAATGCTGGAGTATTTCCTAGTGCTGCCCACAGAGAGATGCTGATTGATGAAAATAGGAAATAAATGAAGGCTAAAAGCCAGACTGGAGGAGCAATAACTTCGCGAAATCGCACGGGAGTCACGCTACCTCATTAAGTATTGACTCGCTAACGCAGTAAACTAATTTCATGAGCCGAATTGCAAGTACAACGCCGCCGGATGGAGCAATAATTCCCGAGCGCCATCCAGAAGCTCCTGCATCTGGATCCAGAATTCCTTCTCACTTTGCACATTGTTTTGGGTGCGGAGAAAAACATCCAACAGGTTTGCATCTCGTTGCACATGTTGGAAACGCAATGGACATCACCGCTGAGTTTGTGGTTTCAGAGAATCATCAAGGTGCGCCAGGGTTGGCACATGGCGGATTACTTTCATTAGCATTCGATGAAGCACTCGGAAAACTAATGTGGTTATTGCGCGCACCTGCAGTAACTGCCCGCCTTGAAACAGATTTTATGAAACCCGTTCCGATGGGATCAAAGCTTTTTATTACCGCTGAAATTACTGGCCAAGTGAGTAGAAAAGTTTATTGCTCGGCTGTGGGCCGTTTAAATTCTCCAGATGGAGAAATTGCCGTACGAGCCGCAGCGCTCTTTGTAATCGTGCCCATGAGTCACTTTTTGCAAAATGCACCTGCTGAATACTTAGAAGCTATTGCTAAAACCCCAGAAGTTTTGGCATTTGTCGACCCTACTTTTAATATCAACCCATGAGCGTACAAATTTTAATTAAACGCCTTGATCCAGGTGTCGCCTTGCCTAATTACGCAAAAGGTGGAGATGCTGGCGCCGATATAGCCACTGCAGTTGATATTACTTTGGCTCCAGGCGAGCGAGCACTAGTTCCAACTGGAATTTCTATTGCTCTGCCAGATGGATACGTTGCATTAGTTCATCCGCGTTCTGGTTTAGCAATCAAACATGGCGTCACGATGGTTAATTCACCAGGAACAGTAGATGCTGGGTACAGAGGCGAGTTAAAACTTATTCTCATAAACCATGATCCAAAGGAGTCGGTCTCCTTTAAACGTGGCGACCGCGTTGCACAGCTTGTGATTCAAAGAGTTGAAAGAGCGGAATTTGTAGAAGTTCAAGAGCTTCCCGGTTCAGGACGTGGCACTGATGGTTTTGGATCGACAGGACGCACATGAGCCAAGAAAACGAAGATCGCGAAAAAGTTGTCAATGCGCTGGGTGGCAAAAAAGGATTAATTGATTCAGGTCTTCCATCAATTCTTTTTCTCATTGTATTTAATGTTGCAGATGATTTACGAGTTGCGCTCTACGCGGCAGTTGTAACCTCCGCTCTCTTAACAATTATCCGCCTCGTAAAGAAAGACACCATTCAGCACGTTATTTCAGGATTTATTGGCGTTGCCTTTTGCGCATACCTAGCTAATCGAACTGGAAATGCCAATGACTTTTTCTTACCTAAGTTTTTAACCAATTTGGTTTACGGAACTATTTATTTAATTGCCAACATAGCTGGCTGGCCAATTCTTGGTCTGGTTCTTGGACCAATTCTTGGTGAAAATTTGTTGTGGCGTAATCATCCAGAACGCAAGAAGGCCTATATCCGTGCAGGCTGGTTGTGGGTTGCAATGTTTTATCTTCGCTTGCTAGTGCAGGTACCAATTTACTTAAGCGGACCAGATAATTTAAATTTATTGGGAAGCGTAAATTTGGCGATGGGCTATCCATTATTTGCTGCCGCAGCATGGGGATCCTGGTTGATACTAAAGAAAGTTCCGAGCGTTAAAGCAGAGGATTAACTCTGAATAAAGCACGCTTTAATTTGTGCTTCAGCAGCAGCTGATGCAACAAAGAGCAATTCATCTCCAGCAGCAAAAACATCATGAGCTGAGCACGCAATTACTTGTCCGTCGCGCACTATTGCTGCAAGGGATGCGTTATCAGGCAATTGGATTTCTTCAACAGTTTTGCCGATGCAAGAAGAAGTATCAGGAAGAGTGAGCTCTACCAAATTTGCCTGACCTTTTCTAAATGAGAAAAGGCGAACAACATCTCCTACGCTTACTGCTTCTTCAACAAGGGCTGAAATAATTCTTGGTGTAGATACTGCAACATCAACGCCCCATGAGCTATCAAAAAGCCATTCATTTTTTGGATGATTTATTCGTGCAACAACGCGAGGAATTCCGTATTCAGTTTTTCCAAGTAGCGAAGCTACTAGGTTCACTTTGTCATCTCCCGTAGCAGCAACTAAAACCTGGCAATTGTTTAACTTTGCATTATCTAAAGAAGTGATTTCGCAGGCATCTGCCATGAGCCATTCTGCGTCTGGAACACTCTGCATCTTCATGGCTTTTGGATCTTTATCTATGAGCAAAACTTGATGGCCGTTATCTAGAAGTTCGCGTGCAATAGCGCGACCAACATTTCCTGCTCCCGCAATAGCAATTCTCATGATGCACTCTCCGGAGCGTGTGAGAAAGATTTCTCTACTTTCGCTAAGTCTTCATCACGAACCATCATGTGTAGAAGATCGCCTTCCTGGAAGACAGTGTGTTCATCTGGAATTAAACCTGCGCCAAGGCGAGTAATAAAGGCGACACGGGCACCAGTTATATTCTCAATTGTTGATACTGCAATTCCATACCAATTAGCGACCGGATGAAATTCGCAGAGTTGAATCGCGCCACTTGCATCGCGCCATTCAGATTTGGAACCTTCTGGAACAATTCGGCGAAGGATTTGATCTGTAGTCCAGAGAACTGTTGCAACCGTAGGGATTCCTAAGCGCTGATAAATTTCTGCGCGGCCTGGATCATAAATTCGAGCAACAACATTTGCGACTTTGTATGTTTCTCTTGCTACGCGTGCTGCAAGAATATTTGAATTATCTCCATTGCTTACAGCAGCAAATGCATCAGCTTTTTCAATACCAGCTTCTAAGAGTGTGTCTCGATCAAAGCCCATTCCAGTAACAGTGTGACCTTTGAAGTTTGGACCTAGTCGGCGAAAAGATTCACGAGCTTGATCAATAACAGAAACTGAGTGACCAGCGGATTCCAACTCAATAGCGAGGGAAGATCCAACTCGACCGCAACCCATAATCACTACGTGCACGTAGTACAACTTACACCCTTACTCTTAGATACATGGAATCAAAGGCACAAATAGGGCTGCACGTGGGTCAACGTCTAACGGTGGACATCGAAAAAATTGCCCACGGGGGACACTTCATTGCGCGCCACGAAAGCGAAAATGGCAAGAAGGCCGTGATATTTGTTCGCCATGCGATTCCGGGAGAAAAAGTAGAAATTGAAATTACTAGCACAAGCTCAAATTTTATTCGTGCAGATGTTGTTCAAGTTATTTCTCCGAGTTCACATCGAGTGCAAGCACCGTGTGCGTATTCCCATCGCAATGGATGTGGTGGATGCGATTTTCAGCATATTTCTATTGCACACCAACGATCGCTTAAATCAGAAGTTATCAAAGAACAATTCGAAAGAATTGCGAAAATGGATATCTCTGTTGAAGTTGAAGAAGTTGGCGAACCGTTGCATTGGCGAACTCGCATAACTGCGACTACTGATAGCAATGGAGCCTTAGGTTTTTACTCATCACGAAGCCATCGCGTGATACCAGTTAAAGATTGCCTCATCGCACTTCCCGAAATAGGAATAGCAGCGATGTCCACTCAAAAGCTTTCACCTGATGTTCGAATTGAAATTGCCTACTCATCAGAAGGTGAACGAATGGTTGCAGAAGCTCCTAAGAGTGGAGATGGAAAGTTTAGACAAAACACTGGGCCAGCAGTTCTTCACGAAAGAGTTGGCGAAGAATTACTTCAAGTAAGTCAGAGATCATTTTGGCAAGGACACAAACGTGCTCCAGAAGTTCTCACCGATGTTGTTCGCAATTTTGCACAGTTACAAGAGGGCGAAGTTGTGTTGGATTTATATGGCGGGGTTGGACTTTTCACCTCCGCTTGCATAAAGGATGTCGGATCCAATGGGTCTATCCACTTAGTTGAAGGCAGCAAAGATGCTACGACTGATGCGAAGATTAATTTTGCTTCATTTTCAAATGTAGAAATTTCAACTGGCGATGTAGCAAAAATAATTACGCGAATTAACCGCGCAGATGTTGTTATTTTAGATCCTCCTCGTGAAGGGGCAGGAAAAGATGTTGTTCAAGAGATTGCGCGCTTATCTCCACGTTCAATAATTTATGTAGCGTGCGATCCTGCGGCCCTTGCTAGAGATACTGCTTATTTATTGGAAAATGGGTACGGCCTAGAAAAAATTCGTGCTTTTGATTTATTTCCGATGACGCACCACATCGAATCTATTGCGCTCTTCACCCCAAATAAGGTATCTTGACGTCAAGATACTTTTAGCTGGGAGCAATCATGAGCACCAACTCTTTTAATTCCAAAAGTACGTTAAGTGTTTCTGGAAATACGTATGAGATTTTTGATATTTCAAAAATCGAAGGTGCGAGTTCCCTTCCATTTAGTTTAAAAATACTTTTAGAAAATTTATTGCGAACCGAAGATGGCGCAAACATAACTTCGGCGCATATCAAAGCTTTGGCGCAGTGGGATCCATCTACAGAACCTGACACAGAAATTCAATTCACTCCTGCTCGAGTAGTAATGCAGGACTTCACTGGAGTTCCTTGCATCGTAGATCTTGCAACGATGCGTGAGGCAATTGTGGCTCTCGGAGGCGATCCGGCAAAAGTTAACCCGTTAGCACCGGCAGAATTAGTTATTGACCACTCTGTCATCGCAGATGTTTTTGGCACAAAGGATTCATTTGAGAAGAACACAGATATTGAATATGAACGAAATCGTGAACGTTACAGATTCTTGCGCTGGGGACAGGGTGCTTTCGATGAATTCAAAGTTGTTCCACCCGGAACAGGAATTGTTCACCAAGTAAATATTGAATACCTAGCCCGAGTAGTAATGACACGTAATGTAAATGGTGTTTTGCGCGCGTATCCCGACACTGTTGTCGGAACTGACTCTCACACAACAATGGTCAACGGACTCGGCGTACTTGGTTGGGGCGTTGGAGGTATCGAGGCAGAAGCTGCATTATTGGGACAACCTGTATCAATGTTGATTCCACGAGTTGTTGGTTTCAAACTCAGCGGTGAATTACCTCTTGGCACAACGGCTACAGATTTAGCTCTGACGATTACAGAAATCCTGCGCAAGCATGGCGTGGTTGGAAAATTCGTAGAATTCTACGGTTCTGGTGTTGTTGCCGTCCCAATGGCTAATCGCACAACTATTGGAAACATGAGTCCGGAGTACGGTTCAACGTGTGCGATTTTCCCAATTGATGAAGAGACACTTCGCTATTTAACTCTGACGGGACGCAGCACTGAACAAGTTGCACTTGTCGAGCAGTATGCGAAGCTCCAAGGATTGTGGCATGACCCGCAGAGCACTCCACGTTTTTCAGAAAATATTGAATTAGATCTTTCTACAGTCGTTCCTTCGATTGCAGGTCCTAAGCGTCCTCAAGATCGAATTTCTTTATCAGATTCAAAGAGCGCCTTCGAAAAGATTTTGCCTACGTATTACGGTGATAAAACTGCCAAGAATCCAATTGATATTAAGGTAAACGAAAAAAGCACAACAATTAAGAATGGTGACGTTGTCATTGCATCGATTACATCGTGCACAAATACATCTAACCCTTCTGTCATGATCGGCGCCGCGCTCTTGGCTAAGAAAGCTGTTGAAAAAGGTCTTCACTCCAAACCTTGGGTAAAGACCACCCTTGCTCCTGGTTCAAAGGTAGTCACCGATTATTACGACCGCGCTGGATTAACTCCCTACATGGAAAAACTTGGCTTTAATCTTGTTGGCTACGGCTGCGTAACGTGTATCGGAAACTCCGGCCCTCTGCCTATCGAAATTAGCAAGGCAGTAAACGAAAATGACTTAGCGGTAAGTGCAGTTTTATCTGGAAACAGAAACTTTGAGGGTCGCATCAGTCCCGATGTGAAGATGAATTATTTAGCATCCCCACCGCTAGTCGTTGCATACGCTCTTGCAGGAACGATGGATCACGATTTTGTTAAGGATTCGCTAGGTGAAGGAACTGATGGAAAGCCAGTTTATTTGGCTGATATCTGGCCAACGCCACAAGAAATTCAAAGCGTGATTGACTCTTCGATTTCCTCTGAAATGTTTAGCAAAGATTATGCGAGCGTTTTCGATGGTGATCATCGCTGGAAATCACTCGATACTCCGACAGGTAAAACCTTTGAGTGGGATGCAAAGTCAACGTATGTACGCAAGCCTCCATATTTTGATTCAATGCCTGCGCAACCAACTCCGGTCACAAATATTTCAGGAGCGCGTGTTCTAGCAATTCTTGGAGACTCAGTAACAACAGATCACATATCTCCTGCTGGAAATATTAAAGCTGATTCACCTGCGGGTAAGTATCTTCAAGATAACGGCGTAGATCGTAAAGACTTTAACTCTTACGGATCACGCCGTGGAAATCACGAAGTAATGATTCGTGGAACCTTTGCAAATATTCGCCTAAAGAATTTACTTTTGGATGGCGTTGAGGGTGGCTTCACACGTAACTTCTTGAATGAAGGTGCGCAAGCAACAATTTATGACGCGTCCATTGATTATCAGAACGCTGGCGTTCCACTCGTTATCTTGGCAGGAAAAGAATATGGTTCTGGATCTTCTCGAGATTGGGCAGCAAAGGGAACCGCGTTACTCGGTGTGCGAGCAGTAATTGCTGAAAGTTTCGAAAGAATTCATCGTTCCAATTTGATTGGTATGGGTGTTCTTCCATTGCAATTTAAAAATGGAGAAAGCGCATCCACTCTCGGATTAAAAGGTGACGAACCCTTTGAAATTTCGGGAATCACCGAACTTAATTCAGGATCCACCCCTAAAGAAGTAACTGTAAAAGCCGGGGACAAAACCTTTAGCGCAATGGTGAGAATTGATACTCCAGGCGAGGCGGATTACTACCGCCACGGGGGAATCATGCAGTACGTATTACGTTCACTTCTCGCATAGTGTGCTAATTCTGTATTCGCGTTCTAGAATAAGAATGTGATTTCAGATATCAAATCGCCCAAAGATTTAGGGCGTCTCAACCATGACGAGCTCAATACGCTCGCCACTGAAATCCGTGGATTTCTTATTGAAAAAGTTACAAAAACTGGTGGGCACCTTGGTCCTAACCTAGGTGTTGTTGAGTTAACAATTGCCATTCATAGGATTTTTGAATCACCTAAAGATGTCATTCTCTTTGACACGGGACATCAGAGTTATGTTCATAAGATTTTAACTGGCAGAAGTGAAGGTTTTGATTTGTTGCGCCAACGCGGCGGACTAGCGGGTTACCCGAACAGATCTGAGAGTGTTCACGATGTCATTGAAAACTCCCATGCATCAACCGCACTTTCTTGGGGAGATGGAATTTCTCGCGGCTTTTCGCTAAGCGGTCAAGATGATCGATCTGTGGTTGTCGTTGTTGGAGATGGCGCTCTTACGGGTGGAATGTCATGGGAAGCACTCAATAACATTGCAACTTCCACAAATCAGAGATTAGTTATTGTTGTTAATGACAATGAACGTTCATATTCGCCAACAATTGGCGGATTAGCAACGTATCTCTCTACGCTGCGCGCAACTCGAGGATACGAAAAATTCTTGGATTGGGGCAAGGAAGTACTTGCTCGCACTCCTGTTGTTGGTGGTCCAATTTATGACACTCTGCACGGAATGAAAAAAGGAATTAAGGACATTGTCGCTCCACAAGGAATGTTTGAAGATTTAGGTTTGAAATATCTTGGTCCATTTGATGGCCATGACATTGAAGCCATGGAAAAGGCGTTACTTAAGGCAAAAGAATTCGGTGGACCGATTTTGGTACACACAATTACAGAAAAAGGTCGCGGATACGCTCCTGCAATTGAAGATGAGGCAGAGAAATTCCATGCCGTTGGAATTGTTGATGCTGAAACTGGAATGCCAGTTAAGAAGAGTGCAGCATCATGGACCAGCATTTTTGCAAATGAATTAGTTGAAATTGGCCGCGAACGTAAAGATGTTGTGGCAATAACTGCAGCCATGCTCGGACCAACAGGTTTGGACAAGTTTCAAAAAGAGTTTCCGGAGCGAACGATTGATGTGGGTATCGCCGAACAACATGCGGTTACGAGCGCGGCAGGTCTAGCTTTCGCCGGCATGCATCCCGTGGTTGCTGTCTATGCCACATTTCTCAACCGAGCTTTCGATCAGATGCTCTTGGATGTGGCACTTCACAAGGCCGGAGTTACATTTGTTTTGGACCGCGCTGGTGTTACGGGTGATGACGGTCCATCACATAATGGAATTTGGGATCTTGCTCTGACCGGAATTGTTCCAACTCTGCAAGTTGCAGCGCCGCGAGATGGTGCGCGTGTGAAAGAAACGCTGCGCGAAGCAATGCAAGTTAAAGATGCTCCAACTCTTCTTCGATTCCCTAAAGGGGCAGTTGTTGCTGACATTCCTGCCTTTGAGCGACGCGATGGTGTTGATGTTTTGTATCGCGGCGAGAGCGCTGATGTATTGCTCGTAAGTATTGGCGCGATGGCCCACATGGCCGTGGAAGCAGCATCCCAGGCATACCGTGAAGGTGTCGGCGTAACAGTTATTGATCCGCGTTGGGTAAAACCATTGCCAGAATCATTAATCACTATGGCGCAACGCTATAAGAGCGTTGTGGTTCTTGAAGATGGAATTCGCCACGGTGGAATTGCAAGCACTGTTTCTGAGATGTTCAGAGACGCAGGATTGCAAGTGCCAATTCACTCAATAGGCGTTCCACTTGAATTCTTGGAACACTCAAAACGCGATGAAGTTTTGCACGACCTCGGCATAACCGCGCAAAATATTACGCGATCAATAGTTGAGTGGAGCAGCTCGCTTAAGGAAGGGATGCAATTCCCGGTTGATGAAAACGCTTCCCGCACACAGCTTCGCTAATTCCTTCTCGATCTAGATACGGCAATATTCCACCAAGGTGCATCGGCCAACCAGCACCAAGCAACATACATAAATCAATTTCAGCAGGTGTTGCAACGACGCCTTCATCGAGCATCATGCGCGCTTCTTCTGCCAGTGCAGTAAGTGCGCGAGAGCGAACCTGTTCTGCTGTAGATGCTTTGTCTCCAGAAACAATTAAAGCAACTGCTTCAGGGTTAGCGATTAAGCCACCTTTGTCATCTTTGATGTAGAAGGTTCGAATTCCCGCCTTAACCATTGCTGCCATGGTTGGGGAGATCTTGTAGCGAGGCCCAAGATTCTTATTCAAAGTTTCAGAAACATGTAAAGCAACGCCAGGACCAACTAGACCAAGTAATTCAAATGGCGACATCGGAAAGCCAATAGAGCGCATGGCGTTATCGGCAACATCTGGGGGAGTTCCTTCATCCATCGCATCTGTAATTTCACCCATAAAACGAGTAAGCAGACGATTAACGACGAATCCCGGAGCATCTTTTGTGATGACCATAGTTTTCTTGAGTTCTTTACCTACGTTTACAGCTGTTGCAGTCGTTGCATCATCTGTCTTAGTTGTACGTGCAACTTCTAGTAGCGGCATGATTGCAACAGGGTTGAAGAAATGGAATCCAACCACGCGTTCAGGATTTTTCAATCCTTCGCTCATTGCTTCAACAGATAGTGATGATGTATTTGTCGCTAGAACACACTCAGGAGAAATTATGGTTTCTAGTTTCTTGAATAATTCCTGCTTAAGTGAGAGTTCTTCAAAGATAGCTTCGATCACAAAGTCACAGCCCGCAAAGACGCTCTGATCCGCTGAACCAGAAACTAGAGCTGAAAGTCGATCAGCACTCTCTTGTGACATGCGACGTTTTTCAACGAGTTTTGCTAATTCAGCACGAACCCAGGCAACACCTTTATCTGCGCGTGCCTGATCGATATCTGTCATGACAACAGGGCATTTCAGATTTCGCACAAACAAGAGTGCAAGTTGCGAAGCCATTAAACCTGCGCCAACGACTCCAACCTTGGCAACTTTTCTACCGAGAGCTGGTTTTGGTGCGCCTTCAACTTTCTTGCGCTTTTTTTGAATGAGATTAAATGCATACAAGGATGCGCGTAACGGATCTGACATTGTCAGATCTGCCAAGGCTTGATCTTCTGCATCAAAGCCACTTGATCGTGTTGCGGTTTTTGCAGCCGCAATTAGTTCGAGTGCGCGAGTAGGTGCTGCAATTTCTGCCCCACCATATTTCTTTAGAGCCGCAGCGCGGCCAGTAGCAATTGCGCTATCCCATGCGGGATCATTTGAGAAATCTTTGCGTTCGATCTTTGTTGAACCACTGAGAACGGATGCTGCAAATTGAACAGATTTTTCTAAGAAGTCTGCAGGTTCGTACACCGCATCAACTACACCAAGTGAAAGTGCATCTTTTGCCTTCATCATTGTGTTGTTGTTTAGTGCATTGAGCATGATTACTTGAACTGCTTTTTCTGGTCCAATTAATTGTGGAAGAAGTGTTGCACCACCCCAACCTGGAACCAAGCCGAGGAAAACCTCAGGCAATCCGGTAAAAGCTGTGGTTGCAAGCGTTCTGTAATTACAGTGAAGTCCCACTTCAAGACCTCCACCGAGTGCTAATCCATTAATAAATGCGAATGTAGGAAAATCGATTTCGCCAAGGCGACGGAATACATCGTGACCGAACTTTCCGATTGCCAATGACTGTTCGCGCTTATTTAGAAATGAAAGCGCTGATAAATCTGCCCCCGCTGCGAAGATAAATGGTTTACCTGTGATTGCAATTGCCGCAGGAGAACTCGCAACCGCTGAAGTGATTGCTTCATTGAGAGCAGCAAGTGATTGAGCACCGAAAGTATTTGGACGTGTGTGATCTAACCCGTTATCCAAAGTGATTAGCGCAAGGGTTCCCTTAAACCCAAATGGCGTGAGATCAACTGGACGCACAATTGCTTGTGTTACTACTTCTTCTGGTGCGCCTTCTGGAAGTGTGAGATCGGCAGGAGTAGTCATTATTTTGCACCCTTCGTGAAGTGTGGGTTTTCCCAAATGATTGTTCCGCCCATACCAAGTCCAATACACATAGTTGTTATTCCGTAGCGAACTTCTGGGTGTTCTTCGAAACTGCGAGCTAAGTTAAGAGCCAAGCGAACACCAGATGATGCAAGTGGATGTCCAACGGCGATAGCGCCGCCAACTGGATTAACACGTGGGTCATCATCTGCAATTCCAAAGTGATCAAGGAATGCAAGAACTTGAACAGCGAATGCTTCATTAATTTCAAATAGACCAATATCTGAAATTGATAACCCAGCTTTCTTGAGAGCTTTTTCAGTTGCAGGTACAGGCCCGTATCCCATAACTTCTGGTTCGACTCCAGCGAAAGCAAAAGTCACAAGGCGAGCTTTAATTGAAAGTCCTTTTTCTTTTGCAAAATCTTCACTGGCAAGTAGTGACACCGTTGCTCCGTCGTTGAGACCCGCTGCATTTCCTGCAGTTACGCGACCGGCAGGACGAAATGGAGTTTTAAGGGCTGCAAGTGCTTCCATAGTCGTTCCTGGGCGAGGTGGTTCATCCACTGTTGCAACACCCCAGCCAAGTTCAGCGCTACGTGTTGCTGTTGGAATTAAATCTTTCTGAATTTTTCCTGCTGCATAAGCTTTCGCAGTTTTTTCTTGCGAACCGAGCGCGTATTTATCAGCACGCTCTTTTGTTATAGCTGGAAAACGATCATGTAAACGCTCTGCAGTATTTCCCATTGCGAGTGCATCTTGTTCAACGATTTTTTCTGCAAGGTAACGCGGATTTGGATCCATACCTTCGCCCATTGGGTGATTTCCCATATGTTCAACGCCGCCTGCAATTCCAAGGTCGTATGCACCCATTGCAATGGAGCCAGCAATTGTTGTCATTGCAGTCAGTGCGCCCGCGCACCAACGATCAATTGAATAACCAGGTACGGAAGTAGGAAGCCCTGCAAGAAGTGTTGCGCTTCGACCAATATTCATTCCTTGGTCACCACTTTGTGTCGCCGCAGCAATTGCAACATCATCAATGTCAGTGGGAGCGATCTTTGGATTGCGTTCTAACAAGCCACGCATTGCGCGAACAATCAAATCATCTGCGCGAGTACCGGCGTATAAACTTCCGGCTTTTCCAAATGGAGTGCGGACTGCATCTACTAAAACCACTGAGCGTGACATCTAAGACTTCTCTCTATGAGCTCCTGTATTAGGTGCTCATAGGTTACTGGTCAGTAGCCAAAAGTAAAAGGTTTAGGCTGAAATCAGCACATTCTTGGATGCGCGAGACGGCTTGAGATAGAGCCAGAGGATGGCTGCGATGTAGGCACCGGCGACAATGAATTGCAACCATGACGTAGTTGTATCAAAGCCGATTGAACCAGCCAAGATCGAAGCCATGATCGAATCTTTAGCCATCCAACTTGTGACATCCCAAATATAGGAGTCCGCTCCTGGAAGCCAACCTAATTCTTGATACTCATGAATGCCATAGGAAAGAACGCCAGCTGCAACAATGACGAGTGCAGTACCTGTTACTTGGAAGAACTTACTGAGATTGATTTTTACAGAACGGTTGTAAATCAAATAACCGAGTGCAACTGCGAGCGCGAGACCGAGAATCAATCCGATAGTTGCTGACGAAGCTGCGCCGACAGTTTTAAAGTTAGTGTAAATAAATAGCGCTGTTTCCAAGCCTTCGCGAACAACTGCTACAAACGCTGTAATTGCAATAGCAATAGGGCCTGCACCAACTGCTGAATCAACTTTTCCATGGAGTTCATCGCGTAATCCACGCGCAGCGCGCTTCATCCAAAAAACCATCCAGGTAACAAAGCCAACAGCTAAGAACGATGTTGTACCCGCAAAGAACTCTTCACCACGATCTGATAATTCAGCTGAGGTAAAGGAGAGAAAACCACCGAGAGCAAGACTTGCAAGAATCGCAAGGGAGACACCAAGCCACAGGGATGGAAGAAGGCGATTGCGACCTGTTTTAACGAGGTAAGCAACCAAGATTCCAACGATTAGGGCGGCTTCAAGGCCTTCGCGTAGTGCGATTAAGAATGTGCTCAACATGGGATAAATCTAGAACGGGCTAAGCAATTACGCAACTCAAGTGTTGCGTAAATCAGGAGGCTTCGGGCTCGTTTTCTCCAGCCTCAGCAGGAGGAATCTCCCGAGGTTCGCGCTCAAGTAGGGCTGGGGCAACCACAGGAGCCACTATTTCAACCTGCCAGGGGCGTGCACCGAGTTCCAGCATCATCTGGGAAATGGCTTCAACGTTTAAGGTCTGCAATGAATCCGCGGGCGGAGCCCAACAGATACGGCGGATGATTTCAGGTGAGATCAAATTTTCTGCAGGAATAGACCGCGCTTCTGCCAAAGATTCAACTGCAAAACGAGCATGCGTGAGCGGTGCATATTTGTCAGCGAATCGTTCTCTCCATAATTTAAGTGGAGGCAAAGTATCAGCACCAGATTTCATCGGTGGCCATTGATCTTCAGGAGTATCAAGTGCGCGTTGCGTTGCAGATAACCACGTCGGCATATTTTCCAGCCATCGCGCTCGCATACCAATAGGACGTAAAGCTTTTTCCGCATCCTTTTTAGTAAGTGGTTTATGAATTGCAAATTCAATTATTGCTGCATCGTTTAATAACTTGCCGCTCGATACATCGTTTGCGCGTGCAATTTCATCTCGTGCGTGCCATAGATTCTTAATGACCACAAGTTGATCCCGTTTTTTTATTTTATGCATACCCGATGTCCGACGCCAAGGATCAATTCGTGGGGGAGCAGGAGGCGCTACCAAGATTGAAGCAAATTCCGCTTCAGCCCATTTCCATTTATCGGAGGCTTTAAGAAGCTCGTAAATCTTTTCTCGCAACTCAACAAGTAATTCAACATCTAGTGCTGCATAGTTGAGCCAATCTTTAGGTAACGGACGGGTCGACCAATCCACTGCTGAATGCTCTTTTGCAAGAGTTACGCCCATGAGTGATTCAAGAAGAGGACCTAATCCGACTCGAGGTAGCCCAGCAATTCGACCGCCTAATTCGGTATCAAATAAACGCGAAGGGTTTAATCCAACTTCTCGCAAGCAAGGAAGATCTTGAGTGCTCGCGTGCAAAATAACTTCATCCGTGTTGAGTAATTGATTAAGTTTTAGAAAAAGTTCGTGACCGGGACCAAAGGCAATTGGATCAATTAGGTGAAGTCCACCATTGGTTCGCTTAATTTGAATCAGATAAGCACGAGCGCTGTATTTATATCCGGAGGCTCTTTCGGCATCAACGGCAAATGGCCCCGTGCCTTTTTCTAATTCATCCAGGGCGCTTTCAAATTTTTCAACCGTATCAATAATTTCAGGTACCCCTTGCGACGGTGACAGCAGAGGGACAGCAGCTGGAACTTCAGTTGTTGGTTCGGTCATAACTATCGACGTTTAGCAGATGTGATTGCAGATACGCCTTCTGGGATTGGTGGCAATCCAGAAACTTCTGCTATTAAGTTACACCAGCCTTCAATGTGTTTCATTAATTCGCGAGGATCATTAACAATTGGACTCCACGAAGCACGGATCTCCATTTCAGATTCATCATGACGTGGAGATAATTTCCCAAAAGAGGCGCTAGATACTCTGGTTACTGTTCCACTTGGCGCATTGAATTCGCATCCAGCATTGGTAATTGATTCTAAGAACCAGCTCCAACCAACTTCGGGCAGCAGTGGATCTTCCTGCATAACCGGATCAACGTCTGCACGAACAAAAGTTACGCAACGAAATTCACCTTCCCATGTGTCCTGCCCGCCAGGTTCGTGTAAGAGCACAAAACGACCAGATGCAATTTCATCTTCGGCATCGCCTAATAAACCGTTACTTACATCGGCTGAAAACGCGAAGGAATGAGAAGCAAGTTTTTGAGGAGCTGGGACTTCTTCGAGAATAATTTCAGAACGTGGAGTTACAGATCGCAAATGATCAATCAATTTATCAAACTCAAATGAATCCACTGGCTAACTCTAAATCGCGCAATCCCAATTGAGTGGGAGGCAGGGCTGTACGCTTCCGTAATGGCATCACTGCTGGCTCTACTATCTAGCGCGCTTTGGGGTGCAGCGGATTTTTATGGCGGAAAGTTAAGTAAAAAATACGCGCCAATTGTCGTGCTCGGCATGACCCAAGCAATTGGTTTGTTATTCGGAATTACATTGGTGTTATTAAATGGAGAATTATTTGGATCTAATCCGCCAAATGCATTCGGAGATGGTGGATATTTCGTTGCTGGTGCACTAGCTGGAGTTTCTGGATACCTCGGCTTAATCTGTTTGTACGCTGGTTTATCAACTGGCCGAATGGGTGTTGTTTCTCCAATCAGTTCGTTAAGTGCTGTTATCCCTTTAACTTTTGCACTCATTACCGGAGAAGTGCTAACAGTGGCTCAAGGAGTTGGTGTAGTTATTGCATTAGCCGGAGCATTTTGCGCAAGTGGTCCTGAGTTATCACAAGGTTTATCACCTAAGCCACTCTTCTTGGCTCTCGGCGCGGCTGCGGGATTTGGTACCGCTATGACTTTTATGTCAATTGGTTCTGAATCGAGTGCATTAATGACCATGGTCATGATGAGATCTACAACATTTCTAGTGACTGTTACATTAGTTATCAGATACAGAACATTTGGAAACTTTAGTAAATCGGAAATTCCAGTTTTGATTTTCGTTGGTGTGGCAGATTTTTCAGCAAACCTTCTACTAGGCGTTGCTACGAATTTTGGATTGGTTTCTTTGGTAATGGTTCTGGGTTCAATTTATCCAATTGTTACCGCTCTGTTGGCGTTTAAATTTCTTCACGAACGATTACACAAAATTCAATATGTTGGAATTGTTCTAGCTGTAGCTGGTGTTGCACTTATTTCTGCGTCGTAAATTTGGCTGAATAGAAAGTAGTTTCCTTTATAGTTTTTTTCGCCACACTGTCTGCTAAAGATAAGAATTTTTCGTAATCAAAAATATCTTTGCCGCCTTTTATCGGTGTAACGCTCAATTCGAGAGATTCAATTAAGTGCTCTTCGAGCAAGTAAGTAATAAAGGTAGCCCCACCTTCGATCAGAATGTTCTCACCAAATTCTTTACAAGCTTTGACAAGTGCGTCCTTTGGATCAAGATTCCACACATGTGCCGAGGGCAGATTCGGATGCGCTTGTTTAGAGACGATAACTAGGGGTACCGGTGTTTTTAAATACGGTTCGTTGCGAGCCGTATTTCCTCCGATGATGATGCAATCGGCAAGGCGCCTGCGCTTCAAAAAACTCTCTCGATCGGCAGATGTTGTCACCTGCTGAGAGGACCCATCAAGCGTGCTCGATCCATCGATACCCACGACGATTGTGGCGACAATGCTCATGTCTGAGTACCTCCTTTTAGAGCAATTCGACAAATAATGTCAGTCCCTATCTTTATCGTAAGGCTCATGATCATTGACTGCGATACATGTATTAAAAAAGATATCGAATGTTCGGAGTGCGTTGTCTCTTTTTTCATAGGTGCACCCGAAAAATCTGAAATATCTCCACAAATGCATTCAGCCATCACGCTGCTTGCTTCACGAGAAATCAGTAAAGAGCTCAAATTCCAAGCGCTGGGCAATCAGGTGCAAACGGGATAATCACCCTGGAATTTCCCTCATTCTGCTGATTTTCTCAGGCTCGGATGCGCGTCTGAGGTTGAGGCGTGTACTTATGACAGGTTAACCTCATAACCATGCATTTCATGAGCAAGCGCGCTGGAATCACACTTGTACTTTCAAGTGCACTGATTTCTACCTTACTTATGTCACCAGAGGCACACGCTGCGCCTACTTTGGCAGAAGTCCAAGCCAAGGTGCGCCAATTAGAAGAAGATGCAACTGCAGCAGCAGAAGGTGCGCAAGAGGCCAAAGTTAAATTAGCTTCTTTAACCAGGACACTTACGGGAATTAAGCAAAAGGCCGCCGTTCAAGGACAAAACGTTTCTCAACTCTCCAAATCTTTAGGCGCGATAGCAATTGATCAATATAAAAATGGCGGCTTAAGCCAGAGTCTTGAATTGCTCTTCTCTTCAGATCCAACGTTGTACTTATCTGCTGCCGGCTCGTTAGATGCGCTCACTCGTCGTAAATCTATTCAACTAAACAAATTTGAAGCAGCTGAACAGAGACTTAACGCAACAACTTTGACAGTTGCTGACAAGGTGGCATTAATTGCCGCAGCTCAGAAGAAATATCAGGCACAAGCTCGCCTAGCGCAATCAAAATTAGAAGAAGCTGAAAAGCTTTTGGCTCAGTTAAAGAAAGAAGATAGAGAGCGATTAGCTCGCTTGGCAGAAGAGCAGGAAAATGCGGATCAAGCGTCATCTTTGGAAGCAGCTAAGAGCGCCAGCGGAGTTTCAGGCCGAGCAGGTGTTGCTTTGAAGTACGCGCTCAAACAAATTGGTGATCGTTATGTCTTTGGTGCCGATGGGTTAACAACCTGGGATTGCTCAGGATTAACAATGCGAGCATTCCAAGCAGCAGGTGTTTCACTTCCTCACTCCTCAGCGGCGCAATTTCGTTATGGAAAACTCATAACAAGATCAAACCTGAAGCCTGGTGATTTAGTCTTCTTTGGTTCACCAATTTCTCACGTGGGAATCTATCTCGGCGGAAACAAAATGGTTCACGCTCCTCGTTCGGGATCGCGAGTGAAAGTGGCAACCATGGATATGGGTCGTAAGAAATTTAGAGGTGGAAAACGTTTATAAACAAATTCTCCTTGTAACAAATGATTTTGGACCACGCACAGGCGGGATCGAAACTTTTGTTATTGGATTATTGGAGAGAATTACCGGCCATCATGTAATTGTTTTTACATCCAGCCAAGATCAAACTTCAGCGTATGACCAGAATTGGCTGGATAAATTCGGCGTTCAGGTAATTCGCGATCAAAGCAAGATATTACTTCCGTCCTGGCGCGTAACTCGTTCCGTAAAAAAAATTGTGATCGAGAACAAAATAGACATAGTTATCTTCGGTGCCGCAGCGCCACTTGCTTTCATGAGTAAATCTCTGCGAAAAATCGGAGTTAAAAAAATAGTTGCCCTCACGCATGGTCATGAAGTGTGGTGGGCAAAAATATTTCCATTTAAGTTGGCTATAAAGCGCATCGGCAAGAACGTTGATTATTTGACGTATCTAGGAGAATTTACTCGACAAGCAATCTCTAAAGCCCTTTTGGAGAAGAGCAGAAAAAAGCTAGTTCGAATTGCCCCAGGAATTGATACATCGCACTTCATCCCCCGAGCCGATGGATTTCAAAAACGTATCGAACTAGGCCTGCAGGATAAGAAAATAATTATTTCCGTCGGTCGCCTTGTACATAGAAAAGGGCAGGACAAATTAATTGAGGCAATGCCCGCAATATTAGAAAAAATTCCAAACGCTCATCTACTGATAGTTGGTGAAGGACCGTACAGAGAGTATTTAGAAAAGCTCGTTTCCAAGCTTTCACTCACGGATGAAGTGACTTTTGTCGGAAGAGTTTTGTATGACAAACTTCCAACATACTTATCTGCAGCCGATCTTTTTGCAATGCCTTCGAGATCGCGTTTTTTTGGATTAGAAGTTGAAGGATTAGGAATTGTTTATCTAGAAGCCAGCGCTTGTGGAATTCCAGTGGTCGCTGGTAATTCTGGGGGAGCACCAGATGCGGTTCGAGAGGGCATCACCGGTCTGTGTGTTGACGGAACAAACGTTGCACAAATTGCAGATGCAGTTATTGAGATTTGTAGTGATGCACAACGCGCTTCGCATATGGGCGCAGCAGGACGAAATTGGATCGTGGATACATGGCGCTGGGATATTTGGTCCACGGAATTTAACGCCTTACTGGTTGATTAATAAACCTATTTTCTTAGCAGCGATTATTGCTTGAATTCTGTTTTTTGAATCCAATTTTCTGTAAATAGAAGCTAAATGAGTCTTTACAGTAGCTTGAGTAATGAAGAGTTCAACTCCGATGTCATTTGCGCTCAAACCATCTGAAAGTTTTAAGAGCACCTGCATTTCACGGTGTGTGAGTGCATTTGCTTCGTGATCTTTCTTGATCACGCGCGAAATTCCTTGAGCACTGAAGGACAATGGGGCTACGTGAGAGTGTTCTACTGCTGAAATTAGTTCTGCAAGGGGAGCGCTTTTTTCAACAAATGCACTTGCGCCAGCCTTCATAACTGTCAGAAGAAAATCTTGAGCGGGATTTAACGTGAGTACAACAATTCCGATTTGCTTAGAAATTGAGCGAGCCCAACTTACTATTTCTAAACCATTTCCATCGGGCAGGGAAAGATCGACTACTAGTACTTGGGGATTTGTATGTGCAATTTGTGCTCGTGCTTCAGAAACACTGCTAGCTTCGCCGATACAGACATGACCAGCGCGAGAGAGAGCAACCTTTATACCCGCCCGAACACTTTCGTGATCATCGATGACAAGCACTGAGAGTTGTTCTTTCATGACGGGATTGAAATGTAATACTGAGTTCCATGGCTATTGCTTTGCATTGTGAGCTCACTTTCGATCGATGAACAGCGCTCTTGAATTCCGCGAGTTCCAAAACCCGAAGATTTGAGAGGGTCCATTCCGATTCCATTATCTTTGTATGAATACCTCTTTCCATTCTGACTATTTTCAATCGTAATTTCTATAACGCTAGCCCCAGAGTGCTTGATTGAATTACGCAGAAGCTCTCTAGATATTGCGAGAATTTCACTCTCAACATTTTCTGAAAAACCGCACTCTTCAATCGCGAGATTTAATTTAATTGAGCTACCTAGTTCAGCCAGAAGAGCGCGAAGAGAGCCCTCAAAAGTTTCAGTGCTGTTTATGCGCAGATTAAATATTTCGGTGCGTACTTTTTCAATCATTGTCGTGACAGAGAAAAGAATATTTCGAAGTTCAATTCTTGTTCTTGCAGGTGTTTCAGCTTCAGCCAGCAAGAGATCAAGTGAGTATGAAAGCGCGACTAGATCTTGCGCTATTCCGTCATGTAACTCTTGAGCGATTCGAATTCGCTCGGGTTGCGTCAACTACTTTTCAAAGAGTGCAGCGATTTCTGCTGCGAATTCTTTTCCAATCACGTGTCGCTTTAACGAGAGCTTGGCTGTCAATTGTCCGCCTGCGATTGTGAAGTCTGTAGGCAAAATTGTGAATTTACGGATGGATTCCGCTTTGCTCACAGCCTTGTTTGCTTCATCAACTGCTGTTTGTATGACAGATATGAGATCTGGGTCATTAGCCAGATCTGCAAGAGATGCGCCATCTTTTTTATTAGCCGTTACCCAGGTTTTTAGCGCGTCTTGATCAATCGTGATTAACGATGCGATAAATGGTTGATTGTCTCCGACGACCATGCACTGACTAATTAATGGGTGAGCACGCAATCTGTCTTCGAGGACGGCAGGTGCGACATTTTTTCCACCTGCAGTAACGATCAATTCTTTCTTGCGACCAACGATGTAAAGGAAACCTTCATCATCTAGTTTGCCAAGGTCGCCGGAGTGAAACCAACGTTCTCCAGAAAATACTTCGGAATTAGCTGCTTCATTCTTCCAATATCCCTGCATGACAATTGGTCCCTTAATGAGAACTTCGCCATCGTCAGCGATTTTAATTGTTGTACCTGGGATTGGTCGCCCAACAGAGCCCACCTTGATATTTTTTGTCAGATTAAGTGTTGCGCCAGCAGTTGTTTCTGTAAGGCCATAACCTTCAAGAATTGTTATACCTGCGCCACGATAAAAGTGCCCAAGTCGTTCACCAAGTGGAGCTCCACCGGAAATAGCAGCTTCTACGCGGCCGCCTAAGCCAGTGCGAATCTTTGAGTAAACAAGCTTGTCAAACAAACCATGCTTGAGGCGAAGTGAAGTAGAAATCTTTCCACTCTCGATGCCTTGGCTGTAGGCAATTGCGACGTCTGCAGCTTTTCTAAAGATTTTTCCTTTACCAGCTGCGTCAGCTTTTGCTTCAGCTCCGTTGTATACCTTTTCAAAGATGCGAGGAACTGCAAGTACGAATGTTGGTTTAAATGATGCAAGATCAAATGGCAAGCGGCCGACAGGGTCGCTGCAATGTGCAAGATGTAAGCCTGCAGCAACAGATCCAATTTGAACCATACGTCCGAATACGTGTGCAACTGGTAAGAACAACAGCGTTGAGCCACCAGGCTTTAGAAAAAGATCATTAGCTGCTTGAACCACGTTTCCACACTCAGACAAGAAATTTGCGTGCGTGAGTTGCACGCCCTTTGGTTTACCAGTTGTTCCTGATGTATAAATCAAAGTTGCAAGAGTTTCTGGCAGTAGAGCATTTCTACGCTTTTCAATCTCTTCATCACTTACCGATTTGCCGTCGTACTCAAGAGTCGCAAGAACATTTTCGGTCATTGTCCACACGCGTTTTGTGTGAGCTGGTTGAACAGTTTTGACTAAATCACGAAGTGCAGGAGTTTCAACAATTATTGCAACAGATCCTGAGTCATTAAGAATCCAATCAATTTGCTCAGCAGAAGAAGTGTCATAGATTGGAACAACACATCCACCTGCATACCAAATAGCAAAATCTAAAATTGTCCACTCATAGCGAGTGCGAGACATGATTGCTATGCGATCACCAATATTTATGCCTGCAGCTACTAAACCTTTAGCAGTTGCGCGAACTTCAGCTTCAAACTCTTTCGCTGTAACGCTTTGCCAACCATCTCCAAGGGGACGAGAGAGCATGATGCGTTCAGGTTCAAACCATGCACGTTCGGATACAAGGTTTGTAAGGTTTCCAGCGCTGGCATTTGGCACGATGGCCGGGATTGAGATCTCGTTCATGCGCCTAACGCTAGCGCGCTCGGGTTATTTTGTGGAAGAGGCCTTACTTAACGGTAGCCTGTGCCCATGAGCGAATTGAGCACTTCAACAATCACGATTGACGCACCAATTGATGCGGTCCGAGCCATTCTCTTCGATCTTGGGTCCTATCCCACCTGGTCGACAGCGATTAAGAGCGCCGAAGTAAAAGCCACAGATGATCAAGGGCGTGCGACCAGTGTCAAGGTTTCCATTGATGCAGGAATGATGAAGGATCGCGTGCTTTTAAATTACGACTGGAGCGCCGCACCAGATCGTCTTGAATTTTCCTTAGAAGATGCAGATCTTCTCACCGCCATGAATGGTGCTTACATAACTAAGGCTATCGATGCCGATACAACTTCTGTGACGTACGAACTTGGAGTTGAAGTATCCATGCCGATTCCAGCGATGATGCGTACCAAGGCTGAAAAAGCGACGATTGATCAAGCACTTGCTCAACTCAAAGAACACGCTGAAAACTAAAAAATTTAACCCTCGCCTATGTCACTCACAATTGGAATTGATGTTGGTGGCACCAAACTATTAGGCGGAGTAGTAGACGCTGAAGGAAAAGTACTTAAGCACATTCGAAGTGAAACTCCACGCGAAGGTGGGCGCAAACTCACTCAGAGAATTGCAGATTTAGCTAAAGAATTAATCGCCGATCATTCAATTCAAGCAGTTGGGTTATCTGCTGCTGGTTTTGTATCTTCAGATAGAAAAACTATGTTAGCTGCTCCAAATATTGCTGATTGGAATGGCGTTAATCTTGATAAAGAGTTGCACGATTTAATCGGCCTTCCTGTAATCATTGAAAATGATGCGAATGCTGCTGCATGGGGAGAAGCAAAATTTGGAGCAGGAAAAAATCATGATCACGTCATGCTTCTTACAATTGGAACTGGAATTGGTGGCGGTTTAGTTGTAAATGGCGATTTGCACCGAGGTGCATTTGGCGTCGCTGCCGAGTTTGGTCACTTGCGAGTTGTACCTGAAGGCCACTTATGTGGTTGCGGTGCACGCGGATGCTTCGAACAGTACGCCTCCGGTAATGCATTGCTGCGCCATGCGCGTGAAGCAATCGCGGCTAGTCCTGAACTCGCGCGAAATTTATTGGCTCGTGGTGATGGAAGCGTTAATGGATTAACTGGTACCGCAGTTACAGATGCAGCGCGCGAAGGTGATCCCGTTGCCCTTGCCGCTTTTAATACGACTGCCCAATGGCTAGGTGCAGGCATCGCCTCATTAAGTGTAATTCTCGATCCTCGCTGCGTAATTATTGGCGGGGGAGTAATCGATGCTGGAGATATTTTGCTCAAGCCAACTCGTGAAGCAGTGGCGCGTTACATGCCTTTTGCAGGCAAACATCCTTACCCAGAAATTATATCCGCGGCCCTAGGTAATCAAGCGGGATTAATTGGCGTATCTGATTTAGCTAGACGTTAGTCATTTTTTATTCGTGAGGGTACTTCAACCCAATTTTGTTTCTGATCTCATCCATTAACTCCATAATTTCTAAAGTGTGCTTGTGAGTTAAGTGCTCTGATTCATATCTTCCACTTCGCACGATTTTTTCAAATTCAATCGCTTGTTCCCGTAATCCGTGACCTTGATAGTCACTTGGATATTCGGTGGTCGTACCGTCATATAAATGAACACGCATACCTGCAGGATTGTAAAAAGTGCGATCAATTTCTAACCAACCATTAAGCCCAGAGATCACAGCGCGGCACGGAGTTTGAGCAATCATGGTCGTAGTAAGAATTGCTTGCGCACCAGACTTGTATGTAAAGAGCATTGATGTAGAGGCGTCAACACCTTTTTCAGTCATTACTGCTTCTGCCTGAATGCTTTCAGGAACTCCAAGAACCATATGCGCAAAGGAAACGGGATAAATTCCAAGATCTAAGAGTGCGCCACCAGCTAAAGATGGCTCGATTAATCTAGGGATTCCTTGATCAGCTAAACGTTGCCCATGGTCTGCAGTAACGCTAATAATTTCGCCAAGGATTCCGCTAGCTAGAATTTTTCGAACAGTAAAGATGTGTGGCAAGAAACGCATCCACATCGCTTCTAATAGTGCAACGTTATTTTCGATGGAGGCTTCAATCATCTTGCGAGATTCCGCGGCGTTTATAGAAAATGGTTTTTCACACAAAACTGGCTTACCTGCATTAAGAGCTAAAACGGTATGCGTGACGTGCATCGGATGCGGAGTTGCAACATAAATTGCATCAATATTTGGATCTGTTACTAGTTCTTCGTAACTGCCGTGTGCTGTGCATCCGGGGAATTCCATAGAGAATTCCTCTGCACCTTCTTTTGTTCTCGAACCAACAGCTGCAACGATGTGATTGTTAAGAAAAGATAAGTCGCGTGCAAATGCTCGAGCAATTCCACCAGTACCGAGAATTCCCCATTTAAATTCTTGACTCATTACAGTTCAACCCCATCTTCTCGATTGTTTTCATGTCGCAGCCACCGTTTGATAGCTATTCGAGCACTAATGAAAAAGTTTCTGATTCCAGGCCACGATGGATTTGGTTCTTCGAAATGATTTTCATCGTGAGCAGAAGCTTTTTCCAAATCATCTAAATAAGTATTTGGTGTGGATTGATCGAGTGATAAACCCGCAACCATAGATTCAAACTCCGAATTAATGAGGTCCATCTCATCATCGCTCGGATCCTTTGGTACCGGGGTATCGCTCACGCTCAAATAGTGGCACAGTGGCTGGTATCCACTAAATTAGGAGCAGAAGTTTCGAGTGGATTTCTAATTGGACGTAAGGAGGAGTGCAGTCAGGATGAATGTAAATAATCTTCCATACGGTGTACTCCGAGCATTTCTAACGCCATTTTTAATGCTGGCATTTCGTCCAAAAGTAAAAGGACTTCGAAATGTTCCGGCCACTGGACCTGTGATTATCGCCAGCAACCATTTATCTTTTAGCGATTCAATTTTTATGCCACTTGTTGTTCCACGCAAAGTTACTTTCTTGGCCAAATCTGAGTACTTCACTTCTCCTGGACCTAAGGGTTTACTCAAGAAATTAACATTCATCGCTCTCGGTCAAGTACCAGTTGATCGCTCAGGAGGGCGTCGCAGTGAGGCTGCGCTCATTACAGGCTTGCAAGTTTTAGCAGAGAACGAATGTTTAGGAATTTATCCGGAAGGAACTCGTTCACCCGATGGACGCTTGTATAAAGGTCGAACCGGAATTGCTCGTATCGCAATAGAATCTGGAGCTCCAGTAATACCTGTAGCGATGTTTAATACAGAAAAAATTCAACCGACTGGAAAAGTTATTCCAAAAATTATGCGAGTTAAAATGGTATTTGGCGAACCGATGTTTTTCGAAGGCGATTCATCTGACTTGCTGTACTTGCGTGATGTCACTGATCAAATTATGAAAAAAATTCAAGAGATGTCCGGTCAAGAGTATGTTGATATTTACGCAAGTCGCAGAAAAGATGAATTAAAGGATGAATCCGAGGATTAATTCTCTAATTCAGCTCGCTGAACAAGATAGTTACAAGTTGGACACTTTGGTCCGGCATCGGGAAAATCGCCCTCTAAGACATTAATCAAATCTTCAATCAACGCCATGAACTGAGTTTCATCGCGCTCGACAGGTAAATAATGTTGAGCAGCAAAGAATCCTTGCTTCTCTTTGATATCGAAAGCGGCATTTGGATTCCACACAAGTAATCCCATGGTCGCAACGCTTACAGCGTTACCTTGCAATGGATTTTCAAGTGAATGTGCGTATGCCTCCAATTGCGGCGCATAGAACTCACCATTATCGCGCGAACTATCTGACACTTTGCAATCTATTAGCGCCACAGTGCCATCTTCATTTGAGGCAACTAAGTCATATTTACCACGTATGTGCCATCTCGTTTCAAAACCATTAATTTTCATTGGCTTGCTCTTAACCCATCCACCCCATTGCGTGACTTTTCCTGGTCGAAGCGAAGGGTCGAGATCCTGCATTGATGCTCCGCGAAAGTGTTTTTCTTGTAAATCGGCCAATGTGCCGACCAACGGAAAAGCTCCCGGCATTGTTACCTTGAACCAGTATTTGATCCACAGACATCGTTTGCAAGTAGATAAACCAAAAGTGAGATCAGAAGGGGAAATAAATTCGGTCGCAGGCGCAGCAGGTTTTTTCATGTAGATATCTTCTCGCTAAGCACTGACAATTGCGGAGATTAAAACTGAGATTCCAAGAATAATCATCACGGTTCCACCTGTTGCGCGTAGTTTTTCCAATCTTTTTGGGTCGGTTGCTAACCATTGTCGAGCAGTTCCGGCCAGTAATCCCCAAGAGCCATCTGAAATAAATGCAAGAATTGAAAAAATTGCTCCAAGGAAAATCAATTGAAGTGCAACGCTGCCTTTTTCGCGATCAACAAATTGCGGCAATATAGCTGCATAAAAAACTAATCCTTTGGGGTTGAGTGCTCCTACCCAAAATCCATCGCGCATAGAACGCGCAACACCTGGAGCGATATCTCCTTGATTGCGCATGTCCTCGGCATGAATTTTTCTATGTCGGATGGCATCAATGCCTAGATACATTAGATACAGACCGCCACCCCATTGAATTGCGGCGTATGCAAGATCTGATCTTTGAAGAATTGGACCGAGCCCGATTGCTACAAGTGTTGATAGCGCGAATGCTCCGGTGACATTTCCTGCGACTGTAAATACTGCGGTCTTGCGTCCCCATGCAATTGCACGGGCAATAACGAATAAAACACTTGGTCCTGGCGCCAAGATGATAACCATCGCGGCCACGATGTATTCAGGTAGCCGCGATGGAATCACCATAGCTTTATCTTACTTACTTGCGTGAGTTAGAAAGTGCAGTCAACACACGGTGACCAACAACTGCAACCAAAGTTGCGTTGATGATTCCGTTAAATGTGTAGTCACCTCTTGTCCAAGAGATGTCTGCGATACCGATGATGAGAGCAGATGCTGCAATCAATAGATTTGTTGAGTTTGCGAAATCAACGCGGCTATCAATCCAGATTCGAGCACCAAGAACACCGATCATTCCGAAGAGTGCAACGCCAACGCCACCGAGTGCGCCAACAGGTGTTGCGCTAAGTACTGCGCCAAATTTTGGTGAGAGGGAGAGAAGGATTGCTCCAACTCCTGCGATCCAATATGCAGCAGTTGAGTAGACGCGAGTAGCAGCCATTACGCCGATGTTTTCTGCGTATGTAGTTGTACCCGAACCTCCACCTGCACCCGCAAGTGTTGTTGCAAGTCCATCTGCCATGAGTGCATTACCCATTTGATCATCAAGGTTTTTACCTGTCATTGCAGAAACAGCCTTAACGTGTCCTACGTTTTCTGCGATGAGAACAAGCACAACTGGCAAGAAGAGAATGATTGCCTTTGAATCAAATGTTGGTGATGTGAAGGATGGCATTGCTACCCATGCAGCAGAGCTAATTCCATCAGTCTTTACATCTCCCATAATGAGTGCTGCGACATATCCAATAACCAAACCAACAAAAATGCTGATGCGATTAAGGAATCCGCGGGAAAGCGCTGAGACGACTCCAATGGAAGCAAGAGTCAGGATTGCCACAGCAGGACCCGCAACGAAGTTATTTTTTGCAGCACCTGCAAGGTTAAGTCCGATCACCATAACGATTGTTCCTGTTACAACAGGAGGCAAGAGCCAGTTGATCCAGCCGATACCTGCTTGTCGAACAATCAGACCGACTGCAGCAAGGATCAAACCTGTTACAACAACGCCACCGAGAGCAGCGCTCATGCCACCACCAGTTTGGGCAGCAGCGATTGGTGCCAAGAATGCGAATGATGAACCTAGATAGCTAGGAACTTTATTCTGTGTAATGGCTAGAAATAGCAGCGTTCCAACTCCAGAGAAGAACAGAGTTGTTGTTGGTGGAAAGCCAGTAATGATTGGGACGAGGAAAGTTGCACCAAACATGGCAGCAATGTGCTGCACACCAACGCCGATTGTGCGTGGCCATGTGAGGCGCTCATCTGTGGATACGACATCTCCGTGGGCAATGTTCTTTCCGTTGCCGTGAAGTTTCCATGAGAGCAGAGACATATTCTTCCTTCCATAATCGGGCGAGATAGATGCCCTAAAGAGGCGGGGAAGGCCGTTCACAAGGGTAAGACGCTCAGAAGGGCTACGAGGGGGTACGCCACGCCGAAATTGCGGCCCACCGCGAGGCGAGTTGGCATTGCGGGGCAGTATCGGGTTAACTATCGCATCGTTATATCGAATCGATATATGTTCCGATAGTTCATCAGCTCGCACAAAAAAGAGAGGGGAGACGAAGGTCCTATGCGCTCTCGCAGTGAATCACTTGAATTCGCACTCCTCGGCCTTTTGTCCCAGAGCCCTCTTCATGGATATGAGTTGCGAAAGAGAATGTCTGCAATTTTCGGACCATTTCGCGCCCTCTCATTTTCAGTTCTATATCCGCAATTGCGCAGAATGATGGAAGCCGGACTTATTGACGCATCTGTTGCAGATACCACTCGGCGCTCGCGAATTGTTTATGACATTACAACTAAAGGAAAAGTTCGTTTTGAAACTTTGGCAGAGACTGTAAGTCCTGATACATGGGAAGACGAAGGTTTTGAAATTCGCTTCGCATTCTTTGGTCCAACTTCGACTAAGAATCGCGTCCGAATTTTGGAAGGCCGACATCGTCGGTTGAAAGAGAAGGCAGAGATTCTGCGTGGAGAACTCGAAAAATCTCCGGTGGGAATCGATAAGTATCTCGAAGAGTGGCGTCGTCACTCTTTGGAATCAGCACAGCGAGAAATCGACTGGCTGGAAGACATGATCAAAACCGAGAGGAAATAGAGTGAAAATAACAACCGGTAAAGGCGATATCCGAGTTGCAATCGTTGGCGTTGGAAACTGCGCTAACTCTCTAGTTCAAGGCGTGACCTATTACAAGGATGCTGCCCGCGACCAAGAGATTCCAGGACTTATGCACGCTGTTGTGGGCGGTTACCACATTAGTAATGTGAAGTTCGTTGCAGCTTTCGATGTAGATAAGAAAAAAGTTGGCCTCGACATGGCAGATGCCATTTGGGCCAGCGAAAACAACACAATCAAATTCGCTAACGTCGATAAGACAGGCGTTGAAGTTCTACGCGGAGTAACTCATGACGGCTTAGGTCGTTATTACCGCGAAACTATCGAAGAATCTCCAGCTGCACCCGTAGACGTTGTTGCAGTTCTCAAGGAAGAGCAAGTAGATGTTCTAATTTGCTACTTACCTGTGGGTTCAGAAGTTGCAGCAAAGTTCTACGCGCAGTGTGCAATTGATGCGGGATGCGCATTCGTAAATGCACTTCCAGTCTTTATTGCATCTGACCCAGTATGGGAAAAGAAGTTTGCAGATGCAGGATTGCCAATTGTTGGCGATGACATTAAGAGCCAAGTTGGTGCGACAATTACTCACCGAATAATGGCTAAGTTGTTCCAAGATCGCGGTGTTCACCTAGATCGCACCTACCAATTAAACGTTGGTGGAAATATGGACTTCAAGAACATGCTCGAGCGTGACCGTCTTGAATCAAAGAAAATCTCAAAGACAAACTCCGTGACTTCACAGTTACATCACGACCTTGGTGAAAAGAATGTTCACATCGGACCTTCTGATTACATTCCATGGCTTGATGATCGCAAGTGGGCCTACGTTCGCCTCGAAGGTCGCGCTTTCGGAGATGTCCCACTAAATCTTGAGTACAAGCTAGAAGTTTGGGATTCTCCAAACTCAGCAGGTGTGATTATCGATGCGCTTCGCTGCGCCAAGATCGGTCTTGATCGCAAGATTGGTGGAGCGCTGCTCTCACCATCGAGCTATTTCATGAAGACCCCGCCAACTCAATACACAGATGAGCAAGCGCACGATAAGACTGAAGATTTTATTTCAGGAAAGATTGATCGCTAAATAATAAAAAACTCTCGGTAATAGAAAAACCCCCCTGACAAAAGTCAGGGGGGTTTTTACTTCCCTCACGGAGAGTTGAGGGTTAAATCGTCGCCTCTTCAGGAGTGCGACGAATATGTACTATTCCCGCGATAGATAGAAGAAGAAGCAAGATGCCTCCAACAAGTGAAGCAAGAGCAGCAATCGCTGCAATGTTTCCAAGAGTTCCAAATGCATATGCTTCTAGTAGAAGTCCACGCAAAGTGTTACCCATAAACAATGTTTGACGGAGTTCGCCAAGTTTGCCAATTTCTTCTGGGCTGGCTTTTCCACCTTTAGCGGCTCCCATGTACATTCCAGAAACTTCTGAATATGTAGCTTCTTTTCCAACTCCAGCTTTTGCTGCGCCCTTCATATGTTCCCAAATGTAAAGGTCTGCATAATCGCGAGCCATCTCGCCAGTAGTTACTTGCATTTCAGCCCACTTAGCGAGTTGATCCTTAGTTGCAGGTGGCATGGCTTCTGCTGCAGGAAATGAAATATTTTGATTTTCTAGCTGGCTCTTTACAGAGTCTTGAGCAAATGTTGCACCCCAGTTTAGAAGACCAGCTAGCACAAGTAGAAATACTGAAAGTCCAAATCCTACGAAAGTTACAATCTTGTCAAATGTCTTACGTCTCATTTTTGTTCTCTCCTATGTTTAATTGTTATGTAGTTATTGTTTTTAACTACATGGCAATTAAAGACCTAAAGAGATTGTTGAAAGTTAAAAAGAGCAAGTGCTGGCACTCAGGCACTTGTGATGTGAGTTACGAGTTAATCATGACGATGGCACAACGATCTGCCATCTGCTCCCATTTCAAAGTGCTGGCACTCAACTCCTAATTTTTCAAAAGCTTTATCGCCGTAATGCGTGCGAAAAGCTAGCGCAAGTAGTACACGTGTATTGGTATCGCCATCAGATTTTATGTTGAACGCTTTGGCAGCACGTGAGACCGTGTTTTCAATAACTTTTTCCGTATGTGAAGTTTCAGCTGCAATCGCTGAATTAGTTTTTCCTTCGCAGAGCAAGCCGAGCACTAATTGCTCAAAAGGACTGAGTTCTCGACTTGCAATGGTGATATCTGTTGACATGTGAGCCCTCTCTCCGATGGTGCATGTGTGTCCCTATTGTCTACCTTCGCAAGTGGCTAGGGCTACAAGTAAGATGCGCGGATGAGTGAAATATTGACCACAACAGCAGATCAAATTCTGACTATCAGCTTTAATCGTCCGGCAAAAATGAACGCTTTGACTCGTGACATGTATGCAGGCTTGGCTCACGCGCTCAATGAAGCGGCAGGAGATTTTGGAGTCCGTGCCGTCATCATCACCAGCGAAGGCGATCACTTCACTGCCGGAAATGACATCGGTGACTTTATGGCCAACCCGCCAACCGATAGCGATTCTGATGTTGCAAGGTTTTTAGGTTCTCTTTTAAATTTTCCAAAGCCACTACTTGCTGCCGTTAACGGCAATGCTGTTGGCGTCGGAACAACGATGTTGTTGCACTGTGATGTTGTCATTGCATCCGATTCCGCGAAATTTTCAATGCCATTTACTTCTCTTGGGTTAGTGCCTGAAGCGGGATCGAGTTATCTCTTTCCTCGACTTGTGGGATATCAAAGAGCAGCGCAGATATTTATGACCGGTGAATCATTTAGTGCCGAATCTGCGAAGGAAATGGGATTGGTCGCTCAGATCCAAAAGGATCCGCTAGGGGCAGCAATGCAGATTGCTAAGCAGATTGCCGAACAACCTCCGCAAGCAATCATTAATACAAAAGCGTTACTCAAAAGTGGATCTCATGACGCGGTTGCCGCTGTAATGCGAGCAGAGTTCGAACTATTTTCGATGGCGCTTCAATCAGAAGAAGCTATGGAAGCATTCATGAAGTTCATGTCAAAGAAGGGTAAATAATGTCACTTGCAGGTAAGCGAATATTTATTACTGGCGGTTCACGTGGCATTGGTTTAGCCATTGCACTGCGCGCAGCACAAGATGGCGCACTGATTGCTATTGCTGCCAAGACTGCCGAGGCTAATCCAAAATTACCCGGAACGATTTTTTCTGCAGCCAAAGAAATTGAAGCCGCGGGTGGATCTGCTCTACCAATTCAATGTGACATTCGAGATGAAGCTCAAATCGAAGCAGCAATTACAAAGACCGCCGAAACTTTTGGCGGAATCGATATTTTGGTTAACAATGCAAGTGCAATAAATCTAACGCGCACAGATCAGACTCCCGCAAAGCGCTTTGACCTTATGTTTGATGTCAATGTCCGCGGTACATTTTTAACTTCACAAGCGGCGCTTCCTCACTTACGCAAATCCGCCGAAGAAGGAAGAAACCCACACATTCTTAACCTTTCCCCACCTCTTTCCATGAAGGCAGTGTGGTTCAAAAATCACGTTGCTTACACGATGGCAAAGTACGGAATGAGTATGTGTGTTTTGGGAATGGCTGAAGAGTTCAAGCGAGACGGTATAGCTGTAAACGCACTATGGCCTCGCACCGTCATTGATACAGCAGCGCTTCAGATGATTCCAGGCATTGATGCATCAGCCGGTCGCACTCCACAGATTTTGGCCGATGCCGCACACATCATCTTTAACCGAGATGCAAAAGATTGCACCGGAAATTTCTTTGTCGATGACATGGTTCTTGCGAGTGAAGGAATCACCGATCTTGAGAAATATTCAGTCACACCAGGAACGAAGGATTTCTTACTCGATTTCTTCCTTGATTAAACCGACTAGAGGATTTAAATGCCTGTATATGAATTAAATTCTACAAACCTGATTGCAGAAAATGAACGACGCGGAAGAGCCCGCGATTTATTCTGGCCTTGGTGTGGTGCAAATGTTTCTTTACTCGCACTTTCATACGGTTCTTTCTTTTTGGGATTTGGAATATCATTTTGGCAAGCAACACTGGCAGCAATTATCGGAACAGTGCTCTCCTTTTTACTCGTTGGCTTTAGCTCTTTGGCTGGAAAAAAATCTAACGCAACAACGATGGTTCTCTCGCGAGCTGCATTTGGAGTTAAAGGAAACGCACTACCTGGTTTTCTTTCCTATCTTCTCTTTGTTGGCTGGGAAACGGTGTTGGTTTCTTTAGCGACTTTAGCAACAGGAACAGTTTTTGAAAGAGTTGGTCACATTGATCGAAATCTGGCGATGATTATTGGATTCGTTATCGCCGTTTCTCTGACGTTAATTGGTGGAGTTCTCGGTTTTTCAGTAATCATGAAATTACAAAAGTATTTAACTTTAACCACAGTTTTACTCACTCTTGGATACATTGCATTAACTATGGATGCTGTTAATTGGAGTGTTGTTTTGGATAAACCTTCGGGTTCGATTCAAGGATTTATTGGCTCATTGATCTTTGGTATTACCGGGATTGGTTTGGGTTGGGTTAACGCTGCCGCGGATTACTCAAGGTACTTGCCACGCACAGTCAAGAGTTCTTCTGTTGTTGGATGGACTGTTTTGGGCGCTTCCGTTGTGCCAATTGTTTTGGTTATTTATGGTGCTGCACTATCAGCAAGTGATCAGAAATTATCTGAAGCCATTGCGATGGATCCGATTGGTGCATTAACAACACTTCTACCTACCTGGTACCTAATCATTTTTTCTCTGGTGGCGATTCTAGGTTTAGTTGGGGGAGCCATTCTGGATCTATATTCCTCAGGGCTCACTCTTGTTAGCTTGGGAGTACCAGTTAAGCGTCACGTTGCTGCAGTATTTGACGGTGGGTTAATGCTTCTTGGCACTATTTATATCGTTTGGATTGCAGATAATTTCTTCATTCCGTTCCAGGGATTTCTCTTAACTCTCGGCGTTCCTGTTGCTGCCTGGAGCGCCATTTTCGTAACCGATGTTCTGCTGCGAAAGAAGAGTTATAGCGAGAAAGATTTATTCGTTGCCGAAGGAATTTATGGCTCGATTAATTGGAGTTCAATTGCTTGTGTTGGTGTGGCCACAGTTATCGGCTGGGGATTTGTAACCAATACCTTTGCTTCTTGGTTGAATTGGCAAGGATATTTTCTTGGGCTGATAGGCGGCAAAGATGGAGCGTGGGCATATTCCAACGTAGGTGTAATTTTGGCACTTGTCATTGGCGCCAGTGGTCGTTTTATATTTGGAAAGAAACAAATTCGAAATCAAGAAATCTAATCGTTTCGAATGGAGAATTTCCTAAGAATTGAAATACCTATTATCGCGGATATTAGCGCTGCAAAAATCAATCCAACTTTTACTTGAGCTAAATCTATTGCTGAGGTTAAAGCGAGATCGGCAATAAAGAGAGAAACCGTTAGGCCCATGCCAGCAAGAGCACCTGCGCCCGCTATTTCCTTAAAGCTCAAACTATGGGGCTTGTTCGCTATTTTTAATTGAATCGCTAACCATGCAAAAAGTGTTATGCCGACAATTTTTCCAAGAACACGACCGACAATCAATCCTGATGCAATGGGAGATGAAATTGTCTGACCAAGTGTTGAAAAATCGATGCGCACTCCAATGTTGGCCAGGGCGAATAGTGGAATGATTACGAATGCGCTGTAGGGATGAAGCCAGTTGATCAATTGCGTGGTTGAAATTTTCTTTCCACTAGGTATGGCAAGTGCAAGTAAAACGGCGCCAATAGTTGAAGCTATTTTGATTGCACTGATTCCAGAAGAGTAGAAAATACCTAAGATTATGATCGAAAAGAGATCATCAGCGATTGCCAGAGTTAACAAAAATATTTTCAATGAAGAATCGATACGTGATCCGAGCAGTGCTAAAGCTCCGAGAGCAAGAGCTATGTCGGTAGGCATTGCAATTGCCCACGCATGTGAGGCGCTTCCGTTGGAATTGTAGATAGCAAAAATTAGTGCCGGTATAGCCATTCCTCCGATAGCTGCTACAACGGGCAGGGCTGCATTTTTTGGATTCTTAAATTCACCTTCGGCGAACTCTCTTTTAATTTCTAAACCAACCAGAAAGAAAAATACTGCCATTAATCCTTCGTTAATGAATTTATGAAAGGGTTCGAAAATTGATTCGTAAGATTCGTGGAGAGGCGAATTGGCAAAAATTAATGCGATCGCACACGCACCTACTAAGGCGATTCCACTAGAACTCTCTGTTCTAATGAATCTAGAAAAGAAATTTCCCAAGCGATTCATGTTGTGAACAATAGCAAAGCCCCGCCACATCAGCGGCGGGGCTTTGCGGAAGAGATTTTCTTAGAGATCGAAGTAGAGCTCGAACTCTGCTGGGTGTGGACGCAAGCGAACATAATCAACTTCTTGTGTGCGCTTGAACGCAATCCATGTATCGATGAGATCTTTCGTAAAGACGCCACCCTTAAGTAAGAACTCATGATCTTCTTCGAGGTTGTTAAGTACGGCTTCTAGTGAACCCGGAACTTGAGGGATTGCTGCAGCTTCTGCACCTTCTAGTTCGTAGAGATCCTTATCAACTGGCTTTGGTGGTTCGATTTTGTTTTGAATTCCATCGAGTCCTGCCATCAACATTGCAGCGAATGCAAGGTATGGATTTGATGATGGATCTGGGCAACGGAATTCGATGCGCTTAGCCTTTGGATTTGAACCAGTGATTGGAATACGAATACATGCAGAACGGTTACGGGCAGAATAAACAAGGTTTACAGGTGCTTCATAACCAGGAACCAAGCGGTGATACGAGTTAACTGTTGGGTTAGTGAATGCAAGTAATGACGGTGCGTGCTTTAACAAGCCACCGATGTACCAACGAGCCATGTCTGACAAATCACCGTAACCATCACCAAAGAACAATGGTTTTCCATCTTTCCATAGTGATTGGTGCACGTGCATACCAGAACCATTGTCACCGTATAAAGGCTTAGGCATAAATGTTGCAGTCTTACCATTTTCCCAAGCAGTGTTCTTAATAATGTATTTGAATTTCATTACATCATCGCCTGCGTTGAGAATGTCACTGAAGCGATAGTTAATTTCCATCTGCCCAGCTGTTCCAACTTCGTGGTGAGCACGCTCAACTAGAAGTCCAACTTTGCCAAGATTCATAACCATTTCGTCGCGAAGATCTGCGAACTGATCAGTAGGTGACACTGGGAAGTATCCACCTTTGATGCGAGTGCGGTATCCGCGGTTAGGTGTTCCGTCCGCGTCGTACTCAGCGCCGGTATTCCATGCGCCTTCGTATGAATCGATGTGGTGATAAGACTCGTGCATGTCAGTCTTAAATCGAACGGCATCAAAGACATAGAACTCTGCTTCAGGAGCAAAGAATGCAGTATCTGCAATGCCTGTTGATTTCAAGTATTCAACAGCTTTGCCAACAACACCGCGAGGATCGCGACTGTAAGGAGAGTTATCAACTGGATTGTGAACGCTAAACAAAATAACAAGAGTTTTTTCTTTACGGAACGGATCGATAAATGCCGAACCAGGTACTGGCAGCAACTTCATATCTGATTCGTGAATTGCTTGGAAGCCACGGATAGATGAACCATCAAACATGAGGCCATCTGTGAACACTGCTTCGTCGAATGATTCAACAGGAACGTTGAAGTGGTGTTGAATTCCAGGAAGGTCAATGAAACGTACGTCAATAAGCTTGACGTCTTCCTTCTTGATAAATGCAAAAATTTCTGCAGAGTTCTTAAACATTTTTCTCCCAGTTGATGTTATAGCTAGCGTTGCGCACCGCTTCATCGAGGGCGCATGTGCAAAGGCTACGAGTAATCCGTGAAAAAGGCATAACCCACGTGTTACATCTATGTTAAGTAAATTGCGGCTTTTCAGGCTCCGACTAGGCTTGGCGCATGCATTCCGAGGTGAGTTTAGGTAGACGCTTTGCCGCCATCACCCTGGACTGGTTATCTAGCTATCTGATTGCGATCGTCTTTTTCAGTGGGCCGGGTACTTTCTTAGAGCGCTCTTCTCACGCGGGTGTTCCTGCCTTGATCCTCTTTTTCACTCAATATTTTTTACTTGTTGCACTTCAAGGAGCTTCTGCGGGTCACAGGGTTTGTCGCATGAGAATTGTTAATTTTGCTGATGGTGGACGACCAACAATTCTTCAAGCTCTTATTCGAAGCGTGCTGATGGTGATTGTAATTACCGCAGTAACTTATGATGAAAATGGACGAGGAATCCACGAACGTTTAAGTAGAACAAAAATCGCTTTAACGAATTAGCGAATTCGCACACCTTTTGGAAGCGGTCCCTTTGGAATTGGCATAGACATTCCGCCAACTGCTTTCAAACGTGCACGTACTTCACGCATTTGGTGGGCAGAAAGTTTCTTTGGAAGTTTCGCTAGGTGTTTTTGCAATTTACGAATTGAAACTTGTCCTTGTAAATCTCCAACAATTACCTCAGTAATTGGTACACCTGGAGCAAAACGCTCACTCTTTCGGCGTTCTTCGGTCAGCATCTGCTTAACGCCTTGTGATCCTTCTCCGACCAAAACAATTCCAGCTCTACCCACGCTTCGGTGAACCATGTCTTGATTGCGAGCAACAGCAACGGCGGGAGTTGTTGTCCAACCTTTGCGAATCGCCATTAATACTGACGCGCCTGCACCAATTTGGCCTTCAATGGATGAGTAAGCAGCGGTTGATGCTTGTCGAGTAAAGAAAAACATCGCAGCAAGGAGTGCTACAGGAAGCGAAACAAATCCCAAATAAATTGGATGCCCAATGGCAAATCCAATTGCGATACCAATAGCCCACGCAACTAGAAAAACAGCGATGAGGGCATATGCAATCCACGGTTTAACGTTCTTTGTAACAGAGTAAGCATCTCTGAAAGTTTGAAAACGAGGAGTTTTGATTGCGGCTTCTTTATTTTTCTTATTTCGCTTGAACATGCTCATAAGTTTAGTGGGGCAGGGGCGGTACCACCAAGACGAACGGGAGCCCAACGCTGTCCTTGATGACTATCGGGATACTCCTCTTGGACCTTATGCAGGCTAGAGATAAGCACGTCACGTAGCTGTTTTTCGCCAGCTTCGACATCGCTGTCTTTCGCAAAATAAAGTGGCTCGCTTAAGGCAACGGTTATTGGAACGCTCTGTCTAGTTAAATTCTTCTTTACACCTTTGGTCCATACGCGTTGGCTTCCCCACACGATTGTTGGGATTACCGGAACACCAGCTGCCATTGCCAATCGGACTGCGCCAGACTTAAGCCCTTTAACTTCAAAGCTTGTGGAGATTGTTCCTTCGGGAAAAATTCCAACTATTTCACCTTTGCGTAACGCACGAAGTGCTGCAACGAATGAAGCTGAACCATTGCCTCGATCGACACTGATGTGATGCATTCCGCGCATCAATGGACCAGCTAACTTATTGTTGAAAATTTCTTTCTTTGCCATAAATCGCACATAACGTTTCTTTGGAAGAACGGCAGTTCCAACAATTGCAAAGTCCAAATACCCAATGTGATTTATCGCAAGAATTGCCCCACCGTCTTGTGGGATGTGTTCTTCGCCTGAAAATGAAAAACGAAGGTCCAGAAATTTCCAGAATGATTTAATTACGACAACAACTGGGGGATAGACAAAATCAGCCACGAGGAGCACCAGTTTTTGCAGCCATAGCTTCTTTATACAAACGCCCCGCGCGATAACTTGAACGAACAAGTGGGCCACTCATTACGCCGAGGAAACCAACTTCCTTTGCTTCAGTCGCTAATTCGACAAATTCTTCTGGCTTAACCCAACGTTCGACAGGGTGATGACGATTGGTTGGACGTAAATATTGAGTAATTGTGATGAGGTCACATCCAGCGCCGCGAAGGTCAACGAGTGCTTGAGAAATTTCCTCACGTGTTTCGCCGAGACCCAGAATGAGATTTGATTTAGTTATTAGGCCAAAATCGCGCGCCATTGTTATTACGCGTAAAGATTTCTCATACGTAAATGCGGGACGGATACTCTTAAATATCCGAGGAACAGTCTCTAGATTGTGCGCAAAAACTTCTGGCTTTGTTTCGAAAATTTGATTGAGTAGATCTGAGTTAGCGTGGAAATCTGGGGCAAGCATTTCAACTCCGCACCCTGGATTTAACTCGTGAACTTGGCGAATTGTTTCGGCATATAGCCAAGCGCCTTCATCTTCTAAATCATCACGGGTTACACCAGTAATAGTTGCGTACTTCAAACCCATAGCCTTAACAGATTCAGCAACCTTGCGCGGTTCTTCGCGATCAATTGGATCTGGTTTGCCCGTATCGATGTTACAAAAATCGCAGCGACGTGTGCATTTTTCTCCACCAATGAGGAAAGTTGCTTCTTTATCTTCCCAACATTCAAAAATATTTGGACATGCAGCTTCTTGGCAAACAGTATGTAGACCTTCTGATTTAACAAGAGAACGGAGTCGGGTGTACTCAGGACCCATGTTGGCGCGTGTCTTGATCCACTCGGGTTTGCGCTCGATGGGTGTCAGCGCATTTCGGGCTTCAATGCGAATCATCTTGCGACCATCAGGTGCAATTGTCATGCGCTCACCTTAGCCAATGTAGAAACAATATTTCGCTCCAGAATAGGCAGCACTTCTTGCGAAGTGATCTCTCGTTTTAATTCTTGGAGCATTGAAGTAACTTCAGCATCTGCGATACCGCAAGGAATTATCTGCGAAAAGGCACCGAGATCAGGATTTACGTTAAGGGCAAATCCATGCATGGTTGTTCCTTTTGCAACTCGGATACCAATTGCTGCGATTTTTTTGGGATTGAATTCATCGCACGTCCATACACCTGAACGACCTTTTATTCGTTGCACTTGCAAACCAAATTCATTGCATGTGTCTATCAATGCGCTTTCAATCTCACGGACAAAACCTACTAATTCAGTGGGTTTTGCTAATCGAAGAATCGGATAACCAACAATCTGACCAGGACCATGCCATGTAATTTTTCCGCCACGATCTACATCGATCACTGGTGTTCCATCTTGTGGGCGTTCTTCTTCAAGAGTTCTTTTTCCTGCTGTAAATACTGATGGATGTTCTACAAAAAGCAGTGTGTTTGGCAATGCGCCCGAACTCACTTGCTCATGAGTGCGACGTTGAACGCGCAGGGCATCGTTGTAATCGAGTTGATGCAGGTTCTTCACCACCATTGCGGGGTCAAGTGTCGTTGTGGCAGCCACAGACTTAGCCTAAAGGTAGGCTTGCCCAGTCGCGAATCCTCGCTTAAACACGTATGAAAGGTACCAACTACCGTGTCATCTAGCACCTCTGTGAAATCACGTAAACCCTTTGCTCTAGCAATGCTCGTAGTCATCATCTGGTTCTTGATCACCGGAATTTTTGGTCCGCTCTTTGGCAAGCTGACTTCAGTTCAGGAAAATAACAACTCATCTTTCTTGCCTAAAGGCGCTGAAGCGACTCAAGCCTCTGAATTAATTCAAACTTTTTCTGGCAAGGATTCATTTAATTTTCCAGCTCTTGTTTTATTTGAAGGTGGAGCATCTCCTGAAAAACTCCAAGCGATTAATTCGCACCTCGAAGCTGTTGGCGAACTAACACTTGCTGGAACAAGTGCCAAGATTTCAGATTACCTCGCTCCCGGACAGCAAATTTCGGCCTTTCCTTCTGAAGATGGGCAAGCAATTCTTGCCAACGTACCTCTTGATGGCAATGCAATTTCAAAAATCTTGCCAAATGATGAGCCAGTTCTTCCAGCGATCGTAGAAGCGCTGCGCGAGGATCTCGGTCCATTAGCAAAAGCAAATGGACTCACTTCATACGTAACCGGTCCTGGTGGATTACTTGGTGACTTATTCGGTGCATTTGGTTCAATTGACTCAACTCTTTTGTTAACCACTCTGGGAGTTGTAGCTCTGATTTTGATCGTTGTTTATCGCTCACCAATTCTGTGGGTCATTCCTTTACTTTCCGCCCTCTTTGCTTTATCTACGGCTGGCGGAATTGTTTATCTCCTTGCAAAAAATGACATCATCGATGTTGATGGACAATCGCAAGGAATTCTTTCCGTACTGGTAATTGGCGCGGCAACAGATTATGCATTGCTACTTATTGCGCGTTATCGAGAAGAGCTTCATCTTCATGAAAATCGATTCGATGCAATGCGCGCTGCTTACAAGGGCGTATGGGAACCAATTCTCGCTTCAGGTTCTACAGTTGCAATTTCGCTTCTCGTACTTTTGTTTAGTCAATTAACAAATACAGCTGGTCTTGGACCAATCGGAGCAATAGGAATTGTGTGTTCTGTCATTACAATTTTGACGCTCTTGCCTGCTCTTCTTTTGATTTTCGGTCGTTGGATATTTTGGCCACGTCGTCCAAAATTCGATGGCGATGACCACGTTCTTTCGGGCGTGTGGTCAAAGGTAGGAAACGGAATCGGTCGCAATCCTCGTAAAGCGTGGGTTATTACGGGCATTGTTTTGTTGGCTCTTGCCTTTACTTCGCCAACGTTAAAAGCAGATGGTATTGGAACGGTTGATACCTTTACGACAAATCCAGAGTCAGTAGTTGGTCAAAAATTATTGCTCACACACTTTCCAGGTGGAGAGGGCGATCCAACTCAAATTGTTGTGAACGTAGATAAATTAGATGCAGTTGCAGCAGCCGTTAAGAACGCCCCTGGAGTTACATCTGTAGAACCTTTACTTGATGGCTTTCCAATTCCAGGAGGCCCAGTTCCTCAAATTAAAATCGTCAATAACAAAGCAATTCTAAATGTCACTCTCAATAAAGCACCGGATAGCGTTGAGGCAGCAAATGACATTCCAGAAATTCGCACGCTTGCTCACAAAGCCGATCCAACTTCATTAGTTGGAGGAACAAGCGCTGTTTACTTCGATGTACGAAGTGCAAATGATCGAGATAACAAAACAATTATTCCAATAATTTTATTGGTCATTACTATTATTCTCGGATTACTTCTGCGAAGTATTCTTAGCGCAGCGCTACTTCTTGGCACTGTGGTTCTTTCATACTTTGCAACACTGGGCGTATGCGCCCTTGTTTTTAATCACGTATTCGGCTTTGCAGGGGGAGACACTTCCTTCCCATTATTCGCCTTCATTTTCTTAGTGGCACTTGGAATCGATTACAACATCTTCTTGATGACAAGAGTTCGAGAAGAATCCATCAAACTTGGAACCCGTCAAGGAGTCATTAAGGGACTAACCGTTACTGGCGCCGTTATTACTTCAGCGGGAATTGTTCTGGCAGCAACATTTGCAGTGCTTGGACTCATTCCTCTTGTGCCATTGGCGCAATTAGGTTTTGCCGTTGCATTCGGTGTACTTCTTGACACAATCATTGTTCGCTCAATTTTGGTTCCAGCTTTGGTGCATGAAATTGGACCAAAAATTTGGTGGCCTTCTAGCCTCAAGAAGTAGAGCGCATGAAACTTCGAGTCGGCATTGCAGGCTATGGATTAGCCGGCCGGAGTTTTCATGCTCCTATTTTGTCAGCGACAAATTTCGAAGTTGCTGCTGTGCTTACAAACAATGACGTCAGAAAACGTCATGTCAAAGAAGATTTTCCAGCTGCGAAAATACTTTCGACTATTGAAGATTTATGCGTTCAAGATTTAGATCTTGTTGTTATCGCTTCGGGAAATCAAGTGCATTTGTCCCAGGCGCTTGCGGCAATTAAAGCGGGTATTCCAACCGTCGTTGACAAACCTATGGGTATAAACGTTGCGCAAACTGAGGAAATCTTAAACGCTTCAATGAGTGCTGGTGTTCCTGTCACAACTTATTTCAATCGAAAATGGGATAGCGATATTTTGACACTCAAGCGAGTGATTCGCGATGGTCATATCGGAAGAGCGATTCGCATGGACTCACGTTTTGAAAGATTTAGACCGCAGCTAAATCCTCAATCATGGCGAGAGAATAATTCACCGCACGATGGTGGGGGATTGTTATTGGATTTAGCTCCCCATTTAATTTCCACCGCTATTGAATGTTTTGGTCCTGCCGAACTTAAATCATCTTCGATAAGAAGTATTCGCGGCGCCGCAGATGATGATTGTGTTTTGGTCTTAATCCACGATTCCGGAGTTGAATCAATTCTCTCGGCAAGTGCGGTAGTTGGTTCACCTGGACCTCGTCTTCGAGTTATTGGAAGTGAAGGCGCATTTGTTGTTAACGATCTTGATCCTCAAGAAGCGCTGTTGAGAGCCGGCAAAGCACCAAAGGATGGCGCTTGGGAAGAAGACACATCTTCCAGAGCATTTATTCATAGGGGCGAAAGTGTTGAAGAGTTTAAATCTGATCCAGGAAATTACTCTCACTTTTATTCTTTAATTCATGATGCGATAAGCAACAAAACTCCCATGCCTATTGGTTCAGAGGAGATACTCGCCGTAGCGCGAATTATTGATAAAGCTCGAAAGATAAATACACATGGTTAAGAAAGTCGTGGTTATTGGCGCGGGATTGGCTGGACTTAGTGCCGCAATAACTTTAGAGAGTGAAGGCGTTTCTGTCACTGTCCTTGAAAGTTCAGACCGTCCCGGCGGTCGCGTGAGCAGTGATGTGATTGATGGATATATCTGCGATCGTGGATTTCAATTAATTAATGCCAATTATCCAGAGATCAAACGTCTTGGATTAATCAAAGACATCAGTTTCATTTCGGCATCATCTGTAATCGAAGTTGCAAGAGATGAAAGACGAATCCGCATTGGTGATCCTCGTTCGGCATTCTTTTCAGCTTTTAACTCAGAAACTGGTTCAATTCTCGAGAAGTTTCGGCTGATTAAGTACATTCTTAGAAGCAAACCAGCTACCAGCGTTGGGGAAGAATTAAAAAATAATGGTTTAGGTAGAACTTATGAGCGAGTACTTAGACCCTTTTTAACGGGTGTTTTCTTAGCTGATCCATTGCTCGTTAATGCTGAGTATGGTCGCACTGCGATTAAACATTTTGTCACGGGTAATTCAGGATTACCCGTCGGGGGAGTCAAAGCTTTCTCAGAATCACTTGCTTCTCGAGTAAACGATGTTCGCTATGGGGTTCAAGTTAATTCTGTGAAGAAAAATACTGTTAAAACATCCAAAGGCAATTTCGAAGCCGACGCGATCATTGTTGCAACGGATGCGACAACTGCAGCCCAGCTTTTAGACCTCACAGACGTACCTCAACTTGTTGGTTGCACTACTTGGTATCACTCAACAAAAGAAAGTCCAACTACAAGCAAGTCACTCATTATTGATAGCCAAAATCGTGGTCCAGTAGTTAATACGATTGTCATTTCAAACATGATGCCTGACTATGCGCCAGCAGGTAAGAATTTGATTTCAAGTACGAGCATCCTTCCAACAACAGAATCCGAGGTGCGTAGGCATTTATCAGTGTTGTATGGAACTGATACACGTAACTGGAAGTTGGTAGCAAAGTACGAAATACCTAGCGCGTTGCCGTTAGCGGGATTAGAAACGAAACTTGCATCGGGTGCACACGTGAAAGATTCAATTTACATCGCAGGTGATTACAAGAGTGCGCCATCACAAAATGGTGCGTTGCTTTCAGGGCGTTTGGCAGCTCTCTCAGTTTTAGTCGACTAGCGCTGCAAGTGCTGGTGCAATATGTGGATAGTCAAAGACAAATCCTGCATCCATAAGCGCTTGCGGAATAACTTTTTTAGAACCCAGAATCTCAGTAGAGAAGCCGCCCAAGGCGATTTTCAGAGCAATTGCTGGGGCTGGGAAAAGAGCTGGACGATGAAGTGCGCGAGCTAATCCAGCCGTAAATTCCTGATTTGTTACTGGGTTTGGTGAAGTTAAATTAATTGGACCTTCAATTTTGTTCTCTAAAGCAAACACAATTGCTCGAATTTGATCATGCAACGTAATCCATGACCACCATTGTTTTCCGCTTCCTAATTTTCCACCTAATCCGAAACGGAACAATGGAAGCATGCGACCAAGTGCGCCACCAGTTGGATCTAGAACCAAACCTGTACGTAGTTTCACGGTTCTAACACCTTGAACTAAATCAGCGGCGCCTTCCCATTCGCGACAGACAGCGGCTAGAAAGTCTTCTCCTGCCCGATCAGATTCGATAACTGCGCGGTTTCCGGTTTCGCCGTACCAACCAATTGCACTCGCACTAATAAATACAGAGGGTTTAACGGTGTTAACTGCATGTGCAATTGTTGTTGTGCCAAGAAGACGAGAATTGAGAATTTCGCTTTTGTATTTCTTAGTCCATCGTTTATCACCAACACCTGCGCCGGCTAAGTGGATGATTGCATCTACGCCAGCAAGTGCTTCAAGATCTACAGTTCCTGCTTGTGGATCCCAAGAAATTTCTTCTGCAGAACGACTTGGTCTGCGAACTAATCTTTGTACTGTGTAACCCTCAGATTTAAGATATCCAACTAGTGCGTTTCCTATAAGTCCTGTGGACCCAGTAATTGCAACTCGTTGCATTGTTGGCATTACAGGCCTAGATCCGATTCGAATGCGCCATGTTCAAGACGTTCTTTGAGTGTTACTAAGAATCGGGCAGCATCGGCACCATCTACAACTCGGTGATCGTATGAAAGTCCGAGATAAACCATTGATCGAATGGCAATGGTTTCTCCGCCGTCTTCACCACGAACGACCATTGGCCGCTTAACAACTGCGCCTAAACCAAGAATTGCAACCTGTGGTTGATTGATGATTGGCGTATCAAATAACGCACCGCGACTGCCGGTGTTTGTAATAGTAAATGTTCCTCCGCCGAGTTCATCTGGTGAAACTTTGTTATCGCGGGTGCGAGCAGCAAGATCAGAAATCTTGCGTGCAATTCCGCCCATGTTGAGATCTCCAGCGTTATGAATAACTGGAACAAGCAAGCCACGTTCTGTATCAACGGCAATACCGAGGTGCTCAGCGCCGTGATAAGTAATTTGATCACCTTCGACTGATGAATTAAGAACTGGATGCACCTTCAGTGCTTCACATACGGCAACAGCGAAGAATGGGAGGAAGGAGAGTTTTACGCCCTCACGAGCTTCGAAAGTTGCTTTAGCGCGATCACGCAAACGAGAAATCTTTGTCACATCGACTTCAATAACAGTTGTTAGTTGCGCACTTACTTGGAGGGATTCAACCATGCGCGCGGCGATAACTTTGCGCAAACGTGACATGGTCACTGTTGTTCCGCGAAGTGGAGATGCTGTTACTGGCGAAGACTTTGCAGCAGTTGGAGCAGAACTCTGCGCGACAGGAGCACTGTGTGTTGCAACAGGTTTTGCAGCTGCTTGAACATCTTCTTTTCTAATTCTTCCGCCAACGCCACTTCCTTGAATTGTCGCAAGATTTACGCCAAGTTCTGCAGCTAATTTTCTAACAATAGGTGTTACGTATGCATCGGCTTGTGCTGCGGCAGGTACCGCTACTGGCGTGACAACTGGCGCAACGATTGGGGGAGTAGAGACAACAGGTGTTGAAACAACAGGAGCAACGGGCGCTGGAATTACTGGCGCAGCTGGTGCAGCAACAGGTGCGGCAGCAACGGCGCCATTTGATGAACCAATTAACGCCAGACGCGCACCAACTGGAACTGTTGAATCAACCGGAACATCGATTGCAAGAAGAGTTCCTGCAACAGGAGATGGAATTTCTGTATCCACTTTGTCCGTAGAAACTTCAAGAAGTGCTTCATCCATCGCAACTGAGTCACCAACATTTTTCAACCAACGAGTAACAGTTCCTTCGCTAACACTTTCACCAAGTGCTGGCATCGTAATGACGGTTCCCGCAGAATTTGACGCAGCTGGCACCACGGGTGCAACGGGCGTAACAGGAGCAACAGGAGTTGCTGCAACTGGAGCTGGTGTTGCAACTGGCGCTGGTGTTGCCGCTGGCGTAGCAGGTGCTGCTGCGCCATCTTCGATGATTGCTAGATCTGCTCCAACTGCAACAGTTTGATCAACACCAACAACTATTTTTTGGAGTGTTCCTGCAACAGGAGATGGAATTTCTGTATCAACTTTGTCTGTAGATACTTCAAGGAGTGGTTCGTCAACAGCGATGTGATCGCCTTCAGACTTTAACCAACGTGTAACAGTTCCTTCTGTCACGCTCTCGCCAAGTGCTGGCATCGTTAATCTGAATGTCATTGTTATCTCCCTAGATTATCCGTGAGCATGAAGCGGTTTACCGGCGAGTGCCATGTGTGCTTCTCCCATGGCTTCTGAAAGTGTTGGGTGTGCATGAATGAGAGGCGCTACATCGTCAGCGCTTGCTTCCCAGTTAAAAATCAATTGAGCTTCTGCGAGTAATTCTCCTACCCGAGAACCAACCATGTGAATTCCTAGGACAGGTCCATTTTTTTGTGCCACTAATTTTACGGAACCAGCAGTGCGAAGAATTTGCGCTTTTCCATTTCCAGCGAGGTCATAATTTAATTCAACAACATCAAAGCCGCGCTCTTTCGCAACTGCAGTAGTAAGCCCAACGGATGCAACTTCAGGTTCTGAATAAGTAACTCGTGGCACTCCGTCGTAATTAATTGGACGAGGATTAAGGCCTGCAATCTCTTCGGCTACCAAGATGCCCTCACCAAAGCCAACGTGTGCCAATTGAAGAGTAGGAATTAAGTCGCCAACTGCCCAAATACCTGGAACATTTGTTCGGCACTTATCGTCAACTAGAACGTAGCCGCGATCCATGGAAATCCCTTGTTCTTCATATCCCAGGTTTGCCGAAACTGGCCCGCGTCCAACGCTTACCAAAAGAACATCTGCGCTAAAAGTTTTACCATCTTCTAGCGTCACTGTTACTGAATCCCCGTTGATTGAGGCTGATTGGAAACGCACGCCTAGTTCGAAATTGATTCCGCGTTTTCTAAATGCACGTTCTAGTTGCTTGCTTGATGACTCATCTTCAAGTGCAACTAAATGAGAAAGACCTTCAATAATTGTTACTTCTGCGCCAAAAGATTTCCAAACGGAGGCAAATTCACACCCAATAACTCCACCGCCAAGAACGATGACGCTCTTTGGAACGTATTCCATCTTCGTTGCGTGATCTGAAGTAATGATTTTCTTTCCATCAATTTCAAGACCGGGAAGAGTTTTTGCATACGAACCTGTTGCAAGAACTACATTCTTACCGGTGTATTTTTCTCCGTTAACTTCCACGGTGTCTTTTGAAATTAGTTTTCCGTGACCTTCAATGAAAGTTATGTTTCGAGACTTCACTAAACCTTGCAAGCCTTTGTGCAGACGTGCAATGACGCCATCTTTATAAGAGTTAACAGCGGGCATATCCATAGATAGGAATTGTGCGTTTACACCAAAGTGACTGGCATCGCGTGCGCCATCAGCAATTTCGCCCGAGTGCAATAAAGCTTTCGTCGGGATACAGCCACGGTGAAGACATGTTCCGCCGAGTTTGTCTGCCTCGATAAGTGCTACAGAGAGACCTAGTTGTGCGCTTCGAAGTGCGCACGCGTAACCGCCACTTCCACCGCCGAGAATTACTAGATCGAATTGAGCCACTCTCGTAAACCTCCCACAGTCGTAACCACAGTCGTAATGTCCACCATCTAGGGCTACTTACGCCCTGGCCCTATCTTGCCAGCCTTCGGGCTAGTTACCGAATTATGGAATTTTCAACCAAGCGCAGAAGTGTGCGCAGAGCCACACCAGTACCGCCAACAGGGGTATATCCATGTGGAGCAGATTCGTTATATGCCGGCCCTGCGATATCTAGATGTAGCCATGGAACTTCAGGCTTGATGAAATCTTTTAAGAACAAACCAGCAACCAACATTCCACCCATTCGTTCTCCAATGTTTGCTAAATCTGCAACAGGTGAATCAAGGGATGCTCGCAATTCTTGCGGAAGAGGCATCGGCCAAAAAGCCTCTCCACTTTGCGCGGCGGCGGTAATAAATCGAGCACTGAAATCTTCATTATTTGTCATAACCGCACTTGTGCGAGTACCAAGTGCAACAACCTGGGCTCCAGTAAGTGTGGCAACATCAATTAGACCATCAAGTGATTTTGTCTCTTGTGCTTTCACAATTGCATCAGCCAAGACAAGACGACCCTCTGCATCTGGGTTTAATACTTCGACGGTTTTTCCACCGTAAATTGTGATGACATCGCTTGGACGTGTTGCATTATCGCTGACCATATTTTCAGCAAGGGGTGCCCATGCTTGAATTGTTACTGGCAGTTTGAGAGAAGCGATAGCGAGAATCGCACCGCATACGGCGGCAGCCCCACTCATGTCTGACTTCATTGCTTCCATGCCAGCAGCAGGCTTTAGTGCAAGACCACCGGTATCGAAAGTGATTCCTTTACCTACAAATGCAAAACTACGGAGAGATTTTTTTGGCGTGTATTTAATATGTAGAAGTCGAGGTGGATTAGCAGAACCTTGACCTACTCCGATTATTCCACCGTAGCCACCGCTCTTTAATTGTTTCTCATTGAGCACGCTAACTTTTAGAGCAGATGAAGAACCACCGAGTGCTTTAACGGCTGCAGAAATTTTCTTCGTAAATGAATCAGGTGTGAGATGTGATGGGGGAGTATTAATTAAATCTCGAACCAAGTGAGTGTATTTAGCAATTACTTGAGCGCGTTTGAGCGCATTCTTTGCTTCAATTTTCTTGGAGAATTTCGAGTGAATCGCAATTGATGAGAGTGGCAATTTTCTTTCAGATTTCGTAGATCCTCGGAATTCATCAAAAGCGTAAGCACCAAGAGCTGCGCCTTCGGCAATAGCTGCAACGGATTCAATGTCGATTGCCGGTAGTGCAAAAGTTGCTTCATCGCTACCAGCCAGTGCACGTGCTGCTGCTCCAGCTGCCCGGCGAAGAGTTTCGTGGGAATACTCCTTATTGGTAGCGCCTAATCCAGTAAAGAGAATCAATTTTGTGCGGGTTCCAGGAATCTTGATTACTTCATCATTTTTTCCAGTGGCACCAAGCTCTTTTAGTTGGGAGAGCAAGGTTCTTGTATCAAGAGTTACAGAACCACTTTCGATGGTTAATGCGGAACCCTTAGTTGGATTAAAGGAGAGCCCAAGAACTAGAACGCCATCTGTGACGGCGCCATCGGTAAGTTTTAGCGAGGACATGCTTCTCCTTTTGTCGCGTTGTGCTTTGTTTCTAAAGTTCGTAAGGCGCACAGGTTATCGGTTGTAGCAACTTTTGTAGGTCTGGGAGTAGGTTGTGATTGTGAAAAATTCGCCCCTTCATCAAAAGCACCTAGATCTGCAAGCCAAGATGGCAGATTTTGGCGGATGGTTAATGCCCATTGAGTACCCCGCTTCAGGCGTTCTTGCGGAGCACGCAGCAGTGAGAGAAAGAGTTGGGCTCTTTGATGTTTCACATTTAGGCAAAGCCAGCGTCAAAGGTCCTGGCGCCTTGGATTTTCTCAATGGCATTCTCACAAATGATTTAAACAGAATTTCAGATGGCATGGCGCAGTACACAATGTTGTGCAATGACAAAGGTGGAGTAATTGATGACCTGATTGCATATAGGAACTCACCTGAAGATATTTTCTTAGTTCCGAATGCGTCAAATACAAGTGACGTAGTAGCAGCGCTGCAAGCACAATTAATTCCTGGATTGAAACTCAAAAATCTGCATAACGAATATGCAGTTCTCGCAATACAAGGCCCGATGACCCCACAAGTATTAGACTCTTTGGGAGTTTCGCCAACGATTGATTACATGAGCTTCACCCATGTTCAGATTGCGCAATGTGACGTTATTTTATGTCGCACCGGATATACAGGTGAATTCGGATTTGAATTATTACCGTCATGGAAAGATGCCGAAAAAGTTTGGGATGCACTTGTTGCGGCCATTCAACCTTTTCAAGGATTGGTCTGTGGTTTGGGATCTAGAGATACGTTGCGTACCGAAATGGGATACCCATTACATGGTCACGAACTCTCTTTAGAGATAACACCCGTTCAAGCGAGTGCGTCATGGGCAGTTGGTTGGTCTAAAGATAAATTCTCTGGAGACGGGGTTCTTCGCGGCGAAAGAAGTAATGGCCCACGGAGATTCTTACACGGTTTAAAGTCACTTGATCGCGGGATTCCGCGTGCGGGAATGAGCGTAAAAGATTCAGATGGAATTGAAGTTGGCACAATTACTTCAGGCACTTTTTCGCCCACACTGAAAAACGGAATTGCTCTAGCTCTTCTCGATTCTTCCGTGACTTTGGGAACGGTAGTTGTGATTGATGTACGAGGACGTGAATCACAAGCAGAAGTCGTTACTTTGCCCTTTGTGCAATCACACGTTCGCTAGCGACAAATCAATTAGTTAAAACGAATCTCCAGGTTTGACCTGTGGATGCGGAGTGCGTAAGCGACGCATTTGCGTTGAACGAAGCCATCCGTAAAGACCGAGTCCCTTAGTTGGGGCATCAGGAAATCTATTTCGAATTTCTCGCTTGATTTTTCGAGAAAGAAAAATTCCATCAACAACTGCTGTTAGGAGTACTGCGTACATCAGTGCAATGCCACCGTATTGGAGTGCTGCAACTGGGAAAATCGAGAGAAGAAGAACAACAAAAATAATTGGTAAGAAATATTCGCCTATTGATTTGCGAGAGTCAACGAGGTTTCTGACATAACGTCTAGCTGGTCCCTTATCTCTGAGTGGTAGAGCATTTTCATCGCCACGAAGATATGCAACACGGGAGGCGTTTCTAGATGCGCGAGATTGCTCGCGTGCACGTTTTTTCTCTTCCTTAGATGAAGCTGGAGCCAGAGATGAAACTATTCGCTTTGATTGCGCTTCTTTGCGCTTAGGGGTCGGACGTCCCTTTTTCGAGGATGAATCTTTTGAGGTAGACATAGGCATAACTATAGAGCGAGCATTCTTTCAAGTGCGAGTTTTGAATAGTGAGCGACATCGGCAGCCACACGAATCTGATTAACGACCTTGCCTGACACGAGAGATTCCATCGCCCATACCAAGTGGGGAAGATCAATGCGGTTCATAGTTGAGCAGTAGCAGATGTCTTTATCTAGAAAGTAAATTTCTTTGTCGGGATTATTTTGAGAAATACGTTGGACTAAGTTGAGTTCTGTACCGATAGCCCACTTCGAACCGGCAGGCGAAGATTTCACGATCTGAATGATTTTTTCAGTCGAACCAACTTGGTCTGCCGAACTAACAACCTCATGCGTGCATTCTGGGTGAACCAAAACCTGCACGCCATCGACGCGATTGCGAATTTCATTGACACTTTCGATTGAGAATCTTCCATGAACGGAGCAGTGACCACGCCAAAGAATTACTTTTGCTTGCTTTATCTGTCCTTCAGTTAATCCACCCATTGGTTTCCATGGATTCCAAAGCACACAGTCATCAAGAGATAAGCCCAGAGAAAGAACCGAGGTATTTCGACCCAAATGTTGATCTGGTAGGAAGAGTATTTTCTCACCTTGCGAAAATGCCCATTTCATTGCGGCTTCAGCATTTGATGATGTACAGATAGTTCCACCGTGTTCACCGGTAAATGACTTGATGGCAGCTGATGAATTCATGTACGTAACAGGAATTACTGTGTCTGCTATTCCAATGCTGGCGAGTTCGTTCCAACATTGAGTTACTTGATTAGCCGTTGCCATATCGGCCATCGAACAACCGGCGGCAAGATCTGGAAGAATAATTCTTTGTTTATCGGTGGTGAGGATGTCTGCACTTTCGGCCATGAAGTGGACTCCGCAGAAAATAATATTTTCAACCGAACTTTGGTTTGCGGCTTCTTGCGCTAGCTTAAAAGAATCACCTGTGATGTCAGCGAATTCAATAACTTCATTGCGTTGATAGTGATGACCGAGGATGAGAACATCTGAACCTAGAGTTTTACGAGCCGCTCTTGCGCGAGCTACTAAATCAGGATCACTGGCAGGAGGCAGCGCGCCATCGCAGGAGACGCCACGTTCGCTGGCAAGGTCACTTCCTTGTCCAAGTAGTAATAAATCACTCAGATTCACGGTGGCATTCTCTCTCATAATTAGTGTCCGTGTCGCGCTTACGCGAACAGGTCGCTAGGCTTGGTCCGTACTCGAAAGGGAGAGAACATGAGCACAGAGACAAGCACAACAGCAGGAATCCTTCTTACAGATAACGCTGCATCAAAAGTTGCAGCACTATTGGCTCAAGAAGGTCGCGATGATTTAAATCTTCGCGTGGCCGTACAACCTGGTGGATGCTCTGGCTTGAAATACCAACTCTATTTCGATGATCGCAATCTTGACGGAGACATCGTTCGTGAATTCGGTACTGTGAAAGTGATTACCGACAAGATGAGTGATCCATATTTATCTGGCGCAACAATTGATTTCGTGGACACAATTGAGAAGCAAGGCTTCACAATTGATAATCCAAATGCCCAGGGCTCATGCGCCTGTGGCGATTCTTTTAACTAAGCCATTACCTAACTAGTATCACGCCATGCGAATTGGTGTAGCTGGCTCCGTTGGTCTTGATCACTTGATGACCTTCTCTGGAAAATTTACGGATTCACTGGTTGCTGGCTCTCTTGAGAAAGTTTCACTTTCATTTCTTGTCGATGATCTAGAAGTTCGTCGAGGTGGTTGCGCGGCAAATATTAGTTTTGGCATGGCAATGCTTGGGCTTAACCCAATCCTGATTGCAGCCGTAGGAAAAGATTGGCCTGATTACGAAGCATGGCTTTCACGTCATGGCGTTGATACTTCGCACGTTCTTATCTCAAAAGATTTATTCACAGCACATTTCATGGTCACGACTGACACAGAGCTAAATCAAATTGCATCCTTTTTTCCAGGAGCAATGAGTGAGGCTAGAAATATCGAATTAGCGCCAATCATGGACAAGACAGGCGAACTAGATCTCATTGTGATTTCTCCTGATGATCCTGAAGCAATGATGCGACATAGCGAAGTTGCACGTGCTCGCAAAATAGCTTTTGCAGCAGATCCTTCGCAGCAAATGGCACGTATGGAGGGTGAAGAAATTAAAACCCTTATTGATGGCGCGGCTTATTTATTCATGAATGAATATGAATTGGCACTTGCTATTCAAAAAACTGGGTGGAGCGATGCGGAAATACTTTCAAGAGTAAATTATCGAGTTGTCACACAAGGTTCTAAAGGCGCTCGAATCGAATCAAAGGGTGGCGAACTTATAAAGATTCTCTGTCCTAAAGAAATCGCAAAGATCGACCCAACGGGCGTAGGCGATTCTTTCCGGTCCGGTTTTATTGCAGGATTGGCTTGGGGCCTAACTCATGAAAGATGTTTGCAACTAGGAGCAATGATTGCAACATACGTCATTGAGACCAAAGGAACGCAGGAGTATCGATTTACGTCAGCGCAATTCGTTGAACGTTTTAAGAGCGCTTATGGAGATAGCGCCGCAGCGGAAATTAGCGCGCACTTAAATTAATTTTTTGTTATCAGAAATTGGCAACCATCAATTTTCGAAAATGAGTTTCCCGTCATCCGAGACCACGCGTTTAAGTCTGGCTCAGTGGCTGGGTCATCAGAATCAAGAGTGATTTGATCTCCGCTTTTCAATGCGCTGATGTGCTTTCCTAATTCAATGATGGGTTGCGGACACCTCAAACCACGTGCATCGATGTGAATCATGTACGTAGACGTTCCACGTTGTTTTTTACCGATGAAATTAAAGCGTCAATTTCAGCCTGTGTTGTATCACGGTGAATTGTGATTCGGATATTTCCGTGAGTCAGGACCCCCATTGCTGCTAAAACATGGCTGGGTTCCAAATTATCTGCAGTGCAAGCAGAGCCTGAATCTACGCTGAATCCATCATTTTGAATTCCGCGTAAGAGTTCTTCCCCGTTGCAATTCATAAAGGAGGCACTGAGAAGATGAGGCAGACTTGAATCTAAATCACCTGCAATATCCACATCAGGAATTAACGCAAAAGAATCTCGCAATTGCGAATTGAATCCACGAGCCGTTTTGTTGGCATCTGTTGCTTCGGATGAAAAATTCTCAAGCGCAACGGCGCTGGTTAGCAATAGAGGAAGGGAGGCGTCAAAATTTGGACGCGCAGCATTCAGGTGGGGAAGTGGATTACGCCATTTGGATTTTTCTTTAATCACTAAGAACCCGATGTCGGCAGGCCCATACCAGGAGCGACTATCAAATATCACTGTTGAGTATTTCTCTGCCAATGGAACACGAATTCCGCTCGTTGTTGCATCGATGAAAACCTTATTTGGATTGACACTTCGAATTATTTCGTCGCACTCTTGGATAACACCCGTTTCGGCATTTGCTACTTGAAGAGCCAGGACCGAAGAAGGAAATTCTTCCTTGGGGAAAATGAATTTGCCATCTAACGCACTCGGCATTATTTGGTGGGCAAAACCTTCGGCAATAGCAAAAACATCTTTTCGATCTGTTGCGCCATGAACAAGAGTTAAAGAGTCATCTAGCAACCCTTGAATGCCCAAGAAATATCCAAGGGGGATGGATGAAAACGCAAAGAGCGAATCAAAGGGGACGCCAAGTGAATCTGCGATTGATTCGAGGGCTTGACTTCGTATCTGGTTAGCTTTTGATCCTGATTGCGAAAGCTTGCCGGGATCGGCCCAGCCATTGTCAAAGGCAGCATGGAGAACCTCAAAAGCCTTTGGATGTAGAGGGCTCTCACTCTGGAAGTTTCCTGTGACACGTACCACCGGATGAACGCTACTGGCTGGTGAGTGCGTTTTGGAAATGCCCCACTATTCTTAAGCCTATGTCCGCACGCATGAAGCGAGTCCTGTCCCTAGCGGGGATATTGGTCCCATCAACACTATTTCTCTCTGGTTGTTCAGAAGTTTCTGGCCTCGGTTTCGATAAAGGTTTAAGTAGCGTTAACGATCAATCACTTTCATTGTGGCAAGGCGCTTGGATAGCAGCCGGCGTAGTCGGCGTATTTACATTGATCTTAATTTTGTGGCCAGCAGTATTTCACCGTCTAAAGAAAGATTCGCCAGAATTTCCAAAGCAAACGCAATACAACGTTCCTGTCGAAATTCTTTACACTGTAATTCCATTTATTATTGTTGCAGTGCTTTTCGCATACACCGTAAAAGCTCAGACACAGATCACGGCAAAAACAACTGGTCCAGCCCACGAAATTTCAGTAGAAGGAATTCAGTGGTCTTGGCAGTTCGGATATTCCGAAGCCGGTCCAGATGCTGTTGTTACTGGCACTCCTGCACAACCTCCAACTTTGTACTTGCCACAAGGTGAGAAGGTTCGCTTCACAATTACAGCAAACGATGTTGTTCATGGTTTTTGGATTCCAGCTTTCATGATTCAAATGCAGAATCTGCCTGGTGTAACCAATAAATTGGAGTTCACTGCAAACAAGCTGGGAACCTATCCAGGTCGTTGCAATATTTTGTGCGGGCGAAACCACACTCAAATGATTTTTGCAGTCAAAGTTGTAACTCCATCTGAATACCAGAACTACCTAGAAACTCTGAAGGTGAGCGCAGCATGACAACATTTGCAGAGCGACCAGCACTGACTCTCCCAACGCAGGGTTTACAACCGACGCGCAAGGGTGGCGCATTCGTTAAATGGGTTACGACAACAGACCATAAGCGCATCGGTTATTTGTATCTCTTTACTACTTTTGCATGGTTTCTAATCGCTGGACTTCTTGCACTTATTTTACGTTCAGAGTTAGCTCGCCCTGGTTTGCAATTCTTAAGTAACGAGCAGTACAACCAGATTTTCACAATGCACGGAACAATTATGTTGCTGATGTTTGCAACTCCGCTCTTTGTTGGATTTGCAAACGTAATCATGCCTCTACAAATTGGCGCAGCAGATGTGGCTTTCCCGCGTTTGAACATGCTTTCTTACTGGCTTTACCTATTTTCAGGAATCATGGTTTTTGCCGGATTCGTAACTCCAGGTGGAGCAGCATCCTTTGGTTGGACTGCTTACGCGCCTCTATCTAGTACGACGTATTCACCGGGTATCGGTGCAGATCTTTGGATCACGGGATTAGCAGTCGGCGGTATCGGAACAATTCTGGGCGCAGTTAACTTCATTACAACTATTTTCACTATGCGCGCCCCTGGTATGACGATGTTTCGCATGTCTATTTTTTCTTGGAATGTTTTGCTTACTTCAATCTTGGTCTTACTCGCATTCCCTCCTTTAGCTGTTGCCTTCTTAGGTTTAGAAGCGGATCGTCTATACGGCACACATTTATTTGATCCAGCTAATGGTGGCGCGATGTTGTGGCAGCACCTTTTCTGGTTCTTCGGACACCCTGAGGTTTATATCTTGGCGCTTCCATTCTTTGGAATTGCTACTGAAATTTTGCCTGTTTTTAGTCGCAAACCAATCTTTGGATACAAGGGTCTAATTGCTGCAACCATTGCAATTGCTGCTCTCTCTGTCTCAGTGTGGGCGCACCATATGTTTGCAAGCGGTCAGGTTCTTCTGCCCTTCTTCTCCTTTATGACATTTTTAATTGGTGTTCCCACGGGAGTTAAGTTCTTTAACTGGATCGGAACAATGTGGCGTGGCCATGTGACATTTGAAACTCCAATGCTCTGGGTTATGGGTTTTCTCGTAACATTCTTATTCGGTGGGCTTACTGGAATCATTCTTGCTTCACCTCCTCTTGATTTTGCAGTGTCAGCTTCTTACTTCGTGGTTGCGCACTTCCACTACGTTTTATTCGGAACCGTGGTCTTCGCGATGTTTGCTGGTTTCTATTTCTGGTGGCCAAAGATGACAGGTCGCATGCTCAATGAACGACTAGGAAAAATTCACTTCTGGACACTCTTCTTTGGTTTCCACTTAACATTCTTAATTCAGCACTGGTTAGGAATTAAGGGATTCCCACGTCGTTATGCGGATTATCTGCCTACAGATGGCTTCACCTTCATGAATACCGTTTCAACAATCGGTTCATTCTTATTGGCGCTTTCCATGATTCCATTCTTCGTAAACGTTTGGATTACACGCAAGAGCCCGCTTGTTGGCGTCGATGATCCTTGGGGTTACGGTTCATCTTTGGAATGGGCTACTTCATGTCCTCCACCTCGCCACAACTTCACCTCCATGCCACGCATTTCAAGTGAGCGTCCAGCATTTGATTTACACCACCCACACATCAAAACTGAAGGGCACTAAGTTCAATGAAAACTAATTGGATGCTCTTTGTTGGGCTATCAATATTTTATGTAATTATGACAATCGTTTATTGGCAAGTAGATGGTGAACCTCTTGGGATCACCGGTTTAATGCTCTCCGCAGGTCTTGCCGGCATGGTTGGGTTTTATGTCTGGTTTACCCAAAAAAGAATCGGCAAAGTTCTTCCAGAAGATAACACCACTGCTGAAATTTCAGATGGCGCTGGTGAATTAGGTTTTTTCAGCCCTCATTCATGGTGGCCATTGCCAACTGGTTTGTCTGCAGTGGCAGCGGGTTTAGGTTTAATTATTGGTTGGTGGTTCACACTCATCGCAGTAACTGGCTTAATTATCAGCGTAATTGGTTGGGTCACTGAGTACGAAAAGCCGCTTTCGCCTTCTTCGCATTAAGTAAATTGCACGGCCCTAGCAGATCATGAGAAAAATACGCGGTCTGCTCAAAGCATCGCATTTCATCCCGTCACTAATCGTCTCATCCATAGCTTTTGGATTTGCTGCGCATTTTTGGTGGGAAGGACCGGCTTACGTCATAGCTTTCACCGTATTTACTGGACAACTTGTAGTTGGCTGGAGCAACGACCTGTATGACTTGGAAGATGATAAAAAACATCAAAGAATGAACAAGCCACTCGTATCAGGAATGGTGACAGACAAATACTTACGATCATGGTTAGTGTTCATGATTCCATTTTCTTTATTTGCAAACATATTTGGCCCTCTAGGGTTTAAAGGCGGATTGCTTTATTGGCTCGGTGTTGGTTGTGGGGTGGCATATAACTTCTATTTCAAGTTTAGTTTTCTTTCACCGTTGCCATTTGCAATAGCTTTTTCAATCTTGCCCTCTTGTATTGCTATTTCTAAAGACATCACTCCACCTTTGTGGATGTGGCTTGGGGGAGCACTTCTGGGAAGCGCCGCGCACTTTATAAATGTGCTCAAAGACATGGATCAAGATCGTGAGAGTCAGATCAGAGGCTTACCGCAGATTGTTGGCAAGAAAGCTTCTATCTCCATTGCTGCAGCAATGACTGCCGCGGCAGTGGTGGTACTTATTCTTAGTTAGTGGTGTTCGATTTCGTTGAGATCTTTGCCAGTAACTTTTGGTGCAACCTCAGCGTTGGCTTCGCTCATTCGAGAACGTAACTTGTTACGTATAGCTGATGGACGACGTACGCCAGCCTTATCAATCTCAGGTAACTCAAGAGGTCCATTTTGTTCGTGAGAAGTAAGTAGCCACTTCTTTTCAGGTGTCAGCTCTTCATGAACTTCAATGAATTCACCATGGGGGAGTCGAACTAAACGTCCAGTTTCTTTTCCATGGAGCACAAGCTCTCGATCAGCACGTTGCAGAGAAATACAGATGCGCTTTGTGATCACGAAGGCTATTGGTGGCAAGACGATGATTCCGATGCGACTAAACCACATGATTTGATTGATGCTCAAATGGAATTGTTGAGCGATGATGTCATTTCCACCGTTGATGAGACCAATTAAAGTAAATGTAAGCGCCATCGCACCGATAGCTGTGCGATTTGGAGCGTTACGAGGGCGATCAAGGAGGTGATGTTCGCGCTTATCGCCAGTCATCCAACTCTCAATAAATGGATACAGAGCTAATCCGGTAAACATAATTCCAGGAATAATTAATCCTGGAATTAAAATGTTCCACGAGATTGTGTAACCGAAGATGTAAGACTCAATAGGTGGGGACATGCGCACCAAACCATCTAGCCAGCCCATATACCAATCGGGTTGAGAGCCCGCAGAGATCTGTCCAGGTGTGTAAGGGCCGTATAACCAAATCGGGTTAATGGAAGCAACGGCTGCAATAAATGCCGTTACACCAAATACAACGAAGAAGAATCCGCCCGCTTTAGCCATGTATACAGGCATTAATGGATAACCAACAACATTCTTCTCAGTACGACCAGGACCCGGATATTGAGTGTGCTTCTGATACCAAACCAACATTAAGTGCACTGTGATCAGCGCCAAGAAGATGCCGGGCAATAACAAAACGTGAACTGTAAATATGCGAGGGATAAATGCTTCTCCAGGGAAAGCTCCGCCGAATGCGAAGAAGGCTAAGTAAGTTCCAACGACCGGAATAGCTTGAATAATTGCTTCTGCAATTCGAATACCAGTTCCTGAGAGCAAGTCATCTGGAAGTGAGTAACCGAGGAAGCCTTCAACAATTCCGAGCGTTAGTAAGCCAACGCCAATGATCCAGTTAAATTCGCGTGGTTTGCGGAAAGCGCCAGTGAAGTACACGCGCATAAGGTGAACAACAATTGCAACCATGAAAAAGAGTGCAGCCCAGTGATGGATTTGGCGCATTAATAACCCGCCACGTACTTCAAAGGAAATGTGCAGCGTTGATGCGTACGCAGCGGACATTTTTAATCCAGATAGTGGCTGGTAAGAACCTTCGTAGACAACTTCACGTTGTGAAGGATCAAACCAGAAGGTTAAAAAAGTTCCTGAGAGCAACAAAATAATGAACGAGTAAAGAGCAATCTCACCGAGCAAGAAAGACCAGTGGTCGGGAAATACCTTGTTGAGATTCTTCTTCATCCATGCAGCAGCGCCAGTTCGTTCGTCGACGTAATTAGCGACGTTACCTGCGATACGTTCACGTGCTGTCATGATGAGCGCTCCCAAAAACTAGGTCCAACTGGTTCAGAAAATGGTTGTTTTGCAACAAGATAACCTTCGGCATCGAGTGTCAATGCTAATTGAGGTAGTGGTCTTGCCGCAGGTCCAAATAGGACCTTTGCGGCGCGAGTCACATCAAAAGTTGATTGGTGACATGGGCAGAGCAAGTGTTTTGTCTGTTGTTCGTAAAGAGCAACGGCGCATCCCATGTGCGAACAAATTTTTGAGAATGCAATGATTCCTTCGTGAGTCCACGACAAACGTTCGGTATCTAAGTTGAATTCTTCTGGACGCAAACGAATAAGAAGAACGGCATCTTTTGCAATGTCACTGAGTGTTCGGTGATCCTTGCCAGGAGCCAGTGCTGGAAGCACTTGAGCCACAGCACCAACTTCAAGATCTTCCGGCTTAATTGGGCGCTCACCTGGATCAGTCACAAGACGTGTACCAGCTTTCCAACTGGTCTTAGTAAGTGAATCCCCTGGAAGTGGTCCTAAATCTCGAAGTAACAAAAGTGGAGACAAGCCAACTAAACCTAGTGATAAACCAAGGGATCGCTTTATTAAGGAACGACGTCCTAGACCTGCAGCGGCTGCGCCATCCTTTGCTGTTTTAACAAAGTCTTTGCGGTCCTCTTCGCTTGAGCGAAATTCGTGACGCTGCACAGTAACTTCGTTATCAGGCATAAGCGTCTTAGCCCAATGAATCGCTCCCATTCCAATAAAGAAAAGAGAAAAAGCTAAGCCGAGTCCTAGGAATAGTTGATGAGCATTTGTGTTGCCCATGATTGGCAAGAAAAAAAAGATATCTTCAGGTATCGCGACGTAGGAAACGATAAAAAGAATTGTTCCAAGAGCTGATAGCGAGAAGAGTATTGCTACTTGTCGCTCTGCTTTTTTAGCTGCAACTGGATCTTCATCAGCTTTGCGATGTACATGTGGCGGAATTCCAGGATCGGAAATTGATTCGATTTCGTGTGCCATGTTTTCCTTATCTCGCCTTCATTGCAAGCCAAACTGCAACGCCAATTAATATTCCGATACCAAGAGTCCATACGAGTAAACCTTCAGTCACAGGACCAACTCGACCAAGTGATGCACCGCCAAGTGCTGGTTCAGCTTCTGCTGCTTTGATCCACTTAATGATTGATAATTTTTCTTCGGGAGTGATTGTCTTGTCGGAAAAAACTGGCATTGATTGTGGACCTGTAATCATTGCTTCATAAATATGGACAGGTTCTACACCCATCAAAGTTGGTGCGTACTTTCCTTGAGTAAGCGCTCCACCTTGTCCGGCAAAGTTGTGGCACATAGCGCAGTTATTTCTAAAGAGCTCGCCACCTTCAGCAACGCTTCCGTCACGTTCGTAATTCAATAATTCATCGCCTGGAATTTCAGGCCCTGGTGCAAGGGATGCAACGTAAGCAGCCAACGCCGCCACTTGCTCCGGTGTGTAAACAGGTTCTTTGCGCATCGCCTGAGTGCTCATATCCGCCATCGGCATACGACCTGTAGCAACTTGGAAATCAACAGAAGCTGCACCAACGCCAATGAGTGATGGTGCGATGGCGCCACCTTCAGCGTTTAGTCCGTGACATGAAGAGCAACCTTTTAAGAAGAGTTGTTTTCCTTCTTCAATAACTGCTGAACGAGCCAGAGCGAGAGCTGATTTATTCGGTGTGGCACTTGCGACAGAAAATGTTGTACCGATTGCCAATAGCGCTAACACCAACAACATAGGTGCTGCCGCGCGATGTCTGCGGTATCGAGATAGTCGCTTCACAGTATGCCTTTCGTTATCTTAAAATTATTTGATTAAGTAGATTGCAGAAAATAGTGCGATCCATACAACGTCGACGAAGTGCCAGTAGTACGAAACAACAATCGCCGTTGTTGCTTGGGAGTGAGTGAAACGACGGGCCTTAGCTACGCGCAGCAAAACTATTAGGAATGCTACGAGACCACCGGTTACGTGTAGCCCGTGAAATCCTGTTGCGATATAGAAGATAGATCCGTAAGCAGTTGAGGATAAAGTCAAACTCTCCGTAACCAATGCTGCATATTCATAAACCTGACCTGCGATAAAGAATGCACCCATAAGAAATGTAAGTGAAAACCATTCGCGCATTCCCCATTTGCTGATCTGAAGCATTGAACCTGTGCGCTTATTCTGAAAACGCTCAGCCGCGAAAACTCCGAATTGGCACGTAACGGATGAGAGAACCAGGATCGTTGTATTAAAAGCTGCAAAAGGAATATTCAAGAGTTCAGATGATTCAAGCCAAATTGCTGGACCTTGCACAGCGCGAGTTGTGAAATAAATTGCGAATAAACCTGCGAAAAACATTAACTCGCTAGAGAGCCAAACAATGGTTCCAACTGCAACCAAGTTAGGGCGCGAGATTTTATGGGCTGTGGCTTCACTGGACATGGGGCTGATTATTCCCGCAAAGGCGCCCGACTTCCACCGCCAAGGACCTAGTTGCCCTCACCATTTTCGCCCTATGCGGGTGAAACAGGTCACTACAAAATTTTGCTCTGAAAACGGGCAACAAACTAATAAGATGGGGCCATGGTTTCTGAAGCAGGTTCGTCGCAAAAGAAGAAGCAGATCGCTCTTTATTCTGATGATAGTTCAGTACGAGCTGCCGTAATTCTTGCCCTTGGAAATCGTATTGCCGAGGATTTACCAGAACATGAAATCCACGAATTCGCGACTGGGGCTGCGCTTCGTCAATACATCGACCGTAAATCCCAAGATGGCACATTCAAGATTGATCTCTTTATTCTCGATGGAGAAGCAACGCCAGAAGGTGGGCTTGGAGTTGCACGTCAATTGAAAGATGAAGTTTTCAATTGCCCGCCGGTTTTAGCAATTACCGGACGTAAAGAGGATGCATGGCTTGCAGCGTGGTCAAAAGTTGAGGCATCTGTAATTCATCCAATTGATCCCTTTACCCTTGCTCGCACTGTTGCAGATTTATTGCGCACCGGATCTTTAACTTCGGCTTAACTTCTCGAAAAAACCACTCATGAATTCGAGTTGGAAAGATTCGGTTGCATCCATTGAATCCGGACTGGATTTAACTAGCGATCAGGCCCAATGGTTGATGCGCGAAACTCTTGAAGGACGCGCAGAGAGTTCAGATCTTTCATCATTGTTAATTGCACTTAAAAACAAGGGCGAAACCTCAGAAGAAGTCGGCGCATTTGTTTCAGAGATGTTTAATCACAGCGCTCCTATAAATATTGCACAAAGGTCGGTAGATACCGTTGGCACGGGAGGCGATGGCGCGCACACAATAAATATTTCGACAACCGCTGCCATCATTGCTGCTGCAGCTGGCGCGCGTGTAGTTAAACACGGAAATCGAGCCTCTTCGTCGAAATCAGGTGCTGCAGATTTACTAGAAGCTCTCGGTGTGAATATTTCTCTAGATGGAGTTGGGGTTGAAAAAACCGTTTCTGAACTTGGAATTGGTTTTTGTTTTGCACAGAAATTTCACCCAGCAATGAAGAATGCGGCTGCAGTGCGAAAAGAATTAGGTGTACCGACAGTTTTTAATATTTTGGGACCGCTGGCTAATCCAGCCAAACCACAAGCAGCTGCAATTGGGGTAGCAAATGATCGAATGCACTTGGTAATGGCGCAAGTGCTTGGAGATCGCGGAGTAGATGGTTTTGTTTTTCGTGGCGACGATGGTTTAGATGAAATTACACTGGCAACAACTACTTCTGTTTTATCAATTGGCAACGGCACAATCGCAAGCGATCGAATACAACCATCCGATTTCGGTTTAGATTCCGCTCCTATCTCGGCACTTGTTGGGGGAGACGCAACGGAAAATGCACGCATCACTCGCGCGATTTTTGCTGGTGAACATGGAGCGCCACGGGATGCAGTTTTACTCAATGCTGCGGCAGCGATTGCGGCCTTTGAAGGCGACCTCGAATCAAATATTCATGAACGCTTGCAATCAGCATTAAAGCGCGCAGTTATTGCCATCGACACAGGTAAGGCAACGGCATTGCTAGATCAATGGGCAACACTGACGCAAAACCTAGCAACCAAGTAATTCGCGGCGTACTCTTTCTCGCATGGGTACAGATGGCGCACCGATTGGTTATTTAGAAGATTTCGCTGCAACCGGAACAGGTGCAACAAAAGAAATAGGAATTCTTTTGGTGCATGGTTTCACGGGTTCACCTTCTTCCATGCGCCCGTGGGCGGAATTCATGCATCAGCAGGGATACACGGTTCGTGTGCCGCGTTTGCCAGGTCACGGAACTAAACCTGAAGATTTGAATGAAGTTAAGTGGCAAGAGTGGCCACGAAAAGTAGAGAGTGAATTACGAGAGTTACAAAAGAGTTGCTCGAAGATTTTCGTATTCGGACTGTCCATGGGCGGGGGATTAACTCTTCATACAGCGCAGAATCATCAAGATAAATTAAACGGCATAGTGCTGGTAAATCCGATGATTCATATACCCCGGGTTACCCCTACCTTGGCAAAGTTGATGTCAAAGGTGCAAAAGATGCGTTCGGCAGTAGGAAATGACATTAAACGCAAAAACGTAACCGAGTATGCATATGACGCTTTGCCTATGATCGGAATTTACGAACTAACAAAGATGCTAAAAGTAACTCGTGAAAAACTGGGCACAGTGCGCATTCCAACCTTGCTTTTTCACAGTACTGAAGATCATGTACTACCTGTGTCTAATACGGAAATAATTCTTAGAGGGATAACTTCTAAAGATAAAGAGCGAGTGGAGTTAACTAATAGCTATCACGTTGCCACGCTAGATCATGACATGGAGATTATTTTTGAAAAATCGCTCACTTTCGTGAAAGAGCGTTCTTAACCATATTAATTAGGATTTTGTCATCCACTTCCCAATCGTTAGGAACTGCAACAGTTTTTTTGTTGACGGTGTAACCCTTTAGCTGTGGTGCCATTTTTTTGATTACTTCTGCATCAAAAGGTGCAATCAAAATATGATTTTTGGCAACGGATGCACCAAATACATAATGAGTTCCTTTTTTCAACATCGGTTGATTCCACGCTGTTACGAGTTCTAATTCAGGAAATTTAGCCTTAAGAATTTTAAATACTTTTCGTAAAGTTTTAGCCTGTACTGGATTTATAGATTTGAAGTAATCACTGGGTGTCTCAAACTTACGTGTTGTAGTAGATCCCCGAGAGAACATGACTAGAGCATTGGCATGCGCTTGTGAGAATCCGTAGTTTTCACGAAGGTGAGCTATCTGTTCTGGATACTTCTTATCTTTAAGTGTGGCCATGACTTTAAACCAGTACTTCATTGACTCGCCGTACTTCTTCTCGATAGCCGGAAAATGTGCTTCTCGGCTTGGGTCTTTAGTAGGCATGGCTAAATAATATTACGGATACGATTCTCATATGACATGGTTCTTATTAGCGATTGCTATTGCGGCCGAAATCGTCGGCACTTTGCTACTCAAGCGAAGTGATGGCTTCACCAAACTCTGGCCATCAATTGGTGTTCTGGTGGGGTACCTCACTGCGTTCGCGCTTCTATCTCAATCACTCAAGAAAATCGATGTCGGCATTACATATGCAATCTGGTCTGGTTTCGGAATTATTGGAGCCGCTGTCGGTGGGGCAATTTTCTTCAATCAGGAGCTGACTAAGTTAAACATTATTGGGATGACAATCATTGTTGCTGGCGTTGTAATCATGAATCTCGGGGGAGTAAGCCATTAAATGTATATCCCCAGACATTTTGCTGTTGAAGATGAAGTTGCACAAAGTTTCTTAAGCAACTTAAAGAGTGGTCACTTAGTCACCAATACCAGTCTTGGAATTTTATCCACACTCATACCTGTTACTTTTGATGCAAAGCGTAATTCGATAATTGCGCATTTAGCTCGCAGCAATTCGCAGTGGTCAGAAAAAACTAATCAAGAAGCACTCTTTATTAGCGCACCAGTGGACGCATACATTTCACCGAGCTGGTACGCCTCAAAGCAAGAGCACGGAAAAGTTGTTCCAACTTGGGATTACATGTTGGCCCATGTTTACGGTGCCTTAGTAATTCACGATGACGTGGAGTGGCTCCGCACAGCTGTATCTTATTTGACTGATGCCTTTGAATCCGGACGAGAAAAGCCCTGGAAGTTAGAAGATGCACCAGAAGATTATGTGGCAGGACAATTGCGAGCAATCGTTGGTGTCGAACTCAAAGTTTCTCGTTTAGAGGTTTCATTTAAAATGAGTCAGAATAAAACAAAAGTTGACCTCGATGGTGTTATCGCAGGCTTACGTGCAGATAAACGCGAGGATGCAGCGAATGAAGTTGAAGGCTTGCGTCCGGAAAAAAAGGATTAAAGATGAAGTTGTTTGGATTGCGCAAGTCGGTGGCAATTGTGGCAACTTTAAATTTAATTTACTTTTTTGTTGAATTTACATTTGCGCAAGTCTTCGGATCCCTCTCTTTATTATCAGATAGTTTGGACTTCCTGGAAGACGCATCAATTAATCTCCTTATTTTTATTGCTTTTGCTTGGTCAATAGCGGCTCGAAGAGTTCTCAGTTATGTTCTTGCTTTTTTGCTCCTAATTCCTGGAGCCTTGTTTATCTTCTCGGCAATTTCGAGACTTAATGAACCAGTGATCCCAAATGGTCGCGGAATGTCGATCATCGGAATTGGTGCTCTATTTATTAATTTGTATTGTGCGTACATTTTAGTAAAACATAGGGCGGAAGAAGGCGGGTTGGCCAAAGCTGCCTATTTATCTGCTCGTAACGATGCCCTTGCAAATGTTCTGATTATTGTTGCAGGGGTAATAACTCTATTTTGGCGTAGCCAAGTTCCTGATCTGATAATTGGTTTATTTATTTTCGCAATGAATTTCGATGCGGCTATACAGGTAGTTAAATCACAGCGGCGAAAGTAGTGGTGGACGATACTGGGATCGAACCAGTGACCCCCACAATGTCAATGTGGTGCTCTACCGCTGAGCCAATCGTCCTTAGGTAGAAGAACTATACAACAGGCAAATTAACGACCGAAATCGTCCTCAATACGCTCGATATCATCTTCACCAAAGTACGTACCAGTTTGAACTTCAATGAAAATAACTTCGTTACTGCCGATGTTTGCAATGCGGTGAAGTTGGCCGATTCCAATTGAAATTGTGTCGCCGGATGAGAGCTTAGAAACCTTTCCCTCTAACGTAACTTCTGCATCGCCTTGAACAATGAACCAATGTTCGGCGCGTTTTTGATGTCGCTGATAAGAAAGACGCTTCCCAGGTAAAACATAGATGCACTTAGTTTTATGAGTCGCACTCTCTTGCAAGATGTCATAACGACCCCAAGGACGTTGTGATTCTTCATGTGCAGTCATTGTGTGACTCTTTCATTTCTTTGCGTTAGTCGAACTTTAATAATGGAGGTGGAAACGGGATTTGAACCCGTGTAGAGGGATTTGCAGTCCCTTGCCTCGCCTCTCGGCCATTCCACCATAGAAAGACCGCCACTTTAATCTTTTACATTAGTAAAGATATGTAAGTGGCGGTGAATCAGAGCGGACGACCGGGTTCGAACCGGCGACCTGAACCTTGGCAAGGTTCCGCGCTACCAACTGCGCTACGTCCGCGTATTGCAGGGCAAAATCTATCGCATGAGTGCGCAAGAGCCAAAGCGAGTCGGTAACGACTAAGTTGTCCGCATGAACGCAGGGGTTGAGCCGATCTTTTGGATGGGCAATCGGTACGCAACTGGTTTACAGCTGGTGACTCACGACCCCCAAGAAATTACCGAAGATGGTTTCTGGGCAGTAACAATTTCATTTGAGGGACAGTGGTTGTGCGCCAAATTTGAAAGTGTTATTGAAGCGCCATTTCCGATTGCTGATTCAAATTTTGTTTCTTCTCAATTTCAATCTTCCATGGATCGCAATACGTATGTTTCCTATGTTCAATCAATTCAAGAAGAAATCTCCAATGGTGAAGTTTATCAAGTCAATGCTTGTCGCATGCTAAGCACTCCAGTATCGAAGAACTTTTCACTCATGGGTTTGTTTTCTTCAATTTTGCTTAACAATCCCGCACCGTATGCGAGCTATTTACGAATTCCTGGATTAGAGATTGCGTCAGCATCTCCTGAACTTTTTCTCAAACGCATAAAGAATGTAGTTACTTCATCTCCGATTAAAGGTACCCGTCCAACTGGGGGTCCGGAATTTGGGAGTAAGGACACTGCAGAAAATGTGATGATTGTTGATTTGATCAGAAACGATCTAGGTCAAATATGTATCGATGGAACTATTGATGTGCCTCGTTTATTAAGTGTTGAAGAGCATCCAGGAATAGACCATCTTGTTTCTGATGTAACAGGTGAGCTAAAGGAGAATTTATCCTGGCGCGAGATAATTGAACCTTTACTGCCGCCGGGTTCTGTGAGCGGAGCTCCAAAATCTTCAGCGGTGAAAATAATTTCGAAGCACGAGAACAATCGTGGAGTTTATTGCGGCGCAATCGGATGGATTCAAGGCGATGCGTGTGAGTTAGCTGTTGCTATCAGAACTTTTTGGAAGGAAGAAGAAATTTTGAGATTCGGTACAGGCGCCGGAATAACATGGGCTAGTGATGCCGCAGCTGAATGGGAAGAAACAGAGTTGAAAGCAGAACGGCTAGTTAAAATTGCCTCCGGAAAATTCATATGAAAATTTGGTTAAATGATTCGGTGGTCAACTCCACTGGAGTGGAGTTATCAACAGATAATTGGCCTGACGGGTTTGGAGTTTTTGAAACAATTAAAACTGTTGGTGGAGTTCCTTATGCATTAAACAGGCATATGCGAAGGGCTCTAGATGCAGGATCTCGAGTAGGTGTGCAGATTCCAAATGAAGATCGCGTTCGTACGGCCATTGATAAATTACTTTCTGAGGTGAGTCTTCCAATCGGAAGACTTCGCTTGCTTTTCAAGCAGGATGGAACTTTTATAGCAACTCACGATACGTATGTTGAAATTACTCATAACGTTAATCTGTGTACGCATTCAGCACGAATAGATATACAAGGAGTTCCAAGCAAGACATTTCCTTATACTTCCCGGCTGGATATTCTCGAGGAGGCTAAATCTCGAGGGTGTGATGAAGCAATTGTCATTAACAGCAATCACGAAGTGTGCGAGGGCGCTGTTTCTAACCTAATTTTTTATACAGGTGGGATGTGGGTTACGCCGCCGATTGTGCAAGGAGTTTTGCCCGGAGTCATGCGCGCTTTAGTTGTTGAAAATTTACCCGTCAAAGTTAGAAGAATCGATACTGATGATCTTTCGCACGTTCAGGCAGCGATAGTGATTTCCAGTTTAAAAATTGCCATTCCTGCGCAGAGCATCGACGGTCGATTGATGCCAGATTTGCAGATTAGTGAATTGTTCGCGCAAGAAATACGAGAAATGGCTGTACGAACTTCGGTAGGCTAGGGGTATGTCCGAGCTTTCAATCGTCGTTGATGGCGTTGCCGTCAATGTTGCGGCCGATCAAAAACCAACACATATCTTTGCCGAAAATAAGGATGTTGTTGTTTGCAAAATTAATGGCGAGCTCAAAGATTTATGGTCCGATTTATCTTCAGGTGACGTGATTGAATCAATCACCATTTCTTCACCAGAAGGTCTCGCAGTTCTTCGTCACTCAGCGGCTCACGTAATGGCTCAAGCGGTGCAAAGTATTTTCTCAGGTACGAGACTAGGTATTGGTCCGCCAATCACCGACGGTTTCTATTACGACTTCGATCCAGAGCGTCCTTTTAATCCAGATGATTTTGAAAAAATAGAGTCTGCAATGCGAAAAATCATCAAAGATGGTCAGAGATTCAAACGCCGCATCATTTCCGAATCGGATGCTCTGAAAGAACTTGCTCACGAGCCGTATAAGTGCGAATTAATAGGTTTGAAATCAGGCGCCGGAGATGAAGCAAGTGTTGAGGTCGGCGGCGCAGAACTAACTATTTACGACAACCTTGGCAGAGATGGACAACCAGTCTGGAGCGATTTATGTCGCGGTCCACATCTACCATCAACAAAACACATTCCTGCATTTAAATTAATGAGAAGTGCTGCGGCGTATTGGCGAGGTTCAGAAAAGAATCCAATGCTGCAGAGAATTTATGGAACTGCATGGCCAACTCAAGAAGAGCTCACCGCGCATCTTGAGTTATTGGCAGAAGCGGAAAAACGTGATCATCGTCGACTTGGAAATGAATTAGATCTGTTTTCATTTCCAGAAGAAATTGGTTCTGGTTTGGCAGTTTTTCATCCTAAGGGCGGCATTATTCGTCGCGCGATGGAAGATTACTCCCGCATCCGTCACGAAGAAGAAGGTTACGAATTCGTTTACTCACCACACTTAACTAAAGCCGCTCTTTTTGAAACTTCAGGTCACTTGGATTGGTACTCAGAGGGCATGTATCCACCAATGATTTTGGATGAAGAACACCACCCAGATGGAACAATTAAAAAAGCTGGGCAGCAGTACTACATGAAACCTATGAACTGCCCGTTTCATAATTTGATTTTCCGCGCCCGAGGCCGTTCATATCGCGAATTACCACTGAGATTATTTGAATTTGGAACTGTTTATCGTTATGAAAAATCAGGCGTTATGCACGGACTCACTCGTGCACGCGGATTTACTCAGGATGACGCACACATCTATTGCACTAAAGAACAAATGCCCGCGGAGTTAGATTCACTCTTAACTTTTGTACTTAATTTGCTCCGTGATTACGGATTAAATGATTTCTACCTTGAGCTCTCAACTCGGAATATTGAGAAATCGGTGGGAGAAGATAAGGACTGGGCCGAAGCAACCGAAGCGCTTCGTAAAGCAGCAGAGGCTCAAAAACTAGAATTAGTCTTAGATGAAGGCGGCGCAGCGTTTTACGGACCGAAGATTTCAGTTCAAGCAAAAGATGCAATTGGACGAACATGGCAGATGTCGACCATCCAAGTTGATTTTCAATTACCGCAGCGATTTGAATTGGAATATTCCGCGCCAGATGGAACTCGTCAGCGCCCAGTCATGATCCATCGCGCACTATTTGGTTCAATCGAAAGATTCTTTGGTGTTCTCACGGAGCATTACTCAGGAGCTTTTCCACCATGGTTAGCTCCAATGCAAGCGGTGGGCATTCCAGTTGCAGATGCGTTTGCTGATTATCTAGCTGATGTTATTAATCAAATGAAAAAAGCTGGCATTCGCGCCGAATTAGATGCATCGGATGATCGCATGCAGAAGAAAGTTCGCAATGCCCAGATGCAGAAGGTTCCCTTTATGGTTATAGCCGGAGAAGAAGATCAGAAGGCTGGCGCTGTTTCATTTAGATATCGAAATGGTGAACAGAAAAATGGTATTCCAATCGCGCAAGCAATCGCTGAAATTAAAGAAGCTGTAAACAATCGAATTCAGGTATAGAAAAAATGCATCTCGAAGGAGGCGCAGGGATTCCTGATGCGTGGGGACGCTTATGGGCTCCCCATCGTATGGAGTACCTCAAAGGTGAAAACAGACCTCTTGAAGGCAACAACGTTGCGTGCCCTTTTTGCTCAATTCCTTCATTAAGTGATGAAGAGGGACTGATTGTTCATCGTGGAAAAGAAGCGTATGTTGTTATGAATTTATACCCATATAACGCGGGACATCTTTTAGTGTGCGCATATCGTCACGTGGCTGATTTAACTGATTTGAACGAGTCGGAACGAAATGAGATCTCTTTTCTCAGTGCCCAATCGATGAAAACGCTTCGCAAGGTTTCCAATGCGGCTGGTTTTAATCTAGGTATGAATCAAGGTGCTATTTCTGGTGCAGGTGTGGCCGAACATATACACCAGCATGTAGTTCCACGTTGGGGTGGCGATGCCAACTTCATGCCAATTATTGGTCAAACAAAAGTTTTACCTCAGTTACTTGCTCAAACTAGAAGTGACCTTGCAGCAGGATGGGTTAACGATTAATTTCTGACAAATACTGCTTAATAATATTTACACCAATGCGTTTTTCTATCACGAGCGGGATCGCAGGAAAAAGTAAACCAGCGGCGAAAGCACTGTCGCCCATGATTGTTAAATGAGATTTATATTCTTCTACGAATTCGCTCACCAAAGTTTTATGCTCAGGATCACTCTGGATGATTTTTTCCGGAACAACTGAGTAATCGATAATTTCTTGTGTTTCTAAACTTATGAGCGCGCACGGTGCGCCTAGATCATCATGAAGAACTAAATACGGTGTAACCACCTGATCGAAGAGTCTGTTGGCTAGTAAAACGGCATCATCAAAATCAGCTTCGCCCGTTTCCAACTCTGTTACAACAATTATTCGAGGAGTTTGAAATTCATCTAGTGCCGACCAGTTGGAGATGGTTTTTTCGTCAATTCCCGAATTTGGATTGATAACAAATATGGAAACGTCTTCAGAGCCTTCTGCTTGCTCCACATATGTACCCCCGAAGAGGCTGGCAACGGATTCCGGGTTGGCGCTCGGATGTCCGTACACGCTGATTTTTAGGTCAGAGCTATGAGATGGCATGCGCTCAGCCTACGATGTACCTAATGATTAGTGATGTTTTAAAACCAGCGGTCACGCGAATTATTTCACCGGTGGCCAGATTTTTCCTACGAATTGGTCTTACGCCTAACGCTGTAACAGCAATCGGCGCCTTAGGCGTGGTGGCAAGCGCACTTTATTTTTTCCCTAGAGATAAATTCTTCATTGGAACTCTCGTAATCACATTCTTTATGTTGAGCGATCTTTTTGACGGCGCAATGGCTCGAATTAGTTCAAAAGGCGCAAGCAAATGGGGAGGATTCCTCGATTCAACCGTGGACAGAATTTCTGACTCTTCAATTTTGTTTGCTGTAGCTATTTATTTAATAGATCAAAATGATCGCCTGTCGATCCTTTACCTCGTAGCGATTATTACCGGCATGTTGATTCCATATATAAGAGCTAAAGCCGAGAGCATGTCCATTGAATGTAGTGGCGGAATTGCTGAACGCACCGAACGTGCAATTATCGTTTTAGTAGGCACCGGATTACATGGCTTAGGAGTGAGCTATTCCCTCACAATCAGTGTTTGGTTGCTCGCTGTTCTGGGCATAATTACAACATGCCAACGGTTGTTAATAGTTAAACGCGCGATTTAACATGAAAGATAGTTTTGTTGCCTGGGTATACATATTAGCTTGGAAATTATTGCGGGCTCTTCCCGAAAAGTTAGCGTATTCATTGTTCAGGCGAGGTTCTATCTGGCTGGTCAAACGCAACGGAAAAAGCGTTCAAAGATTACGCAAAAATCTAAATCGAGTCAGCCCAGATTTGTCAGAACCGCAGATGAGATCGCTTCTTGAAGAGGGCATGGCTTCTTATATGCGTTATTGGTGTGACACTTTTAGATTTCCGAACTGGGATAAAGATCGAATTAATTCAACAGTATCCGTTACTCGAGAAGAGCTACTAATAGATGGGATTAAAAGTGGCCGCGGTGTGATTGTGGCTCTTCCGCATGCTGGAAATTGGGACCATGCGGGAGCGTATTTCTGTTTGAAGGGAATTCACTTAGTTACTGTTGCTGAACGATTAAAACCCGAACGATTGTTTAATGAATTTCTGCGCTATCGACAAGCAATGGGAATGGAAGTCTTGGCTCTTGATTCCAGATCAATCGCTACCTTGGCGCAACGGCTACGCGAAGGACATTTAATTGCTTTGGTTGCAGATCGAGATTTATCAAAATCTGGAATTGATGTTCAGTTTTTTGGAAAACCAGCCCGAATGCCTGCGGGTCCCGCTGTTTTAGCGTTGAAAACAGGAGCAATTTTCCTTACTGCTTTTGTAAATTACACCAACCAAGGTATTCACATAACTTTTGATGAAATTTCAGTACCTGAGATTGGAACTCAAGAAGAGAAAGTGTCAATTCTGGTGCAAAAATCTGCAAATAATTTTGAGCAGGGAATTCGCAAATTTCCTCAAGATTGGCACATGCTTCAAAGAATTTGGATAGACGAAGATTTTAAGGAGCGCACATAATGCTCACTCGTTCATTAAAAATCGGAATAGTTTGCCCTTACGGGTGGGATACACCTGGAGGTGTGCAAAACCATGTACGAGATTTAGCGGAGTATTTGATAGCCGCTGGACATAACGTTTCCGTCCTTGCACCGGTTATAGATGAAACAAAAATTCCGGAATACGTAACTAGTGCTGGAAAACCAATTGCAATTCCATATAACGGTGCGGTCGCAAGAGTTCTTTTCGGTCCTATAGCTTTTGCTCGAGTTCGCCAGTGGATTGCTCAAGGCAATTTCGACATATTGCATTTACATGAGCCAGCAATCCCGTCAATCTCTTTATTAGCTTGTTGGGCGGCGGAAGGGCCAATGGTTGGAACCTTCCATGCTGCGGCAAAGAGACAGAAAGCGATTTTTGCAATTGGTCCAATTCTCGAACCAGTGATTGAAAAGCTGTCTGCGCGTATTGCAGTAAGTGAGGCCGCGCGTGCAACTTTGACTGAACATTTAGAAACTGATGCAGTTGTTATCCCAAATGGAATTTACGCTGATCGATACAGGGATGGTGTTGCACAAGAAAAATGGCAAGGAAATACTCTCGGCTTCATTGGACGTTTCGAAGAGCCAAGAAAAGGTTTGTCTGTTTTAGTAGATGCCTTGCCGATTATTTCTCGGTTTGCTCCGGATGTCCGAGTATTCATCGCTGGCCCAGGTGAACCCGATGAAGTAATTAAATCTATTGACCCACAATTAAGGTCTCGTTTTACTTTCCTCGGGAAAATATCAGAACAAGATAAAGCTAATTTTCTAGCTTCTATTTCTTTGTACATAGCGCCGAACACGGGCGGAGAATCTTTTGGAATAATTCTTGCTGAAGCACTCGCGGGGGGAGCAACAGTTGTTGCAAGTGATATCCCAGCGTTCGACTCTCTTTTAAATCATGGCCAGTATGGAGAGCTCTTTAACTCTGAAAGTTCAACGGATTTAGCAAAACGCGTAATTGATTTACTTCGAGATGAGAATCGAAGAGTTGAATTGGGCAAAGCTGGAAAGGCACACGCGCAACAATTTGATTGGAAAGTGGTAGCGGATCAGATTTTTTCCATATATGAAATGTCCCTTGTCAGCGGAGAAAAAGTTCGTCTCGCGTCTGAAAATCGGGCATGGAGTAAGTTTCTTGGTAGAGATCTGAGAGGAGATGAATAGATGAAAACAATGATCGCAGTTGCAATTTTTATAGTGATTTTTGTCTGGTATTTGTCATTCTCTGCTACGCGTTTAGATCGATTGCATCATCGAGTTGAAACCAGTTGGGCGAATCTGGATAGTTTGCTTCAAAGGCGCGCAGCAGTAGCCCTTGAAATAGCAAGGAGTGAAATCGCTGACCCGGCTTCGGCCATGCTACTTACGGCGGCGGCTTATCAAGCGCGCGAAGCGATAATTGAAAAACGCTCTGTTGCAGAGAGCGGACTTTCTGGAGCTTTGGGTTTGCTATTGGCAGATGGACAGAGCAGCGCAAGACCCGCAGAAGCTTCGCTTTTAAAAGAATTATCAGAATTAACAGACAAAATTAGAATCGCTATTGCGCTACATGTTGATGCAGTCACTCGGACACAATTAGTTCGCAAGAAATTTATCTTCCGGACCTTCCGATTAGCAGGAACAGCTCCGCTTCCGGTGACATATGAATTCGAATCAGATGTTCTCTAAAGCAAAGGTTGCATTGGTTTTTGCAACCTATCTCGCCGTTCTAAGTACCTCGGGCTGTGCATCAATTTCAGAGACAGTTACTCAATTGATTTCAGATCCAGTTCAGACCAACGTGCTTAGTGGACGAGATGGAGAAAATGGTCCCGTTTTAGTTGTAAAAATAGATGACACTCGCAGCGCTCGTCCTCAGGTGGGATTGGAGTTCGCTGATGTGGTTTATATCGAGCAAGTAGAAGGTGGTCTAACTAGATTAGCCGCTGTTTTTTCATCAAGCATTCCGCCACGAATTGGACCCGTAAGAAGTGCACGAATTAGCGACATCGAATTATTAGCGCAATATGGTCGCGTTGCTTTCGCTTACAGTGGCGCGCAACAGAAGTTACTTCCTGTCATTGCCAGCGCCAACTTCTCTGATGTTGGTGCGATGCGTAGAGGTCCAGTGTTCTATGAAACCGACCTAAATAGAATTCAACCATATGCGATGTTTCTTAATGCTCAAACACTGATGACTAACGAACTTAACAAGGGAATGGTCATTGATTCAGCAAAGAATGTTGGATGGACTTTTTCCAAGAAGATAGAGAATCAAGGATTTGAAATTACAGATGTCACAATGCATTGGCCCGCACAGAAATATTCGGCTAAATGGGATGCTGCAACTAACCGGTGGTTCTTAAGTGTGAACTCTATTCCGGATGTATCTGATCTCGGAAAGAATCTAGGTCCGACAACTTTGGTAATTCAATTAGTTTCTATAACACCATCTGAATACGGTGATAAGTTCGGCGGGAATACGCCTTTTTCTCAAACCGTTGGGACGGGAAAAGGTTATGTGTTGCGTGATTCAACTGTGATTGCGGCAACATGGAATCGCCCAGATTCTTTATCCGCCACTACATGGACAGATGCAACTGGAGCAGAAATTAAGTTCGCACCGGGACAAGTGTGGGTAGCTCTAACGGATAAAGAGCCGGATTTCACGCGCAAAGTAGCGAGCGCGCCAACTCCAACTTCAAAGTAGTATTAGCCTCCTATTAACACAGGGAGTTGTAATGGCACAGGAAAGCGGAACATCACGCGTTAAACGCGGTATGGCAGAGATGCTTAAGGGCGGCGTCATCATGGATGTCGTTAATGTTGAGCAAGCAAAAATTGCCGAAGATGCTGGCGCTGTTGCTGTTATGGCACTTGAAAGAGTTCCAGCAGATATTCGCGCACAAGGTGGCGTCGCTCGCATGTCAGAGCCAGACATGATTGCTGCAATCCAAGCAGCCGTGTCAATTCCGGTAATGGCTAAAGCGCGTATTGGTCACTTTGTCGAAGCACAAATTCTTCAGAGCTTAGGTGTTGATTACATTGACGAGTCAGAAGTATTAACTCCGACTGATTACACCAATCACATCAATAAGTGGGATTTCACTGTTCCATTTGTGTGCGGTGCAACGAATTTAGGTGAAGCACTTCGCCGAATCAATGAAGGTGCCGCAATGATTCGCTCAAAGGGTGAGGCGGGTACCGGTGATGTTTCTAATGCAATGACACACATGCGCCAAATTGGCGGAGAGATTCGTCGACTCACATCAATGCGCGAAGATGAACTCTATGTGGCTGCCAAAGAGATGCAGGCGCCCTTTGACTTGGTTAAAGAAGTTGCCGCAAATGGAAAACTTCCAGTAGTCCTCTTTACAGCTGGTGGAATCGCAACTCCAGCGGATGCAGCGCTGATGATGCAGATGGGCGCAGATGGAGTATTCATTGGTTCAGGAATCTTCAAATCCGGAGATCCAAAACAACGCGCTTCTGCTTGCGTTAAGGCGACAACGTTTCACAATGATCCAAAGATTATTGCTGATGTTTCCCGCGGATTAGGCGATGCGATGGTTGGAATTAACGTTGCCGATCTTCCTGCACCGCACCGACTATCTGAACGCGGTTGGTAATTAAAACTTGCGTGTTGGTGTTCTAGCTTTACAAGGGGATTTTCGCGAGCACATCAACGCTCTATCTCATTGCCAAGTAGAAGCCATTGAAGTGCGCCGAATCAGTGAATTAGAAAGCATTGATGCCCTCATAATTCCCGGGGGAGAATCAACAACGATTGTTTCTCTGGCGAAAACATTTGAAATGTTCGAGCCAATCAAAAAACGCATTGCAACTGGCATGCCAACCTACGGTTCTTGTGCGGGCATGATTATGTTGGCTGATCACATTGTTGCTGCTAAAGAAGGTCAAGAAACTTTTGGGGGCATTGACATAACTGTTCGTCGTAACGCTTTTGGACGACAAGTAGATTCATTCGAAAGTGATATTTCGGCTCCTGCGATATCAACTACTCCGATACGCGCAATTTTTATTAGAGCTCCTTGGGTTGAAAAAGTTGGTTCACAAGTTGAAGTTTTAGCCAATTACCAAGGCGCAGATGGCATCGCACACGCCGTCGCGGTCCGCCAAGGACATCTTCTAGCGACAGCGTTTCATCCCGAAATTACGGATGATTACAGTGTTCATCGCTATTTTTTGGAAAATGTCTGTAAATAAGGGTTTGCCCAAATTACGATAAAGTAAGACATCGATTAATTGAACTTTCGAGTGAGGTGTTAAATGTCCGGCCATTCCAAGTGGGCGACAACAAAGCATAAGAAGGCTGTCATTGATAGCCGTCGAGCGAAGAACTTTGCCAAGCTGATCAAGGCGATTGAAGTTGCTTCGCGTAATGGTGGTCCTGATATGGACGGAAACCCAACACTTTTTGATGCGGTAGCAAAAGCTAAAAAGAATTCGATGCCTGCTGACAACATTGATCGTGCCATTAAACGTGGCGCCGGTCTTGAATCTGGTGGTGCTAATTGGGAAACAATTATGTACGAAGGTTATGGCCCTGCAGGCGTTGCGATCATGATTGAGTGTTTATCCGATAATAGAAATCGCGCAGCATCTGAAGTTCGTGTTGCAGTAACTCGAAACGGCGGATCAATGGCAGATCCAGGATCTGTTTCATATTTATTTCATCGCAAAGGATTGATCACAGTAAATAAAGCATCAGGTGCTACAGAAGAAAGCATTCTTGAAGCTGTACTTGAGGCAGGTGCAGAAGAAGTTAAAGATAATGGCGATTCATTCGAAATCGTATGTGAAGCAAGTGATTTAGTTGGCGCAAGAACAGCTCTACAAGGAGCGGGTATAGATTACGAATCTGCAGATTCTTCTTTTATACCGTCAATGACTATCGATCTAGACGCTGAATCGGCCACAAAAGTATTCGAACTAATTGATGCGATTGAAGAGCTAGATGATGTGCAAAATGTCTTCAGTAATGCAGACGTATCAGATGAAGTAATGGCGAGTCTGGCTTAAATTTTTCGCCCAACCTCTTAGGCTAGCGACATGCGAGTTCTAGGGATTGATCCAGGGTTGACTAGATGCGGAGTAGGCATCGTGTCAGGTTCTCCAGGCTCTACATTGTCACTCGATGGTGTTGGAGTAATTATGACTCCGACTGATGCTGACCTCGATAGTCGCTTGCTTTCATTGCATTCAGAAATCACTCACTGGGTACAGAAATACTCTCCAGATATTCTTGCAGTTGAAAGAGTTTTCTCTCAGCACAATGTCCGTACAGTTATGGGGACCGCCCAAGCTGCCGGAATAGCTTTATTAGTTGCAGCGCAAAATAACATTCCAGTTTTTATGCACACTCCAAGTGAAGTTAAAGCCGCGGTTACAGGATCTGGACGTGCGAATAAATCCCAAGTTTCAGAAATGGTCAAAAGATTGTTGAATTTGCAGGAAATTCCTAAACCCGCAGATAGTGCAGATGCACTGGCTCTTGCTATTTGTCACATTTGGCGCGGAGGAGCAAACTCAAAGATTAAGAGCGCTTTAGTTGCCGAAAAGAAGAGATTGGCTGCGCTTCGATGATCGCAACGTTAAGCGGAATCGTTAAATCGCTCTCACCCGAACGAGCAATCATTGAAGTTGGGGGAGTTGGCATGAATGTTTTGATTAATTCACACACAAGTTCCTCGCTTTCGATCGGAGCACCTGCGCATCTCTATACCTCTCTGGTTGTTCGTGAAGATTCCTTGACTCTGTATGGATTTAGCGATGAATCTTCACGAGTTGTATTTGAATTAGTTCAAACGGTTTCGGGAGTCGGTCCTAAAGTTGCCCTCTCGATATTAGGAGCACTCACACCATCTGAATTGGCACACGCGGTAAATACAGAAAATATCTCAGCAATCGAAAAAGTTCCTGGCATCGGTAAAAAGGGCGCGCAACGTATGGTGCTTGAACTCAAATCTAAGTTGTCGGATTTTGGCCACGTTGGGCAGAGAATTTCTCACCAACCTGTGTGGAGAGAGCAACTTACAAGTGCTCTCGTATCACTTGGATTTTCCGCAAAAGATTCTGATGAAGCAATAAACTCAGTTCTATCAAATGTATCCCAAGAAGAGATAGCTTCTATGGAGTTAGGCGATTTACTTAAATTGGCACTTCAAAATGGTAAAAAATGACATCAGATGAACGTTTAGTAACGCCGGCGCTTCGCAGCGACGATGGAGCGGCAGAGAACGCGTTACGTCCAAAAACGTTATCTGATTTTATTGGGCAAGATCGAGTGCGCGACCAGATTGATGTTTTGTTAAGTGCTGCACGTAAGCGCGAGAGCGCTGCCGACCATATATTGCTCTCAGGTCCACCTGGATTAGGAAAGACAACTCTGGCACTGATTTTGGCTAGCGAAATGAACACACCAATTCGCGTTACCAGTGGTCCGGCAATCACTCACGCAGGAGATTTAGCCGCAATTCTTTCGTCATTAGTTGAAGGTGAAATTCTATTTTTAGATGAGATTCATAGATTGCCGCGTCCGGCGGAAGAACTTTTGTATCTTGCAATGGAAGATTTCAGAGTAGATGTTGTTGTTGGTAAAGGGCCGGGGGCAACTGCCATACCCTTACAGCTTCCTCGATTCACTCTCGTTGGGGCAACTACCCGAGCAGGATTACTGCCAAGTCCGCTGCGCGACCGATTTGGGTTCACTGCGCACCTAGATTTTTACGATGAAAAAGATTTGGCTACTGTGATTAAAAGAAGCGCGCAATTACTTGGACTGAGTATTGATTCAAAGGCAGTCGATGAAGTTGCAGGACGTTCACGTGGAACTCCAAGAATTGCAAATAGATTATTGAGACGAGTTCGAGATTTTGCACAAGTACAGGGCAGCAACTCTCTCTCACATGAGCACGCCATGGCGGCCTTACAGATGTATGAAGTTGATGAAAAAGGTTTAGATCGTTTGGATCGCGCGGTACTCACTGCGCTCATCGAAAGATTTAATGGCGGACCTGTTGGGCTTTCAACTTTGGCAATTGCAGTTGGTGAAGAAACCGAAACGGTTGAATCAGTAGCTGAACCATTCTTGGTCAGAAATGGGTTTATGGCGCGAACATCTCGAGGCAGAATTGCTACGGCATTGGGGTGGACCCATATTGGGCGCACGCCGCCTGCTGAATTGGCCGCAACTCCCGGCCTTTTCGACACACCAGATAATCACGCCTAGACTCTGCACTTATGTCTACATCGAATAAGCCAATAAAGAGCACCACCCGCCCAGGGCGCACACTCGTAATTCTTGCTCTCGTCATGCTCGCTCTGCTTGCAACAGTATTTATTACTGGAGCCACAGCAGTTCGACTTGGGTTAGATCTTCGTGGCGGTACCAGCGTTACTTTGCAACCTCGAATTGCACCAGGGGACAACGGAAAAGTAACAACAGAGGCAATCGATCAAGCGGTTTCAATTATTCGTCAACGCGTTAACTCATTAGGCGTTGCTGAAAGCGAAGTTGCTGCGCAAGGTAGCGGAACTAATCGTCAAATTATTATTTCAATTCCAGGTGATACTGGTCGTCGTGTAGTTGAACTAGTTGGTCAAACCGCCGAGCTTCGATTTAGACAAGTTTTGGCAACAGCTGCAGGCACTGCATCTGCCGCACCAACAGATCCAGCAGCGACTCCTGCAGCCGCTGTTACACCAGAACTCAACGCACAATTCGCAGCATTAGATTGCACAAACCCTGAGAATCTACAAGGAACCGGTTCAGACAACGCAGATAGCCCAATCGTTGCCTGTGATCGAAGTGGCGGTGCAAAATATATTTTGGATAAGGCTGAAGTACTTGGACGTCAAGTATCTAAAGCAACTGCAGGCATAGATCAGCAAGGCGGAAACGCTTGGTTTGTATCACTTGTATTTAATGGCGAAGGTACAAAAGCATTTGGCGACATCACTGCTCGCGTAACATCTTTGCCAACTCCACAGAATCAAGTTGCAATTGTTCTAGACGGTTTAGTTGTGTCTGCACCTAGAATTAATGAAGCAATTCCTTCAGGAAACGCACAAATTACTGGTTCATTCACCCAACTAGAAGCGCAGGATTTGGCCAACGTACTTAAGTACGGTGCGCTGCCTCTCGCTTTTGATCGTGGAGAAGTACAACAAGTTTCTCCAACACTTGGTGCTGATCAATTAGATGCTGGTCTGCTCGCCGGGCTTTTGGGTCTGATTTTAATTTTCCTTTACTCGCTTTTGTACTATCGCGGACTAGGCCTTGTTTCAGTAGGTTCGTTATTAGTTGCCGGCGCTCTTGTATATATGGCCTTCTTGCTTCTTGGTAAGTGGATTGGCTTTACCCTCACGTTGGCCGGCATCGCTGGAGCAATCGTGGCAATTGGAATTACGGCTGACTCATTTATTGTTTATTTCGAACGTATTCGAGATGAAGTTCGAGATGGTCGTTCATTGCGATCAGCGGTAGAAACAGGTTGGACAAAGGCTCGCCGCACAATCGTTGTGGCTGACTTTGTTTCAATTATCTCCGCGATTCTTTTGTATCTCTTCGCAGTAGGCGGCGTTCGTGGCTTCGCATTTACTTTGGGATTAACAACTCTTGTCGATCTAATCGTGGTTTTTGCATTTACAAAACCGTTGACCGTTTTCTTAGCAAAGCTCAAATTCTTTAGCTCCGGTCATGCACTTTCCGGCGTATCAGCCAAGAGTTTTGGCAATTCATCTCACTTAACAAAGGAGGCATAATCTATGTCTAAGTTTTCAGGATTAGGCGCTCGTTTGCACTCGGGTGAGACATCGATTGATTACATTGGAAAGCGCCGTCGTTGGTATGCATTCTCTGGCCTTTTGATTATTGCTTCTATCGCCGCACTCTCTCTTCAAGGCTTACACCTTGGAATTGAATTTAAGGGTGGTTCCTCTTATACGGTCACCAAGGCTGGCAGCACTGTTGCTCAGGCAGAGTCCGCATTAACTTCAGCTGGTATTACTGGAGAACGAATCATTCAAAAAGTTGGTAACGATAAGGTTCGCGTGCAAACAGGATCTCTTAGCGCAGCTGAATCAAATGCGGTTCAAGATTCACTTGCTTCCACATTTGGCGTAAGTGTTGATTCGATTGATACTCAAATTATTGGTCCTTCATGGGGTAAAGAAATCACACGCAAAGCCCTATATGGATTAATTGGATTCTTAATTGTTGTTATCTTGTATTTGGCAATGGCATTTGAACCTAAAATGGCAATATCAGCAATTGTCGCTGTGGTGCACGATGTGTTTATTACCGTAGGTATTTACGCACTGGTTGGATTCGATGTTACGCCAGCTACTGTTATTGGATTCTTAACAATTCTGGGTTATTCGCTCTATGACACCGTCGTTGTTTTCGACAGAGTTCGAGAAAATACTCGATCAATTACATCCACATCGAAAATGACATATTCGCAGGCTGCAAATTTGGCTGTAAATCAAACAGTTATTCGTTCGATCAATACAACGATCGTTGCATTGCTGCCAGTTGGTTCAATTCTCTTCGTGGGTGCGGGACTTCTTGGGGCTGGAACATTGAAAGATTTGTCTCTCGCTCTCTTTATTGGTCTTGCAACTGGTGCTTACTCATCAATCTTTATTGCAACTCCACTTCTCGCTGCAATGCGTGAACGCGAACCTGCGATGAAAGCTTTAGCTAAGCGTGTAAACGCCCGTGGGGGTTCTCCAGTTTTGGCTTCAGCAGGAGCAACTGTTGCAGAAACTTCAGGCGAAAAGCGTGGACCACGTAACCAACCAAAACGTAAAGGTCGCAAGTAACTTTATTTGCGTCCCAGATGGACACACTCTTACAACCTTTGATCAGCTCTCTCAAGGAGCACGATCCGAAGGCTGATGTCGTAAAAGTTGAAAAAGCTTATGAAGTTGCAAAGAGTGCACATCAAGGGCAACTGAGAAAATCCGGTGATGAGTACATAACGCATCCCGTAGCAGTAGCCCATATTCTCTCCGAACTGGGATTAAATGATGCAACGATCATTGCCGCACTATTGCATGACACCGTCGAAGATACGCCTTATTCGCTTGCCCAGTTAAAGAGTGACTTCGGGGATGAAATATCTTCGCTAGTCGATGGTGTAACCAAATTAGACAAATTGAGTTACGGCCCAACAGCAGAAGCTGAAACTGTTCGCAAAATGGTTGTTGCCATGTCACGAGATATCAGAGTTTTAGTTATTAAATTGGCGGATCGTTTGCATAATGCACGTACCTGGAAATATGTGGAACCACAGAGCGCCGAACGTAAAGCTCGAGAGACTCTAGATATTTATGCACCACTTGCACACCGCTTAGGAATGAACGCAATTAAATGGGAACTAGAAGATCTTTCGTTTGCAGTACTCGAACCTAAGAAGTTTGAAGAAATATCCAGACTTGTGGCTGAACGCAGTCCTTCAAGAGATGCGTTGACAGCTGAAGTCATAAAAACTGTTGAGGAAGATCTCGCGAAAGATAGTGTTGAGGCAACAGTTACTGGACGTAAGAAGCATTTCTTTAGTGTGTATCAAAAAATGGTTGTGCGTGGCAGAGATTTCAACGATATTTATGACCTCGTCGGCATTCGAGTACTCGTTAATGACGTGAAGGATTGTTATGCAGTATTGGGTTCTATTCACGCTAGATGGTCACCGGTGCCGGGACGATTCAAAGATTACATTGCGATGCCAAAGTTCAACTTGTATCAATCCCTTCATACAACTGTTATCGGGCCAGATGGAAAAGCGATAGAAATCCAGATTCGAACATTTGAAATGCATTCACGTGCCGAATTTGGTATCGCAGCGCATTGGAAGTACAAACACGGCACAGATACGAATTCTTCATCCCCTCAAATGTTGTGGTTGCGACAACTCCATGAATGGCAGAAAGAGACAGAGGATCCTTCAGAATTTCTCGAAGCTCTACGCTTTGATTTAGGCACACCTGAAGTATTCGTCTTCACGCCTAAGGGAAGTGTTGTTGCACTTCCGGGTGGTTCGACGCCAGTTGATTTTGCTTATTCAGTTCATACAGATGTAGGCAACCGATGCGCGGGCGCCAAGATCAATGGCCGTTTAGTTCCACTTGATACTCGCTTGAATAACGGCGATGTTGTTGAAGTAGTAACGAATAAAAGTGACTCCGCTGCACCATCTCGTGACTGGCTTAACTTTGTAAAGAGTCCGCGGGCTAGATCGAAAATTAAAGCCTGGTTTAGCAAAGAGCGTCGCGAAGAAGCGATCGAAGCAGGCCGAGAGTCAATCGCCCGCCAAATGCGCAAGGCAGGATTACCGTTACAGAAAATTTTTGCAGGCCATGCTCTCTTGGAACTTGCACATGAACTTAGATATCCAGATATTTCCGCGCTTTATTCTGCTGTTGGTGATGGACATGTTTCAGCCGCTGCCATCATCGATAAATTAGTTCTCTTTATGGGTGTTGAGGATTCACATCCAGAACCAACAATGGATTTTGTTCCCGGGGGAGCACCTGTTGCGAAGCGATCAAGTAGCGCAATAAAAGTAGAAGGCATTGATGATGTGCTTGTAAAACTTGCTCGCTGCTGCACACCTGTTCCTGGAGATCCAATCATGGGTTTCATTACTCGGGGAAGTGGAATATCTGTTCACCGAACCGATTGCGTAAATGCTGATGATTTACGTCTGCACCAGAGCGATCGAATCGTTGGTGTTAAATGGCTTGATGGAGCATCAAGCTTATTCTTAGTTAATATTCAAGTAGAAGCACTCGATCGCGCAAGATTGTTAGCAGATGTAACGCGAACACTGTCCGAGCAACATGTAAATATCCTAAGTGCAGCAGTGAGCACAACCAAAGATCGAGTTGCGATATCTAGATTTACCTTTGAAATGGCTGATGCAACGCACTTAGATGCTGTGCTAACAGCTGTTCGATCTATTGAAGGTGTGTACGACGTTTACCGCACAACAAACAATTAATTAAATTCAGCGAGTGATTTCTGTGCTTCTTCAAGCCAGGTACGTCTAGCTGCTGCAGATTCCAAGGCTTCGGAAGCTTTCTTTGTATTGCCAGCACTCGTTGCTTTTGCTGCGATCTTTTCGTAATTATCAATCGCACTTTGAAGCTGAGCAACAACTTCAGCAGCGCGTGCCTTAGCTGCAGGATCAGTTTTACGCCAAATTTCAGCTTCTGCAGTTTTAATCGCTTCTTCAACTTTGCTCACGCGTGCATCAAGAGCTGCACGCTTATCGCGATTGGTCATACCGATTTTTTCCCATGAGCGAGCAAGATCTCTGAATTTATTCTTTGCATCTTTAACATCAGTAAATGGAACAAGCGCTTCAATTTGAACAATGAGTTCTTCGCGCTTTGCTAAGTTTGCTGTCATTGTCACTTCGCGCTTTTCTAGATCAGCACCCTTTGCTTGGAAGAATTGATCCTGAGCTTTTTTGAATCGTGCCCAAAGTTTGGCATCATCAGATGGCTTACCGCGGCCGGATGCCTTCCATTGATCCATGAGTGACTTATAAGCCTTAGCTGTTGATACCCAATCAGTTGAAGTAGCAAGCTTCTCAGCTTCTACAACCAAACCCTTTTTGGCATCTGTAACGACTGCAGTAGTGGCTTCAAGATTTGCAAAGTGAGTACGACGACGTTTGTCGAACTTGTTTCGAGATGCCGAAAAGCGCTTCCACAAATCTGTGTCGGTTTTTTTATCCAAACGAGGTGCAGACTTCCACTCAGTTAGTAATTCCTTTAGGCGATCACCTGTAGTTTTCCAACTCTCTGAAAGCGCTAGAGATTCAGCCTCTGCAACGATTTTTTCTTTCTCAACTAATACTTGCGCACGCTTAGCTGTTTTTTCAGCTTCGGCTAAAGCTTTCTTTGCTTCATAAGCGCCGCGATGACCTTCGATAAGTGGTTCAAGTTGATCCACGGACTTAGCCAGTGCTTCAAGATCGCCTACTGCGTTAATTTCTTTTACTTGATCTCGTAATTTTTTTACTGATGCCAGCGCATCGGAAGGGACCATGGCACCGCTTGTAATGCGAGCGGCTAGGAGTGCAATTTCAGAAGCAACGGCTTCAAATTTTCTTACGAAATATGCGAGTGCTTCTTCAGCACTCTTGCCTGGATATGAACCCACAGCTTTGTCGCCAGTTGAAGTTTTAACGAAGACCGTTCCATCAGGAGCTACGTATCCAAATTTGGCTGGATCCCCAATTAATGCAGATGCTGCAGAAGTTGGAATTGAAATTGATGTTGGATTGATGTCAGACATGGTCTTCCCTTCAGCGCGTTAATCGAATTCGATCTTCGCTATTGGATCAACTTCGATAACTTCTCTTTCTTTGACAAAAGAGGGTGAAATCGAGTTGGTCAGGCGGCTTGGTGAAGGTAAAAGGTACCCTGTACCTACGAGCGCGGCGAAATTTCCCGCGTAACAAGCTCCATAAATAGGCGTAGCCGAAGGGATGTCACCGTGTTTATCACCTCCTTTGCGGCTCCCATGTTTGCTACGAATTGCTGGATCATCGCTGATAAATCTGGTGGCGAGTGCGTGATTGTTGATCCGGGAATGCCTGATGTTTCTGACACAGTCGCTATGGTTTTAAATGAACATAATCTGAAACCAGTGGCGGCAATCATTACTCATGGCCATTTAGATCATACTTTTTCAATTGTTCCAGTAGCCAATGGTTATGGCATTCCTGCCTACATTCATAGCGAAGATAGAGGCTTACTTTTGCATCCCGAACGTGCCCATGGAGCGGAATTTTTGGCGACATTAAGCGCAATGGAGTTTTCTGAACCGAGTGATGTTAGAGAATTGAGACATGGAGCAGAAGTTGAAATGTTGGGCATGAAATTTCAAGCCATACATGCTCCTGGGCACACTCGGGGATCGTTGATGTTTAACGTAAATCAAGAAGTCCTCATCAGCGGTGACGTGCTCTTTGCTGGTGCGATTGGAAGAACAGATTTACCTTCAGGTTCATCGGATGCAATGCAGGAAACTTTAGTTAATAAAGTTCTGACTCTTTCTGATGATCTTCGTGTTCTTCCTGGACACGGTCCTGATACCTATATAGGACACGAGAGAAAAACTAATCCTTATCTCATCGATGCTGCTAAGAAATCGGGCAGGCGATGAGCAAGAAAAATCAGATTCAAGCTCCAAAAGGAGTTAGTGAGTATGTTCCTCCGCAATCAAGAAAATTTGAATCTGTTCGCGAGGCACTTCTAAAACCAGCACGTAACGCTGGTTACGAATTAATTGAATTGCCGGTTTTTGAAGATACAGAGTTATTCACACGCGGCGTTGGAGAATCTACTGACGTCGTTTCTAAAGAGATGTACACATTCGAAGATCGTGGAGGTCGATCAATAACACTTCGTCCAGAAGGAACAGCGGGAGTTATGCGCGCTGTTATCGAACACGGTTTAGATCGCGGTCAATTGCCATCAAAACTTTATTACAGCGGAGCTTTCTTTCGTGCCGAACGCCCACAGGCTGGAAGATATCGTCAGTTTTACCAAGTTGGTATTGAAGCGATAGGTATTCAAGATAGCGCGCTAGATGCCGAGGTTATTGCAATCGCTGATGCTGGCTTTAAATCTATTGGTTTAAAAAAATATCGACTAGAAATAACTTCCCTAGGCGATGCGCAATCACGTGCAAAACATCGGGTGGATTTAGTTGCCTATATTGATACGTTGAATTTAGATGAAACCACCAAAGCCCGCGCGTCAATTAATCCTCTCCGTTTATTTGATGACAAGCGTGAAGAAGTAAAGAAACAAATGGATGGCGCGCCTTTACTTCTAGATTATTTATCTGAAGACTCACTAAAAGATTTCGAATCTGTACAAAAACACTTGATTGCGCTCAATGTTGAATTTACAGTGAATCCTCGAATGGTGCGCGGACTCGATTATTACACTGGGACAACTTTTGAATTTGTTCACGAGTTATTAGGCGCGCAATCCGGAATTGGCGGCGGTGGACGTTACGACGGTTTAATGTCCGAGCTCGGTGGGCAGGAGCTCTCGGGTATTGGTTTTGGACTTGGCATAGATCGATGCGTGTTGGCCGCTGATGCAGAAGGAATTTCTTTTGATCAAGAATTCACTTCAGATTTATTCATCATTCCACTTGGCGATGAGAGTAAAACCACCGCATTAACTATTGCCCAGCAATTACGCAGTGCGGGATTGCGCGTTGAAATATCTTTTGGGGATAGAGCCTTGAAAGGTTCCATGAAAGCTGCCGATAAGAGCGGTGCGGCTTACGTAATTGTTCTCGGTGATAGCGAAATCGCGAGCGGTGCGGTAGAACTCAAAGAGATGAGCATGGGCAAGACATCTTCGGTTACTCTTGCCTCCTTGCAGAAACACCTGCAGAGCGATTCTTCGAAGTAATAAAAATTAGAAAAAGAGGCTGTTAAATGTTGCGCACACACGGAGCTGGAACGCTTCGCGCTTCCCATGTTGGGCAAAGCGTCACACTTGCAGGATGGGTAGCAAGACGCCGAGATCATGGCGGCGTTGCATTTATTGATTTCCGCGATGCAACAGGTTGGGTTCAAGTAGTTATCCGCGACGAGAAAATCGCTGGCGCACTCCGCGCTGAATGGTGTTTGAAAATTACAGGCGAAGTTGTCGCAAGACCTGCAGGTAATGAAAATTCCGCTGTTCCTACTGGCGCCATTGAAGTAATGGGCGATGATGTTGTTGTTTTAAGTGAAGCCGCTGCGCTGCCATTTCCTGTAGATAGTGGTGATGACGTAGAAATTTCTGAAGAAGTACGTTTGAAGTATCGTTATTTGGATCTTCGCCGTGAAATACCGGCAGCAAATCTCAGATTACGTTCAAAAGTTACTTCAACTATTCGTCGTGTAATGGAAGATGAAGCGTTCTTAGAAATTGAAACGCCATATCTCACTCGTTCAACGCCCGAAGGTGCCCGAGATTTCCTAGTCCCTGTGCGACTACAGCCAGGCAGTTGGTATGCGTTGCCGCAATCACCCCAATTATTTAAGCAACTATTGATGGTGGCTGGAATGGAGAAGTATTACCAGATTGCTCGATGTTTTAGAGATGAAGATTTCAGAGCTGATCGTCAGCCAGAATTTACACAATTAGATATCGAGATGTCTTTCATAGATCAAGAAGACATTTTGGCAGTTGCGGAAAAAATCTTGGTGAAAGTTTGGAAAGAAGTACTTAATTACCAGATTTCCTTACCTATTCCGCGCATGACTTATCTCGATGCTATGGCGCGATATGGATCAGATAAACCTGATTTACGTTTTGGTCAGGAACTCGTTGACTGCACAAGTTATTTCAAAGAAACCACCTTCAGAGTTTTCCAAGCTCCATATGTAGGAGCAGTAGTTATGCCGGGTGGCGCTGACTCGCCACGACGCGAATTAGATGCGTGGCAAGATTGGGCAAAAGCCCGAGGTGCAAAGGGACTCGCATATATTTTGGTTGCTCCCGATGGAACTTTAGGTGGACCGGTTGCGAAGAATTTGTCAGAGAATGAAGCAGAAAAAATCGCAGCCCACGTTGGCGCAAAGCCAGGGGATGCAATTTTCTTTGCAGCGGGGGAGCGAACAGCCTCACTTAATCTCTTAGGCGCCGTGCGACTTGAGATTGGAAAACGCTGCAACTTAATTGATAACAGTCGTTGGGAATTTGTCTGGATTGTTGATGCACCAATGTTTGAACCCACTGATAACAATGGTTGGACGGCAGTTCATCACCCTTTCACTGGTCCGAAACCAGAATTCGCAAAAACTTTTGCAAAAGATCCTGCAACTGCACTTGCTTATGCTTATGACATTGTTCTTAATGGAACAGAGTTAGGTGGCGGTTCAATTCGTATTCACGACCGCGCAATGCAAAAGGATGTTTTCACGGTTATCGGTTTAAGTGATGAAGAGGCCGCAAGCAAATTTGGATTCTTACTCGAAGCGTTTAATTATGGCCCTCCTCCCCATGGCGGAATTGCACTCGGATTAGATCGTTTATGTGCGTTGCTTTCACATTCAGATTCAATTCGTGAAGTTATCGCTTTCCCGAAAACTGCCAGTGGTGGAGATCCCTTAACTGGTGCGCCAACTCCAATTACTCCCGCCCAACGCAAAGAGAGTGGAATCGACGGGGTATCAAAAGAGGGAGCCAAGTAAGGCAATCGGGTAGGCTGGTCTTATTAGAACATCTAGCTACGCGATCTAAGGAGGAAGTTATGGGCCCAGGCGGAATTGCAACAATTATTGCCGCGTCATCCCTTCTTGTTATTGCGATAGCAATTAGTTACGCCGTTATTCGAGTGGGTCGCTTCATAGATGAAGCAAAAGCTTCCTTGAAAGCCGTAACTGAGGAGACCACTCCACTTATTGAAGAAGTTCATACAACCGTAACGTTGGTAAACGGACCTCTGCAAAGCTTTAATCGCATAACCAAAAATGTTGAAGATATATCTGAAAAAGTAACTAATGCAACAACGGGATTTATAGATAAAAGCGGACCGGCGCTAAAAGTTGCCGGAGCACTTGTTACTGCTGCACAAATGGGAAAGAGCCGCACGAAAAAGAAGAAGAAGGCTGAGTGATCCCTACAAGTGGAATCCGCCGAGATCCGTTCGCGCTGGCTGCGCTTCTTCGAATCAGATAACCGCGAAGGTTTACTGCACACTGTCGTACCCTCAGCTTCATTGATAGCTGATGATCCAAATTTATTATTAGTAAACGCTGGAATGGTTCCTTTTAAACCTTATTTTCTAGGTGAAGTTACACCTCCATATAAGCGGGCAACTTCAGTTCAAAAATGCGTTCGAACACTCGATATTGATGAGGTGGGAAAAACTACTCGTCACGCTTCCTTTTTCCAAATGTGTGGAAATTTTTCATTTGGTGATTATTTCAAAGAAGGCGCTATTGCCCTTGCGTGGGATCTTTTAACACGCCCAGTTGCAGAGGGTGGATATGGATTTCCTGAATCTAAATTATGGGTAACTGTTTTTCACAATGATGACGAAGCTGTTCAAATTTGGAATAAGAAAATCGGCTTGCCTTTAGAAAGAATTCAACGACGCGGAATGGAAGATAATTTCTGGTCAATGGGTGTTCCTGGACCTTGCGGACCATGTTCAGAAATTTATTACGATCGCGGTCCTGATTACGGTGTTGAAGGTGGACCAATTGCCGATGAAAATCGATACATGGAAGTATGGAACCTGGTCTTCATGCAAAATGAACGTGGCGCAGGTTCTGGCAAAGATGATTTCCCGATTCTTGGCGAACTTCCTGCAAAGAGCATTGACACAGGTCTTGGACTCGAAAGAATGGCCGCTCTGTTACAAGGTGTTGAAAATATCTATGAAATCGATACAACTGCCCAGATTCTTAACCGTGCTTCCGAGCTAACGGGCGTTAAATACGGCAAAGACGAAAAGTCTGACGTAGCTTTGCGCGTTGTTGCAGACCATGCACGCACTTCGGCCATGTTAATTGGTGATGGCGTAACGCCTGGCAATGAAGGACGAGGCTATGTACTACGTAGAATGATGCGCAGAACAATTCGAAATATGCGTTTACTTGGTTCTGATGATTTGATAATGAATGAACTAACAAAAGCAGCAATTGGGGCAATGTCTCCGCAGTACCCAGAACTTAAAATCGAAAGCGATCGTATTCTTGCGGTTACAAAAGCAGAAGAAGATACCTTCTTGCAAACTTTAAAGAGCGGTACATCAATATTTGATGTAGAAAGTGCGGCAATCAAAAAAAGTAAAGGAACTAAGCTCTCTGGAGATGCCGCTTTTAAGTTGCATGACACGTACGGTTTTCCATTTGATTTAACCCTAGAAATGGCTCGCGAAGAGGGCTTAGAAGTTGATGAAGATGGTTTCCGCCGTCTTATGAAAGAGCAACGAGATCGCGCTAAGGCGGATTCAAAGGCAAAAAAGAGCGGTCACACCGATGTAAGTGTTTATAGAACGATTGCAGATACTCATGGACTAACTTCATTTATTGGATATACGCATCAAGAAAGTGAATCTGTCATCAAAGCTTTAGTAAGTGATGGCTCTTCCGTACAGGCTGCAAAATCAGGCGATGAAATTGAAGTTATTCTAGATAGAACGCCTTTCTATGCAGAAGGTGGCGGCCAATTAGCTGATGGTGGCTTAATCACGCTTTCAAATGGTGCAGTTATTGAGATTGATGATGTTCAAACACCGGTTCCTGGAATTAGCGTGCACCGTGGAAGGATTCGCAGCGGAAGTGTAGAAACTGGAAGCACGGTTTTGGCAAAGATTGATCAAGAAAGACGAAACGCAATCTCACGTGCTCACACAGCAACTCATATGGTTCATAAGGCTTTTAGGGAAATTCTCGGAGAAACTGCTACACAAGCAGGATCAGAGAATTCACCAGGTCGCTTTAGATTTGATTTTCCTGCAACAGGAGCTGTTCCAGCTTCGGTATTAAACGATGTTGAATCTCGAGTGAATTCTCTCTTGTTAGATAATCTTGAAGTTAGCGCCGAAGTAATGAGCCAGGATGAAGCGAAAAAGCTTGGAGCAATGGCGCTATTTGGCGAGAAATATGGTGATCAAGTTAGAGTCGTCAGCGTTGGCGATTGGGCTCGCGAGTTATGTGGCGGCACACACGTTTCGCGTTCAGGCCAGCTAGGAGTTGTGAAATTACTTAGTGAATCTTCAATTGGAGCTGGAGTTAGACGCGTGGAAGCATTAGTAGGAGCTGACGCATACAATTTCTTAGCCCGCGAACACATACTCTTAAACTCCCTTACAGAAATCATCAAAGGCGCTCGGGTAGAAGAATTACCGGAGAGAATTTCTGATCTAGTAAACAAGATCAAAGACATAGAAAAAGAATTGGCTACTTTGCGCACCGATGCGGCATTAGCCAAGAGTTCAGAACTTATTAAAAACGTGAAGAAGGTTGCTTCTGTTTCGCTCATCAGTTCTCAATTGCCTGACGGAATCAATAGTGAAAACCTTCGAACTATTGCTTTAGATTTGAGAACTAAGACTCCTTCTAGCGTTGTAGTTCTAATAAGTGTTACTGATGGAAAACCGATTCTCGTCGTTGCAACTAGCGATGAAGCTAGAGCCGCAGGCATAAAAGCTGGAGCTCTCGTTAAAGCAGGTTCGACAGTACTTGGTGGTGGCGGGGGCGGCAAAGATGATTTCGCACAAGGTGGTGGCACCGATACTTCGAAGATTAGAGATGCACTTTCGACCATCGAACAAGTAATTTCTGGAAAATAAGATGCTTCGAGGGCGACGGTTGGCCTTTGATTACGGGGATGTCCGAATAGGAGTAGCTGTTTGCGATCCTGACGCCATACTTGCAACTCCAGTGATTACCTTGAAAAATAATGATGAACATTTATGGCAGCAAATTGATGAGTTAATTCAAGAATACGAGCCAATCCATATTTATGTAGGGGCTCCAAAACATTTGTCGGGGGCCGCAAGCACATCAATGCAAAAATCTGAGGAATTTATGACTCTCCTGTCAGAGCGGACCGGCGTCACATGCTCGATGGTTGACGAGAGATTGTCGACCGTTGGTGCTGCGAGGCAATTAAAAGAATCAGGACTTAGTACACGAGAGAGCAAAGCTGCTATTGATCAAGCTGCCGCAGTTGCAATACTCGAACACGCGATAGCAATTGAAAAAAGAAAATAGATTTGTGAAGAATAAATCTCTCCTGCGAGTAATTATCGCGTTTATCCTCATATTCGCATTCACATTTACAGCCCATGAATTCAGATCAACTAGTTCAGGATCTGCCGATTATCCACGACGGATGATTTCACCTGAAGAGAAATTGGTCGAAATTACGATTACCGAAGGTTCATCAGGGTCAGCGATAGCAAAGCAACTTTCCTCTGCAGGGGTAATAGAGTCATCGCAAAGTTTTTTTAAGTTAGCAATAGGTGATGCGCGAGCCGCCAGAATAGCTCCGGGACTTCATTTGTTGAATACAAAAATATCTGCAGTGCAAGCACTTGAGCAGTTGTTGGATCCTTCGCGCATTCCTAATTTGATCAAGGTATTTGAAGGCGCTTGGAATTCGGAAATTTTTGCCATGTTGGAAGCAAGTGGTTTCGAACGTGGTGAAATCCAAAAAGCATCCGCAAAGGTTGAACTACCCGATGGATATAAAACTCTAGAAGGCTTGCTCTTTCCTGCTCAATATAGTTTCACTCTTGGATCAACAGCCCTAGAAGCTTTGCAATCGATGGTACGAAGTTTCGAGATTAAAACAGATACCCTAGCTTTGACTCAAGATTCATTTTTTACAGCTCAGCAATTAGTGATTATTGCTTCAATCATTCAGGCTGAAGGAGATACGAAAGATTTTGCAAAGGTATCTCGAGTTATACGTAACCGATTGAAAATCGGTATGCCACTTCAAATGGATTCAACCGTGCACTATGTAAAGAAGGTGCGGGGAAGTGTGTTTCTAAGTACTCAGTCGACTCTATTGAAATCACCGTTTAACACTTATCGAAAATATGGATTACCGCCTGGACCAATTGGCAATCCGGGTTTGGATGCTTTGAATGCTGCAATAAATCCTGCTAGCGGGGATTGGTTGTATTTCATTACAGTAAGCCCAGGGGATACACGATTCACCTCCAATATTGCAGAGTTCAATGAATGGAAAGTTTTGTACACAAAGAATAGAAAGGCGGGCGCTTTCAAGTGATAAAGGCGGCGGTGCTTGGTTCACCAATTGCGCATTCACTTTCGCCTCGATTGCACACGGCTGCGTATGAGTTTCTGAAAATTGATGGAACTTACACTTCCTTTGACGTACCAGCAGGAACTTTAAAAAATTTTTTATCCGATAAATCAGATTCTTGGACGGGCTTTTCTCTCACTATGCCCTTGAAGGAAGAAGCGCTCACTTGTGTTGACGCGATGGATCCTCTTGTCCAAAGAATTCAGAGTGGCAATACGTTGGTCAAGGAAAGCAGTGGATGGAAGCTTTTTTCGACCGATGTTCTCGGTTTTAGGAATGCGTGGAGAATGCATAATGTTAATAATCCAACTTCGGTAGTAATAATCGGCTCTGGTGCAACCGCGCGAGCAGCATTAGCTGCTTTTGATACTTCCGGTACCAATTTCCGAGTTGTTCATAGAAATTCGGAACGAGAAGACTCAATGAAAAATTGCCTTGTAGATTCATCCATTGAATTTCACCCGTGGAACTTTCACGATTTCATTTTGCAAGCTGATTTAGTTATCAATACAACTCCGAAATTGGCGTTAGATGGTTTTTCTCCAGAGATCTCCAGTAAGCCTCAAGGTACTTTTTTTGATGTTATCTACAATCCATGGCCTACGCGCTTTGCCGATGTATGGCGTCAAGAGGGCGGGAAAGTTATTGGAGGATTAGATTTATTGATTGCTCAAGGCGTTGAGCAAATCAAGTTATTCTCGAAATCAATATTACCCACAGATGAACTAACTAAATATCTAAGACAGGGATTAACAATTTAGTATAGGCGCGTGCATCTCTTTAGTTCCCTCTATTTCGTAGTATTTGCTCTCGTAATATCTATCGAAGATTTGCGAAATTTCAGAATCAGCAATCGGGTGTTGTTTTTGTATTTCTTTATTCTATTTTTAGACTCCTTGTTTACCGGAGAATTCACTCGACACGTATTTTCAGGAATCTTTTTCTTGCTTTTATTCTCAGTCATACATTTCGTGGGTAGATTCGTGTCTCATAAGCACACGATCGGCATCGGAGATATTAAGTTGATTGGTGTTCTAACTTTTGGTTATGTAAATATTGGGTTTCGGTCAGTAGAGATATTCTTTATTTCGCTATGGCTAGCTTTGCTGGCACAAATAAGCCTTGAATTCATACGTAAGAGAAAATTTGTATCTCGTATTGCGATGGCTCCTAGTATTTTTCTTGCTGTAGCCCTTTATTTATACGCCCCATTGGGTCTTCTTCTGCCACAATAGGACAATGCGTTGGCTTACAGCTGGAGAATCACATGGTCCCGCCCTTACTGCGATAGTTGAAGGGTTGCCGGCGCATATAAAAATTACCACCGCAGATATTGATAAAGATTTAGCGCGCCGGCGTTTAGGAGTTGGCCGGGGTGCAAGGCAAACATTCGAAGCAGATAAAATTACAATTAAAGGCGGAATCCGTTTGGGTATTTCCCAAGGCGGACCTATTGCTATTGAAGTAGGCAATTCAGAGTGGCCTAAATGGGAAAAAGTTATGTCAGCTGATCCAATAGATGAATCAGAGTTGGCAGGACTTGCACGTAACGCCCCTCTTACACGACCAAGACCTGGTCACGCTGACATGGTTGGAATGCAGAAATACGATTTCGATGATGCTCGACCAATTTTGGAACGCGCAAGCGCACGTGAAACCGCAGCACGTGTGGCATTAGGTGCGATTGCTAGAGCATTCTTAGAACAAAGTGTTGGCATAAAAATCTTAAGCCACGTAATTTCCATTGGTAGCGTTCGTGTTCCAGAAGATTGCGCTCTACCGGGGGAGAATGATCAATTAAAAATTGATGCCGATCCCGTTCGATGTGCAGATGAAAAAACTAGTAAATTAATTATTCAAGAAATCGAAAAAGCGCATTCAGATGGCGACACCCTTGGTGGTGTTTGTGAAGTTCTTGTTTTCAATGCACCTCCTGGACTTGGTTCTCATGTTCATTGGGATCGACGGTTAGATTCGCGTCTCGCCGGTGCCATGATGGGAATTCAAGCTATTAAAGGTGTTGAAATTGGTGATGGTTTCTTGACTGCAACTCGTCGTGGATCCGCAGCGCATGATGAAATTGAGAAGAATTCTTCAGGCAAAATTGTTAGACGTACTGATCGCGCAGGAGGCACTGAAGGCGGTATGTCTAACGGTGAAATTCTACGAATTAGCGTTGCAATGAAGCCTATTTCAACGGTTCCTAAAGCATTGGACACGATAGATGTAGCTACCGGTGAAGCAGCAAAAGCAATTAATCAACGCTCAGATGTGTGCGCTGTTCCCGCGGCGGGAGTTGTCGCTGAGGCCATGGCAGCTCTTGTCCTGGCTGAAGCTGTACTTGAAAAATTCGGTGGAGATAGTGTTTCTGAAACACGGAGAAACTTTCTGTCTTACATGGAAAATTTACGTTTTAAATAAGATGCCACCTCGTGTCATTCTGATCGGACCACCGGGCGCTGGAAAATCAAGCGTGGGTAAATCTCTAGCTCGACTTCTTGAAGATGAATTTATTGATACAGACTCCGTTATTGCTGAATTAGAAAATCAAAGTATTAGTGAAATATTCGTTGATAAGGGAGAGCCTTACTTTCGAGAAAAGGAATTGGAAGTACTTCTTCATCAAATAAGCAATCACTCCGGAGTCCTTAGCCTCGGGGGTGGAGCACCCCTTTCGCAAACGGCGCAGATTGCCATTAAAGATTCTGGTTCACCCGTTGTTTTCTTAGATGTTTCACTTGCTGGAGCTGCTCCTCGTGTTGGTTTTAATAGAGATCGACCACTTCTTCTGGGAAATCCGCGTGCACAATGGCAGGAATTAATGAACGTGCGCCGTCCCATTTATGAATCTTTGGCGCACCATTGCGTTGTCACCGATAAATTAACACCGAACGAAGCTGCCGCACAGATTGTTACACTTCTCGCATGAGCGTTATCTCAGTTCAATCTGAACATCAATATGATGTTGTAATAAGTAACGCCTGGTTAGATGAGTTGGAATCAACTCTCAAGAATTATTCTCGCGTTGCAATCTTTTACTCCGAAGCTCAAAAAGATTCAATCCCTAAATTTTCATTGGATGCTGAAGTTCACTATTTCCCTTTGCCTGACGGCGAAAACGCTAAATCAAGTCAAACAATTACAAAGATGTGGGATTGGATGGGAGCGGCCGGATTTACGCGCTCAGATGTAGTTGTTGGCATTGGTGGGGGAACCATTACAGACGTAACGGGTTTTCTAAGCGCAACGTGGATGCGGGGCATTGATTGGATTGCAGTGCCAACAACTCTTGCTGGAATGGTTGATGCATCAGTTGGCGGCAAGACGGGCATCAATAGTGATTATGGCAAGAACTTGGTAGGTGCTTTTCACTCTCCAGTTAAAGTCATTATCGATTCAACGTGGTTAAAAACATTACCCACTCGAGATATTGCCGCAGGCTTGGCCGAAGTAATAAAGACTGGATTTATAGCTGATCCAACCATCTTAGATTTAATGAAGGATTTTGAGTTAGAAAAGGATCGCGATAACAGCGCATTGCTTGAACAATTAATTGAAAAATCGGTTTCCGTGAAGGCGCGGGTCGTAAGTGCCGATTTTAAAGAGAGTTTTGAACGCGAAATTCTTAATTATGGACACACTCTTGGTCACGCGGTTGAAAGGCACTCTAAATACTCGTTACGTCACGGGGAAGCTGTTTCAATAGGTCTGGTCTTTGCTGCGCATTTGTCTTCTATTCATTGTGGTTTATCTTCGGAGGCGGTAAATCAACACATTGAATTACTCGCCAAACTCGGCCTACCAACCACCTATGACCGCGCTGCGTTGCCGCAGTTACACGCTTTTATGGGTATTGATAAGAAATCACGTGGGAATAATCTTCGTTTCGTTGGCCTTTCATCACCGGGTAAGACACAGCGCATCGAAGGTTTAAGCATTGATGATCTTGCGGCCGCATATGAGAAAATATCCCAATGAAGGTTCTTGTAATTAATGGCCCAAATCTTTCTCGTTTGGATATTCGAGACTCTTCTATTTATGGAGATTTGAGTTACCCCCAACTCGTTAATTTGATCGAAACTTCTGCCACTGCTCACGGTTTCGTTGCAGATGTTCGTCAGAGTGATGATGAGTCCGAAATTATTTCATGGCTCCATGAGGCCGCAGATAATTCATACCCAGTCATCATCAATCCGGCAGCCTTTACACATTACTCATATGCAATTCGAGATGCTGCTGAATTGGTTAAAACACCATTAATCGAAGTACACCTATCTAACCCATTAGCTCGTGAAGAATTTCGTCATACATCAGTGATTTCTGGAGTAGCCAACGGAACTATTGGTGGATTTGGTCCCAACTCATACGCGTTAGCAATGAGCGCGCTAAAAGCTCTTCTTTAGCAGGTATCCTTACACCCTTGACTATCGGCAATCGATGGCCAGGCCTATGTGGCCTGATACTGGAAAAGTGTGGTTATACAAGTGGCAACAACAAATGATCTTAAAAATGGAATGACTTTAGATATCGAAGGTCAACTATGGAATGTTGTTGAATTTCAACATGTAAAGCCAGGCAAAGGACCAGCATTCGTTAGAACAAAACTAAAGTCGGTACTTACAGGAAAAGTTGTTGATAAGACATTTAATGCTGGAGTTAAAATCGATGTAGCAATTCTAGAGAAACGCGAAATGAATTTCTTGTACAAAGATGGCGAAGACTTCGTTTTCATGGACAATAAAACATTTGACCAGACTAATATTTCAGCTGAAGTAGTAGGCGATGCGGTAAATTACATGCTAGAAAACACCGAAGCAATTGTTGCTGTCCATGAAGGTAATCCTTTGTACATTGAATTGCCTGCCTCAGTTGCATTAACTATTACCTACACCGAACCTGGTATTCAAGGAGATCGTTCGTCCGGAGGAACTAAACCTGCGACTGTTGAAACAGGAATTGAAATTCAGGTTCCGCTATTCATCAAGCAAGATGAAAAAGTTCTAGTTGATACTCGAGATGGTTCGTACCAAGGTCGCGCTTAAAAGTGTCGGCACGAAGCAAAGCCAGAAAGCAATCTCTCGATCTTTTGTATGAATCAGATATACGCGGGAAGGCTTCCATAGATTTACTTGCGCTTCGTGATGTTCTCGAAGAAGGCCCTGACGCCAGGCCTATTCGCGAATATACAAAGATTCTAATCTCTGGAATAGACGCTCATAAACGCAAAATCGATGAGCTGATTTCTACGTACGCACAGGGATGGGACATGGATCGATTGCCAACAGTTGATCGGAATGTACTTCGTCTTGGAATCTATGAGATTTTGTGGCAAGAAGATGTACCAGATGCTGTTGCAATTGATGAAGCGTTAGCTTTGGCAAAAGAGTTATCTACCGAAGAATCTTCAGGATACATCCACGGCGTTCTTGGAAGAATCGCATCCATTCGAGCAGATCTTAACCTTTAGTAATAACAAAGGATTTCAATGTTTCGCTCTCGGGAGCAGACATTATGGAAAGAATCTCTAAATCGCTGGAACGCAGTGATAGAACTTCTCCATTCCAATCATTTCGCTGGGTAATTATTCCTTTTGTGAATTTGTCTAATAGAAGCACCGTTCTTGTCTGAGGTGTTAGCAGGGCGGTACGCAACTTTCTTAAGTCAATGATTACTCTCTCTCGAGGATGCTCTGATCGTGTTTTTTGCTCAATTGGAAAGAACGCACTCATGGGAACGCAATAAGTTGTAGCAATTATTATCAATTTTGAAACTGAAATTGATCGAGACCCTCGTTCATAGGAGCCAAGAACAACATCTTTAATTTTTCCGCCGCTAGCTACTTCAAAATCTCGAAGGCTCCACTTCTTGCTCAGGCGGATTTCTCGAAGGACGCGGCCAAGTTCTCTGGCATTCGTAGACGCTTCGGTGGTGTTTAACATGTGTAGGCAATCTAATTCACCTGAGGAAACGCCGTAGTTTTTTGTCCACAGGCAATCCTTCCTTGGTGCTATTCTTCCCCCGCATCCTTTAACGACCCATCCTGCGAGGTGGGGAAGGAGATTTAAATGAGCGTTGCCCTGCCTTCGGCAGATATTGCCAGAGCTTTAACTCGCATTTCCCATGAAATTCTTGAGCGCAATGGCGGATCACATAATTTAGTTTTGCTCGGTATTCCAACACGCGGTGCCCATTTAGCACTTCGCATTGCTGCAATCATCGAAAGTATTGAATCCAAAGCAGTTCCGGTTGGAACGTTAGATATAACACTTCATCGAGATGACCTTCGTTTGCGACCTCCCAGAACATTAATGCCGACCAAAATTCCTACTACTGGAATAGAAGGCAAAGACGTCGTTCTTATCGATGATGTGTTCTTCTCAGGTCGAACAATTCGTTCAGCACTTGATGCTCTAGGTGAAATTGGACGACCTAGCACGGTCCAATTAGCAGTTCTAGTTGACCGCGGTCATCGAGAACTCCCGATTCGTGCCGATTATGTTGGAAAGAATTTACCCACTTCTCTGGATCAATCAGTAAAAGTTCACCTGGCAGAAATTGATGGAATTGATGAAGTGCTAGTCGGTAAGGCTGAAGAATTATGAAGCATCTCCTATCCATAAATGATCTCAGCGAAAATGAAGCCATTGCTATTTTAGACACAGCCGTTGAATTAGCTCGAGTATCAGATGCACCAATGAAAAAATTACCAACACTTCGCGGAAGAACAATTGTAAATCTATTTGCAGAGGACTCCACACGCACGCGCATCTCTTTTGAAGCCGCAGCAAAAAGATTGTCAGCAGATGTTATTAATTTCAGTGCCAAGGGTTCCAGTGTAAGCAAGGGCGAATCTCTAAAAGATACAGCTCAAACTCTGCAAGCTATGGGGGCAGATGCTGTGATTATTCGCCACCATGCATCCGGAGCAGCGCATCGACTTGCTTCGTCACAGTGGATGTCAGGAACAGTTATTAACGCTGGGGACGGAACGCACGAACATCCAAGTCAAGCTCTTCTAGACGCATACACATTACGCAAGCATTTAATGCACGGCGCAAAGAATCTCAAAGGGTTACATGTGGCGATAGTGGGGGATATCTTGCACTCACGGGTAGCGCGTTCAAATGTTCTCTTGCTTTCCAAACTAGGAGCGGCAGTAACTGTGGTCGCTCCGCCTACGTTGTTGCCAGTGGGAATCGAAAGTTGGCCAGCGAAAGTTTCCTTTGACTTAGATGAATTGGTACCACAAGTAGATGCAATCATGATGTTGCGAGTTCAAAGTGAACGCATGAACGAACTCTTTTTTCCCAATGCCAGAGAGTATTCAAGATACTTTGGATTAAATTCAGATCGCGTTAAGAGAATGAAAAAAGAGTCAATCATTATGCATCCGGGACCTATGAATCGTGGCCTAGAAATTACTGCTGATGTAGCTGATAGCGCTCGGTCAGTGATCGTAGAACAAGTTAGTAATGGCGTGAGTGTTCGCATGGCGATTTTGTACACATTGTTAACCGGAGAAGGAATTGAGTCAGGAGCACTTGCATGAACGAGAAATACTTCATTACAGGTGGAACTCTAGAAAATGGTGGAAAGAAAGATATTTTTATTGCCGATGGAAAAGTCGTCGGTTTCGAAAATCCTGCAAATAGCGGCGCTGAAGTTATTAGCGCTGAGGGCAAGATAATCCTTCCCGGATTAGTAGATCTGCACACTCATCTTCGTGAACCTGGCAAAGAGGATTCTGAAACGGTTTTCTCAGCATCGCGTGCAGGCGCCAAAGGTGGGTTCACCGCGCTATCAGCAATGCCAAATACATCCCCGGTCGCAGATACTGCCGGGGTAGTAGAACAAGTTTTTCGCCTAGGGGTTGAGGCTGGAATATGTGATGTATTCCCAATCGGAGCAGTAACGAAGAATTTAGAAGGCGCAGAATTATCTGAAATAGGAGCAATGGCAGATAGCGCTGCCAATGTTCGTATTTTTAGTGATGATGGACATTGTGTTTCGAATCCGGCGGTGATGCGAAGAGCTCTTGAATACGTTAAAAAATTCGATGGCGTTATAGCTCAACATGCACAAGATCCAGATCTCACTGTAAATGCACAAATGAATGAAGGAGTTGTTTCCTCTGTTTTGGGATTGAAAGGCTGGCCGGCAATCGCCGAGGAAGCAATTATTGCTAGAGATGTTTTACTTACCGATCATGTTCAATCCCGTCTTCACATATGTCACGTAACAACGGCTGGCGGAGTTGAAATTATTCGCTGGGCAAAAGCTCGTGGAATTAATGTGACTGCAGAAGTAACGCCCCACCACCTTCTATTAACAGATGATCTAGCTGCGTCTTACGATCCAGTTTATAAAGTAAATCCACCTTTGCGGACAGAGAAAGATGTTCACGCATTGCGAGAAGCGTTAGCCGAAGGAATAATTGACATAGTTGCAACAGACCACGCTCCGCATCCTGCTGAAAATAAAGAGTGCGAATGGCAAGAAGCGGCCTTCGGAATGCTCGGCTTAGAAACGGCGCTCTCTATCATCGCCTTAACTATGGTTGAAACGAAGTTACTGGACTGGAAAGGCGTAGCTGAACGTTTCTCACGGACTCCAGCCCAAATTGGTCGATATTCTGAGCAAGGCGGCACGCTAAGTGTCGGCGAAATGGCAAATCTCACTGTTATTGACCCTCGTGCTAGTTGGAGAGTTGACCGCGACTTAGTAGCCTCTCGTAGTCGCAATACTCCTTTTCACGGAATGGACCTACCTGGCGTGATTTCAGAAACCTTCTTCAGGGGAGTTCTTACTTTGCGTAAATCTCAATTAATCGCTCAGCCAAATGAGAGTAAATAACGCATGAGCAAAGCCTTTTTAGTTCTTGACGATGGACGAATTTTTGAAGGATCATCGTGGGCTTTTGAAGGAACTACTTTTGGTGAGGCTGTTTTTCAAACTGGCATGACCGGTTATCAGGAAACTTTGACAGATCCGTCGTATCACAAACAAGTTGTTGTGATGACAGCGCCTCATATTGGAAATACAGGCATGAATGCCCGTGACAATGAATCCAAGAAGATTTGGGTATCAGGATTTGTTGTTCGAAACCCTTCGCCTATTTCCAGCAATTGGCGAAGTGAAAAATCTCTTGAAACAGAATTAATTGAACAGAAGATTGTGGGTATTTCGGGGGTCGACACTCGAGCCTTAACAAGGCATCTGCGTGACCGTGGAGCCATGCGAGTCGGAATTTTTTCGGGACAGAACCTTTCTCGAGAAGAAATGGTAATTGAAGTACGTAAACAACCTCAAATGTCTGGTTCTTATCTAAGCGATGATGTTTCAACAAAACAAAGTTATGTTGTTCCTGCTCAAGGAGTTAAGAAATTTACAGTTGCTGCGATTGATTTAGGAATAAAAGGCGCTACACCACGTGCGCTTTCGGCGCGAGGCGCTGAAACACATGTCATGCCATACAACGTTTCATTTGAAAGTATTGCTGCCCTTCAACCTGATGGTGTATTTCTCTCCAATGGCCCCGGTGATCCGGCAACAATGACAGCCACCATTGATTTAGTACGCGAAATTCTATTGGCCGAAATTCCGATTTTTGGAATCTGTTTCGGACATCAAATTTTAGGACGTGCGTTGGGTTTCGAAACTTATAAATTGCAATTTGGTCATCGAGGAATTAATCAACCCGTTATAGATAAGAATACAAGTAAGGTTGAGATTACGGCTCACAATCATGGTTTTGCTTTGAAAGCTCCAACAGAGGGAGTGTTCTCAACTGTTTTTGGTACTGGAGAAGTTACTCATGTTTCACTCAATGATGGTGTTGTAGAAGGTTTGCAATTGTTGGAGCGTGGAGCATTTAGCGTTCAGTATCATCCTGAAGCGGCAGCAGGCCCGCATGATGCTGATTATTTGTTTGATCGTTTCATTGAACTTATGTTGAAATATCCTGTAGCCGCGAGGAATAAATAATGGCGCTAGATACTTCAATCAAAAGCGTTCTCGTAATTGGTAGCGGTCCCATTGTTATTGGCCAAGCCTGCGAATTTGATTATTCAGGTACGCAGGCGTGCCGCGTATTGCGAGCAGAAGGAATCCGAGTAATCCTTGTAAATTCGAATCCAGCCACAATTATGACAGATCCAGAATTTGCCGATGCAACATACATCGAACCTATAACTCCTGAATTCATTGAAAGAATTATTGTCAAAGAAAAACCTGACGCCGTTCTAGCAACTCTGGGTGGACAAACCGCGCTCAATGCTGCAATTGGTTTGTATGAGTTAGGAACACTTGCTAAGTATGGAGTGAAGCTAATTGGGGCAGATGTTGATGCCATTAAACGGGGAGAGAATCGCGAGTTATTCAGAGCTATCGTTGAAAAAGTTGGCGGAGAAAGTGCCCGATCGATTATTTGTCACACAATGGAACAAGCTCTAGAAGCAGTCAAAACTCTCAATTACCCAGTGGTTGTAAGACCTTCCTTCACAATGGGCGGTTTGGGTTCTGGCATCGCTTTTTCCGAAGAGGAACTCAAACAAATTGCAGGTGCAGGTTTACGTCATAGTCCAACTTCTGAAGTATTGCTGGAAGAGTCAATTATTGGCTGGAAAGAGTATGAGCTAGAGGTTATGCGAGATAAAACAGACAATGTCGTGATTGTTTGTGGTATCGAAAACCTTGATCCGATGGGTGTTCATACAGGTGATTCGATAACTGTGGCACCTTCGATGACTCTTACGGATGTTGAATATCAAAAACTACGAGATCTTTCGATTGCAATCATTCGAGAAGTTGGTGTTGATACGGGTGGTTGCAATATCCAATTCGCTGTCAATCCTGAGAATGGGCGCATCATTGTTATCGAAATGAACCCTAGAGTTTCTCGGTCAAGTGCTTTAGCATCAAAAGCCACTGGCTTTCCCATAGCCAAAATTGCTACAAAATTAGCAATCGGTTATACATTAGATGAAATTCGTAACGACATAACTCAGGTTACGCCCGCTTCCTTTGAACCAACCCTTGATTATGTGGTTGTGAAGGTTCCTCGTTTCGCTTTTGAAAAATTTGCCGATGCTGATCCCCGTTTAACGACCACTATGAAAAGCGTTGGTGAAGCGATGGCTATCGGGCGCAGCTTCCCAGAGGCGCTAATGAAAGCATTACGTTCACTTGAACGAAAAGAAGCGATATTTACTTTTCCGGCGGAGAAGAAAGATATTTCCGTTGAAAGCCTACTTCAAAAAATGCGTATTCCAACCGAATATCGCCTTCAACAAGTTCAGTTGGCTATGTGGTGTGGCGCAACAATTGAATCCGTATTTGAGGCAACAAGAATTGATCGCTGGTATTTGGAGCAAATCTCAATAATCAACGAACGCGCTCTCTTAATTTCTCAACCAGGTGAGTTGAACATTGAAGTAATCAGAAGTGCAAAAGAATTAGGATTTTCTGATTTACAGATCGCTCAATTAAGATCGCTAACTGAAGAGGATGTTCGCAGAACTCGTAATCATCTAGGTATACATCCAGTTTACAAGACAGTGGATACGTGTGCTGCAGAATTTGAAGCGTTCACTCCCTATCATTATTCAAGTTACGAAGAAGAAACTGAGGTAAAGCCACGCACCAAGCCTGCCGTTATCATTCTTGGAAGTGGTCCTAATCGCATCGGACAAGGAATTGAGTTCGATTACTCCTGCGTTCATGCAAGTTTTGCTTTGCAAGAGAGCGATTACGAAACAATTATGCTTAATTGCAATCCTGAAACAGTCTCAACAGATTACGACACAAGTGACCGTCTTTACTTTGAACCACTAACTTTAGAAGATGTTTTGGAAGTTATTCACGCTGAAACTTTGGCTGGTCCAGTTCTAGGAGTTATTACACAATTAGGCGGACAGACGCCTCTTGGTTTAGCCGCAGGATTAAAGGAAGCGGGAGTGACAATTCTTGGCACAAGCCCAGAAGCGATTAATTTGGCTGAAGAACGTGGCGCATTCGGTGAAATTCTTCAACAACAGGATTTGTTATCTCCTGAATACGGAATGGCATCAACAGAACAAGAAGCTCTGTCCATTGCTCAGCGAATCGGATACCCAGTACTTATTAGGCCATCCTTTGTTCTGGGCGGACGTGGAATGGAGATTGTTTATGACGATGAATCACTTGCAGGATTCATTTCAAGAGCAACCGACATCACACCGGATCATCCCGTCCTTGTAGACCGATTCTTAGATAGTGCTATTGAAATAGATGTTGATGCTCTTTTCGATGGTCAAGAGTTGTTCTTGGGCGGAGTGATGGAGCATATTGAAGAAGCGGGGATTCACTCTGGCGATAGCGCCTGTGTTTTGCCTGCTATGTCACTAAGTCGTGATCAGATCGCTAGCATAAAATTAGCTACAACGAAGATTGCAAAAGCAGTAGGCGTAGTAGGGCTAATTAATATTCAATTTGCTATGAGCGATTCGCAATTATTCGTTTTGGAAGCTAATCCACGTGCTTCGCGAACAGTTCCGTTCGTGAGTAAAGCCACTGGCGTTGCCCTTGCAAAAGCTGCGGCTCGTTTAGCCGTTGGTGCTTCAATCGCACAGTTGCGTGACGAAGGTTTATTACCAAGTCAAGGTGACGGAGTTGCTAAGGGAATTTCTGTGAAAGAAGCAGTATTACCGTGGAATAGATTTCGTAGAACTGATGGACGTGGCGTAGATGCGGTTCTTGGTCCTGAAATGCGTTCAACTGGCGAAGTCATGGGTATTTCAAATTCATTCGGACAAAGTTACGCAAAATCTCAAATTAGCGCCTTTGGCGCTCTCCCGAAGAATGGAACGGTATTCGTTAGTTTGGCTGATAAAGATAAAGCCCAAGGAATACAAGCTGCCCATGACCTGTCGCGCATTGGCTTTCGGATTCTTGCTACAGGTGGCACGGCAGATGCATTAGCCGCTAAACAGATTCCTTGCACTCGAGTACGCAAGCACTCTGAAGGTACTGGACCTCTGGGTGAAAAAACTATTGTTGAATTAATCAATAATGGCGAAATTGATCTCATTATTAATACACCTGTTGGTCGAGGAACTCGCCAAGATGGCTGGTTGATACGTACTGCCGCCGTGCAGAGATCAGTACCGTGCATAACTACAACAGCAGGATTTAAAGCTGCGGTTGAGGGAATCAAATCCTTGCAACGTGAAGAATTATCTATTCGTTCAATTCAGAGTTGGTTGGCTTAAAATGTCGCCGATAAACAAAAACTCTGCTCGAATGATTGCCACAGTTGTGTCGAATAAACGTGTAGGTCAGTATCACCAGATTCTTTTAAATGTGGGAGAAATGGTAAATGGTTGCAAGCCTGGTAATTTCGTTGCGATAAAAGTTGGCGGCGAAAATGCGAAGATGATTCTTCGTCGAGCTTTTGCAATTTCCAGAGTTTCACTCACTGGTCCATACGGTGGATCTATGGAACTAATAGTTGCGCCATTTGGACAAGGTAGTAAATGGTTATGTTCACAAATTGAAGGTGCCGAGATAGATTTAATTGCTCCGCTGGGAACCGCGTTCGGTATTCCAACACAACCAGTTAGAGCTTTGTTAGTTGGTGGAGGTTATGGCTCAGCTCCGCTTTTTGGTTTAGCGGAAGTATTAAAGAATCGCGGATGCCGTGTAGATATGTATCTGGGCGCAAGTACAGGCGGAAAAATTTATGCCCCCATGGAAGGCAAGCGATCTGTAAATGTTCTTAAGATTTACACCGAAGATGGTTCTATGGGGGAGCGGGGCCGAGTTACGGAACCTATTCCGGGCTTAATTGCAGATGGTTTAGTAGATGTTATTTATTCATGTGGACCAATGCCGATGCTACGCGCCATTTCGGAGATTGTTGCGGGAAGCGATGTTGTACATCAATGCGCAGTTGAAGAATCAATGGCGTGCGGTGTGGGTATTTGCATGACATGTGTTCTTCCCGTTTCAGATTCAGAGGGAAATATCTCGATGCAACGTTCATGCATTGACGGACCAGTGATGGATGGGTCACATGTTGTTTGGGATCTAGTCGGTAAAGTTCCAGAGGTGCTTCCATGATTGATCTTTCAACAACATTAGGTAATGCATGGTTTCCTTCACCTCTTTTCACCGCAAGTGGTTGTGCTAGTTCCGGAAAAGAATTGGCACAATTTATTGATTTGCGAGAAATAGGGGCCGTTGTAACTAAGTCGGTTATGAGCAAAGCGCGTCACGGACGCGCAACTCCGCGTATGGCAGAGACACCAAGTGGAATGATTAATTCCATTGGATTACAGGGCCCAGGAATCGACGAGTTTTTAGCGCATGATCTGCCTTGGCTAGTAAGTCAAAAAGCGCGAGTGATCGTATCGATTGCAGGCGAAACGGTCGAAGAGTATTCAACGTTAGCTCGTAAAGTTAGATCCGCTCCAGGCATTAGCGCATTAGAAGTAAATATCTCTTGCCCGAATGTTGAAAACCGAGGTTTAGTTTTTGCTTGTGATCCAGATGCTTCGAGACGCGTAATTGACGGAGTACGAAAAACTTTGGGAGGAGAACTTCCCATAATCGCAAAGCTATCGCCTGATGTCACTGATTTAGTTTCCATTGCTAAAGGAGTAGTTGATGCAGGTGCTGATGCGTTAGCACTGATTAATACAGTTCTTTCCATGGTTATTAACCTAGACACGATGCGCCCTCACCTTGGTGGCAAAACTGGGGGTTTGTCCGGACCAGCAATTAGACCAATAGCTGTTCGTGCGATTTACCAAGTGTATGAAGCATTACCAGCTGTGCCGATTTTGGGAATGGGCGGAGTCTCAAGTGGCAGAGATGCTCTAGAACTAATTCTCGCAGGAGCTAAGGGAGTATCAGTGGGTACAGCTTCATTTGGTGATCCGGCTGCAATTATCACCATCCAAAATGAGTTGAAAGAATTATTGAAAGCTCGTGGATTTACTTCGGTGGCGCAAGCTGTGGGGTATGCGCATCGTCCGATGGAAGATAGTGAAAACTAATAATGAAAGCACCAATCATTCTTGCTGTCGATACATCTGATTTGGAAGTAGCAAAATCTTGGATAGCTCACACCTCTGAACATGTAAGTGTTTTCAAGCTTGGTCTTGAGTTTTTCCTAAATTTTGGCGCCGAAGGCGTACGTGCCGTAACTGAGAATACAGATGCCAAAATTTTCTTGGATCTGAAACTTCACGATATTCCCAACACTGTTGGTCATGCTGCACTCAGGGCCGCATCTTTGAATCCATATTTTCTGACCGTACATGCAAGCGGCGGAAGTTCAATGATCACCGCTGCTGTTGAGGCCGCTCCAAACACACGCATTACAGCTGTAACTATCTTGACATCCATGTCGGAGGAAGATGTGAAAGCCGTTGGGTATAAAGATAATGCATTAAATTCTGCTGCCAATCTTGCGCAATTAGCCGTAACGGCTGGGGCCCGAGCGATCGTATGTTCACCGATAGAAACTGCAACCATTCGCAAGGCGGTAGGTCAGGAAACAATAATTATCACACCGGGCGTTCGACCAAGTTCGATGGTGGGTAAAGATGATCAAACGAGAATAATGACACCATCTGCAGCCATAGCTGCGGGAGCAAATTTTGTTGTTATAGGTAGACCCATTACGAGCGCATGGGAACCAACTGGCGTAGAAATCGGCAAACGTGCTCGAGAAATAGCATCTGAAATCCTTAATTCTTAATTTCAATATTTTCCACTAGATTAAGCGCATGGGATTGCCGCCTCAATTAAGTTCCGAAGAGAGAATCGCGGCTCTGGAGAAAGCTAAACACTCTCGACAGATTCGATCGTTGGTGAAGAATAGAGTTAAATCTGGCGAACTATCACTCTCTGATGTCTTTAAATTATCTGAAATCGATCCTATTGTTGGCAAAATGCGAGTTGCCGATCTATTGGCAGCAATAAGTGGGGTTGGAAAAATTCGGGCTAGTGCAATTATGGAACGTCTAAATATTTCTCCAACAAGACGTATTCAAGGATTAGGCAAGAATCAAATTTCATCTTTGACGGCTGAATTTGTCCCAGGTAAAACTCGCGGAAAATTGGTTGTTCTCTCTGGTCCAGGAGGAGTAGGCAAAAGCACCATTGCCGCATATGTACGCAAACATGAAAGTTTTTGGGTAAGCGTTTCTTCAACAACTCGCAAACCTCGTATTAATGAGAAAAATGGTGTTGATTATTTTTTTCTCACAGAACAAGAATTTGATGAGGAAATTTCGAGAGATCATTTCTTAGAGTGGGCGCATTTTGCTGGTGCGAGGTATGGAACTCCACGCGAACCTGTTGAAAAGGTTTTAGCAACTGGTGCGAATGTTTTGTTGGAAATAGAAATTGAAGGAGCAAAGCAAGTTAAAGCTCATGCGCCTGAGGCGATACTGGTTTTTCTAGAACCGCCATCCTGGGAGGAATTAGTTGCCAGATTAGAAAAGAGAGCAACGGATACCGAACAAAGACGAGCAGAGAGGCTTGCCCTGGCTCAAGAAGAGCTTGCTGCAGCCTCATTTTTCGATCATCGTCTCGTAAATGATCGGGTCGAGAACGTGGTCGGGAAACTGTTATCCTTAGCCTCTGCCCACTAGGGCCAATCGAACACCACTGCATGTTATGAGGAGTTAAACAATGGACGGAATTACAAATCCACCTATTGACAAATTGCTAGATAAGAGCGGTTCAAAATACAGCCTTGTGCTCTATGCGGCTAAGCGTGCTCGCCAAATCAATGCTTACTATTCTCAACTCGGCGAGGGTCTTCTTGAATATGTAGGACCACTTGTTGAAACACATGTTCATGAAAAGCCGTTGTCGATTGCTTTGCGTGAAATTAATGAAGGTCTTCTTACAATCGAAAATCTCGAACCAACCGCTTAATCCCATTTCATGAGCGGTACCAAGCGAGAAATAATTCTCGGAGTTGGTGGCGGAATCGCCGCGTATAAGGCGTGCGAATTATTACGCCGCCTTCAGGATTTAGATTTTTCAATAACAGTCATTCCTACACCCTCTAGTTTGAATTTCGTCGGCGCTGCTACATGGGAAGCTCTCTCTGGAAAGAGTGTGAATACACAGGTTTGGGAAGATGTAGAAAAAGTTAAGCATGTTTCATTAGCTGATCAAGCGGAAGCAATAATAATCGCACCTACAACAGCTGATCTGCTCGCTCGTTTAGTTCAAGGTAGAGCAGATGATTTACTAACTAATGTTGTATCAGCAAGTTCGAAACCTAAATTCTTAGTTCCTGCGATGCATCCTCAAATGTGGCTGAACCCGACTACTCAATCCAATGTTGAGATTTTGAAATCGCGTGGTTTCGCAGTCATGCAACCAGCTAGTGGTCGTTTAACAGGCGACGATAGTGGGATCGGACGTTTTCCTGAAACTTCTGAAATTATCCCAGCCTTTCTTGAGCACATAGGGTCTACGCAAGATATGCAAGGCAAGAAGGTACTTATTTCTGCAGGTGGAACTCGAGAGGCTATTGATCCTGTTCGATTTATTGGAAATCGTAGTTCTGGAAAACAAGGCGAAGCGTTAGCTATAGAAGCACGAAATCGTGGTGCTCAAGTAACGCTGGTTTTAGCCAATTCAAATATTTCTGATATCCCAGGTATACATACACTCAGAGTTGAAACTGCTGATCAAATGCACAAATCACTCTCAGCAAATATGTCAGATAGCGATGTATTAATAATGGCCGCTGCCGTTTCAGATGCAAGACCTTCCTCCATTGCGCCAGAAAAGATCAAGAAGGGTGATCTGAATCGTATCGATTTGATTTCAAATCTTGACATACTCAAAGATCTCAGCGCAGCTGCAAAAGATTCGCAAGTAATAGTTGGGTTCGCCGCCGAGACCAACAATCTCGAAGAGTTTGGTCATGCAAAAATGCTGGCCAAGGGCCTTGATTTGATCTACGTTAATGATGTTTCAAACGGAGCGATATTTGCATCCGATCAGAGTGCTGGGTATTTAATGAGTGCCGATGGGCAGAGCACCTATATTGAGCAAACTTCTAAGGCCAAAGTAGCTCGATATATTTTAGATAACGTGGTTTCTAGGTTAAGTTATGCCAATGGCTAAGAGACTATTTACTTCTGAATCCGTGACTGAAGGTCACCCAGACAAGATCGCAGATCAAATATCTGACGCAATTCTTGATTCGTTAATTGGTCAAGATAAGAAATCCAGAGTTGCCGTTGAAACACTTATTACTACTGGGCAAGTCCATGTAGCTGGCGAAGTTACGACCGATGCCTACGCAGATGTAACGGGGATTATTCGGGAAACAGTTTTGAATATCGGTTACGACTCATCCGTTAAAGGATTTGATGGAAATTCTTGTGGTGTTTCAGTCTCCATAGGTCAGCAATCTCAAGATATTGCTCAAGGCGTGGATGACGCGTACGAGAACCGGGTAGCTTCTTCCGTTGATCCTTTGGATTTACAAGGTGCTGGTGATCAAGGATTAATGTTTGGTTACGCATGCGATGACACAAAAGAATTAATGCCACTTCCTATTTGGCTTGCTCACGAGTTAGCCGCGCAGCTCTCTAAAGTTCGTAAATCAGGTGCTTTGCCGTATCTACGCCCTGATGGAAAAACTCAGGTAACCATCGAATACGAAGGTGATAAAGCTGTTGCACTTAATACTGTTGTTATTTCATCCCAACATAGTGAAGAAGTTTCAGTAGAAAAACAATTAACACCGGAGATTATTGAACAAGTCATTAACCCAATTCTTGCAAAAATAGATTTACCAAAGAGTGATCTGCGAATATTGATTAATCCAACTGGTCGATTCGTTATCGGCGGACCAATGGGTGATGCGGGGCTGACAGGTCGTAAAATTATTGTTGATACATACGGTGGTATGGCACGTCACGGTGGTGGAGCATTTAGCGGTAAGGATCCTTCAAAGGTTGATCGATCTGCTGCGTATGCAATGCGCTGGGTTGCAAAGAACGTAGTGGCCGCCGGATTTGCTCGTCGTTGTGAAGTTCAAGTGGCTTACGCAATTGGAAAAGCACAGCCTGTAGGACTCTTCGTTGAAACATTTGGAACTGAAAGCGTTCCAGTTGATAAAATCCAAGAAGCAGTTTTGCAAGTTTTTGATTTACGTCCAGCTGCAATTATTCGGGATCTGGATTTACTACGACCTATCTATTCTAAAACCAGCGCATACGGACACTTCGGTCGCGAACTGAAGGAGTTTACGTGGGAGTCAACTAGTCGCGTAGATGCTTTACGCGCTGCTATAAAATAAATTCTGCTCACAAATATGCAAAGCGTTAAGCCGCTTCGACTAAAACGTGAAACGTATCGTTTGGGTTTGAAGGCGGATACCGCAAATGTCGCGAATGTATGGGTGGATTCAGGTTTATCCCACTTGGACGGGATTTATACATATCGAATTCCAAATGATTTATTATCCAGCATTTCGATCGGATCACGAATAAGAGTTCCATTTAATAATCGTAGTTGCGAAGCCATTGTTGTTGAGATAAATAGTTCGCATGCTGCAAGTGGGAATTTAAAGGTCATTGAATCCCTACTTGATTTCGTTCCTGTGGCCAGTAAGTGCATGATTGATTTTTATGCTCAGATGGCAACATATTGGGCGAGTGATCCTTATTCACTTATAAAATCTGGCATACCACCGAGAGTTGCTTCATCTGAAAAAGCTTTGCTTTCGCAGTTGAATGAATCACCCCATTTGAAATCGAAAGCATCTAGAAAACCAGATTTCACGTATCTTATGCATTCACCTCATGTTTCGGCTTATACGGAACTTGTTGAGTTGGCGGAAAGCAGGTTAAAGAACGGCTCAGTCCTGCTCTTAGTGCCCGATGAAAAAGATGTTTCGAATCTGTTTGCACTACTGCAGAACAAAAAATTATCGGCGCCTGTGTTTAGACTTGATTCGTCTTTGACGCGATCTGAACGGTATTCGAATTACTTGCAGATTTCGATGTTGCAGCGCCTTTTGGTTGTGGGAACACGTAGCGCCCTTTTTGTTCCTATAAATGAATTGGATTCAATAATTGTAGGTTTCGAAAAATCTGAGCAATTTCATGAGCAGAAACATCCTTATTGGAATGTTCGTGATAGTGCATTTATTCGTTCCTCAATTGAATCATGCAATGTTTTTTTCACGGGATATGTGCCTTCAGCAGAAATGGCGTATCAGATAGAAGAACGTAAAGTTAAGTTTGTCGGAAATAAGAACTCGTTAAAAACACTCGCGTATCCTCAAGAGAAAGGTGAGCTTCTTCCAGATAGAGTTATCCCCGAAATTCGGAAATCTTTAACCCAAGGTAAGGTCCTATTCCTAGCACCCAGAAAGGGTTATGCAAATTTACTTTTGTGTGCCAAATGCAAAAATATTGCTTTATGTGATTGCGGCGGTAGATTCTTAATTAGTAGCCAGAACGCTGATCCTGTTTGCACGATCTGTTCATTAGAAATAAAAAACTGGAAGTGTGCGTGGTGTGCGAGTACGACCAGATATGCAGCTGCTAGGGGAATTGAAAGATTCTATGAAGAAATAGGAAGAGCATTTCCGAATGTACCAATTCAATTATCAAGTGCACCAAACATTTTGGAGAAAATATCGGATCAAACGAAGATAGTTATTGCGACATCGGGTTCGGTCCCTGCAACTTTCGAGGGATATTCTTCAGTTGTTATCTTAGAAGGGCAAAGATTTTTATCTAGTGGTTCTGCGACTTATGAAGAAATGGTCTATGAATCTTTTTTTAACACTGCTGCGCACGTTAGAAAGAATGGGAATTTGGTTGTAGTTTTAGATTCCTACCATCCGGTTATAGCTTCTTTGTCGCGATGGAATCCGAGCGTGCTTGTTAAGAAGATACTGAGAGAAAATCACGATGCTTCTCTTCCTCCGTATACCTCTACCGCATCTTTGAAGGTAGTTCTTTCTGAGGGAGTAGTGCTAAAAAATGGAATTTCCAAGAGCGTGAAGGATGGGAGATTACCCATTTCGTCCAAGGTGTATTTAACCGAGGACAAATCTAAGAATGAGGCAAGAATTCTTATTAGTGTGCCGAGAGATAATCGCCATGTTTTAGCAAATTTCCTGCTTGAACTCAACCGAAGACGAGCAGCGACAAAGAAGGCTTATATCACCTTCGCTTTAGACCCTTACGCTCTTTAATTTAAACAAAATTGGTAGACTACGGATATGTCCTTGCAACAAATCCGTTTATTTGGTGATCCGGTATTGGTAACCCCTGCATCTCCAGTAATTGATTTTGATAAGGAACTTAGAAAATTAGTTAAAGATCTCACGGACACAATGATTGCTGCTCCAGGCGCAGGTTTAGCGGCACCACAAATTGGTGTACCGCTTAGAGTTTTTGTTTGGGATGTTGATGAAGAATTAGGACACTTGATTAATCCATCCTTGGATCTCAGCGACGAAGAGCAAGAAGGAGAAGAAGGTTGCCTATCTTTTCCTTCCCTGTCCTATCTAACTAAACGAGCAATGAGTGTTGTTGCTAAAGGTTGGAATATGCACGGTGAACCCATAGTTGTCGAAGGTTCCGAATTGTTGGCTCGCGCTATCCAACATGAAACTGATCATTTAGACGGTATTGTTTTTATCGATCGTTTAGATGAGCAGACTCGCAAATTAGCGATGAAAGATATACGAGAATCAGAGTGGTTTTCAGAGGCACTATCTAAGGGAAACGCTCCAACAATTAAGATTTCACCGCATTCTTTATTCGGGAAAGGCCTCTAGTGCGGGTTGTTGTGGCGGCTACTGCAGACGTGGCAATCCCAACCTTAGAATGGTTATGTAATTCTGAACATGATTTAGTTCGAATTGTCACTACACCAGATTCGAAATCCGGTCGCGGGAAAGTTCTAAAAGCATCACCAGTTGCTAATTGGGCATCTGAGAATTCAATTGAAATTCTGAAACCCAACACCTTAAGTGAAATTAATCAGGCCTTCGAAGATTGTGATGTAGTAATCGCAATAGCTTATGGGAAGATTCTCACTTCTGGAACTTTGCTAATTCCTCAATACGGTTTCATTAATCTTCATTTTTCACTTTTGCCCGCATATCGGGGAGCGGCCCCTGTGCAAAGAGCAATACTCAATGGTGAGAAAGTAACTGGTTTCACTATTTTCAAGATAGACCAAAATTTGGACACTGGACCGATTCATTTCCAAGAGAAGTATGAGATTGATGCACGAGCGAATAGCGCCGAGGTTTTAAAAGATCTTTCAGAACTTGGAGCTAAAGCTTTTTCAAGGGTATTAAGCGATCTAGAAAATGGATTGCAACCTACAAGTCAAAGTGACGTAGGTGTAAGTTTTGCGCCAAAAATTTCCAAAGATGAGGCTAGAATAAATTGGACGACGTCATCGACCAATCTTTTAAATTTAGTACGGGCATTTACTCCAGCTCCTGGTGCATGGACTACTTTAAATGGAGAAAATTTGAAAATAACCGAGATTAATTCTGCTTCAACTCAGAATCGTTTGGCACCAGGAGTTATTCAGGTTGAAAATCGAAGGCTTTTTGTCGGTACATCGGATCAACCAATTGAGATCTCTCGAGTTGTTCCTTCCGGCAAGAAGGAGATGAAAACCTTAGATTGGTTAAATGGAGCACACATAGTTTCTGGAGAAGTTTTTGAGTAATCCTTCGGGCAAGAAATTTAGTGCTCCTCGTCCTGATGCTTCACGTTTGCTCGCATTCGACATATTGCATGAGGTAAATCGCAATGGGGGATATTCCAATTTGCTTTTGCCAAAAGCTCTCGCGCAATCATCATTGGATGAACGAGATAGAGGGTTTACCACTGAATTGGTTTACGGAACACTTCGCATGCAAGGTAGGCACGATTGGATTTTAGGACAAGCAAGCGACCGGCCCTGGGCAGAAGTAGATCCAGCGCTAGTAGACGTTGCTCGTTTAGGAGCTCACCAACTTTTCGAAATGAGAGTGCCCACTCACGCTGCAGTTTCTGCAACAGTGGAGTTGGGACGAAAAGTTTTAGGCGAATCGAAGGCCTCATTTTTAAATGCTATTTTACGCAAAATTAGTCAAAAATCTTTAGATGATTACGTTACCGATATTTCTAACATAAAGGATGATTTCGAGAGATTAGAAATTCTTCATTCTCATCCACAATGGATAATCAGCGCCTATATGGATCAACTTGGCAGTATTGAAGAAGTTGAAAAACTTTTAATTGCTAATAACATTGCACCTCGTCCCACTTTAGTTTCATGGCCGGGTTTAAGTTCACAAGAAGATTTAGTAGATTTAGGCGCAACACCGACAAGATATTCTCCCTATGGTGCTGTTTATGATGGCTCTCCAGCTTCGTTAGATTTAGTGATTTCAAGAAACGCAGGAGTTCAAGATGAGGGTTCGCAACTTGTCGCAGATGTTTTCGCCCAAGTTTCAAGAGATCAAAGCTCTTGGTTGGATTTATGTGCTGGTCCTGGCGGCAAGGCTGCGCTCCTATCTGCAATAGCCAAGAGCGAAAATATAGATTTTTCGGCAAATGAAATTTCTGAAGTGAGAGCTAAATTAGTACGTCAAGTGGTTCACGGAGCGAGTGTTACATCTATTGACGCCCGAGAAATTTACTCACTTGGAAAAACTTACGGAGCGATCTTGGCCGATGTTCCGTGCACAGGGTTAGGTGCTTTGCGTCGACGTCCGGAAGTGAGATGGCGACGTACTGTTGCTGATCTTAAATCTTTAGTTGTGTTGCAATCTGAAATTATCGATTCCGCGATACAGGTTTTGGAGCCAGGTGGAATTTTTGGATACGCCACGTGTAGTCCGCATTTATCTGAAACGCGGATAGCTGTTTCCGAAGCACTAAAACGTCATCCTCAGATGGAAGCGATAGATGTCTCTCCATATTTGCATTCAGATCTCAAAAACAGCGCTGTAAGCAGGGGCAATATGACTTTGTGGACACATCTTCACAACACGGATGCGATGTTTCTTAGTGTAATGCGTAAGAGGAAATAGTATTTGCGCATGGATAACGAGATTCGGATTCATCCCAGCATTTTGAATGCAGATCATTCGAACATTTTGTCAGAAATCGATCGGGTTTCTAAGGTTTCTGATCTTCTGCATTTGGATATTCTGGATGGAAAGTTCGCACCGAATACTTCTTTTTCGTGGCAAGAAGCTCAATACATAATCTCGGGGTCATCGATTCCAGTGGATGCTCATTTGATGGTTGTTGATAGCGATATACAAGGGCCGCGCTATGCTGAAGCTGGATGCAAAAGCGTTACTGTTCATGTTGAATCAACCGTTGACATTCGCAAAACAATTAAAGATATCAAATCAAACGGAGCTCGAGCTAGTTTGGCGCTGAAACCAGCAAGTCAGATAGAGAATTATTTAGATTTTTTAGATGATGTAGATATGTTTTTGATAATGACCGTAGAGCCGGGATTTGGTGGACAATCATTTATGACAGAAATGATGGATAAGGTTTCTAAAACGCGCGAATTGATCGGTAATCGTCCCATCTGGTTACAAGTAGATGGTGGAATATCAGTTGAAACAATTGAAATTGCTCGCGCTTCTGGTGCGGATACATTTGTTGCAGGAAGCGCCGTTTACAAGGCTGCGGACCCGGCAGCCATGGTTAGCACACTAAGAACCCTTGCCGAAAATGTTGTATTTCCGAGAGGGAAATAAATCGTGAATCTAATAACTTGGCTCTTTGAAACCAATATCGAATTCGGAAGTAAATCCATTCCCTTACGTGAAATTATTGGCGGAACTTTGGGGCTTACTAGTGCCATTCTCGGTGCTCGAAGAAAAATTGCAGCATGGCCAATCGGAATAATCGGAGATGGGTTACTTTTCACCGTTTTCTTAGGAGCAGTTTTCGTATACACCGATCAGGATTCAAACTTTTATGGACAAGCGGGTAGAAATCTTCTACTAATCCTTGTAAGTACATATGGCTGGATCAGATGGTCACGGACTAAAAGGTCATCCCGAACACACGCAGTTGTAAATCCCCGTTGGACCACAATTAGAGAGAAAATGATCCTCATTCCCATCGTTATTATCGGTTTCTTCCTAGCTATGAATATTTTCGAAGCACTTGGAGAATCTGGAACCTGGTTGTGGGTTGATACGTGGATTTTCACAGGCACCGCCCTTGCTACGTATGGAATGAGTCGCGGCTATGTTGAATTCTGGTTGGTATGGGTGGCAGTAGACCTAGTTGGTGTTCCTTTTGCATTTGTTAATGGTTATTACCCAACGGGGACTCTGTATGCAATTTATTTACCATTTGTGCTCTGGGGCTTCATTTCATGGCTCAGAATTAGCAAGAATGAAAAGGTAGCCATCTAGTAAACTAATGTCATGAAATCGTTTGAGTCTCTCTGGATCGAATTAGAAAAAATTGCTCAAACGCGTCCTGAAGGTTCTGGAACAGTAAAAGCTTTAGATGCTGGACTTCATGCTATTGGCAAGAAAATAATTGAAGAAGCTGGCGAAGTGTGGATGGCAGCTGAACACGAAGATAACGAAGCTCTTGCCTTGGAGATCAGTCAGTTGATTTACCATCTTCAAACACTGATGCTTGCACGCGGGTTAACGCTTCAAGATGTTTACAAGAATCTATAGGAGATGCAGAAATGTTGAGAATTGCCATACCGAATAAGGGATCGTTGGCCGAAGATTCGATTGCCGTTTTGAAAGAAGCGGGTTATAAACAAAGAACTGATAGTAGAGATTTAGTACTTATTGACACAGAAAATCAAGTTGAGTTTTATTACTTGCGCCCCCGGGATATCGCTCTGTATGTTGGATCCGGAGAGCTAGAAGCAGGAATTACCGGACGAGATTTATTGATTGATTCAGAAGCCGAAGCGACTGAAATTTTGTCTTTAGGATTTGGTGGTTCAACATTCCGATTTGCAGCTCCTAGTGGCAAAGAATGGAAAATCAAAGACATTCAAGGAAAGCGTGTGGCAACGGCGTATCCGGGTTTAGTCAATGCGCACTTGAATTCTCTTGGGATTAAATCTGATGTTGTTCGCCTTGATGGTGCAGTGGAAAGCAGTGTTCGACTAGGAGTGGCAGATTTGATCGCTGATGTTGTCAGCACTGGCAATACTTTACGTCAAGCAGGTTTAGAAATTTTCGGAGAACCCATTCTTTTTAGCGAAGCAATTTTAATTACACGAGAAGCAGAAAAGAATAATTCAGCTCTTCAAATTCTTTTGCGTCGCCTGCAAGGTGTGATCACCGCTCGTTTATACGTGCTACTCGATTACGATGTACCGAAAGATAAATCCGAGGCAGCATGCTCAATTACACCCGGTTTAGAATCACCAACGATTTCTCCATTACAAAATGACAAATGGGTTGCTGTGCGAGCTATGGTTTTACGAAAAGATACAAACCGAGTTATGGATGAACTCTGGGATCTTGGTGCTCGAGGAATTTTAGTAACTGACATCCACGCGTGCAGACTTTGATTTAACGCTCTGACTCTTCTATATCTTCTCTATTTATTCCTAAGATAAAGAGCACGGAATCTAGATACGGAGCATTAAGCGAACTGTCAGCTACTGCCTGGACACTAGGTTTGGCATTAAATGCAATACCGAGTCCGGCAGCTGCAATCATGTCTAAATCATTTGCTCCATCACCAATTGCAATGGTATTCGACATGGACACATTTTCTAGTTCTGCGAATTCTTTAAGTGCAAGAGCTTTTCCAGCACGGTCAATTATTGGACCGAGCAGTTTTCCTGTTAATACACCATCTGCAATTTCTAAAGTATTTGATCTCACGTTGGTTATGCCTAACTCTTGAGCTATCGGCAGAATGGCTTGTGAGAATCCACCAGAGACGAGACCTATGCCGTGCCCAAGTTTTTTTAGAGCTCGAATTAAAGTTCTGGCACCGGGAGTGAGCGAAACTTGTTGAGCAACTTTTTCAATAATTTGCTGTGGTTGACCCGTAAGCAAGGCAACTCGTTTACGTAGTGATGTTTCGAAATCAATTTCTCCACGCATTGCGCTCTCTGTAATTGCACGAATTTCTTCGCCTATCCCAGCAGTTTCTCCAAGGAGATCTATGACCTCTTGCGCAATAACAGTGGAGTCAACATCCATAACAACTAATTTGCGGGAAAATCGATTTAAACCAGCTGATTGAATGGCTATATCAACACCATATTTTTTGGCAGAAGGCACAATAGCGTTTCTGAGAGATTCCGAATGAGCCCCCGAAACTAAAAATTCGATAGCGGTAAGGGGAAAGGATGCACTTCGATGAATTCTTTCAATATTGCCACCAGCTTGCGCGATGTGAGTTGCCAGATTCGCAATCGCCTTTGGCGTTATTCTTTCAGCTAAAGCAATGACGTGCAGAAGACCAGTTTTTTGTGCAATAGATTGCGCGGACTCTGAACCAAAGGAAGTTGCGATGTCTACATTTAATCTGTCAGCACATTGATTGAGATCTTCTTCTACGGCCAGAGCGTGTGCAGGATCGAGTTCAATCAAAACGGTTAAAATCAAACGCGAACGGATCACGACTTGTTCTATATCTATGATCGTGATGGAAAATGGTTCGAGCGTGGAAAATAGAGCTGACGATATGCCGGGGGAGTCAACTCCAGATAAGAGGATTAACCCTGTGTATTGATCTTTATTCTCAATTTTGCCATCCACGGAGATAGATTATCGCGAATTACGTGTGCGAAATTACTCTTTGTTGCTCACTTATTACCTATTTAGACGCTATCTTTTTGCTCTATGACCGCACAATCAGTCCTGACTCTCGACGGGGTATGTGTAGTTCGCGAAGGTAAACAAATCTTGGGTCCCGTTTCATTTCGAATTGATTCTGGGCAACGATGGGTTGTTCTCGGACCTAACGGAGCAGGAAAATCAACACTGCTAGGAGTTTTAGCGGCTCGAATTTTTCCCAGTAAAGGAAAAGCGGTTTTACTAGATCAACAAGTTGGACGTGTGGATTTATCAGAGTTGCGAACACGTATAGGGCTGGCATCTCCATCACTTGATGCAATGGTCGAAAGTGATGAATTAGTCAGAGATGTTGTTCTTACTGCTGCATACGCAATAATTGGACGTTGGAATGAAAGTTATGATTTGTGGGATGAATCAAGAGCCGTAGCATTATTAACTACTTTTGGAGTTCGCGAATTAGGTGAACGTCGTTATTCCACACTTAGTTCTGGTGAAAAAAAGCGCGTAATGATTTCTCGGGCATTAATGGCTGATCCAGAATTGCTTCTATTAGACGAACCAGCTGCTGGGTTGGATGTTGGCGGTCGCGAGGACTTACTCCGCAGATTTGCTGAATTTTCAAACGATCCGACAGCACCTGCAAGCGTTCTGGTTACACATCACATCGAAGAAATTCCAGTCGGAACAACTCACGCAATCTTGCTAAAGGATGGGAAAATAGCCGTCAGCGGTCCAGTTCAATCGGTTATCACGACCGAACATGTGAGTGCAGTTTTTGGCTTGCCCATTGAAGTAACACACGAGAGTTCTCGCTTTTTTGCCCGCGCTTAGTCAATTACTAGATCTTCGATGGAGAGAGTTATTACCTTCCACTATTCCCATCCTTGCGAAACTCGAAAAGGAAATTGATTTTTTAAATAGCGTTCCTAGTAAAGATCTAATCTTTAGAGCATTCGAATGCGATCCAAAGGATGTTTCGGTTGTCATTTTTGGACAAGATCCCTATCCAAATGACGAGCATGCTATGGGCCTAGCCTTTAGTGTTAAGAATGATGTTGAAAAACTACCCCCATCTTTAAGAAATATTTTTTCAGAATTAAATGACGATATTGGAGGCACACCTCCGCAAAAAGGAGATCTAACTTATTTAAGTTCACAGGGTGTTATGTTGCTTAATAGAGGTTTAACTCTAGATTTAAGGAGCAAAACTTCTCACCTTTTGTGGCATCAATTTACAGATGAAGTAGCTCAAGTGTTAGCAAAGTTAGGAGCTGTAGGAGTTTTTTGGGGGAAGCAAGCCCAAGAATTAGCGAGATTTTTTCCAGAGAACAAAAGAATCGTGGGCGTGCACCCAAGCCCTCTTTCAGCGTACCGTGGCTTCTTTGGAAGTAAACCATTTTCTGCAGTAAACAAAATATTGCTATCTGAAAATAAGAAACCCATTGCTTGGACAAAGCAATAGCGCGGAGCTTTTACGCCCCGCGCTATTGCTTTTGTTATTTATCCAATCCAGGTATTAATTGGCGATGCCAAGAAATAAACCATGAACAAAACGCTGACGAGGATCAGAAGTGGATGAACTTCTTTGCGACGTCCTTGAACTAAACGAATTACTACGTGTGACACAAATCCTGCGCCGATACCAACTGAAATGTTGTATGTAAATGGCATAAGGATGATTGTGAGAAACGCTGGAATAGCAATTCCGTAATCTGCCCAATCGATTCCTTTGATCTGAGTCATCATTAGGAATCCAACGATTACAAGTGCTGGAGTGGCAGCTTCGTAAGGAATAACTGCAACCAATGGCGCGAGGAATGTTGTTAGCAGGAAGAGAATTCCAGTGACAACAGAAGCTAATCCAGTACGGGCACCTTCGCCGACACCTGAAGCAGATTCGATGTAACTGGTATTTGAAGAAATGCTTCCAGCTCCACCTGCAACTGCTGCGAGTGAGTCAACTAGAAGAATTCGATCATTATTTGGAATATTGCCCTTGGAATCGATCAGTCCTGATTCGTGACCAATTGCGGTAACAGTTCCAACGGTGTCGAAGAAATCTGAAAGCAATAGTGTGAAGACGATCAAGATTGCTGCTACAACTGAAATACGGCTAAAGGAACCGAAGAGTGAAAAATGTCCTAGTAGACCGAAATCAGGTGTCGCAATGACATCAGATGGAACGCTTGGAACATTTAATCCCCAACCCTTTGGATTGACTTTATCTGGGGCAATAAAGTTTGGTCCAATTTTAAACGCGGATTCAACAGCAATCGCTGCTGCAGTTGCTACAGCGATTCCGATGAGAAGAGCTCCCTTAACTTTCTTGACCATAAGTGTAATCATCAAGAAGAGACCGAGTGCGAAAATAATAATTGGCCAGCCAACAAGAGTTCCGTTATCTCCAAGAGTTACTGGAACTGGTCCAGTACCTGTACGGCGAACGAATCCTGCGTCAACTAGACCGATCAGTGCGATAAATAATCCAATTCCAACTGAAATAGCAATCTTCAATTGTGCTGGAACTGCACGAAATACTGCGGTTCTAAATCCTGTGAGAACTAGAACGGTAATAATGATTCCTTCTAGAACCACTAGACCCATGGCATCTGCCCACGACATTTTGGAAGCAATACCAACTGCGACGAAAGTATTTAAACCAAGGCCAGTTGCAAGTGCTAGGGGATAGTTACCAACAACACCCATGAGGATTGTAAGAACGCCTGCAATGAGAGCTGTAGCAGCTGCTACGAGTGCAAGATTTGGTGCATCTCCGCCACCAAGATATTTGCCATCAGCATCTTTGGTGAGACCGATGATGAGCGGATTGAGAGCCACGATGTATGCCATCGTGAAGAACGTAACAACTCCGCCGCGAATTTCTCGGCCAAGAGTTGAACCACGTTCACTTATTTTGAAGTATTTATCGAGCATGACTAACCTTCCTGATTTTGTTATCGGGGGTGTTTGCGACCCCGTGTGAAATAACGGCTCACAGGCCGGAGGAAGTAAAAGAAGCCTATCTATTACCTTCGAGTAATTCGGGAAACAACACCCAGTGAAATAGCGATGGATTGTCCGATAAAGAGCGCAAAGAGAGCGGTTCCTAGGCCAACGGTTCCACCAAGAAGACTTCCTAGTACCAGAACGGTGCCTTCGATTCCTAGACGTACGCGGCCAACACGGATTCCAGTTCGATTATGAATTGCGGTCATGAGGCCGTCCCGAGGGCCGGGTCCGAGTGCGCAAGTGATGTATAGCGCTGATCCAATGCCAACTAAAGTGATACCGATGAAGTCCATGAGGATGCCAAGTGCATAATTATTCGCCAGAGGAAAAACATTTACTCCAATTTGAATTGCACTTGCAATTATTACGATGTTGGCAATAGTTCCAAATCCTGGTTTTTCACGCAAAGGAATCCATAAAAGCAAAACGAGAGTGCTAATTGCAAAGGTTGAAACACCAATTGAAATCGCTAACTTATTTGCAACGCCCTGTGCAAGGACTGTCCAAGGTGCGTTACCAGTATTGCTTTGAACCAGCAATGAATCAGCTAGACCAAAAATAAACAATCCGAAAAAAAGAATAGCTGTTCGAGAAATAGAGAGATCCCAGCGGTGCTTTGCTGCCCATGAAGTTTGCGGGATTGTTCGGTGGGGACGAAGGAACTCCGATAAAAAGTTCTTTGAGGGCTCTGAAGTCATTAACGCATCCTACGCGATACAATTCTCGGATGAGGTTTTTATCGTGTTAATCGGCATAGGAACATTGATAAATGTAATCACAATTATCGCTGGAGCTTCAGTAGGCGTATTAGTGGGTGCACGTTTAGGTGTCAAAACTCGTGAATTAATCACGGACATTTTAGGTCTCATAACAATATTGGCTGCAGCTAGCGCAGTTATCCCAATGTTCACAACAACATATTCAGAGTCCTTACCCAAAGGGTGGACGTTGCTTAGTATTTTGGGATCACTACTCATAGGCGGAATAGTTGGATCTGCTCTGAAAATTGAAATTCGCCTAGAAAAATTGGGAGAAAATCTTCGAAGAAAATTTGGCGCTAACCAAGAAGGTACTTTCGTTGAGGGTTTTGTTTCCTCGTCATTGCTCTTTGTGATTGGTCCTCTGGCGATTTTAGGAAGTATCAGCGATGGTATGGGGACTGGAATCGATCAACTATCTTTAAAATCCATTCTCGACTTTTTTGCCGCGATTGCATTTGCCGCGTCCTTGGGCTGGGGAGTGGCAGCGTCATCAATTCCAGTTGGCATATATCAAGGCCTTTGGACAGTAATTGGTTTTGCCCTAGGTAGCGTCTTGGCCCAATATCAAATTGATGCCATGACAATTGTCGGTGGATTGATGCTTCTGTCAATCGGCCTACGCTTGTTACGTATAAAAGAAGTAGCTGTAGGTAATTTACTTCCAGCTCTGGCCATAGCGCCGATTTTTGTTTTTGTACTAAATAGTTTTGTTTCTTAAAAAGTACTCGCATCAATTACGAATCTATATTTCACATCGCTGGCAACGGTTCGGTCGTAAGCCGTATTTGCGTAATCGGCTTTGATAACTTCTACATCACTGACAATGTTTTTCTCGCCACAGAAATTAAGCATCTCTTGAAGTTCAGAAACTCCACCGATCATCGAGCCTGTGAGAGAACGACGGCCATCTAGCATCACGCCTGCGTGTACCGCGTATGGTTTTCCGGGAAGTCCAATGACGACCAAAGTTCCATCTAGTTTTAGGGTTTGCAAGTATTCATTGATATCTAACTCCGCGCTTACGGTGTTAAGAATTATGTCAAAGGATTTTTTTAAATTAGTTAGTGCCCCTGCCTCTTTTGTGCAAACAAAATGGTGCGCCCCCATTTTCAAAGCATCAGCTTTCTTGTCAGCGGAATGTGAAAGAACGGTTACTTCTGCGCCCATTGCGACGGCGAACTTAACTCCCATATGGCCTAATCCACCCAGTCCCATTACAGCTACTTTTGTTTTAGGACCAACTTTGAAGTGTTTAATTGGAGAGTAGAGAGTAATTCCTGCGCAGAGCAAAGGTGCTACACCTTCTAGAGCTAGATTTTTAGGAATGTGCACAGCGTAATCTTCATTGATTACAAAATTATTTGAATATCCACCGCGAGTTTGCGCTCCACCATTTCTTTCAAGGCTGTTGTACGTTCCGGTCATACCTTCCAGGCAATATTGCTGTAAACCCTGTAAACAGTTCTCACACGTACGGCAAGAATCAACAAAAACTCCAACACCAATGAGATCTCCAACTTTGAATTTTGAAACGGAGGCACCGACTGAAGTAACAACTCCTGCAATTTCGTGCCCCGGAACTAATGGATAGTAGACGGAACCCCATTCTCCGCGTGCGGTATGAATATCTGAGTGGCATATACCTGTGAATTTCACATCAAGGGCAACATCATGTGCTCCAAGATCGCGTCGATCAAATTCGAATGACTTCAATGGAGATGTTGCGCTGTCTACTGCTAATCCGCGTGATTTCATCGTCATCCTTTTTTGTTTGTATGTTTATGTAAATGGAAGTGGTTCGGTTGAAACGTGTGCTGCTTTAGATGATCGTGCTGTTACTTCTCTCATGTGGTGACGTCTACACAGCACCTCATATGCTACTTCTTGACCCGGAGCAACGTCGCCAACAACAACTTGTTCTCCTTGCGTAACCATTGTCCCATCAATAGTACGAGCGTTATGGGTTGCTCGTGCTCCACACCAACAGAGAGCCTCTACTTGCAATGTATTTACTCGATCGGCTAATTCAACGAGGCGGGCTGAACCAGGAAAAAGTTTGGTTCTAAAGTCAGAGAGAATTCCGAAGGCGTAAACATCGATACCTAAACCATCGACGATTTTTGCTAGTTGCTCAATCTGAACAGGTAAATAAAACTGGGCTTCATCACAAATAATGTAATCAATTCGAATTCCTTGAGACAGTTTATCTACAACATATTTGTGCAGATCGATTTCAGGGGAAACTTCAATGGCAGGACTTTGCAATCCAAGTCGTGACGATATAACGCCGGAACCAGCGCGGTCTTGAGAAGTAAAGATTAATCCTGATCGTCCACGACTCTGATGATTGTGTGCTGTTTGCAATGCCAACGTTGATTTGCCGCTGTCCATTGTTCCGCAATAGTAAGTTAGTTCAGCCACGGGGATATCTTGCCATTCCAAAAGCTTTTATGCAGGTTCTGGGCATAAGTTGTACTAGAGATTCACACCTTGATCGCGTAGCGCTTGAGTAAGCCTTGGTATTAGCGCAATAGACATATCTACTGAAATATGAGACGCGTCTCTGTATGCGACAACTCCATCTTTTACAGCGGGACAAACATTTGAACAGAGCCAAGGGTTTGGGTTTATCACTTTGAATCCGGGAATTGATAAATCCTCACTGCGCTCTGTTGTATTGCACTTCGAAATTGAATTATTCGTTAAACAGGCAGGAATATCACGAACTGGATGTGGAGTATCGGTTAAATAGATTAGTTGCGGTGATGAATTTTTGACTTGATTAAGTAGTTTTCTCTGGCCGTCATCCCACCATTTATCTCGGTCGCTAAATTGTGCTGGTTGCGCAAAATATTGAAAACTGCTCATGATTAGTACGTCAGGTTTTATTCTGTTGATTCGAGAGAGCGAATTTTCTCTCCATTTTGCACATCTGGCCATTTTGAAAGCGCCTTGATCATTGCGTTTAGTATCTACGGAGGGACAAGCTGATTTTGTCAGTGAAACCAATTTGTAACCTGATCTATTGGCAATTTCAAGTAATGCAGGAAACCATTGCGCTGCGTGAGAATCCCCATAAAGCACCATAACTTTGGCGGAATCGGTAACTGCGTATTCGCATTCTGCTGACATAGTTTGGGCATAGTTTGCGTGACAACCATCGTCATATACCGCAGGACGAGCTTTTATCTGCGCCAAGGAAACAGCTCCGTTGATTCCAGATACATCAATCTTGTCGCTATTGGTAAAGAAAATTAACGTCCCCAAAAAGAGAGATAAAGCCGTTGCATAGCTGACTTTTTTGTAAACATTACGGGGAGCAATCTTCTTATGGCGCAATGGTTCTTCAATGAATCGATGGGTGAGATCTGCAAAAAGAATCGTTGCGGCAATAGCCAATAAACGTTCATAAATCTCAAGCGGTCTAGCAAAGTAAGTACTAGGTAGAACTAAGAGCGGCCAATGCCATAAATAAAGCGGATATGAAATTTCACCCAACCATTGAAAGATTCGGCTATTCGCTACATCATTTAAAAAAGGTGGCCAAGAGTTGATTGTCGCTATAAGCAATACGGTTCCCAAAACCGGAAATGCAGCGTTCTTACCTGGGAATGCAGTACTTTCATTGAACACAAATGCACTACTAATAATCAGTAGAAAACCAAATAATCCAATTAATTTCTTTGTTCTAATTGGTGGTGTCAGAACAAGCAGAGCTCCTAGACCGAGTTCCCAGGCACGAGTTGGCAACGAATAGAAAGCCCAAATAGGTGATGTTTCAGTTTGATAGATCGAAAAAAGGAAGGATATTAAAGTGATGGAAGCAACTAGAAGTGTTACAAAAATACGTTTTTTAAATTTAATAGCTAAAGTAAAGAAGAACAGTATGAGCAACGGCCAAACTAGATAAAACTGCTCTTCCACGGCTAAGGACCAGTAGTGAATTACTGGTGAAGGTGTAGCGTCAAGGTTTTGATAATCCGCTTGCCACCAGGCGAAGAGATAATTAGATATGTACAAACTTGCAGCAATGACATCTCGACCTAGAGAGGCTCTCATCGTTGCTGGGATAAGTAACCATGACGCAATGGCAGTTATTGTTAATACAAAGAAAGATGTTGGTAAAAGACGCTTAAAACGCCTTGCGTAGAATTCAGTGAAATTAATTGTTCCTGTGCGTTCTATTTCTCGGAGCAAAAGTCCCGTGATGAGAAAACCGCTAATGACATAGAATATATCTACGCCGATAAAACCGCCGCTTACCCATTTGGCATGAAAGAGAGTTACAAGGAGAGCAGCAAGGGCTCTTAAACCTTGAATCTGAGTAATTTTCGGCGTTGATGTGTTTTGCATCAGATCATTTTCAGAGAGTGAATAGTTATATCTGGAAACTCAGAGAGAATCTTTTTTCGCCCTTGCAGAAATTCGATCTCCAAGAGAAAAACTACCTTTGATACAGATGCGCCGGTTCTTTGCACTAGTTTAATTGCTGCGCACGCGGTTCCACCTGTAGCAAGGACATCATCAACGATTAAAACTTTGGAACTTGGAGTGCAACAATCTTTATGAATCTCTAAAGTATCCGTTCCGTATTCCAGACCGTAGCTTTCTTGGAATGTTTCGGATGGCAATTTGCCCGATTTTCTTATAGGGATGAAGCCAACATTGCGTTCTACTGATAATGCAGAGGCAAAAATGAAACCTCTAGCTTCCATTCCCGCAACGTAATCAATTTCGGAGTTGTTTTCGGACATTTCTAGAACAACTTTTCTGAAAGCGTGTGGATTTCCGAGTAGAGGAGTGATGTCATGAAAAAGTATCCCTGGTTGAGGGAAGTCAGGTACTTGTCGGATTAGGGATAAAGCATCGCTGAGATTCACGATGCTGATAGTTCCATATTATTGTGTCCGGGAGGGGACTTGAACCCCTAAGCCCTTGCGGGCACTAACACCTCAAGCTAGCGCGTCTGCCAATTCCGCCACCCGGACGAGTAAGAGCCCAACGATATCAACGGTAGTAAAGGTACGCAAAAGCCCATCTTCTGCGAGAGACTAAGCACATGACATCGATTGAATTAACCTCCGCTGAGCGCGAAGAATTGCAATCTGAAGCAGTTTCTATTTGCCAAACACTCATTCGTATTCCAAGTGTTAATTACGGAGAAGGCAAAGGTGATGAAGCGGCAGTAGCTGCAAAAGTTGTTGAGTTACTTCTCGAAGTTGGAATTGAATCGAAAATATATGAATCAGCGCCCGGACGTTGCAATGTAATTGCTCATATTAAAGGCGAAGATGAACAGCGCCCAGGATTGGTTGTTCACGGTCATCTAGATGTTGTTCCAGCAAATGCCGAGGATTGGAGCGTTGATCCTTTTTCCGCGGTAATTAAAGATGAAATGATTTGGGGTCGCGGCGCGGTTGATATGAAGAATATGGACGCCATGATTATTGCAATTTTTCGGTTGTGGGCCAAGAAGGGTATTAAACCTCCACGTAACATAGTTCTTGCTTTTTTCGCGGATGAAGAAGCAGGATCTCTTTTCGGCTCAAGGTGGATGGTCGCTCAGCAACCTGAAGTTTTCAAAGGTTGCAGTGAGGCGATTTCTGAAGTTGGTGGTTTTTCGGTAACCGTTGCTGGGGATAAGCGCCTTTATTTTATCGAAGCTGCTCAAAAAGGTATCCACTGGATGAAGTTAAGTGCTTCCGGTCGAGCAGGACACGGTTCGATGATGAATCCTGAGAATGCTTTGACGCGATTAAGCGAAGCTGTTTCAAAAGTTGGAAACTATGAGTGGCCACAGCGTTATACAAAGACAGTAAAGGTTTTGTTTAAGAAAATTGCTGAAGTTACCGGAAAGAAATATGATGAAAAAGATTTACGACCCTTATTGCAAGAGATAGGCCCAATGGCTCGCATGATTGGCGCTACATTACAAAATACTGCTAACCCAACAATGCTTGAAGCTGGATATAAGGCCAATGTAATTCCGCAATCAGCAAGTGCAGTTATAGATGGACGTTTTTTGCCGGGCATGGAAGATGAGTTAAACGCAACAATTCAACAAATCATCGGTCCTGATATTTTGATTGAAACTCTCACTCATGACATTGCCTTGGAAGTTGATTTCGAGGGGGATTTAGTTGAATCTATGAATAGCTCCGTATTACGTTTTGATCCAGAAGGCATACCAGTTCCATATTTAATGAGTGGTGGAACGGATAACAAGGCTTTAAGCGAGTTGGGAATTGTTGGTTATGGATTTTCACCGTTGCGATTGCCACCGGATCTGGATTTTATGGCTTTATTTCATGGTGTTGATGAACGCGTACCTATTGATGGAATTAAATTCGGCGTGAATGTACTTGAGGACTTTTTAAGAAATTCTTGAAACTTCGTTTAGCGCACTACGTACAACATCCGGCAACGTTATTTCTTCACTGGACAAAGCGCCTCGAAGCTGAGCCCCTGTTCGTGCTCCTAAAATCACACTTGTAACTCTGTCAGCGTCTCGAACCCAAGCAAGTGCTACTTCCAATGGGGAGTATCCAAGACCTTCGGCGGCAACGCATACGGCTTCGACAATTTGATTTTGTTTGTCTGATAAATATGGTTCAACGAATGATGCAAAGTGTGGAGTGGCAGCTCGTGAATCACTTGGAATACCTTTTCGATATTTACCTGTTAGAACGCCTCGTCCCAGTGGAGACCAAGCTAAGAATCCAACATTCAAATTATCAACAGCATCGAGAAGATCTTCTTCAACTTTTCGGTTTAGTAATGAGTATTCATTTTGAATGGTTGTAATTGGTGCTTTATTAGCAATTACTTCCTGTCTAGTTATTGCATGAGCACTCTGCCAGCCTGAAAAATTTGAAATTCCAACGTAGCGCGCTTTGCCACTTGTGTAGGCATAATCCAGCGCGGATAACGTGTCATCCAATGGAGTCAGCGAATCCCATGTATGGATCTGCCACAAATCTAAATAGTCAGAATTAAGACGTTGTAAAGATGCATCTAATTGAGCAATTAAAGCTGAACGAGAGTTATCTACTTTTCGTTGACCTTGCGGAAAACTTAATCCTGCTTTTGATGCGATAACAACATCATTGCGATCGAATAGAGTTCCGATTAATCCACCGATTACTCTTTCACTGTCTCCATCACCGTATACAGCAGCGGTATCAATGAAGTTACCTCCCGCATCTAAAAATGCACGGCATTGATCTGCGGCTTCGTGTTCATCAGTATCTCGTCCCCAGGTCATGGTTCCAAGCCCTATGCGAGAGAGCATCAGCCCACTTTTTCCTGCGCGACGTAATTGCATGGCATGACCTTAGCAAGTGGGTATTCCTAATTCCCGATAACCTTGCTGTGTGACTACAGTGATTTTGCTCAGACATGCTCATTCAGTGGCCAATGAAAAGGGCGTTCTTGCTGGTCGTACTTCGGGAATAGCTTTAAGTAAAAAAGGTATTGAGCAGGCGGAGAATCTAAAAAAACGTTTGGGAAATCTGATTCCCAACGAGATTCGCGTGAGTCCGGTTGAAAGATGTTTACTAACTATCCAACCTTGGCTATCAGTACAGGGGATAGCCCGGAAGCAAATTCGCATTGATAATGGAATTTCAGAAGTGGATTATGGTGATTGGACCGGAAAGAAACTCTCCCGATTAGCTTTAAAAAAACAATGGCGTGTGGTTCAGAGGACCCCCAGCAAAATGATTTTCCCGGGTGGCGAAGCACTAGTTGATGTTCAAAAACGAGCGATGAAATCGCTGATGAAATCAATTGAAAGTTCAACAGGAGGAGTAGTTCTCCTTGTAAGTCACGGAGATGTAATTAAATCGATCGTTGCTGAAGCTTTGGAATTGGAGCTCGACAAGTTTCAAAAGATTGTTATTGATCCATCTTCAATCTCAGTTCTCGATTACAGCAAGGGTAAATTTCGAATATTGAATCTCAATGACTCATCTACATGCTTTGAGTATCTAAGCAAGAAATCTCGCTCCATGAAATCTGTTGTTGGAGGGGGATCGGGAAGATCATGAGCCCTATCGTTTACGAGTTCAATCCAGTTGAAAGATTCGTTGCCGGAACTGTTGGCGCACCGGGTGAGCGTACGTTTTTCATTCAAGCGCGAACAGGATCGAGAGTGGTTTCAGTAGTTGTTGATAAATCTCAGGTGATTGCATTGGGAGAGCGGACCATAATTATGCTCCGTGAAATTAAGAAATCTGACCCAACGATTTTTGTTAAGGCTGTTGATGTAGACGATGCACCTTTGGAACAACCTATTTTCGAAGAGTTTCGCGCGGGTGTTATTGCCATGGCATGGGATGCGGAAAACTCAGTGATTGTTTACGAGTTACGTGAGATGACTACTTCAGAAGATAAAGAGGATGAAGAAGTAATTTTTGATGAGAGTGATTTGTCCGTAGATTTATTGCGGGTTCATGTATCGCCATCACAAGCAGCGGCATTCGCAAAAAGGTGTTTATCACTTGCTAATGCAGGCAGAACTCCTTGTCCTTTTTGTGGCATCCCAATTGATCCCAACGGACATTTGTGTCCGCGTTCAAATGGTTATCGGCGATGAATGTGCTTCGGCAGGCTTTGGAAAATGGCGAACTTATCGTTACCGGGCGTTTGATTGATGCTTCAAACGCTACTTTATTGGGAGAAGTTTCTTTTGAGGATAAGAAAGTGAAATGTATCTATAAACCTATAGCTGGTGAACGTCCTTTGTGGGATTTTCCAGACGGTAATTTGGCGCATAGAGAATTTGCTGCTTTTTTAATTAGTAAACATGGAAAGTTTGACGTTGCTCCTTTAACAATCCTGCGTGATGGTCCATTCGGTCTGGGAATGGTTCAGCAATGGATAGACATAGACCACACAGTTGATTTAGCGCAATTTTTTAGTACAGACGATAACCGTTTACGGACAATGGCACTCTTTGACGCCGTAATTAACAATACGGATCGAAAGATAGGACATTTGTTGCCTCAGGCAGATGGAAAACTCTTCGGATGCGATCATGGTGTTACTTTTCATGAAGAATACAAACTTAGAACTGTTTTATGGCAATGGGCGGGAGATGAGTTTTCAGAAAGTGAAAAGAGCATACTTGTTGATTTACTAGCTGATATTAAAAGTAATCAAATACCGGAGCTTTCTGCATTAATAACACACGCTGAGTTGCTATCGTTGATCTCAAGAATTGAAAACCTTTTAACATCGGGTACTTTTCCTTTACCTAGTCAAGAATGGCCCGCCATTCCTTGGCCAGCGTTTTAAATCGTTCGTTTTGCGAAGTTGTATTAGTATCAGCAAATGAAGTCTTGGCCTGAGGTTTACATACCAACCATCGATTCGAAATTTCGAATACCGAACCTCAATCTGTTCAATTCTGCTTCAAGAAAAGTGGAAGAAGTTCCGAGAAAAAAGACTTATCGAATCTATGTTTGCGGAATCACTCCTTACGACTCCACTCACTTAGGTCATGCGGCCACTTATTTATCCTTTGATTTGATTAATAGATATCTAAAGGCTACGAAATCTGAAGTTCTTTTCGTCGAAAATATTACAGATATTGATGACCCGCTTCTTGAAAGAGCTACCCGTGATGGGGTTGATTGGATGGATCTAGCTCATTCTCAAATTGAACTTTTCCGGTCCGATATGACTTCATTGAGAGTGATTCCACCACAGTTCTATATTGGAGCGGTTGAAGCAATTGGGTTGGTTACTGAAAAAATAGAAGAACTGCGCAAAGCCGGTGCTATTTATACTGTTGAAAAAGACCTCTATTTCCGAGTGCACAGCGATCCAGATTTTGGTTCGAGATCGCATTTACCAAGAGATGAAGAGTTAAAGATTTTTAGTGAACGTGGTGGAGATCCCGACCGCTTCGGCAAAGAAGATCAACTTGATTCACTCGTGTGGTTAAGCAGGAGAGAAAACGAACCAGGCTGGCCAAGCATTCATGGAGAAGGACGACCTGGTTGGCATATTGAGTGCTGCGCAATTGCTCTCGGATACTTGAATCCAGATCCGCAAGAGGAATTTTTGATTGATATTCAAGGCGGAGGAAATGATTTGATTTTTCCGCACCATGAAATGAGCGCATCGCAGGCACGAGTATCAACCGGTAAAAATTTTGCTCGTTTCTTCGTACATACCGGCATGATCGGTTTAGACGGTCAAAAAATGAGTAAGAGTCTAGGAAATTTGGTTTTTGTTTCAACGTTAATGCAATCAGGCGTCCATCCAATGATCATACGAACTGCGTTATTGATGCAGAACTATTCAGTAAATCGTATGTGGAGTGAAGACCTCCTTAATCGAGCAAAAGATTTCACTTCTGAACTAATTTTATGTTTATCTCAAAGCGAATGTGCTCCAACAGATGAAGTTATTCAAGGGGTAATCAACGCTTTGTCAAGTAATTTAGATACAGAAAAGGTTTTTCAGATATTGCAGCTATGGATATCACAATGCCAAAGTGGTGTTACAGGAGGCAATCCAGGCGAATTATCTCGGGCTCTCGATAATTTCCTCGGCTTGGCTTTTTGATGAGAGATTTTTACAGCGCAGTATTTTTTGATATGGATGGTTTGTTCGTTGACTCCGAACCTCAATGGTTATTAGCTGAAACAGAGTTAATGGCAGAATTTGATTACGATTGGACCACTGACGATCAAAATTACTGTTTAGGAGGGCCACTTACCCGCGTTGGTCAATATATGTATGAAAAATCTGGACAAAAAGAATCTCCGGAGTTTTTTACTCGTTCAGTAATTGATCGAATGGTTTTGAAGTTGAGCGCTGGAGCGCCAGTGTTGCCTGGAGCCCTTGAACTTATCCAAGAGTTGCAACTAAATAATGTTCCAACTGCTTTGGTTTCGGCGAGTCCAAGAGTGCTAGTTGATGCCGTTCTAAAGAGTATTCCAGAAGGAACATTTTTGTTCTCTCTTTCAGCTGATGATGTAAAAAATCCTAAACCCGATCCAGAAGCCTATTTAAAAGCAGCCCAACAATTAGATATTGAAATTGAAAATTGCTTGATTCTTGAAGATTCCCCTACAGGGGTTAAGGCTGCCACAGCAAGTGGAGCATTTGTGATAGCGGTACCTCATTTTGTTCAAATCGAACCAAGAAATCGATTGAGAGTTGTAAATTCAATCACTGATTTGAACTTTAAAAATCTAAAATTTAGTTATGCGCAGGGCAAATAGATTTAAATGAGCACCAATCGCATAATTTAGATTTTCGAGGCAGCCAAGTATCGGTATCAATAGCCTTTTTTATTGCAGCCGCGATATTCATGAGAGTTTTTTCTGTAGTGATAAGTTCTTGTTCCGTTGGGGTACTTTTTAAAATGTTAGAATCACCTAAATAAATTAATTGAAGTAATTTAGGCAATACATTGTGTTCCTTCCAATAAAGCAACGCGTAAACTCGGAGTTGAAAAAGTGATTTTTCTTCCCATCCAGGTTTTGGAGATTTGCCTGTTTTATAATCAATAATGCGAACTTCTCCTGTAGGGGCTACATCAAGGCGATCAACGTAACCATGGAGATAAATTTCGTCAGTTAAATTCTGCTCAAGATGTAGTTCTCGGTAGGTTGGTTCAAAATTAGTTGGATTTTCCAGATCAAAATAAGTGCTTAACAGTGATGCCGCGCGATCCAACCACTCTTTTTCACTCGTAATGAGAGAGGCTAACTCTGGTTTGGATTCCAATTGAGCACGCCATCTCGTGGGTAATAAGTCCGTAGCGGTACCAATGGTGCGCAAAGGCGCGGGGGATTCAAATAGGTCGTGAAGAATCGTGTGAACCAAAGTCCCTCTCTCGGCATCCAAACTGGGAGACTCGGGGAGTTGATCAATAATTCGATATTTATAAAGCAGTGGGCAATTTGAAAAATCATTGACTCTGCTGGGGGACAGTCTTAATTGGTTCACTATCGTCAAGATACTCTCAATTTTCACTACTCGCACGCATAAGATACTCCCATGTCTAATGATGGGTTCTTTTCTGAAGGCGATCGGATTCAACTAACTGATCCCAAGGGCAAGATGTACACCTTCACAATAACTGTTGGAAAAGAATGGCATACCCATAAGGGATGGATTGTTCATAATGATTTAATTGGATTGCCCGAAGGTAGCGTCGTTAGCACTAGTGCAGGTTTGAAATTTACAGCGTTTAAGCCTCTGCTCGGGGATTTCGTTTTATCCATGCCCAGAGGCGCAACGATTGTTTATCCAAAAGATGCTGCCATGATTATCGGAGTTGCAGATGTTTTTCCTGGAGCTAAGGTTATTGAAGCTGGTGTTGGTAGTGGAGCATTATCGATTTCACTTCTCAGAGCAATAGGAAGTGACGGAGAATTATCTAGCTTTGAAAGACGAGAAGATTTCGCTGAAATCGCAACTGAGAATGTTCGAACTTATTTTTCTCAATTACCTCCACAATGGAAATTAACTGTTGGTTCAGTGCAAGACTCTTCGACGGATAAGAAATACGACAGAGTGATTCTGGACATGCTGGCTCCGTGGGAATGTGTTGCATTTGCTGCAGAAGTATTAAGACCTGGTGGCGTATTTCTCGCGTACGTTGCCACGACCACTCAATTATCCTCAACAGCAGAAGCGCTTAAAGAAGATGGTCGTTTTACCGAACCTTTAAGTTCAGAAACAATCGTGCGTGATTGGCACCATGAAGGTTTGGCAGTGAGACCTATGCAGAGGATGATTGGACATACTGGATTTCTCATTGTTAGTCGAAGAATGGCCCCCGGTGTTGAAGTTCTTGCGCGACGAAGGCGGCCATCCAAAGGTGCTTACGGTGTCCCGGAAGAGTGAACGTTTAGTTAATTTAGTTATAGCTCTTTTGGCAACGAAGAGGAATTTAACTAAATCTGAAATTTTTCGAACCATTGAAGGTTACGAAGGCTCTAATGAATCAATGGAACGAATGTTTGAACGAGATAAAGACGAGCTTCGATCATTAGGCGTTGAAATTGAAGTATCTGGATTAGATCCGCTTTTTGACGATGAACAGGGATATCGGATTCGTCCAGAAAATTTTGTTTTGGATACCGAAGGTTATTCACCTACTCAAATCGCATATATGTCTTTAGCTGCGCAAATGTGGAAAAACGCGTCTTTGGATGAGATTTCACAACGCGTTCTAAGAAAACTTTCAGGCTTAACCACATCCATTGATATCGCAGACATGCCCGCGATGGCTCCACTAACCCTCAGTGCTCCTATGTTCTTGAATGAGGTAATTAACGCAATTGCTGAGAAAAAATCAATTGAATTTTCTTATGTTGACGCTGAAATGAAGATTAAAATACGTAAAGTCAAAGTTTATACATATTTTTCTTATCAAGGATTTTGGTATTTCAGTGGTTTAGATGTCGAAAAAGGCGAAATGCGAACATTTAGATGTGATCGCATTCAAGGTGATTTAAGTATTTCAAGTAAATCGCAGGCCTATGAAATACCGGAAGATTTCAAGAGATTTGAAACTTTCGGAGAAAAACAAGAATTATTTCGGGCTACTTTACGTTTGCGAATAGGCCGTGGTTCTCAGTTACGAAGTATGTCGATTTCCACCAAATCAGATAATGAGCATGATTTAGTTGAAATTGAATATTCCTCCGAGAAGGAACTAGTTTCCTTGATACTGTGGCATCTAGATGATGTAGAGGTTATAAGTCCAGATTCTTTGAAACAAAGAGTGATTAGCTCCCTTGAATCTCTGGTGAAAATTCATGGTTAAAGGCTTATCTCAGAATCAAGTAGAACGTTTGCTAGATCTAGTTCCTTATTTAACGGCTAATCCCGGCGTATCCCTGGATAAGATTGCTAAGGATTTTTCTACTACAAAAGCTAATGTCTTAGATGATCTAAATACGTTATGGATGTGTGGCTTGCCAGGATATACGCCTCTGGAGCTAATAGATTTATCGTTCGATACGGGTTACGTATCAATACGAAACGCAGAAACTTTAAGTAAACCTCGAAAATTATCAAGTTCGGAGATATCTGCAGTTATAGTTGGATTAAGTATTTTAAGGGAATCGATATCTGAATCGAATCCTAATTATGAATCGTTGAGTGAATTAATAACCCGGTTATCTTCCACATCAAATATTCCAGCTCCAGTGTCGCTATCGAGTGATGTTGCACCGGCTGTCAGATTAATGGCGGAAGAAGCGATCAAATCGCAGCGCAACATGAGAATTCTCTATCATTCATTCAATAAGGATATTGAATCGTCCAGAGAAATATATCCGTTAAGCATTCAAATCATTGAAGGACGAGAATATTTGGAATCTTATTGCCATGTATCTGCAGATTTTAGATTGTTTAGATTGGATCGAATCAAGGAAGCGGAATTAGCAAGTAAGAATGAATCTATTTCCGTGCCATTACACAAGGAAGTTATTTCACAAGAATTTTCGATTAAGATTTTGGAAAATGCCCGAAAAGTTTCGGAAACATTCCACATTGACGTACATGCCGACGTTTCTCCCTCCGATGTCTATTTGTGCAACGCGTTTAACGACGATTGGATAGTTCGAACGATATGCAGTTTAGAAGCTTCAGCCATTGTGTCTGAGCCATCGGATCTTCGGAAATTGATATCGGCCAGGGCAGAAAAGGCTTTGAGCCTCTATCGATAGACGTTGTTGCTAGGCAATTGATGCTGATTTAAGATAAAGTTCGCAAGAGGGTCTTCGGTAAAGAAAGAGAGAAATCATGTTTTTGCGCGAACCTAGTCATATTCTTATTCTGTTACTCGTTGTCTTAGTTCTTTTCGGCGCAAAACGTCTACCTGATTCCGCTCGATCTCTTGGTAAGAGCATGCGAATTTTCAAGAGCGAATTAAAGGAAATGAAGCAAGACGATAAGAAAACAGATAACGACGAGTCATCTGAGAAGTAAATAAATGTCGGCCTCTTCAGGTGGTCGCATGCCTTTGCTTGACCATCTACGTGAGTTACGCAAAAGGATTATGCGTTCTGCAATTGCAATCCTTGTTTTTTCGGTTGTAGGTTGGTTTTTCTATAACGAGATAATTGTTCAACTCTCTAGCCCCGTTTGCGATCTCAGAGCTGCCCAAGAATTCGGCAAAGAATATTGTGGTTCGCTGTACATAAACGGCGTATTAGGTCCACTGAATTTACAAATCAAAGTAGCACTTTTAACAGGGATAATCATTGCTGCGCCTATTTGGCTTTTTCAGTTGTGGGCTTTCATAGCGCCTGGTTTACATAAAAAAGAGAAGCGAAACTCAATATTTTTTATCCTGGCTGCAACACCTTTTTTCGCTGCTGGAGCCTTCCTCGGTTATGCAATTTTGCCCGCGGCAGTAAAGGTTCTCTTTGGTTTCACACCAGATGCTTTAAACAATCTAGTTAAGTTTGATGATTATTTGGATTTTGTACTTCGGATAATTTTACTTTTCGGATTAGCTTTTGAATTGCCAGTTTTTTTAATCAGTTTGAACCTGATTGGATTTCTTCGAGGACAAACTATTTTAAGACCTTGGCGAATATGGGTCTTCTCTATAGTGTTCTTTACTGCCGCATTTACACCGACGGCAGATCCTTTAACTATGGCATTTTTAGCGGTTCCACTTATAGCCTTGTATTTTGCTTCTGGAATATTTGCTCTATTAAATGATAAGCGTAGAAACAAAAAGAATGAAGCACAGGTTTAATGAGTATGTGGGCAATTGTTATAAACCCTACTTCTGGGCAAGGTAAGGGAGCCCAGATTGGTAAATTGGTGGTTGGTTATTTTGCAAAACACGATCTTAGCTACCAAATCATCACGGGTATATCAGCGGAGAATGTTTCGAGAGATTTAAAGAATTTCATTACATTGGTTCCTGATTGTAAAGGTGTTGTCTGTGTTGGAGGAGATGGTTTGGCACATCTTGTCCTGCAGGCTGTTGTGCCAAATAACGTGCCTTTTGCCATAATTCCGGCAGGAACCGGTAATGATTTTGTACGTGCATTAAATTGGCCCCTTGATGATTTGGACAATCAACTCAATTGCATCACAACAAAATCTCCAGAAAAAATCGATTTGGGCTTAGTAGATGGTGAATGGTTTGGCGCAGTTCTTTCATCTGGTTTCGATTCTGTTGTCAACGAAAAAGCTAACACCTTGAAATGGCCAAAAGGTCCGGTAAAATACAATTTAGCCATTGCTTTAGAACTTCCTCTCTTCAAACCTTCTCACTTTGAAATAGAGTTAGATGATCGCAAAATCAACTCTGAGGCAATGCTCATAGCAGTTGGAAATGGTTCGAGTTATGGAGGAGGGATGCGAGTTTGCCCCAATGCATCCTTAACAGATGGTTTCTTTGATGTAATGGTTCTAAGCCCAATCTCAAAGATAGAATTTATAAAAGTTTTTCCTAAGGTTTATTCTGGGGAACATATTGAACATCCAGAAGTTAATATCTACAGGACCAAAAAGATTCAAATTAATGCAGCGGCTGTGGCTTATGCTGATGGAGAACGCATTGGAACTCTACCTATTAGCGCTGAGTGCGTGGCTGGCGCTGGGTTAACATGGAGAAAATAACGTCACCTGCTGAAAATTTCGCAGCAGCGAAAAAGAGAACTAGTCATCCATTTACTCAAAAATTTGTTGATTCATTTGATTTTGCTTTCGATGAGTTTCAAATTGAAGCATGCCATAGTGTCGAAGATGGTCACGGTGTTTTAGTTGCAGCTCCAACGGGTGCAGGAAAGACAGTGGTCGGAGAATTTGCAGCATATTTATCTCTTCTACAAGGAAAAAAGTGTTTTTACACAACTCCGATCAAGGCGCTTTCTAACCAGAAATATCAAGAATTTGCAGAGAAGTTTGGTAGTGAAAACGTCGGTTTACTCACTGGTGATACGAATATTAATAGCGAAGCTTCGATTCTGGTTATGACTACCGAGGTTTTGCGAAATATGTTGTATCAGGGGTCCAACACGCTCGTTAATCTTGGATCGGTTGTGATGGACGAAGTTCACTACCTGGCAGATAAATTCAGGGGAGCGGTTTGGGAAGAAGTGTTGATCCACTTGATGGAGAGTGTGCAGGTAATCTCATTATCAGCCACGGTTTCCAATGCTGAAGAGTTTGGTGAATGGCTTGGTGAAGTTAGAGGAACGATAGATGTAATCGTTAGCGAAGTAAGACCCATTCCTTTGTATCAACATGTTCTAATCGGAAATAAATTGGTTGATCTCTTCACCAAGCCAGGTCAGATTAACTCCGAGATATTAAAACTTGAGAGTGAGGCGTTGCGAAGAGTTAGACATAGAAATACCAGACATTCTCGTTGGCTCGATGACACAAACAAGCTATCTCGCGCTGAAATCATCGAGAAATTAGATCGAATGTCATTGTTGCCTGCGATTACATTTATTTTTTCTCGTATCGGATGCGATGCGGCTGTAAAACAGTGCTTACAAGCTGGAATCAGATTAACGAATGCAGACGAACGCAGAGAAATTCTAGAAACAGCCAACAAGTACACTCAAAATCTTGCGCAAGAAGATTTAGAAATTCTTGGACATTCAGAGTGGTTGGCGGCCCTTGAACGTGGAATAGCGGCGCATCATGCGGGGTTATTGCCCAGTTTCAAATCTGCGGTAGAAGATTTATTTCAAAGAGGACTTGTAAAGGCAGTTTTCGCAACCGAAACTCTTGCCTTAGGTATAAACATGCCAGCTAAAACAGTTGTTTTGGAGAAATTAGTTAAATATAACGGTGAGGCTCATGTGCCGATCACACCGGGGGAGTTCACACAATTAACTGGACGTGCAGGCCGAAGAGGTATCGATATAGAAGGTAATGCCGTAATTCAATGGTCACCAAGTATTGATTCTTCAACTGCAGCGGGTTTGGCATCGACTAGAACGTATCCTCTGCGTTCTTCATTTTCACCAACATATAACATGGCGGTTAATTTGATTTCTCGATTTGGACGTGAACGGGCAAGAGGTTCTCTCGAATCTTCTTTTGCTCAGTTCCAAGCCGATAGAGCTGTTATAGGCCTTGTTAAACAACAAAAACGTAATCAGAGCGCAATAGATGAACTTCTAGAACAAGCCATGTGTCACCTTGGAGATTTTTCAGAATACGCACGATTTCGGCGTGAAATTAAGGATCTCGAAAACCTGTTAAGTAAAAGAGGCGGTAAGAGGACCTTCGATAACAGGCAACGTGCACACATGGAATCTGAAATTGATGATCTGAGACGTTCTATGAAGAACCATCCGTGTCACTCATGTAATGATCGTGAAGCTCATGCACGTTATGCAGAGCGCTCTGATCGATTAATCCGCGAAAATGAAGGTCTTAATAATCGTGTTATGAATAGAACTCACGTTATAGCTAAAACATTCGACAAAATATGCCAGGTTTTAACTTTATTGGGTTATATTGAAGGTGAAAAACTATTACCTCAAGGTTTAATTCTCTCGAAAATATACGCCGAATCTGATCTATTACTGACAGAAAGCATTCGTAGAGGACTATTTAATGAGCTAACTCCGGCAGAAATAGTAAGCGTTGCATCTGCAATGATCTTTGAATCTCGTAGTCAGGAAGATCTTTCTCCAAAGATTCCGAATGAGAACGTTGCGCAAGTTTTGGCATCTGTTACCCGAGTTTGGGCTGAATTAGAAGAATTAGAAATTGAAGTGGGTGTGAAAACCCAAAGATCGCCAGATTTAGGTTTTTGTTACATGATTTTTCGCTGGGCCAGTGGATCATCTTTAAATCAAGTTCTCAAAGGTTCAGATATGTCGGTAGGAGATTTCGTACGATCCACGAAGCAACTCATTGATTTATTGGGTCAAATCGCAACAGCAGCTCCAGAATTGAATAAGAGTTGTCGACAAGCTGTAAAGTTAATTGATCGTGGTGTTGTGACGTATCTATTGGGGGATATATGAGTTTGATGCTTTTGGACTCAGCCTCACTCTGGTACCGAGCTTTTTATGGAATGCCTGATTCTCTAATCGCTCCGGATGGCACTCCAGTAAATGCAATTCGTGGATATTTAGATATGAGTGCTCGATTAATCTCCATTTATAAACCTAACCGACTTGTCGCATGCATTGAAGGTGATTGGCGACCTTCATGGAGGGTTGAATTATTTCCGGAATACAAAGCTAATCGAGTTGATGATGAAGGCGAAGAAGAAGAACCTGATTTACTAGCACCGCAAATTCCTATTCTGATGGATATTCTTGATGCATTCGGCATCGCAATCGTTGGAATTGATGATTACGAAGCAGATGATGTCATGGCTTCTTTTGCAGAACGCGAGAGAGGTCCGATTCGTATCGTGACTGGTGATCGGGATATGTTTCAGGTAGTTGATGACCAAAAAGATGTAAAAGTTGTTTACCTCGCAAAAGGAATCTCAGCTCATGATCTAGTTGATACCGCTTGGATTGCGAAAAAATACAATATTCCGGGGGATAGATACGCTCTTTTTGCGATGTTTAGAGGAGATCCTTCGGATGGATTGCCTGGGGTAAAAGGAATCGGTGAAAAAGGAGCAGCGTTAATTAGCAACAATTTTGCTTCGGTTGATGAAGTTATTAAAGGAGCCATGCAATCTCACGATTCACTGACTCCAAATCTCATAAAGAAAATCCTTGAGGGCCAAGAGTATTTAGGAATTGCTCCAACTCTTGTTCAATGTGCACGTGATGTAAATCTTCCGCAAATCGATCTCTCACTACCAAGGAAACCGAGTGATTTAAATGAAATTTATGCACTTCAAAAACAATATGGTTTAGGAGCAAGTATAGATCGAATGATTGCAGCACTGGGATGGTAAGCATTGCTATCGCTATCTTAAGCGGTGTTGTTCTATCTGGATCTTTTGCTCCCTTGGATTGGTGGTTTTTACTCCCAATAGCTATAGCGATGTTTCTTTATGCAGTTACTAAAACAACAAAACCATTTCTAGTTTCATTTTTGTTCGCTTTAACGTTTAATTATTTCACGCTGAATTGGACGGGTATATTCGTAGGTTTGCTACCTGTATTTTTCTTAGTGCTATTGCAATCTTTGTTTTATATACCCTTAGGATTTATCTCGTTTAAACGAAACAGATATTCACGCGTCTGGTTAATTTTACCTATCATCTTAATTGCAGATGAAATTCGCTCAGTTATTCCTTTTGGTGGTTTTGGTTGGAATCGACTTGCTTTTAGCCAGGCAGATTCGCCATATTTACAAGCAGCTGCATATTTAGGGGACTCTTCTTTAACTTTCCTTGGAGTATTTTTAGGTATTGCGCTGTACCTGCTTTGGGCCCGCGCCCAATTATTTTCAGTGGCAATGATTCTACTCAGCACAACGATTTGCATCTTACTTCCTGCCCCAGCGTTAAATCAGGGGAGTTTAAAAGTGCTCGGAGTTCAGGGAAATGTTCCAAGGTTAGGTTTAGATTTCAACGCTCAAGCAGAAGAAGTGTTTAACTACCATTTAAAGCAAACCAATCTGGTTTTACAGGATTTAACAATAAAACCGGAATTAATAGTATGGCCGGAGAATTCAGTAGATGTAGATCCTTTTAAGAATCAATTGGTAGGGCAGCAGATATCCGAATTAGCAGCAAGAGGTTCTACTCCTGTCATTGTTGGAGCTGTTTTAGCTACGCCAGAAGGACCAGAAAACGTTTCACTCATGTGGGATCAACACGGTGAAGTTGCATCGCGGTATGTAAAACGCATTCTGACTCCATTTGGTGAATATATCCCGTTACGTTCCGTAGCTAAGAAAGTTTCACCATTAACAGATAACGTTAATGATTTTCGTGCCGGTAAAGACCTAGTGCTACATAAAGTTAGTAAAGCAATTATTGCGCCAATCATCTGTTATGAAATTATCGATGATCAAGCTGTTTCAGCAATTATAAAGAAATCAAATATGGTCGTTGTTCAAACAAACAATGCTACCTTTGCAGATAGCGGTCAGAGTTCTCAGCAATTAAATATTACGCGTATCCGAGCAGTTGAAAACAATCGTTGGATTCTCACGGTATCAACCACTGGTGTGTCGGCTATTATCGATAATTATGGTTCGGTGGTTCAGAAAACTCAGCAAAATAAAGCATCATTCGTTTATGGAGATGTAAAACTTAATTCCAAAAACACTTTGTCGAATAAAATCGGTAATTGGAGTTCTGTTATTTGTATAGCGTTATCCCTGCTACTTTATTTTGGGAAGCGACGCAAGAATGTCTAAACAAGTGGTTTTGATACCAACGTACAATGAATCTGGGTCAATAATAGAATTGCTTCAGGAACTTCAAAATATAGACATAGATGTCATCGTTATCGACGATGATTCACCTGATAAAACAGCCCAGATGGTAAAGCAATCAGATTTCCCAAATGTTCGGGTGATAGATAACGGCAGGAAAAAAGGAATTGGATCTGCTTATTTGGCTGGAATAACTCTCGCTCTGCAAGATGATTATGAATTTATCGCAACAATGGATGCCGATGGATCTCATTTAGTACGAAATTTGCAAGAAATGCTACTTGTCTCTCAATCCAGCGACGTAGTTATGGGTACTAGATGGATTGATGGAGGATCGGTAACTAATTGGTCATTCCATAGACGTTTGCTCTCGGAACTTGGAACTTGGTATGCACGCAAAGCTTTATCACTGCCGTACAGGGATCTAACTGGCGGACTAAGGGTGTATAGAAGCTGCGTCCTCAGCCAATTGAATTTGAGTTTAATTCGTTCAAATGGTTATTGTTTTCAAATCGAAATGATTCGTGCTGTATCTATGCTTGGTGTACGCATTAAAGAGTTTCCGATTCAATTCATTGAACGCGAGCAGGGTAAATCAAAGATGAGTAGATCAATCGTCATCGAAGCTTTCTACAGAGTGAGCGTCTGGGGTTTACGTAGCCTCCTTGGAGTTAACGCCGATAAGTTACATTATGTTAAGTAATTAAAAATAGCCTTAAATAGGCCCTACCCGAGTGGAATCTATTCGGCGAAAGCTTCTATTGGCGGACAAGCACAGATCAAATTTCTGTCCCCGAATGCGCCATCAATACGACCTGAAGTAGGCCAGTACTTTCCACGCATACCAATAATTTCTCCTGGAATGAAGCCATCCAGCATTTCAGGAAAAGCCGCAATTTCACGAGGATATTTCCTATCCCATTGGCTAGAAATAACATCGCCTGCAGTATGTGGTGCATGAGCTAAAGGCGAATCTTCGTGAGCAATAACGCCATTTTGCACATCCATGATTTCACCATGAATTGAAATCATTGCAGAAATAAATCTTTCAACTTCGGCAATGTCTTCGCTCTCTGTCGGTTCGACCATCAGTGTTCCAGCTACTGGAAAACTCATTGTAGGAGCATGGAAACCGTAATCCATCAATCGTTTAGCCACATCGTCAACAGTTACACCCGAATCCTTAGTTATGCCTCGTAAATCCAAAATACATTCATGGGCTACGCGACCATTATTTCCGGTGTATAAAACTGGGTAGTAAGGATTAAGTTTCAAGGCAATATAGTTGGCAGAAAGAATTGCTACTTGAGTTGCGTGAGTTAAACCTTCTCCCCCCATCATTCGAATATATGCCCAAGAGATTGGCAAAATACTTGCGGATCCGTACGGAGCAGAGCTAACTGGTCCAGGTCCGCTTTGAGGTCCAGCCAATTCATCGAGTGGATGATTAGGTAAAAAGGGTGCGAGGTGTGCGCGAGAAATCACCGGTCCTACACCTGGTCCCCCGCCACCGTGAGGGATGCAAAATGTTTTATGAAGATTCAAGTGTGAAACATCGGCGCCAAATTTTCCTGGTTGAGCTAAACCAACAAGAGCATTTAGGTTTGCGCCATCAACGTAAACTTGTCCACCTGCATCATGGATAAGTTCGCAGATTTGCGAAATGGCGCTTTCAAAAACTCCGTGAGTAGACGGATAAGTAACCATAAGAGCAGCTAATTCATCTCCGTATTCGGAAATCTTATCCTTTAAATCATCAACGCTAACATTTCCGTGATCATCGCACGCGATTACTACTACTCGCATACCGGCCATAACAGCGCTAGCTGCATTCGTTCCGTGAGCACTCGAAGGAATTAGGCAAATAGTTCGCTTTTGATCGCCTCTACTGTCGTGATAATTGCGAATTGCTAACAAACCAGCGAATTCACCTTGACTGCCAGCATTTGGCTGTAGAGAAACAGCGTCATACCCTGTTATTGCGACGAGCCAATCTGATAATTCTTGGATCAATTCTCGGGAACCAATGCTCTGATTTGTTGGAGCAAAAGGGTGTAAAGAAGAAAATTCTGGCCATGTAACTGCTTGCATTTCAGTTGTTGCGTTTAACTTCATTGTGCATGAACCTAGTGGAATCATTGTGCGGTCGAGAGCTAAATCTCTATCAGAAAGAGTTCTGATGTATCGAAGCATTCCTGTTTCAGAGTGATTGGTGTTAAAAACGGGATGCTGCAAAAACTTCGAAGTTCTTTTCATAACTGATTCAAAATCATCTGAATCGCGAATATCGATTGTTTTCACACCGAAAACAAGGGCAAGGGATTGTAGAGATTCTTCCGTAGTTGTTTCATCTAGCGAAACTCCTACATGTGAATCATCAACTATTCTTAAATTAATCTTGCTTGCTTGTGCTTTTTTGTGAAGTTCAGATGCGCTTTTTACTTTGATAGTAAGAGTATCGAAATACGTTGTATTAGTGATTTCATAACCTGCGTTTTTTAAAGCTAGCGCCAGTGCATTTGTTTGATTATGAATTCTCTTGGATATCAATTTCAAACCAGCCGGACCATGCCACATTGCGTAAAAAGCGCTCATCACAGCCAGTAGAACTTGGGCTGTGCAAATATTGCTAGTTGCTTTATCGCGACGAATATGTTGTTCGCGAGTTTGTAACGCCAATCTGAAAGCCGGATTACCGTGTACATCTAGGCTCTGACCAATTAATCGACCAGGCATTGACCGCTCTAATCCATTACGAACAGCCATAAAACCTGCGTGTGGTCCACCGAAGCCCATTGGAACTCCAAAGCGTTGTGCAGATCCAACAGCAACATCGGCGCCCCACTCCCCCGGTGCTTTAAGCAATGTTAAGGCTAATAAATCAGTGGCTGCAATTAAATAAGCCTCATTAGAGTGAATTTGATCGGCAATACTTGAAAAATCATTTACAGAACCACGTGTGTCTGGATACTGAACGAGAGCTGCGAAATATTCTGAATTCGTTTGAATGCCTTGCGATGCATCAAACTCTTCAATCGTGATGTTTAATGGTTTTGCCCGTGTAATTATTACAGCTCTAGTTTGTGGGTGAACATTCTTATCAATAAGAAACACAGCATCATCACTACCTTTATATGAGCGACGAGTTAAAGTCATTGCTTCGGCAGCGGCTGTTCCTTCATCAAGCATAGAAGCGTTGGCAATTGGTAACGCGGTCAAATCACACACTGCGGTTTGGAAAGCAAACAAGGCTTCTAAACGTCCTTGTGAAATTTCTGGTTGGTAGGGCGTGTATGCGGTGTACCAAGCAGGATTCTCTAAAACATTGCGCAAAACGACAGGCGGCGTAATAGTTCCGTAGTAGCCACAACCTATATAGGATGTAAAAAGTTCATTTTTATCAGCCATGGCGCGTAGTGCATCTATGGCCGCTACTTCTGTTAACGGTTCAGGCAAGGCTTCACTGAGTTTTTTCGACATTGCAATATTGCTGGGTACTACATCGGAAATGAATGTGTTCATATCTTTGTAACCGAGTGCCTGCAGCATCTCGTTTTCTTGCGAAGATGTCGGTCCAATATGGCGACGTTGGAATGATTCGTACTGTTTATATGAAGAAAATTGCTCTTCGCGTGACATTACACAATCCCCTGGTCCTTTAGGTGAAAAGTACTAAGGGAAGAATATGCCTGTTAGGCGCCTTTGCGCTTTCTACGAAGGGACAATTCATCGTTACTTTCGCCACCCACGCTCTGGCCATCGATTTCTCCCGTTAAGGTCGAGAGAGATCCTTCAACTTCATGCCACACCTTGCCTACGGCGATACCGAACACGCCTTGACCGCCAGCGAGTAAGTCCACAATTTCATCCGCGCTAGCGCATTCATAGATGGATGCACCATCACTCATTAATGTAATTCTCTCCAGTTCAGTTACTCCACGTTCACGCAAGTGATTAACAGCGGTTCGGATGTTCTGAAGTGATACGCCAGCATCTAGAAGTCGTTTAACGATCTTTAAAACCAGAATGTCTCTGAAACCGTACAGACGTGTTGAACCCGATCCCCCGGCTGGTCTAATGCTTGGTTCTACTAACCCTGTGCGCGCCCAATAATCGAGCTGACGATAACTAATTCCCGCTGCAGAACAAGCGGTTGCACCGCGATAACCGATCAATTCAAAATCAGGTGTCGAAGTCATGAGGGGAATCTCAATTCTCTTGGGGAGTGAGATAAGAATAAGCGCCAGGACAGCGTAAAGCTGGTTACGACACTCCCAAAACCTATACTAGAGGTTGAGAGTTTTACGGGCCTCACTGCCTACCCAGCAAAATCTTCGGGGTTGATCTGATCGAGGAACTCTCGAAAACGCTCCATCTCCGAACTCTCCCCTGAAGCATTGAGAGCATCTTCGGCTACATCCTCTGGAATTTCAATACCAACATTATCTAGCAAATCGGAGTCAGCCAATATATTGCTATGAGTTCGAAGGGCTAACGCAATCGCATCTGATGGTCTGGCAGAAATGCTCACTGCATTTCCATCTGGATCACGAATCAAAAGAGAGGCCATAAAAACACCCTCTTCAATGGCTGTTACTTGAACTGCCGTAAGGGTTGCATCAAGTGATTCAACGATGTCTTGCATTAAATCATGAGTTAAAGGTCGTGGTGGAATCACACCTTGCTGAGCGAAAGCGATCGCCGTTGCTTCTACAGCTCCAACCCATATAGGTAAGAAACGAACCCCGTCAATTTCCTTTAATAGAACGATGGGTTGATTTGAAGGCATTTCGATTCGAACGCCAACAACTTGCATAGCCACCATGCTCATCGACAGGAACCAGTTTTATCGAAGACGATTTAATCCGCCACGCACCAAAGATGCATGCAAGCGAATTGAAAGTGAAGCAATCTCTTTTTGTACCTCTTCAGCGCGAGCTTTTGATTCAGTATTTTTCTGTCGGGTCAAAGGAGTTATAACTTGTTCAATTAACCCAATTTCACGATCAGCTGCAGATTTGAACGAGCGAAGATGGCGAGGTTCAATGCCAAATGAGCCCATTTCGGTTACAGCTTTCGCAACTGCTAATGAATCTCCATCGTAATGACGTCCGCGTGGAGCAATTAAGCCAAATGATTCCAATTCAACTAAAGCGCCTTCAGTTAATCCACTTGCCTTGAGTAGTTCCTCGCGGGATAAACGCATATCACTAGATTCACCAAATGCAGATGGCGCCATTTCACCGTCAACTGTCGCAAGAGAAGGTCGCGGTGCAGCCACTCCCCCTGATGTTGGTGCTGGTTGTAAGCCGCGATCAAGAGCGTCGAGATTTTCTTTGATGACACGTAGAGGTAAATATTGGTCTCGTTGCGCAAGTAAAACATAGCGAAGTCGTTCCAAATCCGTACCAGTGAATTTTCTGTAACCAGATGGAGTGCGCTGAGGATCAATCAAACCTTCAGATTCCAGGAAACGAATTTTGGAAATCGTAATATCTGGAAAATCTCCACGTAACTTGGTCAAGACTTCACCGATACTTAAATACGCGCGTGCTGGAACGCTCATTACTTTTCCCCTAAAGTTTTTATATGTGGATTGCCGAAAAATAGTGCATGAAATTTACCGATTTGAATCTCATCGCCCATACGCAATACCTGATTGGTTACAGAAATTGAATTAACGTATGTTCCATTGAGGCTGTGTGAATCCGAAATCGAAAATTCATTCTGTGTTCGGATTATTTGTGCGTGTTTTCTAGAAACCGTAACATCGTCAAGAAAGACATCACTCTCGGGGGATCTTCCGATTGAAACCGTATTGGAATCTAATAAGAAGCGAGAACCTTGTGCTGGCCCACGATGGATCACGAGCATTGCTTTAACAGAGCCCGGCAAACAGATTTCATCTATGATCGAACGAATTGATGGATCGATTTTTTGTAAAAAACTTTCAGATGCCGACATGCTTCCAGGTGTTTCAACGCTTCGTAGACCTAAATTGAGCGTGGAGGTTAATTCGCGTTCATTTTCTACCGCAGTCACGAAAATCCCCTCCCTGCTAGCTAAATCAGGCTCACCTTGAACTTAAGGGTGACACTAGGGGGACGTGGCCCTAGTGGTCAAGCCGTGATTGCTGCGTAATCTGAGGCCGAAAGAAGATTATTTGGCTCAGAATCAACCGAAACTTCAAAGAGCCAACCTGCTCCGTATGGATCAGAGTTAATTGTTTCGGGAGCAGAATTTAAATCCGAATTTATTGCTGTGACACTTCCACTCACTGGTGAAAATATCTCAGAAACGCTTTTTGTTGATTCAACTTCCCCACACACTGTGTCTGCAGTTAAATTTTGACCAATTTTCGGCATCTGAACATAAACAATGTCACCTAGTGCGCTCTGCGCATAATCTGTAATACCAACTCGGAACACTAGAGCACTTTGCGTTGACGCAACCCATTCGTGCTCTTTGGTGTACTTAAGCGAATCTGGAATATTAGACATTATCTTCCTCTGTTCTAATTTTAAGCCTGGGTTGTTCCTGAACTGACTCTAATACTTCTGACTCCATTTTGGAAATATGTCCAACCCGTGTACAGATAGAGCGCAATCCCCCATAAAGCGAAGCTCCAACCAGTTGCAAATGCTATGTCAGCCGCTGCAGAATCCTGAGTTGCGAGGAATAGCAAGGGAAATGCATAAAGAAGATTGAAAGTTGCAGCTTTTCCCAGAAATGTCACCTCAAGAAGTTTCAATCCGCGAAGCTTCATTATCAGGGTAAGAGCAGCCAGTATGACATCGCGAATGACGAGAACCAATAACATCCATAAAGAGATTGCATCTCTCACGTAAAGGATTATTAAAGTTGCCAGAATATAAATACGATCGGCCGCAGGATCGAGCATTGCACCAAAAGCCGAAGTTTGCTTCCAAGCTCGAGCTAATTTGCCATCCAAATAATCGGTTATTCCTGCAATGGCAAGAATTAATATAGCCAGAGCATCTTGTTCAGTAACCAAAGCGAAATATATAAATACTGGAACTCCGAGCAAGCGAAGGATGCTCAAGGCGTTCGGAACGTTGATATTTTTGTTCTTTATCAATTACTGACTCTTATCTCGTTCTTTCACCCGGATTGCAACTTGTACCGGTGTGCCTGGGAATGAGAACTCTTCGCGTAAACGTCTTTCAATAAATCTACGGTAGGAAGCTTCGATCCATCCGCTTGAGAAAACGACAAATTTTGGAGGCGCAATACCTGCTTGTGTCGCATAATATATTTTTGGTTGCTTGCCGCCACGAACAGGAGGTGGAGTAGCTCCGATAAGCGCGCCCAAGAATGAGTTGAGTTTTGAAGTAGGCACTCGCTTTTCCCAAGAATCAATTGCTGTTCGCAATGCTGGCGCTAAACGATCTCTGTGCCATCCAGTTTTAGCTGCAACGTTAACTCGCTGCGCCCATTCAATCTGATCTAGATGACGATCTATTTCTCTATCAAGTTGATCGCGACGATCTTCGTCAACTAAATCCCATTTATTCATAACAACCACCATGGCTTTACCAGCTTCTTCCGCCATCGTTAAAATTCGTAAATCTTGTTCAGAAATAGGTTCACTTGCGTCTAAAACAATGACCGCTACTTCGCATCGTTCTAGTGCTGCTTGCGTGCGAAGGGATGCGTAATAATCAGTTCCACTTGCTTGATTAGCTCGTTTACGCAGACCAGCTGTGTCAATAAATCTCCAGGTTGATCCTCCGAAGGAGATTAACTCATCAACCGGATCACGAGTGGTTCCAGCAACTTCAGAAACAATTGATCGTTCTTCACCTGCTAAAGCATTGAGTAATGAAGATTTTCCTACATTTGGTCTTCCGATCAGCGCAACTCGACGATAACCATCTTGTACCTGCGCTCGACCAACTTCTGGAAGATGGGAAACAACTTTGTCTAAAAGATCTCCGCTACCACGACCATGTAGAGCTGATACAAAAAATGGTTCCCCGAGTCCTAGGTTCCATAATGAATGAGCATCGGATTCTTCACGTTCGCTATCAACTTTATTTGCGATTAACAAAATTGGTTTCTTCGCTTTACGAAGTTCTTGTACTAAAACATCATCTTCATCTAAAGCTCCGATTTGTGCATCAACCACAAAACAGAGAACATCTGATTGCTCCATAGCTAACTCTGCACCAGCACTTACTTGTACAGAAATACCATCAGGTTTTGATTCCCACCCACCTGTATCCATTACGATGAAACGTCTTCCGCCCCATTCACACTCATACTGAACTCGGTCACGAGTAACTCCGGGGGTATCTTCAACAATCGCTTCACGTCTACCTATAAATCGATTTATTAACGTTGATTTTCCAACGTTTGGTCTTCCGAGAATGCCTACGATTGGCAACCCAAGTAAATTTCTTTCGCGGAGCAACTCCCATACACGTTCAACAGTTTCTTCTAGATTCAGAAGTGTTGAATCAATCAGAACCGCATCCGCTGCCATGGCCAATGGAGAAACTTTACGAGTCGAATCAATGAGATCTCGACCATCCAAAGAGTTCTTTACTTCAACCGTGGAAACACCTGTTACTTCTGCTTCTCTGCGCAAAGCGCGGGCTTCTAAATCAGCAGTTAAATAGAGTTTTAGTGGTGATTCGGGTGCAACAACACTTCCTATGTCTCTACCTTCAACGACAATTCCACGAGGAGCGTTCTTGATGTATTGACGTTGAATACTTAGTAATTCGTGTCTGATTTCAGGAATTGCGGCGATATGACTAACACGTTCAGTAACTTCGATTGAACGGATTGATTCATTAACGTCGGTATCTCCAACAAAGAGTTCTGGATTCTGCGCATCGCAGTTAAATTTCAATGGAAAAATTTTCAACAACTCGAGTAACTTAATTGGATCTTGTTCGTTTTTTTCCAAACTTAACCATGTAACACCACGGTACAAAGCACCGGTATCTAAGTAATTCCAACCGGCACGATGAGCAACTAATTTAGCTGTACTGGATTTACCTGCGCCGCTGGGACCATCTATTGCTACAACGATTCCCATGGGTTAATTCTACGGCTAATAAAGAAAGTTATTTACTCGTTAAATGTACTTTCCAGCCTGCTTTAATCAGAAAAACTTCAAGGGATTCAGCTTTTGCGGCATCTAGAATCGATAACGTTACTAAACCAGTGTTTTGACCGGGAGTATGCTCTATCGCAACATCTTCAATATTAACTTCAGCGCGTGCGCAATCATTGAAAATGGCTGCGAGCTGACCTGCTTTATCATCTATAACAATATGTAGATAAATATATTTTCGAGGAGCTCCTCCATGCTTACCAGGAATCAGCGCGCGACCAGCGTTACCTGCCTGAATAATTTGTTGGGCAAATTCTTGGTTACTTAATCTCTTTTCGATTCCTTCGATATTTACTCTTAACGTTGTCAAAATTTCGCGAATATTGGGAGCATTTTCACTTAAAATTTCGCTCCACAACTGCGCATCTGAATCAGCTATTCGAGTGAGATCCTTAAAACCTTGACCGATTAGATCAAACCATTCTGGATTGTGTCCCTTCAAAGACGATGCCATCAGGCTGGCCACAACTTGAGGTGCATGGGAGACAAGGGCCATAGCTTGATCGTGTTCTACCGAACCCATCAAGATCGCTACCCCACCACAAATTTGAATGAGTTCTTCAACTAAATCAACTGCTTTTTCTGATGAGCGCGCACTTGGGCACGCGATCCACGAGCGACCTATAAATAAATCTCCTCTGGCTGATTGCGCTCCCGATACTTCCCGTCCTGCCATTGGGTGTGAACCTACGAATCGTTCAGATAATCCCGGAATACTATCGACTTCTACTTGAGGTTTAGTTTTTATACTCAATATATCTACAAACATGGATAACGGATTGAGCTCGAACTCCTTTGATATTGCGGAGGAAAAGGAAGATGGCGGGACTGCGATGATTACAAGATCAAATACATGAGTAGCAGAAAAACTTCGATTGGGATCGACAAGTGATTGCGCTAAAGATGCCGCTGATGAATTCGAATCGCTCATGAGAACGGCAATATTTTTTTGGCTGAGCGCCAAACCAATTGAGGTTCCAATAAGCCCAGAACCTACGATTTTTACCGAAGAAATACTCATAGATACGTTCTTATTGAGCTAAATCTTTACGCAGAACACTGGCCCCATGTAGGTAAACATGTTCAATTTGAGCCATTGAACGCTGAGTTTGGCAGTGCAACATGACTCGTATCGTCCTGGGAAGTGAATTTGGTACATCGATTTCTTGAGCGCACAAGAGCGGAACACTGGCGAAGCCGATATCACGGGCCGCGCTTGCTGGAAAAGCAGCGTTGAGATCAGCGGTTGAGGTAAGCAAAACCGAGATGACATCTTCTATGGCTAGGCTGTTTGCTTTCAATATCGCCGCAAGTAGCTCTTTGGAACCTTCGCCTATGGCGGCAGCATCATTGCTAGCAACCTGCGTAGCCCCGCGAATCGCTCGGATGTTCATGGAGTAAGCGTAACGGTAACAAGCGAAATCACGGCGGAGGTTAATAATAGATTTGACATTTAATTCACTTATTAATTTATCGCCAATACTTTTTGTCTATGCAAATTGTTTACTGCATAGATCCGAGACATGAATAAATGAATATCGATAAATCTCTTTAATTACGCTCATTTACCACTATAAATATCGATAAATTAACAATAATCGCTACAATATAGACATATAGATAAATCGGTTAAATCTCCTTTTACCGTCAAACCGATAAGTCTCTAAATGCTCAAAGCTTTTTGTAAATTAATTAATTCTCCAGAATTCAAATCGCGCCATCGACCTTCAGCCGTCTCCCCCAGCGAGATAGGTCCAAATTTCGTTCTGATCAATCGAAGAACATCGATCCCCACCGCAGCCATCAGCCGGCGAATAATGTGATATCTGCCTTCGTGGATACTCACCTCAAGCCAGGTAGGAGATAGTTCTTTGAATGTTAAAACCCGAGCTATTCCATCCTCCAGCTCAACTCCCTTTGTAAGAGTCTTTTCAACTCCGACAGGTAATTTGCCTTCAAATTGGATTATGTAGGTTTTCTCTAAACCATAGGATGGATGAGTTGCCCTAAAGGTTAGTTCGCCATCATTTGTCAGCAGAATTAACCCTTCTGAATCCTTATCCAAACGACCAACGTGAAAAAGTCTCTCGGTTCGAAGATCGATAAAATCGCTCAGACAAGGTCGACCTTCTGGGTCGAACATCGTCGACAAAACACCCTTAGGCTTATGAAGTGCAAGATAAGTTTTGGTCAAAGATTGCGTGATTGTCTCACCATCAACCATTACTTGAGATTTTGAAGGATCGAACTTGGCACCGAGTTCTCGAATGACCAAACCATCAACGGTAACGCGCCCGTCGGAGATTAAATCATCAGCTCCTCGACGGCTGGTGATCCCAGCATCAGCAATGATCTTATTAAGACGTACTAAATCCATGTGTGGCTATCCATTCCCGACAGTCAACGTTGCTTTTAGCGCTAAACATCTGCGCAATTAGGTTAAGTCTACAGTAGAAGTTGATACTTGATTACGTTAATAAGGACGTTTTTAATCAACAAGCGAATCTAAAACTTCATCGAGATGCTCGAGATCTGGCAAATAAGGAGCTAAAGCAGGCAAATCTTCTAACGAATTCAAACCCAATCGCTCTAGGAAGTAGTTGGTGGTTTTATAGAGAATAGCTCCTGTTTCAGGCTCAAGACCGTACTCTTCAACCAATCCCCTAGTTACTAGGGTCTTCATAACCGCCTCCACATTCACGCCTCTAATGGCTGAAACACGGGCCCTGGAGACGGGTTGGCGATAAGCAATTACCGCCAAAGTCTCAAGTGCGGCTTGAGTTAAGCGAGATTGTTGACCATCTAGAACAAATTTTTCAACGACCGCAGCGCTATCGGGGTGGCTATAAAAACGCCATCCTCCAGCGACGCTCTTCAAAGCGAAACCACGCTCAGAATAGCTCTCTACAAGTTCGGCTAATGCTGCGCTTACTTCATCCTGGGTAACCTCTAGAACCGTAGCCAAGGTCAATTCGCTCACAGGCTCATCAACGACCATCAAGATCGCTTCAATATGCCTATGGATGTCCCTTAATTCCACTCTAGTTACCCCTCGTCATCGGTTCGAACGTTTGATTCATCAGCTAAAACTACTGGAATATCGAACTCATCAGTGGTTTCAATGTCGCCACTTTCAGCCCCGGTCCAGCTAATCTGTAAATCTCCCAGGGCAACGACCTGATTGAAGCGTAAAGCGCCTTGTCGATAAAGATCTAAAAGAGCCAAGAAACGAGCCACAACTACCAATGTGGAAGATGCATCAGCGATCAATGAGCGAAAACTTAAAGTTCTACCTTTTCGTAAAGCCTCAACCACAAGTTTAGACTCTTCAGTTACGCTCACTAAGGCTGAGTGAAGATGCTCGACGGCAACAACTGGTGCGCTCTTGGGAGTTAATACCCGCTCGGCGATAGCGGCAAAACGAGGCGCACCGACACCAATAAGCACTTCGGGCAATAATGAAGCAAGTGCTGGATCCAGGGAGACCACCCGAGCAAAGGTCTTATCAAAAGCTTCGATGCGTTGATTAAACGTTGCCGCAATCTCCTTAAAAGCTCTGTATTGCAGTAATCGAGCAAAGAGTAGATCTCGAGCCTCCAGGAGAGCTAAATCTTCCTCATCTTCAACTTCACCACTTGGAAGCAATTTGGCTGCCTTAAGATCCAATAAGGTCGCAGCCACTACCAAAAACTCTGTGGCTTGATCTAGTTGCCAACCCTCTCCTGATATTTCTAAGCCCCGGATGAAGGCTATAAATTCATCAGTGACTGTGCTCAAAGCCACCTCAGTGATATCCATCTTGTGGCGAGAAATGAGCTGCAGTAGAAGATCAAAAGGACCGTCGAAATTAGTCAGATGAACGGAAAATCCAGGGTTTTCAGGCGTAATTACCTCTTCGCCATTGCTTATCTGGGTGTCCACCTGCGAACCGTACTTCACTTTTCATATCAAATATACGAAGCGCCTCACTTGCCTAGAAGGTGGCTAATGCGTAGAGTCGCCAAAAAGGAAGAAAGAGGTTTCTCGCTTGAACGCTAAATCGACATTTGAAGAAGATGTGGCCACAACCTCTTCGCTTCTTAATAAAGCTCCTTTGAGTTTTCCCACTCCGGCGCCAATCACCGAACATGGTGGAGCTAAAGTTATTGCGATTTTTAACCAAAAAGGTGGAGTAGGCAAGACAACTTCAACAATTAATCTTGGCGCAAGTCTTGCTGAACTTGGACGTCGGGTACTTCTCGTCGACTTCGATCCACAAGGAGGACTCTCTCTGGGTCTTGGAGTTAATGCACACCAACTTCCATTAGAACAAACTGTTTATTACGCACTCATGACCCCGACTGCAGATGTTGATCAAATAGTTTTGAAATCTAGTGTTGCAGGTTTAGATTTCTTGCCAGCCAACCGTGACTTAGGTACAGCTGAAACTACATTGGGCGCTGAAATTGGTGGACAACAATACTTAAAGCGCGCTTTAACTTCTTTGAAAGAGTACTACGACGTTATTTTGATTGATTGCCAACCAACAATGGGTCAATTAACTATTAACGCGTTAGTAGCGTCCGATGAAGTGATCGTTCCATTGCAATGTGAATATTTCGCGCTACATGGATTTATTGAATTAAAGGGCAACCTAGATAAAGTTAAAAATTTCCTTAATCCAGATCTAAAGCTTATTGGCATCCTTGCAACCATGTATGATCGTAAAACTCTGCATAACCGCGAAGTTCTCGGCGCGATCCTTGAGAAATATCCAGAAGATGTGTTCGAAACGATAATCGCGAAAACCATTCGTTTTCCAGAAACAACTGTTGTTGGAGAGCCAATTACTTCCTACGCTTCATCATCAGGTGGAGCAGCTTCATATCGACGTTTAGCACGCGAACTAATTGCCCGAGGAGGCGCACGATGACACGTAGAGCAAGTCTTCCTGGTGCAGATGAACTATTTCGTTCCACTTCTCCTGCACTTACATCTGTAAAGCAAGCCGATGTTGAACCAGCTAAACCTCTAGTTGCTCCGGCTATAGCCGCACCAACAACTTCGCCTTCTAAAAAAGGTGTACGAGCAATACAACGTCGCCGCGTAACTAGTGTTGATAAATCTCCATCTGGTCGCGAAAAACATGACGAGAAGATAACTGTGTATCTCTCCCCCGACGAGCTCTACGATCTAGATCAAGCGCGTTTACAACTACGCGGCGATTTAGGTTTAGCAGTAGATCGTGGTCGTATTGTTCGCGAATCAATAGCTGTGATCATTGCTGATCTTGAAGCAAAAGGTGATCAAAGCATTCTTGCACGACGTTTACGCGGACAATAACTTAAGAACGAGCCCTTGGATGGGCTAAGGAGTAAGACTCTCGAATTTTATCTATTGTTATTAAAGTGTAAATCTGAGTTGTCGTTACTGATGCATGACCCAATAACTCCTGCACAACACGAATATCTGCCCCGCCATCTAATAAATGCGTAGCAAAGGAATGTCTAAATACATGGGGAGAAATCCCATCAGATAGTCCGCATTTCTTCGCACTATTAACAACAATCTGCCAAGCGCTTTGTCTGGAAATTCTGCTACCGCGTTGATTAAGAAAGAGCGCATCATTCTTATTTTTGAAATTCTTCACAAGCAGATTTGGTCTCACTCGTACTAAATAATCATCCAAAGCCTTGATTGAAAAACTACCCATAGGAACGATTCGCTCCTTATTGCCTTTACCTCGAAGTTTTATCACTCGCACTTCAGTTGAATCTGATTTCATCATAGAAATATCACTGACATTAATTCCTACTATTTCAGAAACACGACCACCTGTACTGTACAAAAGTTCTAGTATTGCTCTATCACGCAGCGAAATAACATTATCTTCGCTCAATGAACCATCGATTAGTTGAGTTATCTCCGAAACCGTCAAAGCTTTGGGTAAACGCAAAGGAATTTTTCTGGATTCAACATCTTTCATTGGGTTATGTATCCCATGTTCACGTTCAAGGTATCCGTAAAAAGAACGAAGAGTTGATAGAACTCTATTAATGGTACTTAATGCCAAGTTAGACGTATTTAATTCGTTAATGAAATCATCCAATTGTTTTTGCTTGAATTGCAAGAAATCCATCGAATTGCATACAAGAAAATCAGAAAATCGCTGAAGATCGCGTGTATATGCTGATACAGAGTTGTTAGATAAACCGCGTTCGATACGCGAGAAATTTAAAAACTGATCAGAGTACTGGTGAAAATTCATAACCGTGTGCTTCGGCTACGGCTTTATATGTCACTTTTCCTGCATGAGTATTCAAGCCTTTAGCTAAATCAGGGTTCTGTTTAAGTGCTTTCTCCCATCCAAGATTTGCAATCTGTATTGCAAATGGAAGAGTTACATTCGTCAACGCATATGTGGATGTAACCGGTACCGCACCTGGCATGTTTGCTACGCAGTAAAAAACTGAGTTATGAACGTTATACGTTGGATTTTCATGTGTAGTTGCCTTTGAATCTTCGAAGCAGCCACCTTGATCAATTGCAATATCCACTAAAACCGACCCTGGTTTCATCTTTGAAACGTCTTGATTGGTTACTAACTTTGGAGCGCGAGCACCAGGAATTAATACAGCGCCAATAACCAGATCAGCTTCATAAATAGATTTCTGAATACTTGCAGTACTCGACATAAGAGTTTTGATTCGTCCGCTGTAAATCTGATCAATCTGCGCAAGCCGTTTTGCAGAGCGATCTAGAACTGTTACATCTGCACCCATTCCCAGCGCAATAACAGCAGCATTTAAGCCCGCTATCCCTCCCCCAATAACAACAACTTTGCCTGGAGAAACTCCAGGTACGCCAGCTAAAAGAACTCCGCGTCCGCCTTTAGGTTTGAGCAAAGCATCTGCTCCAACTTGAGTGGCCATTCGTCCTGCAACTTCACTCATTGGAACTAAAAGCGGAAGTGCACCATCTACTTCAACAGTTTCGTAGGCAATAGATGTTGTTTTAGCTTTAATCAGTGCATCAGTACATGCTTTGGATGCTGCTAGGTGTAGATAGGTAAAAAGAATTTGATTCTCGCGCATCCGGGAATACTCAGCCTCTATAGGCTCTTTCACTTTCAAGATTAAATCTGCTTCTAGCCACAATTTTTCAACCGAATCAACTATTTTTGCGCCCGCCTGAACATAGTTCTCATCAGTGATACTTGACCCTAATCCGGCGTTCTTCTCGATTAAAACAGTATGACCATTTTTAACAAGCTCAGTAACTCCTTCGGGAGTTAACGCAACACGATATTCCTGAATTTTAATCTCACGAGGAACACCAACAATCATTTTTTACCCTTCAAAACAATAGCTGAAGCGATTAACCCTACGAACAAAGGATGCGGACGTGTAGGTCGTGATTTCAACTCAGGATGAGCTTGAGTTCCAACATAGAACGGATGTATATCTGCTGGCAACTCAACAAATTCAACTAAATTTTCTTTCGTATAAATTCCAGAGAAAACCAATCCTGCAGCAGCAATCTGATCCTTATATAGATTATTAACTTCATATCTATGGCGATGTCTTTCAGATACTTCCTTGCTGCCATACGTTTGAGCAACTATTGAACCTGGAATTAAGTCGGCCTTGTACAAACCTAACCGCATAGTTGCTCCCATGTCACCACTTCCTGCAACGATAGATTTTTGATCTTCCATCGTTGCAATTACATGAGTGCCGGATTCGGGAGAGAACTCGGCAGAATTCGCATCGTTAATTCCCGCTAAGTTTCTTGCGGCTTCAATAACCATGCATTGAAGACCTAGACACAGACCCAGAGTTGGAATTCTATTCTCTCGTGCAAATTTCAACGCTCCAAGTTTTCCTTCAATTCCGCGCACACCGAAACCACCTGGTACACAAATAGCGTCAGCATCTCCTAAAGCCGCTCTTGCGCCTTCAGGTGTTGCGCAATCATCACTGGCTACCCACTTCAATTCAACCTTTGCGTTATTGGCAAACCCACCAGCTCTTAACGCTTCTGAAACCGAAAGATATGCATCAGGTAAATCTATGTACTTACCAACCAGAGCAACAGTGACATGATGCTTAGGGTTATGAACGATATTAAGAAGATCATCCCATTCTCCCCATTTAACATCGTGGGATTTCAATCCTAATCTGCGTACAACATACGAATCCAAACCTTCGGCGTATAAAACCTTAGGAATGTCATAGATAGAAGGTGCGTCCACTGCTGCAACAACTGCTTCTAAATCAACATCGCACATAAGTGAAATCTTGCGTTTAATACCATCTGGAATTGGACGATCAGAACGAAGTACAACGGCATCTGGTGCAATACCAATACTACGTAAGGCAGCAACACTATGTTGAGTTGGCTTCGTTTTTAGCTCACCTGATGGACCGATGTATGGAACAAGTGAAATATGCAAATAGAAGACATTATCGCGCCCGACTTCTTGTCGAATTTGACGTGCTGCTTCTAAAAATGGCTGGGATTCGATATCTCCAACCGTTCCGCCGATTTCGGTGATCACAACATCGATATCTGGCGCAGCCATCGCCCGAATACGTTCTTTAATTTCATTTGTAATGTGCGGAATCACTTGAACGGTTTCACCCAAATATTCACCACGACGTTCACGGCTTATAACTCTTGAATACACCTGTCCTGTCGTGACATTTGCAGATCCGTGAAGGTTGCGATCGAGAAATCTCTCGTAATGCCCAATATCTAAATCTGTCTCAGCGCCATCATCAGTTACAAAAACTTCACCATGCTGAAATGGATTCATGGTTCCAGGATCAACGTTTAAATAAGGATCCAGTTTTTGCATGGTTACGCGAAGACCGCGAGAAATCAATAATCTACCGAGACTAGAAGCTGTGAGGCCCTTACCAAGACTAGAGGCAACTCCGCCTGTTACAAATAAATGCTTGGTTACATGAGGTTGGCCCATGGAAGGACAACCTATCACTAAAAACTGTTTTACCCTTGCAAGCGCATATTTAGCAGTTCGGCAGCGTGTTCTTTAGCGCTTGAAGAATCCTGCAAACCAGCCAACATTCTAGCAATCTCTGAAATTCGATCCTCGCCCTGTACCGATGTAACTCCACTGGAAATAACAGTGCCGTCAATGCTTTTTTCAACAACGTAATGTTGATCTCCCCATGCTGCAACTTGCGGCAAGTGCGTTACAACTATTACTTGTGCATTTTTGGACAGAGTGTGTAAACGACGACCAACTTCAATCGCTGCAGCTCCCCCCACACCAGCGTCAACTTCATCAAAAATGTATGTGCCAACAGGATTCGACGCCGCTATGACAACTTCGAGTGCCAACATAACGCGAGACATTTCGCCACCTGACGCGCCTTTAGCTAGAGAAACTAGTTGTCCATCTTTATGCGTTTGTAAATACATAGAAACGCTATCGCATCCAACTGCGGTGAAATCACTCTCTTTCAAAGCCGAATCGTAATCAGGCGAGGAAACTTCGATAATCAAATTTGTTTGAGGCATCGAGAGTGAATGCATCTCTTCAGAAACATTGGAAGATAAGCGCTTTGCAGCTTCCAGACGATTCTTAGTTAGATCGATAGCCGATGCTAAGAGGTTCTTTTTGACCCCAGATAATTCTTTCTCTAACTCGAGTATTCGCTGATCTCCACCGCTTAAATCTTCTAATGACGCAGCAATCGTTGAATGGCGTTGAATCAACTCTTTTAGAGCATCATCGCCTTCATTTGTTGTACTCCATTTTTTGATAAATGCCGTGAGCGCGGCTTTTCTTTCCTGAAGAAAATTTAATCTATCTGGGTCCGCTTCGAGGGATTGCAGATATGAAGTTAGATTCGGCATCACATCAGCCAATACAAAGAATGCTTCATTGAAATCATCTGAGAACTTCTCTACTCGTGAATCTTTTCCCTTAACCCCATCAAGTGATTTCTTGGCTAATCCCAGAGCACTGATAACGCCAGCATCATCATTTTCTAAGACTTCTACAGCCTGGCTAACGGCAATTCGTAACTCTTCAACAGAAGATAATCGTGAGATCTCATTATCTATTGAACTTAATTCATCTGTTATGGGTTTTAGTTTGCCGAAAGATTCGCTAAATGCTTTCAAAGATGCCAAAGACCCTTCGCGACTAGCCGCACTCTTCTTCAAATCCTTTATTCGATCTTTGATTTGAAGATACTGTGCCAAGCAATCTTGGTAATTATTCAAAACCGCATGCAGAGGAGCGCCGGCATATCGATCGAGTAATTCTCGTTGTTTAGATCCTTTTGTAATATTCAAGCCGGAGCTCTGTCCATGAATTTCGATAAGGTGATCACTCACCTCTGATAAAACACCGGCGCTAACACTTACTCCGCTAGCAACAGCCTTGCTCTTCCCATCTCTTGTAACGCTGCGAGAAATCGATAAAGCCCCATCTTCAACCTCAATACCAATCGCTTCAAGCGTTGAAATTTTCCTCTTTGGAATGCTAAATAAAGCGCTGGCAGTTAATCTCTCCTCGCCACTTCGAACTAAGGAGCTCTCGCTTTTTCCGCCTAACACTAAATTAAGTGCTGTTAAAACCATAGTTTTTCCTGCGCCAGTTTCACCAGTTAGCACTGTTAAACCTTTATTAAACTCAACGGTTGCTTGAGTAATAACTCCAATATTTTTGATATTGATCTCTTCTAGAAAAGTTCGCTCACTCACCGCGCCAGCCTTCAATTGGTAACTTGAATTTAGCAACTAATCTATCCGTAAAAATCGTGGATTTAAGGTGAGCAAGAATTGCTTGTTTTGAATTTTTAGTAATCTCAATATGATCATTCTTCTCAAGTTCGATCTTTCGCAAAGCATCAGCTGATAAAGATGCATCGGATGATTCGATAGTTATTCCAATGGTTGATGTTGGCGCAATAACCATTGGCTTAGCAAAGAGTGCATGAGCAGCTATTGGCAGTAAGACCATCGCTTGGACCTCTGGCCACAGAACTGGCCCACCCGCAGAAAAAGCATAAGCTGTAGAACCTGTGGGAGTTGCACAAATAATGCCGTCACAACCCCATCTCGATAATGGTCTGTCATCAATTTGAACAAATAGTTCAGCCATTGTCGTGCTTTTTCTTTCAATGCTGATTTCATTAAGTGCCCAGCCTTGATCAATGATGTTCTTTCCTCGCTTAACTTGAAAGGTTAAAAGCATTCGAGGATCAAGCACATAATCCTTATCAATAACTGCCTGTGCGACTTTCTCAAAGGTAAATGCTTCAACTTCGGCCATAAACCCAACATGACCTAAATTGATACCAAGAAGTGGAATGTTTTCTTTCAAGGCAAATTCGGCGCCACGCAAAATAGTTCCATCTCCGCCTAGTACCAGTACAACTTCTACGTTAGCAATATCAGAATCGGCAGGTGTATAAATCTTAATTCCGGCGGCAACAAGGATTTTAGATATTGTTTCTGCAGCGCCTTTTGCTTCTTCGCGTGAAGCATTAACTAAAAGTAAGATTGCTCTCTGATTACTCATTGTGGACCTATTTCAATAGCTTTTTCCAAATCTATTTCTGAGATCTCTTGAGCACCTCTTTTTAGCCAGAGAAAATATTCCACATTGCCCGCGGGTCCAGGTAACGAGCTAGCAACAACACCCTTGGTTCCTAAACCAACGTCGTATGCAGAGGTTGCAACGTCGAGTACGGCTGATTTTCGTAGTGCAGGGTCCCGAACTACTCCACCCGCACCTAATCTTTCACGTCCAACTTCGAATTGAGGTTTAACCATTAACAAAAAATCAGCATCAGATTTAGAGACAGCAGAGAGTGCAGGTAATACAAGAGTGAGTGAAATGAAAGAGAGATCAGCAACAACTAAACCTGTTGGCTCTCCAACAATATCGCCCGTTAAGTGACGAATATTTGTTCTATCCAAAACGAGTACCCGCGGATCTTGTCGCAATTCCCAGGCTAATTGGCCATAACCAACATCAACAGCAACTACTTCCCGAGCGCCACGTCGAAGTAATACATCAGTGAATCCGCCAGTGGAAGCTCCAGCATCTAGAGCGCGAACACCTTCAACATTAATTTCTGGGAAAGCATCTAGAGCGCCAGCCAATTTGTGTCCTCCGCGGGAAACAAAATCATCACGGTCACCTTGAAGAGTTATAGAGGTTTCTGCATCAACTTGTGTTGCAGGTTTTGTAGCAGGTATTCCATTGACTAAAACACTTCTTGACTCGATTAGATCAGCTGCTGCTTCTCTAGAACGTGCGAGTTCGCGACGTACTAGTTCTGCGTCTAAACGAGTTTTCATGGAGAGTATTAAAGGCCGTCGATGCCAGATAAAGTCTCTTGTAGTTTCTGGTGCAACGTTTCATAACGGGCTGCGTGTTCAGAAACATCAGTTGCATCAATTTCGTTTAATTCATTCTTGACGCCATCCACAATTGCTGTATCAGGTGCGCTATTTTCAAAATCATTCGTCATCGTGAGCTCTTTTTCTGGGTGGTAGATTTTTTGGCAGCCGGTTTCTTCTTCGGAGCGGCGGCGCTTTTCTTAGTTACTGGCCGATTATGAACCTTCTTGAGTTCTTCAAATTCAGCTTTGAGTTCATCAAACTCTTCTCGCTTGATAAATCCCATTCGCGTTACCGTGTTATGAACTTCTTCATCGATCTTAGATTTAAGAACGTCACCGCTCTGCTTAACCCAATTATTCAAAGCATTAGCCAATTCAGCCGGCGTGCGCTCCCCATCACTTACCTTATTGAGGTAGGTGCGAAGAGATGCGAAGAGATCATTAGCCATGATTACCGCTTTCACTATCCGGATGTCAATACGGCTCTAGCGTACCTAAATTCGTGAAATCTCGGCTGCTTCAACTTGCCATCGACTGGCTAACCCAGTCGGAGCTTTCCAAAAACGCCTATGAATGGCACCAGAAATCTCAATCCACTCATCCGGTTTGAGAGATAGCGCACTGCGACGACTCTTTGCACTCCACGCTGCGATATCCAAAGTATCTACGCCTGTTAATTCAAGACGTGTAACGATTAAACGAAATTCAACCACTTTGTCACCACTGGGAAGTGTTTTCTCAACTGCAACATCTGAAACTCTTCCCCGCAACATCACGTCATTAAGTGAATAATCCGGTTCTTCGTATTCAATCTTCTCTTTTGTCTCTTTGCTCTTCTTCTTTGTTGCTGATGTCATAACTACCTCATTTTCGCCTTCGATCTGAAGTGCTCAGATAAGGCAAATGATTATTTAAGGCAGTGACAATTCCAGGAATAAAAATGGTGGATGTGGATAGTTGATGGAACTTTAAGAACGCTCAGAAGCATCAGTAATTTCATCGCGATCAACTTTGGCACACTCTCGGAACCACTTCTTCGACTCTTCGGTGCGCCCAGCCTTATCTAAAGCGTCAGCATAGGCATAACGGAGTCGAACAGCCCATTCTTCAGATTCACTCTTTAACTCTTTGCACGTCAAAGTAATGACTGCCGCATCAAACTCGCCAAGATCGCATCTGGCACCTGAAGCAACGATTCTCATTTCAATTTCTTCAGCTTTTTCCAACCGCGAAACCTCGGGCGAGCCGGCTAAAGCCAGTGCTTTTAGGGGTTTTCCAAGACCTCGTTCGCAATCGGCCATAACCGGCCACATTGAAACATCACCTGAAATACGGTGAGCTGCCCGCAACTCTTTTAATGCAATTTCATAATGTCCGGCGCGATAGGCAGCATAGCCAGCGCTTTCACGAACAACGGCTAAGCGACCAGCGTGATGAGCCGCCGCAACACCATGTTTGTGCGCCAAGTCGGGATCAGTATCCATATTTAAATTTATGCAGACTAAATGTCGTGCTACAACTTTTGCATTCTCTGCAGACAGACTTAACAACTCTGCACGAACAGATTTTTCTAACTCTTCACCAGTTACTTCTTCAGGAATATCTGGTTCAAAAATACGTGGACGCAAACGAGTCATATCTCGATCTACAGGAGCAGGACGTGAACCACGAATATCTTGACGTGGTGCACCTGCGCGAGATGGTGAACCAGCTCGCTTAGTAGATGGCGCAGAAGAGCGTGAAGGTTTATCTGAATACGGTTTTTTATCGCGACCGTTCACATAACCTCCTATTCAAGAAATATCTATTTAAATATATTAAACGTAATCGCATAGAAAATTAAAAAGGGGGCACTAATGAAAGTGCCCCCTTTTATAAAAGAAGTCCGGCGACGTTCTACTCTCCCACAAGGTCACCCGTGCAGTACCATCGACGCTGAGAGGCTTAACTTCCGGGTTCGGAATGGGACCGGGTGTTTCCCTCTCGCTATGGTCGCCGAAACGCTATTGAGTTTTCGGTTCGATATAACGAATGAAAAAAGATCTCTCTTCTTTCTTTTCGTGGTTCTCGACCGTATCTCGAGAACCACACAGTGGACGCGTAGCAACTTTGTAGTTAAATCCTCGGCCTATTAGTACCGGTCAGCTCCAAGTCTTGCGACTCTTCCACTTCCGGCCTATCAACCCAGTCGTCTAGCTGGGGGCCTTACCTGGTAAACCAGTGGGAAACCTAATCTCGAAGCGAGCTTCCCGCTTAGATGCTTTCAGCGGTTATCCCTTCCGAACGTAGCTAATCGGCGGTGCTCCTGGCGGAACAACCGACACACCAGAGGTTCGTCCAACCCGGTCCTCTCGTACTAGGGTTAGGCCTTCTCAAGTTTCCTGCGCGCACAGAAGATAGGGACCGAACTGTCTCACGACGTTCTGAACCCAGCTCGCGTGCCTCTTTAATGGGCGAACAGCCCAACCCTTGGGACCTACTCCAGCCCCAGGATGAGACGAGCCGACATCGAGGTGCCAAACCTTGCCGTCGATATGGACTCTTGGGCAAGATCAGCCTGTTATCCCCGGGGTACCTTTTATCCGTTGAGCGACGGCGCTTCCACAAGCCACCGCCGGATCACTAGTTCCTGCTTTCGCACCTGCTCGACATGTCTGTCTCACAGTTAAGCTCCCTTGTGCACTTACACTCGACACCTGATTGCCAACCAGGTTGAGGGAACCTTTGAGCGCCTCCGTTACTTTTTAGGAGGCGACCGCCCCAGTCAAACTACCCACCAGACACTGTCCCTGATCCGGATTACGGACCGAGGTTAGAAGTTCAAAACGATCAGAGTGGTATTTCAACGATGACTCCACAAACACTGGCGTGCCCGCTTCAAAGTCTCCCACCTATGCTACACAAACCGTTCCGGACACCAATATCAAGATATAGTAAAGGTCCCGGGGTCTTTCCGTCTTTCTGCGCGTAACGAGCATCTTTACTCGTAATGCAATTTCGCCGAGTTCACGGATGAGACAGCGCTCAAGTCGTTACGCCATTCGTGCAGGTCGGAACTTACCCGACAAGGAATTTCGCTACCTTAGGATGGTTATAGTTACCACCGCCGTTTACTGGGGCTTAAGTTCTCAGCTTCGCCTTGCGGCTAACCAGTCCCCTTAACCTTCCAGCACCGGGCAGGCGTCAGTCCGTATACATCGTTTTGCAACTTCGCACGGACCTGTGTTTTTGGTAAACAGTCGCTTGAGCCTGGTCTCTGCGGCCTTCTAACGCTTCGGAGGAAAACTCCTACACGTCAAAGGGCCCCCCTTCTCCCGAAGTTACGGGGGCATTTTGCCGAGTTCCTTATCCATGATTCTCTCGATCGCCTTGGTATTCTCTACCTGACCACCTGTGTCGGTTTCGGGTACGGGCCGCTTTAAATCTCGCTAGATGCTTTTCTTGACAGCATAGGATCATCCACTTCGCCTTACGGCTCGGCATCAGCTCTCAGAGTATTGAAATGCGGATTTGCCTACATTTCCTCCTACGACCTTACCCCGGGACAACCATCGCCCGGGCTGGACTGCCTTCCTGTGTCACACCATTGCTGAACTACTACCACACCGGTTCGACCGCTCCATCAGTACGACAAAAGCCGCACCAACTTCAAAGTCTTAGCATTAGTGGATTCGTTCTGGGCGATTTAAAACGGGTACTGGAATATCAACCAGTTGTCCATCGACTACGCCTGACGGCCTCGCCTTAGGTCCCGACTTACCCTGGGCGGATTAGCCTGGCCCAGGAACCCTTGGTCTTTCGGCGGACGGGTTTCTCACCCATCTCTCGCTACTCATGTCTACATTCTCACTCGTGTGGCTTCCACGGCTGGATTCCTCCGCCGCTTCACCAGCCACACGACGCTCTCCTACCCATCCACGCTCCTGGATCTTACGACCGGGATAGTGCGTGAATGATAGAACTTCGGTGGTGTGCTTGAGCCCCGTTACATTGTCGGCGCGAAATCACTTGACCAGTGAGCTATTACGCACTCTTTTAAGGGTGGCTGCTTCTAAGCCAACCTCCTGGTTGTCTATGCGACTTCACATCCTTTTCCACTTAGCACACGCTTTGGGACCTTAGTTGCTATTCTGGGTTGTTTCCCTCTCGACCATGAAGCTTATCCCCCACAGTCTCACTGCTGCGCTCTCACTTACCGGTATTCGGAGTTTGGCTGATGTTGGTAAGCTTGTAGGCCCCCTCGACCATCCAGTAGCTCTACCTCCGGCAAGAAACACGCAACGCTGCACCTAAATGCATTTCGGAGAGAACCAGCTATCACGAAGTTTGATTGGCCTTTCACCCCTACACACAGCTCATCCCCTAATTTTTCAACATTAGTGGGTTCGGTCCTCCACGCGGTCTTACCCGCGCTTCAACCTGGCCATGCGTAGATCACCTCGCTTCGGGTCTAGATCATGCTACTCAGACGCCCTATTCAGACTCGCTTTCGCTACGGCTTCCCCTCGACGGGTTAACCTTGCAACATGACACTAACTCGTAGACTCATTCTTCAAAAGGCACGCAGTCACAACACGAAGTTGCTCCTACGGCTTGTACGCACACGGTTTCAGATTCTATTTCACTCCCCTTACGGGGTTCTTTTCACCTTTCCCTCACGGTACTAGTCCGCTATCGGTCATCAGAGAGTATTTAGGCTTAGCGGGTGGTCCCGCCAGATTCATACCGGATTCCTCGAGTCCGGTATTACTTGGGATGACAATTAAGAGTTAATGATGTTTCGGCTACGGGGGTCTCACCCTCTGTGCCGGACTTTCCCACGTCCTTCACCTACATCACTAGTTTCTGACTCTTTGAATTAACGGCAGTCAATTCGTATTGGTCCCACAACACCGATACTGCAACGCCTGCCGGCTTGACACAGTATTGGTTTGGCCTCTTCCGCTTTCGCTCGCCACTACTAACGGAATCACGGTTGTTTTCTCTTCCTGTGGGTACTGAGATGTTTCACTTCCCCACGTTCCCTTTATCTGCCCTATATATTCAGACAGAAATAACTGGACATGACTCCAGTTGGGTTTCCCCATTCGGAAATCCTCGGATCACAGCTCGGTTGACAGCTCCCCGAGGCTTATCGCAGCCTCCTACGTCCTTCATCGGCTTCTGATGCCAAGGCATCCGCCATGTGCGCTTAATAATTTGACCACAAAGATGCTCGCGTCCACTGTGTAGTTCTCAAGATACGGGCGGTACTCGATAAGCGCTGAAGACCTTCCCGAAAATAAATCTAAGAAATAAATTCGATTGGTTTCTTCTACTTATCAAGTCCAGAGAGTCGGCGCTAGCCGTCCCCTCAGGACCCAACAACGTGCCTAGTTGATTTTGTATGCAATCGCGCGTTCCACTCCTAATCTCGCTTACGCAATTTCGGTTGTACTAACGGTTGTTAACTCTATAAACCTAAGTCAATGCTCCACTTATGAGTCAGGAAAGATTCCTGTACTCCTTAGAAAGGAGGTGATCCAGCCGCACCTTCCGGTACGGCTACCTTGTTACGACTTCATCCCAATCACCGATCCCACCTTTGGCAGCTCCCTCCTTGCGGTTGGGCCACTGACTTTGGGTGTTACCGACTTTCGTGATGTGACGGGCGGTGTGTACAAGCCCCGGGAACGTATTCACCGTAGCGTTGCTGATCTACGATTACTAGCAACTCCGACTTCATGGGGTCGAGTTGCAGACCCCAATCCGAACTGAGACTGGCTTTTTGGGATTCGCTCCACTTTGCAGTATTGCAGCCCTTTGTACCAGCCATTGTAGCATGCGTGCAGCCCAAGACATAAGGGGCATGATGATTTGACGTCATCCCCACCTTCCTCCGAGTTAACCCCGGCAGTCTCCTGTGAGTCCCCAACTAAATGCTGGCAACACAGAACGAGGGTTGCGCTCGTTGCGGGACTTAACCCAACATCTCACGACACGAGCTGACGACAACCATGCACCACCTGTATACAGACGTTTTACCGCTATGACATCTCTGCCATATTCCTGTATATGTCAAGCCTTGGTAAGGTTCTTCGCGTTGCGTCGAATTAAGCCGCATGCTCCGCTGCTTGTGCGGGGCCCCGTCAATTCCTTTGAGTTTTAATCTTGCGATCGTACTCCCCAGGCGGGGCGCTTAATGCGTTAGCTGCGTCGCAGAAACCGTGGAAGGTTCCCACAACTAGCGCCCACCGTTTACGGCGTGGACTACCAGGGTATCTAATCCTGTTCGCTCCCCACGCTTTCGCTCCTCAGTGTCAGTATTGGCCCAGAGACCTGCCTTCGCCATTGGTGTTCCTCCTGATATCTGCGCATTCCACCGCTACACCAGGAATTCCAGTCTCCCCTACCAAACTCTAGCTCGACCGTATCGGATGCAGGTCTGGGGTTGAGCCCCAGATTTTCACATCCGACGTAACGAACCACCTACGAGCTCTTTACGCCCAATAATTCCGGACAACGCTTGCACCCTATGTATTACCGCGGCTGCTGGCACATAGTTAGCCGGTGCTTCTTCTGTAGGTACCGTCACTTTCGCTTCTTCCCTACTGAAAGCGGTTTACAACCCGAAGGCCTTCATCCCGCACGCGGCGTCGCTGGGTCAGAGTTTCCTCCATTGCCCAATATTCCCCACTGCTGCCTCCCGTAGGAGTCTGGGCCGTGTCTCAGTCCCAGTGTGGCCGGTCGCCCTCTCAGGCCGGCTACCCGTCGTCGCCTTGGTGAGCCATTACCTCACCAACAAGCTGATAGGCCGCGAGGTCATCTTCTACCGAAAAACTTTCCAAACTCGGTGATGCCACCAAGTTTCATATCCGGTATTAGCCCCGGTTTCCCGGAGTTATCCCAGTGTAGAAGGCAGATTCCTCACGTGTTCCTCACCCGTTCGCCGCTAATTCACTACCGAAGTAGTTTCATCGCTCGACTTGCATGTGTTAAGCACGCCGCCAGCGTTCGTCCTGAGCCAGGATCAAACTCTCCATAGAAAGTTTTATCTTGGCGTACAGACCAAACAAACTGTCGTTTATTTATGTCTTTACCAAAGGAAATCAACGAGTATTGCCAATCGCTATAAATAGTGATTGGCGCATACTTCATTGAAGTATTTATTTAGAAGATGGTTTTAGAAATTTGCATAACTAAGTAAGCCATCTTCTGGCATTGACTTATGGCACGCTGTTGAGTTCTCAAGGTACGGATGCGCACTGCTTCCAGGAATTTCTTCCTATTTTCAGGGCAGACCGCCAAACCTAGTGCATGGGCTAAGAACCGGTCAAACCGGCTAGAGCCATCTAGGTCTGGGAATCAGCTGTTCGGCCTAAATCGTCCGTTTCACAGCAGGAGGGAAACTATAGGGGTGCCCGTCTTGGGGGTCAAATTGGGGTTATAAGGAACGGCTAGCAGAGAACTGAAAAGGCCCAAAAGCCATCCCCGCATGGGTTTTAGCGGTTTTTCACGTGAAATTAAACGAGTTCCACAGCAGCTAAATCCCGCTTACCTTTACGTAAAAGGGCATATTTTCCGCATAAAAAGTCGGATTTCTGGAGTTTGAAATCCTCCGAATCAATCTTCGCGTTATTCAAATACGCCCCTCCTTCTTTAACAATACGGCGGGCAGCAGACTTGGAATCGACAACTCCGGTGGCTGCCAATAGATCAACCCATGAAGGAATTTCTTCGCCGGATTTAACAGTAACTCGAGGTAATTCCGATAACGCTCCAGCAAGTGTTGCTTCATCTAACGCAACAAGATCGCCCTGTCCAAAGAGAGCTTTTGCTGCTTCTTCTACACGTTCCGAAATTTCTGGAGAGTGAACCAATGATGTTAATTCTCTAGCGAGTGCGCGATGAGCCTCTCGTAAACCAGGATTAGATTCGTGAGCTTTTTCTAACTCTGTGATTTCTTCATGAGATTTAAATGAGAAAACCTTAAGGAATTTAACAACATCCTTATCATCGGTGTTGAGCCAGTATTGGAAGAATGCATACGGTGACGTCATCGTTGCATCTAACCAAATACTGCCGCTTGCAGTTTTACCGAATTTTGAACCATCAGCTTTTGTCAGAAGTGGAATAGTTAATGCATGCCCACTTCCTCCTTCTACTCTACGAATTAAATCAAGACCGGCAACAATATTTCCCCATTGATCAGAACCGCCTAGTTGCAAGGTGCATTGGTAGCGACGGTACAGCTCAAGAAAATCTAACGATTGCAATACTTGGTATGAGAATTCGGTGTATGAAATACCGCCAGATTCAAGGCGAGAAGATACTGAATCCTTTGCGAGCATTTGATTGACAGAAAAATGCTTACCAATATCGCGCAAAAATTCGATAGCAGAGAGCGGCGAAGTCCAATCAAGATTATTTACTACCTGTGCTTTATTTGGACCTTTATCGAAATCTAAGAAGGATGAAACTTGGGTGCGAATCTTGGCTACCCATTCTGCGACTGTATCTCCACTGTTTAATGTTCGCTCTTCGTTGCGACCAGAGGGATCACCAACTAACCCAGTGGCTCCCCCAACTAAAGCAATTGGATTATGGCCGGCTAATTGGAAGCGACGCAGAACCAAGAGAACTACTAAGTTGCCGACATGAAGGGATGGAGCAGTTGGATCAAAGCCTATGTATAGCGTTATCGGTTTTTTAAGTGCTTCCTGCAACGCTGCCTCATCGGTAGATTGCGAGAGCAAGCCACGCCAACGAAGATCTTCTAGAAGATTCATGCACCCATCATCTCGGAAAAAGCCTTCATTTTGCTGGTAATTTCCTTGCGTTGATCAAGGGTTTTTTTCTTGGCGTTGCTGATTTGTACCAAAACCTGCGAAGGCGCCGTACCGCCGGCAGTAGTACGAGAGGCAAGTGCTCCCTGAATTGTCAAGACTTCACGAACAGATGGATCTAAAGATGGATGAATTTCTGCAAATTGCTTGTCTGTTAGTTCATGCAACCGGCAAGAGGTTTTTTCACATAAGGCAACACATGCACCAGCAGCTTCATGGGCTTGTGCAAATGGCACATTCTTACGAACCAAGTAATCCGCAATTTCGGTGGCCAAAGAGAAACCAGTGGGAGCGGATAATTTCATTTTCTCGCGATCGAAATTAGTAGTTGCAATCATTCCTGATACGGCCGGAATAACTAAAGCCAATGTATCTAAACTATCGAAGAGTGGTTCCTTATCTTCCTGGAGATCTCGGTTGTAAGCGAATGGGAGACCTTTTAGCATTGTTAAAACCGACATCAAATTTCCGATCAGACGACCTGATTTACCACGTGCAAGTTCAGCCATATCCGGGTTCTTTTTTTGCGGCATGATCGAAGATCCGGTGGAATATTCATCTGCAATCTTTGCCCAAGAAAATTCAGTTGACCCAAGGAGTGTCCACTCCTCGCCAATACGAGAGAGATGAACTCCAATAAGAGATGTGATGAAAAGAGCTTCAGCCACATAGTCTCGATCACTTACTGCATCAATACTGTTTTCAAAACTTCTTTCAAATCCTAAATTCTTTGCAGTAAAAACAGGGTCTAACTCCAAGGAGGAACCGGATAAGGCCCCTGCTCCTAAGGAACTTACAGAGGTTCTCCGCAACCAATCATTTATACGGTCAATGTCTCGCGCGAAAGCATGTGCATGCTTTGCTATCTCGTGTCCAAAAGATATTGGTTGTGCATGTTGTATGTGAGTAAACCCAGGAGCGGCATCGTTTGCATACTCAGAGGCTTTATCAAGAATCACTTCGATCATTTCAGTAAGCATGAGAGCTAAAGAGAGCATGTGATCGATTGCAAATAAACGAAGATCCGTCGTTACTTGATCATTTCTAGAACGGCCTGCTCGAAGCGCTCCTCCCAATGTGCCCAGTTTTTCTGTTAATCCTCTTTCTAGAGCACTGTGCACATCTTCATCCGAGTCATCAGGAAGAAATTCTCCTGACGAAACTTCGCCGATAAGTTCTTTTAGCGCCTTTCTAATTTTTGCCGAGTCATCCTTAGAAATGAGTGATGCTTTTTCAAGTACAGCAAGGTGGGCTAATGACGATCGCAAATCATAAGGAGCAAGACGCCAATCAAAAGAGATACTTTGCGACAAGGCAAATACCGCATCAGTGGGTTTATTTGAAAAACGTCCGCCCCATAAAGCCATTTATTTTCTCCCTGATTTTTGAGCCCGCGAATTCTTTGCATTGGCAAAAACCAGTAACTCTTTTGCCAACTGTGCACCACCCGTTGATTTCTTTGATACAAGGATAATCGTGTCATCTCCTGCAAGGGTTCCAATGACGCCTGTGAGATTGGCGTGGTCTAACGAACTTGCCACAAATTGAGCAGCCCCGGGCGGTGTATGAACAACTGCAAGATTCGCACTGTGATCTACCGAAAGAATTAGCTTCGATGGAACGGGATTAACTCGAGATAAAGCATCATCTGAAGTTCCGCGAATTTGATAGATAGATTCGCCTTGAACATCACGTCCGCGCACGGCCCCGATCTCTTCTAAATCACGGCTTGCAGTTGTCTGAGTAACTCGGAATCCACTCTTCTTCAATTGAATAACTAAGTCTGTTTGTGAATGAATTAACCCCGCTTGGATGAGGGAAATTGCTTTGGCCCTTCGAGCCGAAACATTCTGCGAATTAATGGACATCAGACATTACCTCCTTGAATGTTTTAACAAATTGATTGAGTTCCTTCTTGGGAATATTTAGAGCAGGTGCAATTCTGATGGTGTTGGGATTAGCCGCATTAACGAGAAATCCTTCTGTCTGTAGAGCCGCCGCAACTTCTGAAGAGATGTTTTTCTGCAAAACGATTCCGACTAATAAGCCAGCTCCTCGCACCTCAGAAACTCCAGGAATAGATTTGATGTTTGAAGCGAGATATTTGAAATCAGCTTTGCACTTAATCAGAATCTTGTTCTTTTCGATCCATCTGATAGCAGCAACGGAAGCTGCAGTTGTAACGGGATTGCCACCAAAGGTTGATCCATGATCACCTGGTTCAAAAAGTTGGGAAGTTTTACCAACAGCAATCATCGCTGCAAGAGGCAATCCTGCTCCCAAACCCTTTGCCACGGTGATTACATCGGGCTTTATTCCTGAGTACTCATAACCAAACCATTGGCCCGTACGACCAATTCCAGTTTGCACTGCATCGATTACTAATAATGCACCATGCCTTGTGCAAGCTTCGCGAAGTTCTTTTAAATAATTTAGAGGCGGAACAATTACACCCGCTTCTCCCATAATGGGTTCGACAATGACCATGGCAGTTCTGGAATTAATGGCTCTCTTAGCCTTTTTAACATCACCGAATGTAACGTGTTTAATATTTGTTAATAACGGAGTAAATGCAATTCTCTTCGAAATTTGCCCTGTAAGAGAAAGCGATCCCATAGTGCGACCATGAAATGATCCTGTCATTGCAACGATTCGGGTGCGACCGGTTTTTCTAGAAAGTTTGATTGCCGCTTCATTAACTTCGGCACCTGATTGAGCGAAAAAAACTCGAGATTGCTTATCCCCTGTCAAACGAACTAATAATTGCGCTAATTCAATAGCATTAGGATGAGAATAGAAATTACTCACATGCGAAAGTGTTTTTATTTGGCGAGAAACCGCTGACACAACAGCTGGATGCGAGTGGCCGAGAATATTCGTCGCGATTCCAGCTAACATATCAATGTACTTCTTCCCATCAGCGTCAAAAACGATCGATCCCTTGCCTTTAACCAAGGCTATTGATGGAACGGCGTAGTTAGACATCAAATTCTGTGACCACAAATCCGCGAAATCTTTGTTTTTCATGCGCGAACCAGAGTTCCGCCGCGACCAGAGAGTGCTTCCTCAAAACTCTTTTCATTAGTTCCATCAATTATTCGCACTGTTTGAGCACCAGCATCAACGGCTTCAAGTACAGCTTGAACTTTAGGCAACATTCCATCTGAAAAACTGCTTTTCAATTTGCTGAGTTCACTAGAGGTTATTTCACATATAAGGGAGCTCTCATCTGGCCAATGGCGGTAAATACCTGCAACATCAGTCATGATTATCAACGTTGAACCCTCGTAGGCTGCTGATATTGCTGCTGCTGCTAAATCGGCATTTATGTTCAATCCGGAACCGCCCGTAATATCTTTGGCAATTGGAGCGATTACAGGAACAATCTGCGCATCCAAGATTTCCTGTATAGGTTCTATATTGACCTTTGAAATCTTTCCAACTTTTCCTAAACCTTCAATTGGTGAACCTGTCAAAATATTGGAATCTTTCCCGGAGATAGCTCGCGCTTTGATGCCGTTAGAATGAAGATTAGATGCAACTTCAGGACCAACATCTTTGGTGAGAACATTTTCAACTACTTCAAAAATTTCTTCTGTTGTATAACGAAATCCATTCACAAATGTGCTTTCGATGTTGAGGCGAGATAGTTCAGCATTAATTTGAGGGCCGCCTCCGTGAACAACAATAACTTTTTCACCTTTTGAAAGCGCTAAACCAATGGAAGAGGCAAATAGGCCATCTGCGTCAGTCATTGCGTGACCGCCGAATTTAACAATCATCATGTTGAATACGCCGAATTTTCGTGTACATAATCATGAGATAAATCATTAGTCATGACAGTTGCAAAACTTGATCCAACATTCAAATTGATATCAATTGAAACCAATCTATCGAGGAAATTCACTGAAGATTTATCCACGCCGGGAGCGCTTGAAACGCAGACAGGAATACCATTTAAAGTTACATCTATAGTGTGCGGGTTCATGAACGCCTTTGCTGTTCCAACCGCGGCTAACACGCGTCCCCAATTTGGGTCTCCCCCGAAAATTGCTGCTTTTAAAAGATTGTTTCTGGCGCATGCACGAGCTATTTCAACTGCATCTGATTCAGAAGCTGCATTTTTGACATTAATGTGAATGGTCTTAGTTGAACCCTCAGCATCAGCGATTAACTGATTGGACAAGGACGCGCACACTTCTTCAAGCATTGAAGTACATTGATCGTGATCTATTTCGACACCACTTGCTCCTGAAGACATAAATAAAATCGTGTCATTCGTTGAAGTGCAACCATCAGAATCAATCCGATTAAAGGTTTTATCAACGATGGCCTTGAAAATTGAATCAGCTTTTTCAGGTAGAACTGCATCAGTCATAACGACGCAAAGCATGGTTGCCAGAGCCGGCGCTAACATTCCAGCACCCTTAGCTATTCCGCTCATCTGCACCCCTGATGCGTTAACTGTCGCAATTTTGTGAATTGAATCAGTGGTCATAATTGCATCAGCGCAATCAAGTAAAGTTTCATTTGAAAGATTAGCAATTAATGCGTCTATACCGTTTAGCACTTTAACCATCGGTAAGAATTCACCAATCATTCCAGTAGAGCAGACAAAAATTTCAGAAGCAGAATGATTGAGAAGAGAAGCTACGTGCTCTGCAGTTTTGTGGGTATCTTGGAAGCCTTGTGAACCGGTGCAGGCGTTTGCTCCACCTGAATTAAGAACAACCGCACGAACTGCAGACCCCTTGATAACTTCCTTGCTCCATATAACGGGAGCAGCAATTACTTGATTTGTAGTAAATACTGCAGATGCCCAATTCATAGGGCCTTGGTTAACAATCACAGTTAGATCCTTAGCCCCTGAGTTTTTTAACCCTGCCGCTGTCGCTGCTCCAACGAAACCTAGAGGCAATTTCATGCGCCTAATCCATCCGTTGATAACCCTGCGCCTTCATGAAATCCGCACATGAGATTCGCATTCTGTATCGCTTGGCTCGCAGCGCCTTTACCCAAATTATCAATAGCAACACTTATTACAATGCGTTGAGTGTGTTCATCTACAGCAACCTGCATTTGGATTTTATTAGATCCCGTTAATGAACCTGTTTTGGGCATTTGGCCAATAGGTAATACATCAACAAAATAATCGTTCTTGTAAAAATCAGCAAAGAGAGAATGTGCTTTTTCTGTGTTCAAGTTTTCGGATAAACGAGCGGTGATTGTGGAAAGAATACCTCTAGGCATTGGCGCCAGAATTGGCGTAAACGAAATTTTTACTTTCTTACCTGATGCTTCGCTTAAAGCTTGCTCAACTTCAGGTGTGTGTTGATGAACACCACCGAATTTATACGACGTTAAGGAACCCATAACTTCACTTGCAATAAGTGAAATCTTTGCGTTTCGACCAGCACCTGTTGTACCAGATGCAGCCACTACAACAACGTCTGAAGAGTCAATAATATCTAACGCTGGTAGAACGCCAGAAATAATTGAAGTTGCGTAACAACCAGGATTTGCAACTTGTTGCGACTGAGAGATTTTCTCTCTACTGCCAGGAATCTCAGGTAAACCGTAGGTCCATGCTCCCGCGTGAATCCCATCATAATATTTATTCCATTGCGCAGCATCGGTTAATCTAAAATCAGCACCCAAATCCACGATCTTTGTATTTTTCGAGAACTTCTCAACAATCCCCGCAGATTGTCCGTGCGGCAAGGCAATGAAGGCAACTTCAATTTCTTCAAATTTGAGTGAATCAATACTTAAGAATCTTTCGCCGTTGTGCGTTGTTAGATGAGGATGAATGCTTGTTATTAACTCTCCAGCATTGCTATGAGCGCTGACTTGTGTCACTTGCAAATGTGGATGAATTGAGAGCAAGCGAAGGAGTTCGCCTCCTGCATACCCGCTGGCACCTACAACGGCTGTTTTCATGAAACAAGGCTATTAGGTTATGGGTAATTATGCAAATATATGCATAATTATGCGGTACGTACTACTGCTCCGCATCGCTTGGCAGCTAGATTGGTTGCTGCCTCTCTCATTGCCGAAACTTCTTCACCGGTCAATGTACGATCCTCAGCTCTGAAGGTGAGAGTAAAAGCGAGAGATATTTTTCCATCACCAATCTTGTCATAGCGATCGAAAAGGTTAATTGATTCAAGTAATTCGCCCGCTCCATCCACCAATGCTTGTTGAACTTCAAGGGCCGTCACTGTTGATTCAACAATCAACGCAACATCCTGTACAGCAGCTGGCATCACGCCTACGCGGTTAGGTCGAACCATTGGAGAACCTGGCAGCGCACCCAGATTTATTGCAAATGCACTTGAACGAGGTGGCAAGTTATATTGACTAAGAATGCGCGGATGAATTTCTCCTGCATGCGCAACAACTTTTCCGTCTACCAAAATTTCTGCACAACGACCTGGATGCCAAGGTGCAAGATCTGAGCGTTTTACTTCGAAATTCAAATGACATAATTCAAGAATTTCTTGCGCGAATGAGACCGCATCGCTCCATGCAAAATCACCTGATTTACCTTGCCAATTTTCGGCTTCCTTCTTACCAACCAAAAGCCCTGAAACCATCTCAGTTTGTTCAGGGACGGATGCGAATATCTGGGATATGACTGCATCTTTTGGTCGAGTGCCAGTTTCGGGATTGATAAAAGTTTCAAGTTTCTTTGAACTTCTAAAAATCGAACCCATTTCGAAAATTGCGAAGTCTTGTGCACCTCGACTTATATTACGAGCTGCAACTTCAATTAATCCCGGTATTAAGTGCACGCGAAGTAGCGGGTTCTCATCTGACATTGGATTGGCTAACGCATAGGTGGAAGCCCTAGGACCAACAAATCCCATGTCACTAATTGTTTTCTGATTTGTAAATGGAAACGTTAAGACTTCTGCAAATCCGCGATTTGCTAAAAATTGTGAGATAAAACGCCTGCGTTTTTGAATCGAAGTCAGAGTTGCGTGAATAGGTCGATCAGGCAGAATAGAAGGGATGCTGTCATAACCAATAATTCGAGCAACTTCTTCTGCTACATCTGAAGTATTCATTAAATCAGGACGCCATGAAGGTGGGTCAATCAACCATTTTTTTTCATCAATATCGCAACCCACAGTTTGTAACGCATTAATTATCTGAGCATTTGATACTTCAAAACCTAAAATATTTGAAATATCAGTTGGATTAATTGTGAAAGTTGCTGGGAACTTGGGTTCACCAACGCTTACTGATTCCACATGCTGCGCAGAGCTATGTTCTGTGAGCAGCTGAACAAATCTAGCTGAAGCTAATTCCGCCAAAGAAGGATCTACGCCTCGTTCGAGCCTTCGTGATGCCTCGGATGAAAGTTTATGGCGGCGCGAATTCTGAGCAATTGCTATTGGATTGAATCTGACGGCTTCGAGTGCAATCTCAGTAGTTTCGTCGGTGATCTCTGAATACAAACCACCCATAGTTCCAGCTAACGCAAGTGATCTTTCGTCATCACTCACCATTAAATCCTGAGGATCCAAGTTTCTCTCTTGTCCATCCAATGTTGTGAATTTCTCAGATTTACCAGCACGAACAATTCTCAATTTTCCTTTGATCTTTTTACGATCAAATGCGTGCAGCGGTTGACCGAGTTCGAGCATCACATAATTTGTTACATCAACAACTAAGGAAATCGATCTCATTCCCATTTTTTCAATTCGACGGCGCATCCAGATTGGCGTTGGAGCTTTGGGATCGAATTGCGACAAAGTGCGAAGGTAGAAAACTGACGCAGCATCTTTGTCTTCAATCTTTGGCTGTACGCCTTCTCCAGTTTTTTCAAAGGCTAATCCGCGAAGTTTTTCTACAGGATCGCTAAATTTCAAACTAAAGGCTCCGGCTATTTCACGAGCCACTCCCCTGATACTTAAGGCGTATCCACGATCAGGATTAACAGCGATATCAAAAATTACGTCATCAATCTGAAGTTTTTCTCGTACGTCATCCTTAATTGATACTTGCTCTTTATCGAAGACCATGATTCCAGCATGATCGTCATTGAGAGCCAACTCTTTGGCGGAACAGATCATTCCATTTGATGTTTTTCCATATGTTTCACGAGCTGCGATAGCAAAATCTCCTGGTAGAACGGCGCCCGGTAAAGCTGCTAAAACAATGTCACCCACTTTGAAATTAGTGGCTCCGCAAATTACATAACGTGTCTGCTTTTCACCACAATCAAGACTTACGTATCGAATTGGTTTCTTGAATTCGGTTATCTCTTCAATTGAAAGAACCTCGGCAAAAGATAGTGGGCCCTTGATATCTGAACCTTGAAAAATAACATCTTCAACCTCAAAACCAACTCGAACTAAACCTTTACTTATTTCTTCAACTGAGAGAGAAGATGGAATCTCAACGAAATCCTTTATCCATGACAAGGGTGCGCGCATTACAAACCAACTCCAAATTGGCGAGTGAATCTCAAATCACCTTCGACAATGTCATGCATATCAGTTATTCCATGTCGAACCATGAGAGTGCGTTCTAGTCCCATACCAAAAGCGAAACCACTGAATTCATCGGTATCAATTCCACATGTTTTAAGGACGCGCGGGTTAACCATTCCGCAGCCGCCCCACTCGATCCATTTGCCGTTAAAGAAAACATCAACCTCGGCACTTGGTTCCGTGAAAGGGAAAAAAGATGGACGCAAGCGAGTTGTTACATCAGGCCCAAACATGTATCTAGCAAAATTATCTAAAGTGCCTTTCAGGTGTGACATATTGATTCCGCGATCAATCACAAGACCCTCAACTTGATGAAAAACAGGACTGTGTGTGGCATCTAATTCATCAGCACGAAAAGTGCGTCCGGGACAGATGACATAAATAGGAGGTTCTTTAGTAAGCATTGTTCTGATTTGAACTGGGGACGTATGAGTTCGCAGAACCATTCCAGATTCAAGGGGTTCGACAAAGAATGTATCTTGCATGGTTCGGGCTGGATGATCTGCAGGAATATTTAATGCGTCAAAATTGAGCCAACCAGATTCTAATTCGGGTCCTTCTTCAACAAAATATCCTTGTTCAACGAAAAAATCCGCAATGTCATTTTTAATAATACTAATTGGATGCAAACCGCCTCGGTGGGCTCTGCGTACAGGCAGCGTTATGTCAACAACTTCCTCAGCCAACATCTTTTGATCGCGATCATTCTCTAATCTTTGCGTTGCTTGCGTTAAAGCCTGTGCGATTGCAGATTTAGCATCTCCAATAATTTTTCCATACGACGCTTTCTCATCAGGAGACAGAGCACCTAGATTGCGAGAAGCTCCAGCTATTGCTGACTTCTCCCCTGAGTGAAGCAGGCGTGCGCTCTTGAGTTCATCGAGATTTGTGGCGGAATTAAAAGCTGTATTAGCAGCTTCTACCCATCCTTGAATCTCCTGCGCATTCATGGGCGAAAGTCTAATGCCTGGCACTTTAAGAAGTCGGGATATTAGCCAATTGATACATGACGATGCTAGCCGCCGCAGAGAGATTGAGGCTTTCAGCATTGCCAGGCATAGGAATTTTCACAGGCAGTATTGAATTCTTGGAATCTGAAATATCTTGCGCAGTATTCAAACCCCTGGCTTCATTGCCAAATATTGCAACAATTGATCGATCGGCTCGAACGTTTGAAATCGGAATTTCTGCGGCTGCATCTAATGCAATAAATTGACAATCCCAATCAATTATTTGTTTCAAAGAAATGCCTTGAAATACAGGTATATGCCATAAAGAACCGACCGTACTGCGAACGACTTTTGGCGAATAAACATCCACGCTATTTGGCGAAATCAAAACTGCATTAAATCCAAAAGCATCTGCCGAGCGGATGATTGTTCCAGCATTTCCTGGATCTTGAATTTCACTAAGATAAATGAACTTGCTAGTAGATGATGAAATTTCCGGAAATGCAGGTTGAGGAATTTTGCATATTGCGATTAAACCTTGAGGTGTAACAGTGTCTGACATCGCCCGTGCGACTTCATCAGAAATACTCAGAATTTCACAAGAAGCTTGATTGATAACATCTGAGTATTTCTCAAGCGCTGAATTCGTAATGAAGATTGTTTGTAACTGAGGTCCAGTCTTAGATTGCAAGGCCTCTTTTATGCATTGAATACCCTCGGCAATGAAGGAACCGGATTCGCTTCGTTCTTTTGCGCCCCTAGAACTGATAAGAGCCTTAACTCTCCCGACGTGCGGGGAATTAAGGCTCTCAATCATAAGTTCTAGTTATGCAGATGCAAGACTCTTACGAGCCACATCTACAAGCGCTTTGAAAGTCGCAGGATCATTCGTCGCTAATTCAGAAAGAATTCGACGATCGATTTCAACTCCAGCACTCTTTAAACCTTGGATTAGGCGGTTGTAAGTCAGACCGTTTTCACGACTTGCAGCATTGATTCGCTGAATCCATAGCTGACGGAAATCGCCCTTCTTATCTTTTCGGTCATTGAACGCATAAACCATTGAGTGCGTTACTTGCTCTTTCGCCTTTGTGAAAAGACGTGAACGTTGTCCGCGGTAACCGCTAGCACGTTCTAGAGTTGTGCGACGCTTCTTTGCTGCGTGAACACCACGTTTTACTCTAGCCATTTAATTCACGCTCCTTACTTCAAACCAAGCATGCGCTTGGCTGTAAATGTGGTTGATGGTTTTGCAGCTGACTCAGTGCTCAAGCGACGTGTAACACGTGAAGACTTGTGCTCAAGGAGGTGGCGCTTGCCAGCACGTTCGTGCATAACTTTTCCAGTTCCTGTGATGCGAAAAGTCTTCTTCGCCCCACTGTGAGTTTTCATCTTTGGCATTGTGCTCTCCTTAGTTCGGTTTCTCTTTACGCTTCTTCCGCTGCAGCTGCTTGCTCTTTGGCTTTGCGCGCTGCGCGTTGTTCAGCTACTGCTTCAGTTTTCTTCTTCGTCGGTCCTAATACCATTGTCATATTTCGACCCTCTTGTTTAGGGGCGAACTCCACAAACGCAACGAGTGCGACATCTTCTGCAAGACGTTGCAACAATTTGAAACCAAGTTCTGGTCTCGTCTGCTCTCTTCCGCGGAACTGCATTGTCACCTTAACCTTGTCGCCACCTTTGAGGAACTTCTCGATATGAGCACGCTTTGTCTCATAATCGTGATTTTCAATCTTTGGTCGCATGCGCACTTCCTTGACCACAATGTGGGTTTGGTTCTGTCGCGCTTCCCGAGCCTTCTGTGCAATTTCGTACTTGTATTTTCCGAAATCCATAATCTTGCAAACGGGTGGATTGGCATCTGGCGCAATCTCGACTAAATCAAGACCAACTTCATCTGCCATCTTTAGCGCTGTATCGATATCTACAACTCCGACTTGATCACCGGCGTAACCGATGAGACGAATTTGAGGTGTGCGAATTCGATCGTTAATGCGCGGTTCAGTGCTGATTTGAGCTCCTCTTGGTTGATCGCGGTTCGTATGCTTTTTGTGTTGCAAGCACTACAAGAAAACACCGCAAGGAAAATTGGATTAAACCAATTCGTAACCCTGACAAACCAACTCGCCGTAGCGATGAAGGTGGGAGCGGTACTCCTCTTGCAGTAACTATGCAGTCACTGGTCTGGGGTGAAGATTACCCGAGTGGGCCAGAAAGGGGAAATTTACGCTCAAGCACCCATGGCATGGACGCCGCCATCAACGTGAATGATTTCTCCCGTTGTTTTACTGAACCAATCGGAGAGCAGGGCAACTGCGCCCTTCGCAGCGGGTACCGGATCTGTAACATCCCAATGAAGAGGTGCTCGTTCGTTCCACACTTTTTCAAATTCATCAAAACCGGGAATCGATTTCGCAGCCATGGTTCGAATTGGTCCTGCGGCAATCAGATTAACTCGAATATTTTTAGGGCCTAGGTCACGCGCTAAATAGCGAGAAGTTGATTCAAGCGCTGCTTTTGCCACTCCCATCCAATCGTATTTTGGCCATGCGACTGTTGCATCGAAATCTAAACCAACGATGGAAGCGCTTTCTTTAAATAATGGAACACACGCCATTGATAAGGACTTCAAAGAATAAGCAGATACATGCATAGCAGTGGCAACATCATCCCAAGAGGTATTTAAGAAATTGCCACCCAAAGCACTTTCAGGAGCGAAACCAATTGAGTGAACAACTCCATCTAAGTGTGGAACATGCTCGCGAATGCGCGATTCGAGAGAATCTAAATCCGCTTGATTGGTAACGTCTAATTCGATTACGGGCGCAGTGGATGGGAGGCGACCGGAAATTCGAGTTGTCAAACTTAGTACACGGCCATAGGAAGAGAGCAATACTGTTGCACCTTCTTCTTGGGCTAAACGAGCAATATGAAACGCGATAGATGCATCTGTTAATACACCTGTCACCAGAATATTCTTACCTTGTAATAAACCCATTTAGTGCCCCATTCCTAAACCACCGTCAACAGGAATTACCGCACCGGTTATGTATGCAGCTTTCTCCGAAGCAATGAAAGAAACCACATCTGCAATTTCCTGAACATTGGAAAAACGAGCCAAGGGAATTGATTCCGAAATTTGGTCACGTCGCTTCTGATCTAAATCCGCTGTCATATCCGTTTCTACGAACCCGGGTGCAATTACGTTCGCTGTGATTCCCCGGCTTCCTAGTTCGCGGGCAAAAGATCGAGCCATTCCAACCAATCCAGATTTACTAGCAGCGTAATTAACTTGGCCGGCTGAACCCAACAAAGCAACTACAGAACCAATGAAAATTATGCGACCTTTTTTTAACTTAAGTAAACCCTTTGTAGCTCGTCGTGCGACTCGAAATGCTCCAGTTAAATTAGTGTCTACTACATCTGCAAAATCTTCATCAGGCATGCGCATCACTAGCGCGTCTTTTGTTTTTCCGGCGTTGCAAACAATTACTTCAGGAACTCCCCATGAGCTCTCAATGAGGGTAAATGCATCCTCAACGCTCTGTGAAGATGAAACATCCAACTGCACGCAATCAAAACCAGCGACTGTATCTCCAGATCGTGTGCCGATAACAACATGGAATCCATCGGCGGACAAAGTTGAAGCAACAGCCAAACCAATTCCGCGATTTGCTCCCGTTACTAGGGCAATTGGTTTGGATGACATGCGAGAAATCTACTGGCTACTGCAGCGTAAGGTGAATTTCGCCCTGCGACGTGTCTTTATCTCGCCTAGAATCTGCACATGGCCAAAGAAGAAGATGATGTGTATGACATCACTAGTGCCCAAAAATCACTGAGTACGGATCAGCCCGCTCGTCAACGTCGCTATTTTATTTCCATGATGGTTAGGACAGCTTGTTTTATACTGACCGTAATTCTTCCAAGTCCATTTCGTTGGATAGCGCTAGCGGGAGCTGTATTTCTTCCATATATCGCAGTCGTTGTTGCAAATGCCGGTCGAGAAACTATTGTTCCCGGTGCTGCAATTCTAAAAAAGAAACCACGCTCACTTTCGTAGAGTTAAGTTAAGGTATTGCCGTGGTCAAAGAGCAATATTCATTCCTGAAAACATTGATAGCTCTTTCCTTAGTTTTATTATGTCTCTGGGCTGCCCAGTGGCAATATCAACGCGGCGTTGATAGGCACGCTCGAAACTCTCTCATTTCTGAACAGTCACAATTGCTTCCGGTTGAATTTGAAGATTTATCCGGAAGTATAAATAAATATGAGTGGCGCAAGATTTCCATTGACGGTACCTTCGATGATAGTAATCAGATTTTACTTCGTAATCGATATCACGATGGTATGTATGGTTTTGAACAATTAACTCTATTTCTCTTCGATGATCGAAAGATCTGGGTGGATAGAGGTTGGGTGAAGGCAGGATCTGATGCCACAGTTCCCCCGAAACTTCAGCCCACGAATGAAGGGAAAGTTTCTATAAATGGTCGATTACGTTTAGATTCTTCATTGCCGCAAGGAAAATTCTTTGCTGTTTCAAATGATTCTCGTCGTAATCTTATTTCTCAACTAGATGCCCGAAAAGGTGTGCAAACAGAAGATTTTTACATTGATTTAATCTCGGTTTCTGATGCTTCTATGAATCCTGATGTACCAGTGGAGTTGCCAGAGTTAAGCGATGGACCACATATGGCGTACGCATTGCAGTGGTTATTTTTTGCGGGATTAGTTATTTACGGTAGACGTCTCATTCGCAAAACCGCCTAAATCCTGTCGAGCATAAAGTTCGGAATAAAGCCCGCCAGCATTTACAAGCTCCTCATGTGTGCCTCGTTGAACAATCACACCGTGTTCCAAAACAATTATCTGGTCAGCATCTTTTACTGTACTAAGTCGGTGAGCAATTACTATGCTTGTTCTTCCAGTAAGCGCTGACTTTAGTGCTTGTTGCACCAATGCTTCATTTTCAGAATCCAAGTGAGCTGTTGCCTCATCTAGAATCACAACGGAAGGAGATTTAAGAAGTAAGCGCGCAATTGCCAATCTTTGCTTCTCTCCCCCGGATAATCTGTGACCTCGTTCGCCAACTAATGTATTGAACTTGTTTGGCAGTGAGTCAACAAGATCCCAAATCTGAGCAGCACGACAAGCTTCTTGCATCTCTTTCTCAGTTGCATCGTGTTTCGCATAGCGAAGATTATCGGCGATGCTTTCATGGAATAAGTGAGCATCTTGAGTTACAACACCAATATTTGAACGCAGAGAATCTAGGGTTAAATCTCTAACATCGACGCCATCGACTTCAATACTTCCGCTAGTTACGTCATACAGTCTCGGAACTAGAGCGCTTATTGTTGTTTTACCAGCACCAGAAGGTCCAACAATTGCTGTGAGAGTTCCTGATGCAACGCTGAAGGAAATTCCTTTTAGAATCTCTCCACTCTCTATCTGTTCTTCTTTCGCGGCAGATTCAAGTGATGCCAGTGATATTTCCTCTGGCTTTGGATAAGAAAAATGCACGTTCTTAAACTCAACGGAAGGAATCTTTTTGGCTAGTACTTTTGCATTGGCCTTATCAGTAACCATTGGTTGAAGATCTAGTACTTCGAATACTCTTTCAAAAGAAACTAGTGCAGTCATTACATCAATTCGAACATTAGAAAGTGCGGTGAGTGGTCCGTACAAGCGAGCCAAAAGTGCAGTTATTGCCAAGAGTGTTCCAACTGTGACAGCGCCTTTCAATGCCAAGTGGCCTCCGATGCCATAAGCGAAGGCTGTGGCTACTGCTGCAACACTTGTTAGAGCAATAAAGAAAATTCGATTGAGCATCGCCATTGATATTCCAATATCAGCTACACGTCGTGCTCTTGAACGAAAAGATTCATTCTCCTGCCCCGGTTCTCCGTAGAGCGCAACCAACATCGCACCTGAAACATTGAATCGCTCTGTCATTCTCGATGACATCGCTGCATTGAGATCAAAGGAATCTCTAGTTAAAGCTTGGAGCTTTCGACCCACCCATTTAGTGGGGATTAAGAAAACTGGTAGCAAAACGAGAGATACGAGTGTGATTTGCCATGAAAGAAAGAGCATGGTTGTTGTAACCAAAATCAAAGTAATGACATTGCTCAAAACACCTGACAGGGATGATGTAAAAGCTTGTTGCGCACCAATTACGTCTGAGTTAATTCGTGAAATTAAGGCACCTGTTTGAGTACGTGTGAAAAATGCGATGGATTGCTTTTGAACGTGTGCAAAAACTTGAGATCGTAAATCGTAGATCAATCCTTCGCCTATCCGCGCAGAAAACCATCGACCGACGATGCTCATCACAGCATCAGCAATTGCAAGTAATCCAACAATGAATGCAAGTTCAGTAATCAATGGACCGTTTTTAGGAATTACGCCATCATCAATTAATTTACGCAGAATTAGTGGCGTTGCAACTACCAAGAATGCATCAATAACAACGGTGAAGAGAAATACAGAGAGATATTTTCGATAAGGTCTGGCGAAATCAAAAATTCTTTTGACTGTACCTGCCTTGAGCTTTTGTTCCTTTACCGAAGGATCTGCAGTCATTGACCGGTGGGTCATCCAAACTGCTTGCATTGACATTGTTAAACCGTGAATCCCAGTGCTCTTAGTTGTTCTCGACCATCATCAGAGATTTTATCTGGTCCCCAAGGTGGCATCCATACCCAATTGATTTTTACGTCAGTTGTCATGCCGGCCAATGCCTGACGAGTTTGATCTTCAATAACATCTTGCAGTGGACATGCCGCAGATGTAAGAGTCATGTTAAGAACTGCAATATTGGATTCATCAACCATTACGTCATAAATCAAACCTAAATCAACAACATTAATTCCGAGTTCGGGGTCGACTACATCCTTCATAGCCTCTGTTACATCATCAACGCTGGTTGTCATATTGCGCCCTTCTATCTATGGCTTAGTTTAGTTCTTTTTCTGGGCTTGTACTGACGCATCTTTAAATGCCATCCAACCCAACAAGGCACATTTAATGCGCGCTGGGTATTGAGAAACTCCTGCAAAAGCCACAGCATCTTCAAGAACAGATTCATCTGGCGATCCGCTTCCCTTGCTCTGCATCAAAGCAACGAATTCATCGAGAATGGTCTGCGCCTCAGCGAGCTCTTTATTCATCATCAAAGAACTCATTATTGAAACACTGGCTTGAGAAATAGAACAACCAACGCCATCCCATGAAATTGCTGAAATCTTCTGTCCTTGCAAAGTTAGATTCAAAGTAATTTCGTCGCCGCAACTTGGATTGATGTGATGAACCTGGGCATCATAGGAAGTAGCAAGGCCCCTATTCTCAGGATGCTTGTAATGATCGAGAATGACTTCTTGATACAAATTATCTAATTGCATTATTGGCCAAAATATTTCTTGGCATCTTTAATCGCGGCAATGAGTGCGTCAATATCCGAATTATCGTTATACAGATACAGAGAAGCTCTAGTAGTTGCAGGCACCCCTAATGCACGAGTAAGCGGCCATGCGCAGTGATGTCCCGTACGGACAGCGATACCTGCACTATCCAAGTACTGACCAAGATCATGCGGATGGACTCCATCAAGAGTAAATGAAACCGTTCCTCCGCGAAGTGAAATATCTGTCGGTCCCACAACTGCAATACCAGGAATCTGATTCAATTCTTTTAACAAATATCCTGTCAGCGCTGTTTCGTGCTCATGAACAGCATCCAGGCCAATACTTTGTAAATACTTTATTCCAGCTGCCAAGCCAATAACTTGAGCCATATTAGGGACACCCGCTTCGAACTTACGTGGCGCCTCTGCCCAGGTTGCATCAGTCATCGTGACATTTTCAATCATTGATCCACCAAACAAGAATGGTGGCAAATCATTAAGTAATTCGTAGCGGCCCCACAAAACTCCAACTCCAGTTGGACCCAATATTTTGTGTCCTGAAAAAGCTAAGAAATCCGCACCAAGTGTGGTGACATCGACGGGAAGGTGCGGAACAGATTGACATGCATCAACAATCACAATGGCGCCAAATTTATGAGCTTTTTCAATGATGCGTTCTAGGTTATTTATAGTTCCAAGAACGTTTGATTGTTGAGTAATTGCAACTATTTTTGTCTTAGAAGTAATCAATGAATCAATGTTTGATTCATCCAAACGCCCATCAGAAGTTACGCCAAACCATTTCAGCTCAGCGCCACTTCTCTTTGCTAGCTGTTGCCAAGGTATCAAATTTGCGTGATGTTCCATTTCAGAGACAACGATGGAGTGCTCAGAACTTATGGCAAACTGGCTACCAGGTTCGGCGTTACTAAAGGCGTATGCCAGAAGATTTAAGGATTCAGTAGCACTCTTCGTAAATACAATTTCATCAGTTTTAGCACCGAGGAATGATGCAACTGTTTCTCGTGAAGCTTCAAACATTTCAGTTGCCTCTTCGGCAAGTTGATGTGCACCTCTGTGTGCGGCCGCATTGTGTTTTGCGTAGAAATCGACTTCTGCGTCTATAACCACTTGTGGTTTTTGGCTAGTTGCTCCGCTATCTAAGTACACAAGTTTTTTGCCGTCGCGAATAGTGCGCGTAAAGATTGGAAAGTCTTTGCGTATTCGTGCGACATCAAGTGACATAAGCAGATTTAGCTACCGACGTATTCGGCATACCCCTGAGCTTCGAGTTTATCTGCTAACTCAGGACCGCCTTCTTCTACAACTTTTCCATTAGCAAACACATGAACGAAATCAGGTTTAATGTAGCGAAGAATTCGCGTGTAGTGAGTAATAAGAAGTACTCCCAAATTATTCGCATCCTTGGCGCGGTTAACGCCTTCAGAAACAATACGTAATGCATCAACATCTAAACCTGAGTCTGTTTCATCAAGAATGGCAATTTTTGGCTTCAGTAACTCAAGTTGCATGATCTCGTGACGCTTTTTTTCGCCACCAGAGAAACCTTCATTCACGTTTCTCTGAGCAAAACTTGGATCAATTGAGAGTGCGTCCATTGCTTCTTTTACCTCTGTTACCCACGTACGGAGTTTTGGCGCTTCACCACGCAATGCAGTTGCTGCTGTGCGAAGGAAGTTTGATACAGAAACACCAGGAACTTCTACCGGATACTGCATCGCGAGGAATAACCCGGCCTTTGCACGTTCATCAACGCTCATCTCAAGAACGTCTGCACCATCTAAAGTTACTGATCCACCGGTGATTGTGTATTTAGGATGGCCTGCTATCGAATACGCAAGGGTCGATTTACCTGAACCGTTGGGTCCCATGATTGCGTGTGTTTCACCAGACTTAATAGTTAGATCAACACCTTTTAGAATTTCAACTGCGCCATTTTCTGTATCTACTGAAACCTGAAGATTACGAATCTCTAATGTGCTCATTTTTACCTGTTATCTCTCGTCTGTGGGTTGGTCTAATACTTAATTAACTTGAACTTCTACAACATCATCAACAATATTTACTGGGTACGTCTTGGCAGGGATGTTGGCTGGCAGTGTGAGCGCCTCGCCTGTACGTAAATCAAATTCTGCGCCATGTAGCCAGCACTCGATTTTGTAATCAGTAACGTCGCCTTCAGATAGAGACGCATCTGAGTGAGTACAAACATCGCCAATAGCGAAAACTTCATCCCCGATACGTGTAAGGCAAACATCTTCACCATTTACGTTGACTTTGACTGGTTTTCGATCTTGCATAGACGAAAACTTAATGGTTGTCATTTCATGCACCCACCTTGATCAGCTCGGAATCAATACGATCCATTAAGCGATCTTGTATGCCAGCGTCAGAGATTTCACTAATAATTTCGCTGAAAAAACCTCGCACGACTAAACGGCGAGCATCTTCAATCGAAATTCCTCGAGACATCAAGTAAAAGAGTTGTTCGTCGTCGAAGCGACCCGTTGTGCTTGCGTGGCCCGCGCCCACAATTTCTCCAGTTTCGATTTCCAGATTAGGAACGGAATCAGCGCGAGCACCATCAGTTAATAGAAGGTTTCTGTTGAGCTCGTATGTGTCTGTTCCTTCGGCATTAGCACGAATAAATACATCGCCAATCCACACTGTATGAGCTTTATCGCCAGAGAGAGCACCTTTGTAATTCACACGCGATTTAGCTTGTGGAACGCAATGATCTACAAAAATTCTATGCTCAAAGAATTGACCGCTAGTCGCAAAATAAACACCCAACAACTCAGCGTCTGCTCCAGGGCCAGTGAATTCAACAGTTGGCAGCAATCGCACAACTGAACCACCGATCGTGACTGTAATTGATTTGAAGATTGCATCTTTGTCCACGATTGCGTGGTGTTTTGCTACATGAACTGTCTGCGAATCCCATTCCTGCAAAGTTACGAAGGTAAGCGTTGCTCCTGATTCAACTTTGAATTCGATCTCTTCTGCAAGCAACGTATTACCTGTATTTGAGGCGATCACAGTTGCGCGAGCATTCGAACCAACATGAATCAAAACCCGGGAATATTCGGCTGACGACAAATCAAAAGATTCTCTATTCAGATGAATCGGTTCACTTAGTTCTGAATTTGCAGCAATTTTTAGAACCGCTACATCTGAAGAAAATTCACGAACACGATTCATGATCGCGTCATCTGTAGTACTCAAAGATGGGAGTAATTCGCGTGAGATTCTCTCGAAAGTGACACCAGGAACAGGTCCTGATTTGAGTGAAAGTGAACGATGAGTAGCAATAGCTGCAGTCCCGTCGTGTAATCCCTTTAAGCGGTTAAGAGGTGTGAATCGCCACGCCTCTTCCCTACCGTGAGGAACTAAAATATTTGATGTAAGGACGCTCATTAACCAACAGCACCTTCCATTTGAAGTTCAATCAAACGGTTAAGTTCGAGGGCATACTCCATAGGAAGTTCTCGTGCGATTGGTTCGATGAATCCACGAACAATCATTGCCATCGCTTCATCTTCAGTTAATCCGCGTGACATCAAATAGAACAATTGATCATCGCTAACCTTGGAAACTGTGGCTTCGTGACCCATAGATACATCATCTTCACGCACATCAACATATGGATATGTATCTGAACGAGAGATAGTGTCAACCAAAAGTGCATCGCACTTAACTGTGCTCTTTGAATGATGAGCACCTTCTTGAATTTGAACCAACCCACGGTAGGAAGTACGACCTCCGCCACGAGCAACTGATTTAGAAATCACAGTTGAAGATGTGTAAGGAGCTGCGTGAACCATCTTTGCGCCGGAATCTTGGTGTTGTCCTTCTCCAGCGAAAGCAAGAGAGAGTGTTTCACCCTTAGCGTGTGGACCCATCAAGAAAATTGCTGGGTACTTCATGGTTACCTTTGAACCAATGTTTCCATCGACCCATTCCATGGTTGCACCTTCAGCGCATGTAGCACGCTTGGTAACCAAGTTGTAAACATTGTTAGACCAGTTTTGAATCGTTGTATAACGCACACGTGCGCCCTTTTTAACGATGATTTCCACAACAGCAGAGTGCAGAGAATCTGATTTATAAATTGGAGCAGTACAACCTTCAACATAATGAATGTATGAATCTTCATCAGCGATAATTAATGTGCGCTCAAACTGACCCATATTTTCTGTATTGATGCGGAAATATGCCTGCAGTGGAATATCTACGTGTACGCCTTTAGGTACGTAGATAAATGATCCACCAGACCACACGGATGTATTTAAAGCCGCGAACTTATTATCTCCAACAGGAATTACAGTTCCGAAATATTCTTTGAATAATTCAGGGTGCTCACGAAGTCCTGAATCAGTATCCAAGAAGATTACGCCTTGTGCTTCTAGATCTTCACGGATTGAGTGATAAACAACTTCAGATTCGTACTGCGCAGCGACACCTGAAACGAGGCGTTGCTTTTCAGCTTCTGGAATACCTAAACGATCGTACGTATTCTTAATATCATCTGGAAGGTCTTCCCATGTCTGTGCTTGTTTCTCCGTTGAACGGACAAAGTACTTAATTGTGTCGAAGAAAATTCCTGACAAATCTGAGCCCCATGTTGGCATAGGCTTTTTCTCGAATAGAGACAGACCTTTAAGACGCAAATCCAACATCCATTGTGGTTCAGATTTCTTCGCAGATATGTCGCGCACAACGTCTTCATTGATTCCACGCTTAGCGTTATCGCTGGTTTCGTTCTTATCTGACCAGCCGTACTCGTAATTGCCAATGCCTTCTAGTTCTGGATGCGCGATTGTCATGAGCGGCCTCTCTTAGTTGTTGATGAAGTTGCAGATTTCGGAATAAAAGTTGTACAGACACCATCACCGTGAGCGATCGTGGCTAAACGTTGTACGTGCGTTCCAAGTAGTTCAGAGAATGCGCGCGTTTCAGCTTCGCACAATTGGGGAAATTCAGCAGCTACGTGCGCGATAGGACAATGGTGTTGACAGATTTCTTCGCCATGCGTTTTCACAGCAACACTGGCTGCATAACCCTGGTCTGAGAGAAAAGTTGCGAGAGCTTCACTCTTATGTGATCGCTTTGCCATCGATGTCGATGCTTTCTTAATAATGTCATCTGCTCTGGAATCTGCGAAAGCCTTAATGCTCTGCTCTCCCACTTGTGCAGACATGAATTTCAAGGCTGCAACTGCCAGATCGTCGTAAGAATGTTCAAATTTTTCTCGTCCGTTATCTGTCATTACAAAAACTTTTGAAGGACGACCGCGACCACGTACAAGAGCAGCATGAGGCTCTCGTGCTTCTAGAACACCATCAGCTACTAGGGCATCAAGGTGGCGGCGAATACCAGCTGGAGTGAAGCCTAATTTTTCAGAAAGAGCAGCAGCAGTAGATGGTCCGCTTTCTAGAATTGAGCGTGCCACAGCATCACGGGTTCGGATGTCATCTGTGGCTACTGGGGCCGTTGCTAATTTCACAACAGTATTGTGTCTTAAATCAATGATTCTTACCACTCGAGGCGCGCAGGCAAAATGTCCTCGCTCGAATGCCAGGCCAATCTAGGCTACGTCTATGACTGATTTTGCCAACAAATGGTTAGTGGCAATCATTCGAGTCCTTCTCATTTTTCAAACAGGCATTGTTCTTACAGGCGGGATTGTTCGCCTTACTGGATCAGGTTTGGGTTGTCCGACATGGCCAGAATGTACTGAGGATTCATATACGCCAGTTGAGGGACAAATCGAAGGCTTTAAATCATGGATTGAATTTGGAAATCGTTTGTTAACTTTTGCTCTAGTTCTTGCTTGTGCATTATCCATTCTTGCAGTGTTAATTAGCAAACGTAGAGATTTACGATTATTAGTTCTTGGTCAATTCGCAGGAATCTTCGGTCAAGCAATATTGGGTGGCATCACAGTTCTCTTGGATCTGCATCCTGCAACAGTTGCAGCGCATTTTATCCTTTCGATAATTCTCATTGCCGGTGCACAATCGCTCTTATCTAAGGCACAGAGTGAATATGAATGGAAGAAATTAGAGAAAAGTACGTTGCATCTTCTTGCGCGCTCACATGTTCTCTTGACTTTTGTTGTGATTGTGGTTGGAACCGTTGTTACAGGATCCGGTCCGCATGCAGGAGATGTCGCATCTCCTCGTTTTGGTTTCGAAGTTCGAAATGTTGCATGGTTACACGCTGATTTAGTAATCGCCTTGTTTGGAATTTCTCTGGCATACCTAATCTCATCTACAACACCAGCGGACGCAAAGCGTTTACTCAAATTTTTCTTCATAATTTCACTACTTCAAGGAGCTATTGGTTACATCCAATATTTTCTTGGATTACCAGAAGTTATTGTTGCTCTTCACATGCTCGGTTCCACATTGGTGTGGATATGTGCATGGAAAGTTTGGCTATCCGTTTCAAGACAACCTAAGAAAGTGAACTAATCACATGAGCACTATTACCAATTGGAGCGCGGAAGACGATTTAGTTATTTCGCATGCACGAGCATTAGCTATGGATGCGGTTCAAAAGGTGGGTAATGGCCACCCAGGAACAGCTATGTCACTCGCACCGGTTGCATATTTGCTCTTTCAGCGCCATCTCGTTCACGATCCGAGTGACCCGCAGTGGATAGGCAGAGATCGATTTATTCTCTCTTGCGGACATTCCTCTATGACTCTTTACACCCAGTTGTTTTTGAGTGGATACGGATTGGAATTAAAAGATTTACAGGAGTTTCGTACGTGGGGTTCTTTAACTCCCGGACATCCTGAGTATGGACATACTGCAGGTGTTGAAATGACTACAGGACCACTCGGACAAGGAGTTTCTACGGCAGTAGGAATGGCGATGGCTGCTCGATATGAGCGTGGTTTATTTGATCCAGAAACTACTAATGGAACTTCGTTATTCGATCATAAAGTATGGGTGATTTGCTCAGATGGTGATTTACAAGAAGGCGTGAGCAGCGAAGCTGCCTCGTTTGCGGGTACTCAATCATTGGGTAATTTGAATGTTATCTACGACGATAACCGAATATCCATTGAAGGTGACACCCATGTCGCATTCACAGAAGATGTTTCAGCACGATATCGCGCCTATGGTTGGGAAGTTATTGAAGTAGCAGCGTTACCTAACGGCGATGTTGATTTGGTAAATCTAGATAAAGCAATGAGTTCCGCAAGTGGCAATCTAAAACAACCAACACTTATACGTTTGAAAACAGTTATTGCGTGGCCTGCACCTAATGCACAAGGAACTTCTAAATCACACGGATCAGCTTTGGGAGCCGAAGAAATCGCAGCAACTAAAAAAGCGCTAGGACTCAACCCCGACGAACACTTCGCTTTTCCTGAAGAACTTCTTAACCATGCGCGCCTTGTTAAACAACGCGGAGCCGCATCACATAACTCTTGGAACACTAAATTCGAAACATGGAAAAATGCTGAACCAGAACGCGCAAATCTTTTGGCTAGAATTATTGCTAATGAACTTCCTACTGATTGGGATTCATTAGTACCTAGCTTTGAAGCCGGGAAAGATGTTGCTACTCGTAAAGCATCTGGCGATGTTATAAACGCCCTAGCGAAAAAACTCCCAGAGATGTGGGGAGGCTCTGCCGACCTAGCTGAAAGCAATAACACCACTATTGAAGGTGGCGGATCCTTCCTTCCTGCAACTAGTGCAATGAAGGGCGCCAATCCTTACGGTCGACTCATTCACTTTGGTATTAGAGAACATGCGATGGGATCAATTCTTAATGGAATAGCACTCAGTGGTTTAACAAAATCATTTGGTGGAACTTTCGCTGTTTTTAGTGATTACATGCGGCCTGCTGTGCGCCTAGCTGCTTTGATGAAATTACCATCTATTTTTGTATGGACTCATGATTCGATTGGATTAGGCGAAGACGGTCCAACACATCAACCTGTAGAACACTTTGCAGCTCTCAGAGCTATTCCTGATTTCGATGTGATTAGACCTGCCGATGCCAATGAAGTAGCTGCTGCATGGAAAAAGATTATTCAAGGACGCAAAGCATCGGGAATTTTGCTTTCACGACAAAATTTGCCTGTCTTTGACCGTTCCGAATTTGGTTCACTGGACGGAGTATCCAAAGGTGCTTACATTCTTAAAGAAGCCAGCACAACACCACAGTTGATTTTGATGGCAACTGGTTCTGAAGTTGCACTTGCTGTAGAAAGTGCGCAAATTCTAGAAGAGTCTGGAGTCCCAACACGCGTCGTCAGCGTTCCGTGCTTTGAATGGTTCAACGAACAAACTCAAGCATATAAAGATCAGGTACTCCCCCCATCCGTCAAAGCCCGCGTAAGCATCGAAGCAGGTATCGCACAAGGTTGGCGCGAGTATGTTGGTGATGGCGGTGCGAGCATTTCCCTTGAACACTACGGAGCTTCTGCGGGTGCCAATATTCTTTTCAAGGAGTTTGGATTCAATGTTGATAACGTTGTTGCTACCGCGAAGAGAGTTCTCAAATGATCTCACACGACATTGCTCAAGCAGGAACATCTATTTGGCTTGATGATCTTTCACGGGCAAAGATAACCGGTACAGATGCTTTAAGCCTTCCGTCACGGATAAAGAACTCTGGAGTAGTTGGAGTTACAACCAACCCAAGCATCTTTAACTCAGCAATTACCGGATCTGTGGATTACGCATCTGATATCGCTGCAATGAAAACACAATCCCCCGAGGAGATCGTCAAGAAACTAACAACAGATGATGTTCGGCAAGCCTGTGATTTATTTTCAGAGATCCATACGAAAACTGCTGGAATAGATGGTCGAGTCAGCATTGAAGTCGATCCACGTTTAGCCCATGAAACCCAAAGAACGATTAACGAAGGTAAAGAATTATGGGCTCTAGTTAATCGTCCAAATCTGATGATTAAAGTTCCTGCAACATTGGCTGGGTTACCAGCAATCACTGAGTTGATTGCAAGCGGAATAAGTGTAAATGTCACGTTGATTTTTTCTTGCCAAAGATACGAAGAGGTAATTGACGCTTTTATTGCTGGCGTTGAAGAGGCTACTAAACGAGGCAATGATGTCTCCCAAATTCACAGCGTGGCTTCATTCTTCATCAGTCGAATCGACACTGCTGTAGATCAAGTGCTAAAAAAGATAAACACCGCAGAAAGCTTGGCCCTACTTGGACAAGCAGCAATTGCAAATGCCGTACTTGCGTACGAACTATTTCTCACTAAATCTGCTTCGGCCCGTTGGGGGAAATTACAAGCTGCGGGTGCGCATATGCAACGTGCATTGTGGGCTTCTACCGGAGTAAAAGATCCAGCTTACGATGACACCCGTTACGTAATGGAACTTGTTGCTCCTCACACTGTGAATACAATGCCGCAATCAACATTAGATGCTGTCCTAGATCATGGAACATTTCATGGAAACACAATCACGCCAGCAATCGAAAAATCTCACATAGTTATGGCCCAACTTGTGAATACTGGAGTGTCGCTCAATTCAATTACAGATACTTTGGAAGTAGATGGGGTTGCATCATTCTCTAAAGCTTGGCAAGCCCTTCTCGATGATGTCGATAAGGTACGTAGTGCATGATTGAAGTTCATTACAAGAATGAAGTTAACAAAGAATCGCAGTTGTATAAAAAACTCCACGATGCTCACCGACGACTAATAAACAAAGAGAACGCTATTTGGGGTTCCGAGGCTGCTGCTGAAGCAAGCATCCGTATGGATTGGTTAGATCTACCCACAGAATCTCGTGCTCTCTTGGCCCAATTAGATTCCCTCTTCGCCAAACATAAACATCTAACGAATGTAATCCTCTGTGGAATGGGTGGTTCTTCATTGGGACCAGAAGTTATCGCTCATACCTTTGGTAAAGAGCTCTTTGTACTTGATTCCACTGACCCAAACTATGTTTCTCATTCGCTCACTTCCGATTGGAGCAAAACTCTCGTAATCGTTGGTTCAAAATCAGGTTCAACTATTGAAACAGCTAGTCAAAAGAGTTTTTTCGAAGGTTGTTTTGAAAAAGCCGGTTTAAACAAAGCTGACCACATGATTATTGTGACTGATCCAACATCGCCTTTAGATATTGCTTCACGTGAAGTTGGACTTACTGTTGTTAATGCTAATCCCAACGTTGGTGGCAGGTTTAGCGTTCTTGGTGCCTTTGGTTTAGTTCCTGCTGCTCTCATTGGTATAGATGTTTCGGTAATTTTGGATAGCGCGGCTGATACCAAGGATTACCTTATTTCTGATGCAACACCAGCTCTGCTTGCGGCATATGCGATCATCACTGGTACAGAACAGTATTTGTCCATCTCAGATGAAAACTCAGGTATGCCAGGTCTTTCCGATTGGATTGAACAATTAGTTGCGGAATCCACAGGAAAAAACAATCTTGGACGATTACCAATAGTTCTAGATCGCTCATCAGATCTTGTCGCAGGAAAACACTTATCTATATCTTTCAACGGCAACACGGACTTGGTCGTACGAGGAGACCTCGGATCTCAATTTTTCTTCTGGCAGTGGGTTACGGCGTTAATAGCTGCCGGGTTATCTATTGATCCTTTTAACCAACCAAATGTTCAAGAATCTAAGTTGGCTAGCGGAGAATTACTTGAGCAATGGAGAAACTCTTTGCCACCACTTGGCAATAAAGGAATAGATGGTTCCATTGCTTTTTTCAAAGACTCTACTGATATTCAACAGTTGATTTCATCATTTCTTCAATCAGTTGATAACGACGGTTATTTAAGCGTTATGGCATATTTGGATAGGCACGATGATTCGCAGATCAAAACACTGAGAAACATCATCGCCTCAAAAATTGGTAAACCAGTAACTTTTGGATGGGGTCCGCGTTTCTTACACTCCACGGGCCAGTTTCACAAAGGCGGCCAGAGCAATGGATCGTTTCTGCAGATAACTGCAGGTTTTGAAAAAGATTATGAAATTCCGGGTAAGAAATTCAGCTTTGGAACTCTCATTATGGCTCAAGCTATTGGCGATCAGAATGCACTAGAGAAACGCGGTCTTAAAACGATGCGATTGCACTTATTGAATCGTCCGGAAGGAATAAAACAACTCCTTGAAATAGCTAAAAGGCTTTAGTCATCCCCGCGCAATTTGCGTAGTGCTTCGTCAAGAATTTTCGCGCCTTCTGCATCGCTGCGGCGCTCTTTTACGTAAGCCAAGTGAGTTTTGTAAGGTTCATTCTTGATTGGACTAGGCGGGTTAGCTTTATCTCGACCAGCTGGAAATCCGCACTTAGGGCAATCCCATTCAGCGGGAATTACAACGCTTTCTTCTTCAGCAAATGACGGACGAACTTCGTGGCCATTTGAGCACCAATAAGAAACATGGGAACGAGCAATCGCTTCACCGCGCTCAGCTTCACCCATTGGGCCCGCACCGACGCGACTTCCACGAATTGCACTTGCCATGTATTGCTCCTATCGATTAGCTATCAAAAAAATTATTTAAGAACCAAACTCAAAGCAACAACACCTGCGAACCACAGGCCACCGACAACGATTGTGATGCGATCTAGATTGCGTTCCACCACTGAAGATCCACCGTAGTTTGATGAGATTCCACCACCAAATAGATCAGAGAGGCCCGCGCCTTTTCCTTTATGAAGAAGTACAAGAAGAATCATTAAGACGCTGGTAATAACCAGAATTATTGAGAGTGCTAATTTCACGGAAAATGAACTCCTCGTTCTGCTCTGTAGCCCGAAACTGTGGGCAGGTGGATAAGGATACCTGCTAAAAGAGCTTGCTACCTACTTATGAGGCAGCGTGGAACTTCGCTATTTTGGCCAATTCTTCAGCGTCCAAACTAGCCCCACCAATCAAAGCCCCATCTACATTCTCTTTCTTCATAATCTCAACGATATTAGAAGACTTAACGGAACCCCCGTAAAGGATGCGCATATTGGCGGCAATTTCTGCGCTTCCTATGGATTCTATTTCTTCGCGAATAGCGGCGCACACTTCTTCGGCATCTTCTGGTGTTGCCGTTTTACCTGTACCAATCGCCCACACTGGTTCGTAAGCGATAACAATTTTCTTAAGTTCTGGTTTGTGAAAACCTTCTAGACCGGCACGGATTTGTCTAACAACGTGGCTTACATGAGTACCTGCTTCGCGAACAGATAACTCTTCACCAACACAAAAAATAGGAGTTAATTCATTCGCTAGCGCTGCTTTGATTTTGCGATTTACAAGAGCATCATCTTCATTATGAATTGCTCGTCGTTCGCTATGGCCGATAACCACGAATGTGCATCCGAGTTTTGCCAACATAGAACCTGAGATATCTCCCGTAAACGCACCACTTGCTTCAGGAGACAAATCTTGAGCCCCGTAGAGAAGTCTGAGGCGATCACCGTCGACAAGAGTCTGAATGGATCGAATATCTGTAAATGGAGGAATGATGGCGACATCTACAGCGTCGTAATCTTTATCATCGAGACTGTAAACAAGTTTCTGCGCAACAGCAATGGCTTCAAGGTGATTGAGATTCATCTTCCAATTGCCGGCCATTAAAGGTTTACGCATGTAGAACAACCATCCTTATGTTTAGTGAATTCAGAGTCCAAGAGCCTGTAAGCCAGGAAGAACTTTTCCTTCGAGGTATTCAAGAGATGCTCCGCCTCCAGTTGAGATGTAACCGAAGTCGGAATCGTTAAAGCCTAGCGCCCGAACAGCTGCTGCAGAATCTCCCCCGCCGACAACTGCAATCCCATTCACTTCAGTGAGCGCTTGCGCAACAACTTTGGTTCCGTGAGCAAAGTTTGGAAATTCAAAGACCCCCATCGGACCATTCCAAAATACAGTTTTACATTTCTTAATCTCACTGGCAAACGTTGCTGCAGATTCAGGACCAATATCCAAGCCCATTTGATCCGCTGGCATTTCATTAGCAGACACCAAGGTTGGTGTTGCTTCTTGTTTAAACTCCGGAGCAATAACAATGTCCGTTGGCAGCACGAGTGTGATGCCTTTATTTCGAGCTGTTTCAATAATTTCTTTCACGGTTGGGATTAAATCTTTCTCGACTAATGAAGATCCAATTTCTTTTCCGGTAGCAGCAAGGAACGTGAAAACCATTCCCCCGCCGATGGCCATAACATCTACCTTCGAGAGTAAATTAGAAATTACGCCAATTTTGTCAGAAACTTTTGCCCCACCGAGAACTACGCCATATGGTCGTTCAGGTGATTGTGTTAGTTTCTTAAGAATTTCTACTTCAGCTTGAATGAGAAATCCTGGAGCACTTGGCATTAATGAGGGTAGATCATAAACAGAAGCGTGTTTGCGATGTACAGCACCAAAACCATCACCAACATACACATCTGCGTATTGAGCCAATTCTTTTGCAAAAGCACTTCGTTCTAAATCATCTTTACTTGTTTCCGCGGCATTGAATCGTAAATTTTCTAGAAGAAGGATTTTTGCCGAGCCCTGGGTAATAAAGTCAACGGATTGACCTAAAAGTTCTGACAGACGTTTTGAAACTGGTTGTAACGAGAGTTCTGGCTTTACTTCACCTTTTGGTCGTCCAAGATGAGCGCCAATAACAATTGAAGCGCCACGTTCCAAGAGATTTAAAATGGTTGGCAAGGAAGCGCGAATGCGACCATCGTCAGTAATTTCACCGTTCTTAAGAGGAACGTTTAAATCACACCGAAGAAAAACACGCTTACCTGCCACATCAAGTGAAGCAAGTGAATTCATTACAGCGTTTTACCAACGTACGTAATGAGATCAACTAAGCGGTTCGAATATCCCCACTCGTTGTCATACCAACCAACGACCTTTGCAGTTGTTCCAATTACCTTAGTGAGTCCTGCATCAACAATGCATGAAGAAGGATCAGTAACAATGTCGGATGAAACAATTGGATCTTCTGTGTAGGTCATGAAGCCCTTGAGCGGACCTTCAGCACCCTTCTTCAGAGCAGCATTGATGTCTGCGGCGCTAACTTCTTTGGAGAGTTCTACTGAAAGATCTACTACCGAACCAGTTGGAACTGGGACTCGAAGTGCATACCCATCAAGCTTGCCCTTGAGTTCTGGAAGAACAAGGCTGATTGCCTTAGCGGCACCTGTAGAAGTTGGAATGATATTTGTTGCAGCAGCTCGTGCACGACGTAGATCTTTGTGTGGGAAATCCAAAATAACCTGATCATTTGTGTAGGCATGAACTGTTGTCATCAAGCCGCGGACGATTCCGAAGTTATCGTTGAGAACTTTAGCCATAGGAGCTAAGCAGTTTGTTGTACAAGAAGCATTAGAGATGATGTTGTGTGAAGCTGGGTCGTACTTTTCGTGGTTAACGCCCATAACAATTGTGATGTCTTCATCAGTTGCTGGCGCCGAGATGATCACCTTTTTCGCTCCAGCTGTAATGTGCTTTTGCGCATCTGCTGCCTTAGTGAAGATTCCTGTTGATTCGACTACGACATCAGCGCCAACTGACTTCCATGGAAGATTTGCAGGATCGCGCTCTGCGAACACCTTGATTACTTTTCCACCCACAGTAAGAGTGTCGGCAGTATGCGAAACCTCTAAACCCAGACGACCAAGAATTGAGTCGTACTTCAACAGATGAGCCAGTGTTGCGTTATCTGTGAGGTCATTTATTCCAACAATATTGATGTTCGGATTTGTCAGGCTTGCGCGAAAGAAGTTTCTGCCGATGCGACCAAATCCATTAATTCCAACGTTAATCATCTGTAATCCTCGCTTGTCTTGGGTCTAACTAGGGACCAGTTAAGGCGGTCCGTGCAGAAATGGACCAAATGCACCACAACGCTGGGGTATGGAGGAACTCTATCAGGAGTGCGTTATTACTTAAAAGTAGAGAATCAAAACGAGATTCTCGTGCGTAATTAGTTCAACAAATCTGGCGATAAGCCAGCTTCAGTATCTGGAATTCCCAGATCTGCCGCACGCTTATCGGCCATCGCTAGTAAACGACGAATTCTTCCAGCAATTGCATCCTTAGTCATTGGCGGAACAGCGAGAGAACCTAGTTCTTCTAAACTTGCTTGACCATGACTAATTCTCAACTCCCCCGCTTCTTTTAAGTGATCTGGGATTGTTGGTCCAAGAATTTCCATTGCACGCGAAACTCGAGCAGAAGCCGCAACCGCTGCACGAGCAGAACGACGTAAGTTTGCATCATCAAAATTTGCTAAACGATTAGCGGTCGCGCGAACTTCTCGGCGCATGCGGCGTTCTTCCCAAGCCAGAACACTTTCGTGGGCGCCTAAACGAGTGAGCAATACGCCGATGGCATCACCATCTCTAATGACCACTCGATCAACTCCACGAACTTCGCGAGCTTTTGCAACAATACCCAAACGTCGTGCTGCGCCAACCAATGCAAGCGCCGCCTCTGGTCCAGGGCATGTAATTTCAAGTGAAGACGAACGACCTGGCTCAGTAAGTGAACCATGAGCGATGAATGCGCCGCGCCATGCTGCTTCAGAATCACAAATAGCGGCTGACACAACTTGTGGTGGCAATCCTCTAACAGGTCGGGAATTTGCATCTACCAAACCTGTTTGACGGGCTAGCGCTTCGCCCTCATTAATAACACGAACAACATAACGTGAACCTTTTCGCAAACCACTTGATGACAAAACCGCTAAATCACTTTCGTGACCGTATATATCTGAAATATCTTTTCGTAGACGTCGAGCACTCTGTGCTGTATCCAGTTCTACTTCAATAACAATTTTGCCTGCAGCTATATGCAAGCCCCCGGCGAAACGAAGGAGGGATGAAACTTCGGCTTTTCTGCAGCAAGGCTTGGTAATTGCCAAGCGACTGAGCTCATCTTTTACTGCTGATGTCATTGCCATGTGCTTATCCAACCAAAGATTGGCCCATGATGTGGCTCAAAACAGAAATTAATTTTTCAACATCATGATGCAGACTGCCCGGAGATTTCCGTAGATCTGCAACGTGTAATACGCCCCCTAAACTCTCAACAAGAAGTTGAAGGCTTTGGCTATCGCCTAATTCAAATTCATCCACCACGACGTGATCGATTGTCATTGTGGGTGCATATTCACGAAGCATTTCTAGATGTTGCATTGGTGTATATCCTGCAAATTCATCCGCTTGGGCTTCCGGATGCGAATCAAGATTGAGAATGACAATTTTTTTCGCTGAACTTTTCTCTAGAGCATTTAACTGCTCTCGAACCAAAAAATGTGGCAGAACACTAGAAAACCATGAACCGGGACCAATTGTTACCCACTGCGCTTCATCTATCGCTTTCAAAGCAGACGGTAGCGCTGTTGGGTTTTCAGGAACTAAATGTAGGGATTTCAACATTCCGCGTGCGGTAGCAACTTCTACCTGACCTCGGACATGATGCAGTGTTCCGGCATCGTCAAACGTAGCTTCAATATCTAAGGGAACACTAGCCATTGGCAGAACTCTGCCAACAACTTTTAATAGTTCAGCCACTCGATCTAAACCTTGTACCGGATCAACGTCTCGGTCCCATAACGCAGCTAATAGAAGATTTCCTACTGCGTGCCCATCGAGTGGACCGTTACTTGTAAATCGATATTGCAAAATATCTGCCCAACTTCTACCCCATTGATCATCTGCACATAATGCCGCTAACGCCATTCTTAAATCTCCAGGCGGAAATATGGGAAATTCTTCTCGAAGACGACCGCTTGACCCACCATTATCTGCAACGGTGACTATTGCAGTAATTTCAGAAGTTATTTTCCTTACCGCAGATAATGTCGCTGCTAACCCGTGTCCTCCACCCAAACAAATCACGCGAGGATTTTTATCAGAACTCATTCCCGTCCTACATCTCGGTGAGATGCGTGTGCACTGACCGTAAATCCATCTCGTTCTCCTTCTAAAGCAGAAGAAATCTCGCGCGCCACAGATACGCTGCGATGTCTTCCACCAGTACATCCAATTGCAACGGTGAGGTATTTCTTTCCTTCACGCAAATATCCAGGCAGCATCTGATTGATCACTGAGACGTATGATTGAACAAATTCAGCGACACCGGCATTGGACAGAACGTTGTTTTTAACTTTGTCATCCAAACCTGTCAGTGGGCGCAACTCTGGAATCCAATGTGGATTGGGTATGAAGCGACAGTCAAGTACTAAATCTGCATCTACTGGAATTCCGTATTTGTATCCAAATGAAAGAACATTTACCCGGACAGATTGTGTTAATCCCTGAGCGAAAATCTCAGTGGTTCGTTTTTCTAATTGGTGCACATTCAAATTGGATGTATCAATCACAACATCAGCCTGGGATAAAAGTTCTTGAAGTTTCTCACGCTCCGCAGCGATTCCATCAACTATTCGACCTTTACCCTGCAAAGGATGAGGGCGTCTTGTAGATTCAAAACGTTGCACCAATGCTTGGTCGGATGCGTCCAAGAATGCCACACGGAAATTCGCGCCTGATTTTTTTAACTCAACCAACGAAGAGGCTAGCTCATCGAAAAATTTTCCACCTCGAACATCTACAACCACAGCTAGTGATTTAATTTCTGATTTATCGCCTTGCTTAATCAAATCAGAGAGAAGTGATGGCGGCAGGTTATCAACGACATACCAACCAAGATCTTCAAGTGCATGCGCAACAGTTGAGCGACCTGCACCAGACATTCCTGTCAGAATTAAAACTTCTTGGTTCATGTCTCTATCTTGACCTACCTGTCAAGCATCTTCAATAACGCCCGTAGCCATATCAATTTTCGATGTGCTGCTGAGCGCCAAAAATTCAAAAACTATCTGCGCTATCTTCTCGCCGATTCCAGGGGTCATTGCAATATCTTCAACACTTGCTTTCTTAAGAGCGGCTACGGATCCGAAGCGTTCTAATAAAGCATTTCTTCGACTTGGGCCAAGCTGTTCAATCTCATCCAGAATTGATTCAAGCATCACTTTAGAACGTCTAGAGCGATGGAAAGATATTGCGAATCTATGGGCTTCATCTCGAATTCTTTGAAGCAAATAGAGTCCTTCGCTTGTGCGCGGCAGAATTATTGGATCTGATTGCTCGGGAACCCACACTTCTTCCAATCGTTTGGCTAAACCACATAGCGCGATGTCGGAAATTCCTAATTCATTCATTGCGCGTTGCGCTGCGCTAACTTGTGGAGCGCCTCCATCTACAACAATTAACTGCGGAGGGTAGGCAAATTTGCTTGGCTTCCCGCCGGCTTCAATGATTTCAGCACTATTGACTACGCGATCATTGAGTAATCTCTTGAGTCTTCGTGTAATCACTTGGTGCATTGCACGGGTGTCATCAAAACCTTCTGTTGTATCGATAATGAATCGACGATATTCACTCTTCTTGGCGATGCCATCTTCGAAGACAACCATTGAAGCCACAACGGATGTCCCTGAAATATTGGAAATATCGAAACATTCAATTCGCAGCGGCGTCTTTGCCAAGCTAAGTTCTTCTTCAATTTCGAGCAGAGCTTTACCTGAAACAGCGGCGTCACTTGCTCTCTTGCTCATGAACTGCACAAGGGCATAGTGGGCATTTCTCTTCACGGTTTCCAGCAGTTCTACTTTGTCACCACGTTGCGGAACCTTCAGAGTTACTTTCGATTGAGAAAGAGAGGAGAGCCATTGCTCAAGCGCCTGTGTATCGGCGGGTTCTGAATTTAAAAAGATTGTGGAGGGTATCTCTGTGCTTTCTCCCCCATAAATTGAAAAGAGTAATGAAGCCCATTGATCATCGCCTTCAAGGGCAAGTTCTTGATTAACAATCCACGAGCGAGAACCTTTGATAGAACCTCGGCGCAACATGAAAATGGAACCCGCGGCATGAAGACCCTCTTCATGTATAGCAATGAAATCACCATCTAACTCATCTGAAAGATTTCCTTGCGTGGAGCGTTGTGCCTTTTCAAATGATTCGATTTGATCCCTAATTCGTGCGGCTCTTTCGAACTCTTCACGTGAAGATGCTAGTTCCATTTCAGATTGCAGCGCCGGAAGTAAATCCTGCATACCTGCTTCCATGAATGCATCCAATTTATGAACAATTTGCCTATGCTCTTCTGGAGATACCCATCCAACACATGGAGCAGCGCATTTTCCGATATCGCCCAATAAGCACTGACGCTTACTTTTTTGAGCACGTTGAAAATTCCCTGCTGTGCAGGAGCGAACAGGAAAGACCTTTAACAAAATATCGAAAGTGTTTCGCAGAGCCCACGCATTCGTATATGGTCCAAAATACTTCAGACCTGGACGCTTCTCTTTGCGAGTGACAAAAATTCGGGGATATTCATCGGCAATAGAAATGGCTAAATATGGGTATGACTTATCATCCTTGAATTGAACGTTATAGGTTGGGTGATATTGCTTGATCCAAGAAAATTCCAGTGCTAACGCTTCGAGTTCTGTGTTGACCACAGTCCAATCCACCCGTACAGCTTCGTGAACCATGCGATAAGTTTTATGAGCAAGATTGCTTCCAAAGTAAGAACTCAAACGATTCTTTAGATTCTTTGCCTTACCAACATAAATAACTTTGTCGCTGCCATTATAGAAACGATAAACACCAGCTTCTTCTGGGATATCAGTGGGGCGATAACTGGCTGGATCGGCCATGATTACTTCTTCTTCGCAGGAGCTTTTCGATTAGTCTTTAAAATTTCAGCTAAGAACTGCCCTGTGTAACTAGCGCTCACCTTTGCTACATCTTCTGGAGTTCCTTCTGCAACGACAGTTCCACCTCGGAAACCACCTTCTGGACCCATATCGATTACCCAGTCAGATGATTTGATGACATCTAAATTATGTTCGATAACAACGACTGTATTGCCAGTATCGACCAAACGATTGAGTACGCCGAGTAATTTATTAACGTCTTCAAAGTGCAGGCCAGTAGTTGGTTCATCTAATACATAAATTGTTCGACCAGTAGATCTGCGTTGTAGCTCTGTAGCCAACTTAACTCGCTGTGCTTCACCACCAGAAAGAGTCGGTGCAGATTGTCCTAAACGAACATATCCCAAACCGACATCACACAGGGTCTTTAAGTACCTAGCAATTGTCGGCACTGATTCGAAGAAAATGTGTGCTTCCTCGATAGGCATGTTTAAGACATCTGCAATGGTTTTGTTCTTGTAATGAACTTCTAGAGTCTCGCGGTTATATCTGGCCCCATGACAGACTTCGCAAGGAACATAAACATCTGGCAAAAAATTCATCTCGATTGTGATGGTTCCATCACCGGAGCAATTTTCGCAGCGTCCACCTTTTACGTTAAATGAGAAACGTCCCTGCTGATATCCGCGAACTTTTGCTTCTGTTGTTTCGGCAAATAGTGCGCGAACCTTGTCGAAAACGCCCGTGTAAGTTGCAGGATTAGAACGTGGTGTACGTCCAATTGGTGACTGATCAACGTGAACTACCTTGTCTAATAGATCAACACCCGTAACTGTGCGGTGTCGACCCGGAACTATTCGAGCACCATTTAACTTATTTGCAAGAACGCTGTACAAAATATCGTTGACTAATGTTGATTTACCAGAACCGCTCACGCCAGTGACTGATACGAAAACTCCCAGTGGAACATCAACATCAATATCTTTTAGGTTATTTTCTTTAGCGCCTTTGACCGTGAGTTTGCGTTTAGCATCAAGTGGACGTCGTTTGCTTGGAATAGCTATGGATTTACGACCACTTAAATAAGCGCCTGTAATAGATTCCTTTGAATCAATGAGTGATTGATAATCTCCCGATACAACTACCTTGCCACCGTGTTCGCCGGCGCCTGGGCCAATATCAACGATCCAATCAGCGGTTCGAATTGTTTCTTCATCGTGTTCTACAACGATAAGCGTGTTACCCAAATCTCGCAGACGTGTAAGTGTGTCAATTAATCGTCTGTTGTCACGCTGATGCAAACCAATACTTGGTTCGTCCAAAACATAGAGAACGCCAACAAGTCCAGATCCAATTTGCGTAGCTAATCTAATTCGTTGAGCTTCTCCGCCCGATAACGTTGCTGCTGGACGTGCAAGTGATAGGTAATCCAAGCCAACATCCAGTAAGAAACCAAGACGAGCATTTACTTCTTTCATCACGCGCTCGGCGATCTGAGCTTCACGAGCATTAAGGGAAATCTTCTTCAAAAACTCTGCGCAATCTGCAATGGAGAGTTCACAAATCTGCGCAATAGATAATTCACCAACAGTTACAGCAAGAACTTCAGGCTTTAAGCGAGCCCCTTTACAAACCGAACATGGGATCTCTCGCATGTACGATTCATACTTCTCGCGACTGTAATCGCTATCAGTTTCGCCGTGGCGTCTGTGAATAAAAGGAACTACACCTTCAAAACCACTTGTGTGATTGCGTACGCGTCCATATCGATTCTTGTATTTAACGTGCACTTCATAGTCATAGCCATTAATAATCGCAACACGTGCTTTCTCGGGCAAACGCTTCCAAGGAGTATTGAGCGAGAACTTAATATCCTCAGACAAGGCTTCAAGCAAACGCAAAAAGTATTCAGATGATTGTCCGCCTGCCCACGGAGCAATCGCTCCCTCGTAAATCGAAATTGAATCGTCGGGAATGATCAACTCTTCGTCAACTTCTAACTTGGTACCTATACCTGTGCACTCAGGACATGCTCCAAAGGGTGAGTTAAATGAGAACGAACGAGGTTCTAATTCTTCGAATGAAAGATTGCAATCATGACAAGCAAGATGCTCACTGAATGTGCGTTCTTTATCCGCACCTTTTGCATCAACAAAATCCAGTAAAACGATTCCGGATGCAAGTCGGAGGGCCGTTTCGATTGAATCGGTTAAGCGAGATTTTGACTCAGGTTTAGCACTTAAACGATCAACCACGACTTCTATGGTGTGTTTTTCTTGCTTCTTTAACTTTGGTGCATCACTTAAAGCGATAATTTCGCCATCAATGCGTGCGCGTGCATAACCTGAAGCGATTAATTCGGCAAAGAGATCTACAAATTCACCTTTACGTGCCCGAACGACTGGTGCTAATACCTGAAACTTTGTGGTCGCTGGCATCGTAAGAATCTGATCGACAATTTGTTGAGGAGTTTGTCTGGAAACCGCTTTGCCACAACTTGGACAGTGTGGACGACCAGCACGAGCAAAAAGCAGACGCAAGTAATCATAAACTTCGGTAATCGTTCCTACCGTAGAACGAGGATTTCGGTTTGTAGATTTTTGATCAATCGATACTGCAGGAGATAAACCCTCGATGAAATCAACATCAGGTTTATCCATTTGTCCTAAGAATTGGCGAGCATAGGCAGATAAAGATTCAACATATCTGCGTTGGCCTTCGGCAAAGATTGTGTCGAAAGCAAGACTAGATTTACCTGAACCAGATAAACCAGTGAAAACAATCAATGATTCTCGTGGCAACTCAATAGATACATCCTTGAGATTATGTTCGCGGGCACCACGAACAATTAACTTGTCGATGCTCATTAATGCCCCGCTTCTTGCATCGCTCGAAGTTCCTTTTTCAGATCGCGAATTTCATCGCGCAATCTTGCTGCAAGCTCAAAGGAAAGTTCTGCTGCCGCACTTCTCATCTGGTCAGTGAGCGACTCTATCAACGCTACTAATTCTTGGCGCGGCAAAGAACCAACATTCTTGCTACGCAAACCAATAGGCGGTGCACCGGCAGATTTTGATTTGCGGCCAGATGCGAGTAATTCGTCCGTATCATCGCTTTCGCGATTAATGAGATCGGTGATATCTGCAATCTTCTTACGTAATGGTTGTGGATCAACACCACGTTCGAGGTTGTAGGCAACTTGTTTAGCCCTGCGACGGTTGGTCTCGTCAATCGCTTTCGCCATGGACTTCGTGATGTTGTCGGCGTACATGTGAACTTCGCCAGATACATTTCGAGCTGCACGACCAATAGTTTGAATCAAAGAGGTAGCAGAACGAAGGAACCCTTCTTTGTCTGCATCCAAAATCGCTACTAGTGATACTTCCGGCAAATCTAAACCTTCGCGGAGCAAGTTGATTCCGATGAGCACATCAAATTGTCCCGAACGTAATTCCCGCAAGAGTTCCACGCGTCGCAAAGTGTCTACTTCGGAGTGCAAGTATTGAACTTTTATACCTTTTTCTTGAAGATACTCAGTTAAATCTTCAGACATCTTTTTAGTAAGAGTCGTGACTAAAACACGTTCATTTCTCTCCGTGCGGATTTTAATTTCAGCCAACAAGTCATCAATCTGACCCTTTATCGGTTTGAGGACAATCTGGGGATCTACCAATCCTGTTGGGCGAATAACTTGCTCAACAACATCGTTGTCTACTTTGCCAAGTTCGTAGGGACCAGGCGTTGCTGAGAGATAAACCTTTTGTCCAACGCGATCTAGGAACTCTGGCCACTTTAATGGTCGGTTATCAAGTGCACTCGGCAATCTGAAACCATGTTCGACAAGTGTTCGTTTACGGGAAGCATCGCCTTCATACATTGCACCGATTTGAGGAACTGTCACGTGACTTTCATCTATAACAACAAGGAAATCTTCTGGGAAATAATCCAACAAACAGTTTGGCGCGGAGCCCTGTTCGCGCCCATCTAGGTGCCTCGAATAATTCTCAATTCCAGAACAAAAACCTAACTGCTCCATCATTTCTAAATCGAAGGTTGTCCGCATCCGTAGTCGTTGCGCCTCCAGTAACTTGCCTTGTTTTTCAAAGAGATTGAGCTGAATCTGAAGTTCATCGGTGATATCCCCCATCGCCCGCTTCATTGTTTCCGGTCCCGCTGCATAGTGAGTTGCAGGAAAGACATACATCTCTTGCTCTTCGCGAACGATTTCACCGGTGAGTGGATTGAGCGTAGTAATTCGCTCGATTTCATCTCCGAACATCTCGATGCGAAGGGCTAACTCCTCATACATCGGAATAATCTCGATGGTGTCACCACGAACTCTAAAAGTTCCACGTTCAAAAGCCATGTCATTGCGTTTGTATTGCACATCTACGAATCGGCGGAGCAAAACGTTTCGCTCTATTTCATCGCCCACTCGCAATTTGATCATTCGATCGACGTATTCTTGAGGTGTTCCAAGTCCATAAATACATGACACTGTGGCGACTACAACTACATCTCGCCTAGTTAACAATGAGTTAGTTGCAGAGTGGCGCAGGCGTTCTACCTCATCATTAACGCTGGAATCCTTTTCAATAAAGGTATCTGTTTGAGGGACGTAGGCTTCTGGTTGGTAATAGTCGTAATACGAAACAAAATACTCAACAGCATTATTGGGCAGTAACTCCCGAAATTCATTAGCAAGTTGTGCGGCTAGTGTCTTATTGGGAGCAAGGACCAATGTGGGACGTTGTAACTTCTCAATCATCCACGCAGTTGTTGCAGATTTTCCTGTGCCCGTTGCTCCTAAGAGAACAACATCCTGCACTCCAGCTTTGATGCGTTTAACAATTTCTTCGATTGCAGCAGGCTGATCTCCGGCAGGAACGTAATCACTGATGACCTGGAAAGGCTCCACTCGCCTTTGAAGATCAGTAATTGGGCGCATATGCCGAACTCTATCCGCGGGGCACTAAATTTGCGCGCGAGGCAAAATTGTTGATTCCCAGATGTTTTCTACTTGGCGCAACAAATCATCTTCAGTGCCATCATTTGTGAGAACGCAATCAGCCACAGCTCTGCGTTCTTCTTCGGTGGCCTGTGATGCCATTCTCTTCTCGATATCAGAGTGAAACATTCCTCGAGCACGCAGACGTTGCTTACGCACTTCTGGATCTGATTCGACGGTGATGACAAAATCAAAACGATCTGCGGCATTTGTCTCAACGAGGAGAGGAATCTCATAAACCATTATTTGACCTGGATTTAAACTGGCGACGGCTTCTTCGAACTCAGCTCGAATTCGTGGGTGAATGATTTCTTCAAGATCCTTTTTGGCTTGTGGGTTTTCGAAGACAATCTGACCAAGTGCTACTCGATCGATGTCACCATTTTTTAAAATAGTGTCACCGAATCGAAGTAGAACTTCATCAAAACCTTCTGAGCCTCTTTCAATAGCAGAACGTGCTAATTGATCAGCATCTATAACGAGTGCTCCTAACTGCGAAAAGAATTGCGCAGCCAGGGATTTACCCGAACCAATACCGCCAGTGAGTCCTACAACGAAGGCCACTAGAAATTACTCTGCTGCTACCTCGACAGGTGTTGCAGCAGCGTCAGCAGCTTTAGCTTCAGCCTTTTGCTTCTTGTGCGCTAGGAAACGCTCCTGTGCAACTGCATACTCTTTTTCCCACGCTTCGCGTTGAGATTCATATCCTGGCTTCCACTCTTGAGTGTCAGCGTCGAAACCTTCTGGATAAATGAATTTACCTTCAGCATCGTAACGAGCAGACATTCCGTATTGAGTTGGATCGAATGCTTCAATCTCAACTTCTTGTCCTTCATTAGCTTGCTTAAGTGAAAGTGAGATACGACGACGCTCTAGATCGATATCAATAATCTTTACAAAGAGTTCGTCATCTACTTGAACAACTTGCTCAGGAATTTCTACGTGACGTTCTGCTAACTCAGAGATGTGAACTAAACCTTCGATACCTTCGTGCACACGAATGAATGCTCCGAATGGAACAAGCTTGGTCACAACACCTGGAACAACCTGATTGATTGTGTGTGTGCGAGCAAATGCCTGCCATGGATCTTCTTGTGTTGCCTTAAGCGAGAGTGAAACACGTTCGCGCTCAAAATCAACTTCAAGAACTTCAACAGTTACTTCATCGCCAACTTCAACAACTTCGCCTGGGTGATCGATGTGCTTCCATGAAAGCTCTGAAACGTGAACCAAACCATCAACGCCACCAAGGTCAACGAATGCACCGAAGTTAACGATTGATGAAACCACGCCTGAACGTACTTGACCCTTTTGGAGTTGGTTAAGGAATGTTGTACGTGATTCAGATTGTGTTTGTTCTAGGAACGCACGACGTGAAAGAACAACGTTGTTGCGGTTCTTATCTAATTCGATGATGCGTGCTTCAACCTGCTTGCCAATGTATGGAGTCAGATCGCGTACACGGCGCATTTCAACGAGAGATGCTGGAAGGAAGCCACGAAGACCGATGTCAACGATGAGACCACCCTTAACAACTTCAATAACTGTTCCGATAACAACTTCGTCGCGCTCTTTCTTACCTTCGATATCTCCCCATGCGCGTTCGTATTGTGCGCGCTTCTTGGAAAGAATTAAACGGCCTTCTTTATCTTCTTTTTGAAGAACTAACGCTTCAATCTTGTCGCCAACTTTTACAATCTCATTTGGGTCTGCATCGTGACGGATCGATAATTCGCGAGAAGGAATAACGCCTTCTGTCTTGTAACCAATGTCAACAAGTACTTCTTCGCGATCTACTTGAACAACTGTGCCTTCGACGAGATCTCCGTCGTTAAAATTTCTGATTGTTCCTTCGATTGCGGCTAGGAAATCTGCCGCTGATCCAATGTCATTAACTGCAATTACTGGTGAAGTAGTCAAAATGCTCCGTAGGGATAGATGAGTAGTAGGGACAGGGAGCGCTAAGGGTACGGTTTTACGTGTTCATGGGTCAATTCCGTGCGTATAAACAGGCTCTTTAACCTGGCGCCGAAGGTTAGAATCCTTCCAAATGCATAGATACAAAGAGTTGCTGAGATTTCCGAACGCATGGGTGCTTATTTTGGCTGCCCTACCGGGACGCATTTCTTACGGAATGATCGGGTTAGCAATCTTTTTTAAAACCGAACAAGAGACTAACTCTGTAGCGATCGCCGGTTTAGCTATTGGAATTAACTCGGTTGCCGGTGCGCTGACAGCCGGAATTCGCGGTTCCATTATGGATAAGTGGGGTCAAAAATGGCCACTACGCATATTTGTTCCAGGTTATTCGGCAATGCTTCTTGCTCTAAATATGGCACACGATAAAACAATTCTTTTAGTTGCAGCATTTCTGCTTGGAATTACCGCACCACCAATTAATTTATCTGTTCGCCCGCTTTGGAAAGATGTTGTTCCAGAACATTTCTTGCGAGTCGCTTACGCCGCCGATACAGCAATTATGAACTTTGCTGGAGTTATTGGACCGGTGCTCGCAACTTCATTGGCTCTATCTTCGCATCCAGGATCTGCACTCAGTACAGCTTCGGCGATGATGTTCATCGGAGGCACTGCGCTCGGTCTTAGTTCAGTTTCTCGAAATTGGAAACCAGAAAAAAAGGTTAAAGGCGCAGTTCCATTATGGAGATACAAACCCCTTCAGCTATTGATGATTGAAGGATGCTTTATTGGATTTGGTTGGGGTTTATTTGATGTCGCTGTGCCAGCTTTTGCAACGCTCGAAGGAGTTCCGCAACGCACAGCATGGATCTTCGGAGCAATGGGTGTCGCCAATGTTGTCGGTGGATTACTAGCTGGATTAGTTTCAAAGAGTCGGTCATCTCTTTCAACAATGCGAAAAACTTATTTGATTTGGTTCATTGTCTCGATTCCAATCGCATTCACTTATCCAGGTTGGTCAATGGCTCTCTTCGGCGCGGCACTCGGTTTAGTTGGTGGAGCGATTCAAGTTTTTTATTGGGAAGTTATGGAAGCTATTCGTCCTAAGGGGATGCAAACTGCCGCAATGGGTTGGCTTTGGACTGTAGAAGGAACTTTGATGTCACTGGGTGCGGCATTAGGTGGTTACTTATCAGAGGCGTACTCACCACGGGCAGTATTAGCCACAACTTCTGCTTGTATCGGAATTGGTTTTGTGATTCTCACCCTCGGGCGCGATCGTTTGAAAGCTGCAGACAGAATTCCTGACTCCGAAGAGGATTTGTTAGCGATGAAAGATAACTTACCGACAACTAATTAATGAGCAGCTTCATTCCAGCTTGAACCAATTCCAATACTGACATCTAGTGGCGCTCTCAATTCAAAAGCGCTTCCCATGCCTTTTCGTACAACTTGCGTAAGTGCTTCGACTTCACCAGGAGCAACTTCAAAGATCAATTCATCGTGTACTTGTAATAACAATTGAGACTTCAATTTCTTTTCAATCATCAAAGAAGAAACATTGAGCATCGCTTTTTTAATGATGTCGGCCGCGGATCCCTGAATGGGTGCGTTCAATGCCATGCGCTCTGCGATTTCGCGTCGAGGGCGATTATCGCTGCTGAGATCTGGCAGGTAACGTCTACGTCCCATAACCGTTTGTGTGTATCCAACTTTGCGAGCCTGCTCGACAACATCACTTAAGTAATCTCGAATTCCACCGAAGCGAATGAAATATTTATTCATCAAATCCTGCGCCGCACTTGCAGATAAATCTAATTGAGCAGCCAAGCCATACGCACTTAATCCATAAGCCAAACCGTACGACATCGCTTTCATCTGACGTCTCATCTCTGGGTCTACTTCACTTGGCTTAACGCCGAAAACCAATCCTGCGACACTAGCGTGGAGATCTTCCCCAGATTCAAATGCTTTCAATAACGCGGCGTCATTGGATAAATGAGCCATTATTCGCATTTCGATTTGGCTGTAGTCAGCAGTTAGAAGGGATTCAAATCCAGGGCCTGCAATGAAGCATTCACGAATCTGTCTACCTTCTTCTGTTCGCACCGGAATGTTTTGTAAATTCGGTCCAACTGAAGATAAACGGCCTGTGGCAGCAACAGTCTGTGCAAAGTGAGTATGAATACGGTTGGCTTTTGTCGTCTCTGTCAGTAAGCCTTCAACGGTAGCGCCTAATTTTTTTGTTTCACGAACACGCAACATTGCGGCCAATACAGGATGTTTAGATTTCTCAAATAACCAATTCAGGGCGTCGGCATCTGTTGTGTATCCAGTTTTTATCTTCTTAGTCTTTGGTAATTTGAGTTCATCGAATAAAACAACTTGCAGCTGCTTGGGTGAAGCTAAGTTAAATTCATGACCAACTGCCTCATGGGCTATCTTTGTTTGAAGAGCGCTCTCTTTTTCAAAAAATACTGCCAAGGACTCAAGTTTCTTTCGATCAACTGCTATGCCCTTACTCTCCATGGTTGCCAGCAGCTCGGATATCGGCAGTTCTAGTTCATTAAATAAACTCTCTAATTCGCGCTCTTTGAGTTCCTTCGAAAGAGAATCGCGTAAGTTAAATAGCAGCCGAGCCTGTGAATGCAGAGCAGCTTCCGCTGAACTTAGATCAATCTGAGTTCCATCTCCCCATCGCTCGATAATGTCGGTGAAATCCAAACTACGAGTCCCTGGATTGAGCAGATAGGCAGCAAGGTTTGTATCAAATGAAATATGCGCCAATGAATAATTGCGCGCAACAGATTTAGCGTCATGAGCGATTTTCGGAACCTTGATATCAACCGCCCAAGAACCCATTTGACTTGAATGAACGATAAAAGAGTCTTGGCGATTCAACGCTATGCAGTAGCGATGCAATTTTTCATCGACAACCTCAAAAGCGATAGCAATCTCCCCCGTATGCTCTGCAATCTTCTCACTGGCTTCTTCAGGTGTGAGAATTGATGAATCAAATGGAGTTTCAAAAAAGGTATCGGGTGTTGGAGTTGATGTGGATTTTTCTGGAGTCTTCTTCAGAAGCGGAGCTAGACGCTCTTTGAGAGTTCTGAACTCCAATTTTTCAAAGAGTGGTGTTACGAGTTCTTCATCGGGACCACCCCACATAAGTGCATCAATCTCAAAATCCATTGGTGCGTCATGAACAAGTTGAGTGAGTTCACGATTGCGAATGACGTTATCGATGTTATCTCGCAAGGATTGACCAACTTTGCCGCCCAAAGTATCTACATTTGAAAGCAAGTTTTTCAGCGAACCAAAATCAACGATCCACTTCGCTGCCGTTTTTTCACCAACGCCTGGTACGGACGGCAAGTTATCACTTGGATCTCCGCGCAAAGCGGCAAAATCTGGATATTGTTCGGCGCTCATCCCATATTTAGCAATAACAGCTTCGGGTGTCATTCGTGACATCTCACTTACACCACGCTTTGGATAAAGAATTGTTGTCTGATCATTTACTAATTGAAAGCTATCCCTATCCCCTGTACAAATAAGAACTTCGCATTTTTCTTTCTCTGCACGCTTAGTAATGGTAGCGATGATGTCATCTGCTTCGTAACCTTCTATTTCAAATTGCTGGATTCCAAAAGCGCTTACAAGTTCGTGCAAATAGCTCATTTGAGATCTGAACTCATCTGGCGTTTTCGAGCGATTGGCTTTGTACTCAGGAAAAATATCGGTTCTAAAAGTTTTTCTAGACACATCGAATGCCACAGCAATATGAGTCGGCTTCTCTTCTTTGATCAGGGAAATCAACATCGTTGCAAACCCATAAATCGCATTGGTGTGCTGACCTTGCGCTGTTGTGAAATTCTCAGCCGGTAGAGCAAAGAATGCTCGATACGCCATGGAGTGACCATCGATTAAAAGAAGGCGTTTGGTCATGCCCGCATCCTATGAGGCAAGTTAGACTTCAACCCATGGAACAAGCAGACTTTCTCTCGATAATTCGTGAACGAGGCATTGGTGCTCTCGATAAGAAAATGGGCATCGAAATTATTGAAGCTTCCCCACAACGACTAGTTGGAACCATGCCAGTTGAAGGTAATACGCAACCCATCGGTTTATTACATGGCGGCGCAAATGTTGTTTTGGCAGAAAGTTTGGGTTCAATTGGAACTCAATTACACGCTGGTCCAACTCGTAAAATTGTTGGTGTCGACATCAATGCTACTCATCACAAATCTGCGACCAAAGGAATAGTCACTGGTGTAGCTACTGCTGTGTCATTGGGTAAAACAATGTGTTGCTATGACATTGTGATCACAAATGACGAAGGTCAACGTACTTGCACAGCCCGCATTACTTGCTTGATTCTTGCCGAGCGCTAAAGCTTAAGAGTTAGTGGGCGCCAGTACCGAGATAAGCAGCGCGTACAGCTGGATCATTAAGTAAATCTGAAGCCTTTGCTTCCTTAACAACATGACCAACTTCTAGAACGTAAGCACGGTGTGCACGTTGCAGAGCCTGCTGAGCGTTTTGTTCTACAAGCAGAATTGTTACGCCTGTCTTATTGATTTCAGTGATGATGTTGAAGATATTTGCAATCATCAGCGGAGCCAGACCCATTGAAGGTTCATCGAGTAATAACACCTTTGGACGAGCCATGAGTGCGCGACCGATTGCGAGCATCTGTTGCTCTCCACCGGAAAGTGTTCCGCCAACTTGATTAATACGTTCTTTCAAACGTGGGAACAAATGGAAAACTTTTTCAAGGTCTTCATCCATTTCAGATTTACGATCTTTGCGGTTGTACTTACCCATTTCAAGGTTTTCCAAAACGCTCATTCCTACGAAAATTCCGCGACCTTCTGGCGCCTGTGCTAAACCGAGGTCAGCGCGCTTGTGCGCAGGCATTTTAGAAATATCTTCGCCATTGAAAATAATTTGTCCGCTAGATACTGGGCGTAAACCAGAAATAGTCTTAAGCATCGTTGTTTTTCCAGCACCGTTGGCACCAATGAGAGTAACGATTTCACCTTCGTTAACAGTGACGCTAATACCTTTGATGGCTTCGATCTTGCCATAGTGAACGTGTAGATCTTTAATTTCAAGACGCATCAGCAGGTGCTCCTAAATACGCTTCGATAACACGTGGGTCATTCTGAACAATCTTTGGAACATCATCTGCAATCTTTTGACCGAAGTCTAAAACTGCAACCCGATCTGAAATATCCATGATGAGTGACATATCGTGCTCAATCAGAAGAACGGTGTAACCAGCATCGCGAATTTTGCGAATGGTAGCTGCGAGAGCAACTTTTTCTGCAGGGTTAAATCCTGCGGCTGGTTCATCAAGTAAGAGCAGTTGTGGATTGGTTGCAAGCGCGCGCGCAATTTCAAGACGACGCTGATCACCGTAAGGCAAGTTCTTGCCAAGTTGTCCTGCGCGATGCTTGAGTCCCATGAATTCAAGGAGCTCCATACCGCGTTCGACAGCCGCTGTTTCTTCGCGTCGTGATCGAGGTGTACCGAAAATTGCTCCAACAACGCCAGACTTTGAGTGAACATCTGCGCCAGTAACAACATTTTCTAGCGCTGTGCTCTCACCGAAGAGGCGGATGTTTTGGAAGGTACGAGCGATTCCCATTTTCGTTACTTGGTATCGCTTCTTGCCAATGACAGATTGTCCGTTGAAGTTCACTTCACCAGATGTTGGTTTGTAGACACCAGTAACAACGTTGAACACTGTTGTTTTTCCGGCGCCATTTGGTCCGATAAGAGCTGCAATTTCACCCTTGTTAACGTGAAGGTTTACTTCGTTCAGAGCAGTAACTCCACCAAATTTCATGGTGATATTTTTGAGTTCGAGCAATTTTTCAGACATTACTTGATCTCCCCTTCACCAGATTCTTCAACAGTTTTCCAATTTGGATCAAAGTGTTCACGCTTTTTCTTAGGCAAAATTCCATCTGGACGAAGATTCATCATCAAAACAAGAGCCATACCGAAAACAAGAATACGAGGTTGGCTTAAGAATCTGATGCGCTCTGGTGTAAATGCGAGTAGGGCTGCACCGAGAATTACGCCCCACAGATTTCCAATTCCACCGAATACAACGCACGCCAAAATCAAGATAGAAACGTTTAAATTAAATTGATCTGGAACGATAGAAAGAATTTGTGAAGCGTAGAGAACCCCACCAGCTCCGGCTACTGCCGCGCCAAGAACGAATGCCCACACTTTATATTTCAAAGTATTAACGCCCATTAATTGAGCCACATCATCATCTTGGCGAATTGCATCCCATGCACGACCTGGACGACGAGCTGCCATGCGGCGAACCATCCAAATAATTAAGAGTGTGAATGTGAGAAGAACCCAGTAGTAAGGCTTCGGATCCAAAATTGTAAATTTCGCTTTGAATAGATCTGGCGGGGTTGGAATTCCAGCGATTCCGCGTGGACCGCCAATAGCTTCGATGTTCACAGCAACGATACGAACAATTTCGCCGAAACCAAGAGTCACGATTGCTAAGTAGTCACCACGAAGACGAAGTGTTGGTGTTCCGAGTAGAACACCTGAAATCATTGAGAGAGCAATACCGATTGGAAGAATCTCCCAGAAGTTAAGGGAAGTATGTGTTCCAAGAATCGCCATTGTGTATGCACCGATTGCAAAGAATGCAACGTAACCCAAATCAAGTAAGCCACTCTTACCAACAACGATGTTTAGACCGATTGCCATAAGCACGTACATACCCACTGGATAGAAGAGTACGGATTGAAAATCTGATCCAGGGGTGTTGATCAGTGGGTTATTTAAGAATGGAAGTGCATAAAAGAAAGCAATGAAAGCAACCGACATCGAAACGCGGCGCCACTTAGGAGAGTTCTCCCAATATGTAGCTGCGTGATCGCGAATATTAAAGCGGAGCTTCTTATCAGCCATTAGACCCTCGCCTGCTGGATTGATTCGCCGAATAAACCAGTTGGTTTAATCAGGAGTACCAAGACCAAAATTAGGAATGAAATAACTGCTTTCCATGCTGTACCAAAGACTGCGCTTGTGTAAGTTTCCAAAATACCAAGAACGAAACCACCGAAGAGTGCGCCTTTGAGATTTCCAATTCCTCCAAGAACGGCTGCAGTAAATGCGCTAATTCCCAGGAAGAAACCAACTTTGAAAGAAGTATTTTCGTAAACCAAAATATAGAAAAACGCAGCAGCGCCGGCCATTAATCCGCCAGCTAAAAATGTCACAGTAATTACCTTATTGATATTTACGCCCATCAAAGTTGCTGTGCTCTCATCCATAGAAACAGCACGGATACCCTTGCCGTAACGAGATTTTGAAATAAAACGCTCAAGTGCAAACATCATCAAACCAGCAGCAATAATGACAATTACTTTGTCATTTCGGATGTCAGCCCCTGCATAAGAGAATAAGAATGTTTTGTCCATAATGCGCGGGAATTCGCGCGGTAGAGAATCTGTAATGATTCGGAAGAGCTCTACGAGTGAAATCGATACACCGATTGCTGAAATAAGCGTTGCTAGTTTGGTTGCACCGCGTTGACGTAAGCGTCGATAGGCAACAATTTCAACGAGCACTGCGGTAATGCCAGATGCCAACATCGCAGCGATTAAACAGATTAAAAGTGTAAAAACCATTCCCCAGCCTGTGCGGGGATCATCTTCGACTTTGACGCCCATGATTCCGGATGCGACCAGAGCGGAGAAAGTTCCGATCATGAAAACTTCGGAGTGAGCAAAGTTAATGAGGCGAAGTACGCCATAAACAAGTGTGTAGCCAAGTGAGATAAGTGCATAAATCGCACCGAGTGCTAGACCATCAAATGTCAGCCCCCAGAACGCGTCATGCAGGAGTGCAAAATCCATTTCTCACCCAATCCTTATAAGAGTCGGAGTCGGTGATTGCTCACCGACTCCGACCGATCTTACAGAAGAACTATTGCCTTACTAGTTACTTGATAGCACCTAGAAGAACAAGTTTTCCGTTCTTAACGATGAAGCCATTGACGTCAGCGCCAGATACTTCTCCTTCAGCGTCAAACTTAAGTGTCTTTGAAAGACCCTTGTGTGACTTTGTAGAGACGTACTTGTTGATGCTTGCACGATCAGTGTTTCCAGCCTTGATTGCTTCAAGGAAGAAGTTAGCTGCGTCGTATGACTCTGTTGTGTAAACGCCAGGCTTCCAGCCAGCCTTCACCATTTCAGCAGCAAGCTTTGGAGATGCTGTTTCGAATGGGATTGCTGGTGCTGTTAGAAGAGCGCCTTCAGCTGACTTACGTGCCAACTTGATGAATTGATCATCAAGTGTTCCGTCGCCAGATGCGAATACGATCTTTGAACCTGAGTCACGGAGCTGCTTTACGAATACTGCAGCTTGTGAGAAGTAACCTGAGTAGAACACAGCTGTTGCCTTTGACTTCTTGATCTTGGCAATTGTTGCTGTGAAGTCTGTTGTACCTGTTGGTGTTACATCCTTACCGACAACGCGGCCAGCAAGTGTGATGTCAACAGTCTTTTGTAGACCAACTGCATAGTCAGATGCGTCGTTAACCAAGAACACCTTTGCGTTCTTGTTCTTTGACACGATCAAACGTGCTGCTGCTGGACCCTGGTAATCATCTGTCAACACCGCGCGGTGGAAGATTGACTTACCAAATGATGGAAGTGTTGGGTTTGTAGCAGATGGTGTAATGATTGAAAGACCTGCTGATAGGTACACAGGTAGTGAAACCTTTGATGCACCTGAATAAGCTGGACCAACAAGTGCAACTACACACTCTTCTGCTGCAACCTTAGGAGCGATTGGACCAGCAACTGCTGGATCTCCTTGGTCATCTACTTCGTAAACTGTTGGGTCTACGTTTGCACCCTTGTTAGCTGCAAGGAACTTCTTAAGTGCGAACTTCACACCGTTAAGTTCGTTAATACCTAGTGCAGCTTCAGGACCTGTTAGTGGACCTTGGTATGCAATCTTTAGCTTGCCAGAGCACGCTGCATTAGCTGCTGGTGCAACAGCAACAGCTGTTCCAACAACGAGTGCAACAGTTGCAATAGCGGAAATGATCTTCTTCATGTATTGCCTTTCCTGTTCTTGTGTCCCGGGACAGGGAGATGAGAAGGGTAATGGCAAGGGGCGGTTTCGGACAAGGCGAAAGTGAGCGTGAAAGCGCGCTAGCGGATACTTTTACTGCTTAATTTCCGTCAGGAACAGCGTTGGGCGAAATGACAGCTTCGGCCACTGCCTTCATGCTGAGGCGCCGATCCATAGCCGCTCTTTGAATCCACGAGAAGGCTTCGGGCTCTGAAAGATTTAATGCCTGCATCAAAATACCTTTAGCTCTATCAACTAACTTACGAGTTTCTAAACGTTCATGTAAATCCGCTACTTCATCGGCCAGTGATTTCATTTGCGTATGTCGACTGATTGCAATTTCAATGGAAGGGATTAAATCGTTAATGGTGAATGGCTTAACTACGTAAGCCATAACTCCGGCATCTCGTGCGCGATCTACTAATTCGCGTTGACTAAAAGCTGTAAGCATTAATACTGGTGCAATCGAAATGATTTCTTCTGCGGCAGAGATTCCGTCAAGTACTGGCATCTTTACATCCAGTATTGCTAAATCTGGTTTATGTTCTTTCGCTAACTCAATTGCTTCTGCGCCATTAGTTGCTTGCGCTATAACTTCGTAACCAGATTCAGTAAGCATTTCAACTAAATCCATACGAATCAGTGCCTCATCTTCGGCTACTAAAATTCGTATTGTGCTCATGTGCCCCGAGTCGGATTCGAACCGACACTATGCAGTGTTTGAGACTGCCCTCTCTACCGTTGGAGTACCGAGGCGCGGCTAAAGTCTAACCCTAAAGAGTGATGTGGGAGAAAATGTAAGCGTGCTTAGCGATAAGCAGGGGCTACGCCACCAATGGCATCGCCAACTATGTGTACGCGCATCGCATTTGTTGATCCTGGAATTCCAGGAGGAGAGCCCGCAACAATCATTACGTTTTCGCCTTTTTTAGCGCGACCGCTTTGAATTAATACAGTATCTACTAACTTAACCATGTCATCGGTGTGCTTGACCATCTCTGTAATCATCGGTTCGACGCCCCATGTAAGAGCAAGACGGTTATAGGTTCCCACTTCAGGTGTTAGAGCCAAGATAGGAATCGGAGAACGCAGACGTGACATACGACGAGCAGAATCTCCGCTTTGTGTAAACGCAACTAAATACTTTGCTTCAACTATGGCGCCTACTTCGGTCGCAGCTTTTGTAATTGCGCCGCCTTTTGTACGTGGTGAGTTAATCATTGGACGGATACGTTCTAATCCACCTTCTTCTGTCTTTTGAATAATGCGCGCCATTGTTTCTACGGCTTCAATCGCAAAATCACCAACGCTAGTTTCTCCTGAAAGCATCAATGCGTCTGCGCCATCTAGAACTGCATTGGCACAATCCGTAGCTTCTGCGCGAGTTGGGCGCGAATTAGTGATCATTGAATCAAGCATCTGAGTTGCCACGATGACTGGTTTAGCAGCATCTCGAGCAAGCTCGATGCAGTGCTTTTGTACAAGTGGTACATCTTCAATAGGTAGCTCCACACCCAGGTCACCACGAGCAACCATGATGCCATCGAATGCAGCAACAATTCCTTCGAGATTTGCAACGGCTTGTGGCTTTTCAATCTTGGCTATAACTGGAACTCGAATACCTTCTTCATCCATGATGCGGTGCACATCTTTAATATCTTCTGCGCTACGAACAAATGAGAGCGCTATGAAATCTGCGCCGGCTTTTAGTCCCCATCGCAGATCATCAATATCCTTTTCAGAAAGCGCCGGAACAGAAACTGCAACTCCTGGCAGGTTGATGCCTTTGTTATTGCTAACTGCTCCTGGTTCGATGACTTTTGTCACTACATCGGTTTTCGTAACAGATGTAACTTCTACAGTTACTTTTCCATCATCGATCAAAATGCGATCTCCAGGTTTGCAATCCCCTGGTAAACCTTTATAAGTCGTGCCAACGCGATCCTTTGTGCCTTCGATGTCATCGATTGTGATTGTGAAAACATCACCGCGCGATAAGTCGTGGGGACCATGTGCAAAACGAGCAAGGCGAATCTTTGGGCCTTGTAGATCCACAAGAACTGCAATCGGAACGCCCGCTTTCGTAGCTGCGTTTCGAACTGCATCCATTCGGCTTTGGTGTTCGGCGTATGAACCGTGAGAAAGATTCAGACGTGCCATATTCATGCCCGCGGCAATGAGTTGCTCGACTTTTCCCGCAGCTTCAACTGCTGGACCCATTGTGCAAACTATTTTCGCGTGGCGCATATGCCTACCCTATCTTTAAATTCAGTTGTCTATAAAACAAGCGGACGAGATGTAGGAACAATTGGTGCATGAAGTTGTGACTTCTCTTCTGTGAGGTATGAATCCACTGCTGCTGCAGCGCTTCGACCTTCTGCGATTGCCCACACGATGAGTGATTGACCACGTCCAGCATCTCCAGCGACAAAAACTCCTTCAGATGTTGTCTGGAAATTTGCATCGCGTTTAATATTTCCTCGATCATCTAACTCAACTTCAAGTTGCTTGATGAGTGCGTTTTGTTCTGGACCCGTAAAACCCATCGCGAGGAAAGCGAATTGCGCAGAAATTTCTCGCTCTGTGCCAGGTACTGGAGAGAATTTTCCATCTTTGAACTCAGTTTCAACAATCTTTAACGCTCTTAAATTTCCATCAGCATCGCCTAAAAACTCTTCGGTGCTTACAGAGAAAATTCGATTATCTAACTCTTCATGCGCACTCGAAACTCTAAAAATCATTGGATACGTTGGCCATGGAGCATTTGATGGACGTTCATCAGTTGGCCGCGGCATGATTTCTAATTGAGTAACAGATTTAGCACCTTGGCGAAGAGCTGTACCAAGACAATCTGCTCCCGTATCTCCCCCACCTAAAATAATTACATCTTTACCTTCGACATTTATTGGTCGTTCAGTAATTTCCCCAAGCGCTTCTTTGTTTCCCCATGGTAAATACTCCATGGCTTGATAAATACCTTTGAAGTCGCGACCAGCAATATTGAGATCGCGCCACTGCGTCGCTCCGACAGCTAATACAACTGCGTCATATCGCGAACGTAGTTGTGCGCCTGTGAGATCAACTCCAACATTTACACCGGGTCTAAAGCGTGTTCCTTCTTTTTCCATCTGAACAAGTCTGCGATCAACTATGTGTTTTTCCATTTTGAACTCGGGAATGCCGTAACGAAGCAACCCGCCAATTTTTTCTGCACGTTCATAGACCGCGACAGTGTGGCCTGCACGGGTGAGTTGCTGAGCAACTGCAAGTCCCGCTGGACCTGAACCTATTACTGCAACGGTTTTTCCCGATAAGCGATCTGGTGGTAACGGTTTTACGTTCGAAGCCCCGAATGCTTCTTCGATCGTTCTAAGTTCTACTTGCTTAATCGTTACGGCATCAGCATTAATACCGACGACGCACGCAGTTTCACATGGCGCAGGACATAAACGCCCTGTGAATTCTGGGAAGTTATTTGTTGCGTGCAAGCGATCTATAGCGCTCTCTTTATCTGATCTCCACATCAAGTCATTCCACTCAGGGATGAGGTTTCCTAGTGGGCACCCTTGATGACAAAAAGGAATTCCGCAATCCATGCAACGACCAGCTTGTTTCTGCAAGTGTTCAAAACTCTGTGGTTCATACACTTCATTCCAGTCTCTGATTCGAACATCAACTGGACGACGTTTAGGCAACTCACGCGGAGTGGATAAAAATCCCTTTGGATCAGCCAAGTGCTGCCACCTCCATTACGTATTGATCTACATGTAAACCTTCGCGATTGGCTTTTTCTATTGCGCCAAGCACGCGCGCGTAATCACGTGGCATAACCAGTGAAATACGTGTCACCGCTTTTTCCCAATCTGCCAAGAGTTCGTGCGCAATTGTCGAACCAGTTTCAACTTCAAAAGAAGAAATAAGAGAACGCAGAATTTCTTTTTGATCGTTAGGTACAGCAATGATGTCAACCATCTCTTGATTTACATTGGCTTCAACCAAATCTAGAACAAATGCCCGACCGCCAGACATGCCAGCTGCGAAATTTCTACCTGTGCGCCCCAAAACAACAACGGTGCCACCAGTCATATATTCACATCCGTGATCGCCAACACCTTCAACAATTGCCGTTGCGCCTGAATTTCGGACACAGAATCGTTCTCCAACCATTCCGCGGATAAAGATTTCTCCCGATGTAGCGCCGTAGCCAATAACGTTTCCAGAGATCACATTCTCGTGCGATGCGAATTGTGCTTTCTCATCTGGGCGAACTATTACGCGGCCACCTGAAATTCCCTTTGCCACATAATCATTTGCATCGCCATACAAACGTAGCGTTAAACCTCGAGGGATGAATGCACCTAGAGATTGCCCTGAAGAACCATGCAGAGTTACATCAACTGTATTTGGCTCTAGTCCATCAGCTCCGAAAGTTCGAGTAATTTCTGAACCCAACATAGTTCCAACTGTTCGGTTGACGTTACGTACTGGCACATCAATTCGAACTGATTCTTTCTTCTTCAGTGCAGCAGCAGATAATTCAATGAGTTTATTATCGAGTGCATTTACTAATCCATGATCTTGAACTGTGGTGCGATGAAGCGCACTTGGGACTTCTGGGCGCATCAGAAGTGGAGCAAGGTTTAAACCATGTGCTTTCCAGTAATTAACTGCATCTCGAGTGTCTAGATATTCGACGCGGCCGATTGCTTCTTGAAGAGTTCTAAAACCAAGTTGTGCTAATAATTCGCGAACCTCTTCCGCAATAAATTCAAAGAATGTCTCAACAAATTCTGGTTTACCGCTAAATCGTTTACGCAGTTCTGGATTCTGAGTTGCTACTCCAACTGGGCAGGTATCCAAATGACATACGCGCATCATCACGCAGCCAGAGACAACCAGTGGCGCTGTAGCAAAACCAAACTCTTCTGCACCTAATAACGCAGCGATGACAACATCTCGCCCAGTTTTGAGCTGTCCATCTGCTTGTACAACTATGCGATCGCGTAAACCATTGAGAAGTAATGTCTGTTGAGTTTCTGCCAAACCAAGTTCCCATGGAGCTCCGGCGTGCTTAAGCGATGTCAGAGGAGAAGCACCTGTTCCACCATCGTGACCCGAAATCAAAACAACATCAGCGTGGGCTTTACTTACACCGGCAGCAACTGTTCCAACACCAACTTCTGCAACCAGTTTCACGTGAATACGAGCTTTGTTATTTGCATTCTTCAAATCATGAATAAGTTGGGCTAAGTCTTCAATTGAGTAAATATCGTGGTGTGGAGGCGGAGAAATTAATCCAACGCCTGGAGTTGAGTACCTAACTTTTGCAATCCATGGATACACCTTGTTGCCAGGTAACTGTCCACCTTCACCTGGCTTTGCTCCTTGTGCAATTTTGATTTGAATGTCATCGGCATTTACTAAGTAATCACTTGTCACACCAAATCTTCCACTAGCCACCTGTTTAATTGCAGATCGTTTTGAATCTCCATTTGCCATTGGAACATATCGCTCAGGATCTTCGCCGCCTTCTCCTGTATTGGATTTAGCGCCGATTCGATTCATGGCGATTGCAAGAGTTTCATGCGCTTCTTGGGAAATAGATCCATAGGACATGGCGCCAGTAGAAAATCGCTTAAGAATTTCTGAAACTGGTTCTACTTCATCTATGGAAATTGGTGACTGCTCTTTGAAGGCAAACAACCCGCGAAGTGTCATCAACTCTTTGCTCTGTCCATCAACCTTTTCGGTGTATCTCTTGAATACGTCATAGCGTTTGGCGCGAGTTGAATGCTGCAAAGTAAACACAGTTTCTGGGTCGAATAAATGAGGTTCACCTTCACGGCGCCACTGATATTCACCACCAATAGGGAGTCTTCGAGAACCTGGAACTTCTCCACCTGGTGGATAAGCAATGTGATGGCGAGCAATTGTTTCTTTAGCGATGATGTTTAAATCAATTCCACCGAGACGTGAAGTTGTGCCTGTGAAATAACGATCCACTAACTCTTGCGATAAACCAATTGCTTCAAAAACCTGCGCACCCGTGTAAGAGGCAATCGTTGATATGCCCATCTTGGACATAACTTTTAGCACGCCTTTACCTAAACTCTTGATGAGATTGCGCACTGCTTTTTCTGGAGTAATACCCGTGATAACGCCTTGCAAAACTAAATCTTCGGCACTCTCCATAGCAAGATATGGATTAACAGCTGCTGCGCCGTAACCAATAAGTAATGCAACGTGGTGAACTTCTCTGACATCGCCCGCTTCAACTACTAAGCCAACCTTTGTGCGAGTTTTTTCCCGGATTAAATGATGATGTACAGCAGAAGTCAGAAGCAGAGAAGGAATCGGGGCATCTTCGGCATCGCCATCTCTGTCGGATAAAACAATAATTCGGGCGCCTTCAGCGATTGCTTGTGAGACTTCGACAGCAATTTCATCTAAACGTTTCTGAAGTGAATCTCCCCCACCAGCTACCTGAAATAAACCACGAACTACATGTGCTGAAAGTCCAGGGTGATCTCCATCAGCATTAACGTGAATAATTTTTGCTAATTCGTCGTTATCGATTACAGGAAATGCTAGAGATATTTGTCTACATGATGAAGGACCCGGATCTAATAAATTGTGCTCAGGTCCAACTGATCCTCCCAGACTTGTTACGAGTTCTTCGCGAATTGCATCTAAAGGCGGATTAGTTACTTGAGCGAATAATTGAGTGAAGTAATCAAATAGAAGTCGTGGCTTTTCAGATAGCGCTGCAATTGGCGAATCAGTTCCCATCGATCCAAGAGGTTCTGCGCCATTTTTTGCCATTGGCGTAACAAGAATGCGCAGCTCTTCTTCTGTATAGCCAAAAGCACGTTGTCTACGGACGACCGATGAGTGCGGATAAATAATGTGCTCGCGAGATGGCAACTCGTTGAGCTTCATAATGCCTGCATGCAACCATTCACCGTATGGGGCGCTCTTTGCTAGCGAATCTTTTATCTCTTCATCTTCAATAATGCGACCTTGCTCAATATCTACAAGGAACATTTTTCCTGGTTGCAAACGACCTTTACGTGCAATTTGATCTGTAGGAATATCCAGCACGCCAACTTCACTTGCTAATACAACTAAGCCATCTTTTGTAATCCAAAAACGCGAAGGACGTAATCCATTTCGATCAAGGACCGCACCAATTTGATGTCCATCAGTAAAGGTTACGCAAGCAGGTCCATCCCATGGCTCCATAAGAGATGCGTGGAAGGCATAAAAATCTCTACGCTCTTGTGACATTGATGTGTGGTTTTCCCATGCTTCAGGAATCATCATCAATACTGAATGAGGCAGCGAGCGTCCACCCAAATACAAAAGTTCTAGAACTTCATCAAAAGAAGCTGAATCACTTCCAGTTGGTTCGACAATTGGGAAAATTCTCTTGATATCGCCTGGAATCACATCGCTTTGTAACAAAGATTCGCGAGCCCGCATCCAATTGCGATTTCCTTTTACAGTATTGATCTCGCCATTGTGCGCGATGAATCGGTATGGGTGCGCGAGTGGCCATGATGGAAATGTATTTGTTGAAAATCGAGAGTGAACCAGTGCGAGTGGAGATACAACTCTTTCATCGCTTAGATCAGGAAAAAATTCTTCTAATTGGCCAGTTGTGAGCATTCCTTTGTAGACAATTGTTTTTGATGAGAGCGATGGAAAATAGATAGGCAATGCATGCTCTGCCCGTTTGCGAAGACAGAAAGCTAGGCGATTTAGATTGATTCCCGATTCTTGATTGGAACCTGCGAGAAAAATCTGTTCAAAACGTGGCATGACAGATACTGCAGTTTTTCCAATTGAATCTGCATTTATTGGTAACTCACGCCAACCTAAGACGATTAATCCCTCTTCATGTGCCAAAGCCTCAATAGATTTCTTTACATCGGCATCTGGTTGGATAAATCCAATTCCCGTGGCGTAAGAGCCTTCTTTTGGTAATTCGAAGTTAACTACAGATCGATAGAAATCATCTGGGATGCAAATAAGAATTCCTGCGCCATCGCCACTATCTGGTTCGGCGCCCGATGCACCTCGATGTTCTAGATTTCGAAGTGCTGTGAGGCCGTTTGCAACAATTGAATGTGTGGCAATTTTGTTAAGGGTTGCAACCATTGCGACACCACAAGCATCATGCTCGTTGGCAGGGTCATATAAACCCTGTGCGCTTGGATAGTTAGATTGCAAGCTCATGCTTAACGGTGCTCCAGTTGTCAAAGAAAAATGTAGGGACAACCTTGGCCCTTGAGAGTCTTACGGAGTAAAGCCTAGCAAGAAATGCGCATAATCCAATAGTGGATTGAGTGAATTAAAGCCCGCTGATATGTGCGAGCTGACCGATGCCAGCAGTAATTGCCATACCCGCACAGCCACCTAGCATCACTCGGATAGTTGGCTTAAGAACAGCCGATCCAGCAGTGCGAGCACTGATAATTCCGGTGAACAAAAGTCCGACCATTGTGAAGCCAACGATGCTCCACGCTTTGGCTCCAAGAGTCGGAGCAAAAGCGCCAAGAAAAGGAATTATCCCGCCCATTGTGAAACTTGCAGCTGATGCAATTGCAGCTTGAAGCGGACGCGCTTTCGTATGTGGGTGTTGTCCGAGTTCGTCTCGAAGATGTGCGGCAAGTGCATCTTTTTCATGCATTGCTTGAGCAACTTGCTCTGCTAACTCTGGAGTTAGACCGCGTTCGATATAAATATGTTTGAGCTCTAATAATTCGCCTTCTGGATCAATTGCTAAATGTTGTATTTCTAATAGACGATCTGACTCTTCAACATCATTTTGAGAGCGCACAGATACGTATTCACCAACGGCCATGGACATCGCGCCAGCAGAAATTCCTGCAAGCCCTGCTGTGATTAAAAAGCTGTCAGCTTTTGCTGCGGCTACGCCAATCATGAGAGATGCTGTTGAAACCAATCCATCATTTGCACCAAGGACTGCGGCTCGAAGCCAACCAGCGCGATGAGTTCGGTGCTCTAGATTGCGAGCGTAAACATCTTCTAGGGCCATATTTAAATCTTAGCCGAAGAGCGTCCCAATCTTAGGTAATTGAGCAGTGCAAGAGTTGCAACGATTGCGCTAATCCATACATTTACACGCAGGCCAGCGATGGTATTTGCTTCATCGATGCGAATAAGTTCAATAAATAAACGGCCCACGCTATAAAGAGCGACATAGACACTAAACACCTGCCCCGGCGCTGACGGCTTTGCCCGCAATATGAGAATCGCTGCGATAAATACACACCAAATTAATTCATACAAAAATGTTGGGTGAAAAGTTGCAAAGGATGCGTAATCAGATGGTCGCAATCTTTGCGGAATCTCTAGTGCCCAAGGAAGATCTGTTGGACGACCAAATAGTTCACCATTAAACCAATTACCCAATCGGCCTATAGCTTGCGCAAGCAATATTCCAGGTGCGAGAGCATCTAGAAAATAACCAAATGCCGGCAACTCTTTTTTCTTTTGCAAATTCTTGTAAGCAAAATAAGCTGCGATTGCACCGATTGATATTGCTCCCCAGATTCCTAGCCCACCTTGCCAAATTTTAAATGCATCGATGGGATCACCGTTCTTGCCAAAGTAATCGTTAGGTGAGGTTATGACGTGATAAAGGCGCCCTCCAATAATTCCAAAAGGAACGGCCCAGATGGCGACATCTGCAACGACGTTTTCTAAATTATCACCGTGAGATTTAAAGCGCTTGTCTCCCAGCCACACCGCAATAACGATTCCAGCAATAATGCAGAGAGCGTAGAAATGAATCGTGAATGGACCGAGTTCCAATACCGAAATACTCGGTGTTGGAATCGATCTAATCAAAGTTTTACTTTCCTTCTACGGCTTTAGCAAATGCTGCTGGATCGAAGTAATCGCCGAGATCAGCACCAGATGTTGCTCTGCGAATCTCTTTTCCATTGACAAATACTGTTGGAGTTGAATTTACGTTGGCCTCTCCGCCAGATGCTGCAACATTGTTAACCCAACCTTTGTAATCAAGGTTTGAAACACAGCTCTTGAATTTATCGGATGTAATTCCAACGCCTTGTCCAAGTGCTACTAAATAATCCGTCGTGATTGCTCCTGAATTTTCAGCAGGTAAGTTTTGATAGAAAGCTCTGTGGAAACCAAGGAACTTATTCTCATCAGATGCACATGCTGCGGCATTTGCTGCCAATGAAGATTCAGGCCCGAGGAAAGAAAGCGTATGGAAAACAACCTTGGCTTTCTTCTCTTCAATGAGTTTTTCAATGTAATCGCCATTAGTCTGTTCAAATCGAGCACACACTGGGCATTGGAAATCTTCCCAAATATCAACAACTGGAACACCGGTGAGATCACCATTGAAGACAATTCCGTAACCATCATCTTGAGAAACACTTGATGGAAGAGCGGCAGATGTATTTTCCTTATTGCTTATGACGGAGAAAATTGCTCCGACTGCAACTACGAGTGCAACCATGCCAATAACTAGATTGCGAGTTACGTTATCTGAACCCTTAGGTGCCTTTGATGACATCTTTTCATTCTCCCTGTGATGGTGTGTGTTCGTGCGACTTATTTTTCTCGAGTGCAAACTTGGTTAAAGGGTAGCGAAGAAGGTAAAGACCTAATAGCGCTAAGCCTGTGTCACGCAATATTTCTTCTAAATACCTAGTCTGGCTTGGATCAATTGTTCCTCCCCCGCCAAAACATCCACAATCAATGGAGAGTCCGCGCGCCCATGCTTGTGCGATCGCGATAATAAATAGAACCATGAGAACTGAACCGAATAGTGCTGCAAATCGAATTCCGACACCAATAATCAGGAGTAAGCCCGCACCAATTTCTAGCCACGGCAAAATAATTCCGAGTGCATTAGCTAACCAAATTGGAAGAATTTCATAGGCTCGAACAGCCATCATGGATTTATCTGGCGTAAATGCTTTGAGATAACCGGCGACAAGTAAAACTCCGCCCAGAATTAATCGAGCGAGCAATCCAATCCATGGTTGTGCTTTTTTCATCCTCTGCCCTCTCGTACTCCAAGTGCTAATTGCTCAACAAGTGCTCGCACTGCCTTTATTCCCGAATCCAAGGAATCGGCGTTCGATAAGGCATTGATAAATGCTGAGCCAACAATGACGCCGTCGGCGTAAGCAGCAACTTCCTTGGCGTGCTCTCGAGTTGAAACACCGAGACCAACTGCTACAGGTGTATCCGTGACTTTCTTGATTCGATTCACTAAATCTTTAGCGCCTGATGAGATTCCGGTACGGGCGCCAGTAACGCCCATGAGTGAGGCTGCATAAACAAATCCTGAACATTGCGCCGTAACTTTTTCAAGTCGCAGATCGGTCGTACTTGGAGCAACAACAAATATCGAATTGATTTCAGATTGTTCACAAGCTGATTTCCATGGCTGTGCTTCGTCAACTGGAAGATCTGGAGTAATTACACCTGAGCCAGAATTGGCAGAAATAGAGTGCGCAAACTCTTGAACTCCATATTTTTCAACAGGATTCCAATACGTCATGACAACACTTGGAATACCGCGACTTGTGGCATGAGCTAGCGCTTCAAAAACTTCCTTGGATCCTGTCCCAGCATTTAAAGATGTATTCGCTGCTTCTTGAATAGTAGGTCCATCCATAACGGGATCGCTATATGGGAAACCAATTTCAATTGCATCAACACCCGCATCTGCGAAAGCATCAATGACTGCCTTACAACCTTCCTGGGTTGGATAACCTGCAGGAATGTAAGCAATGAGGGCTGCTCGATTTTCTGATTGAGTTTTCTTAAAAAGTTGTGCCAGCGGTGTAGTCATTACAGCGGAATTCCAAAATATTCTGCGGCTGTTACAACATCCTTATCCCCGCGACCTGAAAGATTAATTAACAACGTCGCATCTTTTCCTAGTTCGCGACCCACTTGTAGAGCGCCAGCTAGTGCATGTGCTGTTTCGATCGCAGGAATTATTCCCTCAGTTTTACAGAGTAAAGAAAATGCGTACATTGCTTCTGCATCCGTTATTGCGCGATATTCCGCTCTGCCAATGTCGCTCAAGTACGCGTGCTCCGGACCAACGCCTGGATAATCTAATCCTGCAGAAATTGAATGTGATTCAACAGTTTGACCATTTTCATCTTGCAGTAAGTATGAACGTGCACCGTGCAATACGCCAGGAGTGCCGCCGGTAATGGTTGCTGCATGACGACCAGTTTCAACTCCATCGCCACCAGCTTCAAGACCGATTAAGCGAACATCTTTATCTTTTATGAAGTCATAGAAAATTCCAATGGCATTTGATCCCCCGCCAACGCATGCAAGAACTGCATCAGGAAGTTTTCCGGTGAGCTCTAATACTTGAGCACGAGCTTCTTCACCGATGATTTTCTGGAAATCTCTGACCATAGTTGGGAACGGATGTGGACCAGCAACTGTGCCGAAAAGGTAATTAGTTGTATCAACATTTGTTACCCAGTCACGCATTGCTTCGTTAATTGCATCTTTAAGAGTTTTTGACCCTGTTGTCACTGGGATAACTTCTGCACCCAGCAGTTTCATACGTGCAACATTGAGAGATTGACGCTTTGTATCTTCTTCACCCATGTACACAACACATTCCAAGCCCATGAGTGCTGCTGCAGTCGCTGATGCAACACCGTGTTGGCCTGCGCCGGTTTCGGCAATAACGCGTTTCTTACCTGAACGTTTTGCAAGAAGTGCTTGACCCAAAACGTTATTTATTTTATGGCTACCGGTGTGATTGAGATCTTCGCGCTTGAGAATGATTCGAGCGCCACCTGCATGCTCTGCAAATCTTGTTGCTTCAGTAATGATGCTAGGGCGACCTGAATAAGTCTTATGCAAGTGAGCTAGCTCAGCTAAAAACTCTGGATCTTTTTGCGCAGTATTGTGAGCGATTTCTAATTCATCAAGTGCGCCAATGAGCGCCTCTGGCACATAGCGCCCACCGAACTGACCAAAGTGACCAGCGCGTTCATCTGTGGACGATGTGCTCATGAGCAAATCTTACTGTCGTCCCAGTAAGTGCTGCACGGCGAATTCAGGATCCCCCGCTCGCACCAATGCTTCGCCGACCAAAATTGTGTTAGCTCCGTACTCAATAGCAAACTCAACGTCTGCTCGAGTTGAGATTCCTGACTCTGCAATGCGAATCACATCGGTTGGGATCAGGGGCAATAGTTCTTTAAAACCTGCTGGGTCAACTTCTAAAGTTTTTAAGTTACGTGAATTGACCCCAATGAAATCGCATGGATTATCCAATGCAATCTCTAACTCTGAGTTGGTATGAACTTCAACGATTGCGTGCATTCCAAGTTCTTGCGTCAAAGCTAAATAATCCGAAAGTTGATTCTTAGATAAAGCAGCGACGATAAGCAAGACTAAATCTGCACCATGAGCACGAGCTTCTAAGAATTGATACTCATCAACCATAAAATCTTTTCTCAAAATAGGCAGGTCTACAGCTTTTCGTACTGCAACTAAATCTTCTAGTGAACCTCCGAAGCGACGACGTTCTGTAAGAACACTAATCGCAGTTGCTCCACCTTTTTCATAACGCGAAGCGAGAAGCGCGGGATCGGCAATTGGCGCCAACGAACCTTTGCTTGGAGATGATCTCTTTACTTCAGCAATGAGCGAAAGTTCAGAAGTGCGAAAAGCAGAAATGTCAGATCTAACGGCGGGAGCAGTTTCAACTGCTTCTAATATCTGTGATTTCGAAAGTCGTCGTGATTCAAGATCTTCCTTGACGCCTTCAATGATTGACTCTAGGACGCTCATGATGAACGTCCGTCGGTGCTGGGATCTTCACCGAGATCTTGGCGATTCCAGGAGTTTAATTTTTCTGGCTTTCTTTCATAACGATTTGATAATTTGAAACGAGATGAGAGAAAAAATGCCGCGATAACAACAACTGAAATGCTAATTATTGAAATCAACGTATTTGTCATGTGCGACTCACTAATTGATTAGCGGCGTGCACTGCGCCGAGTACAGCCGCTGCCTTATTTCTGCACTCTTGATTCTCTGATTCAGGATCTGAGTCTGCAACGATTCCCGCGCCTGCTTGAACATATGCCTTACCGTCATAAATAACCGCAGTGCGAATTGCTATACATGTATCTATGTTTCCCGCGAAATCTATGTAACCGATTGCTCCCCCATAAATTCCACGTCGAGTGCTTTCGTGTTCTTCAATAATCTGCATTGCTCGTGGTTTAGGAGCTCCAGATAACGTTCCTGCGGGAAAGACTGCAAAGAGCGCGTCAACGCAATTAGATTTTTCAGAGAGCGTGCCGGTAACAGTTGAAACAATATGCATCACATGCGAATACCGTTCGATGTGCATGAAATCAATTACTTCAACGCTTCCTGGTTCGCAGATTCGACCTAGATCATTGCGGCCGAGATCTACGAGCATTAGGTGCTCGGCTCTTTCTTTTGGATCTGCCAATAACTCTTCAGCTAATTTCTTATCTATTTCAGGTGAGGCTGAGCGTTTCCTGGTGCCTGCAATTGGATGAACCATTACCTCTTTTTGATTAACTTTAACGAGTGCTTCAGGGCTTGAGCCAACAACACTGATTCCATCACTAAATTGAAAGAGATACATATATGGGCTTGGATTATGAAGGCGCAACATTCGATAAACATCGATTGGTTGCGCTTTTACATCAACACTGAAACGCTGTGAAAGCACAACTTGAAATGCTTCGCCCGCCAAAATCTCTTCTTTTATCTCGTTAACAGATTGGCGATAGCTTTCTTCAGTTGTATTTGAATCAAAATTTGGAAGCGTGCGTCCTTCTAATTCGCTGACGAAACCATCGAGTGGGGTACTTAACTCTTGCTGCATTCGGTCTAGTCGCGCAACGCATTCTGCGTACGCTTCATCAATTCGATTATCACTAGCATCCCAGTTGATTGCGTTTGCAATCAATGTGACGGTGCCATCACTGTGATCCATAACCGCGAGATCACTTGTGAGCATGAAAGCTAGCTCCGGCAGTGGTAAATCTTTTACAGAAGTGTTCCCAATTTTTTCTAAGCGGCGCACTGTGTCATATCCCATGTAACCAACTAGTCCACCTGTTAGTGGTGGCAATCCATCAATTACTGGCGACTTGAGATGAGATGCACTAATTCGAAGCGCCTGCAGTGGATCTATTCCTTGAGGCGCCCCAGCAGGATATGTGCCAATCCATACAGCTTCACCATCTTTTTCGCTCAGTGTGGATTCGGTACGAACACCGATAAAAGAATATCTAGACCATGCACCACCATGTTCAGCGGATTCAAGTAAGAATGTATTGGGTGCACTCTTTGCGAGTTTGCGATAAATGCCGAGAGGAGTTTCACCGTCGGCAAGTAATTTGCGCGTTACAGGAATTACATTGTAATTACGTGCATAGGAGCGAAACTCTTCTAGATTCATCCCAGTTGTATCGGCTGATGAAAACAAGTTTTTTCGCCCGTATGACAAGCCGCTCCAATCTGTTCCACGGAAATAAGCAGAGCATCGCCATCACAATCAAGTGCGAGTGAAATAACTTTTTGCGTATGTCCTGATGTAGCGCCTTTGACCCATAACTCGTTTCGCGAACGAGACCAATACGTTCCGGTAGACGTTGCGATCATGTGAGCCAATGCTTGCTGATTAACGTAGGCGAGCATCAAAACTTCTTTGGAATGAGCATCCTGGGCAATCGCGGGAATTAACAGAGTGGGATCTTTGAGTAACGCCGCAATATCTTCGGATAACTCGTAGTTGCTCATGGCGTAATTCTGCCCTAAGAGTTATTAAGCGTGCGAATAGAATATCCCGCAGCGCTCAGATATGACTTCACATCACCAATTCTGTGAATTCCAAAGTGGAAAACACTGGCAGCTAGAAGAGCGTCGGCGCCTGCATCTAGGGCGGCAGCAAAATCTGAGAGTGCGCCAGCGCCTCCGCTAGCAATTAAAGGAACTTTAGAAACAGAACGAACTGCTGAAATCATGCCAATGTCGTAACCGGCGCGAGTACCGTCTGCATCCATCGAGTTAAGCAAAATTTCACCAACTCCAAGTGCACACGCTTTTTCTACCCACGCAATCGCATCAATGCCTGCGCTCTCTCGCCCACCATGAGTGGTAACTTCAAAACCTGAATCAGTGCGTGCACGTCTTGCATCAACTGAAAGCACTAATACTTGGGAACCAAAGCGATCAACAATTTCTGAGATTAACTCTGGACGCTTTAACGCTGCGGTGTTAATTGAAACTTTGTCTGCGCCCGCGCGAAGTAATTGATTTACGTCCTCAACACTTCTGATTCCTCCACCAACAGTGAGTGGTATAAAGACCTGCTCTGCTGTTCTGCGCACAACATCGAGTGTTGTTTCGCGTCCTGCTGAACTAGCTGAAATATCTAGGAACGTTAACTCATCAACGCCTTCACCCCCATAAAGCGCAGCCATTTCAACCGGATCGCCAGCATCAACTAAATCTGTGAAGTTAACACCTTTAACAACGCGACCATCAGTTACATCCAAGCACGCAATGATTCGAACAGACAGAGTCATCGCTGCGTCACTTCTAGTGCTTGTTCTAATGTAAAGGCACCCGCGTACAACGCCTTGCCGACGATTGCACCTTCAACACCGATGCTTCTAAGCGCAGCCAAATTTTCAATATCTCCTAAATTTGAAATGCCTCCGCTTGCAACAACAGGTGCTTTTGTTGCCGCACATACGCTCTTGAGTAATTCTAAGTTTGGCCCAGCCAGTGTTCCATCTTTAGTTACATCAGTAACCACATAACGTGCGCAACCATCTTTATCGAGTCTTTCAATAGTTTCAAATAAATCGCCACCATCTCGAGTCCACCCCCGAGCTGACAAAATACGTCCACGCACATCTAGCCCGACGGCAATGCGATCTCCGAATTCAGCAATGACTCGTGAAGTCCACTCAGGATTTTCAAGGGCGGCGGTTCCTAAATTCACTCGAGTGCAACCGGTTGCAAGTGCTTTACGCAAAGAGTCGTCATCTCTAATTCCGCCAGATAACTCAACTTTTATATCTAGCGTGCCAATAACATCTGCCAATAATTCGGCATTGCTGCCAATACCAAATGCAGCATCAAGGTCTACAAGGTGAATCCATTCGGCGCCAGATTTTTGGAAATCAAGTGCTGCATCAAGTGGCAAGCCATAGGAAGTTTCTTTGCTTAATTCGCCTTGCACCAAGCGAACTGCCTTGCCATCCTTCACATCTACTGCTGGCAATAGTTCTAGGTAACTCATAACCCGGCGCTCCAATTAGCAATTAATGTGAGGCCGGCTTTACCAGATTTCTCTGGGTGAAATTGTGTGGCACATAGTGCGCCATCTTCTACGGCAGATAGAAACTTTTCCCCATGTGTAGTCCACGCCTGCGATTGACCAACAGATTTCTTTGCAGCATATGAGTGAACAAAGTAGAAGGACTCTTTCTCAATTCCTTTAAAGAGTTGTGATGTGCCAGTTATTTCTACTGTATTCCAACCCATGTGCGGAAGTATTGGCGCATCTAGTTCGCTCACTTCGCCATCCCACATACCAATGCCTTTATGACTGCCGTGTTCTTTTCCATCGCTAAAAAGAATTTGCATGCCAATACAGATTCCAAGTGTTGCTTTGCCTGCATTTTTTCTTGCTCTAATTACATCTGCTGCATTAACTTCATTAATACCCTTCATGCAGGCAGCAAAGGCGCCTACTCCTGGAACAACTAAACCATCGGCTTTTAAAGCAACATCTAAGTCAGATGTAATTTCTACATCGTGACCTGTCGTAGCGAATGCGCGTTGGGCGGATCGTAGATTTCCAGATCCGTAATCCAAGATTGCTATCAAAGAACGCCCTTAGTTGATGGAACTCCGCTAACGCGTGCATCTAAGGAAACCGCATCGCGTAAGGCGCGAGCAACCGCTTTGAATTGTGCTTCAAATACGTGGTGAGCGTTTCGACCCTCAAGAACTCTGATGTGAAGTGCAATACGAGCTTCAGCAACTATGGATTCCCAAATGTGCTTACCAAGTGTTGTATCGAAGGTCCCGATTAATTCAACAATCTCTGGTTGGCGGTGAACTAAATATGGCCGACCAGAAAGATCAACAGCTGCCTGAACTAGAACTTCATCGAGTGGAACCATGGCATCACCAAAGCGTCGGATACCTGTTTTATCGCCCAACGCTTCGCGAAGTGCTTGTCCAAATGCAAGGGATGTATCTTCAACGGTGTGGTGAGAGTCAACGTCAATGTCACCTGTTGTCTTAACCGTGAGATCAAATCCTGAGTGCTTTCCTAATTGCGAAAGCATGTGGTCGAAGAAAGCAACGCCAGTGTCAACGGAGATATTGCCTTGTCCATCAAGATTAAGTTCTACAAGAACGCTTGACTCTTTCGTTGTACGTTCTACACGTGCGCTTCTCATTTTTCGATCTCCTTGAGTTGTCTTTACTTGTTTAGAACATCTTTTAGCGCTGATAAGAATTTTATATTCTCGGCTTCATTGCCGATGGTTACTCGTAAATATCCTTCAAGGCCCACATCGCGGATGAGAACCCCTTTATCGAGCAAATCTTTCCATACATCTGCACTTGCTCGCTTGAAACCCGAAAAGAGCAAGAAATTCGAGCAACTTGGAACAACTTCAAGGCCTAATTGCGTCAATTGACTTGCCACATCTTCTCGCGCAGTAATCAAACCTTGAACCGTTGCCAATAATTCGTCACTGAATTCAAGGGCTGCACTCGCTGCAACCTGGGTCAATGCACTGAGGTGATATGGAAGTCGAACTAGACGCATCGCATCTATTACTGAAGGGTGGGCAACTAAATACCCAACGCGCGCACCAGCGAAGGCAAATGCCTTGCTCATAGTTCTGATGACAACAATGTTGGGGAATTTTTCAATCAGAGTTACTGCAGATTTTTCTGACGAGAACTCTGCATAGGCTTCATCAATTACGAGCAAGCCACCAACTGATTGTGCACTTCGTGCAAGCGATTCGATTTCACCTATTAGTACCGCGCTGCCTGTTGGATTATTCGGTGTTGTAATAAAGGTTAGGGCTGGTCTGAGAGATTCGATCTGAGCAGATGCAGCATCGCAATCCAAAGTGAAATCTTTGCGACGGGTCCCATCAATCCATGGCGTAGCAGTTACTTTTGCAATAAGAGGGTGCATGGAATAAGAAGGTGTAAATCCAAGAGCAGATTTGCGACCGAAAGCTAAGAAGATAGATTGAATAATTTCATTGCTGCCATTTGCTGCCCACACATTGGAAATATCAATGGATGTGCCTGATTGAGAATTGATGTAGGAAGCGAGTGCTGCACGCAAACTTGTAGCTTCGCGATCTGGATAGCGATTGAGTTGTGCACCAATCTGACTTACTCGATCGGCGATCGCCTTGATTAATGCGGGCGATGGAGAAAAAGGATTCTCATTGGTATTAAGTGACGCTTCGGCGTTGACTTGAGGCGCACCATATGGCGACATGGGAGCAAGTTCTTCGCGAAGTGGTAACCATTGTGGCCATGTACTCATGATGAACTCTTATTTTCGAAACGAGCACTCATCGCTTCTCCATGAGCAGGCAAATCTTCTGAATTGGCTAGTGTGATAACTGTTGGCGCAATGTCAGTAAATGCACTCTCGTTATATTCGATGAAATGTAAGCCTCGCAAGAAAGTTTGCACCGACAATCCACTCGAATGACATGCACAACCACCAGTAGGTAAAACGTGATTAGAGCCCGCTGAATAATCTCCCAGTGACACAGGAGAAAAGCGACCAATGAAAACAGCTCCGGCATTTCGAATCTGTTCTGCATCTTTGGCGCTATTTTTTGTTTGAATCTCAAGGTGTTCAGCAGCGTAGGCATTAGCTACTTCAAGAGCGTGTTCGGTGGAATCTACTAATACACAAGCAGATTGAATTCCAGTGAGTGCTTCTTGAATTCGTGCCGAGTGTTTTGTGCGAGCTACTCGAATTGAAAGTTCCTTTTGTACGTCCTCAATGAGTTTTTCACTACTTGTAATTAGGACTGCAGCTGCAATGACATCGTGCTCTGCTTGGCTAATCAGATCAACTGCTACATCGGCGGCAATTGCACTTTCATCTGCAACTATGGCAATTTCCGTTGGTCCTGCTTCTGAATCAATTCCGATAATTCCACGAAGTGCGCGCTTGGCAGCAGCAACATAAATATTTCCCGGACCAGTAACAAGATCACACTTTTCGCAGAGATTTTCCATACCGTATGCAAAGAGAGCAATTGCTTGTGCTCCACCAACTGCATACACCTCTGTGATTCCAAGTAATTCACAGGTTGCAAGAATTGTCGGGTGCGGCAGCCCACCGAAATCGCTTTGAGGTGGTGATGCGATTGCGATGCTCTGCACTTTTGCAATTTGCGCTGGGATCACATTCATCATGACGCTACTTGGATAAACAGCGCGACCACCTGGAACATATAAACCAACACGATCTACGGGAATCCACTTCTCTGTAACGCTTCCACCATCTACAACGCGTGTAGTCGTTTCCCCGCGTTGTTGATCGTTGTGAACTTTTCTAATTCGCTCTGCGGATACTTCAAGAGCGGTTCGGATTTCAGGGTCCAGTTCTAGAAGAGCTCGCGTTAGTTCGGCACGTGGCACTTTGATTGATTGTGGCGCTACACCGTCGAATTCTTTCGCCAAGCTTATTAAGTCAGCTTCATTGCCATTTTTTACTCGCACTAAAATTGGTTCGACTAATTTCATAGCTTCGGCAACATCGAGAGAAGCTCGCGGAATAATGTTTGTGTATCCAGTTTTAGTCAGGCGTTGACCGCGAAGGTCTACTAAACGCATCATTGGCGTGCCTCACACTCGCTAAAAAATCGGTTTACTGGAATACCGAATTCTACTAGCCCTGAAGGCAGTTAGGCCCGAGAATTGATTTCAGATCAGCGCTGAGAGATGGTGATGAAGTAATCAAAGTCTCCAATTTCATGACAGTTCGCATTCCATTTTCATCGAGATGCAAATGAACTTCACGCTTTCCGGGGTGTGAACGAAGAATCTCTTTCATTCGATCTACCACAGGCGGTGTGCATTGATTAATTGGCAGAGTAATAACTAGAGGTCCAGCCGGGGCGTTACTAATATCGGCGCTCTTCATTTCCAAGGCAGTAAATCGAACTTGATCCTCGCGCTTATCAACTCTTCCGCGGATTAAAACAATGCGGTCTTCTGTCAGCGTTAATGCATATTGATTGTAGGTATTTGAGAAGAAGAGAGCTTCTAGCGATCCTTCAAGATCTTCAATTGTTACAACTGCCCACGATGCACCTTGTCTAGTTACTTTTCTTGTAACAGATGTAATTAATCCACCGATGGTGACAATCTGATCATGATGTCCCCCATCATCTAGCAATTCGCTAATGGACATATCGGTGCCGGCGCGTAGAACATGTTCAACACCAAGTAGCGGATGATCAGAAACGTAAAGCCCAAGCATCTCTCTTTCATAAGAGAGCAACATTGCTTTTTCCCATTCGCCTTCAGGGATATCGAGTGCGACGCTTGAAACTGAAGTTGCGGACTCTCCCCCGAATAAATCAAATTGTCCTATTGCTTCTGCGCGCTTTGTTTCAATAACTGAATCAATTGCTTCAAGGTATACAGCCATCAAGCCTTTACGTGTGTGGCCCAATGAATCAAATGCACCTGCTTTGATCAGGGATTCGATCGTCTTCTTATTGCACACTTGTGCATCTACCTTTGCTAAGAAATCTCCAAAAGATTGATAGCGACCTTTTGAATCGCGGCCGCTTTTAATAGATGCAACAACGCCTTCGCCAACGTTTCTAATTGCAGCCAAACCGAATCTAATGTCTGTGCCACGAGGGGTGTATTCAGCATCTGATTCATTGACATCAGGTGGCAGAACTTGAATGCCCATGCGACGGCACTCACTTAAGTACAGAGCGGATTTATCTTTGTCATCTCGCACTGATGTAAGAAGTGCAGCCATATATTCAGTTGGGTAATTAGCTTTGAGATAAGCGGTCCAATATGAAACAACGCCATATCCAGCACTATGCGCTCTGTTAAATGCGTAATCCGAGAACGGAATGAGAACGTCCCATAAGCGTTTGATTGCAGCATTTCCAAAACCATTTGCTTTCATGCCTGCTTCGAATGGAACATACTCTTTGTCGAGAATTTCCTTATTCTTCTTACCCATTGCTTTACGCAATAAATCCGCGCGCCCTAGTGAGAAGCCAGCAACCTTTTGCGCAATCGCCATAACTTGCTCTTGGTAAACGATGAGACCGTATGTATCGCCCAAAATTTCATTGAGAACTTCTGATAATTCAGCGTGAATCGGCTCGACAGGTTTACGTTTATTTTTTCTATCCGCGTAGTTGTTATGAGCATTTTCACCCATTGGACCCGGACGATAGAGAGCAATCACCGCTGAGATATCTTGGAAAGAATCTGGTGACATGCTGCGCAAAAGTGCGCGCATTGGACCACCATCTAATTGAAAAACACCCAAGGTATCGCCGCGTGAAAGAAGTTCGAAGGTTTTCTTATCATCGAGTGTGAGATCTTCTAAAACAACATCTTTGCCCTTATTGGCTTTGATATTTAATAATGCATCATCGAGCACAGATAAATTTCGAAGTCCCAAGAAGTCCATCTTGAGCAAACCCGTAGCTTCACATGCACCCATATCAAACTGCGTAATGATGGAACCATCTGCTTCGCGGCGATGAATTGGAATTACATCCAATAGAGGTTCGCGAGAAAGAATCACGCCCGCTGCATGCACTCCCCATTGGCGCTTAAGTCCTTCAAGACCCATCGCAGTATCAATAACAGTTTTGGAATCTGGATCGCTTTCATAAAGAGTTCGAAACTCTCCAGCTTCGGAGTATCTGTCGTTGCTTGGATCAAAGACTCCTGCGAGTGAGATGTCTTTGCCCATAACAGATGGCGGTAAAGCTTTAGTTAACTTTTCACCAATTGCATATGGATAACCGAGCACTCGCGTGGAGTCTTTAATTGCTTGCTTAGATTTGATTGTGCCGTAGGTAATAATCTGTGCAACGCGATCTTCGCCGTACTTAGTTGTCGCATAGCGAATCATTTCGCTTCGACGACGTTCATCGAAGTCAAGATCAATATCGGGCATAGAAATACGCTCTGGATTTAAGAAACGCTCAAAGAGCAATCCATGTTCGAGAGGATCTAAGCCCGTAATTCCAAGTGCGTATGCAACTAATGAACCTGCAGCAGATCCACGACCAGGGCCTACGCGGATACCAACTCTCTTCGCATGCGTAACAAGGTCTGCAACAACAAGGAAGTAACCTGGAAAGCCCATCTTGATCATGACATCTAATTCGTATTTCAAACGCGCGCGATGTTCTTCGGTAACTCGTGCACCCATGCGCTCTAGTAAGCCGCGCTCTGACTCTTTAATAAGCCATGAATCTTCAGTTTCACCAGCAGGAACTTCAAAGCGAGGCAATAAGTTTTCACCTTCGCGCAACGTGACATTGCAACGTTCTGCAATCAGAAGTGTGTTATCGCAACTCTCTGGGATTTCCTTAAAGAGTTCTCGCATCTGCGCCGGGGTCTTGAGATAGAACTCGTCGTTGTCGAATTTAAATCTCTTTGGATCTGCAAGGGTGGATCCAGATTGAACACACAACAGAGCCTCGTGAGAGCGCGCATCTTCATTAAATGTGTAGTGCAGGTCATTGGTTGCAAGTAATGGCAATCCGAGTTCTTTGCCAAGCTTAAGAAGATCAGCTTTAACGCGAGATTCGATATCAATTCCGTGGTCCATGATTTCTAGATAGAAATTTTCGGCGCCAAAAATGTCTCGGTAATCAGAAGCCGCAGCCATCGCTTCTTTAAATGCACCCATTCGAAGACGAGTTTGAATTTCGCCACCGGGACATCCAGTAGTTGCAATCAATCCCTTTGAATAGCGAGTGAGTAATTCACGATCCATGCGCGGCTTGTAGTAATAACCTTCAAGGGAAGCAAGGGATGAGAGTTTAAATAAATTAGAAAGACCTTCATTGTTTTCAGCCAAGATGGTCATGTGTGTATATGCACCACCACCTGAAACATCATCTTCTCCGCCGTCAGCCCATTTCACTCGCTTCTTTTCGAAACGAGATTCGGGTGCAACGTAGGCTTCAATTCCAATAATTGGTTTAACGCCAACTTTTTTTGCTTGCTTGTAAAAATCAAATGCACCAAAAACATTGCCGTGATCTGTCATGGCAATTGCCGGCATCTCTTGTCGAGCGACTTCGGCGACTAAATCAGCTACGCGCGCAGCACCATCGAGCATTGAATACTCGGTATGAACATGAAGGTGGGCAAAAGAGGACATCGGTGGTGAGATTAGTCGTTACGGAAGAACTGCGCTTGAAAGCAACGCCAGAGCATTTGTGAGATCAGCAGGGTACGGCGCATTAAAGGTTAGACGCTCTCCCGTAACTGGATGCGTGAGTTCGAGTTGCATGGCGTGTAACCATGGACGACTCATTGATAGCGAGGCCGCGAGAACAGGATCTGCGCCATAGGTAAGGTCGCCAACTAGTGGATGCCGAAGTGCGGAAAAATGAACACGAATTTGATGAGTACGGCCAGTTTCAAGTTCGACCTTTACCAAAGAAACTCCACGATAAAACTCAATTACTTCGTAGTGAGTAATGCTCTCTTTACCATTGGCAACAACTGCAAAGCGATGATCTTCTTTTGGATGGCGGTCGATAGGTGCATCAATAGTTCCAGTGCTTGGATCCATATGCCCTTGTATAAGTGCATGATAAATCTTTTCAACAGTGCGAGATTTAAATGCGTCTTTAAGAAATGTGTACGCCTGATCAGTTTTTGCAACGACCATTAATCCACTGGTTCCAACATCTAAACGATGCACGATGCCTGCTCGTTCGGCAGGACCGCTAGTTGAAATTGTGTAACCCGCAGCGCTGAGTGCGCCGACAACTGTTGGGCCCTCCCACCCTGGACTTGGATGAGCAGCACAACCAACTGGCTTATCAATTACAACAATTGATTCGTCATTATAAATAATTGATAAACCTGGAATTGGAGTAAGTGGAATTGGCTCAGAGTTTTTCTCTTCTGGCATTAGTACTTCAATAATCTGCCCCGCTGCCACCTTGTCAGATTTACCCATTGCTTTACCTGATGTTGTTATGTCGCCATCTTCTAGAAGACGAACAACGGCAGTTCTGGAGAGCCCAAGAACTCGAGTCAGTGCGCTATCAATTCGTTCGCCTGCAACGCCTTCTGGAACAGATAATGTTCGCGAAACTCGGCTCATAATCAACTCTGCTCTGTTGGTGTAATTGGTGAAATATTTCGAATGGTCAAAATCATTGCAATTGCTGCTGCAATCACAATAGCGGAATCGGCGATGTTAAATACTGGCCAATTAGGCAGCTGGATCCAATCAATTACGTGACCTTGCAAAAAGCTAGGCTCGCGAAAAATTCGATCCGTTAGGTTGCCAAGAATCCCACCGAGGAGAAGGCCGCCCACAGTCGCCCAGCCTTTGGAAGTTATTTGCGCGGCGTAACGAGTTATAAGTATCAATACAGCTAGAGCAAAGATAGTGAAAATAATTGTTTTGCCAGTACCGATGCTAAAAGCTGCGCCAGAATTGCGGATAAAGGTGAGCTGGAGAAATGAACCAAGTACTTCGATGTTGGCTCGCGATGACAAGGACTTTTCAGCCCAGACTTTTGTTCCTAGATCAATTAACCAAACAACCCAGGCGATGAGATAGAGCGAGCGCCACGGGCGCATTATTAGCGCCGTTCCTCTTTCTGCTTGCAGAGCATGCAGAGTGTTGCGCGTGGGAAAACTTGAAGACGTGCTTTACCAATAGGTGCACCGCACTCTTCGCAGTTGCCATATGTTTTGGTATCGATTCGTTCTAGAGCGCGCTCAGTTTGTAAAACCATGTCTCGAGCATTAATTACTAGTGACATTTCATGTTCGCGTTCAAAAGTCTTGGTACCTGCATCTGCTTGATCATCTCCTGCGCCATCTCCGGCGTCGGCGATAAGTGCATCCATCTCACTTTCAACAGCGGCAAGTTCTGCTTGAAGACGTACTAACTCTTTTGCTAACTCGCTGCGAATGGCTTTTAACTCAGCAGCGTTCCATGCTGATTCGCTCTCAGAAACAACTACGGGAGTTGGTGCCTGCTTAATTGGCTTCAGTGGTGCAACTTTCTTTCCACTCTTTACTGGACGAGCAGGTGGCGGCATAACCAAACGACGCTCTTCGACTACAGGCGTGCTCTGTGGGGCAACAATTGTCTTAACACTGACTGTCTGAGATTTTTCATCTACGGTCAGAGTTGTTTTTGATGGAAAAGGGCGACCAGGGTTTTTCTTTACCGCTTTAGCGGGTGCTTTCTTGGCTGCAACTTTCTTAGCCGGAGCTTTCTTGGCCGGAGCTTTCTTGGCAATCTTTTTAGCCGGAGCCTTTTTCGCTACCTTTTTTGCAGCCTTCTTGACTGCTTTCTTGATGGCTTTTTTTATCGGTTTCTTCGGCACGCCGCGCACCTTATGCCGATTAGCGCGTCAGTACCAACTTCGCCACGAAGAAAGTTACGCATGAGCATGGAATAGACTTCCCCTCTTATGTCCTTTCGCCCAATTCCCGCCCAGATCGATCTTCCTGCAATGGAGCATTCGATCCTGGATTTTTGGCGAGCTAACGGTGTTTTTGAAGAGTCTGTTAGCGGTCGCGAAGGTGCGCCAACCTGGACATTTTATGAAGGCCCTCCCACTGCAAATGGAATGCCAGGTACTCACCACATTGAAGCTCGAGTATTTAAGGATGTCTTTCCGCGCTTTCACACAATGAAAGGCAAGCAAGTAGTTCGCAAAGCTGGTTGGGATTGTCACGGACTTCCTGTTGAAATTGCAGTTGAAAAAGAGTTGGGCTTTAGCGGTAAAGGTGACATCGAAAAATTTGGTATCGCGCAATTCAATGACAAGTGTCGCGAATCTGTCACACGTCACGTAGATGCATTTACTGCAATGACAAATCGAATGGGTTTTTGGGTTGATTTCGATGAAGCGTATTGGACTATGGCTCCTGCGTACGTGGAAAGCGTGTGGTGGAGTCTTTCTCAAATTCATAAAAAAGGTTTGCTCGTTCAAGACCACCGCGTTGCGCCTTATTGCCCGCGTTGCGGAACAGGATTATCAGATCACGAGTTAGCTCAAGGATATGAAACCGTTACGGATCCTTCGGTCTATGTTCGCTTTCCAATTACATCTGGACCACTTCAAGATTTAGGCGCAGCTCTTCTTGTGTGGACTACAACTCCTTGGACTCTGGTTTCAAATACTGCTGTCGCAGTCAATCCAACTGTGACCTACGTTGCCGCCGAAGTTACTCATGAAGAGAAAACAGAAGTACTTGTTATTGCTGAGCCGCTGCTTGAGAAGTTGCAGGGTGAAGTAAAAATCCTTAAGAAAATTGCCGGCAAAGATCTTGAGCGAACTACATATTCGCGTCCATTTGATTATGTAGAAATTCCAGATTCTCACTTTGTTGTGCTCGCAGACTATGTGACCACTGAAGATGGAACGGGATTAGTTCACCAATCCCCCGCCTTTGGCGCCGATGACCTACAGGTCTGCCGTGCATATGGTTTGCCAGTTGTTAATCCTGTTGCCCCAGATGGACACTTTCTTTCAGATGTTGAACTAGTCGGCGGAATGTTTTTTAAGGATGCAGATAAGCCACTGGTTAAAGAGTTAAAAACTCGTGGGCTCTTGTATCGCCACCAACCATACGAGCACTCATACCCACATTGCTGGCGCTGTCACACTGCACTGATTTATTACGCACAACCATCGTGGTACATCCGCACAACATCAATTAAAGATGAACTGCTACGCGAAAATGCTGCAACTAATTGGTATCCAGAAACGATTAAAACTGGTCGCTACGGTGATTGGCTCAATAACAATATCGATTGGGCACTTTCTCGTAATCGTTATTGGGGTACTCCTCTTCCAATTTGGCGCTGTGAAAATAAGCATGAAGTCTGCATTGAATCCCTTGCAGACCTTGGTGCGCGCGCTGGGCAAGAGTTATCTGCCCTCGACCCACACCGTCCATTTGTCGATGACATAACTTTTGCGTGCACTGAGTGTTCACAAACTATGGTGCGCGTTCCCGAAGTAATCGATTGTTGGTATGACTCTGGTGCGATGCCATTTGCGCAATGGGGATATCCACATCAAGAAGGCAGCAAGGAAAAATTTGAGGCTTCCTATCCTGCTGATTTTATCTGCGAAGCAATCGATCAAACTCGTGGATGGTTTTATACATTGATGACGATTGGAACATTAGTTTTCGATAAATCATCGTATGAAAACGTCTTATGTTTGGGTCATATTCTTGATAAAGATGGCCGCAAGATGAGTAAGCACCTTGGAAATGTTCTAGAACCAATGGCGCTGATGGATCAACATGGAGCCGATGCTGTTCGCTGGTACATGTTGGCCGCGGGTTCTCCTTGGTCTGCTCGCCGCGTTGGCCACGATGCAATCAGCGATGTTGTTCGTAAGACTCTGCTGACATTTTGGAACACAATTTCTTTCCACTCTTTATACGCACAAGCATCTAACTTTGATCTCTCTCAATCTCCTGCCCGCACTACCCGCCCGGTCATGGATCGTTGGATTATTTCTGAACTCTCATTACTTATTAATGAAGTTGAGAGTTGTCTAACAAACTTTGACTCACAAGGTGCCGGTAAAGCACTCGCACAATTTATTGACGATCTCTCAAACTGGTACGTCCGACGTTCACGTCGTCGCTTCTGGGATGGCGATGTTGCAGCCCTTGCCACTTTGCACGAATGTCTTACAACTCTGACTCAACTTCTTGCTCCGATGGTTCCATTTATTTCTGAGCACGTATGGCAAGAACTTGTACGTCCCGTTGATTCAAAGGTTGCAAAGTCAGTACACCTTTCAGATTTTCCAGTTGCTAACCCAAGTGATATCGACACAGTTCTTTCTGGACAAGTTGCACTGACGCGTCGCATTGTTGAATTAGGACGAGCAGCTCGCGCTGAATCGGGAATCAAGATTCGCCAACCTCTCAGCCGTGCTCTCATCGCTGCTAGCGGATGGGCCGCGCTTCCAACTGATATGCGTGAGCAAATCGCTGATGAGTTAAATGTTGCCGACCTTGCAGATATTGCAAACGCCGATGGAGACTTAGTTGATATCTCCGTTAAAGCGAACTTTCGTACATTAGGCGCTAAATTCGGCGGAGAAGTTCAGGCGATTGCAAAAGCTATTTCTGCAACCGATGCCACCACTCTTGTTAAAACTCTTCGCTCATCAGGAAGCGCACAGGTTGGTACATGGAGTATCGAATTAGATGACCTGGTAATTACAGAGGTTCCACGCAGTGGCTGGATGGTCGCAAGTCATGAAGCTGAAAGCGTTGCTCTCGATCTAGCCCTGACACCGGAACTAATTGCTGCAGGAAACGTTCGTGAAGTTATTCGCTTCATCCAAGAAGCACGCAAAACAAGTGGTTTTGATATTTCAGATCGCATACGCGTTACATGGAATGCGCCGGCTGAGATCACATCTGCAATTAATGCCGCACAAGAGCACATCAGTGCTGAAGTGTTAGCTACAGAGTTTAAGCAGGATTCAAATCTGCCGGTTTTAGAAGGCGAACTTGGATTTAATGCAACGCTTGTAAAGAGTTAAATCAACAAAACAAGGGGCATCAACATCTGTATTGCAAAGAACAATACAATGAAAGATAAATCAAGTGATACGCCACCTAAGCGAAGTGGTGGAACGAATCGGCGGACAAAGTTCATCGGGCGATCTGTAATTGTGTAAATCGCTTCAACCAGAATCAAAATAATTCCGCTTGGGCGCCATGATGGCTTAAACATGCGAACATAATCCAGAATCAAACGCCCCAGAAGAGCGAATAAAAATAATTGCAGAATTAAATGAAGTATCGAACCGATACGTAACATCAATTAACTATCAGCTCTGATTGAAAAAGCTTGCTTCAGCAGCTGCAGCTTTATCTTCGCTACTTACCTTGACATTTGCAGGTGAGAGTAGGAAAACTTTTGACGTCACACGTTCGATTGTTCCGTGGTGACCAAATACAAGTCCGCTTGCGAAGTCAACAAGACGTTTGCGTTCGGACTCATCCATGTCAGTTAAATTAATGATGACTGGATTTCCTTGGCGATAGTGCTCACCAATTGTGCGCGCTTCGTTATAAAAACGTGGATGTAAAGTAATGATGCGATCAAGTGCTGGAAGTTCTAGTTGTGGAGCGCTCTCTTGATGTTGCACCGGCGCAATGTGACGTGGTTCGCGTGTGCGAATACGTACATCAGGAACACGAGCAGCTTGTGCTTCTACAGTGTTTTGGATTTCTGGGTCATCAACTAAACCTAGGTAGTTTGCGACACGGCGCATTGCATTCGACATGGTTAAAAGGTTACTGGGGGGTTGGTCGTGAACCGAGGATTGAACTGCCTACGCGTATATGTGTCGCGCCATGAGATATCGCTGATTCAAAGTCATTACTCATGCCTGCAGAGAGGGAGGTTGCCATCGGATAGCAAACCTTAAATCCATCATGAATAGTGGCTAGTTTTTCAAATGCCTGATCACTGGATACATCCAGTGGAGCAACGGCCATGAGCCCCATCAAATCCAAATGAGTTGAATTCAGAACTGAATCAGCAAGTGCTGATAAGTCAGCGGCTGCAGCTCCACCTCTGCCTTGCGCCCCATCGAGTGATACTTGTAGAAAAACTCCGATGCGATGGATCGCAACTTTATCTAAGGCTTGAATATGTCGAATCTCATCGAGTGAGTGGATGACGTTTGCCCATGAGGCAATTGATTTCAATTTATTGCTCTGGATCTGTCCTTGAAAGTGCCACGTTCCAGGAACTGCCGCCGCTTTTGGCGCCGCATCAGAATCTCGATTTTCACCGTAATGATGGACTTCAAGGCTAGCCAAAATATGAACATCGCTGACTGGGAAGGTTTTTGTAACTGCTATCAAAGTGATGTCTTCATACCGTCGCGCCGATGATGTGGCAGCGTTTTTTACTTGATTGCGAACGCGCTCTAAATTACTTGCGATCTCGTCATAGCGTGAACTCATAATCTAATTAAACCCGCCTGGCGACCCGTGCGATGGGATTTGCGATACGAAAAGAGATCAGGATCTTCATTGGTGCATCGCGGATCTATCTGGCAATCAATTGATACATCATTGAGGTCTGCAACCAACGCTCTTGCTAGATCAAGTGCCGGAGTGCCTTGTGCGGTCTTTGAATGAGCAGATGGAAATATAGAGATGACTTCATCAAAAGTATTTTGATCAACCTCATAACACGTGCCACAAATGGATGGGCCCAACGTGCCTGTAATCGCACCGGCACCTAGTTCGCGCATCTTTTCAACCGTTATTCGCGCAACTCCATTTACTAAGCCTCGTCTTCCAACATGAACTGCGGCAACCACGTTCTCACTCGATAGCAGTAAGGGGATGCAATCAGCAGTCATAACTGCAAGTGTGATTCCAGGAACCGTTGTAACGAGAGCATCGCATGTGGGAGTTGATTGGTTTGCATTTGTAACTTCCTCAACCACATTTCCATGCACCTGGTTCATGTACATGGTTGGTCCGAATTGGTCGCTAATTACTTCTCGATTTCGGATAACAAGTGAAGGATCATCATCGACATGCAGAGCTAAATTCAGGGAAGAAAAATCGCCTTGGCTATATCCGCCAAGGCGATCTGTGAAGAATGTAAAGCTCACTCTTATTTCATGAAATCTGGAACATCAATTTCATCTTCAGCAACTAGTTCCTCAAATGTCACGCGTGGACGAGGAGTCAGTTCAGTTTCAAGATCCAAAGCAACAGCAAGCGGATCATTACTTGCAACCGGATTAGCGTTTCCAGCCAATGTAGCTGCGTTGATTACAGGAACAGAAACTTTCTTTGGCTCTCCCCCGTCGAATCCGGCGGCAATTACCGTGATGCGAACTTCATCTCCAAGTGCGTCATCAATTGTTGTTCCAAAGATGATCTTTGCGTTCGGATGAGCTGCAGCCTGTACGAGTTCGCATGCTTCATTTATTTCAAACAAACCAAGATCTGAACCACCAGCAACAGAGAGAAGCACGCCCATTGCGCCATCGATGGATGCCTCAAGTAGTGGACTTGAGATTGCAAGTTCAGCTGCACGAATTGCGCGGTTTTCCCCACGAGCAGAACCGATACCCATGAGTGCTGAACCAGCACCTGTCATAACAGTCTTCACATCTGCAAAGTCCAAGTTGATTAAACCTGGTTGTGTGATGATTTCTGTAATTCCCTGAACACCTGAAAGTAATACTTGATCCGCGCTCTTGAACGCATCGACTGCAGTAATTGAGCGATCTGAAATTGCAAGTAAGCGATCATTTGGAATAACAATAAGAGTGTCTACTTCGGAGCGAAGTGCTTCGATTCCTTCTTCTGCTTGAGCAGAACGAATTTTTCCTTCAAAACTAAATGGCTTTGTTACGACACCGATTGTTAGTGCACCAATTTCGCGTGCAATCTTTGCAACTACAGGTGCGCCACCTGTTCCAGTTCCGCCACCTTCTCCTGCGGTAACAAAAACCATGTCTGCACCGCGCAAAATTTCTTCAATTTCATCAATGTGATCAAGTGCTGCTTCGCGACCTTTTTCAGGTGCAGCACCTGCGCCTAATCCGCGAGTTGATTTGCGACCAATATCTAATTTCACATCTGCATCACTCATTAACAAATGTTGTGCATCAGTATTAATTGCAATGAACTCGACGCCTTTGAGTCCGACATCAATCATTCGATTGATTGCATTAACTCCACCGCCACCAATACCAACTACTTTGATGACAGCTAAATAATTCTGCGGTGAAGCCACGGTACTCCTCCTTGAGAACGGTAAACCTCGAGTTGAGATTTAGTGTTCTCTCTTATTCGTGAGGTGAAAGTAAAGCGAATTAACTCCGTAAGCAAACACCGCCACGAATTTATTTTTAAATAATTTTTATTACTTAACTATCGGTGCATGTGGAGCAGATACATCAATCGTTGAAATATTTTTATTTTCTTCCAGTTCTATAAGTGCTTTAAATACTTTGATTTTTAGATCAATTTCTTGTGCATCTCCAAAGCGAAGAATCAGGCTTCGATTCGACCCACTTAAAACCCTGGTTACATTCATAGAAAAATCATCGGCGGTTCGGGCGCTCATAGAGGCGATGTTCTGGCGAAAATCGGTGGGTAAGGATGCAAAGAGTTTGGCAGCGGCTAACCCAATAGCTGGAGTTGGTGCAAGCAGTTGTGGCACATCAGCGGGTGCTCCGACGGGGTCGAAAATAGTGCCAGTTGAATCTATATATCTTCCACTTAATACACCGATGGGCTCCCTTGGAGTCACTGAAATTGTTACAGAACTGGAAAACCAATTGCGTGAAACATCTGCGCCCGCAACCCATGAAAGCGATGTAATGCTCTTTGCAATTCTGCGGGGTTCGATGCGGGCAAGTTTGGTTTGAGTGAGTTTTCCAACCTTGTTTTCTACGGCAGAAATTTGAACGGGATTTGTTATTCCGCTGTACTCAACTCGTTTAACTGTAAAGATTGATGACCATCCCAATAAATACGTGAGGGATGAAATAATGATCAGCGAGATTAAGACTTTAACTAGTCGTGGCATCTGTAAATCAATTACTCGCAAAGCGCTTAGTTAGTCCATCGACGATAATTGGACCAAGGGATGAAACATCGCCGGCGCCAAGAGTCATGATTACATCACCCGGTTTTGCCATTTCGATAAGTGCATCAGTTGCTTCAACAAAGTTTGGAATGTACTTGCCATTTGTCATTGATTGAGCAATCACTTCAGAGCTGACTCCTGCGATTGGTTTTTCACTTGCAGCATATATCTCGAGCAGAGTTACATCATCTGCAAGAGATAACGAAGATGCGAATTCAGACATAAACGCTTGAGTGCGTGAATATCTATGTGGTTGGAAAATTACTAATAGTCGACCATCTCCTGCATAACGACGAGCAGCATCTAAAGTCACGCGAATTTCAGTTGGGTGATGTCCATAATCATCGATAACACGAATACCGTGAACCGTACCTTTTAACTCAAAGCGACGACCAGTGCCGGCGAAAGATGCAAGCCCAGCAAGTAATCCAGCAGTAGGTAACCCAAGGTGTAAACCAACTGCAAGAGCAGCAGCTGCGTTATCAATATTGTGACGACCGGGAACATTGAGTTCTAGGTGTCCAATTGATTTACCTTTCCAGAGAGCGCGAGCTCTAGAACCTTTTGCCCCGAGTTCTACTTGATCTATATGCAAATCACTCTCAGCATTTTCGCCATAAGAGATTGCAACAAGACGTGTTGCCGAGCGACCAAGTGCCAGAGAGCCAGGATCATCGGCGCAATACACAAGAAAACCATCAGGTGAAATTGTTCGCGCAAACTCTTCAAATGCTGCTGTCACATCTGCAGGAGTTGCAAAATAATCAACATGGTCGTGTTCGACGTTGGTAACAATGGCGCCGAATGGTTTGTACTCAATAAATGAGCCATCTGATTCATCGGCTTCGGCAACAAAATATTGCCCAGTACCTCTGTGAGCATTGGAGCCTGAAGCGCTAATTGTTCCGCCAATAGCAAATGAAGGATCAGCGCCGCATGCCTGAAGGGCAACCGTTAGCATCGATGAAGTTGTCGTCTTTCCGTGTGTTCCTGCAACTGCGATGCTCGTTGATTCACTCATAAGCAAAGCAAGTGCCTGTGCACGGGTATAAATAGGAATATTTAATTTCTCAGCCTCTACACGTTCTGAGTTTGATTGAGAAATAGCATTTGAATAAATCACTAAATCTGCGCCTTGAACGTGCTCTGCGTTATGAGAAGAAAAAACTGTTGCACCGAGTGCTGAGAGGGCGGCAAGAACGGATGAATCTTTTTCATCAGAGCCGCTGACGTGTGCGCCATGAGTTAACGCAATACGAGCTAACCCACTCATGCCTGCGCCGCCGATGCCGATGAAATGTAGTTTCTTACTTGAAAGTTCGGAGAGCGAAATCATGTACATACTCCCCCGTCTTCTAGTGAGAACTCAGCGCGTTCTGCATGAGAGCCGTAATCTTCTCATGGGCTGTGCTATTTGATGTGGAAACCTGCGCACTGCGAGCATTAGAACTTTCTAATAATGAATCAATATGACTTAAGAGCCACGTTGATGTGAACTCCTTCTGGGAAACCACTTGCGCGCGTCCAAGGTCTGCGAGGTGCTGTGCATTTGGAAGTTGCTCACCATTTCCGATTGCAAGTGGAATAAACAATGCATATTTACCCAGTGCTTCAAACTCAGAACATGTAACTGCTCCTGAACGCGATATCACCAAATCAGCAGCAAGATAAGCAGTAGCCATATCTGCAATATATGCGTGTGGCTGATAGCCAGATTGCGCCGTTGGAAGCGCATTTTTCTTGCCGAGAGAATGCATTACCTGAATCTTCTTTTCAAGTAGCGATGTCACCGATTGTGCAATCACGGTATTCATAACTTGTGATCCTTGAGATCCACCTACAACTAATACCAATGGAAGGGCGTCATCGAATCCAAGTGCACGCTTTGAAGCAGTACGTACAAGATTCCAGTCAGATTCATTACGAGAAATAATTGATGTAATTGAAGACTTAAGCGGCATTCCAGTAATTAGCGCCTGGCTAAATGGAGTTCGCTCTACTGGGGTAGACACAGCAAGTGCTGAAGTAAATAGAGCACCTAAGCGATTGGCTATTCCCGGACGCGCGTTTGCTTCATGAATCACAATCGGTACGCCACAAGATTTTGCTGCGATGTAACAGGCAGCGCTTACATAACCACCAAAACCAATAAGCAAGGAAGCGCCTTTGATGATTGTGCGCGCTTGCATAACTGCCTCAAATAAATTCAGTGGCAGAAGTAGCGCACTAGGAGAAAACTTACGAGTTAAAACTACTTTTTTTATTGTTCGAAGGGTGAATCCAGCAGCTGGAACCAACGTGGTTTCCAGCCCCTCCGTCGTACCAACAAAGACACATCTATCTGTTGGATTCTCTTTCATCCATTGCTCTGCAACAGAGAGCGCTGGTTCAACATGTCCGGCTGTACCGCCGCCTGCAAAAATTATTGTTTTCATGACTTCTTTCCCAGATCTGACATCGCCGCAGGATCACGTCGGGCTGCTCCAAGAACAAAACCCAGCGCTAAATACGTAGCGACAAGTGAAGATCCTCCATAGGAAACCAAAGGAAGAGTTACGCCAACTACTGGAATCATTGAAGTAGCAGAACCAATATTTAAAATCGTCTGAAATGCAATCCATGCACCAATTCCTGCACATGCATACTTTGACATTGGATCTTTTGCGCGAAGAGCAATGCTAAATATAGAAAAAATCAGAGCACTAAATAGAAGTAAAACTATGAGAGTTCCAAAAAGACCTAGTTCTTCACCGATGACAGAAAAAATAAAGTCCGTGTGCGCTTCAGCCAAGTTTCCCCACTTTTGGCGACTAGCGCCTAGTCCAACTCCGAAGAAACCGCCGCTTGCAAGTCCCAGCAAACTATGTGCAGGTTGCCATCCTGCGTTCTTGTAATCCTCTGGCGCAAAAGGGTTGAGAACGACTAAAAATCTTTGTGCGCGATACGGCGCAGTTGCAATTGCAAAAGCAATCAGCGAAAAGACCGTTGCTATAACACCGCCAAATATTTTTCCCGATACTCCTGAAACCCAGAGCAAGCCAGCCAAAATTGCTGCAAAGACTGCAGTTGTACCGAGATCTTTTCCGAGCATGATTAAACCCATGACCAAAACAAATCCGGGCGTAATCAATGCCAAAACATTAGTTGAGTGACGTCCAGCATGTTCGCGAATTGCCAACATATGAGCAGCCCACAAGATCATCAAAACTTTAACAACTTCACTCGGTTGAATATCTACAAAACCAAGGCTGATCCAATTCTGATTACCGTTAACACTCTTACCCACCCCCGGAATTGCAACAATGATTAAAACTACGGCCGATAATAGAAAGCCAAAACGTGCCAGATTTTTCCATCGTTCTAGCTTTTGTCGCGATGCCAGATAACCAAGAGGAATCGAGATGATCAAGAAGAATAGTTGGCGCCCAATTACGGAAAAGGAGTTTCCTTTGTTCTCAAGGGAGTAAATGGAGGAAGCCGAAAAAACCATCACTGCCCCAAGAATGCTCAGTGCAAGAGTAGAACCCATTAATATTTTGTACGAACTTGATGGACGTGCAAGAAACTTCTGCGTTGTCTCACTCACCGACAATCACCTTTTTCACTGCTTGCGCGAAACGATCTCCGCGATCGGCATAATTTAGAAACTGATCCATTGATGCACAAGCAGGAGCCAACAAAACCGTGTCACCTTCGACTGCAAATCCACGTGCCGCTTCAACAACATCTTCCATGAGTGAATTCTCGGCTGAGCCAATGTGATAATTCGCAGGAGTTTGAATCTGAACTATTGCAACGTGTGGAGCGTGTTCACGAATAGCTTGAGCAATCAGTTCTTGGTCTTGACCAATTAACACGGCTGCTTTGATTCTTTTGCTGCAACGAGTAATTAACTCCTCCATACGTGCACCTTTTGCAAGACCCCCCGCAATCCACACAACTGATAACGCAGACATAATTGATGCTGCAGCTGCATGTGGATTCGTTGCCTTCGAATCATCGATCCATGTAATTCCTGCGTGAGAGTGAACTTCTTCGATTCGGTGTCGCCCTGGAGTAAAGACGGCTAACGCGCTTCTGATGTGTTCATGGCCCACTCCTGCAGCACGTGCCAAACCTGCAGCAGCCAAAGCATTTGAAACATTATGTGGGACTGTTGGTTTGATTTCTGTGAGCTCACAAATCATTGCAGCTTCTTGTGGATCTGCCACAAATGCTCGATCAACAAGTAACTCTTCGACAACTCCAATTTCGCCAGGCCCTGGAGTATCTAGTGAGAAGAAAACCTTGCGACCTTTCCATTGCGAGCACCTCTTAACAACTTCACCATCATCTGCATTGAGAATTGCTGTAGAACTCGAATCAAGTAGTGAAATTTTCGTGCGGGCATACTCTTCGAAGGTACCGTGCCAATCAGTGTGATCATCGGCGATATTCAAAATTGCGCTGGCTGTAAATTGAGCCGATTGCATCCAGTGGATTTGAAATGAAGATAACTCAAGCACTAAAACATCAAATTTGTCTTTATTCTCAACTGCATCAATAACCGTATCGCCAACATTTCCGCAAGCTACTGCGTGTAATCCTCCGGCACGCATCGCCGCTGCAGCCATCTCAACTGTCGTTGTTTTTCCGTTTGTTCCCGTTAAAGCAAACCAGCGTTGGTGCGGTGCCTCTTCTTGCTTGATTTGCCACGCAAGATCAATCTCATTTGTAAGTGGAATACCTGCTTCTTCAAATTTTTTAATCAGCGGGTGTGAAGGTTTCCAGCCCGGTGAAACAACGACGCTCTCCCACTCTTGAACATCAATATCTTCGGATAAAAATGTTTCGTATGGAGAGTCTTGAATTTGCTTGTCGTCAGCAATAGCAACTACTGCTCCGCGGCGTGTAAGAGATTGGGCTATGGCGCTTCCGGTTACCCCTGCGCCTAAAATCAGGATTCTGTTCTTTGAAAAATTAAGTGGCATATAAAACTTCTTACGCGCTTACCCATTGCGCATAAAAGAGTCCTAAACCAAGTGCCACGCTAAGCCCGGCAATAATCCAAAAACGAATAACAATCGTGACTTCTCCCCAACCTAGTAACTCAAAATGATGCTGCAAGGGAGCCATTTTAAATACGCGCTTACCACCTGAAATTTTGAAATACAACGTCTGAATAATCACCGAAAGCGTAATGATGACAAATAAGCCACCGAGTGGAATAAGTAATAACTCAACTCTTAATGTGGCGGCTAAACCTGCAAGTGCGCCACCGAGTGCGAGGGAACCTGTATCGCCCATAAATATCTTCGCAGGTGAAGCATTCCACCATAAGAACCCAGTGCACGATCCAGCAAAAGCTGCTGCAAGGACAGCAAGGTCAAGTGGATCTCGAACTGCATAACAATTTGCACTTGTAACGAGTGCGCAACTCTGTCCGAATTCCCACACTCCAATTAAAACAAAAGCTAAGAAGGTCATGACTGAGGCGCCGCTTGCAAGGCCATCTAAACCATCTGTGAGATTAACGCCATTACTTGTAGCGACAACCATTAATGCAATCCAAATAACAACCAGAATCGGTCCAAGAACAATCGACGTTTCGCGCACGGTTGATAGGTTTTGCGAAATAGGTGTTAAGCCACCTAGGTCAGCAAATTGAATTCCTAAGTATCCAAAGAGCGCTGCAACAAAGCCTTGCGCGATAAGTTTTTGTTTGCCCGTTAATCCCAAAGATTGCTTGCGTGAAATTTTCAAGTAATCATCTAGAAAGCCGATTAAACCCAATGCGATTACTAAGCCAATGACGAGCAATGCAGAAATTGTTGGAGGACGCCTAGAAAAAAGATGTGCAATTGAATACGAGATAACCGTTGCAACAATGATGACAATTCCGCCCATTGTTGGTGTGCCGCGCTTTGTGTGATGTGAGGAAGGGCCGTCATCTCTAATTACTTGACCGAAACCACGCTTTGCCAACATGCGAATAAGCAGTGGTGTTCCAAAGAGTGAGAAAAGTAAAGCGAGAGCTCCTGCGATAAGAATTACTTTCATTTCTTATCCTCTCCTTTTAACTCTTTCATACGTATAACTTTCCAGGAGTCTTCTATCCCCTGGCTTAGGGTCTCAAAGTGCTCTGAACGTGACGCTTTCACAAGAACTACATCACCCGGTGCAAAATGTGACACTAAAGAAAGTGCTTGCGCAAAATCTTGGCAATAGTGAAGGGTAGTAGAACTATCGGCTGGAATGCCTTCAGCAAATGCTCGTGTTCCAACGCTGACGAGATGATCAACTCCTAGCTCGTGTGCGTGAGTTGCAACGCTTGCATGTAGAGCGTTGCTCTGCGCACCTAGTTCATGCATTTGCCCGAGAAATGCCCACGATGCTCCACCACGTTCTTGAGCAAATAAAGCCATTGAATCTAAAGCAGCAATCATTGACTCTGGGTTAGCGTTATACGAATCATTAATAACTAAAAGATCGTCGACGTCATTTATTTGCATACGCCATTTACTTGCTAAATCCGCGGTCGATAAACCACTTGCAATAACCTCGATTGGAATATCAAGGGCCGTGCATACTGCAGCTGCTGCCAGCGCATTAGAAATTTGATGAGCTCCGATTAATCGCATACCAACTGCGTCGCGACCTGCAGGAGTAACTAGATCAAAGTGCGGACGCGCCTCACGTAATTCGATATCAGCAGCTCGCACATCATCTTGAGCGCCTTCGCCGAAGTAAATAACTCTGCCGGAATGCAATGTATTCATCGCCTTTGTATGCGAGTCATACGTTCCAAGAACAGCAATAGCTTCTGGTTTGAGGGATTGAATGAGTTCGCCCTTGGTTTGCGCGATTTTTTCAACACTTCCGAATTCACCTAGATGCGCGGTTCCCACGCGAAGGACAACACCAACATTTGGTTGCGCCATATCGCAGAGTGCCGCTATGTCACCTTGATGACGCGCACCCATTTCTAGGATGCAGTACTTGGTTTCTGCATCACATTCGAGCAGGGTTATTGGTGCGCCTAATTCATTATTAAAAGATGCTTTAGTGGCTACACACGAAGCGCGACTTGAAAGAATCGAAGACAATAAGTCTTTGGTTGTAGTTTTACCGCTAGATCCGGTTATTCCAATCACAATCATGTCCGGTAGTTGTTTGCGTACATAAGCTGCAAGGGTTCGAACTGCAATCAAAACATCAGATACAACAACTCCGTCGCCGGCAACTTCCTTAGTTGTTAAAAGACCTGTAGCTCCGTGAGCTTTTGCGTCCTGAACGAAATCATGTCCATCGGTTGATTGACCTACTAGTGCTAGAAAGAGCGAACCTTTCACTGCAGAGCGTGAGTCAAATACTGGAGCAGAAGAAATTACTTGAGAAGAATCTCCATAAGTTTTTCCATCAACAATTTTTGCAATCTGCTCAAGAGTCAGCGCAATCACTTTTTCGCCTCAATCGCGTGTGCCAAAACTAAACGATCATCGAAAGGATGAACAACGCCTGCAATCTCCTGACCCCGTTCGTGACCCTTACCTAAAACAATTACAACGTCTCCTGGTTGTGCAAGATTCACGGCTAATTTAATTGCCTCAGTGCGATCTTGCACAATAGCGCTGGGTTCTGAAATTTTTAATCCGTGAGTCATCTGCTCAAGAATTGTTTGTGGATTTTCAGAGCGCGGATTATCACTAGTGAAAATTGCAATGTCGCTACGTAATGAGAGCTCCTGGCCCATGATGCTGCGCTTTGAATTGTCGCGATCTCCGCCACAACCCAAGACGGCAATAACTCTCTTTTCGCTCATTTCGCGTGCAGCAGAAAGTACGCGAGCAACGGCGTCAGGACTGTGCGCATAATCAACTAACGCTGTGAAATTCTGTCCTAGATTTACAGGCTCTAAGCGACCAACTGCGCCAACTAAATGTGGAATCAAAGTTTGAATGTCCATGGGATCAATGCCGGATTCAACGCTAATAGCAACAGCCATCAATAAGTTATCGAAATTAAATCCACCGCGAAGTGTGGTTCTGCTGTCAATGAGAACGCCACCAATACCCCTTATGGAAATATCGCTATATGCAATTCCTTCTTCGATGCGTGTGTAATGCCACGTTGCATTTTCATTAAATCTTGAGAGCGTTTGAACAGGCACCTCTGTTTTCTCGGCGAGAATCTGACCATATGAATCATCGATATTAATAAAAGCTTGATCTGCGTATTCATATGTAAAAAGTTTCGATTTCGTCGCGAAATAATCTTCCATACTTGGATGAAAATCCAGGTGATCTTGAGACAAATTCGTAAATCCAACAGCGGCAAAATAACTTCCGCGAATTCGCTCCAGAGCTATTGCGTGGCTAGAAACTTCCATAACTAAATTCCGGCAATGGCGCTCACGCATCGTTGCAACGAGCGCTTGTAATTCTGCTGCCTCTGGAGTTGTCCGAGTACTTGCAAGAACTTCGTTTCCAATACGAGTTTCAACGGTTCCGATTAATCCCGTCTCTTGACCCGCGCTTTGAAAAATCTGATGGCACAGTGTGCTTACAGTTGTTTTCCCATTTGTTCCGGTGATGCCAATGCTGAATAAATCTCGCATTGGTTCGCCGTAGAACCAGGAAGCTAATACCGCGGCACTCTTTCGAGGCTGCGAAACAATGAGAACAGGCAAGCCCTTAACTAGCAAACCTTTAATTACTTGGGCACCTTCTGCATCAGTGAGAATTGCAACTGCGCCAGATTTAATTACATCGTGGGCGAAAGAAGCGCCGTGTACTTTTGCGCCAGCGAAAGCGCAAAATAGATCGCCTGGTTCTACATCCGAGCTTGAACTTGAAATTCCTGTTACTGCAATTTTTTCTAAGTCAGATTCAGATAATTCTGATTTCGCGCTGACGGTTGATGCAATAGATGAGAGAGATCTTTGGCTCTGCGTCAGTGGGCGAATCATTGTCCTGATGCCTTCGAAACAAATTTAGAGTTCTTTTTTAATGCAGCCTGGGTAAGCGCTACAGGCTTAATTTCAGTATTAGTTGGCGAAATATGTCGTGACTGTAAAACAAATGACATCACTTCTTTAAATACTGGACCACCTAGTGCTCCGCCCCAGTGCATTCCTTGAGGATTTTGAATTGTCACGCTGATGACGTATGCAGGTTTATCTGCTGGAGCAAAACCAATAAATGATGCTGTGTAACCGCTATAGCACTTACAGTAATCGTTATAACGCTCAGCTGTTCCAGTTTTACCCGCTACTCGATACCCAGGAATAGCAGCACTTGGCGCAGTTCCACTTGCAGATACAACGCTTTCCATCATCAATCGAACCTGCGCCGCTGTCTCTGGACTTAATACTTTTTCCGATGTGCGAGATTGCGCAGGAGTGAAATTGCCTGATGCATCACTTGTTCCAGCGATAACAGTTGGAGAAACTCGAATTCCATTATTTGCAATCGTTGCAAAGACACTTGTGGCTTGCATAGCTGTGACTGAATAACCATGACCGAATGCAATTGTTGGCGCTGATGTACCAGACCAACTCTTTACTGGATGGAAAATACCTGCAGACTCACCTGGTAAACCTGAACCTGTAGATTTTCCAATTCCAAACTTGCTTAAGTAACTATGCAAAGTGTCATTGCTCAGAGTTTCACCAATTTGAATAGAACCTGTATTGCTCGATACTGCAAGAATTCCTGTTGCAGTTAATCGTTGCACTGGATGGCGTTCATGATCGTGGAAAGTTGCATCGCTGCGCTTTAATGAATAAGGAACTGTGAACACCGAAGTAGGTGTAATTTTTTTCTCTTCTAGTGCTGCAGCTAAAGTCATAACTTTTCCAGTAGACCCTGGCTCGTACACTTCTTGAACGGAAGGATTGCGCATCAAATTGAGGGAAACTTTTTTTGTGTTATTTGGATCAAAAGTTGGAGCAGTTGCATGAGCCAAAATATGTCCAGTCTTTGGATCCATAACAATCACAGTTCCGCTTACTGCACGGGACTTACGCACCGCATCCGATATTGCCTTGGAAGCAACCCACTGAACATCACGATCAATAGTTAAGCGAACGCTCGTTCCTTTTTGGGCAGACACGATTTCAGATTGTGATCCTGGAATTTCTGCTCCAGCTGCTGCGGCATATGAATATCGCCCTGGTGTTCCCGCAATCATTGAATTCATACTTGATTCAAGTCCCGTGGCGCCAACTCCATCATTTCTAACAAATCCGATGAGTGATGCCAAGAGAGAACCAGATGGATAGTCACGAATGTAACCGCGCTCTGCAAAGAATCCGATAATTCGTTTATCAATGTCACGTGAAGCAAGCGCCGCATTATGTGTTGCCATTGCATCAACCAGTGCGCGCCAAATTGCAGGTTGGGCATTAGGTAAAACCATGCTGTAACGAAGTTTTCCTGTAATTGCTTGTTGTACTTCTGCAACTGGCATTTTAAGAATTGGCGCTGCAAATGCCGCAACGCGTGCAGGATCTGAAATTTGAGTTTGATCAACCACAATATTGATTGCAGAAACGCTTCTGGCGAATGTCACGCCATTGATGTCTGTAATGTCTCCGCGCTTTGCTGGGATTGAACGCGTATTTTGCATTTCATCTACCGCACGGATCTTGTAATCTCCGGCGTTAATAACCTGAACTTGAACTAAACGCCCCGCAAAGAGCACCATAAAAAAGAGTGAAAAAATCGTCAGAACAACAATGCGCGTTCTAGATAAATTCAGATTACCCACGTGGCACATCCAAATTCAAAAATGTTGGTGTCAGCGATGGCTTCATACCGAGTTTTGCAGCCTCGTGTGAAAGTACAGCTGGAGATGAAATTCGTTCAATTTCGCGAGTAACAGCTTCGTACTGATCACTTGAAAGTTTCAAATCTGCCTGTAACTTTGAAATCTCGAATGCATCTTGTGCAAGAAGAGTGTTGACCAATAAAAGCGCCATTAAGAACACGAAACCGAGAGCGGTAACAAAGAGCGCGAAAAACCTGCGATTTGCTTGATTACCGGCAGATGCGTCGGCCACGATTCGAAGGGCGGCGCGAGTAGATTTCTGAGCAACACGAGAGGTTGTCTTGGTGATTGCAGGTGCAATTGCTGTCATTGCCATTTATGCAGCCACCCTTTCGATTGCGCGTAATCGAACTGATGCTGCACGCGAGTTCTCTTCAACTTCTTTTTCACTCGGACTCTGGCTGCCATTAAATACAAGAGCAAACTTTGCGGCGAGTTCTGCAATCTCAACCGGTAAACCCTGAGGAGTTCCTGATGTTGTTGCTTCTTGGAAATAGTTCTTCACAATTCGATCTTCAAGGGATTGAAAAGACATCACAACAAGACGGGCATGCACATCAAGGAGTTCGAGAGCTTGTGGAATCGCGCGAGTAATCGCACCGAGTTCGTCATTAGTTTCGATACGTAGCGCCTGAAAGGTTCGTTTTGCTGGATTTCCGCCCGTGCGCCTTGTCGCTGCAGGGATTGCATTTTTAACTAACGTTGCAAGGTGCGTCGTTGAATGAAGTGGCGCTTTTTCACGCTCTTTAATAATTGATTCAACGATGCGAGTTGCGAATTTCTCTTCACCGTATGTGCGAAGAATGCGAACTAATTCTCCTGGTGCGTATGAATTAACAATGTCTGCAGCAGTTTTTCCCTGGCTCTTATCCATGCGCATGTCGAGCTCTGCTTCATGGGAATAAGAGAATCCACGCTCGCTCTCATCGAGTTGTAGGGAAGAAACACCTAAGTCAAAGAGAATTCCTTGTACTCGTGAATAACCATGTTCTTTTGCAACATGTGAAATCTGATCGAAAACGCTGTGGTGCGAAATAAATCTTTCGCCGAATTGAGAGAGTCGTTCACTTGCTATTTCAATTGCTTGCTTGTCGCGATCGATACCGATAACAATTAAATGTGGAAACTTATTGAGTAGGGACTCTGTGTGGCCGCCTAATCCAAGAGTTGCATCAATAACAACTGGGTTTGAGTGAGATGAAATAGCAGGAGAAAGCAAATTAATACACTCATCGCGCATTACAGAAACATGTTGCGTGTTAATCATCTTCTCCCCCTTCTTTCTTTAGTTTGGTCTCTCGTTTGGCACTGATCTTGTTTTTATTACTTCTCTCATCTCTGGTCACTGCCGGCCGACGGATCGTTTTATGCGGCGCCGGGGAAGGGGCGCCGCAGTCGTAGGGTCGGCAGTGGCCACAAATGAGAGTTGTGTTTGAAGGACTAGAACAGTCCTGGGAATACCTCCTCAGAAACATCAGCGAAACCCTTTTCACGATCTGCTAGATATTGATTCCATGAAGTGAAATCCCAAATTTCAACGCGTGTGTTTGCACCGATAACTACGCACTCTTTTTCAAGTGCTGCATATGTACGCAAACTTTGCGGAATAGTTATGCGACCTTGACGATCAGGAATTTCATCGTGTGCACCTGCAAACATCACACGTGAGTAATCACGTGCAGCTTTTGCAGTAACAGGTGCTTGTCGCAGAGTTTCAGTGATGTGTGCGAATTCAGCTGCTGGAAAAACATAGAGACAACGTTCTTGCCCCTTTGTAATAACTAATCCAGGAGATAGTTCTTCGCGAAATTTCGCAGGAAGAATGAGGCGGCCTTTTTCATCAAGGCGGGGTTCGTGGGTACCCAAAAACATCGGTACTGACCCCCTTCCCCAAGGTGTCGTGGCTGAGCGTGTAAAAAACCCTCATTCCCCACTTTACTCCCTTTTTCTCCATTTTCAACCACCTACCCCCACAAATATCCCCACCACTCCCCACTGCGTCATGGCTCTTCAGAGCGAAATAGGGCATAAAAAAAGCCCCCCGAATCGGGAGGCTTGAAGTAGTGCGGTTTCAGCGATTAATTATCGAAATTGCGCTCATCCCAGCGTTGTTCTAGACGTGAGCGAAGCCCTGAGCTCTTTTTATCTTTTGCCATACGAGGAGATTTTCCAAGGGCACTAACCGCTGAGAGCACGGTTATCAGGCCAAAGAGTGCGATCAAAAAGCCGAAGATTCCAACTGGAACCGTCTGGGAGATGAGTCCACCCAAAATAATTGCAAGACCAGAAAGGAGTGCTCCAAGACCAGTCAAGACTCGTGTGCGACCAGGAAATGTGCGGCTTCCAGTCAGAGTTGAAGAAAGGCGTGGGTCATCAGCCGATAGAGCTTGCTCCATCTCGGCTAATAACTTGCGCTCGCGATCTGACAGTGGCACAGCCCAACAATAGAACAACTTTTGAAAGCGGGCTACTCGTCCTCGGTTTCAGATTCAATTAAACGCCCTGGTCGCACACTTGAGCGGCCAAATCGGGCGCGGGCGCGATCGATTGCGCGCTCAGCATCTCGCCAGCCCTTATCGCGAGCCCCTAAAACCATCTGCTCAGGAGCGGCGCTCACAAGATTTTCCAGACTGACGCCGACTAAACGAATCCGTGCACGTTCAATGCGAAGTGCTCTGTACAAATCTTTTACAACTTCATAGGTCTCATGCGCGCTATCTGTTGCAAGTGGCAGAGTCTTTGAACGATTTATAGTTGTGAAATCTGCAAAGCGCACCTTGATAGAAATTGTTTTTGCAAATAAATCTTTATCTCTTAATCGCGCAGTTGCTTTCTGAGTCAATCGTAAAAACTCTTGCAAGATTTCTTCAGGGTTATCTAAATCTTGCGCAAAAGTTTCTGCAGCACTAATGCTCTTATCAACATCTTCTGGGATCACATCTCTGTAATCGCGACCCCATGCAAGTTCGTGCAGAGTTTCACCAGCAGCTTGGCCTATTGCACGAATTAAAGTTGCACGTGGCAAGTTGGCAACATCTTCGACGGTGCGAAGCCCTAATTGTTCAAGTGATTCAGCGGTTTTTGGCCCTACTCCCCACAGCGCAGATACTGGCAATGGGTGCAAGAAAGTAAGGATTCGATCTGGCGCGATTTCGAGCAAACCATTTGGCTTGCAATGACCTGATGCTAATTTTGCAATGAACTTAGATGGTGCGATTCCAACTGAACATGTGATGCCCTCTTGTTCAAATACGCGTCGTCTAATTTCTGTTCCAATTTCGCGTCCTGTGCCGAGCAAGCGTCTTGCACCAGTGACATCTAAGAATGCTTCATCGAGTGAGAGTGGCTCTACAAGTGGCGTGAAGTCTGCAAATATTTTCATGATGGCATCTGATACTTCTGAATAACGTGTGTGATTTGGTGGCACAAAGATTGCATGTGGAGCCATCCGTTGCGCGCGACCAACTGGCATAGCTGCGCGTATTCCGAATTTACGTGCCTCATAGTTTGCAGAGAGCACCACTCCGCGAGCACCCGCTCCAACAACAAGAGCTTTTCCGCGCAGTGATGGATCATCACGTTCGGCTACGGATGCATAAAACGCATCCATATCGACGTGAACAATCGTTGCGTGGGTGCTCATATCGCCAGCGTACTTCTCTGTGAGTTCCACTTTTCGTAAGCAGCGCGCAAGTCCCATATGCCTGTTGCTCTAATTGAGATTCCACGCGCACCGGTTCGTCTGGTAACTCCACGCAGTAAAACGAGTTCAGATGTATAGATTGTTGAGAGATATTCGGTGGCAATATCGCTAAAGAAAGTTGCATCGCTACAGCCATGTCCATCGTTGAGGGTAAGAAAAATAACCCGCTTTCCAGAGCGCACTGGTGGAGTTTGGATAGATACGCGCACACCAGCAACTAAGACAGTGGATGCAGATCGCACTGAAAGAAGATCGGAGGATTTAATTGCGCCGATTGAATTAAGAAAGTGCGAATAGAACTCGAGCATATGGTGGGTAATGTCCATGCCGAGTCGTTGCACTTCGTGGGCAACTATTTCGCTGCTCACTAAATCTGGTAGACCACTTGATTCGAGTGCAGGCGCATCAAAACCTAAAGTCATTTGCGAACGCAGGGCACTAGACATTGTTGGACCCTTTATGAGATCAGAAAGATGCAGCAATAAATCTCGACGATTAAGTGGGCCACCTTTAACAATTCCATGTAATCGATCGAATGCACCTGTGAGAATCAAGGATTCAATGATGGGTTGGGATGTACCGCTTCGATAATAAAAATCCGCTAAATCCTTATATGGTCTAGCAGCAATAATGTTTTGAATCTCCTCCGTACTGATTCCATTAATAGTTGACAGCGCAATACGGATGCTCTGTGTGCCATCTTCACTAATTTCAACGCGATAGCTCTGATCAGAAAAATTAACATCAAGAGGCGCAATCGGAATACCCATCTGTCGTACTTCATCCAGAATTAATCGCTTGGGATACATGCCGGGATCGTGAGTGAGAACGCCGGCTAAGAATGCTGCTGGGTAATGCGTCTTAAGCCACGCTGATTGATACGTTGGAAATGCAAAAGCTGCTGCGTGCGCCTTACAAAAACCAAAGGATGCAAATGCGCGTAGGACTTCCCAGACTTCATTAATTACTTCGAGTGAATAACCATGTTCAGTTGCTGCTGGATAAAACCAATCGCAGACTCGTTGCTGGCCTTGCCGATCGCCGAGAGCGCGACGCATCTCATCGGCGTGTGCCAATGAACAATGTGTCATCGTTGCAATGATGGAGATAACTTGTTCGTGGAAAACAACGACGCCTTCGGTATCGCGCAATATCTCGTAGAGATCCGGATGAATAATCTTGCGTGCACTCCACCCATGTCGTGATTTAAGAAAAGGCGAAATCATGTCACTCTTTACTGGGCCAGGACGAAAGAGTGAAATATCAATAATTAAATCGGTGAAGGTCTGTGGCTCTAATTTGCCAACGAGTTCGCGCTGTCCGGGGCTTTCAATCTGGAAGATTCCAATTGTCTTTGTGGATTGAATAAGTTCGTACGTATGCGGATCATCAAGTGCAATGGCATCGATATCTATCTCTTCTTTGTGTACACGAGAGATTTCGTTAAGCGCGTAAGAAATACTTGATTGCATCCGCACACCAAGGATGTCTAATTTAAGTAAGCCAATATCTTCGACGTCATCTTTATCAAATTCGACCATCGGATAGCCGCTGGCGTTACGTTGCAGCGGCACGCGATCGAGTAATCCCCCATCAGATAAAACGATTGCACATGGATGCATCGAAAGATGGCGCGGTAAACCTTCTAGACGTCGCGCCATTGTGATGACCATCTTTGCTAATGGAGTTTTAACGTTTTTCTCACGCAAGCCATACGGTGATTTCGCAATCAGATTGATTTCAGCCGCTGGTAAACCTAAAGCTGCTCCTGCATCTCGAATGCTCTGTCGGGTGCGATATGTATCAAAGCTTGCAACGGTTGCACATCGTGATTGGTTTCCGGGAATGTCCCACCGCGGATCGCCATATTTTTTGAAGACAAGATCATAAATTTCTAAGCGCCGATGTGACTCAACATCAATATCAATATCGGGCAGAGCGCGGCGAAGTGGTGAGCAAAAACGCTCCATCAGTAATCCGTGTGCCATCGGATCAACTCCTGAAATACCGAGCAAGTGAGCGATCAGAGAACCTGCACCGGAACCACGGGCTGAAACGCGAATACCGCGTTCGCGCGCCATATCTGCAATGTCGGCAACGGTTAAAAAATATGACTCGTAACCAAGAGTTGCAACAGTTGCTAGTTCGTCATCGAGTCTTTCGCGCGCACTTTTAACTGCTTGCGTGCCGCTGTATCTCCAATTAATTTTCGCCTCTGATCGTTGCCGCAATAGCGCACGCATCTGTTGTGCATTTTCGGCGCCAACAACATGTGCTTCAGGTAGATGAATCGAACCAAGACCAATATCTCGCGTAGGCGATAACAATGTTTGTTCTGCCCATGCCCGAGTAGTAGAAAGAAGTGCACGTGCATTGCGTTCGCCACCTGCTCGTGCAATTTCATCAGCAAGTGTGTGCATCGCAGGTGTTGATTTGAGATACGCCTCAGCATTAGTACGCCCGATGTGGCGCGGATGAAGCGAAACTAATTGGCGAGCGCAATCTAAAATATCTGCAACTGGTCCATCCTCTGGTCCACGCATTCGCACGGCATTTGTAATGACTGCATCAATATCGTGATCTCTGGCAAAAATCAGCGAGCGCCCTGCATGTGTAATCGATCCAGGCCCATCACCTTTTGCTAGATGTGAGACGCATTCGATTGCATGTGCTTTGAAAAAATCGCGGGTCTTATTAAATATGGCTAGGGCGCTATCGCTTCGATGGGCTGCAATCGCTGGCGCTAGTGGTGAATCAAGGCCATGTAAGACATAGATGTTCTCTGTGTATTGGCTAAAGCGTTCGAGAAAATCAACAGTAAGAATAGGTGTGCCTGTAGATAAGTTAAGCGATGACATAAGCCGCACAAGATCGCGCCATCCCCCATCGCTACCAGCAATAAGAGTTAAACGCGGTAACTTTTTATCATCGGCCATACGGCTTTTCTGTAAATCATTCTGTAAATCGATGGCAAGGTTTACTCCAATGATCGGAGCAATGCCGTACTGAAGACACGCTTTTGTAAAACGAATAGCGCCTAAGAGCCCATCGCGATCTGTCAGCGCGAGCGCCGGTGCTTCTAGTTGGCTTGCTCGTTCAACAAGGTCTGCCGGTTGCGTAGTGCCGTATTTAAGTGAGAACGCACTGGCAGTATGTAAGTGAATAAAGCTCATATCGCTTTAATGATCCATGCACCGGTGAGATCATCTCGTTCGAGTTCAAATGTTTGCAGTGTGCCAATTGGCGCTGCTTCTACTTTCCATACTGCGCGAGCTTGATCATCTGGATGAAAGTTGCCATCACTAATTCGATTCCACCATCCACCTGCTTCGCACCATCTAGAAAGAACTGCATGAATACGAAAACGTCTGCCGCCAAAAGAGAATTCGATTGGTCCAGATGTGCCATCGGCTAGAACTTCACCTGGTTGTGCAATCTGTGCTCTTACATGTGCCGGCGCCATCTGTGGGACTCTTTCTAGGTAGGTGTGGATAATTCGAACATCTGTTCGAAAAGTAGTCCCTAGGACTGACACGCGCAAGCCCCGTGTGCGACACGCTCAAAAGGACCCAGATAGTTGAAATTTCAACTACTTTGACCTACCTTGTAGCCGTAAGAACAACCTATAAAAGGAGAGACATGGACGTAGTAACACTCATCGGTCGCCTGCTATTTGCAGCGCTATTTATTGGCTCAGGCATTGGTCACTTTGCAAAGCTTGAAGCAATGACTGGATATGCAAAGTACAAGAAGCTTCCTGCTGCGAAGTTCGGAGTTCTCATCAGCGGACTCTTCTTCTTGCTCGGCGGAATTTATATCGCGATCGGTCTATGGGTTGATCTTGGTGCACTTCTAATTGCTGTAACAGTAATTCTTGCAGGAATCATCTTCCATGCTTATTGGAAAGAAACTGATGCAACAGCAAAAATGAATGAGCAGATTGCATTCAATAAGGATCTTGCACTTGGCGGAGCAGCACTAATTCTGTTCGCACTCATCGCAAGCGGAACAATTTCAGGATCAGATTTTGGTCCACACGTAGGAAACATTAGTTTCTTCAGCAAGTAAGCCTTACAACAAAAAGCCCTCAGCACATGCTGGGGGCTTTTTGCTTTACTTAATAACTCGAGAGAGAAAACCAGCAATGAGCAATGCAAGTATCGGAAACGTCATTGCTACCGAAATAGATGTGCCTTCTGCGAGGAATCCAATAATTGATGGACCGATAAAGAACCCAGAAAGACCAATCACAAATGCACGTGCGCTAGATACTGATGGCGCGATTCCCGGTATGGCACTTGCTGCCAAGATAAAGGCTGGAAACATCGGTCCTATTGCAAGTCCAGCAATAACAAAGCCAAGGTTAATAATGACCAGCGCAATCAATGGATGTGATTCTGATAGTGGCACCGCGATTGCAATGCTTGCACCCCAACCAAGTGCGCCGTAATAACCACAGATACGGACCAAACGAGCAGGACCAAAGTGCTCAAGTGCTCTATCTCCAAGAAAGCGTGCGGTAATCATCGCAAGTGCAAATGATGCGTACGCACTTGCATTAACACCTTTTCCGATGCCCATGTCATCGCGTAGTAATAATGCGCCCCAATCGCTTGCAGAACCTTCTGCGATAAGAGCCGCAAGTAAGCCAAAACCAATAAACCATAATGGCAATACAGATTTACCGAAGAGTGGAATTTTTGCCGATGTATCTTCATCACCTTTATGGCCATCTAAATCTTGTGGAAGCAATCTATAAACGCTTGGAATAAAAGCCACGATACATAGAACTGCAACGGTAGCTAAATTCAATTGGGGAGAAATCACGCGAGCAATTGATCCACCTAAAACTGTTGTAGAGAACGCACCAACACTCCACATGGCGTGAAATGAGGACATGCTTCGAGCGTTGAGGATTTTCTCAACTGCCACTGCTTGCGTGTTAAGGGCAACGTCTGTACTTGAATATCCAAAACCCATCAAAAAGAGTGCGCATGCCAAGACCATTGGTTCGGTTGAGAATCCAATTGCGCACAAACCAGCTGGCAACATAATCGTTGAAACATAAAGAACTCTGCGCGAACCGAAGGTATGCACCAAGCGTCCTGCCAATTGAGCCCCAACGATTGAACCTAAAGAGCTAGATAGAAGCACTAAACCAAATTGAGCATTACTTAATCCATTGGCATCTTTGATTTCAGGAATTCGCGCTACCCATCCCATAGATGCAACACCCATAATTGCGAAACTTGCCCAAAGAGCTCTTTTGGATTGCTCTGCAATCTCTGTAGGCGTGCGCATTTTCATTGGGCAACCCTACTATTCTTACTCTCATGACGATGAGAAAACTATTCATTGCACTCTGCGCAATAGCACTTTCATCAAATTCTCTTGCGTACGGATCTGAACCGCTTTCGCAAGACACACGAATGACCTTGGTAAAAACACTCTCAGGAAACTTAAGTCCTAAATCTGTTCTCTCTTCTGGTGCAGGACTCATCAGTGCTCATAACATGATGTACAACCACACGGTCACTATTTATGACTCGAAAACTATGGAGTTAGTTTCTACCGTTAAAGATAGTGTGGATCTTAAATCCTTTGGATTTTCAAAGTACAGCGGCAACTATCGTGGAGCTCCGGTAGAAGGTGCATTTTCACCGGATGGTAAGTACTTGTATTTCACAAACTACGCGATGTATGGAAAAGGTTTCAATAAAGAAGGCCACGACACATGTTCGCCCTCATCTGGCTATGACACAAGTTTTCTATCCCGTATTAACTTGAGTTCCTACACAATTGATGCGGTGTATCCTGTCGGCTCAGTTCCTAAAGTTGTAAAAGTAACTCCAGATAATAGGTACATCTTGGTTTCAAATTGGTGTTCATATACCGTCTCGGTTATTTCAGTAGCCGAACAAAAGGTCGTAAAGTCAATCAAAATTGGTCGCTATCCGCGTGGCATCGTTGTTACTAATGACAGCGCATTTGCATACGTTGCAGAAATGGGTGGTAATAGATTGCACAAAATAGACCTGACAACATTTGAGCAGACCTATATTCCAATCGGTTCCAATCCTCGTGCACTCGTACTCTCCCCCGATAACAAAGTTTTATACGCAACCATGAATCTTTCAGGACAAATTGCTGCTTGGGATCTAGTTGCAAATAAATCATTAGGAAAAGCAAAGATTGGACAAGCGGCTAGAAGCCTAGATATTTCATCCGATGGCACGGCGCTCTTTGCTACCAACTTCAAGAGTGGAACAGTCTCTAAGGTTCGAACTTCAGATCTCAAGGTTTTACAAACCGTCAAGGTCTGCTCAGAACCAATCGGTATTTCATATGACGCTCCTACTGCTCGTACCTGGGTGGCTTGCTATAAAGGCTCTGTCAAAGTTTTCGATAATCAATAATTAGATGCTCTAAAGTTCAGCCATGTCCGCAATATTTGAAAACTCTTCCGTACAGCGAGTTCAAGGTCTAATGAAAGAACTCGGTATGAAAGGTGAAATCACAGCACTTGCCGACAGCGCTAGAACTGCCAAAGAAGCAGCGGACGCATTAGGAATCGAAGTTGGACAAGTTGCCTCGTCAATCGTATTTAAATTAGAAGATGAATCACCTCTTTTAGTAATTACAAGTGGTCGTCACAAAGTTGATACAGATCTTGTTTCGAAGAATTTGAATCAAAGTAAGTTGCACAAAGTCGATGCTGATTACGTTAAAGAAAAATCTGGGTTCTCAATCGGTGGCGTATCCCCTATTGGATGGGTTTCCAAAGCCACAATTCTTATTGACCTCGCACTCAATGATTACGACGTAGTTTGGGCAGCTGCGGGACATCCGCACTCCGTTTTTCCAACAACATATGCGGAATTAATTGCCTGCACTGATGCGACCGCCATGGTCGTAGGAGAATGAATCAATGATTTTAGATAATCAAAAGTTTGAAGGACCTGCCGGAAGTGAAGTTATGGTTCTTATTCACGGAATGGGATCGGCAGCAACTGCCTGGAAGTTAATTACTCCTGAATTAACGCGCCACTTCACGGTAGTCACCCTTGATCTTCCAGGTCATGGCAAAACGCCAATGTCTATTTCACAAGCAATGGATCCGCGTTCACTCGGTGATGCGGTGTGCGAAACGATGACTTCATTAGGTGTTGAAAAATTTCATCTTTGCGGAAACTCTTTAGGTGGTTGGGTCGCACTTGAAGTAGCGGCAAAACATAGTGGTCGTGTTTTATCCCTCACTGGATTAGCACCTGCTGGCTTGTGGCTTGCTCCGTACACCGCGCGCTATCCAGGTACGGCGTTGCTGCGCGTTTTAGCAAAATCAACACGACCTCTCTCCCCAGTGATGTTGAGATACGAATGGGCGCGCAAACTTGGTTTTGCAGATGTAAGTCCATTGTGGCAAAACCTCAGTTATGAAACGTGTTTGGACGCCACGAATGCAATGAGTGCGGCACCTGGATATTTTCCAGCATGGGATGCGATGTTAAAGAAGCGCTTTGACTCTCCTATTCCACATTCAATTCCAGTAACAATTGTCTTTGGAGATACCGACAACACATTACCTGCATCTAATTGCCAAGAGCGTTCACTAGTACCGGCTCACAGCAGGTGGTTTGTCATCGAGAATTGTGGCCATGCGCCAATGTGGGATCACCCAACAACAGTAGTTCGACATATTCTGGAAACTGCTCAATCTCGCTAATGGTTACTGCACTCTATTTTTTTAACACGCCAACTAAATCACTGCCATTAGCTATCTGGTCTATGGCTGTAGATCGCGGTCGTTTGCGTAGATTTAAAGGCGTAAGTTTCGCAAAGCTTTTGGGTGCTGGAAAAGGTGAAACTTTTACACCAAGAGATGCAGACATTCATCGCTGGGGCTTTTTGGTTGTTATCGATGAAAATCAATTAGCCGCCCTTGATCAATCACGAATTGTAAGAAAGTGGCGCAGATTTAGCACAAACGAGTACAGAGTTCTATTGGATCCAATTTCTTCACACGGAAAATGGAGCAATCGTGAACCCTTTGAAATAAAAGAAAATGCCAACGCCGATGGAAAAATTGCAGCCATCACTCGTGCGCGAATCAAGGCATCCCATACATCTCGTTTCTTCGCATCCGTTCCCCCAGTGACCGCATCTCTGCATGGCAGTTCTGGATTGCTCGCTGCGATTGGAATTGGTGAAGCACCAATTGGATTGCAGGGCACTTTTTCTTTATGGAATAGCGCTGCCGATTTGCGAACTTTTGCATACAAAGGAGAGGCGCACACAAAGGCCATTGCCGATACTGAGAAATATCAGTGGTATGCCGAAGAACTATTTGCTCGCTTCAGCGTCCGCGAAGAGCGCGGTTCAATGGTGGATAAGGCTGCCAACTAGGGCAGAATTGCGCCCATGTCGATTCGCCATTACTCCCCCCGCAGAAATCGCAGGAACGGAATCTCCTTTCGCTCCAAGACTCTTCTTGGAATGGTTCTTGGAATCACTATTGGTTTACAAATTCTTTATCCACTCATCGATGGCGAACTTCTTCGAGTAGTAACTATTGCAACTGTGTATTGGGCTGCAGGTGCGATGGCCCTTCATGCACTTTTGGCATATGGCGCGCGATACGCATTTACTTATCTAGGAACAACAGTTGTATTTGCTCTCATCGTTGAATCTGTTGGTGTTAAAACGGGCTGGCCATTTGGAACATATGAATACGATCCATCACTTGGTCACACAATTGCAGGCGTTCCCTACGTAGTTCCATTTGCGTGGGTGATGATGGCGCATCCAGTGCTCGTTGCAGCACGTCGCGTTGCTGGAAATTGGGTATTTCTCTACGGAGGATTTGCAATGGCGGCATGGGATTTATTTTTAGATCCACAAATGGTCGCTGCTAATCGATGGCGTTGGACCTTCGATGGTGCGCATGTTCCATACCAACCGGAAATTCCACTTTCAAATACTTTTGGATGGCTTCTCGCAGGGATGGCGCTGATTGCAATACTTCATCAAATTCTGCCTCGCGACCGTAGGAAATCTAGTGCGAGCTTTGGCGCAGTTGATGTGTGGTTAGCGTGGACTTTCTTTGGTGGAGTTGTTTCTAATCTGTTCTTCTTCGGACGCCCGGGTATTGCCTTCATCGGTGGAATCGCATTTGGACTTTTCTTTTTACCGTATGCATTTTCTAGATGGCTCGGCCGTCCGTAAGAAATCGCAATGCTTGAACTCTCTTTATTACTCTCTTTAGTCGCTCTTGGCATAACACTTCTCAATTTTTTTTCCATCATTACTCCACGCAATGGCGGGCAGGTAAACCAGAAAATAAGCGTGTTGGTGCCTCTGCGAAATGAAGAGGAAAACGCCGTCGCAATTGTAGAAACGCTAGTCGCGCAAGAGAACTTATCCGATGTTGAGTTTCTTATTCTTAACGATAATTCCTCTGATAAAACTTATGATCTAGTCAAAGCCACAGCTGGCAACGATTCACGATTTACGTTAATTCAAGGTTCGCCCTTGCCTGATGGTTGGCTTGGTAAACCTTGGGCACTTGATCAACTGAGTCAACTTGCACGTGGAGAAATGCTGATTTGTATTGATGCAGATGTACGCTTGAGTAAAACGGCAATCGCAGCTGCAGTTGATTCAATGCACGAACACTCCCTTGACTTCTTCTCTGCTTATCCCTCTCAAGTTGCTCGCACCTTTGGCGAACGAATGATTCAGCCTTTGCTTCAATGGTCATGGCTTTCATCCGTCCCTCTTGCAATTGCAAAGCGTTCAAGCAATCCATCTTTTGCTGTTGCAAATGGTCAGTTCTTCGCAGTAAAAAAGAGTGCCCTCGTTCGAAGTGGTGGGTACGCATCGATTAAGTCAGAAGTTTTGGACGATATGCAGATGGCTCGAGTTTTGCTTCGCAATAAATTTAAAGGAACTGTAGGAAATGGTGCACAGATTGCACAGTGTCATATGTATTCATCATGGAGTGAATTACGAAATGGTTATGCAAAATCATTATGGAAAGGCTTCGGTGGAGTATTCGGCTCCATAATCGCTATCGCGCTCTTAGCCCTTACAGGAATTATTCCGCTTGTGAGCGCTGCAATGGGTTCTCCGTACGGATGGCTAGCATTTGAAGCGGTGCTCATCTCTCGTGTCATCAGTGCGAAAATAACTCGCGCGAACTTATTTGACTCACTTCTGCATCCCATTTCATCCGTACTTCTTATTTATTTGATTATTTACTCATGGCTCATGCGCGGTCGTATTCAATGGAAAGGCCGCACTGTATGAGCGAAGTTATTGTCATCGGCGCAGGTATGGGCGGTATGTGCACAGCTGCGCGATTGGCACGACAAGGACATGTAGTTCGAGTACTTGAAGCATCCGATAAACCAGGCGGAAAATGCCGTACCGAATGGATTGGCAAGTACGCATTTGATACTGGACCATCGCTACTCACTCTTCCTGCTGTCTATCGAGATTTCTTTGCGCGCACAGGCAAGCATCTTGGGCAAGTATTAGATATTAAAGGTGTTGATCCGGCCTTTGATTACAGATTTGAAGACGGTGTGAATTTAAAGTTTGCAAACCTTGCACACCACAAAACACAAGCAGAAATTTCTCGAGTACTCGGCCCAGATGTTGCTGCGCAATGGGATGCACTTATGAAACGTGCGGAACGAATGTGGGATGTTTCTAGAGAACCATTTGTAGAATCAGAACTTACTTCAATTTTTTCTCTATTCAAACGTCCGACAGTACTGCGTGATTTAAATGTTATTGCTCCATGGAAATCTCTTCGTGAATTAGCCGATGAACTGCTTCCTGATATTCATCTTCGATACATACTCGATAGGTACGCAACATACAGCGGATCTGATCCGCGATTAGCTCCTGCAGTACTTTCAACTATTGCCTTCGTCGAAGAAGCTTTTGGTGCTTGGCACATAACAGGTGGAATTGGAAAGCTATCAGAGGCCGTTTATCAACGGTGTATCGATCTTGGTGTTTCATTCGAATTCAATGCTCCTGTAGAAAAAATCAATCACAGCAAGAAGCAGGTTACTGGCATCACTTTAAAATCTGGGCGAACAATTGATGCATCGATTGTCGTAGCCAACGCCGATGCGTCCCTGGTCTATAACTCACTGCTAAGTACAAAACTTCGCAAAACAAAGAGTGCGCGAAAGAGAATTGCTCAAAGCACTCAATCACTTGCTGGATTTTCACTTCTGCTTGGATTGCGCCCTGACGAAAATGCTTCACCACTAAGTCACCACACAATACTTTTTCCTAAAGATTACGACTCCGAATTCGATGCAATATTTACAACTCGCACTCCTGTAAAAAATCCAACGATTTACTTGTGCGCCCCAGACGATGAAACAATGGTCAAAGAATCTGGTGCGCAATCTCTCTTCGTTCTTGTGAACGCTCCCATTCATGATTCAACTGGCAAAGCAGGTTGGAATTGGAATGATGAGAGTTTTAATCGAGATTACGCCAACTCAATCATCGATCAAATAGAAGCTCGGGGAATTTCTATACGCAATCGACTCGATGTTTTGGAAATTCGAACTCCTGCAGATCTTGAACGAAGTGTCAGCGCTCCAGGTGGTGCAATTTATGGAACCTCCAGTAACGGTGCGAAATCGGCATTCTTAAGAGCGCGAAATAGATCACCACTTAAAGGTTTGTACTGTGTTGGTGGTTCGGCTCATCCTGGTGGCGGATTGCCACTAGTTGGTTTAAGTGCGGAAATTGTTTCTAACGCAATCGGGAATACGCAAAACGCATCACGCTTACGGCACTAAAAAGTGATGCACCAAGAAATGCCCACGTTGCAATCTCTATTCCCGGCAATTCTAAATGCCATGCGATTAGGACGATAAAAACAAAACTGGCACGAACAGGTCTTTCTGTAAATGTAACTAACCCAAGATCCTTAACGCCAAGTGATGAAACGCGAGCTCTCATGTATTCCTGGATCGATGCAACGAGCCAGAGTGCAATACATAGATAGGCAGGGACCCCAATTACATAGAGCGCATAGAGCCATAGCGCTTCACTGATTCGATCTACGACTGAATCAAGTAGCGCACCCCAGTTGGATGCGCGGTTTTGAAAAATTGCAACGCTGCCATCAATTCCATCAAAGAACAAGGACACGACAATCAAAGCTATTGCCCATGGTGATTGAGCAGTGAAGGCAACGCCAACGGCACTTATTAATCCCAACATCGTTAAAACATTAGGTGTGATGCGCAAGAGTGTGCAGAGCAATCCAAATCGGTATGAAATGGCGAGCCATCCCCCAACGATTCCTGTCGTCGGCGCCGAGTTGTGGAGTTCGCTCCATCTATCTTTAAATTGTTCGCGCGTAATCACTGGCTAAAGCCTTTCCTAAAATGACGAGAACTATTGCGCAGGGTACCGTTACCGCGTGGCTAATGAGAAGAACTCTGACCCTGCTGCGATTCGCCAGTTAATCGAGAGCGAGCTCGCAACTTTTCTCGGTGCTCAAAAGAAATATTTAGAATCTATTGGAAGCGAACTAACGCCAGCATCAGATGCGCTCACTTCATTTCTCTTAGATGGCGGAAAAAGATTTCGACCGCTCTTTGCCTATTTTGGATTCATCGGCGCAGGTGGTTCTCACTCTTCCGAAATTATTCGCGCTTGCGCAAGCCTTGAGTTACTTCAGGCTTGCGCCTTGATTCATGATGATTTGATGGATGGATCCGATACGCGTCGTGGCAAGCCTGCTATTCATAAACACTTTGAAAAATTGCACACTCAAGAAAGCGCTGTTGGCTCATCAGTTGGTTTTGGACAAGCAGCTGCCATTCTCTTAGGTGACTTAGCACTTGTTTACTCAGATCTCGCTCTTCACCAGAGTGGAATCAACGCAGAAACTTTGCCGCAAGTTTTGGCCGTGCATGACGAGATGCGCGTTGAATTAATGGCTGGACAATTCTTAGACATTTACGAACAGACCAGAAGTACGCATACTGTCGAACGCGCGTTAACGATTGCTCGCTACAAATCTGGAAAATACACAATTGAACGCCCACTTCACTTTGGTGCAGCAATGGCAACAACCGATTCAAAGGTACTTGCCGATGTGACATCACATTATTCTTCTTACGGCTTGCCTCTAGGTGAAGCATTCCAATTGCGTGATGACTTACTCGGCGTATTTGGAGATCCAGATTTGACTGGCAAACCAGCTGGAGATGATTTGCGCGAAGGCAAGCGCACTGTTCTAGTTGCAATGGCACAAGAATCCATGAGCTCTACCGACATTAAGGAATTCGAATCCTTATTCGGTAAACAAGATTTAGATTCATCGGGCATTGAAAAGCTTCGAACAATTATTACTGATACGGGGGCGTCTACTCACGTTGAAAATCTCATTACAGAATTAACAGATAAAGCAATTCACGCACTTGATGCTCCATCAATTGCGGAGACATCTCGCACGGTTTTAACTGACCTTGCAATAATCGCTACGAAGAGGAATCTCTAATGCCAAAACGCGTCAAAGGACCTACCGATCACGTTGTCGTTGTCGGAGCAGGCTTAGCAGGATTGAGTACTGCTCTTCGCCTAGCTGGTGCTGGTCGCAAAGTAACTGTGATTGAACGTGAAAGTGTTCCTGGTGGACGAAATGGTTTGCTTAACAAAGATGGCTACGCATTTGATACAGGCCCGAGTGTTTTAACAATGCCATCTTTGATCAATGATGCATTCAATAGCGTCGGTGAAGAGTTAAAGGATTGGCTGGAACTAACACCTGTTCAACCGCTCTACCGTGCTTTCTACGCAGATGGTTCTCAAATAGATATTCACGCCAATACAGAACAGATGGAAGCCGAAATTGCTAAGACAGTTAGTTCTGCAGAAGCTGCCGGTTATCGTCGTTACGTTGATTTCGTAACAAAGCTATATAAGTATGAGATGAATGATTTCATCGATAGAAACATTGATTCCCCTCTTAATCTTCTGACTCCGAATTTAGCTCGATTGATTGCATTGGGTGGATTTAGACGACTCTCTCCAAAAGTGAACCAATTCATGAAAGATCCTCGCCTGCAAAAGGTTTATTCCTTCCAAGCAATGTATGCAGGTGTAAGTCCTCAACAAGCGCTAGCAATTTACGCGGTCATTGCATACATGGATTCCGTTAACGGAGTCTTCTTTCCTAAAGGCGGAATGCACGCCGTTCCTCGCGCACTTGCTGCAGCGGCGCAAAAACACGGTGTTGAGTTTATGTACAACACAACAGCTGAAAAAATCGAAACATCCAATGGACGCGCCAAAGCTGTAATAACAAATACCGGTCAACGCATTGAATGCGATGCTTTGGTACTTAACCCTGACTTACCGGTTGCATGGCGTGACTTACTTGGAAAGACACCGCTGTCAGTTAAGCGACTTCGTTATTCCCCATCATGTGTGACGCTCCTTGTTGGCTCATCTAAAAAATATGATCATGTTGCCCACCACAACATTCACTTCGGTGATTCATGGGACGGCGTATTTGATGAGTTAATTGAGAAGAAGACGCTTATGAGCGATCCCAGCGTTCTCGTAACAATTCCAACAAAAGATGATCCATCCTTAGCTCCGGCTGGCAAAGAGTCTTATTACGTCTTGTTCCCGACCCCGAATTTAGATGCTGATATTGATTGGAAGAAACAAGCAGGGCCATACCGCGATCACATGATTAAAACTTTAGAAGATCGTGGATACACAGGTTTCTCTGATGGAATTGAAACTGAAGTCATGACTACTCCACTTGATTGGCAAGCTCAAGGAATGGAACGCGGTGCGCCATTTGCAAGTGCTCATACCTTCTTCCAAACCGGTCCATTTAGACCGCGCAATATGGCCAGTGGATTTGAAAACATTGTCTTTACTGGATCCGGAACACAACCTGGTGTTGGCGTACCAATGGTTTTGATTTCAGGTCGACTGGCTGCAGAAAGAATTGTTGGACCTGTTAAGTAAATGAATGAGTTAGATGCTGCTGGAATAAAGGATCCAGTCCTGCGCGCTTCCTATGAAGAGTGCAAACGCCTTAATTCCCTGCACGGAAAAACTTATTATCTTGCAACACTTTTATTGCCAGCACATAAACGCCCCTTTGTTCACGCGCTTTACGGGTTTGCTCGATACGCAGATGAAATCGTTGATGATCTCGCGTCAACTCTGAGTGATAAGCAAAAAGCTGAGCACCTCAAAAGTTGGGGCGACTCAGTTTTAGCATCCATTTCAACTGGAATCAGTACGGATCATGTCGGTGCAGCTCTGATAGATACAGTCCGTAGATTTAATATTCCTCAACAACATTTTGTCGATTTCTTGCACTCTATGACTATGGATTTAACAGTTGGGACGTACAAAACGTATGAAGATTTAATGGAATATGTGTACGGATCTGCGGCAGTAATTGGCTTGCAGATGGTTCCAATTTTGGGACCACTCTCTGATGAAGCCTATGAACCAGCCAAAAAACTCGGTATTGCATTTCAATTAGCAAATTTCATCCGCGACGTCGGAGAAGATTTAGACCGCGGACGTATTTATCTTCCCCTAGATGAACTCGCACAATTTGGCGTGGACCAAGAAATGCTCTACGCAAGGAAACTGACGCCTGAGATTATCGCTGCGTTGAAGTTTCAAATTGAACGAGTCCGCCAACTACAACGTGAAGCAGAACCAGGAATTGCATTACTAGAAGCCTCGAGCCGTCCATGCATCATGGCTGCCAGTACTTTGTACTGCGGAATCGTTGATGAGGTAGAAAAAATTGGGTACGACGTATTTAACAAACGTGCAAAAACTTCAACATCGAGACGAATCAGAGTTGCTCTTCCCGCGTTTATTCGCGCAATTGCTGCCAGATAAGTTCTTTATCTCCTATAGTTAGTAACGCGGGAGCCCATGTGGCTGAGAGGGTCTGAAATTCAGATCGACCGCTTGACCCGTCCGGTAATGCGGACGCGGAAGGGATTAAATACATGTCTACGATTTTATTTACTGCATGGGGTTATGAAGTTTCAATTCTTGAATTCTTTGCTGCACTCACTTCATTTATCGGCGTCGGTCTAGGCGTAACTGCGAAGAGAATTACGTGGCCCTGGTGGGCACTCAGCAGCGCACTTTATGCAATCTTTTTTTATCAAGCAGATTTATTCGCCAGTGCTGCGTTGCAAATTGTTTTCATCGCAGCAGCCATTTGGGGTTGGTTTGGATGGGGGCCAAAAGGTGCGGTTCCATCAGCGCTTTCAACTAGACATCGCACTTATTGGGCGGCTGGATTAGTAATTTCATTCTTTGCTCTTACTCCCCTGCTGCAAAGTGCTGGTGCTGCGGCAACGTGGTCAGATGCAATCATTTTTCTCGGTAGTTTTTTCGCGCAAGCAATTATGGTCTACGAAAAATACGAAGCGTGGCCGCTCTGGTTTGCAATTGATTTACTTGCAACTGTTCAATACGCAGTCTTGGGGTATTGGTTTACTTCAGTCTTGTACGGAGCTTTCACTGTAATTGCTTTAGCCGGATGGAAGCGTTGGTATGAATCTCACCGAAGCGCTCACTGATTTATTAGCTTCACCGGGGCCACATCTCATAGCAATTGATGGTCCAGCAGGAAGCGGAAAAAGCACGTTAGCTAAAGATCTCTATCTTTATTACAGCGCTACTCGCGATGTAAATCTGCTGGGGCTAGATGATATTTATGATGGATGGGATAACGCCCTGGGTCAGAAATTAACCAATGATCTAGAAAAAATGGCACAGGCGCATGCAAATAAAACTTCATTCTCCGTACCTATTTATAACTGGGCCACTTCTTCGTATGGTGAAGTCCGAGTAGTTGAGGCAAGAGAAATTCTGATCATCGAAGGCGTTGGCAGTGCGCAAGAAATCATCCGATCTCATAAAGCAATAACTATCTGGATGGATATAGATCCAGAACACGGTGTGCAGCGGGTGTTAGAGCGAGATGGCCATCACATTGCCGAACAGATGAAGGCTTGGCAGATAATGCAAAGTCAACATTTCGCAGAATCTGGCGCGAGAGATAACGCTGATTTCATAATCACTGCGCAATAAATTGGGCGCGCCATACGCATCTAACTAAGGGCTTTTACCTAAGATTTCCACGTGTCTGATCTATCTGGTGAACTCATTGATGGGCGCTATCAACTCATCTCCCAAATAGCTCAAGGTGGTATGGCGAGCATTTATTCAGCCCTAGATACTCGTCTTGATCGCAAGGTTGCTGTAAAAATCATGCATCCCCATCTTGCCCAAGATGAAGCATTTGTTAATCGTTTTATTCGCGAGGCAAAAGCTGCGGCGGCGCTCACTCACCCCAATGCAGTCTCTGTTCAAGATCAAGGGTGGAACACAAATGGCGTGCCAGCAGTTTTCATTGTCATGGAAATGGTTGAAGGTCACACACTTCGCGAATATTTAGAGGAGTCCGGAAAATTTAGCGTCGCGCAAACACTGCAGTATTTAACTGCGATTCTTGGCGCCCTTGCTGCCGCACATAAATTAGGAATTATTCACAGAGATATTAAGCCTGAAAATATTTTGATCTCCAATGATGGGCGCATCAAAATTGCAGATTTTGGTTTGGCCCATGGCGCATTAATCGGCAGCACTCTTACTGCTGAATCAAGTGTTGTGCTCGGCAGCGTTTCATACCTCTCTCCCGAGCAAGTTCAGCGCGGAATCTCAGATTCACGCAGTGATGTGTACTCAACGGGCATTCTTGCCTATGAATTACTTGTGGGAGAAAAGCCATTTTCAGGGGATAGTCCGATTCAAATTGCTTACATGCATGTAAATAATCGAGTTCCAAAAATCAGCCAAAGTAGATCCGATATTCCCAAAGAGCTCGATGAACTTATTTATTCTGCGACAAGTGCTAATCCAGATGAGCGTCCACGCGATGCCGGTGTATTCCTCTCTGCAATTCAAGATATTGCGAGATCTATTGATCCAAAGAGAAATCAACTCAGCCTTGAGTTAGATATTCCTATGCAGAAAATTACAGAAAAACCTTCTCGGTCTAAGAAAAAATCAAAACCCGAACCAGTTAAAGAGATCACGCAGGAAAAACCAATTCGTGAAATGACTGCTGGTACGAAACGCAGAATCAGTAAACGTGTGCGCCGTAATCGAATCATCGCTGCGATGCTCGCAGTCGCACTCGGTATTGGCGGATGGTACGTACTTGTTGGTCCGGGATCTCGAATAGTTGTTCCATCGGTAGTTGGTGCAAGCGTCGAAGAGGCTAATGCCGCGCTGACTCCCCTGGGATTGCGCTCTGAAATTATTGAAAAACGCTTCGACGAGGAAATTGTCGCTGGAAAAATCTTGGAATCTGATCCAAGCGGTGGCGACAAAATCGACGCCGGTGGCAGCGTTAAATTAATTATTTCTAAAGGACAAGAACGTTATGTGATTCCAGTTCTTACGGGACTTACCCCTGAAGCGGCAATCAAATCGCTCACTACCCAGCCACTCAAATCTGCTGGAATAGTCGAAGAGTTCAACACCACAATTCCAAAGGGATTGGTTATTTCAACAAATCCATCTAATGGGCAAAAAGTTAAGCGAGATACACCGGTAACAATTCTTGTCAGCAAGGGTGTTGAAGAGATTGCATTAACAACATACGTTGGCCAAAGCGGAGATCAGGCACAAAATGAATTAACAGAAGCCGGTTTTAACGTTGAGAGTTCATTTGCGTACAGCGAAACAATCGCTGCCGGCGCGGTTATTTCTCAAGCACCTTCTGGAATTGTGAGCGCGCCAAAAGGTTCAACAATTACATTAGTAGTTTCAAAGGGATCTAAGTTTGTCTTTATTCCAAATGTCTATTCCATTGAAACAAACAGAGCCATCGCCACACTGAAAGATTTGGGTCTTAAAGTCAAGGTTCGAAGCATTGGAAAGAAAGCCGTTAAGAACGTGACAAATGTATCTCCGAAGGTAGGCGCGAAGGTACTGCGTGGCACCGTAGTAACCATCACAGTAGGCTAGGCCGATGCCTGCCACAGTGAAGAAACCGCGTATCGGAGCCCACACACCAACTACAGGTGGAATGGCAAAACGTTCTATCGAATATGCGCGAACAATTGGCGCCGAAGCAATTCAAGTTTTTGCTTCAAACCCTCGTCAATGGTCAATGCCAGATGCCAATGTGGCGGCAGATAATGAATTCAAAGAAAAAGCTGCTGAATTAGATTTAGAAGTTTATGTACACGCGCCATTTCTCATTAACTTAGGTTCACCCACTGAAGACACATATAAAAACTCTTTGGCTGCAACGCAGTATGCACTCAAGCGAGCATCAGATATCGGTGCTTTGGGATCAGTTATTCACACAGGATCTGCGGTTAAAGAAGATAACGTGAAGCAAGCCTGGAAGCAGATTCACGAAGGCATGATGCCAATTCTCAATAAACTCAATGATGATTCGCCGTACTTGCTTCTCGAACCTACTGCAGGACAAGGTCAATCTCTCGTTAAAAAACTTGAAGACTTAGAAAACTATTTAAAAGCGCTCGAATACCATCCACGTGTTGGAATCTGTCTAGATACATGCCATGTATTTGCAGCTGGTCATGACATCTCAGTAAAAGGTGGAATGACTGCAACTATTGATCTGCTTATAGAAATCGCCGGTATTGAGCGATTCCAATTAGTACATGCAAATGATTCGATGGATGTGTGCGGTGCGCTAAAAGATCGCCATCAAAATCTTGGAGATGGGCACATAGGTATTGACCCCTTCAAAGAATTGTTGGCACACCCTGCGGTCGCTAATGCACCTCTTATTCTTGAAACACCGGGATTGGAAGAAAAACACGGTCCAGAAGTAACTCTGCTTAAGAATTTACGCGGATGAGTACTCAGCACGCAACAAGAATCAGATTAGCTCCTTGGGCGCTACTGCTCGTTTCAGCTTCGTGGGGTTGGGCGTTCGTAATCATGAAAGATTCCATTGCACGTCAGAGCGTCAATAACTTCCTCTTTAGTCGTTTTGCTCTGGCAGTTATTGTCATGGTGGCGTTGCGACCACAAGTATTTAAACTCTTCAACAAAGATCTAGTAACTCGTTCAGCATTTGCTGGGGCATTTCTCGGTACTGGATATATTTTGCAAACACTAGGTCTAGAACGAACTGGCGCCGCGATTACGGGTTTCATAACTGGCCTTTACGTTGTTTTTACCCCGCTCATTGCAGCAGTAATTCTCAAAGCGCGCATCACGCTTCTCACATGGGCATGCGTAATAGTTGCAACAATCGGTTTGGCTCTACTCTCATTGCACGGTTGGTCTATTGGATTCGGTGAACTTCTTGTTCTAGGCAGTGCATTTTGTTTTGGAGCGCACATAATTTCACTTGGCAAGTGGAGTGCTGGTCGTGATGCATATGCAATGACAGTGATCCAACTGGCTATGTGTGCACTTCTTAGCGGACTTGCTTCGGTTGCAGAAGGCGGATATTCACCTCCTCCTGATTGGGGTGTGTGGGCAACAGTAATTTTCACAGCCGTTGTGTGTACAGCGATTGCTTTCATGGTTCAAACATGGTCACAGGCTCACATGAGCACAACGAAGGTTGCAGTTATTCTCACAATGGAAGTTGTCTTTGCGGCGATATTCGCCATTTTATTTGGCGGAGAAAGTCTTACTCTTCAAACTGCCATTGGTGGAACCCTCGTGGTAATTGCAATGTATGTAATTGTCATCAAAGAATCGTGAGAAAATAAGCCATGGCAATCGACCTGCGATCAGATACCGTCACTAAACCTTCACAAGCGATGCGCGATGCAATTGCATCAGCCCCAGTTGGAGATGACGTGTACGGTGATGATCCAACCGTTAACTCACTCGAAGAACGAGTCGCAGCCCTCTTTGGTAAAGAAGCCGCTCTATTTTCACCAACTGGATCTCTAGCCAATCAATTAGCAATTCGCTCTCTTGTTGGCCCTGGTGAAGAATTAATAGCAGAAACAAATTCTCATATCGTTCGTGCCGAACTTGGGGCCGCTGCAGTTTTCTCTGGAATCACAACTCGTACATGGCCAGCAAAAAATGGATTACTTAAAGCTGCCGATGCACTAGAAATTGCTCGCCCAAACTCTGGACCATATCTAGTTTCGACAACTGCAATTGCAGTGGAGAACACACATAACTTTGGTGGTGGCACAGTTCAACCAATTTCTGAAATTGCAGCTCTGAAGAAGGGCGCAGATGAAATTGGCGTGGCACTTCACTTAGATGGTGCGCGTATTTGGAACGCCCATGTTGCAAGTGGCGTCGCATTTTCAGAGTACGGAAAATACTTCGACACCGTGAGCGTCTGCTTATCAAAGGGATTAGGTGCACCTGTTGGTTCTTTGGTTCTTGGAAGCAAGGAGATGATTGCTCGCACGCGTGTATGGCGTAAGCGATACGGCGGAGGAATGCGTCAAATAGGAATTCTCGCTGCAGCTGGTCATTACGCCCTCGATCACAACATCAATCGACTAGCTGAAGATCACGCACGTGCCAAGAAAATTGCTCTGGCACTTGCAGCAATTGATTCATCTCTTATTGACCCAGCAACTGTTGAAACAAACATCGTTGGACTAGATCTGGCTAACTTCGCCTTCAGCGCCGCCGATTTTGCTGCCAAATGTAAAGAAAATGGTTTGTGGATCAGTGCACTTGGTCCAAAGTATGCACGCCTCGTAACTCACTTAGATTTCGATGATGCGCAAACAGATGAAGCAATTGAAATCTTAAAGCGCTGCCTCAAAGCGTAATAGCCACTCTTTTTTATTTAACCCGTAAGCATAATTTCCAAGTGCTCCCCCAGTTTTAACAATTCTGTGGCACGGAACAACTAGAACAATCGCATTTTTTGCACATGCACTTCCGGCCGCCCTTACAGCTGCAGGTGAACCAGAGCGATCAGCTAAATCCGCATACGACATAGTTTTGCCGGCTTTAACTCTTCGCATTGCCTTCCATGCCGATTGAGAAAATGGCGCACCCGGTTGTCTGACTTTGATTGCATTTAGCGCTGAGAGATCTCCATCGAAATAATCAGTGATGAGATCTGAAATAACTGGGATATTTCTTACTTCTTTAAACCCATGGATTCGATCATCTTCATCGAGGGATGCTTTGGCTGCGCTAATGGTTGAAAGATTTGCTGCGAGCAAAACATCTTCTCGTGCAATTAAATTGAGAGTGCCTATTGGTGTTTTATGCGAGGTAAGAAATAGAGGCACAGACCAAAATTAGCGGTCGCGCAACATCTCAGCAACTAAAAATGCTAATTCAAGTGATTGAGAGTGATTTAGACGTGGATCGCACGCGCTTTCGTAGCGAGAAGCCAAATCAGATTCAGAGATTTGTTCTCCACCACCAACGCACTCGGTTACGTCATCGCCGGTTAGTTCAATATGTATTCCGCCAGGATGTGTTCCCAGTGCCTTATGCACTTCAAAGAATCCCTTTACTTCATCCATGACATCATCGAACTTGCGAGTCTTGTAACCAGATGGTGCTTCGTAAGTATTTCCATGCATTGGATCACAGACCCACAAAACCTTAGCGCCAGATTTTGTAACGCCATCAACAAGTGCTGGCAAGGCCTCGCGAATCTTTGATGCACCCATGCGAGTGATAAATGTAAGTCGACCTGGTTCGCGATCTGGATCTAAGCGATTAATCAAAGTAAGTGCATCTTCAACTGTTGACTTAGGTCCAAGTTTTACACCAATTGGATTCTTAATCTTTGATGCGAAATCTATATGTGCACCATCTAGTTGGCGTGTGCGTTCGCCGATCCATACAAAGTGCGCTGATACATCGTAAGGGTTGCCAGTACGTGAGTCGATACGAGTCAAAGCTTTTTCGTACTCCAGAATGAGTGCTTCATGGCTAGAGAAGAAATCAACAGATTTAAATGCCTCTGGGTCTACGCCCGCAGATTTCATGAAATCAAGTGCACGGCCAATTTCTTTAGCCATCTCTTCGTAGCGATCGCCAACGGATGAGTCACGGATAAATCCTTTATTCCATTCGTGTACACGGCGCAGATCTGCAAAACCACCTTGAGTAAATGCTCGAACAAGATTAAGAGTTGATGCAGATGTGTTGTACACCCGAACCAAGCGCTGCGGATCTGGAGTACGAGCGCTCTCTGTGAATTCGAGATCGTTAACAGCATCTCCGCGGTATGCGGGAAGTGTTACATCCCCGCGCGTTTCAAGATCATTTGAACGAGGCTTTGCGAACTGCCCCGCCATGCGTCCAACTTTTACAACCGGAAGTGATGAGTAGTACTGAAGTACTGCTGCCATCTGCAAAATAGTTTTAATGCGATTTCGAATTGAATCAGCAGTGGCTGCGGCAAAAGTTTCTGCGCAATCTCCGCCCTGTAACCAGAATGCTTTTCCGTCAGCAGCAAGTGCAATGCGTGCTTTGAGATCATCGCATTCACCAGCGAAAACTAGTGGTGGAAAAGATTTCAACTCTTGCACTGCAGATTTAATTGCGGCGCCATCATTTCCACCTGGCCATTGCGGTTGTTGAGCCGCAACAAGTCCAGGTGTGAAGAGTGAGTCGATTGAAGTCATAGGTATAAGGGTAGAGAACCTTGGGGTATCCGCGCAGGCGAATTATCCGAAGAAGATCTCAGCTTCCTTGTAGAGCGCAGGATCGACAGTTTTTAGTTTCTCTGTCGCAGTCGCAAGGGGCACGCGAGCAATATTTGTGCCGTGGAGTGCAACCATCTTGCCCCAGTCGCCTTCGTGGGCTGCAGTAATTGCGTGCAATCCAAAACGAGTAGCAAGAACGCGGTCAAACGCGGTTGGTGTTCCACCACGTTGAATGTGACCGAGCACTGATGTGCGCGCTTCTTTGCCTGTCTTTGCTTCGATTTGCTGTGCAAGCCAATCGCCAATTCCCGAAAGCTTTACGTGACCAAAAGCATCAAGTGTCTGATCCTTTGTAATCATGTCGCCTTCTTGTGGAATAGCACCTTCTGCAATAACAATAATTGGTGCAAAGTGAGACTTATAACGAGATTCAACCCATTCGCACACCTTGTCTACGGAAAATGGGATCTCTGGAATCAAAATACATGTAGCGCCACCTGCAAGACCAGAGTGAAGTGCAATCCAACCAGCATGGCGACCCATTACTTCAACAATAAGAGTGCGGTGATGAGACTCTGCTGTTGTGTGCAGGCGATCGATTGCTTCGACGGCAATGTTTACTGATGTATCAAAACCGAATGTGTAATCAGTATTGTTTAAGTCATTATCAATTGTCTTTGGAACACCGATAACTTTTACGCCAAGAGCATCTAACTTTGTAGCAACGCCAAGGGTGTCTTCGCCACCGATTGCAATGAGTGCATCGATGTCCATCTTTGCTAAATTCTCTTTGATTTTCTCAACGCCATTTTCAATTTTAAATGGGTTGGTTCGTGATGATCCAAGAATTGTTCCGCCGCGTGGAAGAATCCCACGGGTTGTTTCTAAATTAAGAGGCATTGTGAGACCTTCAAGAGGTCCCTTCCATCCGTCACGGAAACCAACAAACTCGTGACCGTATTCTTTTACACCTTTGCGAACGACCGCACGGATAACAGCGTTAAGTCCTGGACAGTCTCCGCCACCTGTTAATACACCGATGCGCATGTAGAAAACTCCTCTAAAAAATAGGAAAAATTACCTTAGATTGGTCAACGCTGACATGCGCAGTCTACCCTTCACCCATGTCCAACTCGAAATTAGTTGCAGGCGTAGATTCATCTACCCAATCAGTCAAAGTCGTTATTCGAGATGCCAATACCGGCGCTCTCATTCGCCAGGGCCGCGGAACACATACAGATGGCACTGAAATTAACCCACGCACCTGGAAAGACGCCCTTGATGGCGCGATTAAAGATGCTGGCGGATTAGATGACGTTGCAGCTATATCTATTGCTGGTCAACAACACGGAATGGTTGCACTGGATTCAGATGGCAATGTAATTCGTGATGCGCTTTTATGGAATGACACACGTTCTGCGCAAGCTGCAAAAGATCTCAATCACGAATTAGGCGGAGATGCCGAAACAGCACGCAAAGTTGGTTCTGTTCTTGTTGCTTCATTTACCGCATCGAAACTTCGTTGGATGGCAGATAGTGAGCCAGAAAATGCAAAGAAAGTCGCAGCAGTTGCTCTGCCCCACGATTGGTTGTCGTGGCAATTACAAGGTGGGAAAGATTTCGACAAACTATTTACTGATGCAAGTGATGCTTCTGGCACCGGTTATTTTGATCCTTCAACTTCTCACTACCGCGAAGATATTCTCAAGCTAGCGCTACGCCATGATGGTGAATACCTACTTCCACGCATTGTTAAACCTGGTGAATTCGGTGGAACGACATCAACTGGTATTCCTATTGCAGGTGGCGCCGGCGACAACGCTGGAGCAGCACTCGGAATTCAAGCAGAACCTGGCGATGTCATCGTTTCTCTCGGTACAAGTGGAACGGCTTTCGCAGTTTCAAAAACTCCAACGCATGATGCAAGTGGTCAAGTTGCTGGCTTTGCAGATGCATCAGGACAATTCTTGCCACTTGTCTGCACACTCAACGCTGCTCGTATTCTTGATGCAGCAACTCGCATTCTTGGAATTTCGCATGACGAAGTTGGAGAACTCGCACTGACAGCAGAAGCTGGTGCACACGGACTCTCACTCTTGCCTTACTTTGAAGGAGAACGCACTCCTAATCGTCCAAATGCTAAAGGCGTATTTAGTGGAATGAATTTAGCTAATTCAAATCGTGCAGACATTGCTCGGGCAATGATTGAAGGAATGCTCTGTGGATTAGTTGATGCTGTCGATTCGCTAGAAAAACTTGGTGTTGGTGTGCAAAGAATTTTGCTCATTGGTGGCGCTGCGAAGAATCCAGGTGTTGCACCGATTGCAAGTGCACTCTTTGGTCGCGAAGTTTTAATTCCACCAGCCGGTGAATACGTTGCAGATGGCGCAGCTAAACAAGCAGCATGGGCACTCCTCGGCGGCGCATCAGCACCACGTTGGGATTTAGGATCAGTTGCAAGTGTTAAAGAAAAAGCTACGCCACATGTCGTAGATCAATATCGCGTCCTGCGCGATCAAACCGAGAACTGGTGATTAATTGAGTCGTCGCTCACTCGCACTATTCCTTTTAGTTGGATTGCTATGGGGAATCCCATACATGTTTATGAAAGTAGCAATTGATACTTTCAGCCCATCAGTTATTGTCTTTGGACGCGTAATCATTGGCGCAGCTATCTTGATTCCTATTGCTCTTAAACAAGGCACAGTTCGCAAAATTATTAAGGGATGGAAGTACGTTATTCCTTACGCTTTTGCTGAAATGGTTGGGCCTTGGTACTTAATCTCTTCAGCTGAAAAAGATATTTCTTCCGGCCTTGCTGGCTTACTCGTTGCCACAGTGCCAATTTGGGCAACGATCTTTGCTTCAATCAACGGTGATAAAACAGTGTGGCACAGCACTCGACTATTTGGTTTGGTCTTTGGCTTTGCAGGACTCGTGGCTCTGGTCGGAATCGAAAGTATTACTGGCAATAGTTCGATCGCATCAATTTCAATGGTCTTATTGGCAGCGATGCTTTATGCATACGCAGTAAATATGATTACAAAGAAATTACCTGGGGTTTCTGGCGTTGCACTCAACGGTGTCGCAATGGGAATTTCAGCGCTTTTCTTTGCGCCATTCGCTTATGCGCAGTGGCCAACGAGTGCTATTCCATTAAATGCAATCTGGAGCATTATCGGATTAGGCGTTTTATGTACCGCGCTTGCATTCGTAATCTTCTTCAAAGTCATGGATGACATTGGACCAGCACGGGCATCATTGGTTACATACATCAACACAGCTTTCGCAGTTGTACTTGGTGTATTGATCTTGTCTGAACCATTGACGTTAGGAATCATGGTCGGATTGCCTATGGTCTTGGTCGGCTCTTACTTTGCAAGCCGTAAGCCTGCCGTGGTTAGTTCTCGCTAAATCCTAGTTTTTCTAACATCTTCGAATCGCGTTGCCACTCTTTAGATACTTTGATGTGAAGACCAAGAAAAACCTTTGCGCCGATTGCTCGTTCTATATCTGCGCGAGCACGTGTGCCAATGTCTTTTAATCTCGAACCTTGGTGACCCAGCACAATCGCGCGCTGTGAATCTCGTTCGACATGGATAGTTGCGTGAATATCAAAAAATGGGCGGCTTCCCTTTTCTTCGCGCTCTGACATCTCATCGATTGTGACCATGATTGAGTGCGGCAACTCTTGTAGCGCATCACGAAGTGCTGCTTCGCGGATGAGTTCGCAGATAATCTGACCTTGTTCCTGATCACTCTTCATATCAGTTGGATAAAAAGCGGGCCCTGCTGGCAAAGTTTTGCTAATTAACTCAGCCAACAAATCAATCTGCTCGTGGATTGCAGCTGACACAGGAATGATTTCATCCCACACAAATCCTTTAGCTAAGTCATTGATTCCAACTAAGCGATTTGCTAGTGATTTTTTCGAGAGTAAATCAGTCTTGGTAATAACTGCAATCTTCTTAGCCTTTGGGTGCTTAGCAATTTCTGCGGCGATAAATACATCACCAGCTCCTGAATCTTCATCGGCAGGCAAACACATAATGATCGCGTCCACCGAATCCATGCTGTGATCGACAACAGCGTTTAGGCGGTGACCAAGCAGAGTCTTTGGTTTGTGAACACCGGGTGTATCAACTAATACTGCTTGAAAATCTGGACCATTGAGAATGCCGCGAATTGCGTGACGCGTTGTATTTGGGTGATGCGATGTGATCGCAATCTTACTTCCAACGAGAGCGTTAATGAGAGTTGATTTACCAACGTTTGGGCGGCCAACAATGGCAACGAAGCCCGAACGAAATTCACTCATGGCCTTATTCTCTCATTGCCCGAGCATTAAACCTAAATACTTAAGAATTCCACCGCATCACCAACTGATGTAACGATTTCTGCTGCTCGCTCTCCAATTAATCGATGACACCCTTCACTCGTTGGAGAATTAATTGGACCCGGAATCGCCATCACTGGACGCAATAACTCTGCTGCATCTCGAGCAGTTCGAAGCGATCCACTTCTAAAGGCGGCTTCAACAACGAGAGTTGCATTAGATAACGCCGCAATTAATCTGTTACGGGTGAGAAAACGAGAAGGAATTGCAGATACACCCGGCATAACTTCTGTCACGATTGCGCCGGATTCTAGAATTTCTTGGAACAACCGTGCATGTCCAGCGGGATAATTAATATCGATTCCGGCAGCAAGAACTGCAATGGTGCAACCCTCGGCAATGAGTGCACCTTTGTGGGCAGCGGCATCTATTCCGTAAGCACCACCGCTTGTGATGCACCAATTGCGATCAACAAAACCAGCCGCAAAATCTTGAGCTACACGAACGCCATAATGTGTTGGATTACGTGTGCCAACAATTGCCAATTGCGGGCATTTAAGTAATGAAATATCGCCTCGGACAATTAGCGCGATCGGCGGGCAGACTAAATCTTCAAGCGAATCTGGCCAATCATCTGTTGCTGGATAAATGAATTGTGAATCAGTTGCCCCTATTGTTTCTAGAATTTGCTCAGCGCTAATGGATTGCATTCGAGTAATGATTCGTTCGTATTTAACTCGGTCATATCCCCCGCCGCTGATTTTTTCGACGACTGCGATGGCTCCGAATTCAATTATTTGGCGTGACCAAAATGGCGATCCACCTTCTATCGCATCAAATAATCTTGCGCGTGCTTCGATTTCTGTACTCACATTTCTATCCCTTCTCGTAATCCATGCGCTTCCTGCACATCTTCTAAAGTCGGGCGTGGATGTCCTTTCATGTCTGCCAGCGTCCAGGACACCCGCATCACTTTGTGCAATCCACGTGCAGTCAAATGTTCACGATCTAGTTCGTCATGCAAGAAATTCATTGCAGGTTTTTCACTCTGATAAGTAGTTCGAAGAGCCCTAGAAGGAATTTGTGAATTAACTTTCCACGATTCTTCTGCAAAACGATTGGCTGCAATTTCTCGGGCTGCGATGACCCGATTTCGAATGACGGCGCTTGATTCGCCAAGCTCTGTTCGAGCCATATCTACGCGACCAACAGGATCTACTTGTACCCTCAAATCAATACGATCCATTAAAGGCCCTGATAATTTTCCTAAATACCTACGCACTTGTACTGATGTGCATGTACATCCTCTGCCACGACCTGCAAATTTTCCGCATGGACAAGGATTAGCAGCAAGTACTAACAAAAAGCGCGCAGGAAATGTCATGTTGCCAATTGATCGCGCTATCGAAATTGTTCCGGATTCAAGTGGTTGACGTAGCGCATCTAATATTCCAGGACCGCATTCAGGTGCTTCATCAATAAACAAAACTCCGTGATGCGCTAAAGAACACGCACCTGGTCTGATGACATGTGAACCACCACCCACCATTGCAACACGTGTGGCGCTGTGGTGCGGGGCAACAATTGGTGCGGTTAATGACAGTGGTGAACGTGATGTAAGTGCGCCGGCGATTGAGTGAACGGCAGTAACTTCAAGTGCTTGATCAATTGTCAGAGGCGGCAAAATTGTTGGAATGCGATCGGCAATCATTGTTTTTCCTGCACCTGGCGGACCTATGAGTAATAAATGATGTCCACCTGTAGCGGCAATTTCTGCAGCACGGCGCGCATTAGGTTGTCCTGCAACATCTGAAAAATCATGCATGTCATCAACATCAAAGTGCAGATCTAATTCAACGTGCTCTTCTCGAGTACCAGTTCGCAACCACCGCAAGACTTCTTTTAAGTGCGGCATCCCAATGATTTTCATATGTGTCATGAGTTCGGCTTCTGCTAAATTTTCAAGCGGAACAATTGCTGTGAGAACACCGGCACTGTAAGCAGCCATGAGTGAAGGCAAAACTCCACGGATAGATCTGATTGCTCCATCTAATGCGAGCTCTCCGAGAAATACAGTGTCTGCGTGCGATTGGTTTGGGATGCTTCCATTTGCTGCCATCAAGGCAATAGCGATTGATAAATCAAAACTTGAACCACTCTTAGGTAACCAAGCAGGCGAAAGTGAAACAGTTACCTTCTTATTGGGCCAAGTTTCTAAGCAATTAACGAGAGCGGCTCTCACGCGATCGCGTGATTCTGAAAGCGCGGTATCTGGCAATCCAAGAAGTGCGTACATGGGCAAACCATCTGCAATGTCTGCTTCTACGGTAACCAGCGAACCAGATAAACCTTGCAGTGCAATTGCATAACACTGCCCAAGACTCAGAGCACACCTGCGCGATATTCAATGGTGAATGTGCCATCTGCCGCGATTAAAACAGCTGCCACATCAATTGCGTAGTCACAGCCGAAGCACTTGTGAGTTGCAAGCCATGCAAGTGCCAACCGCTGCATTCGATGGGCTTTGTCATTATTGATCGCTTCAAATGGATGTCCGAAAGCAACTGATGATCTTGTTTTGACTTCGATAAAGGAGAAAATACCTTTGCGCGAAAGTGCGACGATATCTATTTCGCCTTCTCTATTTCGCCAATTGCGTTCAATTATTTCGTAGTGGTGGGCAAGTAAATATTCGCTGACCTTTTCTTCACCAAATGCGCCGATGCTCTGATTTGTATTCTTTTTCATAATCCGCACAGAGTAAATATCTAAACTCCATGCGGCCTACGAAAGTAAAGAGTGTGTGAATTACGCGTTCTTGTTGATGAGTGCTGCGATATTTGAGAAAGAGCGTCTGTGTTCTGTGCACGGGCCGTGGGTGTTGAGAGCTTTGGTGTGCGCTGCGGTGATATAGCCCTTGTGTTTAGCAAATCCGTATTGCGGAAATTCTTGATCTAGTTCGCGCATGATTCGATCACGAGTAACTTTTGCGATGATCGATGCAGCGCTTATGCAATGGGCAACTTGATCGCCTTTCCAGACAGCAAGGTTGGCAATACCTAAACCATCGATTGCATAACCATCTGTTAGAACATATGCCGGTGTTATTGCTAATCCCTGAACCGCTCTGCGCATTCCATCTAAGTTGGCAGCATGAACTCCACGAGCATCTACTTCAGTTGGCGGCACGATTATTGTCGAAATAGCAGCAGCTTTTTCTACGAGCAATTCATACAAATTCTCGCGTTCTTTTTCACTCACATCTTTAGAATCACGAACGGCGACGAGATCTTCGGCAAATGGATCATGCAAAATAACTGATGCAATAACAAGTGGTCCGGCGCATGCACCACGACCCGCTTCATCTACTCCAGCAAGGGGTGTAATTCCTGCATCGATTAATTGTGACTCGATTGCAGCCATATGGAAACTATTTTAAAACAGGAACAGATGGAACGATTTTTGCATTAGCAAATGGCCAGATAACTCCGAAGACGCGTCCTGTTACTCGTGAGAGTGGGACCTGTCCTTTGTTGATGTCATCTTGGTGATAGCGAGAGTCCGCACTTGCTCCGCGGTGATCGCCCATTACCCAAATTTTTCCTGGATCTACTGTGATATCAAATGTGATGTCACTTGGATTATTTCCTTTAAAAATATAAGGCTCATCCACTGGAGTTCCGTTAATAGTTAATTTCTTATCTGTGCAGCAAACAATGCGATCACCTGCAACGCCAATAACGCGCTTGACCAGATATTGCTTTGCTGGGTTTGGAAGAACGCCAACTAAAACCAGGCCATCTCTAATCTTTGTTGTAACCGTTGATTTTGAAGATGAATCTGGTTCAGGTAACCACGAGGCAGGATCACGGAAGACGACTACGTCGCCGCGATTGATTTTGCCTGAAACAAATGGAAGTTTATTAACTGCTACTCGGTCATTGATCTGCAGAGTGTTTTCCATCGAACCAGATGGAATATAGAAAAACTGAACGAGGAAAGATTTAATAAAGAGGGATACGACTAGAGCAACAACAACGAGTATTGGGAGCTCCCGCAGGAGCGATCCCTTACGAAACATTGAAGAGAACTTAAGGTTATTCAGCTGGCTTTTCTTCAGTTGCTACTTCTTCAGCCGCTGGTGTTTCAACAGCAACTTCTGCAACTGGAGTTTCGATAACTTCTTCAACAACTTCTTCTACTACTGGTGCAGCAACTGCTACAGGTTCTGGAGTTGAAAGAATTCCGTCGCCGTAACCTTCGATGCCATCGCGCTTTTCGCGAATCTTTGCAGCCTTACCGCGAAGGTCGCGTAGGTAGTACAACTTGGCACGACGTACGTCGCCCTTCTTAACGAGTTCGATCTTTTCGATTACTGGTGTGTGTACTGGGAAAGTACGTTCTACTCCAACACCGTAAGAAATTTTACGAATAGTAAATGTTTCGCGAACGCCATCGCCTTGGCGACGCATAACGATTCCTTGGAAGACCTGGATACGGCTCTTGCTACCTTCGATAACGCGTACGTGAATCTTGAGCTCATCACCAGCACGAAATTGTGGGATGTCTTTGCGCAGCGATGCTGCATCTACGGCGTCAAGTACGTTCATGATTTCCTCAGCTAATTCGTGTATCGGTACGGCAGTGGCTGTACAGAGGACGTATCTTGCCACAGGAGCGTGGCCAAGTGAAAATCGGCTAAAGGCCGAGCGTATTTTTAAGGATTTGATGCAGGTGTGGGCCGGCTGCCAATGTGAAGTTTTGGCCCTCGATCTGGTGCTGGGTGATTATGGCTCCAGCCTCTTGTGCAATTAATCCACCGGCTGCAAGGTCCCACTCATGGAGTCCTGATTCAAAGTAAGCATCAATATTTCCAGCACCAACAAAAGATAAGTCAACAGCTGCAGCACCGACTCGGCGGATGTCACGAATCTGTGGAAGTAATGTATTTATAAATTGCAATTGCAGCGCACGTTTTTCTGATTCGTATGCAAAGCCAGTAGCAAGCATCGTTCTATTTAATTCGACGGGATCGTTACAGGTTAACTTCTTGCCATTATGAAAAGATCCCCCGCCGCGAGTTGCCCACCACGTTGAATTAAGAGTTGGGCTAACAACAACACCAGCGACTACGCCATCTTTATCTGTTGCGGCAATTGAAACATTCCAGCCTGGGATTCCGTAGAAGTAATTAACTGTTCCATCGAGTGGATCAATAACCCACGTAATGCCAGAAGTTGATTTTCTATCCGCGCCTTCTTCGCCGATCATTCCATCATCTGGGCGTTCGGAGAGAATGCTAGAAACAATAAGTGCCTCACTGGCTTTATCCATCTGAGTAACGATGTCTACATCACTTGATTTTGTAGAAACTTCTAAAACATCAGGTCGAGCAGATAACAACTCCGCAGCCTTTTTGCCTACGCGTAGTGCAAGGTCTAATAGCTGCTCTTTATCGCTCATGTGCATAAGTCTATTAGACTCACCTCATGCTTAAAGCCTACGGAACATTGCTGCGCACGCCCGGTGGTATGAAGTTTTCAACTGCAGGCTTCATTGGTCGCATGCCAATTGCGATGGATTCCTTGGCCTTAATTTTTATCGTTGTGGCAGCCACGGATTCATATGCGCTAGCAGGTGCCCTCAGCGCGGTTGGATCAATTGTTGTCGGCGCTGCTGAAATTTATTGGGCCAGACAAGCGGATCAACGTGGTCAAGCAAAAATTCTTCGTATTGCGATACCGATTCGAATCATCGCATTTTTATTGTTCGTAATCCTTGTCTCAAAAAGTGCTCCAATTTGGACGTGGTTTGTTTCTTTGATCATTGCCGAATCCACAGCAATTAATGCTGGTGGAATGGTGCGACGTCGTTGGCTATACATATTGAAAAAGGATCCACGAAATAGCGATGGACACCTCGTTAATACCGCGTACTCATGGGAAGCAATGGTCGATGAGTTTGTCTTTATTCTGGGACCTGTCGTTGCAACAACGTGTGCGGTAAAGATCGCACCATCTGCCGGAATTTTAGCTGGGCTTATCTTCTTAGTAATCGGCTTGCCATCTCTTGCTGCAATGAAATCAACAGAGCCACCGGCAGAGCCTGCCAATGAAAAAGAGCCACATCCCCCTATTTTGAAGAACCGAATCGTTCAATCAATTGTATTTCCATGTGCGTTGCTTGGCGGTTTCTTCGGCTCTGTTGGAATTTCTGTTGTGGGATTTGCTGAAGAAAAAAATGATGCTGCAAGTACTGGCTGGCTTCTAGCTATTTGGGCTGTCGGTAGCGCGGTTGCAGCGTTAGTAAATGGTGCGATCAAATTTAAATCAGCACACGCAACTCGCTTCTTAATTTATTTGGGCGGACTCACTCTTGGTTCTGTTCCACTTCTGTTTGCAACTTCTATTCCAGTTCTTGCAGTGGCACTTTTTATTAATGGATTGTTTATTGCACCGCTCATTGTTAACGCCTATGGCACAGTTGAAAATGCGGTACCTGCTGGACAAATCACTGAAGCTTTGTCTTGGGTTATTGCTGGAATGCCACTTGGCGGAGCAATTTCAAGTGTTATTGCTGGCTGGGTTATCGATACACATGGTGCGCACATGGCATTTTGGGTTCCACTTGGCTTTATGTTCGCCGCAATTGCGACAACACTGCCGTACCTCTCTACTTATCGGGCAGCCATCGGTTACGCTCACCCTCGTGACTGATCTTCGATTCACCGGCAAAACACCAGATGGTGTTCATTTAACCCTTGCCGATAATGATGGCAACGAATTTACTCTGCGCGTAAGTGACTCATTGCGCGCATCCGTAAATCAACAACGTCTTTCATCTGTGCCAGATGAATCAGAACAAATCTTGAGTGTTAAAGATATTCAACGCCGCCTGCGACTTGGAGAAAGTGCGCAAGATATTGCGCGTGACTCTGGAACAAGTATTGACAAGATCGAACGCTTTGCAGGTCCAATCTTGCAAGAGCGTTCATTCATTATTGATCAGGCACATGCAATTGTTGTTCGCCGCTTACCTGGTCAAGAACCAGAGACTCTCTTTGAAGTTGTGCTTGGACGTCTAGCTCCGCGCGACATCTCTGAAGATGATTTAGCGTGGAATGCATGGCGTCATCACGATGGCACATGGTCACTCTCACTCAGTTATCCAAATAGCGATGGTCATGGCGATGCAATTTGGGAGTTTGATCCAACTCGTCGCTCGATTACTGCTCAAGATGAGAATGCACGTTGGATGATGGGCGATGCACCAACTTCTGACAGAGGTGTGGCAAAGATTGCAGAGCACTCACGTCCTGAAAGTGGATTGATCTATCAAGACGAACCAGCACCAGCGCCTATTCGAATTACATCTTCTCCTGAAGCACTTAAGCCTGAACCACCGCGTTTAGTTTCACTGCGCGAAGATCCAGATGAGTCAGCTGCGCGCGATGGAGTTGTTGGTCGCGCAAAGGTTCCATCATGGGATGAAATTATGTTTGGTGCAGGCGCTGTTAAAAAAGATGATGTAAGTGATGAGGACGAATTTAATTAACCACTCGTGAAAGCAGTGGCACAGAGCTTTCAATCTCACTTGATCCACCATGATGACCAACCATCGCACCCTCTAGTGCAGTGCGATCTGGGTCAATCAATATAACTCCACCTCGAGCAATTGCTAATACATCGCCCATACGGTCTATTGCATTTTCAACTAGTGATGGACCAAAGAGTTTGTTTTGAGTTACTTCTTCGCGAGTAAATACATCGGCTCGCTCCCCCAAGAATTCTCGCCACTTTTGTGCAAAGTCGGCTCGAGCATTTGGTGAATCCGCGTCCTGCGATAGATAAAGATGGCGTGCACGTGGTTCTCCGGCAATAGTTTCGATGCCTGATAGCAAATCATTGTCTTGTCCTAAGACGATTTTTTCTTCCACATTGACCATGCCGTGATCTGCTGTTAAAAAGATTCGAGTGCCGCGCGGCAATTGTGTGACAAGTGCTTTAGCGACCTGATCAACGTATGAAAGCGCGGCGCACCATTTATCAGAACCAACGCCATCGCTATGTCCTGCAACATCTAGGTCGTTGATATAAACGTAGGCAAAAGATGGTTCGCTAGAAAGTGCGGCTTTGGTTTCGGCAATCATGTCTGGCAAAACATTTGCACCGCGATAGGTGGCCCCACGAAAAACTGCTTGAGTAAATCCGGTGTTCTCGTAACGCTTAGCGGCAACATGTGAAACAGAGATGTTTTCTTCTGCTGCGCGCTCAAAGAGTGTTGGAACGCTCTGCCACACATGTGGATCGACTCTTTCATCCCACTTCAGCGAGTTAAGTACTCGCCCGCCGCTACGTGGAACACGAACTGTGTATCCAAGCATTGCGTGAGTGCCGGGCAACTCTCCGGTCATAAGAGTTGCAAGAGATGTTGCAGTGGTTGAAGGAAAAGATGTCGCAACAACTCCATGGTTTGTAAATGAATGCAGAGTTGGAATTAATTCTTTGTATTTTTCAATGACATCTGCGCCAAGTCCATCGACTAAAAACAAAACCTCTTTGCCATGTGGTGATTGCCCAAGAGAGAGTGAATCGGTTGCACTAGTTAGTCCAAGACCCGCAAAAATAGAGGGTGTGATGTGGGCTAAATGCATGCTCGTATCTTGCCACGAAGCACGAGCACAAAGGCATGTATCCTTTCGCTCATGAATTCAGATCTGAGCAATGTTTTGAAATATTCCGATGAAGTTGCAGCAGCCCTTGCAGCAGGTTCGCCCATTGTTGCTCTTGAATCAACGATCATCAGCCATGGTTTGCCGCGTCCAACAAATTTAGAGGTTGCTCGCGAAGTAGAAGCAATCGTTCGTGCCCACGGCGCAACACCGGCAACAATTGCAGTCATCGATGGCAATGTGCACATCGGATTAAGCGATGAAGAATTAGTCATCATTGCAACGCGAGATAACATCCTTAAAGCCTCTAGCCGCGACCTTGCAATTGCTGTGGCATTTGGAAAATCTGCCGCCACAACTGTTGCAGCAACTGCGCACTTAGCCGTCATGGCTGGCATTAAAGTTTTTGCAACTGGTGGTCTGGGTGGTGTTCATCGCGGAGCACAAGAATCATTTGATGAGTCCGCAGATCTCACAGCTCTGTCTGCACTAGACATTACCGTTGTCTGCGCAGGCGTTAAATCAATTCTCGATGTGGGTGCAACTCTTGAGCGCCTTGAAACTCTTGCAATTGGTGTCATCGGATATAAAACCAAGAAGTTTCCAGGATTTTATTTAACTGACTCTGGCTTTGAAATCGAGTACCAAGCAGATACTGCAGATCAAATTGCATCTGCAATCAAGGCGCGAGCATCGATGAAGACCAACTCTTCGGCACTCATTGTCGCTAACCCAGTTAAGAATCAGATGGATAAGAAAATGCACGATTCGATCTTGGCAAGTGGATTAGCCAATGCGGAGAAAGAAGGAATAACTGGCAAAGCTGTTACGCCTTTCCTTCTCGAGCATTTTCATACTGCAAGTGATGGCGATTCTCTGCGCGTTAATATCGAAATCATTAAATCAAATAGTGCACTCGCAGCAGATATCGCTGTAGCCCTCAATAAGTAATATGCACAAGATTCTCTGCATCGGCGATGTCATGCTCGATGTTGTTGTTGCGCTGCAAGCTCCAATTAATTACGGCGAAGATACTCCTTCGAAAATTACCACCCACGGCGGCGGAGCAGCAGGAAATGTTGCATCGTGGATCGCGCACACTGGCACAGGTGCGAGCATTGTTGCTCGCGTAGGAAATGACTCTGCAGGCGCCGCACTTATTTCTGAGTTTGAAGATTTGGGCGTTGATCACTCCACGCTAAAGAAAACAAGTGATGCAACAGGTGTTGTAGTGATCTTGGTTGATAAAAATGGTGAGCGCACAATGTTTCCCGAAACCGGCGCAAATTCAGGTTTAGTTCTATCTGATATGCCTGCATTAACTGGATTCGATGCTGCGTACGTCTCTGGTTATGCATTACTCAATCCCCGTTCTCGCACAGGTGTTCTGGAGATGATCACGGCGATTAAAGCCGCTGGCCTTCCACTCTTTTATGACACGGTCACAGTCGGTGCAATGAAAGAAGTAGATCGCGCATTAATTCATTCATGGCTGCCGTTGATGGATTATGTCTTGCCCAATGAAGAAGAAGCGCTCTATGTCGCAGATGCAAAAGATATTGACTCGGCACTAACAAAACTATTAGAACTTTGTCCTGCGGTAATTATTAAACGCGGATCAGCTGGTGCAACCGCACAAATTCGTGGCGGCAATCGAATTGATATTGATGCTGTAAAAACTGCGGTGGCAGATACAACAGGTGCCGGCGATAGCTTTGCTGCAGGATTTATCGCAACAAAAATATCTGGCGGCGATTTATCTGCCTCCGTGACGGCCGGAGTAACTCTGGCGGCTACATGTGTTGCAAATATCGGGGCACGCCCGCAAGGCGGTCACGCACTTTAGGCGTTGAACTTGGCACAATCGCCCCCATGGCAACGAAGACTCCACCTAAGGGCAAGAAACCTGCTGGACCCAAACCAGGTGAATACCCAGGCAAGATTGTTGATATTGATGTTTCATCTGAAATGTCAGAATCATTTTTGGAGTACGCATACTCAGTTATTTATTCTCGCGCGTTGCCCGATGCACGTGATGGATTAAAACCTGTACACCGCCGCATCCTGCACCAGATGGCAGAGATGGGATTGCGTCCAGATAAAGGTCACGTAAAGAGTGCACGTGTTGTCGGTGAAGTAATGGGTAAGTTGCACCCACACGGTGATGGTGCAATTTATGACGCACTCGTTCGTATGGCTCAATCATTTTCAATGCGCTTGCCACTTATTGATGGACACGGAAACTTTGGTTCACTCGATGCCGGTCCTGCAGCAATGCGTTATACCGAAGCACGCTTGGCACAAGCAGCGCTCACAATGGTTGCAGAAACAGATGAAGACACTGTTGATTTCGGTGCTAACTACGACGGACAAATCTTTGAACCACAAGTACTGCCTGCTGCATATCCAAACTTGTTAGTAAATGGCGGTTCTGGAATTGCAGTTGGTATGGCAACAAATATGGCGCCACATAACTTGGGCGAAGTAATTGCTGCAACCAAACACCTGATTGAAAACCCGAAAGCCACTGTCAATGCGCTCATGAAATTTATTCCCGGTCCAGACTTTCCAACAGGTGGCGAACTAGTTGGCCTAGAAGGAGTGCGCGAAGCGTATTCAACTGGCAAGGGATCTTTTAAAGTCCGTGCAACAGTTGAGATTTCTAAAGTAACAACTCGCAAAATGGGCATCACCATCAAAGAGTTGCCTTTCACAATTGGCCCAGAAAAAGTTGTCGAGCGCATTGCAGATCTTGCAAAGGCTAAGAAGATTCAAGGAATCTCAGACATCATCGATTTAACTGATGGACAAACAGGCACCAACGTTGTTATCGAACTTAAAAATGGTTTCGAGCCAGAAGCAGTTCTCGAGCAGCTCTACAAATTAACTCCGATGGAAGATGCCTTTGCCATCAACGCTGTTGCACTCGTTAAGGGTCGCCCGCAGACTCTTGGCCTTAAAGAGTTGCTTCAGGTCTTTATTGATCACCGAATTGAAGTTGTTCGTCGCCGCTCTGAGTTTAGAAAAGCCAAAGCAACTGCTCGTCTGACTCTGGTCGATGGTCTTTTAAAGGCGATTATTGATATCGATAAGGTCATCAAGATTATTCGTGCATCAGATGATGCAACTGTTGCAAAGGATGCGTTAATTAAGGGCTTCAAACTCAACGACGAACAAGCGACTTACATTCTTGATATGCCACTTCGTCGTCTGACCAAGATGAGCAAAATCGAACTTGAGACAGAACAAAAAGAACTCAAATCAACAATTGCTGCCCTCAATACATTACTTAAATCAGAGGATGCGATTAAGAAGCAGGTCGCCACTGAATTAGACGCTGTAGCAAAAGCATTTGCTACCCCACGTCGCACTCGTATTGGCGCTGCATAACTTCTTAGTTTCATGCTTTCCCGCTACGTGTGGGATGATTCCTTAAATGATCTCCACGCAAAGTCTCGAGTTACGCGCTGGGGCAAGACTCTTAGTCAGTAACGTCACCGTCCGCATCAATCACGGTGATCGCATCGGTTTCGTCGGAAGAAATGGCGCCGGTAAATCCACACTCGCAAAAGTATTAGCTGGCGAAACTATGCCTGCAGGTGGCGCAGTAAATCGCACAGGAAAAATTGGTTATCTCCCCCAGGATCCACGCACCGGAGAAGATCAAGGAAGCGTTATCGATCGTATTTTGTCTGTTCGCGAATTAGATGCGATCGCAAAGCGAATGAGATCAGTTGAAGAAGAGATGTCTACAACGCAAGGTGAAGAATTAGAAAAAGCGATGGAACGCTACGGACGAGTGGAAGCCGAATTCAGCGCAGCCGGTGGTTATGCCGCAACTGCTGAAGCTGAAGCAATCGCATCATCTCTAGGTGTTCCTGAGAACTTATTTAGTCAAGAACTCTCTGCTCTCTCTGGTGGTCAACGCCGCCGTATTGAGTTAGCGCGCATCTTATTTAGTGGCGCAGAAACGTTGTTATTAGATGAGCCAACGAACCACTTAGATGCTGATTCGATCATGTGGCTACGCGAATACTTAAGCAAGTATTCCGGCGGGCTAGTAATTATTTCCCACGATGTAAACCTGATTGAAACTGTCGTAAATAAAGTCTTCTACATCGATGCTAACCGCAACGTTATCGATGTTTACAACCTAGGCTGGAAGCAATACTTATTGCAGCGCGAACAAGATGAACACCGCCGTAAGAAAGAGCGTGCTAACGCTGAAAAGCGTGCAGAGATCTTGCAAAAGCAAGGTGAAAAGATGCGCGCTAAGGCAAGCAAAGCAACTGCTGCCCAAGGCATGCTCCGTCGTGCGGAAAAACTCCGTTCATCCCTTGAAGATGTACGCGTCTCAGATAAAGTCGCAAAGCTTCGCTTCCCAACACCTTCTCCTTGTGGCAAAACTCCAATTTCTGCCCATGATCTCTCTAAGTCTTATGGCTCACTAGAAATCTTTACCGACGTCGGAGTTGTTATTGATAAAGGCTCTCGCGTTGTAATCCTTGGTTTAAACGGTGCCGGAAAAACAACGCTGCTTCGCATCTTGGCTGGCGAACTTGAATCAGATACCGGCGAAGTGGTTGCAGGGCACGGATTAAAAATTGGTTACTACGCCCAGGAACACGAATCCCTCGATTTTGAACGCACCATCTTAGAAAACATGATGTCTGCAACTCCCGATATCCGCGAACCCGAAGCACGTAACGTTCTTGGTTCATTCTTATTTATCGGCGATGACGTACACAAACCTGTCAAAGTTTTATCTGGTGGAGAAAGAACTCGTTTGGCACTGGCTGTTCTTGTTGTTGGCGCTGCCAATGTGTTGTTACTCGATGAGCCAACTAACAACTTAGATCCCGCATCGCGCGATGAAATCCTTGCAGCCCTATCTGAATACCAAGGCTCAGTAATCCTGGTCTCGCACGATGAAGGCGCTGTTCAAGCTCTTAAGCCTGAGCGAGTGATTTTGTTGCCTGATGGCGATGAAGATTTATGGAAAGACGACTATTTTGATTTGGTCAGTATCGATTAATATCCCTGCATGAGAATTCGGTCCATCGCCCTTTCAAGTGTTGCAATTCTTCTACTTTCACTCTCAGTTCAGCCTACGCACGCCGCAAAGACACCTAAACCAATTACAAACCTCCAAGATGCGGTGAAAAGACCCGCTGATGTTTCTTACTGGGCATGGAAGAAAAGTAGCGATCAAGTTTTATCTAGCAATGAGATGAGTCCTACATTCGAGTTAATTGTTGGACCAAATACGAAGCTTTCTTATACAAATCCAAAAGCTGCTTTTGATGCGGTCAAGCGTTTGTATCCAACATTTCGTCATCCGAATAAGATCTATGCGATTTATTACGGATACAAAGATGTCGACTGGGCGCAAAAGAAGTATGCCGAGATTTATCCATCAGCAACTGGGCAGGAAGCAAAAAATAGTTGTCAGACAATTGAGTTCTGTTGGGGAGCAAGTGGCACAATCAACAACGCAGGCGACGGTGTTCTCTTGGCAGCAGTGATGACAAGCAAACCTGATCGCAATCACACATCCGGAACACTCGAAGCTCATGAATACACACACGTGGTTCAAATTGGTAGTTTCTTTGGAACACCTAACCAAGGTCAAGCGATGTGCTGCATCAAAGCGTTCACGCCATGGTGGTTTGCTGAAGGTGGAGCCGAATTTTCCCAACTCGCAGCGATATATGCGAAGTCTTTCCCTAAGTACTCAGCAGATCGAAAATTCTGGGCTAAAGAGTTACTAGAAAATAGAAAGAAGAATTTCACCGAAAAGTGGATAGCCAATTTCATTAAACCGCCCGATACGAATATCTGGATGGATCAAGAAACGCAATGGCATATATATGACATCGGCATGTTAATTTCCGAAATCTTCACAGCAATCAAGGGCCCTGCAATTAACATCCAGATTTACGAAGACATTTCAGATGGAATGACCTTTGAGCAATCCTTTGAAAAACACTTTGGACAATCTTGGGACTCAGCAGTCCCGCTTATTGCTAAATCAATTTCTCAGCTCGTAAAGAAGTAATGTCCGTGCCTCAGATGTATGCAGCAGGAAGCCGCATAAATAAGCGTTTAGCAATTGCAGCAATAACCATCGGTTTATTGGCAACAGGTGTTGCACCTGCGCATGCAGCGATCAAAGCTGGCGCAAAGTGCACATCTGCTAAAGCAAAAATTATTGATCAGGGACTGACATATACATGCGTTAAAAGTGGCAAAAAGTTAACGTGGAGCAAAGGCGTAGAACCCAAGGCACCAACTTCATTTGCTGACCTGGAACAAAACGCGAAATCGGTTGCCTATTGGGCGTGGAAGAAGAGTTCACAAGTTGTTGCTGCAAGTCCTGCAAAGGCGCCAAATCTCAATATTTATATCGGACCAAACTCGGTCATTTTAAATGATCGCGCGAAGCCAGCTATGGAATTGGTTTCGCGTTTGTATCCAACAGCTAAAGCGCCAGCTTCGGTCAACCTTGTTTATTACACATTCAAAGATCTTGCATGGGCGCAGGCAAAGCTCAATGAGTTATCAAATAACGAATCAAGAAACGTTACTGATGGTGTCGACCGCAATTGCAGAGCCGAATTAGATTGCTCAGGCGCCTCTGCTCGAACAACCAGAGATGGCGTCGCTATTTTGTTATTCGGTGTGCAGATTCCTGTTCCTACAGATTCAATGCATACAAGTGGAACTTTGGAAGCTCATGAATACACCCACAATCTGCAACAAGCACCAAGTGTTGGAACGCGAAGTAATTGGGCACTAGTCCCCCGTTGGTACACAGAAGGTGGCGCGACATTTTCACAAGCTGCATCTATTTTTTACGCCACATATAACTCATATCGAATTGAGCGAGATCTTCGTACTCAAGATTTAACAAAAGGCACATGGATGACTCAAGAGTGGTTAGAAGAATTTATTAATCCGCCCGGCTGGAGTGATTGGAGCCCGTGGGATAAATACTCAGGTTGGCGCGTGTATGACGTTGGTTGCGCAATCACTGAAATTTTAACGGCGCTTAAAGGGCCAGCTGCGACAATGGAGTTAATTGATCTAATTGCCCAAGGCGATACATACGATCAAGCATTTGAAAAAACGTATGGAATTAAGTGGGTTGATGCGGTTCCGATTATTTCTAGAACAATCCTGAAGGAATATAAGTCTTAAGCGTCGATTCTGTCGCGATCGATTTCAGCTGTAGAAATAAACTCTTTACGTGGCGCAACATCGTTGCCCATCAATAGTTCAAACATTGATTCTGCAGCAGCTGCATCCTTAATTGTGATGCGACGAAGTGTGCGTGCATCTGGATCCATTGTGGTTTCGCGTAATTGATCCGCGTCCATCTCGCCGAGACCTTTGTAGCGCTGGATTGGTTCTTTCCACTTCTTTCCAGCCTTCTTCAAATCTGCAGTTACTTTACGCATCTCATCATCTGAGTATGTGTAGATGTATTCGCCCTTCTTGCCTCCGCCACCCATTGTTTCAATGCGGTGCAGTGGTGGAATCGCTGCAAAGACGCGACCATCATCGATCATCGGCTTCATGTAGCGATACAAGAGTGTGAGCAAGAGACAACGAATGTGCGCACCGTCAACGTCAGCATCTGACATCAAAATAATGCGGCCATAACGAGCATCATCTAATTCGAATGACTTTCCAGAGCCTGCACCGATTACTTGAATGATGGAAGCGCACTCTGAATTATCGAGCATCTGTGACAGTGAAGCTTTTTGAACGTTCAAAATCTTTCCGCGAATAGGCAAGATTGCCTGGAACTCAGAGTTGCGTGCGGCCTTAGTTGTTCCGAGTGCGGATTCACCTTCGACGATAAATAACTCTGTACGGTTTACATCCTCTGAGCGACAATCCGAAAGCTTCGTTGGAAGTGAAGATGATTCCAAAGCATTCTTTCGACGTTGCAAATCTTTATGGGCTCTGGCAGAAATACGTGTGCGTGAAGCACCAGCAACCTTTTCAAGAATCAATCGGCCATTGGCTTTATCAATACGACGAGTGGTGTTGAAAAACTCTTTCATCTTGTCAGCTACAACAGCGGAGACAATTCGCGTAGCAGCTGCTGTTCCGAGAACTTCCTTTGTCTGGCCTTCAAATTGCGGCTCTGACATACGAACCGTGATGACCGCGGTTAATCCTTCGAGGATGTCATCTTTAATAACATCTGCTTCATTGTTCTTGAGTGTTTTTGTTGATCGCAGCGCTTCGTTAAAAGCTTTGGTGATTGCTCGCTCAAAACCCAACACGTGCGTTCCACCCTTTGGCGTTGCAATGATGTTTACAAATGAGCGTTGGGTGTTATCAAAACCATTGCCCCACTTCATGGCGATATCTACTTCCATATCGCGCTCTACTTCTGTGGAAACCATATGTCCCTTGTCATCTAGAACAGGCACAGTCTCTTGATAGTGACCAGTGCCGTAGATGCGAATGACATCGCCAATTGGTTGATCTGGTTGTAAGAATTCGCAGTATTCGGATATTCCACCCTTGTGATAAAACGACTCTGTGGTCTTTGTTTTTCCACGATTGTCATTAACAGTAAGAGTCAGCCCCGGAACTAAGAAAGAAGTTTGGCGAGCACGAGAATAAATATCTTCTAGTTCTAGTTCGGCTTCCTTTAAGAAGATCTGCTTATCACTCCACCATTTAATGCGTGTGCCTGTGACCTTGCTTGAAATTTTGCCGATAACGCGCAAACCAGATTTAGGTGTGAACTCTGCCTTTGGTCCATCACCATCGAAGACTCCTGCAACACCGCGTTGAAAGGACATCCAATAAATCTTTCCATCACGATCTACTTCGGCATCTAGTCGAACAGCAAGTGCGTTTACAACTGATGCGCCAACACCGTGCAAACCACCGGATGCGGCGTATGAACCACCACCGAATTTTCCACCTGCGTGCAATTTTGTAAGAACAACTTCAACGCCAGTAAGTCCGGTCTTTGATTCTTTATCTACTGGAATACCGCGACCATCATCGTGTACTTCTACAGAACCATCTGATTCGAGATTAATTTCAATTTTTTTACAGTGACCAGCGAGTGCTTCGTCCACTGAGTTATCAATAATTTCCCACAAGCAGTGCATCAAGCCGCGTGAATCGGTAGAACCGATATACATGCCGGGGCGTTTGCGAACTGCGTCTAGTCCTTCAAGGACTGCTAAATCTTTTGCGGTATAGCTCTCCTGCGAGATGTTTGCATCTTCTTTCTTGGAGGCCACGGTGGCAAAGGTTATCTTTCAATGCGCCCAAACCTGTGTGTAACTCGCCGCAAAGCCAACAGAACCTGATTTCGCAGGTGATTCTCACCCAATTAACACAAAATTTACGCCTAAAAATGCAAATATAACGAGCGGGGAATATCTAGACATGGTTTGATGTTCCATAGAAAGCAGTACACAAGCACTTCCCGATTGAGAACGGAGAGAGATATGTCAGAACAAATGATTCTTGAAGCAGTACCTCTTAACGCCCTTGACCGATGCGATCGTTGCGGAGCACAGGCATATGTACGCGCCGTGCTTCTCTCTGGCGGAGAGCTCTTGTTCTGCGGACACCACGGCAAGGAATACGCCGAAAAGATTCGTCCGCTTGCTGCAAAGATTCAAGACGAGACTTCTAAACTCGTTGAATCCCCTGCTGCTAATTAATTAGTTACCACTCGCTTCAAAGCCAGCTTCGCGGTGTGAACCATCGCAGTACGGCTTATCTTTTGAGTGACCGCAGCGGCACAGAGAAAAATCACTCTTAGTCTCAACTACTTTGCCTTCTGCATCTACGAAATCAACTTCGCCAGTTACTCGGATTGAGCCATTGGCTTTGATGCGCATCGTTACTTTGTCGCTCATTTTTATCTCTTTTCTTGAATTCGTTTAGTCGAGGTAATCGCGCAGCACTTGGCTACGAGATGGGTGGCGCAACTTAGACATTGTCTTAGATTCGATCTGGCGAATACGTTCGCGAGTAACTCCATAGACCTTGCCGATTTCATCGAGTGTCTTTGGTTGACCATCTGTTAGACCAAAGCGCATTGCAACTACACCAGCTTCACGTTCTGACAAAGTATCTAGAACTGAGTGCAACTGCTCTTGTAGCAATGTAAATGAGACCGCGTCCGCTGGAACAACTGCTTCAGAGTCTTCAATCAGATCTCCGAATTCAGAGTCTCCTTCTTCACCCAGTGGTGTGTGAAGTGAGATTGGTTCCCGGCCGTACTTTTGTACTTCCACAACTTTCTCTGGAGTCATATCTAATTCGCGTGCGAGTTCTTCTGGGGTCGGTTCGCGACCAAGATCTTGAAGCATCTGGCGTTGTACACGAGCAAGTTTGTTAATGACTTCAACCATGTGTACTGGAATACGGATTGTGCGAGCCTGATCTGCCATCGCACGAGTGATCGCCTGGCGAATCCACCACGTTGCATATGTCGAGAACTTGTAACCCTTTGTGTAGTCGAACTTTTCAACTGCACGGATAAGTCCGAGGTTTCCTTCTTGAATGAGATCAAGGAAGAGCATTCCGCGACCGGTGTAACGCTTTGCAAGAGAAACAACGAGGCGAAGGTTTGCCTCCAGCAAGTGATTCTTTGCGCGCTTGCCATCTTCGACGATGAATTCGAGTTCGCGCTTGAGTTTCTTATCCAACTTCTTTTCAGTAAATAGCTTGTACTCAGCAAACAAACCAGCTTCTACGCGAGTTGCTAGTTCTACTTCGAGTTCGGCATTTAGTAGTGCCACACGACCGATTTGCTTGAGGTAATCCTTTACAGGATCCGCTGTCGCACCAGCTGTCATAACTGTCTGTGCTGGTGCATCATCTTCTTCGGATGCCTTTAATGTAAATGCGTTCTCTTCATTGCCTGTGGCATCTTCTGCTTTGAGGTCTACAACGCGTGGTTGATTGCCCTTATCTTCTGCCTCTGAGTCAATGATCTCAACTGCTTCTGCAATAAGGGATTCAACATCTTCGAGTTCTACTTCTTCTAGTTCGACATCTTCGCCATCGATTTTTACAACAACGGCTTTGCCTGTCTTTGGATCAATCTTTGGTGCTGCTGGTGCTTCAACCTTTGGAGCAGGAGGTGGAGCAATCAGTGCAAGCTCAACTTTTTTGAGCATTCGAAATGGCGAACCGAGTCCGGCTTTGCGCAACTTCTCTGTTGCAACAGGAACTTCTGCTGCGAGCGCGCGAGCTTCGTCAACTAAATCTTTATCGACCTTCTTTGGAATGCGGTTAATGGATGTAACACCGCGAGATTCAAGTTCGGCCAGAACTTCTTTCTGACGCATTGCAATTGTCTTTGCATCAACAATGGCCTGAACATCTTTTGCTGTCAGATCTTTCTTCAGTTCGATCTTTTTAGGAACAACTTTCTTAGCTGGCGCCTTTTTTGCGGGAGTTTTCTTAGCAACAACTTTCTTAGCCGGAGCTTTTTTCACAGGTTTCTTTTTCGCAGCACTCTTTTTCGCTACTGCTTTCTTCTTGCCCCTGTTTTTGAGCGCACTAAATACAGCCACAATTGTCCTTTGGTTTTTACTCTTCGAAGCCGAAGAGGCGATGGCTATATTATAATTTGTCCACAGGCTATTTTGCACATCGTAAAACGCTGGAAATGCTAAATATCTAGAGCGCGAGCGCTTTTCGCACCACTGCGCCCACAGATTCGACCTCAACTAAGAAGCCATCGTGACCAAATGGGGACGTAATCGTCTCTACAGGGGCTGCGTGTGGGGCTAAATCCGCTACCTCTGCCTGTAGGCGAGGTGGAAAGAGTCGATCAGTATCAATTGATAGGACCATCACTGGCACAGTGATTGATTCAAGGGCTGCGGCAACTCCCCCTCGTCCGCGACCAATGTCATGTGAATTCATCGCCTCAGTCAGTGCGATGTATGTGTTGGCATCAAAGCGTTTAGCCAGCTTGCCTGCTTGATGATCAAGGTATGACTCAACGGCGTAGCGACCTGTGTCATCTCCCTGTAATTGGCGACCAAAGCGCACATCCATCTCTGCCTCTGTGCGATACGTCAGGTGGGCAATACGACGCGCGATTCCCATGCCTTCAACGGGTCCGCGATCTTTGTTGTAATAATCGCCGCCAAAATAAAACGGATCAGATTTGATTGCGCGGATTTGAATTGCTGCAGTTCCGATTTGATCACCTGTTGCAACAGCGGAAGAACCAATTGTGCAGATAGCACCCACGCGATCTGGATGTTGCACCGCCCACTCAAGGGCTCGCATTCCACCGAGGGATGGCCCTAAAGCAAGTTTGTATTTCTTAATTCCGATTGCATCAGAAAAAGCGATTTCTCCGGCAACCATGTCTCTAATTGTCACGAGCGGAAAACGTGAACCCCACCGTTTGCCATCCGGTGCAATCGATGATGGACCAGTACTGCCTTGGCATCCACCAATAACATTTGGACACACAACAAAATATTTATCTGTATCGAGTGGTAAACCAGGTCCAACCATTGATGGCCACCATCCCGGCACATCAGACCAACCAGTCATTGCGTGATTTACTAAAATTGCGTTATCGCGAGCAGCGTTGAGTGTGCCCCAACTTTGATACGCGATTGTTACATCGGGCAGTACTTCTCCGCTTTCAAGTTCCAGGTCACCGACTTTTACAAATTCGCGATCGCCAACATCGTCACCCTCTAGCCATGCGCCAGTGACGTCGAAACGATCGTGTGGTGATTTCTTAGCAATAGACACAGTAATTAATTCCTTCACGCACTTGCAGACCTAACTTAAAAAGTTAACCCTGCCAGGTCTTCACCCAGAGCACCCCGCCGCGGTGGAGGGTTGCCGTCTAGCAAGCTGGGGCTATAACTAGAACTCGTGACCTATTGGCAAGGGTAACAAATCCCGCGCAGAGCATCAAATGAAAATTAAAGCACAGACTTTCGGGTGCAGATCAGCGCGCATTGCTGCAAAGGCATTTGCGGGCCATCCCGATGCGAAGACGCGTTGTAACAATGTGGCTAGCGAATACCGCGCATCATCTGCAATGGCACGTCGCAAGTACTGCGCAGCACCTTCTTTATCTCCAGTTTCATATGTGATTGCCGCGCAAAGAGATGCGACAGGGGCTATGAATTTTGCAGGTGCCATAGATAAAAGATCTGTCCACATCGCCACATAGTTCGGCAGTGTCACATCGCTATGGCATCCCAATGCAAAGTCGCGCACTTGAATATCAGATAAGCGACCAAGCACCTTTGCCTTAAGAGCTGTATTAATGCTGCACCCCATTGCTTCGTACTCCCCTGCTAAATCCACAATGGCTGTGGCGCCATCTTGTTGCATGGCATTTAAATCAACTGCATCAATATCTACAAAGTACGTTGCAACGCTTCGTGCAAAATCTTCATCGCGGTAATCCACCGCTGTCGCCGTACTCATTACTGAACAAACATTGTTGGGGCGCTAACAACTTTGACGGTTGCAACGCGAATAGTTTTGATTTCACCAGTGACAGCTCGAATAGTTCCTTGGTTTGACCAGGTCCCACCCCATGTTGCGAGCATCGTCACCAGATATGTTCCCTCTTTTAAATACGCATGTTGAATAGATCCGTTGGGATACGGAGCACCAGGATCAGTGCTTTGCATGACAGAGCCATCACCAAATGACCATGAAAAGGATGGTCGAAGAGTTACGTCGACTACTTCGCCAACGATGTTAAATCGAGTGCTAAAAATCTTTGGCAGGTCGCACCAGAAAACAACGGGCACATGCACAAGTGGTTCATAGGCTGGCTGAAATGCAACGCCGCCAGTTGGTAGCAATTTAGTTAGGCGATCTGCAATCGATGTTGCAGCCACAGCTTTCTTTGTGACAACTCGTTTCTTCTTAACCACTGGTTTGCGTGTGGCAACGACGGCGCTGGGTTGTTTTAAAACAACGCGTTTGATTACTGGTTTTTTCGGCGCTACTTTCTTCACTGCAGTAACTTTCTTAACCACTTTGGTGCTCTTAGGGCCATTGCCCTTTTGGCCAGAGACAACAATCTGCCCATTTTCTACAGTGACTGCCAGACATGCTTTGGTGCAATCAGCAGCCACGGCTGTGGGCGCTGGAAATAAAAGTGCGATCAGTAATGGTGCTGTGATTAAAGCTTGATTTGTTTTCATAATGGGCGCAGGTTAAGTAAGTGGCGCCCAACAAAAGCCTTCATCTCGCGCACATGTGGATACTTATGCCACTCTAGAACCGTGGCAGCGCGAGATGGTGATGGATGGGTCCAGTGTGATTGTGGAAACAAGCACTGGGGTTTACACGGCGCTGCAGGTTTATTGCTAGTTCGCGACTCTATGGTTTTACTTCAACACCGAGCGCCGTGGGTTCATAACGGTGACACGTGGGGAATCCCAGGCGGTGCTCGTGATTCTCACGAAGATGTTATTGCCGGTGCGCTTCGCGAAGCAGTAGAAGAAACTGGTTTAGATCCATCACTTGTCACACCTGTTGTTATTCACGAAGACAATCACGGCAATTGGAAATACGACACCGTTATTGCTTCCGCTTCAGCCGATTTAATCGCACACGAAGTAAATGATGAATCACATGAAGTGCGGTGGGTGGACGTAGAAGAAATCAGCGAACTAACGTTGCATCCAAGTTTTGCAGCGTCCTGGCCGAAGGTGAAAGAACTAGTCCTTAAGTTGATTGGACAATCGCTGTAGCGATTCTCGCACTACAGATTTTTCCGAAGTACGCCAAAGCGGTGGCATTGAATTTAACAGAACACTGCCGTATCTCTTATTAACAATTCGTGAATCAAGGATTGCGACAACACCGCGATCATCCACTGATCTAATTAATCGACCAGTGCCCTGTGCCAAAAGAAGTGCAGCACGTGGCAGTGAGATCTGCATAAATCCAGAACCACCACCGGCATCTGCTTGCGCGGCGCGAGCTGACATCACTGGTTCATCGGGACGTGGAAATGGAATGCGATCAATTGTGACAAGCACACAAGAGTTGCCTGGAACATCGACGCCTTGCCAGAGCGACATCGTGCCGAGCAATACTGATGTTTCATCCTTCGCAAAACGTTCCACCAATGGCCCAACTGCGTCTCCACGTTTTTGCGTAATAATCTTTATCGGCAGCTCTGCTAATACTTTTCGCAGGTGCGCATCCGCTGCTTCTACTCCGCGCCACGAACTAAAGAGTGCAAGTGTTCGACCGCCTGCGGCGTCAATCAGTTCGCCTAACTCTTCTAATACATCTGGATGCACACCTTCGCGTCCAGGTTCTGGCAAATGCTTTGGTAAATACAGAACACCTTGATTAGCGAAATCAAATGGCGAACCGACGTCCAACATCGCAACGTTGCTCGGATCTATATCGCCATCATCGCTACTTGAATCTTCATCTCCGCCAACGGTAAAGCCAATAGATCTAGCCATTGCATCCATTGAATTGCCAACGCTTAAGGTTGCAGATGTTGCTATCACTGGCGTTTTTGTCAGCAAGTTAGCGCGCAGAACATTTGAAACACTAAGTGGCGCAAGGTGCAGAGTCTGAAACGTTGGTTCATACCAGAGCACTTGAGTGTCACCGATTTTTAATATCTTGGCGCACGTTGTATTGATCTCATTGACCGCGCCCTTTACTCGTGCACGTTCTGCAAGTGCGTCGCTGCCAATTGCTTCTTCATCGGCGCTAATTGATTGCACAATGGCTGCGGCTGCTTCTCGCACGCGACGAATAGGTGCTTCTAAAGATGCCGGAATTTCATCCAAGCGACCTTGCATCGATGGGTTCTGTCGAACATCTTGTCCGTAATCTGCCATCGTGTCATGAAAGTCATCAGCTGCCTTTGTAAATGTGTCAGCTAGTTTGCCGGGCATATGTTTGCGCGCCATTGCAGCAGCTCTGATCACACGAGTCGATGTCAGCTCTTCTGTCACCGCTTGCGTTGTGCGATCCATAAATTCGTGCGCTTCATCCAAAATAACAGCGTCACGCTCAGGCAAAATCGGATGCGAATCCACAATCTCAATTGCTAGCAACGTGTGATTAGTAATCACAATATCTGCGCTCTGCGCGCGACCCTTAGCAAGAGCTGCAAAACATTGATGGCCATAAGCACAAACATCAGCGCCCACACATTCGCGACCAGATAAAGAGTTAGCAGCCCAGACTCTGCGATCTACTTCTGGTGCATCATCTCTATCCCCCGTTGCCCCCGGAGATTTTGCCCATGCATGTAAACGCTGCGCATCTTTTCCTAGGGAAGAAACTTCGAGCAGAACTTCGCCATCAGGATCTGGTTCTTCACTATTCATCTTTTGCAGACAGATGTAATTGCCTACGCCTTTATAAATACCGTATGTAATTTCGCGGCCTAATACTTTTTCAAGCGCCGGAACAACAGCAGGTAAATCTCTTTCGACCAATTGTCTTTGTAGCGCAAGTGTCGCTGTTGCAACTAATACTTTTCGGCCATGCACCAACGCAGGAACAATGTATGCAAGGGATTTACCGGTACCGGTACCTGCTTGAACCATTAAGTGATGGCGATCAGTTAAAGCATTTGCTACTGCTTCGGCCATTTCAATTTGACCTTCGCGAGGAGCACCGCCAATAGCTGCAACGGCTGCATCTAGTGCTTTACGCACTTGCGCCGATAACTCACTCATGTGCCCACCTTATCTGCGCATACCCACAAAAGCAGGTAGTTGAAGTTTCAACTACTTTGTAATACTGTGCATACATGTCTCTTCCAGCACTCTATATCGGTCACGGTGCACCGATGCTGCTCGATGACGCTCTCTGGACATCTCAGTTATCCCAGATTGCACAAGGAATTGAAAAACCAAAAGCAATTCTGATTGTTTCGGCTCACTGGGAATCTGCGCCAATTACTTTAAGTAATCCACTTGCAGGCACTCCCCTTGTGTATGACTTTTCTGGCTTTGATCAGAAGTTTTATCAGATGACATATGAATCACCGGATGCGCAAGAGCTAGCGAAAAAAGTTGTTGCACTGATGCCAGATACCGAACCAGTTGCAATGACTAATCGCGGACTCGATCACGGTGCATGGGTTCCGCTAAAAGTTATGTATCCAGATGCTGACATTCCTGTGCTGCAAATGTCTATGCCCACTCAAGATCCTGGCCGCTTGCTAGAAATTGGTCGTCGCCTGCAACCACTTCGCGATGAAGGCGTATTAATTATTGGTTCTGGTTTTATGACTCACGGTCTGCAATACCTTCGTGATTGGTCCACCGATGCAATAGCGCCAACATGGTCATCCGAATTCGATGCCTGGGCATCTGAAGCACTTGCAAAGGGTGATGTTGACGCGCTCGCCAACTTCAAAGAGTTAGGGCCAGGTATGCCATATGCGCACCCAACTGTTGAGCACTTTATTCCGCTCTTTATTACCTTAGGTGCTTCAAAAACAGCTGATCAAGCACCCAATACTTTAATTGATGGTTACTTTATGGGTTTAAGTAAGCGATCATTTGCTGCAATATAAGCAAGTTCAATAGCGGCAACTGCGCTATCAAATCCCTTATCTTCAAAGCTCTCTGGTCGACCACAACGCGCAATTGCCTGCTCGATTGTGTTTACGGTTAAGACACCAAAACCGATTGGCTTAGAAAACTTTAGGCTGACATCCATAACACCTTGTGTCACGCCTTGGCAGACATAATCAAAGTGTGGTGTTTCACCTTGAATAACAACGCCTAAAACAACTGCTGCATCAAATCCTTTTTCAAATGCCAATTGCGCAGCCAGTGGCAATTCAAAAGAACCCGGAACTCGAATAACAGTGCTGACAGCTTTAGCTGCTACGCATGCACGTTCTGCACCAGCAATAAGATCTGCACAAATATCGTCATGCCATGTTGCACTGATGATTGCGATCTTCGCCCCTGGCATCTCTTTAACTTTTACATCTGGTGCATGTCCGGCCATTCTTATGCCTTTCCCATTAAGTGCCCCATAACGGTGCGCTTTGTCTCTAGGTACTTCTGATTGAAATCACTTGCGCCCACAGAAATCTCTTCAACTGCAACCTTGATGCCAGCGGCAGTAAGGGTTGAAATCTTCTCCGGATTATTTGTTAGCAATCGCACTGAAGTAATCCCCAGCGCTTTAGCGATGATGACCACATCATTGAAACTGCGCTCATCTGATTCGTGACCCAATGAGATATTTGCTTGCACAGTGTCTTGCCCCTGATCTTGCAACGCATATGCCTTGATCTTCTCGCCAAGTCCGATTCCGCGACCTTCATGTGCACGAAGATAAATAACAACGCCAGAGCCAGCTGCTGTAATTCGATCCAATGAGTGATGCAACTGCGCTTGGCAATCACAACGCTTTGATGAGAAAACATCTCCCGTTAAACACTCTGAGTGCACTCTCATCAAAACATCCGATGCACCAGTGACATCACCAAAGGCCACAATCGCGTGATCAATACCTGCTGAGTTTGTGAAAGATGAAATCTTCCACGCGCCGTTTTCTAGTGGCAGATTCGCCCACGTTAGTTTTGGCAGCGCCGGCACATGGGATGCAAGGTTTTTACTGCGTGCATAATCGGCCAACGCTTCGATAGAAATAATTGGCATTCCGTGCACTGCGGCAAACTTCTCTAAATCCGGCATGCGAGACATTGAGCCATCTTCATTAACAATTTCACAGAGCAAACCAACTGGTTGTGCACCAACTAAAGCAGCCATTGCGACTGCGGCTTCTGTATGTCCTTGGCGCTCTTGCAGTAATCCATCTGCTGCAATCAAAGGAAAGACATGTCCTGGGCGAACAAAATCATCTGCCACAGCCGTTGTGCGAGCTAATTCGTTAAACGTCGTTGCGCGCTCTGTTGCGCTAACTCCTGTTGTCAGATTCTTCTTGGCATCGGTGGTCACAGTAAAAGCTGTCTTATTTGTGTCCTGGTTTTTTGCCCACATCAGCGGCAAGCCCAATGTACGTGCGCGTTCGCGATTCATTGGAGCGCACAAGATGCCAGTTGAATAACGGTTAATGAATGCAACTTTTTCTGGCGTTGCCTTTTCGGCCAACATAATGAAATCGCCTTCGTTCTCGCGATCTTCGTTATCGACGACAATAACAATCTGTCCTGCGGCAAAGGATTTAAGTGCTTCATCTATTGGTGTCAGGGTGCTCATTGTTTGTGCTCCATCATTCGCTCGACGTACTTGGCCAGTACATCAACTTCGATGTTGATTAGATCCCCTGGTTTTTTACTTGCAATAGATGTGCGTTCAATAGTCTCTGGGATTAACCAGACTGTAACCACTGAAGTTTCATCATTTACTTCGCCAACTGTTAGAGAAATACCTGAAAAACAAATAGAACCCTTTGCAACGATGTATTTAAGTAATGCGCGTTCTACCTTTACTTCGCACTTCATCCATTGTTCACCCGGTGTCAAAGCAACTAATGTGCCAGTGCCATCTACGTGGCCCTGCACGATGTGACCACCCATTCGTGTATCAAGTCGCGCTGCTAGTTCTAGATTTACGGCGCTTCCGCTTTGGATTTGCCCGAGGGATGTCACGGCAAGTGTTTGCACCATGACATCTGCTGTAAATGAATCAGATTCAACATCTACGGCTGTTAAACAGACGCCATCAACGCTTACTGAATCTCCTGGCTTTATCTGTCCAGCTAAATGCGCAGCTTTAATCGTGATCACAGCGCTGGTGTCGTTGCGCACGATATCGGCGACTGTGCCGCGCTCTTGAACTAATCCTGTAAACATGGCTACTCGTTCGTAATTCTGTAGACGGATTTAACGTCATCACCGAATGTTTCGGTACTGACTCGCGGCATGCTCATCGCGTGATCCAGTGTCACAGCGCCAAGGTCAGCCACAAAGTTTTTGCCGGCGCCGAGTAATGATGCACCTTGATAAATCATGAGTTCATCGAGCATGCAGCCATGCAGCATCGCACTTGCAAGTGTTGGTCCAGATTCCAGCAGTATGTGATTAACACCGGTTGCCAATAGCTCTGCAGCGATAACTTCTAAATCTTTACTTGCAATCACTTTTGTTGGCGCCGCGTTATCAAATACTTGCGCGCCCTTTGGCAGCTCTTGCGTTCCACAAATAATACGAAGTGGATTGGCACCTACTTCTGCATCTCGTGGCACAAGGTGAGGATCATCTGCAATCACAGTCTGTGTTCCAACCATGATGGCATCAACACTGCGACGAACCTTCTGCACATCGGCTCTGGATGCTTCATTAGTAATCCACTTCGATGTTCCGTCCATTGCTGCCACTTTTCCATCCAGTGTTGCAGCAACTTTCCACGTAATAAATGGACGACCCTTAATAATTTTTGTTAGCCATGCGCGATTTGCATACGCCGCTTCTTCTTGCCCAACACCTGCAACAACTTCGATTCCAGCAGCTTTCAATACAGCGGCGCCGCCAGAAGCCACGGGATTTGGATCAGCAACTGCATAAACAAGTGTGGCAATACCTGCATCAATAATCGCTTGTGTGCACGGACCTGTTGTGCCCGTGTGATTGCATGGCTCGAGAGTCACATACATCGTTGCACCACGTGCCTTATCTCCTGCAATCTTTAACGCAACTACTTCTGCGTGATCAGGTGATTTATGGCGATCATGAAAACCTTCTGCAATAACAGAACCGTCTGTGCCAACAATTACTGCGCCAACAATTGGATTAGGCGCTGTGCGACCACAACCATTTTCTGACAGGGCGATAGCACGTTGCATAAACGCTAGATGATGTGTCATCTGTGCATATCCCCCTTGAACTCTTTGTGTTACGAGTTACCGGGGTGCACGAAAAAAAGCAGAGCAGGCAGCGCCCACTGCAATTTTTGTTTCCTCTCATCCGGACTTTAACCGTCGGTCTCAGAATTTCACTGAGTCAACCGATACCTGGATGGCATCGGGTCGCGGACTATAACCGCCGGTTCGAAATTACATCGACCCCGGAAACAACATCGCAATTCTAACCTAGAAAAAAATCCCCGCTAGCCGTGGTGGCCAGCGGGGATTTCTTAACGGGGATGGTTAAGTTGGTTAATTTTTTATGAGCAACCGCTTGTGTTTCCACAACCTTCGCACACGAAGCAAGCACCTGACATACGCATCTTCACGCCACATGTCATACACAGTGGTGCATCTGATTTGATACCCATTGACTCAAGTAGATCGGATGAAGAACCAATTGTTTGCGTTGGTGCTGCTGCAACTGGTGCTGCTTCGATCTTTACCTCAGTTTTTACAACCGCAGGAGCCGCCGCAGGCGCAACTGCTTTTGGGGTATCAGAGCCCGCGATTGGCGCATATTCTCCGCCGTTATCGAGAGCTGCTTGACGCTCTGCTGATGTGTAGAGACCCATCGCACTGCGTTGTTCAAATGGCAAGTAATCAAGTGCTAAACGACGGAAGATGTAATCCATCATGGATTGCGCCATGCGGATGTCGGCATCATCTGTCATACCAGCTGGCTCGAATCGCAAGTTAGTGAACTTCTCTACGAATGTTTCTAGTGGAACACCGTATTGAAGACCGATTGATACTGCGATTGAGAATGCATCCATTACACCGGCAAGTGTTGAACCTTGCTTGCCAAGCTTTAGGAATACTTCACCGAGCGCGCCGTCGGCATATGCACCAGCGGTCATGTAACCCTCGGCGCCACCAACAGAGAATGATGTTGTTGTTGCAGGACGTGACTTAGGAAGACGCTTGCGAACAGGGGATGCAATTACTTGCTGATCAACTGGCGCATCTTTCTTCTTAGCCTTGCCATCTGAAAGTGGTTGTCCCACCTTGCAGTTATCGCGATAGACAGCGAGCGCCTTAACGCCCATCTTCCACGCCTCAAAGTAAACCTCTTCAACTTCTTCAACTGTTGCATCCTCTGGCAAGTTAACAGTCTTTGAAATCGCACCAGATAGGAATGGTTGGCATGCAGCCATCATTCGCACGTGGCCCATTGGAGCAATTGAACGTGCACCAAGTGCGCAGTCAAATACTTCGTAGTGCTCAGGCTTTAACCCTGGCGCATCGATAACGTGACCATTTGCTGCAATGAATTCAACAATTGCTTCGATGGTCTCTTCCGCGTAACCAAGCTTGCGAAGTGCCGCAGGAACTGTCTGGTTAACGATCTGCATAGATCCGCCACCGACTAGCTTCTTGAACTTAACCAATGAGAAGTCAGGTTCGATACCAGTTGTATCGCAATCCATCATCAAACCGATTGTTCCAGTTGGTGCAAGAACTGAGATCTGCGCGTTGCGCCATCCATTCTTATCGCCAATTGTTAAGCATGCATCCCACGCCTTGTTCGCTTCTGTCCAGACATCACGATCAAGTGTTGTCTCTGACTTAGCAGCAGATGAAGCCGCAGCATGCTTGCGCATAACGCGAGCATGTGGCTTGGCATTCGGTGCAAAGCCCGCATATGGTCCAACGATTCCTGCGAGTTCAGCGGAGCGCTTGTATGTAATACCTGTCATCAATGATGTGATCGCACCAGCGAGCGCACGTCCACCTTCGGAGTCATACGCAAGACCTGATGCCATAAGAAGTGCACCAAGGTTTGCATAACCAATTCCGAGCTGACGGTATGCCTTTGTGGTTTCGCCAATTGCTTCTGTTGGGAAGTCAGCGAAGCAGATTGAGATATCCATAGATGTAATAACAAGCTCACATGCACGAGCAAATGTCTTTGCATCAAATGAGCCATCATCTTTAAGGAACTTCATCAAGTTAAGGGATGCCAAGTTACAACTTGAGTTATCCAATGACATGTACTCAGAGCAAGGGTTAGACGCATTGATGCGACCTGACTCTGGGTTTGTGTGCCAATCATTGATTGTGTCGTCATATTGAATTCCAGGATCAGCACATGCCCATGCTGCTTGTGCCATCTTTGTAAAGAGTGCACGTGCATCAACTGTCTCAATAACTTCACCAGTTGAACGAGCCTTCAGACCAAACTGCTCGCCCTTTTCAACTGCGCGCATGAATTCATCTGATACGCGAACTGAGTTATTGGCGTTCTGATACTGCACGGAAATAATGTCTTTTCCGCCAAGGTCCATATCAAAGCCAGCATCGCGTAACGCGCGAATCTTTTCTTCTTCGCTGACCTTTGTCTCAATGAACTCTTCGATATCTGGATGATCAACATCTAGTACAACCATCTTTGCAGCGCGACGTGTTGCACCGCCTGATTTGATTGTTCCAGCTGATGCGTCAGCACCGCGCATGAATGAAACTGGACCGGATGCTGTTCCACCGGACTTAAGTAATTCCTTTGATGAACGAATACGTGACAAGTTAAGTCCTGCACCGGATCCGCCTTTGAAGATCATTCCTTCTTCGCGATACCAGTTAAGGATTGACTCCATTTGGTCATCAACAGAGAGAATGAAGCACGCACTTACTTGCTGTGGTGCATTTGTTCCCACGTTAAACCACACTGGTGAGTTGTATGCAAAGTACTGGTGCAACAACATAAATGTTAATTCGTGTTCAAAAATTTCTGCATCTTTGTCAGTAGCAAAGTATCCATGCTCTTTACCAGCTTTGACATATGTCAGAACAACACGATCAATAACCTGCTTGAGTGACCACTCGCGGTTTTCATGTCCCACTGCGCCGCGGAAGTACTTTGTTGTCACAATCGTTGATGCATTTACTGACCAGAAGTCAGCGAATTCCACACCACGTTGCTCAAAGACGGTCTCGCCTGTCTTCCAGTTTTGCTGCACCACATCGCGACGTTCCCACTTAACTTCATCGTATGGGTGCACGCCTTCCTTGGTGTAGATGCGTTCGATCGTTAAGCCCTTACCTTTTAAGGTGTTGTGAGCTTTGATCTTGACTGGGCGGTTGATGACCGTGTCTGACATTTTTAATCCCCGTATTCGTTAGTTAGTACTTTTAATTTTGTGCATGGATGTATTGCTTTTTACTTCATCAGTAATTGGGGAATTACTTTTATTGCTACTTGTTGTTGCTGTGCTTTGGGAATTCGCACTCGAAGGCAGCGCTCGCAGTAACGCGATCTCGCCTTCGAAATCTTCAAGGGAGGCAAAGTTACGGTATACCGATGCATATCTCAGGTAGGCGACCTCATCGAGTTCTCGGAGTGGCGCGAGAATTGCCAATCCAACTTCCTGTGCTTCGATATCTGCTTGCCCTGTTGCGCGAAGAGTCTCTTCAACACGTTGAGCCAGCAAAACTAAGTCATCTTCATTAACAGGTCGTCCCTGGCACGCTTTACGCACACCAACTAAAACCTTCTCGCGACTAAATGGCTCTGTCGCACCGCTTCGCTTAATAATGTTAAGCAGAGCTACTTCTTGTGTAGAAAATCTCTGTCCGCACTCTGGGCATTCCCGGCGACGGCGGATCTGTGTGCCATCTTCAACAGGGCGTGAGTCGACGACTCGAGAATCATCGTGTCTGCAAAACGGGCAGATCATCTCGGCGTGTCCTCTCTAGTAAATCCCACTATTTTCCAAATTTCGCTGTATTGGGCGGGAGGGGAAAACTACACCAAAAACACTACTTATGGAAAGTTTTCTCGTTCCGACCCCTACATATAGTGGAAACCATAAAGGATTGCCTGAGAGTTTGCCGGTATTGCTCACACTTCACGCTCACACCCGCGTGTCGCGAATGGGCCTTATTACTTACGCCAGCGGAACGCGGATCTTCTGTCCCGCAACCACATTGCCATCAGATAAAGAGTTGGCAGTAACAATTGCATCAACCACAGAACGGACGTCTCGACCATCGGCCACAGTGCGTGCGATGGACCAAATGGAATCGCCACTGCCCACGGTCAAAACCACATAACTAGAAGATCCTGAAACCTCATTGCTAGTAACTACGTCCCCTGCACCTGCCGTAAAAGCAAAGCCGGCTAGCAAAACAACAGCAAGAGAAAGCACCACGAGAGTACGAGCTAAACGACCACGGCGATTAAGCCCTGACGGAATGATCAATGTAGAAACTGCGTATGTACTCATGGTCTTTACTCCTGCTGCGGTTAAACCTTGGGGAAGGTTTTTCGAACACTTGTTCGATAGGAAAACCATACCCCCACCCACTGACACATGCAAGTTATTTTCGAACATATGTTTGAATTTTTTCCAAATCTGCCCTACCCTTAACCCCATGAGCACAAAGAAGCCTGTAGCAAAGAAATCAGCCCAAGTAACCGAACTCCCAGATGGTCCAGCAGATGCCCACGGCCTCACCGCCCGCCAGCTCAAGATCCTGACCGCCATCAAGGAAGCCGTGGACACCAACGGCTATCCCCCAAGCATGCGAGAAATCGGCACCCAGGCAGGCCTTTCATCCCCAGCATCAGTTAAGTACCAGCTAGAAGAGCTCGAGAAAAAAGGCTTTATCCGCCGCGACCCAACCCGCGGCCGCGCCCTAGAAGTTTTGCTCCCAGGTGAATCAGAAAACTCTGCCCCAGTAGATAAAACAAAGTACATCCCTCTAGTTGGTCGCATCGCAGCCGGTGGCCCAATTACTGCAGAGCAAGTAATCGAAGAGACTTTCCCACTTCCAGAATCCCTTGTTGGTTCAGGCGAACTCTTCATGCTCAAAGTTGTTGGCGAATCAATGATTGAAGCAGCAATCTGCGATGGCGATTACGTAGTCATCCGCTCACAAAAGGATTGCAATAACGGAGAAATAGTTGCCGCCATGATCGATGGCGAAGCAACAGTTAAAACCTTCTCCCGCAAGAACGGTCACATCTGGCTCCTACCCGCCAACCCATCCTTTGAACCAATCAATGGCGATAACTGCGAAATCCTCGGCAAGGTAACTGCTGTGATGCGGAGTGTTCGGTAGTTAGAAACGGCTTTCGTTGATTTGTCAGCTATGAGTTCTACAGTTGTTCCGTGCCAACCAAGAAAGAAAAGCAGCCGCTATCCGTGACCCATCCGGCCCTCGCTAAGGAGGCGGACGGTTGGGACCCAAACACCGTTGGTGCAGGAAGCCACAAAAAGCTGAGCTGGAAATGCAAGGTGGGGCACGTTTGGCAAAACTCTGTCGAGATGCGCACAAAACGCAATCAGGGATGTCCGTATTGCAGTGGGAGACGAATTATTCCTGGATTCAATGACCTAAAAACAAAATCTCCAGAAGTAGCAAAGCAAGCATTTGGTTGGGACCCAAGCATTGTGTCCGAATTCAGTGGAATGAAATTGGATTGGAAATGCGAAAAAGGTCATATCTGGAATGCGGGTGTTCACTCAAGGACGGGCAAGTCAAAAACGGGCTGTCCTTACTGTTCAGGTAGGCGACCGATTAAAGGTGAAACAGACTTAGCAACGACTCACCCTTTACTTGTAAAAGAAGCGCTCGACCTCGATGCCACTTCGGTTTCAGCTGGCAGTGGACAAAAGGTAACTTGGAAATGTTCCGAAGGGCACACTTGGATCACAAGCGTTAGTGATCGAGCTTTGGGCAACAAAGGCTGCGCTACGTGTAAGAACCAACGATTGCTAACAGGCTTTAATGATCTGCAAACAAAATTCCCTGTAATTTCAAAAGAAGCTCATGGCTGGAATCCCAGCAAAGAGCTTGCGGGATCAGGCAAGAAACTTGCCTGGAAGTGCAAATATGGTCATGAGTGGAGCACAACCATTGCTGCTCGAACAAAGAATAAATCTGGTTGCCCTGTTTGTATGAGGAAGACAGTTCAGCCGGGTGAAAATGATTTACAAACCACCCATCCAAGTATTGCCAGCGAAGCCCACAACTGGGATCCGACAACTGTGCTAGCAGGAACTGCGAAAAAAGTTGAATGGCTTTGCCCTGAAGGCCATATTTATTCAGCAGGAATTTCTGCTCGAACTTCCAAAAGTAGCGGTTGCCCATATTGTGCAAACCAAAAAGTGTTACCGGGGTTCAACGATCTTGCGACTATAAAACCAGAAATTGCAAAGCAGGCGGATGGATGGGACCCAACACAAGTCTTTCCTGGGACGCAAAAAAAGATGAAATGGAAATGCATAAATGGGCATAGTTACTCAGCTCCTCCTAGTGCTCGAACAGATGTAAACACAGGCTGCAATATTTGTTCAAACAAAATCATAGTTTTTGGGATTAATGATCTGCAGACAACGGACCCACTAATTGCGCAAGAGGCGCATGGGTGGGATCCGAAGATATATGTCCGGGGCAGTAACGAAATCATGGACTGGAAGTGCCCTATAGGGCATACGTATCGATCCGGTATTGATCATAGAACAGCTCGATCCCAAGGCTGTCCAATTTGCTCCAATCACAAAACCCTAAAAGGTTTTAATGATCTACAAACGACACATCCAGAAATTTCAAAAACAGCATATGGGTGGGACCCATCGACAGTGACCATGGGAAGTGGACTTTCCCGCAAATGGAAATGCGAATTAGGTCATGTGTGGGAGAGTGTTGTTTCTTCACGCAAAATCACAGGCTGCCCAATTTGTTCAAGACAAGAACTTCTTAGCGGCTTTAATGATTTGGCAACAACCAATCCTAACTTTGCCCTTGAAGCTGATGGTTGGGATCCGGCACAAATTATTTCAGGTGGCCACAGAAAATTTGATTGGAAGTGTTCAAAGGGACACAAGTGGAGAGCGAGTATCGGTTCAAGAAAGAATATGAATTCAGGCTGTCCTTATTGCGCAAATAAAATAGTTTTGGCTGGTTTTAATGATCTTGCACTAACTCATCCTTTGTTGGCTGCACAAGCACATGGTTGGGACCCAACAACAGTTCTCGCTGGTAACAACAAGAAAGCCGAATGGATTTGTGAAAAGGGCCATATTTGGAGAAGTTCGATTGTTAGCAGATCGTCTGGAATTGGGTGCCCAACGTGTGCAAAAACTGGATTTGATCCCAATGAGGATGGCTACTTGTACTTCTTAGTGCACGAAGGGTGGGAAATGTTCCAAATCGGAATAACAAATGTCCCAGATGATCGCCTAAAAAAACACAGAAAATTGGGGTGGGAGGTTCTAGAAGTTCGCGGCCCTAAGGATGGTCACCTTACTCAGCAATGGGAAACAGCAATACTCCGAATGCTCAAAGCAAGAGGCGCAGATCTCTCCAACATTAAGATCGCAGGGAAGTTTGATGGGTATTCTGAAGCTTGGAGTAAATCAACTTTTTATGCGAAATCAATTAAAGAGCTGATAAAATTAACTGAAGAATTTGAAGAAGAAAATCTAGGAAAAAAGAAAAACAAATAACATTATTGCTGCGCACACCGAAATGACGCCTATCCAAATATACAAAATAAATCGACCAAAAGTTTTAAGCGAAACTACCGCTATTCCATCCTCATTCCTAATCATCCAAACTCTGAACCACATTAAAAGAGAGGAAGCCAATACCATTAATAAGAAAAGCGAAAAATAATTTTCTTGATACCTGATTAAGTTGTACAAAGTCCATTCTCCCACGTAGAAAATTGCACACATGTACGCGAGAACACTCCAATACAAACTGTCTCTTTGTCCGTCGCTGGCTTTGCTAAATGAAATACCAAAAAATCTCTGAGATTTTTCAAATGGTAAGGATGAAGTGATTCCTTTTTTTCGTAGAATCCAATTTGTCACTTTATCTGCAGGCTGCAAAATGAAAATTGAAAAGAAAAAGCCCAGGACAAACAAAAGAGCTGGCATGCTTACTCCTCCTGCATAGACATAAAATTCCCACGCTGTTAAATCTAAGAGTTGATACCAAGATTTCCTGGCGTTGATTTATTAGACATCGAAGTACTCTGTAGAGCATCGTAAACATCTTGGAACTTCTCAATATCGATCGTGATTTCCAAGGCTTGAAGAGCGATATGCCCTCCATCAATTTCATCTCTGCGGGCATGAATATTTGCCTCTCGATAAACAGACACAGTTATATCGTGTTCCTTCTCGAGGATTTCTACTTCAGATGCCAGTTCACGCAAGTTTGCATCAACTTCATCAACAGTCAAACGACTTCTAGACTTATATTTCATTAATGGATTTTGAATGTTTTTCTCATCCTCTTTTAGTTTTGCTAACTCTTTCTTTGCTTCTTTTAAAGCTTCCGCTGAAGGAGAGTGATGCAAGAAACCCAAACCTACTGCAACAGTAAAGAAAGATAACTGAAGCGCAACGAAGAATAAGATCAAGAATTGCTTGGTTTTATCTTGAGGAACAATCGTGAAGTCGAGCAGATTTCCCTCTGTGATGCCGGCTCGTAAAATACCAAGTGCAAAAATCGCGAATAACAAAATCACAAATACTGCAAGATACAGCCACTTGACCCAGCTTTCCTGGGGACGTTGGCGGTCAAGTCTGGATTTTAGGAATGTACCAATTAAGTGCGCTCCGGCAACTGGCAGAAAGCCAACAGCAATGGAAATGATCCAAGATTGCCATTTTCCTTCGCCGAATAACTGAACCAAAGCAGGTGCGGTAACCAAAATTTCACCGGAAATCAAAATTGCGAGTACAAACCAATACAACTTGTCCGGAATGAGGCGTGTGCGAGCAAAGCGTCCAATTGGATTTTCTTCTTTATAGCCGTCGAGCTCGTTTTTGAAGTGCTTAACTCGCAACTCAGCCTCAGTGATTGAACCTTCGAGTTTCTCCAATTGAGATTGGAGTAAATGAATCTGCTCATCTCGTTCAAGTGTTTCATAAACTCTGTCGTTTAATTTCTTTCGAGTTTGTTTTACAAACTTCTCACCTTCGGCGGCATATTGAGCATGTGCATGTGAAATAAATGGAACTGAACCCGCATCCCAAGTTAATGACGGTTTTTCGGCGCGACCATCTCGTCGTCCACGGCGCTTTGCCATACGACGGATGTTGGACATCGTGATCTCTTTGTCGTCAATAAATGGAATGTTCATTTCTAAGCCTCTCTATCGAATTTCAGCAGTTTGATCAAAAAAACATTGCCAATACGCTACTAGAGCATTTCCATACTCTGCACCAATGTTCGCATTGCCAATTCCATTTACTTTAACCTTTGATTTTTGATCAAATGTTAAACCTTCTTTTGCTCGGTCTTGCTTTCCCATTTCGCATGCACGTGCTCGCTCAAAGTTAATTGATTTTAACTTTCCAGGTGTATCGCGGCCATCTCCGGTCTCATGTTGCATGTCTGAGCCAATATTGACGGTGACGACAGAAGTTGGATTGTCTGTATGTATCTGATCTACCAAGCGATCTACTTTTGCCAACATTCCAAAAATGTCTGTCGCTGGGGCAACTGTTGTAGAAACATAAGTACGCATTTCTGCGTACCCTTTATTAAGCATTTGAATTTTCTCACATAAAACTCGAACAATTCGAGCTCGCTTCGTATCGGCAACGAATTTATCCGACAGATCTTGATCTAATTTTGAATTACAACTATTTATGGAGAATGCCGGATCCTTTAATGATTGCTTTAAGTACGCGTTGTACACGCTAGACATATCAGCCCAAGATCTAGCATTTCGCTCTCGATCCTTCGCAAACTCATCATTCCAGAGATTGACTGCGCTTTCAGCATCTTGAAGTTTAAAGGTTTCTGCCTTCAAGGCTACGTCTTCAATAAAACTAAAGATTGTTGTCACTGCACCAGAGGCATTTTCATTTGCGAGAGGTTTTGGAACGCCTAACCCGTTTTCAGTAAGTGACTTAAGTAAATCTTCATCCAGTCGAATTAATTGACTGTCTTTATCATTAGACGTTGATAAATCTAGAATAAAAACATCTACGCTTCGATTCGGCATCGGATCTGGTGACGAACATCCCGTAATTAGAAGAGCTAAACTCAGCAAGAACGCTGTGAGTGAAGATTTCCTCAAATGATTGCTTGTCATTTCGGCATAATTCATAAATTCAAGCATTCTCCAAAAGTAAGGTCTGGCAAGCCTATCGAAAATGCGAATTTTGTAAATACCCGATCAGCGCATCGAATCAACTAGTTCTTCCGCTGAATGAACTGCTGTCCACCCGTTGTAGGTCACCCCATTGTTAATCTTCTCGGTTGCCTCAGCAATCATTTCATCAACTTCGGCAGTGAATTTAAAGCAGTCTTTATTTGAAGAAACAATTATTCTTGCATCTGCAAACTTCACTCTCAATTCATCTCCCATGGTTTGGATTTCTGGAAAATATCTAGGTTCAAGCACATTTTGCTTGATCAACTGATCTACAATTTTTATAACCATAGGTCGCAATTCCATGTGCCGTTTAAATGATTCTCCAAAAACGTCTGACTTTTCTTCAATCAATTTCATCATGTTGTAACTTAAATACTCATTCAATATCTCACTTTTAGTTTTAGTTAGTGTCTGATTCGAAGCAATTTCGCTCAAGCGAGCTCGCATCATTTCCGATTGAAGATTAAAAGCCTCGTTTGCAAGTTCTTTACCTTCACTCTCCAACTTATCTTTTTCAATCCTTAAAGACGCACATAGATTCGCCGGTTCTGATGTTTGAATTCTTGCAACTGAATCAGTTTCAGGCAAAGTGGAGTCAGCCCAATTTATGAAAGAAATCCAGATTCCAACTGCAATAATGCCAACAATTACTTTCGTTCGTGTTTTCAAGTGCTTCACCTTTGATTCAGAGGATTTTTCTGAAATTCGAATTCACTTTGATTGTGGATTCTCCATTTTTCTTGAAAATAGTAAGAATCAACTGAGTCATTCATTATTTTAAGTTCTGATTTCCACCCACAGATGCAAGTCATATAGAACGTTCGGAAATCGCCTAATTCCTTGCAGTCTAGGTCGCCCCAGTGTGATTGATTTTTCATATCCAAATTTTCTTAGTATTTGACTTCTTCTTGTGCTCGGACAATATCGAGCGGATCAAAACATTTTTGGTTGTTAACAATTACTTGTGCCTGATTATTCTTAAGTTGTTCAATTTTTGTTGTTAATGAATAAATCTGATTAGCAACCTGAGTACAGATGCTATTGGACACAGAACATTCTTCTACTGTTTTTGGATAAGGAGCAAGCATGCCTTTGCATATCTCTTCCCCAAGCTCTATTCCTCCTGAGGGAGCCATACAAGATTTATATCTTTCTTTTCGCATAGCATCCGTGAGAACAATGGTTCTCCAAATTTTAGATTGCCTACTGTTTGCCGAATTTAAACTTTTTTGAGACGAATTTATCTGCTTTCCCAATGAAGAGACAGTTGATTTCGGTTTTTTGCACTCTGAACCAAACAACGCTTCAGCAGGATTCTGGCTTGAGATAAGAAAAACTAAAACTAAGATTAGTAATTTCTTCATTCTATAAATATCGTTTCGAGAATTTAACAAAACGCCAAACAACTAAGCAGGCGATAATTCCACTCAGAATTGAATATATTTCATAAGGTGGCGCCCACCAGGATTCATCACGCCATTTCGGATTGAAGTAGAAATTTTCATAGAACCAATTCGGTTGGTAAAAGAATCCAACAATAAAAATAAATCCGTAAAATATTCTTTGCTTCCCGGTCCCAGTGTTCAGCTTTCTCATTGGATAAAAGTACCCCTGAGGTCTGACAATGAAAAGAAGCTAGTGTCTAGAATGATTGCGTGGCGAGCATGATGTGGTGTGACACGCTTTGATTGAATAACCCGGGTCTTGCGATCAGGTTATTGACAGCTAAACTTTGTGAATGGTTTCCGATAAGACGCGTATCGCCAAACTCGAAAAGGAGCTTGAGCTTCTCCGTTATCAATCAAGATCAAAAAGGAAAAACCTCGTCTCATTGCATTTTTGAAAACCGAAAAGGGTGCAATTGTTTTCACCCTCTCAATTTTCGCCATAATGAGCCTAATAGTTCTAGCTTGGCCAAATTCTCATTCTGAACCAAAGCAGAAGGATCCAGTGGGTCACTGGGAGAATGTGTGTTCTTCAGAGTTGAATCCAAATTGGTACGAAGGCGCTTCTGGATTAGTTGGCCCAGAGTTCTATACGCGGTGCGACGAAATCTTTGTAAAGAATTGAAATACTAGGAAAAATATTTGGTGTCGGTGTTTAAATTTAAGGTGGTGCGAGTTTAAAAACCTGGGGCGCTACCTTCTCGTGCCGCAAAAATTGAAAACATCATAAATTTTGCTTGATGCACCACCGGTGGCCCAGGCATTCAAACCTTCAGCATAACTATTGAAGTTTTCGTTTTGATTTGAAGCGTTTCTAAACAACTTTGCCGCGTCAAGCCAATATTCATTTCTGATATCGACCCAGACATTGGGCTGGTCCTGCCCCATTTGAACCTGAAAACAAGCATCCGTAACCAATTTTTCGTACGACTCTTGTGATTGCCCAGATTCGCTGCACCCAGTGCAAAGCAAAGCAATTAATACCGCGGCAATTCTCTGTGTCTTCACAAATGTATTCTAATGTGCGTCCGTTCCTTGTCCGGTTAGTTACCTTAATTTGGTGTTAACCAAACACAGAACCTGAAAGCAATTGAGCGTGATTCACGCATAAAAATTTAATACTAAAGAACCGAACCCACCGCCCAGTGATTACTCTTAATCACCGGGTCAGGATTCGAAACTTACGCCTTCCATTCTAAAGAAAATGGTCCTAATCTTGTGACATGAGCGTAGAAGGCACAGTTGCACCAATCTTGTCTCTCAAGGATTACCTGACAGGCAAAAACCAAATTCAATCAGATCCTCTAAAGCCAACACCATCGCGACTCTTAGTTGTTCCACCTTGGCAACGTGAGTATGTCTGGACCCCCTCTGAATCAGGCGAAGTTGGAATCCTTCTTGAAGATTTGCGAGATTTTGTTTTAGGAAAAGATGATGACTACCTCATGGGTTCAATTCTCCTGAGCAAAGGCACAAAAGAAGATCACGAGCGACTACTAATAGATGGACAACAAAGAACGTTGACCTACTCAATCCTACTGATGTGCATCTTGAAGCATGCACAAAACGCACATGCCACAGTTTTGAAAAATCATGACGTAGAACAACAGCGCACTTTAGTTGATATGCGAACCAGTGTTTCAAATGATGATGCAATGTATATTCCAAGAGTTTCTATGCCCCATAGCAAAGCTAATGACATGCTCCAATCTATATTTGCATGGAGCAAAGTTGCAGACGGCGAAGCTTCTGATTTATTTACTGAGGAAAAGGACCATTGGACGCAGACTCAACGCAATCTAATTGATGTAGCTACTTGGATTTATGAAAAGAAGCTTAAAACTGAAAATTGGTTGCCAAATCCAGATCTTTTGACTCATATGAGAAAAATCCTCGATGGTGTTAAATTCTTGCAAATAACGCTTTCGAGCCAGCAAGAAGCAATCGCTATATTTGACAGAATCAATTCTCGCGGAGCACTCCTGGACAGTGGAGACTTAATTAAGAACAGAATTTTTCAAACTGTGGAAAGTGATGAAGATTTCAATGTAATTTCTCGATCATGGATGCAAATGAATGAATCTCTAGCCCAGTGTTCGCTCAAGCGTATGCGAGAGCCTAAGTTCCTTCTACGTGCAATGGCACTTTCTGATCAAGCTTTGAAAGATCATATGGAGGAAGAATCAGATCAACCTGATACTAAATTTACAGCACCAAAGATTACATATGAGAAATTAACTACTTATTGGGGCGAAAGATTAGATCCCAAGGCTTCTCATTCCCACTCCGTAAAGAAAGTTAGCCCGTTTGATTTTGCAGATGATTTGGTTAATGCGAGTCAATGGCTGCACGCTCTAAGCAAAGAGCAAACTGTCAAAATGAAATCACTTACTGAACTTTATTTTTCTCGATATTTGAATTCAGTTCAGCATTATCCAATGCTACTTGCAGGTCGAAATTTTAATGATTTTGAAGTGCTCGCACATTTAACAAGACAAGTGCACAACCGAACAGCTTTCTACCTGCTTTCCGAGGAGAGAACGCAGGATTTTGAATCACTAGTTCCAACTTGGACTGGATTAATCACGAAACTAGGCTCTAAAGCAACTAAGTCCCAATTAGATGATATCTACTTGAACGATGTTCAAGTTTCCGTTGAAGCAATTGACGCTTTGGTCGAGCAAATGCGTAACTGGAGTTATAAATCTTCTGATAAGAAAAAGATCAGGGCAGTGCTTTCACAACTCACAAGAGTCGTAGATATCGCAGGCGGTAAAGAAGATAAGGAATCACCTGCCTCTTACTTCAGTACAAAGAAGGATGAAAACAAAGAATCCTGGGACATCGAGCACGTTCAACCAAGTAAAGGCGCGGCGAAGGACTCTGAAGTTCATAAAATTGGAAATCTTGTGCTGCTCAAAGCCGACCACAACAGTTTGAAGAGGGCTGAATCCCCACAAAAGAAGTCCGATGTTTATAGAGGTAGTCATTTATTACTTACGCAAAGCCTTGTCGGAATCACGATAGATAAAGAACGAAAGAAAGTTGAAGAATTCTTTAAGGCAGCGAAATTTGCAGGTACTGGTTGGGATGTTTCCGACTGGGGTTCATCATCAATGAAATCACGTGAAGATTTATATGCGGCTTTACTGAAATACCACTTAACTACTTTGGATTAATCAGGATCAAAATATGAAGATGCGCTCGGCGGTAATTCCTTTGGTGGCAGTGCTGCTTACATCTCTGATGTCCCCTATTGCAGATGCGGCTACGAAGCCGAAGGTGAAGAAATACAGCGTCACTATGACAAAGGCTCACTTGCCGGTTGCTCCTAATAAAGGCACTGATGATTATCGATGCTTTTTATTAGATCCTAAAGTCAAAGAGGATTCCATTGTTCGAAGCATTGAATTTATTCCACAGCGCAAACACTATGTTCACCATGCAATTATCTTTCGCGTAACCGGAGCCGACTTGGCTGAGGCTATTGCTAATGACAAGAGCGGAATTGGATGGCCTTGTTTTGGTGGCACCAGCCTTGGTGGAATGCTTTCAACATTTATTTCATCCCCGTGGATTAGTTCATGGGCACCAGGGCGGGGTAAAGATATTGCGCCACAGGGATATGGAATACCTTTTAAAAAGGGAGAACGTTTTGTATTGCAGGTTCATTACAACTTACTTGCAGCAGTAGATGGAAAGATTGAAACGGATCAATCCACAATCGTTATGGAAGCTGTGCCCGCAAAAGGATCGAGCATTAAGCAGTTACAGCTAGAACTATTTGCAGCCCCCGTTGAATTAGCTTGTCCTGCAGGTGTTACAGGACCGCTCTGTGATCGCACGGCATCACTGAAGGATCTTGCAGAGCGCACGGGAAACTCAAGTGTGAGACAGACACTTGGACTCAATGCGATGTGCGGACAAAACCCCAATCGGCCAACGCCATCGTTGACGTCTAAGTGCGACAAGATGATGACTAAGCCTTTCAGTGTTGTTGCTGCAGGTCCTCATATGCATTTATTGGGAAGAACTTTAAAGATAATTCTTAATCCAGGAAGAGATGATTCCAAGATAATTCTGGATGTGCCTAATTATGACTTTGATGATCAATCATCAATTCCTTTAAAGACGCCAATTTCGATAAATCCTGGTGACGTGGTCCGTGTGGAATGCACATATGATCCAACGCTTCGTCAGAAGATTCCGCAACTAAAGAGCCTTGCTCCACGTTATGTGACATGGGGCGAGGGATCATCAGATGAAATGTGTCTGGGAGTTCTCTCCGGAACTAGTAACTGAGTGTGCGTAGATAGGATTTAGAAATGGAAGCAATCATTACTGCAGTGGCAATCTTGGTGATTTTTTACTTCGCTAAAGATGGATCAAGTAAGAGAAAGTAACTCTGCGTTAGAGCGCGGCCAGTTTTTCGGTTACTTGCTTGGCAGAAGGATTTGTCATTGCAGTGCCATCTGAGAAAACCAGAGTTGGAACGGTGCGGTTGCCGCCATTTACTTTTTCTACAATTTCTGCGGTTCCCGGTACCTCTTCGATATTGATCGCTTCAAAGGTAACGCCGAGGTCTGCGAGTTGAGATTTTAGGCGCTTGCAATAGCCACACCACGAAGTTGAATACATGACAAAGGACATGGGCTAATTCTCTCTCTTTACTTGGCAGTTGTTGGGGATTTGCCGGCTTTGCACTTTTCTGAGCAGTACTTAACGTTTTCCCAGTCGCGTGCCCACTTCTTGCGCCATTCAAAGGGCAGATTGCATCGCAGACAGATTTTGGGTTCGAAACCGTTTTTTGTTTTTGCTTTCACGGAATAAAGATTACTGGAGTTGTTGCCAAGTGACTCTCTGTTACTTGAACTTACTGTAGGTAAGTTAGTAAAAAAGTTATTAAGAAGTTACTGTTTCTCTTACTCGTTCTCGTCAAACGAGCGCACCACTCTACGTAGAGGCTTAAACAAAAACCCCGTCAGACTTGGCGGGGTTTTTGTTTGCAATAAAAAAGTAGCCCTGCGAGACAAAGCGCAGGGCCACTTAGTGTGCGCACCGCTGACGGGATTCGAACCCGCTACACTTCCCTTAGTTATGGGGATGCTCTATCCAATGAGCTACAGCGGTACGCAATTTGGAATCTAGATTGATTGCGTACCGCGAAAATAAGAAACTAACGATGCTGTGTATAACTAATTACTTTTACTTCTTGCGATAACTCTTCCAGGCGCCTGTCGACCAGAGCGCCCAAACAACTAACAAGGGCTGGAAAAACAGTCGGGTCAGCCGGGCTTGATCTGTGTCTAGTCCGAATGCATCGATGCCGTTAACGTATTGAGAGATGTTGCCAGGAAATATTGCAACAAAGAAAGCTGCAGTGATCCAACCAATTTTTACTTGATGTTTTATTAAAACAATTAAAGAGAGTCCAATAAGTATTTCAACAACACCAGAAGCTAGAACTACAAAGTCGGCATCTAGTGGCACCCAGGTTGGTACTTGTGCCAGAAACTCTGTGCGGTTTGTGGTTAAGTGAGTGATGCCGGCATAGGTAAGAGCTGCGCCTAAGACTGTGCGGGCTAGGTGTTTAATCATTTAGTTACGATAGCGCGGCAGTGAGAAAAAGTTACTCTGTGTAACCGAAATAATCAGTAGGATCTGTCTTCCTTAGTTAGGCGGATGCTCTATCCGAAACAAATAAAAGTAGCCCTGCGCGACAAAGCGCAGGGCTACTTAGTGTGCGTACCGTTGGCGGGAATCGAACCCGCTACAATTCCCTTAGTGAGAGGGATGCGCTGTCCGATGAGGGAATTACTACACTTAATACATGAAACTCATTGCTTCCTCTATCGGCGTCGCTTTAGTTCTGATTTATGTGATCGGTTCTGGTCTTTGGGTTAATACAGGCGATGGTTGGTATCGAGGATTAAATCAACCAGCATGGCAACCACCTGATTTTATTTTTGGAATTATCTGGCCATATAACTTTATTGTTCTAGGTTTCGCAGCAGTCATTGTTTCTAATCGTTTAAGTGCTGCCCTTGTCGCAACGTATCTCATCGTCTTTGCAATCACCGTGGCATGTGCCCTTACGTGGGCGTTTCAGTTCTATCGCCCACATAATTTAGAAGCAGCATCGACAGCGCTCTCATGTGTAGCGGTGTTGACGATTGTGTTGGTTGTTATTGCATCTCGCGCATCCTTGCCTCTGGCATTGGCGCTACTGCCCTACCAAGTGTGGGTATTAATCGCTAGTTTTTTGAGCTGGACATACGCGCGTCTTAATTAAGTTCTAGACTATAACTATGTCCGCCACAACAAATTGGTTTGTAATTACAGGCGGACCAAGTTCAGGTAAATCAACAGTGATCCGCGCCCTCAAAGATATGGGATATAAAACAACTACCGAATTAGCGCGACACTACATAGATCTACAACGCATGAATGGCCGAAGTACTGATGAGATTCGTGCCAATCAAAGACAGTTCCAGCATAAGGTTCTTAATTTGCAGGTCGAATTAGAACGTCGCCTCGATCCCGCTGAGCAAATATTTTTTGATAGAGCTCTTCCAGATGAAGTTGCTTATTACCAGTTTTTCAAATTAGAACCGGATGAGAAATTGGTGGAGTACTTAAAGACTTCTTCTTATAAGAAAATATTTATCATGGATTTATTGCCACTTGACTCTGACTATGCACGTACAGAAGATCGGCAAGCCCAGCTTGATCTACATCAATTAATTATTGATGTTTACACAAAACGTGGTGAGCCAATTGTATTTGTACCAGTGCTGCCCATCAAAGAGCGAGTGCAATTCGTCTTAGATCATCTGGATTAAAAAGTAATGCGCTTCAGTGTTGTGAGCGCCCACAAAATTGCGAGAATATCGATAACTTCCTGAGCAATCGCTCCTTGGCTGGCACTTGTTATTCCACATGCACCCGTTGCCATGATGAATAGAGACAACGTCATACCAAGTCCCGCTGCTTGCAGAGCTTTGCGTCGTGCGCGCTTTGCAATAGTGATTGCGCGAATTAAACGATCAATCGAGTCTTCAACAATGATGACATCAGCAGCTTCACTGGCAGCTGTGGCACCACGTGCGCCCATAGCAACACCAACGTGGGCTGCTGCAAGTGCTGGTGCATCGTTGATGCCATCTCCGACAACAATGACTGTTCCCGAAGTTGATTTCATTGCTGATTCTGTAATCTCTAATTTTTGCGCTGCAGTGACGTGTGCAAAGACTTCTTTGATTCCTAATTCATGAGCGACGGCATCTGCACTTTCACGGCGATCACCTGTGACCAGAGCAATTCGAGTGACACCTATTGCATGGAGATCTTGAATCATTTGTTTTGATTCACTACGCAACGGATCTTCTAAACCGATAACACCGATTAATTGATCATTCTGTGAAATAGCAACGATCAGCGGAGCTGCAAAATCAAGCCATGCTGGTTTACCTGTCGTTAACTGACCTACGGTTGTTTTTACGCCATTTAAATCACCAGAAATTTGGTGACCTGCAACTTCAGATACATCGGTGCAGGTAAAGATTTGAATGTTCTTGGAATTTGCATACTTAACAATGGATTTGGCAACCATGTGGGGGCTGTATTGATCAAGGGACGCGGCTATCTGAAGCACTTGATCGTGCGTGTAATTAGGAGCACTTGCTATCTTTGAAATTACTGGACCGCCATGCGTAAGCGTTCCGGTCTTATCAAGTAAAACGCTTTCGGTGCGCGAAAGTAATTCAAGTATCGCGCCTCCTTTAACTATTGCACCATTTTTTGCAGATTGAGATAAGCCAGCAACAATTGCAATCGGAACTGCCAGAATGAGCGGACATGGCGTGGCGGCGACTAAGACAGCAACAGCGCGTTCTACTTCTCCTGTAATTATCCATGCAGCGGCGGCCACGATTAATGCAATTGGTACAAAGCGCAGTGCCCACGTATTTGCAAGGCGCACACCAGGTGCCGACTTTGCATGTGCTGCTTTAACTAATTTGATGATTCCCTCATATGTACTGTTCTCTGCTGTTGATGTTGCTACAAATTCAAAAGGTGCTCCGGCATTTAACACACCACTTGATACAGCTTCTTTTTCTACTCGTTGCACAGGAAGTGGTTCTCCTGTCAGTGCTGATTCATCAAGAGTTGCTGTGCCTAGTAAATTTCCATCACATGGCGTGATTTCACCACCGCGCACCAATAATCGATCACCGATGCGAATCTCTTCAATGGCAATCTGAGTTATTTTCTCTGCGCTGCCTGAAATTTCTATTCTGTTAGCAATTCGCGGCATACGAGAAATCAGGGACTTTAACTGGCGCTCCGCTTGGCCAACGGCCCAACTCTCTAACATGCGCCCTGTTGCAAGCATCAGAGCAATAATTGATGCTGCAAATAATTCGTGTGTCAGCAATGTAGCAAAGAGTGAGATAACAGCAAGCAAATCAGAGCCCATAGTTCTTTGCTGTATGTCTTTAATCAGTGAATAAAGCGCGGGTAATAAACCAATTAATCCCGAGAGAGCCCAAACATTTTCGTAAGTAAATCCAATAAATAAAGTTAATAAGGTGCTGATGAGAAGCACCTGATTGATTTGGCGCTCTTTCATGGTTCAAGCCTACTTCTAGTGGTGCGGTAGCCTTACGTCATGAGCGAAGTGACGATTGCATTTCTTGGTGCAACAGATACGGTCACAGGCTCTCGCTTTCTAATCTCCAGCGGATCAAGCAAGATTCTGGTCGACTGCGGGCTCTTTCAAGGAATCAAATCAGTACAAAAGCGCAACTGGGATCCATTTCCGGTCAACGCCAAAGAGATTGACGCCGTTGTCTTAACACACGCGCACTTAGATCACTCGGGATATCTCCCACTTCTCATTAAAGAAGGCTTTAACAAAGAAATTTATGGCACTCGATACACAAATGACATAACCAAAATCATCTTGCGTGACTCTGCCAGATTGCAGATGGATGATGCGAAGTTTGCGGCAAAGCGCGGATACTCCGAGCACAAGAATCCACAACCGCTTTACAACCAAGATGATGCGGAAAAAGCGATTGATCACTTACGCGAACGAGCTTTTCGTACACGTCACCAAATTGCTTCGGACTCATATGTGACTTTCTATCCATCTGGACACATCTTGGGTTCTAGCTTTGTTGTAGTAGAAGTTGCAGGCAAATCATTCCTATTTACAAGTGACATGGGTCGAAATAATCACCCGTTGCTAAGCAATCCTGATCTTCCGCCACAACAAGATTTTGATGTAGTTGTTACAGAGTCCACTTATGGTGACCGAATTCATGACACCACCCCCGAAGCTTTTGCCCAAGAGATAAATGATGGCATCGCACGTGGTGGTGCGATCCTGATTCCAGCTTTTGCAGTCGATCGCACGGAAGTTATTTTGATGGCGCTAAAGGATTTGATTGCTAAGAAACTGATTCCAGAAATTCCTATCTACGTCGATTCGCCAATGGCGCTATCAGCGCTTAACTTGTATCGCGAAGCAATCACTGCTCGCTCTGAAGAAATCAGAGCAGGAATTTCAGATAAATACGCTAACGAGGATCCATTTGATGCCGGCCAGCTTCATCAAATGCAGACCACCGAAGAGTCAAAATCCATTAACGATATTGATCGCTCTGCAATTATTATTTCTGCAAGCGGCATGGCAACAGGCGGTCGAGTGGTTCATCATCTTGCAAATATGTTGCCTGATCCAAAGAACACAGTCATTCTGGTTGGATATCAAGCCGTTGGTTCACGCGGGCGCGTATTAGAAGATGGCGTGAAAAAGTTAAAGATTCATGGACAAGAGCTGTACGTGAATGCACACATCGCCAAAGTCGAAAGTTTTTCTGTGCACGCAGATTCTGATGAATTAATGCAGTGGTTGGGTAAAGCACATAAACCAAAGAAGGCGTACGTTGTACACGGCGAACCTGAAGGCCAGCTCACAATGAAGAATCGAATGGAATCTGAACTAGGTTGGGACGTTGTTATCCCTAAATCACACCAAGTCTTTGAGGTTTAAAGCCTAGCTACGAAGCAACCTGTGTGATCGTGGCAATAACTGAAGGAATCCCAGGACGCGTAGGCGTCGAAGATTCAGGTTCTGCGAACAAACGCACATCCGCATCCGCTGATGACCAATAGAGCTGGACATAATCACCCGCAGCTAAAGTAATCACGAAGTTCCAGGCAGCAACTTGTTTGGCATCATTTCCGACAAGCCACGTGCGTGTATTGGACCATGCGACATTGATGCCGTTTTTTGCAAGCCAGATATCTATCGAATCTGAACCCGAATCTGTTTTGTTTAACTGTGCTGAGAATTGAAGATTGTAAACGCCGGCGTTTGTCACGCGAATCTTGGATGAATCAACAATGGTAACGCCCACCGCATCAGGTGTTCCATTAAATGTCATCGCGTTTACGACGCTAGCAACTGGATTTGTTTGTACTGCAGATGAATAAAAGTTTCCATAATACGCAGACATAGTTCCAGGAATCCCCTGAATACCTTGAGGTCCCTGAGCACCTGTTGAACCTGAACCACCAGATGCACCGGCAGGACCAGTATTTCCAATTAAACCTTGTGGACCTTGTGCGCCAGTGTCACCTTTTATACCTTGTAATCCAGTGTCACCTTTCTCACCAGTATCGCCTTTAATTCCTTGAATCATTGCACTTGTTTGAATTGTGCCATCAGGAAATTTAATTCCACGTGCAAAGAGCGCATATCCGCGATCATTGATATTTCCAATTGTTATATCTTGATCGGAAAGAACGGATTCAATTCCTTTTTTCGTTAAGCGAATATTTCCAATACGTAATGAGTCGGTACCATCAAGAAGTAATGTGCCGCTGTCTACTGTGAGACCTGCTTGTAAACCAGTCGTTACATCTTGAATGTAAAGCGTTCCTGGACCAAGTTGTAAACCTTTCCAGCGGTGTGTGGCACTTCCGAGACTGTATAAATTATCTGTTGCGGGAATTAAATCTCCGGGCAAAGCGAAAAGATCGATCGGTGCAGCACAAACTGTTGTGCCACCTCCAGATGATCCAGCTGGACCGGTTGCTCCTGTTGCTCCTGTCTCGCCTTTTTCACCTGGAGTTCCTTGCGCGCCCGTTGCTCCTGTTGCACCAGTTGCTCCAGTTTGCCCTGGAGTTCCCGGTGCGCCTGTTGCGCCCGTTTTACCGGTGCTACCAGTTGCACCTGTCTCGCCTTTTTTGTCACCGGAGATTGCAGGTGGTGCACTTGAATCTACTTTTTGAAATGGCGTCGGAACGGCGGGGCAAAAACCTAAAACCTTCAGAGAATTCGCAAGTACCGGTTTACCTGTCATCGTTTCAATCAGGTAGAAAGTGAAATTAAGCGATGCAATTAAAAAGGTGAAAGCAATGATTGCGTGTTTAAAGAGACGCATTTTCATCAAAAAAGACCAATGCTCAGGGGAATGGAGCTACTAACCCTCTAATTGTAATTGAAATAAATTCCGTTTTTGACCACGTTTAACGCTCAATTAACGAGGAGAAATTACTGCTGTTCCCTTTTCATGATTCAAAATACTTAGAGTGTGACGTGGAAGTGCTTTAGCAAATGCTTCTGCTAGTTGGCGCTCCCCTATACGATTGACATCATCAATCACAACGACAACATTTGGTGAGAGTTTGGCCAGTAATTCTTTCAGCGCAGGTTTGCGTGCATCTGGATTCTTTGAACCTGGTGGGCCATCGATAATTAACATGTCGATCTTCTTTAAATCTTTTAGCTTTGCGGTGTCATACCAATCCACACCAGATGCGTGTGACTTCAGTGGAGCAACCCGTACTTCGACTCCACGAACCTTGTGAGCTTTAAGCATCTCGCGAGTTTTCATCGCAAACTCTGCGGAGTTATCCATACTAATTACTCTGCGTGCGCCGGCTTTAGCCACGATAAGAGTTGAAACGCCAGAGCCGAGTTCGACGACTAAACGTGGTTTATGCGTGCGCACAAGGTCGGCAATTGTTAATAAAAGATCAGGGGACGCGGCCCAACTGCGAGTAGGTGGGATAGGTGCAGAAAACTTAAGCAGTGCGAAGAGTTGCTGTAGCGCTTCGCTTTGGCGATATGAATGCCACACCTGTTCCTTTAACTCTTTGATTGACTCTTGAGTCTGTTGATTGGATTTACTGACACGTTGGTGAAGTGCGCGCAATAACTTGGCGCAGTACAACACAACTAGTAAAACAAGGATGATGAGAACTGAGTCGATTGTGTGCACGAACGAAGTTTACGCCTTCTCGACTTTTATAACATCACCGAATGTGCCGGATTCAATAACAGTTATTTTGTAGCCGTTGTTTATGGTGCTCTCGCCTTGTTTTAATGGTGCAGAGGCCATGAATATGTTGTTGCTTTCTACCTTGCGACCAATCGGCAATGAAAGCTTCATTCCCATTCCATGACCATCTTGCGTGAGGTCGATTTCGTAAGCGATAACTCCTTGTGATTGAACAGGGTGTTTGTAGAACAAGCCACCTGGTCGCAAACTTTCGACAATAAGTAATTTGGTGGGTGAAATCGAAATAACAACTGCTTTGCTCTCTTGCGTTTGAACTGTTGAAGGTGCAATCCAATGTGTTGACGTTGCTGAATCATTTTTACATTGCACTTGAGATTCGCGCATAAAACCAAGTCGCAACTTCTCCCACGTTGTTAAATCGCCACCCCATGGAGTCATCATCGTTAAATGACCCATTCCGTACTCTGTCGTGAGATCAGTTTTTGAGTCTCCATAGTGATCATCAAAGCCAACACCTGCGTGCATAATTTCGTGTACCCACCAAAATGGATGACCAAGTGTCGAGTACTTGTTGTTTTGTGGGTTCGTAGCAAATGCGGCGTACTCGGTCATGACATTCGTAACTCGACCCTCTTGAGTATTTAAAGGTCCAATCGCAGCTTGAGCCAAAACGTAAGCCTCTGTCCCAGGTGGCGCAACGACAATTGCCAAATTTGCGCCTTTGAAATCAATAAAAGGATCGACGGTTGCAACTAAATCTTGATTAAATTTTACGTGAGATGGCGTAGTCCAATTCACGGGGTGTTGAAGTCCGTATCCCCCGATTGGTGAATTCATTTTTATATATGAATCGTGAATCTGAACCTTTACATTCGAGCCAAAGTCACTGGAATACTCAATCCAATTGCGGAAGAAATCTAGGTAAAGTTTGTAATCGGATGCTGGAGATGTAGTTGGTTGAGCAGTATCACTTGCATACACAGGAATAAGTTGAATAACTGTATTTGGTGATGGATGTTTAAGTAGAGCTTCATATTGATTGCGTCCCGGCTCAGAAGTTGTGTAACCCAAATTGCTCCGTGAACTCTGAGGAGTAACAATTTTGCACGGTTCGAAATTGGCAAATTTTGACGCTGAATCAAAAGTCGTTGTGGGGCGCTTTGTACCGAGTGTGTATTTTCCAAGTTGCAGCTGGCCTGCACAACGATTTACTCGGTAATAATAATCCTGTAACTCTTTTAGGTTTGCTGGAATGTTTGAATCCGTCTGACAAGGATCAGTAAAGGGTGCGAAGTAACCGTTATCTGTTGAATGCGTTTTGGTGAAGTCAATTACTTTCGAACTCGGTTTTGGTTGAACGAGACCGACGCTCTTCCATGCGAGTTTGTTGCCTGATTTAAAGCACACATACTTACTGCCATTGGCTATTTGGGATTGATTTAACTTTGAACATTTGGCGCCTGCTTTAGGGGCTGCAGCGTTAGCGAAGGTTGTGAATGTGCCAGTGATAAAGAGTGCCGTTATTGCCACAGCAATCACTTTGCGCATGGGTTTATTTTCAAGGTTAGAGGTGCAGAAATCAAGGGTGAAGTTACTCTTGGCCATGGGCTTTTTCCGTTACAACGATCCGCTGCAGCAGTTACTTGGCGCAATCATTGCAGCGACAATTTTTGTTGTGATTCTCAAATGGGCGTTTTCATCGAACCCAAAGATGATTGTTCTGCCGATTAGCGCTGGCAAGAAAGATCAATACGGAATGCTCAAACCAATTGATGCCGCACAGATGAAAATAGATATGTCTCATGCGCAAGAGGTGCTCGCAGATTTTAAGATTAAGGCAACGGTTACTGATACATACGATGGCGTGCAATTAATGGTCTTTGAAAAGGATTATCAGAAGGCCATGCGCATATTAGGTCAGCCAATCGAAGGAAGTTAGAGTTAACCATGGCCATCGTGGCAATTGATCAAGGCACTTCTGGCACCAAGGCACTAGTTATTGGTGATTCAGGTGAAGTACTCAGCCGTGGTTATGCCCATCTTGAATTACAACACGGCGCACCTGGTGTCAGTGAATGCGCCGCAGAAGATTTATGGCAATCAATTGTTAAAGCAGTGCAGCAAGCACTTGCAGGATGCACAGAGAAAATCACTGCAGTTGGACTAGCAAACCAAGGCGAATCAATTCTCGCGTGGGATAAAACAAATGGTAAGCCTTTATCTCAAGTAATCATCTGGCAGGACTCACGTTCTGCATCTTTGTGTGACGAACGCAGAATCCACTCAGATTTAATTTTGGCTAAGAGTGGCTTGGCGCTTGATCCATATTTTGTTGCACCAAAGATGGTGTGGTTACGCGAACGTGTATCAGGTGGTGTCATCACAACAACTGATACGTGGATCATTGCTCGATTAACTGGCAAATTTGTGACTGATGTTTCTACTGCATCTCGTACATTGCTATTTGATTTACATACGCGCGGATGGAGCACAGAGTTAGCAGATATCTGGGGCTTAGATGTTTCAGATTTGCCTGAGCTAATCAATAACGATGTTGTAATTGGCGAAATTTGTCATCCGGATGTAGAGCAACTTCGTGGAGTTCTATTAGCTGGTGCAATGGTGGATCAACCCGCTGCGCTATTGGCTGAGAATTGTTTTGCACCTGGTCAAGCAAAGTGCACATACGGCACCGGTGCATTTTTGCTTACCAACATTGGCGCTGCACCGAAGATTTCAGCACATGGGCTAGCCACTTCCCTTGCGTGGAACATCCGCGGTGATTCCGCGTATTACTTAGATGGACAGGTATTTACTGCAGCAACTGCTGTGCAGTGGTTAGTTGATAATGAATTGTTGGTATCGGCTAAAGCAATTGATTCATTGCCTGATGCACGCGGAGTAATGGCAGCACCTGGTTTTGCAGGTTATGGCGCGCCACTGTGGAAACCACATGCCACCGCAAGCATTGCAGGATTAACTCTTAGCCATGGCAAAGGTGAAATTGCGCGTGCAATGGTTGATGGAATTGCCGCGCAAGTCGCTAATTTGTTGGGCGCAATTGCAGCAGATGGCGTTACTGTAAAAGAGTTACGCGTAGATGGCGGATTAACGCAATCTCATACATTGATGCAGATGCAGGCAGATCTTGCGCAAGTAAATATCGAGGTTTATCCGCATCCAGATGCAACTGCGATGGGGGTTGCTAACCTTGCGGCAATGGCAACAAATAGCGCACTTAATCTTGGTGATTTTGCGTCGGCATGGAAACCATCCGAGCGATACTCGCCTAAGTGGAGCGCTGATCGCGCGGAGAGTTACTTAACAAAGTGGCGAACATTGCCAGCTAATGCAATGGAATCTGCGCATGAGTAAGAAGATTTATGACGTAGCAATCATTGGTGCTGGTGTTGTTGGCACAGCAATTGCCCGCGAATTATCAAAACACAGTATTTCTATTGCTGTAATCGATGCTCATTCCGATGTTGGCGATGGAACTTCAAAGGCCAACACCGCAATTTTGCACACGGGCTTTGACATGGTGCCGGGTTCACTTGAATCAAAACTCGTTGCTCGTGGCTATCACTTGCTGCGTGACTATGCGCGCGAAACAGGAATCGCTGTAGAAGAACTCGGTGCGCTTTTGGTTGCATGGAGTCAAGAGGAGCATGACAACCTCTCTAAGTTACAAGCAAAAGCCGTTGAAAATGGTTACAAAGATTCAGTCATCATAAGCGCGGCAGATGTGTATGCACGCGAACCACATTTGGGCCCGGGCGCACTCGGTGCTCTCTATGTTCCGGGTGAATGGATTATTGATCCATGGACGCCAATTGTTGCCTTTGCTACACAAGCCAAACTAGCTGGCGCCGATATTCTTTTAAGCACTGCAGTAACTGGCGTAACAATCGGTGCGCACAACACCTTGCACACAACTCATGGCGATATAGAAGCGCACCACGTCATCAACGCTGCTGGTTTATATAGCGATGAAATAGATAGTGTCTTTGGGATTAAAGATTTCACCGTTATTCCACGTCGAGGTGAATTAATGGTCTTTGACAAGTTATCTCGCACATTGATCTCTCACATTATTTTGCCTGTGCCATCGTCTATGGGTAAAGGCGTACTGGTCTCCCCTACTGTCTTTGGAAACATCATGCTTGGACCAACTGCGCAAAACCTTGATGACAAAACTGATTCAGGCTCCAGTGAAGATGGCCTGAAGTTTTTGCGCGAAAAGGGAAGCAAGATTGCGCCAGAGTTATTAGATGAAGAGATCACCGCGATTTATGCAGGCCTTCGCGCGTCGACTGAGCACTCAGATTTTCAGATTCGTTCCCATCAGAACAATTACATAACTGTCGGCGGAATTAGATCTACTGGACTAACTGCATCAATGGCGATTGCCGAACACGTTAAAGAGTTACTGGTTAATTCAGGACTATCACTGGGCGCAGAAAAAGCACTGCCACCCGTCACAATGCCTAACTTGGGTGAAGCCTTTACACGTCCGTATCAAGATGAAAGAGCGATTGCAGGCAAGAGTGGCTATGGAGAAATCATCTGTCACTGTGAACGTGCAACGAGACAAGAAGTACAGGACGCACTCGATTCACCGTTGCCTCCAACAACTCTTGGAGGATTAGGCAGGCGCACGCGCGCAGGTCTTGGTCGTTGCCAAGGTTTTTATTGCCATAGCGAATTACGAAAGTTGCTTGAGAAAAAATGAAAACTTCACAGGTAGATGTCCTCATAATCGGCGGCGGACCAGCTGGACTTGCTGCAGCAATTGAGTTGAAAAAATCTGGTGTTAATTCTGTTCGAGTTCTTGAACGCGAAAGAGTTGCTGGCGGGGTTCCGCGCCACTCATTTCATCCAGGCTATGGTCTGCGCGATTTCAAACAGTTCTTAGCTGGTCCGAAGTACGCGAAAAAATATGTTGATGATGCAGTTGCAGCCGGTGTTGTGATTTCAACTTTGAGTACTGCTACACAATTAGATGATAAAAACGCTGTGCAGGTGACATCCCCTGCTGGTCTAGAGAGAATTAGCGCGCGAGCAATTATCTTGGCAACAGGTGCACGTGAGCGAGCACGAGCTGCACGCGCAGTGCCAGGCAAGCGACCTGCCGGAATTTACACAACAGGATCCTTGCAACAAGCCACGTACTTAGAAGATCTTGCAATTGGCACGCGCGCCGTAATCGTTGGCGCAGAACACGTTTCATTTTCTGCGGTTATGACACTTAAGCACGCAGGTGTGAAAACCGTTGCAATGCTGACGCAAAAGAAGAAGCATGAAACCGTTGGCATTGTGCGTTTCGCACTGGGCCTTTGGTATCGATTTAAGTTGATGAACAAAACAGAGATTGTTGAAGTACTGGGTGATAAACGAGTCACGGGTGTTCGTGTGCGTCGAAATGGTATTGAAAAAGTTCTTGCGTGCGACACGATTGTTTTTACAGGAAATTGGATTCCAGATAACGAATTAGTACGTCGCGGTGGCTTTGCTATTGATTCAACATACAAATCACCTGTTGTTGGTACAAACGCTCAAATACCTGGCACATCTATTTATGCTGTTGGCAATCTCGTCTTGCCTATTAAGGCAGCCGATAAGTGCGCGGTAGATGCAAGAGCTGTTGCGAAAAAAGTTGCTGCAACCCTTAGGAAATAATTGGTAGAAGCGCAGTCATTTTAGCTCCTTGTTTAACGTTGAGATCAAAGGAATAGGTTGCACCAAATTCTGAGAACTTCCTGAACCCCGCTCCTGGAATAGGTAAATTACTTAAACCCTTTCCGTCGTCAATGATTGTAAGAATGATGTTCTGTTCATCCGCATTGAGTGCAATCGAGATAGCCGTTGCTCCGCCATGGCGCACGGAGTTAGAGACAGCTTCATACAAAATTTCATTCACAGTCTTGAAGTAATTTGCAGGCAGAAGAGCAAAAACATGTGGCTCAATAGTCCACTTCACAGTAGCAATTCCATCCCAACTTCGACGTAAGTTAATTAACTTGATAACAATTGATGGATCAGTTTTGCTTTTTTCAACTTTAAAAAGCTCCTGAACATCATGGATAACCGACCCCAGTAATTTCTCAATTTCATCAAGTTTTTTGTTCTTTTCACCTTCCGATGCATCCTCATCTGCAGCAATCAGTCGAAGTGCTAATGCAACCCCTGCGATGCGACCTTGAAGAGGGCCATGCAAAATACTGGCTATTTCTTTGCGCAATTCTTGCGAACGATTGTCCATCCAATCAAGATCAATTTGTAATTTACTATTCATCTCAACTAAATCTTGGATTGTTTTTCGACGAGCCATAACAATTGTCACGATTAATGAAGTCACAATAATGCCCGACAAATTTCGTAATGAAGAAATTAGCGGTGCATATTCATTGCGCATTTCAAACAAATTATCGTGAATCCAATTTGCAGTTACAACCAACAAATATCCAGAGATGAAAATTGTCAGCAAAAATCCAAAAAAGCCCAAGTAAAGATTCTTTGGGCTATATTTTGTAGTCAGCTTGCTACCTATGAATAAAATTGGCGCAATAGCAAGGGTAGAAATCATCTGATACAGGAAACCATTGAATCCATTCAAACTTGCTTCGTGGTTTCCACCAATCAAAATCATTGCTACCACTGAAAGTTTGAAGCTTATGTAAGGTTGATACGATTCGGAGAAACCCCTTAAATCTTGAATGCCAACGAAAGATTTACGATCTAGCGGTTTGCTTTCTCCTATATCGCTTGCCATTTCGTGAGAAAGATTTCGAATCGTGCTTGTCGAATAATCCTCTAATTCAGTGGCTAAACGTTCAATTTCGGTTCGTTTCGAGATTCGGGTAGCTGTGGAAAGTTGTTTACGCAGAGCATCTAACTGGAAAAACACTGAATCCTGAATCGCAGATATCAACTGTGATCGTTCTGCAATGATTTGAACTTGAGATTGCTGCGCTGTTTTTTCTAAAGTTGTGCGCGCAAATGCAAGGCGTTTGATATCAAATCTATTTTTATCAAACTCAGCCAAAAGATACGAACTGGCAAGAAATCCAAAGAGAGAAGGGAACAATGGTGCAAAGAATTGCGGGCCTAGGTAAGCGGTTTGATTAAAAACATAGATAGTTATAAGTACTTCAGAACAAGCTATCGTTGTTATGAAAATCATGTACGAAGCTAGGACGCGGGTTAGTGAAAGCTGTTCTGTGAATCGTTTTTTTAATATTTTTTGCGCGAAAAAGTAATAGATAGGTGCATTGATTAGGTGAACAGAGATTGCTAAAAGAAAAGATTCCGCCTGGGTGATATCAAGTAGAGCATACGTTCTGGTCTTAGTTCCAAAGATTCCAATTATTGTTAGATAAACCCAGGCCTTAAATGAGACAGCCCATCGCCCGGTGATTCGCTCAACTATTTCGTCCAAGATCATTTAACAACGACTTTACCTTGCTGCCATAGACGAACGGCGACAACACGCGAGTTAACGTCGGGGTCACCCTTTACTCCAAGTGCTGCAAACGTGCGTTGAATCAGAGCTTCTGCAGCACGCAAGGTCACATTACGTTCTCTAGCAATAGCGGCGTTGGATAGGCCATCTGCAATCATGCGAAGAATTTCGCCTTGTGTTGCGCTGATAACGAATTGATCTTCAGCATTTTTATTCGCCGCCGATTTTGCACCAGGAGTGACAATAGATTCGTCAATTGCCGCTTTTAGATACTCCGTAGAACTAATTTGTGACTTCACTAGGTACGTTGCACTTTCGGGAATTCGTGAAGCACCATGCAAAGCTAACTCTGGTGATGCGTGAGCTGTTAGTACAACCATTCCTGTCCACGGACGAGTTTGTTCAACTTTATAAAGTAGATCAGCACCATCAGGTCCCGGTCCAAGGTCTAGATCGCTCACAACTACGTGCGGATCAAAATCATCCATCACAGCAAGAGCATCGTGAACAGAACCAACATCGACAACAGTCATCCCGATCTTTGTTAGAGAGTCGCGAATAAGTGTGCGCGTAAATTCTTCGTCCTCCACCAGGAGAACTTTGATTGCGCCCTTTGTTTCCACTGTCATACGTTAACTCTTCTTAGAGAGTAGTAACAGAGACTCGACTTTGTGTAGCAATCGTTCCCGCTGAGTTGCGAGCCACAACTTCTACGTAATAAGTCGTCTTTCCTTGAAGTCGCGAGATTGTGCAACTTAAAGTCGCAAGACCGGCATTATTAGTCACGGCACATTGACGATTAGATTGAATTCCAGTCAAGCTCGTAAAAGCTCGAGCGTTGTATCGAGTTGCCCCCGCTACCGGACTCCATGTAACAGTTGCAGAATTTGTACCTGGAACTACTTCCACGAGAGATGGTGCTACCCCTGGAGCGCTCTGCACACCAATTGGAGTTGGTGCACTTGATGATGCAAGTGTTACAGACTCCGTTGTAAATACAGTAGGAGAAATTGAATACTTAAGTGTGTATGTAGCACCTGGTGTACCAGTAATGATTAGTCCACTAAATGTTGCCACACCAGATGATGCCGTTGCAGTCGTAGTTCCTGAAACTGTAGGTGTTCCAACGGTTCCACTAATTGTGACTGTCACAACCGAAGTTGAGTCAGAGGTAATGATGCCTGCGTTTGCATCAGTTATGTTTACAACAGGTTGTGTCGTTGCTGCCACACCCGAAGTTGCCCCTGCGATATTTCGGCCGACTGCAAGATTGAGTGCTGCACCGTTGGCTACCAAAGCCACAGTTTCAGTTGCTGCAATATTCGACGGTGAAGTGATCGCATAAGAAATAACGTAATCACCAGCAGCTCCTGAGATTCCAAAGTTTTGGAATCGTGCGATACCGGCAATAGCAGTTGCTGTTCCTGTTCCAACAACTGTTCCACCAGTAGAAACTGTGGCCGTTACAGTTGCGGTGCTGTTGGTGACGACACCACCCATAGCATTTCTAATTTCAATAACTGGTTGAGTCGTGAAAGCACGTCCACTTACTGCGCCAGAAGCTGGGGTTGTAACTGCGATTGCAGTAGCTGGAGCTTGTGAAACCGAAATTGGTCCAATAGGAAGTGGAGGTGTTCCATTTGCCGTGGTAGTTGCGAAAACATCGACCCAATAACCCGATCCTGGAAGACTCGCAGGCAAACCGGAATTAGGCGCTGCGCCGGTAACTGAGTTAATAATGCAAGTAAGAGTAGTTCCATTAGGTGTTGTACAAGTTCCAACTGGAGTTCCTGCACGCCCTTGGGTTGCCCATGCACGAGCTGTGTAGCTAATTATTGTGCCTGTTCCTCCGGCAACTGGAGCTGACCAAGTAACTGCAATTGATCCGGCTCCACCGACTGCACCGCCGGCAACTAGAACAGGTGGGCTTGCTGGAAGAGAAGAGACAAGTACATCAACAAATCCACCTGCTGCGGCAGGATCAGTGAAGCGAAGTGTTTCGATGTTGCGCAAGGTATCTACTCCGTCATTAGTTGCAGCTCCACCATTACGTGGATCTGTAACTGTGATAGTTCCATTTGCGTTCACAGTAACTGTGTAATTAGCGCGTGCTGCTTGGAATACAGCTACGTCATTTTCACCTTGCGCGAAAGGTACTTGAGCAATAACGCGAACGATTTGAAGATCGGCCATTACATCTGTTGCAATGAGATGTGTTGCTATGTACTCACGAATTGTTGCCATGCTTGCTATATATGAACGTCCAGCGGGAACTGTTACATATGAAGGTGCTTCATTTGGAATATTCCACGCACCTGGCGTATTTGCGTCATAAGGAACTGAAATCCAAGTTTGCAAAACAGCATTGCCGTCAATCAGATCATTTCCATTGCGACCTGTAATCGTGTCAGAACCAGCACCACCAATGATGATGTCACCTGAATTCCAAGCACAAGTTGCTGTTGGAAGTAATCGATTTGAACCACTGTTTAAGCCAGCGATGAGTGAACAATCTCCGAGAGCGAGCCCGTTACTCGCAGTTCCACCAAGGGTTGTAACTGATGTACCACTCAGAATGTCATCATAAGCGCCACCAGATAATCCTTCGATTTCCTGGAATTGATCTGCCAAGTTAGCAAGAACTAAACCAGGTGCAGGTGCGAAATTTGAAAGATCTTCATCTACTCCACCGACTTGACCATCATTAAAGTAAGTAACCCAGTCGAAACCAAGTCCGCCCGTGTTTAAATCTGTTCCGTCACCAGGTACATAAACATCTGCACCATCGAATCCATCAAGTAAGTCGTTTCCGCTGTTTCCAATCAACACGTCATTGCCCGGCACATTCAAAGTGACACCAGCAGGTCCTACGACGTCGCCAGCGATTCCATCGGCACCTTCGCCACCTTCAAGCCAGTCATTACCGTCATCGCCAGAAAGAGTGTCGTTATCGGTGCCGCCCCGAACCCAGTCGTTGCCAATACCTGCTAAACCAACCACAGGGAAAGTTCCACCGAAGATGAAGTCATCTCCTGCATTGCCGTTATAAGCATCAGTTCCAGAACCACTTATGTAATCGTTTCCGTTACCACCGATGAAAATATTTGCGCCTGATGAATCTTCAATAACGTCGTTACCGTCGCCGCCTTGAATAAAGTCATTTCCATCTCCACCACGAAGCCAGTCATTACCACCGGCACCATAAATGGAGTCATCTCCACGATCTGAAAGAATCTTATCGTTGCCAGTGCGCAATCCCGGAACCGGATCAGTTCCGTTCCACAATACGTGACCTGTACCTGTGTACATCCAAGTTCCATCAGATAACACCTTGATAGAAGATGGCGGTGTTGAAGCCATGTTTACCGTGATTGTAGGAACTGCAAATGCATCAGTTGTAATAGAGGTTACATCTGTGTTTCGCATAATAATGTCTGAGAAGAAGTTAGTTTCAATTTGAACTGTTAAGTTCAATCCAGCAAGGCGTCCTAAGTAATAGAATCGATCGCTCTCTTGAAGTTTTTCAAGTTGCTTCTTGAACACATAATCGAAAGTACTTCCAAGCATTGTTCCAGCTTGGGTGTTCTTTTCTGCAAGTCCACCGACCCACATATCAACATCATTTAGACCGCTATCCCCAAGCATAAAAGTTTCACAAGACTCTGTTCCCAGACCGTGATATGCCTCGTAGCAATCAACAATTTTTTGGGCAGCTGCGCGTTTGTCTGTGTAGGCCACGTCGGCAGCAGGATCTAGCGACACTGTCCATTTATCCATGGGATCTAATGGGACTTTCTTCAGGAAAGAAATATCCCCGTTTGTATTTCCATATGCAGCAATAAAGTTTACGAGTGACTCTGGATGACGCAAACTCTGTCCGAATTCTGCCCATGATGGATAAGGCGAGAGACTAGGAATACCAGTTTGTTGCTTCAATGTTGTACGGAAGCTATTTAGTGAGGGAATTCCTGCATCACGGCCACGTGCAATGTTTAACGTTGCAAGGTCAAGCGGTAAACCAAGCAAACTGTTACGAAGTGCACCTGTTACAAACTCATCAATTTCATTTCCGGTTTGACGAGACATTCCACGCACAATGCTGCCGGCTGCCTCACGACCATTAAGAGCCGTTAACGCTTGGGGAGATCTTGGATTTCTGTAATCATGAGGTTGGTTGAACTCAGGCGGATTTAAGAATGCATAAAGCAATGGAACCTGCAAGTCATTTTCAGCGCCACCAGCAGAAGTGCGATCAACTGTTTCGTTTAACTGTGAGTGACCGTAACGATAAACAGCATGCGCAAATTCACCAGAAATGTCTGGACGAATAGTTGGATCGTAAGCCACGAATGGTTTGATGAGTGGCTGAACTTTGCGTGCAAACTCACCGAATACTAGGTGCTGGTATTCCATTTCTGTAATCAACTTAGCAGCATGGAATAGGCGTTCGCCGTTCCATTCGCCACCCGGTGATAGTTTCCAGGCATTCTTAAAGGAGTTACTCGTGGAAGTATTAATTACTGTTTGCAAATAACCCCACAGGCGGTTGTGTTCTGCGTGAAAAATTGTATGAACGGCAGTTAAACCAATATTTTCGTTACCACGACCATCACCCGTTATGAAGTGAGATTCAAGTAAAACATTGTCATAAAAACCTGATTTTGGCATTCCATTTGTAAAATTCGCCTGATTAGTTCCAGCAGGATTTTTACCCACGGATGGAACCGCAAAGTGTGAGATGTCATTCAAGAATGCATGTCCTGTTCCGACTCCACTTGTTGCGTAAATAGGATTCGGTGTTGCGGAAGGATTTCCAATTTCTAATGTAGGTACTCCGGAACCGTTAATAGACTTCACTACTTGTGGAAAACCATTCGTAGCGCGTAAAAAACGACCATATTCATCCGTTAGTAGAAGTGGAACATTGTGAATATCCATATCACTTAATTCAATTCCCAGCTTGTACTTAGCCTGTTTCTTAACTTCCGACCAATTCGCAATGTTTCCTTCGATAACGCCATCCAGAAGTTTTCCGGTGGCTATAGGGCGATCAGTTGGTGAACATGGTTTTGTGAGGGAAATATTGTTAGTAGCTTCGCTTGCGCATCTGTATTCGCGAAGAAAGACCTGGTGCGAAGGATGCGATGTGTAAGTTTGGTTTTGATCAATCCAAGGAGTCGTCGTGTTCGTACCAGCCGTATTTGGATCATTTCCGCTTCCAAGATCAGTGCGACCCATTGCGATTTCTAGAACGCAGCCTCTTCCGCCGTCTACAGTCAAATTCACACAATCAGATCCAAGTAGAGGGTCGCCCGCCTTAAACGGAATTTTGACAAAGTTTGTTGAAGATTTTCCAACTAGATCTAAACCGTGGTCGAAGAACTGACCAAACAACGCAAACATTCCGTTGTACGGTGCCGCAACTCCATTGGTTGCGCGGTTGGCTATGAAAAGTGAGGCATCATCAGTTTTGGATGGTTCACAAGGTTTAGATCCGCCGGGATAAGTGCAATTTGCTGCAGCAACAGCTGCCGGGTTATTTACTGATTGATCGGAAATTAAATTACTGATAGTTCTTGGTGCTGAATCCGTTACATCCGCATCACGCGCACCGTTATAAACTCCCCTGAAAGAAGGACCAACCAATCTTGGAAATGCCATATCCGCAGCGCCCCAAGCAGATTTTCCAACATTTGGAATCGGGGATACATAACCAAAACCGACCCACGATGAGAAACCATTTCCAGTGAGGTTATTGTTTCGACCATCTACTTGACGCAAACCTTCAGGCAGTAGCGGACTAAGCACACGAGTCGACGCTGCAGTAACTGTCACCGGGGTATTAGCAGTTGCCCCCGGGTCAGTCAAAGGGCGGCCGTTAGTTAAAACATTAACGCTCGGAATCACTGTCGCATTTGCGGCACTTGTTTCACGTGCTTGATGTGATTCTGCAATGCGAATTTGCTGCAAAATAAACTGTAAATCGCTGAGAGTGACTGTGAAATCTGCGCCTAGCACTGCTGCGGATGCGGGTTGCGATTGCGCAACTGTTCCGGTGAACCCGATGAGAAGTGACAGGGTGATTGAAATTATCTTTTTAGGCGCAAGTTTCATAAACGGAAGATTAAAGCAATTAAGCACAAGTGGATTTTTGGGCAAGCGCAATTATTCGGTTATTACTCGTCCAGAAAAATGCTCGCAATAAAGTCGGAATACTCTTCGCGTCATGCCAGGAAAAGTTTCGCGCACGTGGGTTGCAGCATTTGTGTTTGCACTCAGCGCAATCTTTGTTGGCCAATCACTTGCAGATGATGTAATTCCACCTGTTGCTGATCCAGTTGTTGCACCTGATGCACCAACTCCCACGCCTGAACCAGCACCTGTAGCTGATGTAACTCCGACTCCTGATGCGTCACCAAGTGCGGATCCAGTTCCGAGTGAATCCGCGAGCGCAGCTCCGACTGATTCCGCTTCACCAAGTCCTTCACCAACAAAATTACCGCCGCATGCAATTGCAAACCAAAATATGTTTGTACGTGCAGCAAATGCGGTACACGTTGATCCACGCGCAAATTCAGCCTTCATTACGCCTGTTGAGGTGTATGCGCCTTCATTAATTCTTGCGTGTATTTCATCAGGCGGCGCCATGCTCGATGTGTCAGTTAAAAATGCCGTTAATAACATCGAACCGGACACTTTGGTGGGCGATTACAGCAATTACATTCGAATTGCAGGCTCAAGTGATCAAGTCATGAGCATTATTAATTCATTTAATGGTTTACGCGCTGTTTCTTTCTCAAGACGTATTACTTATCAGCATTTACTATTTAGATTTGTTGCAATTTCAGAACCAACACTTGATGCAAAGTTATGTAATGACGGAAACCCAAGTAATAACCGAATAATCAGCATCGTTCCATTCGGAATTGATATAGACATGAAAAAAGCTGATGTTAGGCTGGCAAAATAATGAATGGATTAGATTCTCCACTAAGCGGAAGCGTTAAGTCGCGCTTTGGCGGCGCGGGCAAATATCGCAACAAGGTTGTGCTCGGCACAGCTGTCGTTGCCTTTGTTCCATTCTTGCTTTCTACCTTTGCCGCAAGCGTGACTGTGGGCACCGGCGCACTCGAATTCGGTCAGGGTTCTCAACAAGCAATTGCTTGCGATGACACTGTCTATGTGGCACTCGGCGAAGAGTGGCACGCGAGTCCATTGCCTGAAGATCCTTCCGCTGGTTATTTCCGCCTTCGCACCGCAACTATTTCTAATCTGAACTTAACAACCTGTGCTGGCAAGAAGCTACGTCTGCGTTTAATCGATGGATCTAGTGCCGAAATTGTTTTGGGCTCACTGCCAGATGCAAAGGTTTTAGAAGTCACTATTCCGCGTGATGTTCCTGTGTCCAACCTCAGTGACCCAACAGAGTTGCGACTTACATACCTAACTGGCCAAGGTCAACCAATTGCAGGTGCAATGGCTGCAACCGTAGGCATGAATGTTTCAGGAACATCTGTCTATGACGGAAGCTCGCTAACAAATATTTCAGCAGATGTCATGTTCTACCTTGACCCAACTGCAACTCTTGTAAACATCGATGGCCAGCAAGTACGCCGTGCCACCGTCGAAACAGTTGCGAATCCAGGCAGCTAATGACAAAACTAATCATCGGTTTATTACTCACAATCGTTACCGGCATCGGTTCAATCTTTGCTGGCAACTTCTCGATGGGAGATTCCGCATCTGCTCTTGAATACGGTCAGGGTGTCTACAAGATTTCAGCATGCGATGACTGGGTGAGAGTAAACATTCTTGCTGGCGCAACTGGTGAACACGGAGCGCCCGAAGGCTTGTCAGCACTGACGGGTGTCGTCATTTCTAGCCTGGACACAAGCGCTTGTAAAAACGCGGAATTTACAATTTCAGCAGTGGATGAAGAAAACAATCCGCTTGCGATGTATCGCACGGGCGAACTTCTTGGCCCTGCTGAAATCAAATTACAGATCGATGGCCAAGGACATTTGTCTTCTTCGATCCCATCATCTGTCTATCTCATTGACCAAAATCCATTCAATGCTGATTTCACAATCACCTTTGTGAATCCAGCGATTCTGGCCAATTCCGTAGGGAGATTAAACATTCAGACTGCATCTATGTAGAGGTTCGGGTATCCCCCACATTTCGTTCTATAGGCGATGCGCGAGGGTGACACGACTAAAGCAAGATGTTTCACTACACACTTAGGAAAACAGGAGAGGCAACACAATGGAGATCTTAAAGTTCGACGAATCAGGCACTTCGTCGCCATCACGCAAGCGTTCAGGACGCGGCGCGATCCTCGTTACCTTCGTTGCCCTTGTATTCGGTGCTGGCACAGCACTTGCGTCTGGAACATTGACGATTAATAACTCCAACAACACCATTGCCCTAGATCAAGGTGTTGCGAATTCAGTTCAGTGCGATACAACAATTGATGTTGCCTTAGATGCGCCATACAACACAACAGCTGAAGATTTCTTGCTTAACGGAGTGAACGTAACGAACATCGACGCTTCCAGTGGAAAATGTCTCGGTAAATATTTCAAAATTAAGATTTATAACTCAAACGGTGCTGAAAGCGTCTTCTGCATAGGATCCGATGCTGTCACCGCAGCTGCTGCTGATTCACCACCACGTACTATTACTGCTGATGAAGGATGTTCATCCGATGGAAAATATTCTAAAAAAGTTGTAAGCAGCAGTTCATTAAGTTTTTCTTTTACAAAGGGGATGAAAACGGGAGAACCAGATCCAGATTCTACGGCTAGCCCACGTCCCCGACTCGTACGAGTTAAGAATGTAACCGTCGAATCTTCAGATTCTTAAGGAGCAAAATAAATGTCAATACTTGATCTAGGTACCGGTCCTTCTCGCCCTTCAGTGGGTAAGAAGTCGACTCGAGTTTTCCTGGGCTTTGGTTTGCTCATTGCAGTAATCGGTATTGGCTCAACCTTTGCGTCAACGATTTCAATTAATGCCAACCAAGACATTGAATTTGGTCAAGGCGTACAGAAATCAATCTTCTGCGGTGGAAGTGAATCAATCACAGTTACACCAATTTCGGAGTTTGCAAATAATGAAGAGTTGGGAACATTTGGATTCACCGGAGTCACAATTTCAGAAATTCCAGAGGAATGTTCAGATCGTAATTTCATCATTAAGGTATATCCACAATCTGGCCCAGAACAGCTCGTACTGACATCACTAAACGGAGAATCTGCCAACTTAGTGAACGTATGGTGGGCTAATGGCTGTCCAGAATCAAAACCTAATTGCCGTTTGAAAAATAGCGGTGAAGCAATTACAAATGGGTACGCACTTATTTCCAAGAGCTTGGATGAGTACAGCAATTACCCGGCGCTCTTTGAGGTTGATGCAGACAATGAAACCTCATTCACCGTTAAATTCAAAGGCAACGTTTTATCTAGCAATGATGTGAAGAAGATCGTTATTGAAACACAGAATGACACCTTCGGTTTTGATCAATGCGTGGAAGAGGGCGCCTGCACCAGCGAAGACGCATAAGGGAAACCTTTAACTTCCCTACTGCTTTTTGGAGTACCTGATGACGAAGAATCGACGAGAAGTATTCTCTGAATCATCAGATAACCACGTCTGGATCGAAGGAACAACCAAGGATTCTGACTCCAAAGTTCTTCTGACAATTACTAATCAATCAGGCGAGCAAACAGCTCTGATCACTCCTGATGAGATCCTTTCAAGCAAGGCAAGTTTATTCGTTGAGGCACCGGCAGAACGGGTGCAGGTAAAAGGTAAATCAACTTTTGCTCGCATTTATCATTACGTTCGAATGATTGGTTATGGACTAGTTGCGGTAGTTATTACATTCTCACTTTTCTCATTTACTGGTGCAGTCAAAGCTCGTATTGTTCTAACAGGATCTATGCAGCCAGCGATTAATCCAGGTGACATTATTATTACGACTCCCCCATCAAATAAGAATCCACAAAAGGGCGACATCGTTGCTTACACAGCCCGTCGCTTTAATGGTGGTGAAGTTGGAATTTTCTCTCACCGAATTATCGGCGGAGATACAAAGACTGGATTTATCGTTAAGGGAGATAAGAACAAAGCTCCCGATGTGCAAAAACCAATGCTAAATGACATCAATGGTGTTGTTATTGCAATCATTCCGTTTATTGGAAACTTCTTAACTCGCAAAGCTTTGTTCTTAATTGTGCCGACAATTATCGGTCTGTGGCTTGTAATGGATGCGATGAAAAATGCAGAATAAACTCATCGCGCTTTGCATCGCTGCGTTTTCTCTTTTTATAGCAACTCCTTCAGTATCTGCCGCTTCTGACATTCCATTGCTTTCGTGGGAACGTGGCAAAGAGCAGAACATTGTTCTGGGCGGATACACAAACCAGTCGAGTTGGACTATTCAGTTAGTTGCTGAAGGCCAAAAGCCATTGAAGTTCTCGAAATCAACAGCGAATAAAGATGGCTACTTCGTTTACTCAATTTTCTTGCCAAGTGATTTTCCAGAGGGTGCTTATCGCGTAGAAAGTCTGAGTACTACCGGTGAAGCAACTGTTGTCGCTGGTGTTCAAGTTGTTGCGTTGATGTATTTCGACATTATTCGTGTTCCAATTCAATTGCTCTTCTTGCTCACAGTTTTGATCTTCTTGATTTCTTCCCTCTCAACTCTGCGCATGCGCAAGTATGAACAGATGTCTTATTTACAGAGCAAGTCTGAGGTTCATCTACCCCCTGCAATTGCTAGCTTCTATCGATTACGTCGCAGCTCTGTGGCAGGTGTTCAGCGATCACTCTTTAAACATGTAATCAAAAAAGAAGGCGAACTGCTGCACAAGATAAGTCCGTCTTTGTGGGCACTAGTTCCTGTTGTAACATTTATTTTTGGCTCATACATCGGCATTGTTGCAGGGTCCGAATTAGGTATTCCAAGTATTCCAATCGTTCTCTTTGTTACTGCAGCAATTATCGGAGTCTTTGATCCTTATTCAGGTTTCACAGCTGCTGTTGGTTTCTCAATTCTTCAGACGATGCAGGGACACATTTCAAGTATGCGCGCGGTCGGCGCTTTGATGGCAATTGCGTTGTCATGGTTAGCGCCAGGGCTAATAGCATCCATCTACCGCGAAATGATTGCTAAGGATTCTTTGCCAAAGGTGCTGACTCGCACGTTACCAACAATCTTTGCTTCACTCTTTGGTGCGGCCATCTTCTACTCTTCGGAGTTGCTACTGGCTAGCCTGCTCGATCGCACAGGCCCAATTGTTAACTCACGTATCGATTTGCCTATCGCCGTTGGTGTCGCAGTGTTCTTAAAGGATCGACTTGAGAGGTTCATAGATCGACGCTCCTTGTTATCTAATGCAAATATTGAAGTGAAATCTATTCGCTTATCTCGAATTATCTCCCCACGCGCCATGGGAATCCTGGCTCTGTTCTTTGCCGGAGTTTCTTATGTATGGACAGAGTCCTTGATCTTCTCTGCTGTAACTGCAGCTGTATTCACTATTCCTTTATTGCTTTTGCAGGTTCGCTTCGCATCCCCAGTTATCTCTGTTCTGGGCAAGGTTCGTAGAAATATTCTTGTTGAATCGACAATAGTTTCTGCTATTTCCTTTGCAATCTTTACCTATATCCAAAGCACTCCCTTTGAAGTCATCCAAAAGGGCAAGTTAATAATCTTGGGTGCTGCAGTTCCGCTAGTTATTCATGCGCTCTTTAGTTCACTCAGTGACACACAAGATCGTGAATTGGTGGATGCACTATGAAAAAAATGACTCTCTTCTTAGCCATTCTTATTCTTTCTAGAGTGGGCATTGCATACGGTGCTGATACTGCGCCAAATGGTTTGCAAAACTTCTTCCTTGGATCATCTAATGCAAACACTGCAAACATCAATCAAGTACTTGCATTACTTGTTGGACCTGCAGGTCCTCCAGGTGCAGCAGGTGTTGCAGGTCGCGATGGCTTTAGTGGATTAAATGGTGTTGATGGAATGCCTGGTGCACCTGGTCCTGTCGGACAAACAGGTCCGCAAGGTATTCAGGGTATTCAGGGTATTCAAGGTTTACAAGGTGTTGCAGGTGCACCCGGTCCTGCCGGTGCACAAGGTCCCGCTGGACCAGCTGGTTCTGGTAGCGGTGGAACATTCGGAATTACGGGCGGAAAAGTTGGACTAACCGGATGTGATGGAGAAATACAAATTGAAATTGGTCGTCAATTTACTTCAGATGGTTTTTATCTGAAGAATATTGTGGTTTCTGGAATTGAAGCAGAGGCCTGCAAAAATCAGAAAGTTTACATTTATGCAATTGCAGATATAACAATCCGGTGTGAAAAATTACTAACACCTGCTGTTGACACTGTGACCTTTTCTCGCGGTTCAACCTGCTTTAACGATTCAACCAACGTGGCATATGACCCATTCTATTTATCATCCACCACAAGAGGTTTCTCAATCGATGCTCTCGATCCAGCAATCGGTGTGGAGATTACAGAATGACAATAACAAGGAGACATCATGGCTAAGAAAAAATCAGCACCGAGTGCACCGGTAGTAACTAATCTGCCTTTGCCAATCTCGGATACTCCCCTGGTTATTGATCTTCCTGATGGCCAGAAGTTGGTTATCGGCAAGATGTCACAAGGCTCCGTCATTGAAGTTGCCACATGGCGCGGTACTGGACGTCCAGATTCTCGTACTAGCCGTTTGATGTTAGGTATGAGCAATGTTGTTGCGGCTGCGCAAGCAGAAGCAACGCAAACAGTTGCAGCACCTGCTCCAGCAAAGGTATTTGCCAATAACAGAGTTGACGTGCGCGCTTTAATTAGCCGTATCAATATTGCACCTCTTGTAAATGCACTAAAGGAATTGAAATCAAAGGCTCCAAAGCGCATCGAAATTGTGAAGAAGAATGAGCCTGAAGAATTCACTTCAAATGTTGATATCGATGAATGGCTCGCCAAGATTACGAGTAAAGCTGAGGCAAAGCGTGCCTCGACAACTAAAGTGCCTACAAAAGCTCCTGTTAAAAAAGCCGCTAAGACAAGTAAAAAGAAGTAGACCCCCTTATGCTTTATTCCATGAGAAAACCAATTGCAATTGCAGCCCTGATCATCGTTGTGGCATTTGCTTTTGGTATTCGCGTGTCTCACCCACACTCAGGATTAAAGAATGCGCTCGGCTCTGCTTCATCTGGAATCGTTGTTTATAAGAAAGCTAATGAATTTGCAGTGGGCAATAAAGTTCTTGTGACCACAAAGGATGAAACAGCCAGCCCAGTATTAGCAATTGTTCGCGCAGTTGATAAAGATAAGCTCGAAATTCAATCTGGGATTGCAACAGACACAATTGATGCAAATGATGCTTATGGCAAGTTAATCGTTATGGTGCCATTTATTGGCACAATTGCTCAAGTACTGGGGCTGTAAGTTATTTAATCTTCGCCACGAATGTAAGGCGTAATGCAATCTCATTAGGTTTTAAAAGTAAGTTTGAACCTAGATTTGTTGCAGCCGTTGCAAATAACTGCGGATTATCTTTAGATAACTTGATACTAAATTCCAGCGCACGCAGCTTTCCTTCATCAGCACTTTCAGTCTTTAGATCAAAGCCACCGAGAATCTGGGCGTAAATAATCTCAGCATCTTCGGGCAGACCTTCTTTTACTTTAAAGCTGGCTATGTCATCGGCGATCAAATTGGAATCAAAGCCGTTATAGACCAATGACAACCCTCGGTTGTAGTTATAGCCTGATGAAATCTGTTTAATCTGAGTCGTGACCGCAGAGCTTGAATTCGCAAGATTTGGCACAAACGAGATTGTCGCTAGAAAAATAACCATCAACGCAAGCAGCAAGTCGGCATACATCCATCCAGCAAGGTGTGATGCATCTTCTGCTTCTTGGTGACTGCTTCGTGCACGCATCAGATGTTTCGCTTAAAGATTTGGTTCTTGATGGCTTTAATCTCCATTAAAAGATCGCGATGAGTAGGCAGCTCTTTAAACTTTTTCTCCAGAACCTTCGTGCTCTTATCTAGCGCATCTGTTGCATTGAGCAATTGGCGAAGCGCGGTGGCCATGTTTGCATTCATGGTCAGCGGTGTTACTGCTTGCTTTGCGAATAAGTAATCGGAAATATCTAGTGCAAGAGCAGTGCGCTCGTGATCGAGTTCGGCAATGGCATCTTCACGCGTGTGTTGATTACGGCGCGATAAGTAGGCCGTGATTAGAGTGAGAAGAATTACTAGCAAAATCAACAAAAAGTCTAAGAAGGCAACAAAACCAATAGTCCACTCTTTGGCTAATACGCCATAGCCGTTCTGCCAAAACTCTAGAAAGTTCACAACGGCGATTGAGTTCTTGCTTGTGTATAGCGAAAACGCCGAGGTAGCTTTACTGACGGCAATCCATGTCAGTGCAACGGGCAAGAAGACGATGCTGTTACGGATAACTGAGAGAAAGTGAACAAGAGAGTCTGCTGAACGCATCTTGTGGATTTCAGGGTTAGGCAAGAACTCCATTGGATTAAGCGATGCCCACATAGAAAGATTTCGGCGTGTGCGCAAACTTTGGGCTAAGCGGATTACATATGGATCTTTCGAAACTTGATGTTTCTCGGCCCAATTTTCTAGAGAGTCTGCAAGGACTGTGTTCTCTTCAGACTTCTTCGCTTTGGCCATGGGAGCGAGGTTACTTTAGTTATCCATGTGCTGCCACGTTATAGATTGAACGATTTATTCGGTATTTACTCGCATCAACAACGATTTAAGGCTGCACCACAATTCTGACAATATCTTCTGGCGTTGCACTGCCCTTGAGTTCGGCATCTACATTTGTTGGGATTCCATTTATTTGAGCTGCCGCAAGCAACGTCAACTGTGCAGCAATTTCAGTCACCCAGTAAAAAGCGGCAGGACCTGCGCGATCTAGAATTCTTTGGGCTTCTGCAATCTTTGCATCGCTAAATTTCTCACGATCATTCTTGTCATCATCGATAACAGATAACAGAAAGCGTTTGATGTCTAGACCAATGCCTGTGGGATCTGTTGAATTTTCAACCAACTCTTTGAGTTCGGCATCTAAGCCGCGCGGTTTCTTCTTTCGTTTATTGCGGTTAAGAAAGAGATAAACGATCAGGAATATTGCTATGAATTCGAACATGGACCAAAGTTACAGGCAGTCACCGACATCAGAGGATTTGAGCCAGAATCACGCGCGCTTGGTCACCAAAGTGTGGGCTGCCCTTTTCATAAACATCGATGCGCAAAATCTCGGGAGCTGTAATTCTCTTGGCATCGGCCAATGAATCTAATTCCGCTTGGAAATCTTTACCTTCAAAGTGTTCGTTGTTCACGCCAATCACAATCCAACCTGCTGGACGAACAAGTGCTAAAACATTCTTGAGTGCGTCAGGTCCTAAGTGGCCATGGGTAAATGTTCCTGAACAAATCAACGCATCATATGGTTCGAAATTGTTTACTACAGGTTGTGTTAGATCGCACTCATTGAGGTTTGTGTAAACAGCTGATTCATCAAGGCGCTTTTTCTGCCGAGCCTCTGCCAACATCTCAGGTGAAATATCCAAACCATCTATTGCTAAGTGAGAACGCAACCGCGATAAATACATTCCAGTTAATCCAGTACCGCAACCAATATCTACAACTCGAGCAACTTCATCAGCATCAGTTGGCACGTGTTCGTTAAAGACTTCAGAGATCGCTTTTGGATATCGATACTGCTTGGCATCAACAAAGGATGATTCATACGTCGCAGCCCATTTTGCGTACAGACGGCGATTATCTTCTGGCGTCTTTACCGAATACGCCTCATCTAATCCCAAGGCCTGTTCGTCGAACATGCGTGAAAGTTTAGGTAGTTAATCCGCTGATTACTAGTGCCTGTCAGCGGGGTATGCCAAACTTCGGGCATGAGTTGGTGGTCAGATTTCAAAGCAAAGAGAGCACTCAAGAGTGCTCTGAATCAATATCAACTCGAATACTCCGATTGGCAAAGAGATGTCGAAATCTTTAAGAAGATCGAAGCAGCATTCTTGCTAGCTGTTAAGGGCGAAGACTCTGTCCCAAATAATACGGTGCAGAAAAAAGGCGAAATCATTTTGTGGCAAGGCCAAGGACAGTTGCACGAAACAGGGCGAACACCTGGTCGCTATGTCGGATCCTCTTCGGGTTTTAGCATTCCGCTTGTTGCTGGTATCCGTTATCGAGTCGGTGCAACACGTGGAACTTTTGTACCCGGTGATGAAGTTCAGGCGTATAAAGAAGTAGGACAAGTTCTATTAACAACTGAACGTGTTTTATTTAACGGCCAGATGAATACTAAAGAGTGGGCATTTGCAAAGTGGAATGGTGCATCCACTACCTATGACGAATCAGATTATATTTTTCATGTCAGCAACCGTCAGAAAACTTCTGGCATTTTGCTCGGGGCCGAACAAGGTCGCGAATTCAATCGTTTCTTAGCGCAGGCAATTAATTGCGTCGAAGAAGGTGTAGATGTTGTTTTAAAGAGTGTGCGTACTCAGCTCAAAGAGTTGGCAGAAGATGAACCTAAAAAGCCAACACCTGCATCGATTGAATCTGCGCGGGTTGCTAAGTTAGAGATTGAAGCGCCAAAGAGCTAAAGCTTGATCATGTATTGAACATAATCATTATTTTTTGTAATTGAGTCATACAAAATGCGAGCAGTTTGATTTCCAGCCTTGGTCTGCCAATACATGCAGCCCGCACCAACTGCGATTGCATGTTCTTTCACGTGATTGATCAGTGCTCTGCCAACACCTTTGCCACGCGCTTCGGGCAAGGTAAAGAGATCTTCTAAATACATCTCACCTACGTTTTCCCACGTTGACTGGCGCAACATGGCGTGTGCAAAACCAAGAATTTTTCCATCTTCTTCTGCAACGAATCCTGTAAATACATGGCTTGAATCAAAGAAGCGATCCCACGTCAGATCAGTTGTTTTATCTGGAACTGATGTTTCGTAGAAAACTAAATATGCCTGCCACAACGGATCCCACTGCGCGCGATCAGATTTTTCTATATTACGAATTCTCACGCGGTGGTTTTTTCTTAAAGAGTTTTCGTGGATCAGCTTTCTTAGCTTCCGCTTTTGCTCTTTCCAAGAAACGTTCAGCCCATACAAACTCGCCAGCTAGAACGAGCAACCCAGCAAAGATAAATGGAAGGGTGAAGGGACCTGGCAGAACAACGAGTAATCCGCCGATAATAATCAGGGTGCCACCGATAACAAGTGTGACAACTTGGCGCACGGGCTTTGGAACGCCCTTCCAAGCCTTGCGGATTTCCATATGCCTATTCTATTTGTAGAAAGGCTCAGGTGCTAATAGTTTTGCCTTATGACACGGGTGGCTGCTTGCCAGATCTCTTTAGACATCGAAAACCCTGCGCAAAATATTGCACGAGCTAACAAAGCGATTAATGATGCAATCTCGCAAGGCGCACAAATAATTGTTTTGCCTGAATTAACGAACTCTGGATATGCCTTTACTGCCGTATCTGAAGTGCAGGAGCGCAGTACGACTCTTGACGGAGAAATCATCGCAACGTGGAAAGAGATTGCCCATAAAAATAATGTTGTCATCGTTGCGGGCCTTGCACTTTCAGTTGATTCTCGTTTATACAACGCATCCGTTGTCATTGATAAAACTGGATTACTTGGTTGGTATGCCAAGGTTCATCTATTCGGCGAGGAACACCAATTCTTTAAGACAGGTGAGAAACCACCTTTGGTTGTAAACACCGCTCACGGTCGCATCGCAACAATGGTCTGTTATGACGTTGAATTTCCAGAGTGGGTACGCCTTGCAATGCTTGATCGTGCGGTGTTGCTTGCGGTGCCAACTAATTGGCCTAATTTGGGACAACTTATTCACGGAACTCCAATGGAGGCAGTGCGCGTACAAGCTGCGGCATCTGTAAACAAAATGGTTGCAGTTGCTGCAGATCGCTCTGGTGCTGAACGCGGTCACTCATGGGTTTCTTCATCTGTGATCACAGATTTCGAAGGCAACATCAAGGCTATTGCCGAACGTGATTCAGAGGATGAGATTCAAATATTGGTCGCAGATGTTGAATTGCCAACAGATACATCGATTACTCCAAAAAATGATGTGCGCAAAGATCGTAAGCCAGATTTATACAACGGAATACTGAAGTACTAAGTACATGCGCGAAGTAATTACTCATATCAATAAGGGTCCAGATTCACCGGCTCGAGTATTGCCGCCAGAGCGCACTCCACTTCGTATTGCTGCTATTCAAGAACCGTGGCACGGTAGTGTTGAAAAGCAGAAGAGAGAAATAACTGCAGCAGTGCAAGCAGCAAGTGAGTTCTCCCCTGATTTAATCATTTTGACCGAGTTATCTTTATATCCATATGCGTGCACTCGTCCTGATGCGCAGGCTGACTTCGAGCCTGAGAAATTAGATAAAAATGGCATGAGTGTTTCATTTGCAGCCGAACTTGCTCGAGCATCCGGTGCACATGTCGTGATCTCTTTGTATGAAGATGCGGGAGAAAAGAAGTACAACACTGCAGTAACTGTGGCACCAAGTGGTGAAGTTGTTTTAAAGACGCGCAAAACTCATATTCCAGTGACCGCTGGATATTACGAAGATAAATACTTCGAACAAGGTGACTCTTCCCCTGCAGTTGTCTCGGTTAAAGATGCGGCAGTTGGAACACCAACGTGTTGGGATCAATGGTTTCCAGAACTAGCCCGCGAATATGGTTTGTTAAATTCAGATTTACTCTGTTATCCAACAGCAATTGGATCCGAACCAGATCATCCTGATTTTGATACCGAACCACTGTGGCGCCAGATGATGGTGGCCCACGGAATTGCTAATGGATTATTTATCGCAGCCGTTAATCGCACAGGTACAGAAGATGGCATAACTTTCTACGGTTCATCTTTTATTAGCGATCCATATGGACGAATCCTTGCGCGTGCGGGACAAGAAGGATCTGCTGTGCTTGTGGCTGATCTAGACCTAGACCAAAAGCGCGATTGGCTTACACTTTTCCCATTCTTTAGTACTCGTCGACCATCTATGTATAAAAACATCAACAAGTAAGGACATCTGATGACACGTACGCTCTTTACTAACGCAACCTTCTGGCCAGGACAGGTCAAGGCGAAAACATTTGGTGCAATGTTGGTCGATGGTCAAAAGATTGTTGCAACAGGTGATGACGCGTTAAGCGCTGCCCATGATGCCACTGTAGATCTTGGCGGAGCATTTGTTTCTCCATCATTTGGCGATGGTCACTGCCACCCAATCTTTGGTGGCCGCCAACACTTTGGTCCACAAGTAACAGACTTACCAAGTGTTGACGCAATACTTGCCGAAATAAAAAGATTTGCAGCAGCTAATCCAGATTTACCGTGGATTATCGGTGGCACATATGACCCAGCGATGTTGCCTAATGGAAACTTTGATGCAAAGTTATTAGATAACGTCTGTCCAGATCGTCCAGTGGTACTTAATGCGATGGATTACCACACCATCTGGGTAAATACGGCGGCGCTAAAGGCTGCAGGAGTGGATGCAAATACTCCTGATTTAGAAATCGGAACAATTGTACGCCGCGAAGATGGTTCGCCAATGGGCACGATGCGCGAGTGGGACGCTGTTAATTTAATTATGGATCATGCACCAAAGCCATCACTAGAGCGCGAAATTGAAGCGATTAAATATTCTTGTGAACGTTATGCACAATCTGGGATCACATGGTGGCAAGACGCGTGGGTAGATCCAGGTATGGCAGAAGCGTATTTAGCAGCTGAAGAACGTGGCGTGCTCACTCAAGGCGTTAACTTGGCATTTCGTGCAGACCCGCGCACGTGGGAAAAAGATATGCCGTACTTCTTGGAAATGCGTAAGCAGATTGAATCTTCATCTAAGAATAAAAACCTCACTGCAGTAACAATTAAGTACTTCGCAGATGGTGTAATCGAAGGTGGCACAGCAGCGATGCTCGAGCCTTATTCAGATGATCCATGCAGTCACGGAATGCCAGTGTGGCAATGGCCCGAACTTTCACGCGCAGTTGCAGCATTTGATAAAGCAGGATTTCAAACACATATTCACGCAATTGGTGATGCTGGAATTCGCGCAGCACTTGATGCAATCGAAGGTGCACAGAAAGCCAATCCCGCATGGGATCGTCGTCCAACAATTGTGCACGTTCAATTATTAGATGCAGCAGATTTACCTCGCTTCCGTCAGCTCGGTGTGATTGCAAACTTTGGTCCACTGTGGTGTCGCCAAGATCCAATGCAAGCAATTTCTTCTGCGCCACGTATTGGACCAGAGCGAACAGCGCGTCAATATCAATTGCGTTCACTTATCGATGATGGCGTGCGCGTTGCATTCGGTAGCGACTGGCCTGTTACATCAGAAGTTGTTTTAGAAGGATTGCCTGTATCTGTTCACAGACAAACTCCTGATCACTCCCCTGCTGGTGGCTGGATTCCAACGGAGGCAATCACAATGCCTGAAGCATTTGCTTCATATACAAGTGAAGTTTCTTATCAGGCATACGGTGAAAAAACCTGGGGCACTTTAGCGCCAGGGTTTAACGCGGACTTTGTTGTTTTGCCTAAGAATCCATTTGATATTGATCCGCATGCAGTCAGCGATATGCATGTTCTATTTACTTATAAAAACGGAGAAGCCATTTACTCCGCTCAGTAGCGAGGTAAATGGCTTCTGCCGTTTTACTTAATTAGTGCTTTGTTAAGTTGCCTTCTGCTGCAGCCATTGCTGCTTCCTTCTTAAGGTCAAGACCTCGAGCAAGGATTAAGTAAGCAATTGCACTGACTGGCAGACCAACGAAGAGTGAGTAATCCACACTTCCTAGGCTCTTAGCAATTGGACCTACATAAGGTGTTGTAACGAAGAATGGAATCATTGTTACGAAACCGATGATGTATGCAGTGTTTCCACGCCATCCCCAACGTCCGTAAATTCCGTCCTTCTTAAAGATTTCACCGATTACATAAACGCCCTTGCGAACGAAGAAGTAATCCACCAAGTTAACAGCTGTCCATGGTGTGAAGAGGTATGCCAAGAAGACAAGTGCGTTTCCGTAGAAAGTGTTAAAGCGAGCTTCACCAACGAATTGCGCAATACCCCACACTGTTACACCCATGATGAGAAGTGCAACTAAGCGAGCCTTCTTGGTTGGGTTAACTTTCTTAATGGAGTCTGTCATTGAGATCAGTGTGAGTGATCCGCCGTAAGCATTTACAGCCATAACAACTAGAAGACCAGCCAAGAGAACAATCAAAAGAATTGTTCCGAAGCCACTGAAGATTGAATCTCCTACTTCTTTGAATGCTGCAACTGGTGCAAGTTCTCCATTTGGACCTGATGCAAGTGCACCAAGACCGAATACCCAAACGCCTGAGAGCGCACTCGCAATATAAGTTGCCTTAAATGTTGAGCGAACGCCTTCTGTTGCTGGAAGGTAACGTGAGTAATCAGATACGTATGGAGCCCAACCAAGTTGGAAGCCAGCGATGATTACGAAGGCAGTCATAAATGGTGCCAACTGGAAGTTACCAAGATCAAATGCGCCTGCTGGGAATGATCCACGGACAAGTACGCCGATTGTCATTGCACCGAGTGCGATGATTGAAGGCCAGAACAAAACCTTGTTAACAAAGTGAATCTGGCTGTAGCCATAAATAGCAATAACTGTTGCAACCGCTGCTGCAATAAAGAATCCGAGTTCTGCAGGAATCTTAAAGATTTCATGCATTGCAGATCCTGAAAGAATCGCATCTGATGTGTTGTAGGCAATGTAGTTAGCAAGGGCGAAGATCCACACAGTGAGTGCGGCGCCGATATAACCAAACTGAGCACGTGATTGCACGAGCTGTGGAAGTCCAAGCTGTGGTCCTTGTGCTGAGTGAAATGCCATAAAGAATGTTCCAAAGAGTGAACCGAGTACAACTGCAATAACTGTCCAGATGAGGTTTCCACCCAATGAGAGTGCAACTACACCTGTAGCCATAGCTGTGAGGTTTACGTTTCCTACGAACCAAACGTTTCCTAGATCGCGGGACTTACCAAAACGTTCTGCGTGGGGAACGAAGTCAACACTTCGTGTTTCTACTTGGGAAGGTGCCAATGCTTTATTTGACGAGCTCATTGATTCTCCTTACAGGTACCCGGATGGATCCGGACATAAGGAAAATGGTAGAACTCAATAAGGGCTATGTCTTGGATACTGACTAGTTTTTTTAACTAATTTGAGCGTGAATGCAGATTATTTTGCTGCAAATGCGCTAATTAATTCATACATGACATGTGATGCTGCGATGCCAGTAATTTGGGCGTGATCATAAGCTGGAGCAACTTCAACGATGTCGGCGCCCACAACATTCATTCCAGCTGTTGCACGCAATACAGATAACAACTCGCGACTTGTAAGTCCGCCCGCCTCTGGTGTTCCGGTGCCAGGTGCATGCGCAGGATCGAGCACATCGATATCAATACTTATATACGTAGGACGATTACCAACTCGTGCCTTCATTTTTTGAATTGCTGCAGCAACTCCAAGGTCTTGAAATTCAACGCTAGAGAAAATCTGAAAACCAAGTGCTTTGTCATCAGTTAAATCCTTTGCCGCATACAGCGGGCCACGAATACCAATATGCATGCAGCCTTCTGGATCCAACAATCCCTCTTCACTTGCACGTCTAAATGTTGTGCCGTGTGTGTAATCGGCGCCAAAGTATGAATCCCATGTATCAAGGTGAGCATCAAAGTGCACGACGCTAATTGGTCCATGTTTTGCTTTGAGTGAGCGCAAGATTGGCAGCGTAATCGTGTGATCTCCCCCGATTGTCACAATCTTCTTTGCGCGCTCTGCAAGCTGGTCATAGTTTTTATGAATACTAGAAATTGCTTCTTCGATATCAAAAGGGTTTGCAGCAAAATCGCCTGCGTCTACAACTTGTTGCGTTGCAAAGGGTGAAACATTTGTTTCAGGGTTATATGGACGCAGTAAACGAGAAGCTTCGCGCACATGGCTTGGACCAAAACGTGCGCCCGGGCGATATGAAACTCCTGAATCAAATGGCACACCAACAATTGCTACGTCAACATCAGTGACTTCACTGATCTGTGGCAAAAGTGCGAATGTCGCGATGCCCCCATAGCGCGGCATCTGCGTTGCGTCCACTTGACCAACGATTTTGCCCGAATTAACGCGAGGAGTTTTGTTTTCGCTCATTGTTTAAGAGTACTCGCTAGTTTTTACAGAATTACATCTAGCGCTTATACCTATTTACTGTAAGTATTTGCCTCCCAAGCCCCGCATATGGGGACCAACAAGGAGGATGAATGAGACGCTCTAGAACGCTCGTATCTCTCATCGCCCTGAGCTTTGTTCTCAGTGCATGTGGTAGCTCGAGTTCTGACAGTGGTTCAGGATCAAGTGCGCAAGGTCAAGAAGGTGCGCTTGCGCCGTATGACGCATCAAAAGCTGGTGGAACTCTTACTCTCGTTGCAAAAGGTGCAGCTGGAACTTTAGATCCACACATTAACTACACACTTCAATTCTGGCAGCTATACCAGGCAACATACGATGGTTTGCTTGCATTTAGAAAAGTAGATGGACCTAAGTCATTCGAAACAGTTCCAGATTTAGCAGAAGCTCTACCAGAACTCAGTGACGGTGGAAAGACTCTTACATTTACATTGCGTAAGGGCATTAAATTCTCAGATGGTCGCGACGTTACAGTTAATGACGTCAAGGCTTCATATGAGCGTATTTTCAAAGTTTCTTCACCAACAGCTGGTGGTTTCTATAACGGAATCATTGGAGCAGACGCATGTTTAGCAAAGCCTGCTACTTGTAAGTTGGATCAAGGAATTATCGTTGACGAAGCAACAAACAAGATTGTAATTAAGTTAACTGCTGCTGATGCAACAATTAACTACAAGCTTGCGTTGCCACACGCTTCAATTCTTCCTGCAGATGCACCATCAAAGGATGCGGGTACAACTCCAATTCCTACAACAGGTCCTTACATGTTTGCTTCATATGATCCAAACAAGGAACTTAAGATGGTTCGCAATCCAAACTTCAAAGAGTGGAACCGCGAAGCACAACCAGCTGGTTACCCAGATGAAATCGTTTACCAATTCGGTCTAACAGCTGAAGCACAAGTAAACGCTGTAAAGAACGCTCAAGCAGACTGGATGTACGATCCAATTCCTGCAGACCGTTTATCTGAAATCGGCACTGAGCTTCCAAATCAGATCAATGTTCACACATTGACTGCTATGTGGTACTTGCCAATGAATAACAACATTGCACCATTTAATAACGTTAAAGCACGTCAAGCCGTTAACTACGCACTTGACCGCAATGCAATGGTAAAGATCTTCGGTGGAGAACAACTGGCATCACCTGCTTGTACTTTCTTGCCACCAGGATTCCCAGGACACAAGGACTTCTGCCAATACACTGCAGGCGGTTCTGTTGAATCTCCAGCAACAAGTTGGACTGCGCCAGATATTGAAAAGGCAAAGCAACTCGTTAAGGAGTCAGGAACAGCTGGCCAAAAGGTTGGCATTGTTGTATCTGATGATGAAGTGAATAAGCAGATGGGTGAATACATCCAGAGCGTTCTAAACCAGATCGGTTACAAGGCAACCTTGAAGCCAATTTCTGGAAATATTCAATTCACATACATTCAGAACACAAAGAACAAGGTTCAGATCTCGGTATCTCAGTGGTACCAAGATTTCCCAGCAGCGATGGACTTCTTGTACATCTTGCTCGGTTGTGAATCATTTACACCTGGTTCAGATTCATCAATCAACATGGCTGGATATTGCAACAAAGCAATTAACAAGCGCATGATTGCAGCGATGGAACTTGGCGTAACTGATCAAGCAGCGGCAGATAAAGAGTGGGGCGAAATTGACCAAGCGGTCATGGCCGAAGCTCCTGTAGCTGTTGCCTTTACACCAAAGCAGATTGACTTCTTGGGTGCTCGTGTAAAGAACTACAACTTCTCCAAGCAGTTCTACATGTTGGTTAGCCAACTGCAGGTGAAGTAACTAAATGACTACGCACGAACCAGCGTTCGATCTCTCTTCGGAGAGTCCGGGCAAAATTGCTCTTCGAACGCTGGTTCGTGACCGTAGATCCTGGGTTGCTTCAACGATGTTAATCATCGTCGTTGCACTCACTCTTGCTGCTCCGCTCTACGCATCACTTGTTTCAAAGACAGATCCATTCGTTTCAACCATTAACGGAACCGTCGTATTAGATGGTGTTGAAGTTCAGGTATTACAACAATCAACTGAAGGTCTTAAGCTCGGTGTTAATCCCATAGGACCTACATGGAAGATCGGCCCTTACTTCTTAGGTGCAGATAACCAAGGCCGCGATGTTGCAGCACGTTTGTTATACGGCGGTACTAATACTTTACTAATTGGTTTTTCAGCAGCCGCACTCACTCTTATTGTTGCAACTCTGGTCGGTGTCATCGCTGGCTATTCCGGCAAAGTCATTGACTCCGTAATTTCAAGAGTCCTCGATGTTATCTGGGCATTTCCTGTTTACCTCTTATCTATCTCGCTCTCCGTGGTACTTCTGACAAGCGGATTTAAATGGGGGCCAATCTCCCTTGAAGCGGGATCTTTATATTTACCGATCATCATTATTGGTCTTGTTTATGTTCCATATGTTGCGCGCCCAATTCGCGGACAAGTTCTTGCACTACGTGAACGCGAATTTGTTAAAGCAGCAATTGGCGGCGGTGCGAAGAACGCAACAATTATCTTCCGCGAGATTTTGCCAAATGTGATTCCTAGCGTTTTGGTCTTTATCCCACTGATGGTTTCCCTTGCAATGCTTACAGAGTCTGCGCTCTCCTTCTTATCTATTGGCGTGCAGCCACCAGATGCTTCATGGGGAACAATCATTAAAGATGGATTAGGCCTTTTGTATACGCGACCAATGGTTGCTCTCATGCCTGGTTTATTCATTGTTGTAACAGCTGTCGCGCTTAACTTATTAGGTGATGCAGTGCGCGATGCACTTGATCCAAAAGCTCGTCTGCGTGGTGCATTTTGACGCGATTTATTCTTAAACGCCTTGCAGCTGCCGTATTCGTACTGGTCTCCATCAGTATCTTGGTTTTTCTGATCTTTTTTGCAACCCCTGGTGTAGATCCAGCAGCGCGCATCGCAGGTCGAAATGCAGATCAATTAACTCTGCAACAAGTACGTGCAACCTTTGATTTAGATAAACCAATTCACATTCGTTATGTATCGATGATGAAGCACTTATTCATTGATCGCGATCTGACTTCTTATGTAAACCGCGGCGCAGAAGTGTGGCCGCAACTGACACAAGCAATTCCAGCAACTCTCTCCCTTGTCTTTGGCGCAGCACTTATCTGGCTCGTTCTTGGATTAGCTCTGGGAATAACGGCCGCCGGAATGCGTAAGTCATGGGTTGATCCTGCAATTGGAATCATCGGAATCGTTGGAGTATCTCTACCTGTGTATTGGCTAGGCGAGGTGGTCAACTTAATAACGCAAGGAAGATTGCACGCAACATTATTTAGATGGGTGCCTCCCCTGGGTTACGTTCCATTTACCGAAAGTCCTAGCGGTTGGTTCTTAGGTCTTCTATTTCCTTGGCTTACACTCTCAATTTTGTACGCCGGTATTTATATTCGCGTTATCCGCAGCGAAATTGTTGGTTTGATGCAAGAAGATTACATAAAGACTGAACGCGCTAAAGGTGCTGGTGAAAAACGCATTCTGATTAAGCACGCCAGCCGTATGAGTCTTATAACTGTTGTTTCACTCTTTGGTTTGGACTTTGGTGCCCTCGTCGGTGGGTCTGCGCTACTCACTGAAGTCGTCTTCGGTATTCAAGGCGTTGGTCGACTTACTTTTACTGCGCTTCAAAACTTTGACCTACCGCTGATTATGGCAACGGTGATGTATGCGGCCTTCTTTATTGTTATTGCAAATGCCATCGTTGACTTGGTTTATGCATGGATAGATCCGCGGGTGCGTCGTGGCTGAAAAACTATTAGAAGTTAAAAACCTCTGCGTCTCCTTTAAGACTCGCAAGGGCACCGTTCGCGCAGTAAACAATCTCTCTTTCTCAATTAATCACGGTGAAGTTCTCGGCATCGTTGGCGAATCAGGTTCGGGCAAGAGCGTTTCCATGAGCGCTGTTATGGGATTAATTAAAGATGACAACGCTGAAATCACTGGCGAAGTTCTATTCAACGGCGAAGATTTACTGAAGAAAAGCGATGAAGAGCTACGTGCTATTCGCGGTAAAAATATTGCGATGGTTTTCCAAGATCCAATGACTGCGCTAACACCTGTGTACACAATCGGCTGGCATATTCGCGAACAGTTGCAACTACATAGCGATATTTCAGATAAAGATGCAAAGGCTCGTGCAATCGAACTTCTAGAAGAGGTTGGAATTCCAGATCCAGCAAAGCGCGTAGATCAATACCCACATGAGTTCTCTGGCGGAATGAGGCAGCGCGCAATTATTGCAATGGCGCTTTCTTTAAATCCAAAACTATTAATTGCCGATGAACCAACCACTGCGTTGGATGTAACCATTCAGGCACAGATTCTGGATTTATTAGAAAGATTACGTAAGACCTATAACTCTTCCATCATCATCATTACTCACGATATGGGCGTTGTATCCGAGCTCTCCTCTGAAGTATTGGTTATGTATGCCGGTCGCATGGTTGAGCGCTCAACAAAGAGTTCGCTCTTCGCTAATCCGCAGCACCCTTACACAAAGGGATTAATGAACTCTGTGCCTCGAGTAGATCGTGCTCGCACTTCTCGTCTTGAAGCCATCTCCGGACAACCAGCATCATTGCTTAATTTGCCAAGTGGTTGCGCATTTAGAACACGTTGCCCATCGGCGCACGCAGCGTGTACAGAACAACCTACTTTTGTTTCAGACTCCAATGGATATGGCGCGGCCTGTTTCCTTCTCAGTAAGGGAGGTGCATCATGAGTGAAGAGATTTTAAGAGTTAATAATGTCAGCAGAATTTATGAAACAAGCGGTGGTGGCTTTGGTCGCAAGAACAGAGTCTCAGCACTCGATGGTGTTTCATTTAACTTAGTTCAAGGTGAAACTCTTGGAATTGTTGGAGAGTCAGGTTGCGGTAAATCAACTCTTGGACGAATCATTTCAAGGCTCGATACCCCAACTTCTGGTGAAATTATTTATAAGGGCAATGACATTGCTAAGAAGTCATTAGCTGCCATGCGCCCATTGCGTAAAGAGATTCAATTCATCTTTCAGGATCCTTACGCATCCCTTAATCCACGTCGCCAGATTGGCGCAATCATTGAAGAACCAATGCGCATTCACGGCGTGAGCAAAGATGAACGTCGCGCACGTGCCCACGAACTTCTCGAAAAAGTGGGACTAGATAAGAACTCTTATGAGAAATATCCTCACGAATTCTCAGGAGGTCAACGTCAGCGCGTAGTTATCGCTCGCGCCCTTACTCTCAAGCCAGAGTTAATCATCGCAGACGAACCAGTGAGCGCACTGGATGTTTCTATTCAGGCACAAGTTCTCAATCTCTTTAAAGAGCTACAAGATGAGATGAAGTTGACCTACATATTTGTGGCTCACGATCTTGGGGTGGTTCGCCATATTTCAGATCGCATTGCTGTGATGTATTTAGGAAAGATTGTCGAACTCGGTTCAGTTGAAGAGATCTATAACAACCCACAACATCCATATACAAAGGCGTTGTTATCGGCGAATCCACGTATCGATCAGAGCGCACAGAGCACGCGTCAGATTTTGACTGGAGATATTCCATCTCCACTTAATCGTCCGAGTGGTTGTTCATTCCACACACGCTGCCCAATTGCAGTGCCAGAGTGCAGCACACGCGAGCCAGAGCTACGCCGTGTTGGCGCAGTTGATGTTGCTTGTAATTTAGTCGTGTGAATCTAAGAACTCAGCAACAACTCTCTTAAACTTCGCAGGCTCTTCAACGTGTGGCATGTGGGATGACTCAGCAAATAACTCCCATTTAGATCCTGGAATTAAGCCGTTAATCTCCTTAACCATTGCCGGTGTTGCTTCGTCATATTGACCAGAGACCAAGAGAGTAGGTGCGCTAATCTCTTTGAGTTGCGGACGAATATCCCAGTGCTTGAGCGAACCAATTACGTGGAACTCACTTGGTCCATTCATCGTGTGATAAACAGTTGGGTCTGCAGCTAGTTGTTCAAAACTTGCGACAACATATGGTGGTTGTGGAATTCGGCACAAGTGACGTGAGTAGAAAACGTCCACTGCTGCAATGTATTCAGGATCTTCAGTTGTCTCAGCTGCTTCGTGCTTAAGAAGTGTTGCTTCAACTTCTGGTGGTAACTCTTTGCGCAGTTTGTTTGCTTCCGATACCCAGACTTCCATGCTCGCAGGTGAATCTGCGACAACGAGTGCGTTTAATCCCTTTGGCTTTTGGATTGCGAATTGCATACCGAGCATTCCGCCCCACGATTGTCCAACAATGTTGTATTTGTTTGAAATACCGAGGTGCTCTGTAAGAAGTACTAGCTCTTCCATAAACAACTCTGGAGTCCAGAACTCTTTTGGCTTATCCGGTAAGTGCGTTGAATTGCCACAACCAATTTGGTCATACAAAACAGCTGCGCGACCTGTTTGAGCCAATACTTCAGCGATTGGTTCGCAATAGTTATGGCCGGCGCCTGGTCCGCCATGTAAAACCATTACGGGAGTCTTTGAACTCTTTAGATCGCCAACTACTCGATACCAAGTGCTGCCGTGCTGCCATTTCATCTCACTCATGATTTACATTCCTTTAAATGGTCGTGGACATGCAGCGATCTTCGGAACGCGCATACGTGCAATTTTTGAACCTGGAGATGGATGACATGACTGTGCGATTCCGACATCTCCTGCAACAGATAAGAAGATGAAAGCATCTTCCCAAGTAAAGCCCCACTGCTCGACCAATAATTGCGCAGCTTCTTCACACGCTAATTTGATTGCTTCGTTGAGATCAGCATCTGTTGTTCCGTGCGTAAACCATGAATCTGCTGTTTCTGTAATTGGCCAGCGTCCTGCTTTACCTTTAATTACATTAACTTCGATTAAAACATCTCCCCCGATTTCAACACCGGTACCTGAGATTTCGCCATCTCCCATCGATGCGTGCATGTCACCAATTGCAAGCAGTGCTCCCTTTTGGAATACAGGCATGTGAACAGTTGATCCAACGCGATTGAAGTGATCATCCATATTTCCACCATGAGGACCGGCTGCAAATGTTGCAATTTCACCCTCTGCTGGTGCAACACCAATTACACCGAGCATTGGTACTGCTGGAAATGAAACGCGATCATTCATGTGAACGATGCCATCTTTAACTTTGAAAATTCTTGTTGCAGGTGATTTTGCTTTGTGAATGAGTTGGCCCCACTCCGGAATAACCATTCCTGCGCCTTGTGGACCTGGATCAATGCGGTGAAGTGTTACTGAGAGTGAATCTCCAGGTTCAGCGCCTTCTACATAGATTGGACCCGTTGCACTATTTACTCGCGCTAAATCTAATTTTTCTACGGTGTCATCTTCGGTTTGAACCTGACCTGTAAAACAATCCCACGTTTCTAAGTGAATCGTTGCGCCAGATTTAACTCTTAACACCGGTTCCATATTCGCTGAATATGCCCACACATGTTGGTCTTTACCGATGTGATGATCTGCTTCGTATTTCACGCATCCTCCAAGGAGTTCAAGACGAGTCCAATAAGTATGCTTATTCTGCCCCAGTTGTATCTGGCATGTGAAGTGAAAATGAAGATAGATTTACCGCCATGACAACTCTGTATCCCACCGCCAAGCACTATTTATCCCGTGATCATCACACCCAGAGTTTCGGTGCCGAATTCACTCCAGCCCTTCGTGTAGCCGCAGGAGAGCGCATTCACGTGCAGACATGGGATTGTTACAAGGGACAAGTCCTTGTCGATGCTGACTTAACAAAAGTTATTGATGACTCACAAGTTAATCCAGCAACAGGTCCGATTTATATTGAAGGCGCCGAACCTGGCGACACATTGGCAGTAACAATTATTGATATTAAAACTGAAGCTCGTGGTGCCGCTCGCTTTTCGCCAGGGGAAGGTCAGTTACATCAAAAAGCTAAAGGACCGTACGGAACTTTCTTTGATGTTAAAGATGGCGTAATCACGATGAATGAAAAGGTTTCTTTTCCTATCAGTCCAATGCTTGGTGTAATTGGTGTTGCACCTGCAACTGGCTCAATTCTTACAATGCCTGCAGGAAAACACGGTGGCAATCTAGATAACAACATGAACAAGATTGGTTCAACTATTTATCTGCCCGTGAAACACTCTGGTGCGCTCTTAGGTATTGGAGACATGCATGCATCCATGGGCGATGGAGAAATATGCGGTACAGGTGTTGAAATCGGTGGCGATGTTCTGATTGAAGTAAATGTCATCAAATCAATTACGACTGATTTTCCTGTCACTGAAACTGCTGATTCATGGATTACACATGGAGTTGCTGTCGAAGATATCCAGGAAGCCATGAAGTTGGCGTGTGAAGAGGCTGCAGGTTTACTGGTTAATCACTGGGGCTTTACCTACGAAGACGCTTTTATCTTCTTATCTGTCGCCTCTGATTTAGGCATTGCGCAGAATGTGCATCCTTGCGAAGGAACTGTAATCGCAAAGGTGCGCGTACCAAAGATCAGCGCGTGTCCTAAACCCTTTAAAATCTAACTCGGCAAGAACTGCTTAGCTTTGCCATCTCTGGCAAAAGCCATAAGAGTTAACCCAAATTCGTGAGCAAGATCAATTGCAAGAGATGTTGGTGCACTGACACCAACAAGTGCTGAAACACCTGCAGCAACTGACTTTTGGATAATTTCATAACCCACGCGACCTGAAACAACTACTGTCCAATTACTTAAGGGCAACTCCCCCGCCATTAAAGCTGCGCCAATGATTTTATCTACGGCGTTGTGGCGACCAACATCTTCTCGAACATATACGGCTTTACCTTGCGGATTGACCAACGCTGCAGCATGTAAGCCGCCTGTCTTTGAAAAGATTGCTTGGCGGCCATCAAGAAGTGCTGTCATGCCTGCGAGTTCGGATAGCGAATGAGTTGTTGGTGCGACTTTTTTGATGCCACGTGCATGTAAGTCAGAGATGTTTGTAGATCCGCAAACTCCGCATGCAGATGTCATTGTGAATCGGCGCTCCATAGAACGTGGCGGCTTTGGAGCATCGGCAGTGATTTCGGCGATCACTACGTTTGCACGTTGACGTGGAGAAAGAGAGCGATCTGCGCAAACCTTTACCTGCATTAACTCATGTGGATTACTTAAGAATCCTTCGCCCCACAAAAAACCTGCAGCGAGTTCGAGGTCAGCGCCAGGTGTTCGCATTGTGATGCCGAGTTGTTCTTCGTGATCACCTTGCTTAAGTCTGATTTCAAGTGGTTCTTCGACAACAACAGAGTCAGATGAGACATCTAGTGAATCTGATTTTTGTACCTTAACTTTTGCAATCGATGAAGGAGCGTTATCTATCTCTTCATCTTTTAGCATGGCGGTAGAACTCGATGTTCTCTGGTGGCAGTGGAGTATTGCCAAGAATTAAATCTGCAGCCTTTTCAGCAACCATCATCACGGGCGCATAGATGTTTCCATTGGTGACGTATGGGAAGACAGATGCATCAGCAATACGTAAACCATTTACTCCGTGCACCTTCATTGTCTCTGGATCTACAACAGACATTTCATCGGTGCCCATCTTTGCTGTGCAAGAAGGGTGCAGCGCAGTCTCTGCGTCTTTACGTACCCAATCCAATACTTCTTCATCTGTTGAAACAGATACGCCTGGAGAAGTTTCTCCTTCGTTGAAAGGATCCATCGCAGGTTGAGTCAAAATGTTTCGAGCAACGCGGACAGCTTCAACCCATTCACGGCGATCTTGATCTGTTGAAAGATAATTAAATTGCATTGCGGGCTTATCAAATGGATTGGTGCTCTTGATCTTTAACCATCCACGAGCATCTGAATACATTGGGCCGACGTGTACTTGGTACCCGTGACCACTAGTAGGTCCACTTCCGTCATAGCGAATAGCTAGAGGCAAGAAGTGGAACATCAAGTTTGGATATGCAACGTCTTCATTGCTTCGAGTAAATCCGCCAGCTTCGAATTGATTTGAAGCACCTGGTCCTTTTCTAAAGAATAACCAAGCTGCACCAATAAATGGACGGCGCCAGAATTGTGTAATTGGTTGTTGAGATACAGGCTGCTTGCACTTGTACTGAACATAAACCTCGAGGTGATCCTGCAAATTAGCGCCAACACCAGGCAAATGCTTCACAACTTTAATTCCGAGCTTTGAAAGATCTTCTTGATTGCCAACTCCAGAGAGCTGCAAAATTTGTGGTGTATTAATGGCGCCGCCACACAAGATAACTTCCTTAGAAGAAAAGGTGTGCTTCTTGCCCTTGATCATTACTTCTACGCCAGTTGCAGTTGTACCTTCAAATAAAACCTTGGTGACGTGTGCTCTTGTTTTTAGAGTTAAGTTCTTGCGCTTTAGAACAGGATATAAATAAGCACGGGCAGCACTCAGGCGGCGACCGCGATAAACATTTCGATCAAATGCTGCGAAACCTTCTTGACGATATCCATTGACGTCATCAGTACGTGGATAGCCCGCTTGCTCTGTTGCTTTAAAGAATGCTTCAAAGAGTGGACCCTTAACTGGGCCGCGTTCTAATTTAAGTGGTCCGTTATCGCCACGGAAAGGATTCTTTGGATCTGCTAAACAATTCTCGAGTTTCTTAAAATATGGCAAGCAGTGTGCATAATCCCAATTCTGCATGCCTTTATCTTTTGACCAACGCTCATAATCAAGGGCGTTTCCGCGCTGCCAAATCTGTCCATTAATTGAAGACGAACCGCCTAAAACTTTTCCACGTGCGTGATAAATCTTGCGACCATTCATAAATGGTTCTGGTTCGGATTCATACATCCAGTCATAGAACTTGCTGCCAATTGGAAACGCGAGCGCTGCAGGCATATGAATAAAAACATCCCACTTGTAATCGCGACGGCCAGCTTCTAGAACCAAAACTTTATGTGCCGGGTTTGCACTCAAGCGATTAGCGAGCGCGCAACCTGCGGATCCGCCACCAACGATGATGTAGTCATATTGCGTACTCATGGGCGAAAGTCTACTAATAAAACAAGGCCCTTACTCAATGGTTTTCACCGAGTAAGGGCCTTGCTTCTTAGGATTTTTTCTCTTACTTACCTGTCCATGAAGCAACAGTTTCAGGATTAGCAGTGATCCACTTCTTCGCTGCTTCTTCTGCTGTCATACCGTTCTCAAGATCAGCTGCTACGCCGTTCTGATCAGCATTTGTCCACTTGAAGTTCTTAACAAGTGAAGTAAATGAATCATTAGCGTCGTTGAGCTTCTTAGAGATCAACTTAAGCAGTGGTGTTGATGGGTAATCAGTTAGTCCACTTGCCTTTGCTGGATCGCTCCAGTCATTAGCTGGGAAGTTAACGCGAGCTGCTTCAAGTGTTGGAAGCTTTGAGTGAAGTGTCCAAGGCTGCCATGCATAACCAATGAATGGTGTCTTGTTCTTTTCTGCCTTGATGAAACCGTCAACTAGCGCAGCTTCTGAACCAGAGAAGATAACTTTGAAGTTCAACTTGTTAGCTGAAACCATCTTCTCACCGATAGTTGTGTAACCAGTTGGGCCTTCAAACCATGCACCCTTGCCACCTGAATCAGCAGTCTTAAACAATGATGCGTACTTGTTCAAGTTCTTTGAATCAGTGATGTCTGGATACTTTTCAACCATCCATGGAGCAACGTACATACCGATAATTCCAATGTTTCCGTTTTCGCCAGCTTCAACTACAGCTCCGCGATCGGTCCATTCTTTCCAGCGTCCGCCGCCCCAATCTTCGATAACCACGTCGATTGTTCCAGCTTCCATTGCGTCATAAGTGACTGGGCCTTCTTCAAGAGTTGTCTGTGTAATTGTGCAACCCAATTCTTGCTTTGCTACTTCTGCAAGAACCTGTGCTGAAGCTGTGTAACCGCCCCATGCGTGCATTGCAATTGCGTAAGAACCGCAATCTCCTGATGCTTCGCTTGCTGAATCATTAACACTGCTGCAACCTGATAGAACAATTGCTGTTGCAATTGCAGCTGTAACGATTGCCGAACGGCGACCGAATAGTGATTTCATTAACCCTCCTAATGAGTTTATGTATTGCTCGAAGCCTAGGGCTGAGATGCTGAGAGCACTAGTACTTTTCGGGGCTATTTTGCAGAAGTTATGCAGTTGTTATGAGGAACGACGGGCGCCGGCCTGCATAATCCGGTCGAAAATAACGCCCAGGAGCAAGATGGCAACTCCGGCAATTAAGCCCTTGCCTTGAAGCTCTGGCTTGGAGTTTCCAGCGATTACCAAGTAACCCAGACCGCCCGCGCCGACAAAGCCACCAATAACAACAACAGCTAATACATAAATCAAACCTTGATTCGTTGCAAGCAACATAGTTTTCTTTGCAGCCGGCAATTGCACCTTCGTAATAATTTGGCGAGTTGTTGATCCCGCAGCAGTTGCAGCTTCAATCAGTGAATGTGGAACTGCGCGGATACCTTCGGAGACAATCTTTACAACAACTGGAATGGAATAAACAATGCCAGTTGCAATAGCAGTAAAACGAGTAGGACCGAACAAACCTAACATCGGTACTAAATAAACAAATGCTGGAAGTGTCTGTCCGGCATCTAAGAATGGACGCAATACTCTCTCTGCTCGATCACTGCGACCAGTCCAAATACCAAGGGCTAGACCGATGATCATGGTGAGTAAGCATCCAACAATTGTCTGGGTCAGAGTCAACATTGCTTCATACCAAAGACCAGATAACACAATCGCCATCGCTAGAACGAATGCCAATATGGCTGTTCGTGTTCCGCCAATAATGAGAGCAAGGGCCACAATCATTGCAACTGTCACATACCAAGGAGATGCAGCAAGTTGTGTTTCTAGAGGATTGAGAAAAGCGTAGGAAATTAAGTCTTTAAATCCAACAGTAAATATTGTGAGGTTTTCTAAAATCCAAGCCGTTGCATCATTAGTTATTTTTGCGACTTGAGGCGCAATGGTGATTTCTTTTGGCCAGATTGCAGCCCACAAGAGTGTGCGAGATAAAAAGACAGAAACAAGTGCCAGGATTCCAGCGACAATTAATGTGATGCGCTTAGTTTTAATCTGCTTCTCAGTCTTTGGTATAAATGAATCTTGACGCTTTGCTGCTGCGCTAGTGCTGCGATCGAGCAAAATCGCTAAGAAAACAACTGCAAAACCAGCTACAAAGCCCTGCCCAACGTTTCGAATAATCAACGCTTCAATAACAGGCTTACCAAGTCCAGGTGCACCGATCAGGGCTGCAATAACCACGAATGAAACGGCGGCCATCACAGTTTGATTAACGCCAAGCACAATCATCTGCTTAGCCATTGGAATTTGAACTTTGGACAATTTTTGCATTCGCGTTGAACCCATTGACTCAGCTGCTTCAACGGGAGCTTGATTCAAATTTCTAATCGCATGGCTTGTAATACGAATTGCAATTGGAATGGAATAAATCATCGTTGCAATCGTTGCCGAGGCAGCGCCAATCATAAATACGAGTGCGATAGGTGCCATGTAAACAAGGGTCGGCAAGATCTGCGCTAAATCTAGAAAGGGCGTGAAGATCTTTAGGACTCGATCGGATAAACCTGCCCATACTCCTAGCGGAATTCCTATTGCTAGTGAGAGAAGTACTGCGGCCAGAGTCATTGCAATTGAATCCATCGTGAACTGCCACATGCCTAGCGCACCGCACGCTAGTAGAAGTGAAACCGATAAAAGCGCAGTTCGCCATTGGCTTGTTGCATAAACTGCAAAAGCAACAATTGCAACCACACCCAACCAACCAATAATTGGAATAACAGAGTTGGGCGCTGGGACGGCAATGAGATTTCTGATTAGCTGAACAAAGCCATCAATTGCCCCACGAATAGGATTGAAAAAATAAATGAATGCGGTGCTTTCAGTTCGATTTCCACGAAAATCTAAAGCCTTTTCACCAACGTAAGAGGTGAATGCAGTGTTCTCATAGGTGGCAATTTGCAGAGTGTGTGTGCCGTTGAGTAGACGGCCGAGCAATATCCATACAGTTACTGAGGCAAGAAGAAGATAGGACTTACGAACCTTCATTAAGCGCCACCAGAAATTAACCGCAAAACATCCTCACTAGAAACAATTCCAAGAGCTGTGCCATTGTCATTAACTCGTACTGGCTTGTGGGATTGCAAAATTACTTGAGCGGCATCGCGAATGATCGTATTAGCTGCAAGTTCTGGTCCATCGGTGGCATCACCTGGTTCAGCTTTTCTAGCTAAGTGCTTCAAAGTTAGAACATGAGACTTCGCAATATCGCGCACGAAGTTAGCAACGTATTCGTCGGCTGGGTTTGCAACGAGATCTTCCGGTGTTCCGATCTGAACGATTGCGCCATCTCGCATGATTGCAATGCGATCGCCAACCTTTACAGCTTCTGATAAATCGTGAGTAATAAAGACCATCGTCTTTCCAAGTTCGTGATGCAAACGAATGATTTCCTGTTGCATGTCGCGGCGAATCAATGGATCAAGAGCGCTAAATGGTTCGTCAAGGAATAAAACTTGAGGATCTACGGCAAGTGCTCGAGCCAAACCAACGCGCTGTTGCATACCGCCAGAGAGTTGCTCTGGATACGCGTGTGCATAACCTTGCAGGCCAACGAGTTCGATAACTTCATTTGCGCGCGCATGACGTGCATCCTTTTTAACGCCGTTAATTTCGAGTGAGTAAGCAATGTTGTCGATTACTTTGCGGTGTGGCAGCAAACCAAAGTGCTGAAAGACCATAGAGAAACGACTCTTGCGTAATTCGCGCAGACGCTTTTCATCCACTTTGAGAATGTCTTCACCTTCAAATTGAAGTTGTCCTTGGGTTGGTTCGATCAAACGAGTCATACAACGAACAAGAGTTGATTTACCTGAGCCGGATAAACCCATCACAACGAAAACTTCACCGGGTGCAACATCAAATGAAACATCGCGCACTGCAATTGTGTTGCCAGTCTTTGCGCGTAAATCTGTGCGAGACAAAAGAGCGTCAGGAGATCCGATAACTTTTTCTGGATTATTTCCGAATACTTTCCAGAGATTTCGAACTGAAATCATCGGTGCAGCTGAGCTCATGTTCTCTCCCCTAAAATCTTTCTTACTTACTGCGGATCGGCGAACCAGCCGGAACGCGCAGGCTCATTGTTGGTCCAAATGTGTTTAATTTCAAGGTATTCATCCAATCCAGCCTCACCTAATTCGCGACCAACGCCTGAGGCTTTAAATCCGCCCCATTCTGCCTGCGGACGATATGGACCAAAATCATTTACCCAGATTGTGCCGTGGCGAAGTGCCCCTGCAACGCGATTGGCGATTTTTTTATCTTCGCACCACACCGCACCAGATAATCCATAAATTGTGTCATTACCGAGTGCGATGGCTTCTTCAACTGTTTCGAAAGTTTCAATTGTCATAATTGGACCAAACGATTCGTCCTGAACGCACTTCATCTTTGATTGGCAATTATCAATAACAGTTGGTGGGAAATACCAACCTTTATTTAAATCTTCGCGGTCGATACGAGAGCCACCAACCAAAATTGTTGCGCCATCTTTGACCGCATCGTGCATATACGCCTCAACTTTGGCCAAGTGATCTTTGCTAATCAGCGGTCCAGTTTCGGTGCGAGAATCATCTGGTCCGCCAACATAAATTGCCTTTGCGCGCCGAACAATTTCTGTAACAACTCTGTCATGAATTGATTTCTCAACCAGTACTCGTGTGCCGGCAGAGCACACCTGACCTGAGTGCAAGAAAGCACCCGTGACAGCGTTATCAATGGCTGCATCAAGATTGCTCTTTTCGAAAATAATGTGAGGGTTTTTTCCACCCAATTCAAGTGCAACTTTCTTCACTGTTTGCGCAGCTGTTGCCATGATGCGACGTCCAGTTACTAATCCGCCTGTAAATGAGACAAGGTCCACTCGTGGATCTTCAGTCAGTGGAGCACCTGCAGTCGCGCCAGCTCCGCAGATTAAGTTTGCAACACCCTTTGGCAATCCTGCTTCTTCCAATAACTTCATAAGATGAATAGCAGTAGATGGTGATAACTCACTTGGTTTAATGATGAAAGAGCATCCAGCAACCAGAGCAGGTGCTGCTTTCCAAGAAATTTGAAGCAGCGGATAATTCCAGGGACCAATCAGTGCGCAGACTCCAACTGCTTCGTGGGTAATAACACTTGTGATGTTATCTGCGCCTACATCTACTTTTCTATCCTTAAGTTTCAAACCAAGAGCTGCAAAGTGGCGAAATGTGGCTTCAATATCTGCCATGTCATAACGGGTTTCAATCATGCGTTTGCCAGTATCGCGGGTTTCAAATGTTGCAAGGATTTCGGCGTCGCGCTTAATGAGATCAGCAACTTTTTCAACGAGTGCGCAACGATCTTTCATCGACCAGGATGCATACACGCCAGAGTCAAAAGATTCACGAGCAGCTTTGATTGCCTCACGTGTATCTGCAGCCGTTGCTTCAGAAACTGTTGCAACTACAGAGTTATCGTGCGGACTTCTGATTTCGCGCACTGCTCCATCAGATGATGCAACCCACTCACCATTTATGTAGAGCGTGCGTGCAGACATAATTAAGCGTCGAGCTCTGATTTACGCTTTGCTACGAATTCAGTAAGTTCAGCAAGTACTTGAGGATCCATCTCTGGCTTTTCGTACTCTTCTAACTTCTTCTTCCAAATCTCTTCTGCACGCGCACGAGTATCTTTTGCACCAAGTCGCATCCAACGCTCGTAATTATCGCTATTAGTTAAGAATGGACGATAGAAACAGTCACGGAAGCGCTCCATTGTGTGCGCTGCTCCAAGGAAGTGACCGCCGTGGCCAACTTCAACGTGAGCATCAAATGCGAGTGAGTCTTCGTTAAATTCAAGTGGTGTGAATTCAGCCATCAGTGATTGCAAGATTTCGATATCCACTACGAACTTGTCGTAAGAAGAAACCAATCCGCCTTCTAGCCAACCAGCTGTGTGCATTACCCAGTTTGTTCCAGATAGGAATGTTGGCATCATCGTCATCATTGTTTGATACGCAGATTGCGCATCAACTGTTTGTGATGAGTTCAAGCCGCCACCGCCACGGAAAGGAAGGTTAAGTGAGCGCGCAATTTGGCCAGTGCAGAGAAGTCCGATTCCGGATTCTGGTGTACCAAATTGTGGTGATCCTGATTGCATATCAATATTTGATAAGAATGAACCAAATACAACTGGAGCACCTGGACGAATAAGTTGAACCAATGCGATTGCAACGAGTGCTTCTGCCATTTGCTGTGCAAGAGTTGCAGGAATTGTTACAGGGCTCATTGCGCCCATGAGTAAGAATGGTGTTGTAACAACAGGTTGTCCCGCCAATGCGTATTCGCGCATTGAATCCAACATGCGGTCATCCCAACGCAATGGCGAGTTGCAGTTAACGAGAGAAATGAGCGCTGGAGTCTCTTCGATTGCTGCGCGACCACCATGAATAATTTCAGCCATGCGAATAACATCTTTAGCATTTTCGTGAGTTACGACGTTACCCATAAAGAATTTGTCAGTAAGTGTTGCCGCTGCAAATGCCATATCTAAGTGACGTGAATCAAGAGATAAATCATTAGGTTCGGTGACAACGCCACCGACTGAATCGAGTGAATCAAAAGATTGCGCTAAGCGGCAGAAATTTTCGTAATCTGCAAAAGATCCATCGCGGCGAACATCACCTTCACGTACGAATGGTGGGCCGTACACTGCACCGAAAACCATGGAGTCGCCACCGATATGAACATTGTTCTTTGGATTGCGAGCGCGCAGATCAAATTCACGGGGAGCTTTAGCAACTTGCTTCATTACCCAATCAGGATCGAACTTAACTGTTTCACCAGAAACTTCTTGTCCTGCCTCGCGCAACATGTCGACTGCCCAAGGCGATGCGAACTCGATACCAATTTCAGAGACGATGCGACGCCAACCTGCGTGCAGCGTTGCCATAGATTCTTGACTCAATATGTCATAACGCGGCATCTTGTTCTGGAACACAGTTGTGGCCTTTCGGATCGGTAAAGCGTGTGCGGGTAATTCAACTCTAATATGACTCTTACTTGTGCGTGGCTATTGACCGCTCACACGCCAGAACAATACGCTAGGAACATGGAACAGGGGTTCCATATGGTGAAACAGTTTCGGGAGGGGCCGCACATGGCAAAATCCGAATTAACAACTGGAACGCAAGCGATTGATCGCGCTACTGCGTTACTCACTGATGTCTTGCAATCTAATGCACCGCAACTACTTGGTTCACTTGCACGCACCCATGACATTCCTAAGAGCACAACATCTCGAATTCTTGGAGCACTCGAACGTGCAGGCCTCGTGCAACGTGATCGCAACGGTGCATTCTTAGCAGGACACGTGCTGACATCTTTCGCGCGTGAACAAAATCAGGATTCTGTACTCGTCGCTCGTATGCGCACAGTGCTTGAAGCACTCTCTGATCGCACAGGCGAAACATCTAACTTGGCTGTTCCAGGAAATGGATTTATCAATCTATTGGATCAAGTAGATGGACAATATTTATTAGGTGCAACAAACTGGATCGGAAAGCGCGTTCCGTATCACGCATCAGCGCTTGGAAAAGTTTTGCTCGCATACTCAGCTGTTTCTATCTCATCGGGTCGTCTTGAGCGCATGACAGATAAGACAATTACATCTCGCACACGTTTACTCGAAGAGCTCGAAGAAGTACGTCGTCGCGGATTTGCCATTATCGAAAATGAATTAGAAGAAGGTTTAGTTGCAGTTGCAGCTCCTATCCGCGAACTCGATGGTCGAGTCGTTGGTGCGATTTCTGTCTCTGGTCCTTCTACTCGCTTAAGCAGCAAAGAACTTATTCGAATCGGAGATCTCATCATCTCTGAAATCGATGCAGTACAAATCAATCGCAAGAAAAAACCCCAGATGCCTAATCAAAAAATAGGAAAGGTCGGCGCAGCATGACACATGACGAGATCATCAAGGCTCTCTTTGATGAAACAATGATTGGCAATGCTCCAGCAGTACTCGAACTCACAAATAAGGCGCTTGCAGAAGGAATGGGTCCAGACACCATTTTGTTCGAAGCACTTATTCCATCTCTAGAAGAAGTTGGCGCACGTTTCGAACGTGGCGATTACTTCGTTCCAGAAATGCTTATTGCCGGTAAGGCAATGTCAGGTGCACTCAACGTTTTGCGTCCACTGCTTGCAGAAACTGGCGCTGAAACAGTTGGAACATTCCTCATGGGAACTGTTAAGGGCGATGTGCACGACATCGGTAAGAACCTTGTAAATATCATGCTCGAAGGAGCTGGATTTAAGGTTATTGATATCGGTGTACAGGTTGCTCCAGAAAAATTCATCGCAGCAATCAACGAACACCAACCAGATATTTTGGGGATGTCAGCATTCCTCACAACAACAATGCCAATGTTTAAGGTCAACATTCACGAGATTACTAAGGCCGGTCTTCGCGACAAGGTAATCATCATGGTGGGTGGCGCACCTGTAACACAGGAATATGCAGATGCAGTTGGAGCAGATGGCTTTGCAGCGGACGCGTCAACAGCAGTTCGCGTTGCTAAGGATCTAATCCAGAAGAAGCGTGCACTTGTAAATGCCTAAGTTATTAAACCTGTTAACAACAGTCGAACATGCAGTGAAGAAACCTGTATGGGATTGTCGTATGTGCGGACAATGTGTTCTGCACTCAACAGGTATGACGTGTCCAATGACATGTCCAAAAACACTGCGCAATGGTCCTTGCGGTGGGGTCCGCGAAGATGGTCATTGCGAAGTAAAGCCAGAGATGAGATGCGTATGGGTAAAAGCCTACGATCGTAAAGTTTCTCTTCCACTACCGACCGTGTGGAAAGAGCACTACAACGATCTACGCCCGCCTGTTGATATGCAACTCAAAGACACATCTTCATGGGTTAACTTGGTTACAAAACGCGACCAACAAACTCCTGCAGGATGGGCAAAGCGCAAGGAAGAGACTGGTGCGCATTAATGTCCAAACTGCGCGATTTACTTTCACAAACAAAGGATGTTGTTTACACCGCTGAATTTCCTGTCATCGATGGCGGCGGTATGGAACAAGTCAAGAAAAACGTAGATCGTCTTTCTCCATGGTTTGTGGCAGTAAATGCAACAGATAACACTGCAGCACATGCGCACGCATCAAATGTCTCAGTAGCAATTGCAATGAAGCAACATGGTCTCGAACCAATCATGCAAATTGTTTGTCGCGATAAGAATCGTCTTGCAGTTCAAGCCGATATGGCCGGTGCGAATCTGCACGGCATCGAAAACATCGCACTCCTTACCGGTGATGACGTCACCGCAGGTGATGAACCAGAGACACGTCGCGTCTTTGATCTAGATGGCCCACAAGCAATTAATGTGGCATCAATTCTTAATGCAGGTACTTATCTCTCTGGTCGCAAGCTCAACCCTGCGCCTAACTTCTTTATTTGCTCCGTTGAAAACCCCTTTGCTCCCCCACATGATTACCGCATCGAGCGCGCACTGAAAAAACACCGTGCTGGCGCACAAATGATTCAACTTCAAATTGGTTATCACCCAGATCGTCTTGAAAAATTCTGCGCTGGCGTTGCTGCAACAGTTCCAGATTTAGCAATTATTCCCAGCGTTGTTCTCATTAAGAGTGCAAAGCCACTGAGCTTCATGAACGATAAAGTTCCGGGCATCAGTGTTCCCCAAGATGTTATTGATCGTGTTGCGCAATCAGCAGATCAAGCAGAAGCTGCATACCAACTTGCACTAGAACAAGCGAAGCACGCACTCTCCTTGCCAGGTGTGCGTGGATTGCACATCACAGATTTCCGCCACGATGAAACTCTTGAGCGGTTAATGTACGACCTCGGCCGAACACCAAACCAATACAAGTAACAGGAGCTCAGCACATGCATACAGTCGTTCAATCTGCCTCAAAGACCGTAACTATCGGCCACGACCAACCTTTCGTCATTATTGGTGAGCGCATTAACCCAACAGGTCGTAAGAAGTTTCAAGAGCTATTGCGTGCAGGAGATCTCTCAACGATTGCTGTAGATGTTGAATCTCAAATCAAGGGCGGCGCTGACATGCTCGATGTCAACATGGGTGTGCCACTCACTGATGAACCAGCACTTTTGTCGAAGGCGATCAAGATGATTCAAGGTATGACTGATATGCCAATTTGTATTGACTCATCCGTTATCGAAGCGCTGCAAGCAGGACTAGAGGCCTACGAAGGTAAAGCACTCGTTAACTCAATGACCGGTGAAGATGATCGTATGGAATTAATCTTGCCGCTGATCAAAAAGCACAACGCTGCAATCATCGCACTTCCTAATGATGAAATCGGTATTCCAGCAACTGCTGCTGAGCGCATTGTTATTACAGAAAAGATTATCCGCACTGTAGAAAAGCACGGTATTTCACTTGATAACTTAGTTATCGACCCACTTGCAATGACAGTGGGCGCAGATCCTGATGCAGTGAAAATTACCTTAGAAACAATTCACCTAATCCGTGAAAAGTGGGGCCTTAACATGACGCTCGGTGCATCAAATATTTCATTTGGTCTTCCAAATCGTCACGCCCTCAACGCTGCATTCTTGCCAGCTGCTATGTCACACGGTCTGACATGCGCGGTTATGGATGCACGTACGCCAGCGATTAATGAAGCAGTTCGCGCTGCAGACTTATTGCTCGGTATGGATCAATGGGGTGGAAATTGGATTTCACGATTCCGTGCACTAGAAGCTGCAAAGACTGAAGGATAAATCATTAGCAAAAAAGAGCTCGACCCATCACTTATTCCAGCACACGATGGAACTGGTCGCATCAAGCTGACTTTTCGCGTGCTCGAAAAAGATGGTTCAGTTGCAAATGAAAAAGGTTTCACTGTTCCAACTGGTGTAAGTGCATTTGATGCGGCATCTTGGAACGGCATTGCAATTGATTCAACCTGCGGCGGATACGGCACATGTAAAAAATGTCGTATCAAAGTAACAACAGGAGATGTCGAACCTTCCAAACTTGATTACCGTGCATTTACAGAAACAGAGATCAAAGAGGGCTGGCGTTTAGCGTGCTTAGTACGCGCTGCCAAAGATGTCACACTCGATGTACCACCACTGACTACTCGTCCAAAGGCCGCAACAGTTGGTGTTGGACGCCAAGTTATTTTGCGCCCAGCTGTGCAAAAGCGTTATGTCGAATTAGAAGAGCCAACGCTTCATGATCAGCGTACAGATATCGTTCGCTTATTTGATGCCATAGATGACATTGAAGCAACAGTTTCATTGGCTGCGATTAGAAATTTGCCAAAAGTTCTTCGCTCTTCATACTTCAAAGTAACTGCGGTCTTTGTAGATCAAGAACTCATTGACATCGAACCCGGGGATACGACTGGACTGCGATATGGCATTGCTTACGACCTTGGAACTACAACTGTTGTAGCAACGCTGCTTGACCTAAATACCGGCACACCTGTCGCGGTTAAATCCATGCTCAATAAACAACAACCATTTGGTGCGGATGTAATTTCTCGAATTTCAGCGACGATGATGGATGCAACCGCACTTGATCGCTTGCGTGGATTTGCCCAGCAAACTTTGGCCGAACTCAGCGCTGAAGTATGTGAAGAAGCAGGCGTAGATCCACTTAATGTTTATGAAGTTGCCCTTGCCGGTAATGCAACGATGACTCAATTAGCTCTCGGTATTGATCCAGAGCCACTCGGTGTCGCACCATTTATTATGGTGAGCGCAGCTTTTCCTGATGTTCAAGCATCAGAACTTGGGATCAACGTTCACCCACGTGCAAAGGCAGTAATCATGCCTTCACTCGGTGCATACGTTGGCGGCGACATCGTTGCAGGAGCCCTTGCCTCCGGTATGGATCGCGACAAGCGCCTACGTTTGTTTATTGATGTAGGTACAAACTGCGAAATTATTTTGGGAGATGGCGACAAGATTCTTGCAACCGCTGCTCCTGCTGGTCCTGCATTTGAAGCAGCATCAATTAAATGTGGAGTGCGCGCAGCATCTGGCGCCATTGAAACAATTAAAGTTGTAGATGGCGATTTAGAAATAGGCACAATTGAAAATACTAAAGCCATTGGACTCTGCGGTTCAGGCCTTGTTGATGCGTGCGCATCCCTTGTTCAATTGGGATTACTTGATAACTCAGGACGCTTTGTTGCACCTGAACAAGCAGCAATTGCTGCGCCTAAAGTTGCACATCGTCTTGTTGAACGCGAAGGTGAGCGAGTATTCGTCTTGACATGGGGAGGCAAAGAAGGCGATCTCAATGATTGCGTCTTCTTAACTCAGCGCGATGTTCGCGAACTTCAATTCGCAAAGGCTGCAATTGCAACTGGTTGGGCGCTATTGCTCGAAGAGTTCGGTGTGGCAGAGAGTGAGATCCAACAAGTTCTCTTGGCTGGCTCATTCGGTTCATATTTATCTCCAGCATCGGCAGTAAAGATCGGATTAGTTCCAAAACTTCCAGTTATGCGAATTGTCTCTGCTGGAAACGTAGCCGGTGAAGGCGCAAAGATGGTCTTGTTATCAGCTCAAGAAAGAAACGGTGCCATGGCACTTCTTGAATCAATTGATTACATCGAATTATCAGATCGTGCGGATTTCAACGATAAGTTCGTTGAGCGCCTTAGCTTTCCTGCATAAACAATGTCTGTTGCAGTAATTGCCTGTGGTGCGATCGCTACACATATTTCGCACATAACTAATTCGGAAAATCTTGATGTAACCATCTATCCCCTGCCACCACTGCTTCACAATCAACCTGCCAAAATTGCTGGTGAAGTTGAGAAAACTTATCTAGAAATTAAGTATAAGCACTCTAAGTGCGCGGTTGCATACGCCGATTGCGGCACATATGGCGCACTGGATACCGTCATCGAAAAACTTGGATTAAAGCGTTTAGGTGGCAATCACTGTTATGACATCTTTGCTGGAAAAGAGAAGATTCAGGCAATCATGGACACCGACGCAGGTACTTATTTCTTGACTGATTTTCTCGTTAAATCATTTCATCGAAGCGTCATCGTCGAACTCGGTTTAGATAAACGCCCAGATTTACGTGATGATTACTTTAAGCATTACAAGAAAATGGTGTGGCTAGCGCAGAATCCCACACCAGAGTTAAGCGTTATGGCACATGCAGCTGCAGATTTAATTGGTCTAGAACTTGAAATTGATGTTGTCGGCGAAGGCAGCCTTAAAGAACAAATCCTAGAATTACTTAACTGACTCAAGCTCCATAGCTTTTAGAACAATTGGGCTGAGCTTGCTGCGATCTACATCCCTGTGCAGACGCTCACGCATCTCTGGAGTCCAGAACTGAACAATGTGGTGAGCCACTTCAATTTCAGGTGCACCAGTAGTTGGAACATTGGCCGCAATTTGATTTGCCATACGAATAATTGAATCGAGCTGTGAATCTCCAACAATGTCGTGCTCATGCATTACTGCTGGGCCTTTTTCGCTAGGAGAAATTTCAACGGCCGTAACTTTGTACTCAGGGCAATTAGTGGCCCAATCTGAATAATCAGTTGTGATGACATTCGCACCTGATTCGGGGAAGTGGAAAGTTGTATAGACAACGCCTGCAGGAACTGAATCTGTAATTCGCGCGTGCATGATTGTTTCGCCTACGCGTGATGAGAGCTTCACCCATGAACCATCTTTAATGCCACGCATTTCGGCATCTGATTCGTGAATATCCAAAATATCTTCGCTATGCCAGATGTTATTAGCTGTGCGACGTGTTTGTGCGCCCACGTTGTACTGACTCAAGATGCGACCTGTTGTAAGTAATAGCGGGAACTTACGTGTGGATTTTTCTAGTGTTGCAACGTACGGCGTAGGCATGAACTTTCCTTCGCCTCGAACAAACTCGTTGATGTGCATCGTTGGTGTTCCTTCAGGGGCTTTCTCATTTACTGGCCATTGAAGTGAACCGACGCGATCTAAGTGTTCGAATGAGACACCGGCAAATGTTGGAGTTGTTGCAGCAATTTCATCCATGATCTGCGCTGCATTGTCGTATGACATCTCATATCCCATTGCGCGAGCAAGATCGCATGTAACTTCGTACTCAGTCTTGCCTGTCTTTGAAGGCATTACTGGGCGAACACGGTTGATGCGGCGTTCAGCATTGGTAAATGTTCCATCTTTTTCTAAGAAAGATGTGCCTGGCAAGAAGACGTGAGCAAACTTAGAAGTTTCATTGAGGAACAAATCTTGAACAATGACCATATCCATTGCGCGAAGAGCAGCGTGAACATGTGTTGTATTTGGATCTGACTGGGCAATATCTTCACCGTGCACGTAAAGACCACGGAACTTATTGCCAAGGGCTGAATCAAACATATTTGGAATACGTAAGCCTGGTTCTGGACGAAGAGTTACGCCCCACTTTTTGTTATAGATATCGCGAACATCATCACGAGAAATGTGACGGTATCCAGGCAACTCATGTGGGAATGAACCCATGTCACAAGAACCTTGCACATTGTTCTGTCCACGAAGTGGATTAACTCCAACACCCTTGCGACCGATGTTTCCTGTTGCCATTGCAAGGTTTGCAATTCCCATAACCATTGTTGAACCTTGGCTATGTTCTGTTACACCGAGTCCATAATAAATAGCACCATTTGGAGCTGCTGCGAACATGCGTGCTGCTTCGCGAATCTTTGCAGCTGGTACGCCTGATGCTGCTTCGAGTGTTTCAGGTGAGTTCTCAGGTAAAGATATGAATTTTTCCCATTCGGCAAAAGCTTCGAGATCACAACGCTCTTCTACGAACGTGCGATCAATCAAACCTTCAGTGGCAATTACGTGAGCAAGTGCGTTGATGACTGCAACGTTTGTGCCGGGCAGTAATTGCAAGTGGAAATCAGCTTCAACGTGTGCGGACTTTACTGTCTCTGTAACGCGAGGATCAACAACAATTAACTTAGCCCCGCGACGAAGCGCTTGCTTCATACGCGAGTTAAATACTGGGTGCGCAGCAGCTGGGTTAGCGCCAATAACCATGATGACATCTGCGAATTCAACAGATTCAAAGTCTTGAGTTCCGGCAGATGTTCCAAATGTCTTGCTCAATCCATAACCAGTTGGTGAGTGACATACACGTGCACATGTATCTACGTTGTTGTTGCCAAATGCTGCACGCACCATCTTTTGAACGACATAAACCTCTTCATTGGTGCATCGAGATGATGTGATTCCACCGATTGAATCAACGCCACTTTCTGCCTGAATCTTCTTAAGACCTGCTGCTGCAAATGCGATTGCTTCCTCAAATGAAACCTCACGCCATTGATCTGTGATTTTCTCGCGAATCATTGGCTTGGTAATGCGATCGTTATGAGTTGCATATCCCCATGCAAAGCGTCCCTTAACGCATGAGTGTCCAGCATTAGCTCCACCATCTTTAAGCGGAACCATGCGCACGAGTTCGTCCCCACGCATTTCAGCTTTGAACGAGCAACCAACACCGCAGTACGCACATGTTGTAATTACTGAACGAGTTGGCGCACCAATTGTGAGCAGAGTTTTTTCTGTCAACGCTCCGGTTGGGCACGCTTGAACACACGCTCCACATGAAACACATTCGCTTTCAATAAATGAGGTACCTGATGAAGAAACACGAGCTTCAAAGCCACGGTTTTCAATTGTCAGTGCAAATGTTCCTTGCACCTCATCGCATGCGCGAACACAGCGGTTGCAGACGATGCACTCTGTTGAATCAAATGTGAAGTACGGATTTGTTTCATCTTTTACAAGACCGAGGTGAGTTTTTCCTTCGTAGCGAACTTCTGTCAGGCCAACTTCCTTAGCCATCCCGTGCATGCTGCACTCATCGCCAGTCTCGCAATTAGCTGGGTGATCTGACATGTAGAGCTCCATGACACCGCGGCGAATCTTTTGCACGCGATCGCTCTTGGTAGAAACTTTCATGCCATCTGATACAGGAGTTGTACAAGAAGAAGGTGTGCCATTTCTTCCATCAATTTCTACGACGCACAGACGACAAGAACCAAATGCTTTGAGGCGATCAGTTGCACACAACTTTGGGATGTTATTGCCGAGCATGGCTGCGGCTCGCATAATTGATGTTTCAGCAGGAACAGTTACGGATTTTCCATCAATTTCAACTGTAACTGTTTCGCTCTTTTTACTCGCTGGAGTGCCGAAGTCAGGCTCGATAATCATTGTCATTTTTTGGCACCTCCTGTGAAGTCTTCTGGAAAGTTATTCATGGCACTCTTTACTGGAAGCGGAGTGAGTCCGCCCATTGCGCAGAGAGATCCATCTGTCATCACGTCGCACAAGTCTAAGAGCAATAACTTATTAGCAGGAACATCCACGCCAGAAATAATCTTCTCGATAGTTTCAGCCCCGCGTGTAGAACCCAAGCGACATGGGGTGCACTTGCCACAGGATTCAAGTGCGCAAAACTCCATTGCAAACTTTGCTTGTTGGGCAAGATCTACTGAATCATCAAATAAAACAACACCACCGTGGCCAAGCATTCCGCCAGCTGCAGCCAATGATTCGTAATCCATAGAAACACCAAGGTGTGAAGAGTTGAAATACGCACCGAGTGGTCCACCGATTTGAATTGCACGAAGCGGTTTGCCGCTCAGCGTTCCGCCACCAAAAGTGTTTACGAGTGTTTCTAATGTAATTCCGAATGCTGTTTCAATAATTCCACCGCGAGCAATGTTGCCTGCCAATTGGAAAACCTGTGTGCCGAGTGAGCGACCTGTTCCGCGTGCTGCGTATGCAGCAGCGCCATCTGCGATAACAGCTGGAACACTTGCAAGTGTTAGCACGTTATTAATAATTGTTGGCTTTCCAAAGAGGCCTGCAATTGCAGGTAGCGGCGGCTTAGAACGGATAACACCGCGCTTACCTTCAAGGCTTTCAAGCATGGCTGTTTCTTCACCGCATACATAAGAACCAGCACCCACTCGAACTTCTAAATTAAATGCGTGCTTGCTGCCGAGAACTGATGAACCAAGTACGCCAGCACCTTCTGCAATTGCAATTGCAGCACGCAAACGTGTGATTGCAGTTGGGTACTCAGAGCGCAGATAAACAAAACCTTGTGTGGCGCCGACTGCAACAGCTGCGATTGCCATTCCTTCAATAAGAGTAAATGGGTCAGCTTCAATCAAAATGCGATCCGCAAATGTTCCGCTATCGCCTTCATCTGCATTACAGCACACATACTTTTGATCAGCTTGTGCATCCAAAACTGTCTTCCACTTAATGCCTGCAGGAAAGCCTGCTCCCCCACGTCCACGTAAACCTGAAGCTGTCACCTCAGCAACAATGTCGCTGCCACTTTGGGTGATTGCTTTACGCAAACCAACTAAACCACCGTGTGATTCGTAATCCTTGAGTGAAAGCGGATCAATTAATCCAACGCGCTTATATGTAACGCGATCTTGCCCTGCAAACCACGCAATCTGATCAGTTAAACCAAGTGCGAGTGGATGTGCACCGCCATGTACAAAATCTGCATCAAACAAGGAAGAAACATCTTCTGGTTGCACTGGACCGTATGCAATGCGACCTTGTGGCGTCACTACTTCAACGAGAGTTTCAAGCCACAGTGCGCCACGAGTTCCATTGCGGACAATGGTTACGTCAAGAGAGCGTTTAACTGCTTCTTGCGCAACAAGTGCTGCAACTTGATCTGCGCCAATTGAAATAGCAGCGCTGTCATTAGGAACGTAGATAACTGTGCTCATGCGGTCACCTTTTCAACTGTCGCACGACCAACAAGTTCGCCATCGACCATGGCAGCGGGTGAAAGAGCGCAATTTCCAAAACAGTACGCTGACTTAATCTCTACATCTGCGTGTGTTTCATCAATTTTCTTTCCAAGTTTTTTCTCAACTGCTGCAACTAAATCGCGAGATCCAACTGCTTGGCACGCCTCTGCTACGCAGATTTGAATGCATCTAGCAGGAGCCGGCGTCGTACGTAGATCGTGATAATACGTAAGTACACCGTGCACATCTGCTCGAGATACGTTAAAAGTCTCTGCAATTAATGCAACAGCATCCTCATGGACGTAACCAAAACGATCTTGAACAGCTTGCAGTGCAATCAGCACTGGACCTTGAACGTTTTTCAAAGGAGTCAACACACGTGTTGCTTCTTCGATACTCCATGATGGATATGACATCTTAGAAAAGACCTACAACCTTGCCATCGACATAATCGATACGTTCAGCTGATGGAACCTTTGGAAGTCCTGGCATTGTCATGATTTCACCGCAGACAAGCACGATGAATTCAGCGCCAGCAGATAAACGAACCTCGCGAATATTGAGCGAGTGACCACTTGGAGCACCGCGAAGCGCCGCATCCGTTGAGAATGAGTACTGAGTCTTTGCCACACAGATTGGGAAATGACCGTAGCCACCATCTTGTAAGTCTTTGATCTTGTTGCGCACCTTGGCATCGGCTGTTACATCTGCTGCGCCATAAATCTTTGTTGCAACTGCTGTGACCTTATCCCAAAGAGTTGCACTGTCTTCGTAGACAAATGTCATCTTCGATGGCTTCTCGCATAGTTCTACAACGGCGTGTGCAAGATCTGCAGCGCCTTTACCGCCATCTGCCCAGTGAGTGGCTAGAACAATTTTGACGCCGAGTGCTTCTACTTTCTTGCGAAGTAATTCAACTTCAGCTTTTGTATCACTGGTGAAGTGGTTAATTGAAACAACTAGTGGCAAGTTATAGACAGTTGTGATGTTCTTGATATGACGCTCAAGGTTTACGATTCCCTTTTCGAGTGCATCAAGATTTTCATCAGTGATTGTCTTCAAGTCAGCGCCGCCGTGATATTTGATTGCGCGAATTGTTGCTACAAGGACGCACGCAGATGGGGCGATTCCCGCTTTACGGCACTTGATGTCGATGAACTTTTCAGCTCCAAGATCTGCGCCAAAGCCCGCTTCAGTGACAACGTAATCTGCGAGTTTGAGAGCTGATGTTGTTGCAACTACTGAGTTACAGCCGTGAGCAATATTTGCAAATGGTCCACCGTGTACAAATGCTGGAGTGTTCTCTAGCGTTTGTACCAAGTTAGGTTGGAATGCATCTTTAAGAATTACTGTCATCGCGCCATGAGCATTGAGATCGCTGGCAAGAACAGGCTTCTTATCGCGTGTATATGCCACAACGATTTTGCCCATGCGTTCTTTAAGATCTTCAATAGAGGTTGCAAGGCAGAAAATTGCCATGATCTCTGATGCAACAACGATGTCAAAACCATCTTGACGTGGCATGCCGTTTCCAACACCACCGAGGGATGCAACGATTTCGCGGAGTGCGCGATCATTCATATCTACTACGCGCTTCCATGCCACACGGCGCACATCAATATCTAACGTGTTGCCGTGATGGATGTGATTATCTAAAAGTGCTGCAAGTAAGTTATTTGCTAGCGCAATCGCACTGAAATCTCCTGTGAAGTGAAGATTAATGTCTTCCATCGGAACAACTTGTGCGTAACCGCCGCCCGCTGCTCCACCTTTCATTCCAAAGACTGGACCAAGTGAAGGTTCGCGAAGTGCAATGAGTGCGTTCTTGCCAATATGGCGAAGTGCATCTCCGAGACCAACAGTTGTAGTTGTCTTTCCTTCACCGGCAGGTGTTGGGCTAATAGCTGTTACTAAAACAAGTTTGCTATCACTCTTTTTTGGCAATGAATCCAAATACTTAAGCGAGATCTTTGCTTTGTAATGGCCGTACGGTTCTAGATGCTCGGCACCGATTCCAAGGGCTGCGCCAATTTCTAGAACTGGCTTCATTGTGGCTTTTTGGGCGATTTCGATGTCGGACATTTTTATCCCTTTGCTTCTCGTACTGCAGTGGTTAGTGCTGGAAGTACTTGGTGCAGATCACCGATGATTGCGTAATCTGCATAATTAAGAATTGGTGCTTCAGGATCTGTATTTATTACAACGATCGTTTTGCTGTTCTTCATTCCAGCAATATGTTGCATTGCTCCAGAAATTCCGCACGCGATGTAAAGATCTGGCGCAACCTTCGAACCAGTCTGACCAACTTGCTCTGCGTGTGGGCGCCAACCAGATGCTGTCACAACACGTGAACAACCGACTGTGCCTTCCATAAGTGCTGCAAGTTCTTCTAACTTACTGAAACCTTCTGGCCCACCAACTCCGCGGCCGCCAGAAACAATTACCTTTGCATCAGTAAGGGTTACGCCACCACTTTTTGACTCACCAGAGTCGCGGCTAAGTACACGAACAACTGTGTCACTCGCTTCCAGTGTTGGTTGAAACTCTGAGACAGTTGCAGCGCCACCATTTGCAGACTCTGGTTCTGTTGAAAATGGAAAGATGGATGCAATCAACAGTGGTGAGTGCACATTTGCTTCTTCAATCAGGTTTCCTGCCCAGCGCGCACGTTGTACCACGTGAGGTGTGCCGAGTGTGATTGATGAACAATCTGATGCCATTGGAGCATCCAGAAATGCTGCAAGGTGTGCCAACTGTTCGTTTCCGCGTGGACTTCCGGCTGCAATAACCGCAGCAGGATTAAGTTTTCCAACTAGGTCCTTCAGGGCGCGACCAGAAGCTTGTGGCGTGTAATCAGTAATGTCTGCGTGAGCTGCAACGTGTAAAACCTTTGCACCGTATTCGCCGACAACTCCTGCAACGCCTGCGCCATCTTTTCCGATGACAACAGCTTCAACATCTTGTCCGAGTTTGCGAGCAGCAGTAAGTGCGCGCAGTGACAATGGATCGAGTTCGCCTCGGTCGTGATCTACTAATACCAAAATCATTAGAGCGCTCCGATCTTCTTTAGAACTTCAACAAGTGCTGGAACAGCATCTGCGCCATTGCCCAAAATTTCTGCTCCTGTTGATTTTGATGGAGCAATTGTGAGATTGAGTTTTTCTAGTTTTGGCACACGCGGATCTGCTTTTTTCATATCCACTGGCTTCTTACGTGCCTGCATGCGACCAGGCACTGATGGGTACCGAGGAATGTTTAATCCATCTCGTACAGTCACAATTGCAGGAAGTGGTGCTTCATAGTGTTCGCGGCCTGTTGCGACAACGCGTTCACATGATGCGATTCCATTTTCAATCTTCATCGCCTTCACGTTTGTAACGATTGGTCGATTAAGAGCGTGTGCGACGCGCACGTGAATTTGGTATCCAGCGCTATCTACTGATTCAGCACCAAAGATAATGAGATCAAACTTTGTCTCTTCAGCGTTGATCGCATCAACTAGTGCAGCAGCAGTTCCTTGTGGGTCCCACTCTTGTCCATCGGTTTCTAGAAGAACTGCGCGCGTTGCACCAATTGCTAACTGTGCACGTAATTGTTCTTCAGCATCTGATGGTCCAAGTGTTAGCAATGTAAGCGTTCCGCCCATTTGCTCCACTAGTTGTACGCCAGCTTCGACAGCGTTTTCTTCGTGCGGACTTATTCCAAAACCAAGATGCTTGGTTTCAATATCTTTTGCATCCGGTGTAAGAATTAACGTTCCACCTGCGAGAGGTACTCGCTTTAAACAGACTAAAACATCCATTACGACAAAATCCTCTCATTGGATGGATCAAATACTGATGTAGCACCTACTTCAGCGATTGAACATGGATAGTGCTCACCGAGGTATTCAACGATGAACTTATTTCCAGCAACTGCGAGTTCGGTTGGCAAGTAAGACATCAGAATGTGCTTGCCAAGTGAAGGAGCAGAACCAGCACTTGTCACATATGAACGACGTCCATGTGAGTCGGTAATTGGTTGCTTATCGAGAGTAAGAATTGGTTCGTTACCCATCATGTAGCGCTTTTCGCCAGTTGACGATGTGTGATCATCAACGAACAAAGTGCAGAGCATCGCTGCAGGTTTTTCACTGCGGTGTTTTACGTGAGCTTCTTTACCAACGAAGTCCGCGTCCTTAAGTTTTGGTGTCTGCATTCCTGCTTCAACCACTGTGTACTCGGTTTCAAGTTCAGGACCATATGCGCGGTAACACTTTTCTAGACGACCAGTTGTTCCGTACACACCAATACCAACAGGAATCATTCCGTGATTCTTGCCAGCTTCCCAGAGTGCATCCCATAGAGCAGGACCATCTGCCATTGGAACATAGAATTCCCAACCAAGGTCACCAACGTATGAAATACGTGATGCAAGAACTTTTACGCCCTTGATATCAATTTCTTTGCATGTACTGAACTTAAATGCTTCATTACTCATGTCTGCGGATGTAACTTCTTGAACGATCTTGCGTGCGTTAGGTCCCCACACACCAAGAGTTGTGTAATCAGAAGTTATGTCTTTGATTGTTGCTGAACCATCTGTTGGCAACAAGTCCGCAAACCACTTCTTATCTGCCATACCGTGGGCACCACCAGTAACCACACGGAAGTGTGATTCTCCAAGGCGCATGATTGTTAAGTCAGATTTGAATCCACCATTTGGTCCAAGGACTGGCGTATAAACAACACGACCAATTGCTACATCCATCTGTCGAAGTGCAGCCTTTTGTACAACAGCAAGTGCTGAAGGTCCTTCGATATCAAAGTATGCAAATGCTGTGAGATCTACGATGCCAGCAGTTTCGCGCATTTGTAAATGCTCGGCATTGATAATTGGTGACCACCAACGTGATTCCCATTCAGCAGTACGTGGCATAACTTTGTCGCCGAACTTTGCAACAAGATCCTTATTGCACTCATACCAGAATGGACGTTCCCATCCTGCTGTCTCATAAAAGACTGCGCCAAGCTTTGCTTCGCGATCGTAATATGGAGACAAACGAACTTTACGATTTGATTCGTACTGCTCGAGTGGGTGAACAATTCCGTATGTCTTATTAAATGACTCAGCAACGCGAGCTTTCACGTGCTTGTCATCTTTGTGGTGCTCATGGAAGCGAGCAATGTTTGATGCGTGAAGATCAATCTTAGAATCTCCCAAGACCATCCACTCTGCAACAGACTTCGCAGTTCCTGGACCCTCTTTAATCCACACAGCTGCAACAGACCAGAGTCCCTTAACTTCAGGAGTTTCACCCAAGACAGGCATTCCATCTGGTGTGTAAGAAAGAATTCCGTTACATGCATACTTCTCGCGAACGTTTTCATCTCCAACAATTGATGGCATCAATTCATATGAGTGCTCATCTTGGATATCAAAATCAACCTGTGTGAATGCAAACTCTGTTGGTGAAAGTGTTGCAGTTGCATTTGAAGGTAGATCTTCTGGGTTATAAAGAATTGGACGGTGTGCATAAGAACCGATTTCAAGACCTGTACCGTGTTGGCGCTCGTACATAAATGTGTCCATGTCACGAATAATTGGCCACTCGATATCGCCCTTTGCTCCAGCGAAGAATGGAACTGGTCCGATGTCTTTCATCTGGTGAACAGCAGGTGTCAATGGAATGTGTGCACCAGCCATTGCTGCAAGCTTTGGTGACCAGCAACCTGTAGCGATAACAACATAATCAGCTTCGATTGTTCCTTGATCAGTAACAACTGCTTTAACGCGACCATTTTCAACTGTAATGTCTTGTACTTCCACGTTGGCAAATGATTGCGAAGCGCCCATCTCTGCTGCCTTTTCGCGCATCAATGTTCCTGTACGAAGTGAGTCAACAACGCCCACTGTAGGTTGGTAATAACCACCAAGGATTACCGTTTCATCAATGTATGGAACTAATTTCTTAACTTCTTCTGGGGAAATAATTCGACCACCATCGACGCCCCATGATTTTGCAGAAGTAATACGACGAGCAAGTTCTTGCATACGCTCTGGAGTACGAGCTACTTCAATTCCACCAGATTCGGTAAATGTTCCGAACTCCTTGTATTGACGCATGCTCTCTGCAGTAATTGCAGTCATTTCCTTAGAGTGATCTACAGGGAAAATAAAGTTAGATGCGTGACCAGTTGAACCACCAGGGTTTGGAAGCGGTCCTTTATCAATCTGGACGATGTCTTTCCATCCCAGCTTTGCAAGGTGATACACCATGCCATTGCCAACGATACCTGCGCCGATAACAACGCACTTTGCCTTACTTGGTAACTTGCTGCTCATGATTTTTCCCCGTTTTTTTCTTTTTTGGTGGTGGTTGGTTAGAGATTTTTTCGAATTGTTGTTTCGAAACCTTCGACGTGGTCGCGCATCGCCTTGGCTGCGGCCTTGCCATCATTTGCTGCGATTGCTTCAAGGAGCGCGCGGTGCTCAATGATTGCAGCAGAGAGCTCTTCTACTTGATCCAATGCCATGAACCAGATTCGAAGCGCATGGGCATAGTAATTATCAAGAGATGATGCCAAGAATTCATTGTGCGTGCACTCATAAATATGGTGGTGAATTCTTTGGTCGAGCTGAATCAATGTGCGCATCTCTGGCTTGCCCTTGATTGAATCAATCTCTTTAATCAGCTCGAGAGTGATTGCGCGATCAGATTTGGTTGAACGCAGCGCGGCTAGTTCTGCAGCTTTTATCTCAAGGACTGCGCGAACTTCGGAGACAGCAGCCAAATTTTCGACATCTACATTTGAAACAAACATGCCACGACGTGGGAAAACTTCTACGAGTTTTTCATTGGCTAATAAACGCAGTGCTTCACGAATTGGGGTGCGGCCAAACTTTAACTTCGCCATCAATGTGGCTTCTGAAATAAGTGAACCTGGTTCTAATTCGAGAGTAATGATCTTTGAACGAATAACTGCATACGCTTCCTCGGCAAGTGATGTGCCCTCAGGTCCTCGAGTGAGGATCTCTTGGGAGGCGATGCTGCTCATATGCGGCATCGTATATCAGTTGTATACGAATAAACAGGTGGCTAGAAGAGGTATTTCACGAATAGCCAGGCGCTAGCTCCGAGCCCAGTGACCAGCACCAACGCCTTATAGAAGTTGGGATCCATGCGGGTTGCCCATCGACCCCCCAGAGTTCCGCCCACGGTGGATCCAGCCAAGAGCGCGAAGACAAATGGCCAATGAACCAAACCGCTGAAAATATAAATGATGTTTGAAACCATGCTTGTGCAACCAACAATTAAATTCTTCGCAGTGTTTAAAACAGCCGGATCGCGCCTTGCATCTCGTGCTAGCACAGCAATAACCATCACACCTTGACCTGGGCCAAAGTATCCGCAGTACAAACCACTTGCCGCGATACCTGCGTTTTCTAAAGATTGGTGGCGTTTACCGCGATGAGGTTTTACTTTAACGAGAAGTGTCAGCGTCGCGCCAAGTAATAAAAAAGGTACGAGCTTTTCAAAGACGCGTGGCGGAAGAGATAACAACGCGATTGCGCCAACAATTGCGCCCGCCGTTGAGATTGCAATTAATGATGCATACTCTCGGGCAAGTTCTTTAATGCGGTGTCTAATTGAAATAAGTGCAAAGAAGTTTGCAGGCGTGACACCTAGTGCATTTGTGACAGCAGCACTGACTGGAGAAATTCCAGTTGCAAGTAGAACCGGAAATGAAATAACTGACGCTCCGCCAGCCATTCCATTGATGACGCCGACGAGTAAACCAACAGCGGCTATGGCTATGAATTCAAGCACTCGTAAAGCCTATACTCGGCACATGGCATCCGTACAGGTCCGACTCTTTGCTGTTGCGCGTGCAAAAGCTGGTGCTGAATTGATTTCGTGCGAGCCAGGCTCACTTGCTTCAATAATTGAATCTCTTAATGCACACGGTGATTTAGCCAGCGTATTGCCACAGTGCTCATACCTTGTAGATGGTCTTGCGCCCTCTGACCTAAATCAAGAAGTTAGTCCTGGAAGCACTATCGATGTTCTGCCACGTTTTGCAGGTGGCGCTTAACCACCAATAGCTGACATTGGTCGCTGAGGTTGAATAAATTTTGGATCATTAATTCCGTGTCCAGGTAATTTACCTGCAACGGTTTTTCTAAAACGTGCAGCAATATCTTCATCACTTGCTCCATTGCGCATCGCAGTACGAAGGTCCATCTCTTCAAGTGAGAATAAACAAGAACGAAGTTGTCCATCTGAAGTCAGGCGAAGGCGATCACATGCACCACAAAATGGGCGTGTAACACTGCCAATAATGCCCACTGTTGCTGGTCCGCCATTAACAAAGAACTCTTCGGCCGGAGATGATCCCCGTCCATCACATGGTGTTAACTCATAACGAGTAGATAAATCTGCGTAGATATCATCGGCTGTAACCAGTGAAGAGCGTTCCCAAATTCCACCGGCGTCCAGTGGCATCTGTTCGATAAAACGTAGCGCCAAGTTATTGGCAAGTGCCCATTCAAGAAGAGCTGGTGCTTCATCAGCATTAACGCCCTTGAGCAATACTGCATTTATTTTTATGGGATTTATGCCCGCATCTTGTGCGGCTTTGATCCCTGCAAATACATCATCGATTCGATCTCGATGGGTCATTAACTTAAATCTATCTCTATCTAATGTGTCTAAGCTTATATTGATTCGTGTCAAACCTGCATCTGCTAGAGGCTGTGCGACTTTTTCTAGTGTCAAAGCATTTGTAGTCATGGTTAAAGTTGGCGCATCTGTAATTGCGTTGATGCGCGAAACGATTTCAACGATGTCTGGGCGAAGAAGTGGTTCTCCCCCAGTTAAACGCACTTCATTGATTCCTTCGCTGACTGCAATTTCGATAACACGTACTAGCTCATCGGTTGTGAGTTGATGCTCTGAGGGCAACCACGCAGCAAAATCATGTGGCATGCAATATGTGCACCGAAGATTACAACGATCCGTCAGGGAAACACGTAGATTACGATGAACACGGCCATACGTATCAATTAACGTGTTCATGCGAAGTTAACCCACTGATCACTGCCATCGGCAAATACTTGGTGCTTCCAGATCGGTAATTTTTCTTTCACGGTGTTAACAAGAGCGCTGCACGCATCAAATGCTGCTTCTCGGTGATCGGCGCTGACTGCGACAGCAAAGGCGCACTCTCCAATTGCAATGTCTCCATAACGATGGGCTACAGCTACATCGTTGACTGCATAACGCGCACTTACTTCAGAGACAATTGCTGTCAGTACATCTTGTGCACTCGGATGAATTTCGTACGTAAGCGTTGATACATCTTTGCCGCCATCGTGATTTCGAACATCTCCGCTAAAGCTGACTACTGCGCCAGATTTATCACCGCTGACAAGAGTTGAAAGCTGGGCTGCTGAAATTACTTGATCAGTAACGAAGACTTTATCCATGGTCTTTACCGCGCAATTGCTCGTGAATATGTGCGGCTAAGCGTTCAATGATTACTAATCCATCTTTAACAGCCCCAGGAGATCCAGGCAGATTAATAATCAGTGTTGATGAATTAGTGCCGGCAAGTCCGCGAGATAGATCAGAAGTTGGCACTTTCTCACGTGAATATGCGCGTAGCGCTTCAGGAATTCCGGGTAACAATTTTTGAATATGTGGCGCAGTCGCCTCAGGTGTGACATCCGTAGGAGAAATACCTGTGCCACCAGTTGTGACAATCAAATCTACGTGAGCAGAGAGCGCTGAAGAAATTGCATCTGATATTTGCTTTACGTCATCAGGAACAATGACAACATCGGAGACTTCATAACCAAGCGTTTGCAAACCAGTTTTTAGAATCTCACCACTTGTGTCTTCATAAATCCCAGCTGATGCACGTGCGCTTGCAGTAATGATTGCAGCTTTCACGGACGCTTCCACGATCCGTTTCGTCCACCATCTTTGCTATCCACCTGAACATGCGAAATTGCTGCTGATGGATCAACTGCTTTAACCATGTCAATAATCGTTAATGCGGCAACACTCACAGCAGTCAGTGCTTCCATCTCAACGCCTGTGCGATCGGCAGTCTTTACCTTTGCAACAATTGCTACACCTGCACCATCTATTTCGCACTCAACAGTGACTGAATGAAGTGCAATTGGATGGCAGAGTGGAATCAAATCTGGCGTGCGCTTTGCTCCCATAATTCCTGCAATGCGCGCGGTTGCTAAAACATCACCTTTGGGAACCGTCTTATCTCGAAGCATTGTGATTACTTCTGCAGAAAGTGAGACATGGCCACTTGCTTGTGCGGTACGCACAGTGACATCGCGATCACTGACATCGACCATGTGTGACTGACCATCAGCATCTAGATGGGTCAATTTCTTCTCGCTCATAATCCCGTAAGTCTAGGGCTGGAGTGAGCTCTTATTAAATCCTCGGGCGTATCGATGTCAACGAGCGCACGTACATCCACCTGCACTTCATCAATGACTAAGAACTCGCAGAGGGCGCGCATTGATTGACCATGTGGGGTGCCGAGTTTTTCAATGGCAGATAGAAGTGCTGTGCGGCGATAGATTCCACATAGTGGTTGCTTAAATCCTTCTTCATCTACTGGCATCGCGGCATCACCTTTAATTGAAGCAAGTAATTGCGAGAACAGCGCCGATCCATAAGGCATATCAACTGCTGCAACTGCGACGAATTCGGTATCTATTTCTTGTAATCCCCGAGCAATACCGGCAACTGGTCCACCTAGTGGCGGTTCTTCGAAGACATCTTTACCGACGATGACAGTTTTGATTTCATTCGGAATAAAACTAAGTACATGATCTAAAAGAGAAACGTCGTGCAACAGTGCTGCGGACTTATCTGAACCAAAACGTTTATTTGTGCCACCAGATAAAACAATGGCGCTCCACGTGTGTGATTTCATGTCTAAATAATAGGTGTATAAAAATCATCGCCCGCTGCACTCCTAAAGAACAGGTATTAGGAGTGCTGCGGGCGTTGATTTGGTATTTAAATTAGTTTCCTGAGGAGAAGGCTGCATCAAATGATGCAGCTGGTGGCTCAATCGCACACATCTTGCGAATGAACTCCAGTGATTCAGGTCCACCAATTAAACGATCCATTCCAGCGTCTTCCCATTCAACTGAGATTGGACCGTTGTAACCGATTGCATTGAGCATGCGGAAACATGCTTCCCATGGAACATCACCATGACCAACTGACACGAAGTCCCATCCGCGTCGTTGATCGGCCCATGGAAGATGAGAACCTAAACGACCATTGCGACCGTTTAGTTGTTTAACGGACTCTTTGCAGTCCACGTGATAAATGCGATCTTTGAAATCCCATAAGAATCCAACAGGATCAAGATCTTGCCAAATGAAGTGGCTTGGATCGAAGTTCAAACCAAAAGCTGGACGGTGCTTGATTGCTTCAAGAGTGCGAACTGTTGTCCAGTAATCGTAAGCAATTTCAGATGGATGTACTTCGTGTGCGAACTTAACGCCGACTTCATCAAAGACATCCAGAATTGGATTCCAGCGATCTGCAAAGTCCTGATAACCAGCATCAATCATTGCTGGTGGTACTGGTGGAAACATTGCAACTGTGTGCCAAATTGAAGAACCAGTGAAGCCGACAACAACTTTTACACCGAGCTTCGCAGCCGCGCGCGCTGTGTCTTTCATTTCATTTGCGCAACGTTGACGCACGCCTTCTGGGTCTCCGTCGCCCCACAAACGTGAAGGCAAGATTCCCTTATGGCGTTCATCGATTGGATGATCACAGACTGCTTGTCCTACAAGGTGATTTGAGATCGCAAATACTTTGAGGTTGTACTTCTTCAAGATTGCATGACGACCTTCGATGTAACCAGGCTCGTTGAGTGCGCGATCTACTTCAAAGTGATCGCCCCAACATGCAATTTCTAAACCGTCATATCCCCATGAAGAGGCTAAGCGGCACATTTCTTCAAATGGCAGATCTGCCCATTGACCGGTGAATAGCGTTACTGGACGTGGCATTTTATTCTCCTTCTATTTCACGTTAGTGAGTTGTGATTTATTTTCTGCACTTGCTTCAACCGCATCAAGAACTTGCTGAACGTATAAGCCGTCAGCAAACGAAGGAGATGGGTTTGAATTCTTATCAATTGCTACTACGAAGTCGTAGACCTCGTGAGTAAATGTGTGTTCGTAACCAATGATGTGTCCTGGTGGCCACCAGGCTGCAACGTATGGCTGCGCGCCATCTGTAGTCAGAATCTTTCTAAATCCCGCTTCAGCCGAAGGTGTTGTGTGATCGTGGAATAACAACTCATTCATATCTTCAAAGTTAAAGTACAAACTTCCCTTTGAACCATTTACTTCGATAGACATCGCGTTCTTGCGACCTGCAGCAAAACGAGTAGCTTCAAATGTTCCTATGGCACCATTTTCGAAGTTAGCGGTAAAGACTGCAGTGTCATCGACTGTTACTTGTCCGCGGCCAGAAGATGTTCCAGCAGTTAAACCTGTGTACGCCGCAGGCAATGGACGCTCTTTGATAAATGTTTTTAACTGTCCACTGACTGAAGTGATTTTTGAACCCGTTAAGAAATATGAAGCATCAATGATGTGGGCTGCAATATCTCCGAGTGCACCAGAGCCTGCAGTCTTCTTATCCAGGCGCCAAACCAATGGAAACTCTGGATCAATAATCCAGTCCTGTAGGTAATTAGCGCGTACGTGGAAAATTGTTCCAAGCTTTCCGCTTTCAATAAATTGTTTTGCAACGGCAAGGGCTGGAACGCGGCGATAATTAAATGCAACCATTGATTTGGTTCCATTCTTGGCAGCATCTGCTGCGGCATCTGCCATGGCCTTTGCTTCCTTGCCATTGTTTGCAAGTGGTTTTTCGCAAATTACATGCTTGCCTGCCTTGAGCGCTGCAATTGCAATTTCTTCGTGAGTGTCACCTGCGGTACAGATATCAATAACATCGATATCGCTTCGCGCAATAACTTTCTTCCAATCGGTTTCAGCTTCATTCCAACCAAACGTGACCCGCGCTGCTTCGAGTGCATCTTTGCTACGACCGCAGATAACAGTCATTTCAATTTGTGGGGCATCAGGGAAGAAGTGATTAACGCTTCTCCATGCATGTGAGTGCACTTTTCCCATGAAGCCATAGCCAATCATTGCAACACGCAAAGTCTTTGACATTTTTCTGACTCCTTTTTCTTTTTAAGCGACCCCGAGATATTTGTTTTGTAACTCTGCACTTGCGCGCAATTCCTTCGATGAAACAGTTGCTTGAATTTCACCATTAGAAAGAATCACGATTTCATCGCATAGTGTTGAGGCAAACTTTAGATTTTGTTCAATGAGCAAAACACGTTGTCCTTGGGCAACGAGTTCGCGTAAAGAATTTCCAAGGTGCTCGACAATTGCAGGTGCTAAACCTTCTGATGGTTCATCCATCAGTAGCAGTGTTGGATCAGTCATGAGTGCACGACCAATTGCAAGCATCTGCTGTTCTCCACCAGAGAGCATCGCGCCACCATTTTTCTTGCGCTCTGCAAGACGTGGGAATAATTCATAAACTTTCTTCGCAGTCCACTTGCTTGTGCGCTTTTCAAGAATACGTAAGTGCTCATCAACAGTAAGAGATGGAAACACTCGGCGACCTTGTGGAACATAACCAATGCCAGCATTTGCAATCTTGGTTGGGGTTAATCCCGTAAGGGTTACATCTCCGTAGGTAATTGAACCGGCAGTTGTTGCATTTAATCCCATAATTGCTTGAGCAAGAGTTGTTTTACCCATTCCGTTTCTGCCCATTAGTGCAACCGGTTTGTCTGAAACCTTTAGATTCACGCCGTGAAGAACGCGCACATGACCATACCCAGCTTCGACGCCGGAAATAATAAGGTCACTCATGATTGCTCCCTAAGTAAAGATCACGTACTGCAGAACTATTGCGAACTTCATCTGGTGAACCTTGCATAAACATTGTTCCGTCGTGCATCACGATTACATCATCTGCAACTGCAAGAGCCACAGCCATGTCGTGTTCAATCAAAACTAGTGTCATGTCTTTATCGAGTGACTTAAGTAGATCTACAAGACGACCGCGCTCTGTTGGGCTAATTCCGGCAGCTGGTTCATCGAGCATCAAAATTTTTGGGCGCATAGCAAGTGCCATGGCAACTTCGAGCTGGCGGGATTCGCCGTGTGAAATATCTGAAACTAAGACATCTGCTTTCTTCAGCAGATCAACTCTTTCTAAAATTGAAGAACTCTCGCTGTGCAATCGATCGGATTCCGACGGATTTGCGAGCCAACTAATTTTTTTCTCACCAAGGGCCTGACGAAGAGATGCGTAAAGATTTTCGCGAACAGTAAGGCCTTGAAATAACTTTGAAGTTTGGAATGTACGAGCAATGCCGAGTTTTGCACGGCCATGTGCTGGTTGCTTTGAAACATCCTGCCCGAATACTGAAATAGAGCCACTGCTAAGAGGATAGACACCGGTAATCAAATTAAAGAGTGTTGATTTACCTGCGCCATTTGTTCCAATAATTGTTAATCGCTTTCCGTGGCTGACATCAAAGCTGATGTCAGCCACGGCGCGAATACCACCAAAGTTACGTGAAACACCGCTCAGTGATAGAGCGTGAGTACTGGCTTTAGTGGCTGTAGACATGTTTGTTTACTTCACGTCCGCACAAGAGTTAACGCGACCGAAGACCTTTGAACCTTGAGCGACCTTGTCTTGACGCTTAAGAGCCTTAGTTGCGAATCCACCCTTGCCATCAGAAACAACCTGATAGATGAAGTTAGAAACAATTGCGTTGCGGTTCTTATCCATTGTGAGTGGACCTGTTGGTGTATTCCACTTCAATGTTGAAAGAACCTTGCGGTATGCAGCCTGGTTGTTTGAAAGGTCACCCTTTACTGCAACAAGACCTGCAAGCATTGACTTAGCTGAGTTGTAGCCAAGTACGTTGAAGATATTTGGTGTAGTACCAACTGTTGCAAGAGCCTTCACGAACTTATCCCACTCTGGAGACTTGTATGAAGAATCAGGAACTGGTCCACCAGCGATTGTGTTAAGCGCTGCATCACCAAGATCTGCCTTTGAACCAAGAACTGATCCATCAACAAGAATCGCTCCACCAATAAGTGGCTTCTTAAGACCGAACTGTGCAGCTTGCTTCAAGAACTGAACAGCGTCAGCTCCACCAAGTCCTGCATATACAGCGTCGATGTCCTTTGGAAGTGCTGCGATCTGTGATGAGTAATCCTTTGTACCAAGTGCTGGCCATTGTGCTGCAACGATTGTTCCGCCTGCCTTACAGAAACCAGTAGCGAAGCCACCAGCGTTTGCATATGGGAATGAATAGTCGTCAGCAATGATTGCAACCTTCTTGTAACCAAGTGTCTTGTAAGCGATTTCACCTACACCACCTGACCACTGTGCAGCATCTCCGTGGAAACGGAAGAAGTTCTTTGACTTAGCAACTGTTGTTGTTTCTGTCGCAGAAGATGCAGTGTTAATAAATGTTACTGATGGAACCTTCTTTGAGTAGTTAGCAAGTGCAACACCTTCGTCACCAGATAGTGGTCCGAAAATGATGTCAACCTTGTCCTTCTCAACAAGCTTCTTTGCCTTTTCAAGTGCTAGCTGTGGAGTTGCATCTGATGCTTCTTCGATAACAACAATCTTCTTGCCACCTGCTGTGCTCTTGATTTCCTTAAGTGCCAAGTTAAGGCCCTTAGTGATTTCTGGCGCTGGACCAGCGAATGGACCAATGGTCGCATTGATGAATCCGATTTTGATCGTACCAGCGGCTTGGCTTGAGGGTGCTGTTACTAAGCCAGCTGCAAGTACACCTGCTACAACGCCAACAATGGCGGTGCGGCTTATACGTTGTGCCTTCATGTATCTCCCCTGTTCGGTTTGTAGTCGAAGAATTTCTTCAACCGTTGTGTCGGAACTGCCTGACGCTAGTTCTGAACAAATCTGTCTTCGCCAGAAGACAGAAACTTAAGTGTGCATTCATGCTGATGCACCAGCTTTCTTTGCGCGGCGTGCACGAACTTGCGCAGCGATTCCCATTAATCCTTGAGGTGCAAGCATTAAGACGACAATGAAAAGAATTCCGGTTGCGCCAACGTAGTACTGAGTAAAGTCTTGAATAATCGCTTCAAACACTGCGATGAGTACAGCGCCAACAAATGCACCACCAAGATAAGTGGCGCCACCGACTACAACAATTACGAGCAAGTCAATTGAACGGAGTAATCCAACGCTGTCCGGTGAAATGTTGGTCACGTAGAAAACGCCCATGACTCCAGCTATTGATGCGATAAATGATGAGAATACAAATGCAATCATTTTCAGAGGCATCGTGCGATAGCCCATTGAAATCATTCGATCTTCGTTATCGCGAACACCTTTGAGGGCAATTCCGAATGATGTCTTCTCAAGGAATTTGCAGAGAGCAAAGAGAACGACGGCAATGCCAAGGAATAAGTAATAGAGCGGCTTCACGTAAGCAAAGTCCATTCCGAAAATTATTGGACTTGGGATGCTGTTGATACCTGTATGTCCACGAGTAATTTCTTGCGCCTGATTTGCAAATGAATAAAGTCCAAGAGTCACAGCAAGAGTGAGCATGAAGAAGTAGACGCCCTTTGTCTTAAGCGCAATCCAACCAATAATCACTCCAGAGAGTGTTCCTGCCAAAATCGCTAACGGAACTGATGTTCCGAATTTAACGTTGTGATTTACAGAGCTAATAGCAACGATGTAACCAGCGACGCCAGAGAAGAAGAGTTGGCCAAGAGACATCAAACCAAGATTGCGATTTAAAAATGACATGCTCAGTGCTGTTACGCCGAGCCAGAGTGCACGTGTTCCACCGCTTGAAACCCAGAAATCTGGATCAGGAGTAATAAATGGAAAGAAGATTGCCAGTAATAAGACAACCGCGTACATGATGCGTTTTCTGGTCATTGTTTCTTCCCCAGAATTCCCTGTGGGCGAAACGCCAAAATAAGAATAAGCATTGCGAACGTGATGATTCCGGCAAATGTTGGGTAATAACCAGTAGCAAATTGACCAATGACACCCACGAGGAATGAACCAATTGCCACGCCACCGATTGAGCCAAGTCCGCCAATGATTACTACTTGAAGTGAGAACAGTAAGTAATCACCATCTGTACCCATTCCAAATGAGTTAGTGGTTCCACCGACAGCTCCTGCAAATCCCACCAGTAATGAACCTAGGAAGAAGATCCAGATAAATACTGCCTGCACATTTATGCCTAGTGCTGAAACCATTGTGGTGTCATCTACTCCCGCACGAATAATTGCGCCGTAGCGAGTCTTTGAAATAAATACCCACAGGCCGACGGCTACGACAATTGCAAGAATTAAAACGAAAATTCTAAAGAATGGATATGAAAGTCCAAGGCCAGGAATTGGAACAGAGAAGGAAATACTCTCTGGAATATTTGTTTGGTAATACTCGCCGCCGAAGATTGCAAGCATTGCTTGGGCGAGAACTAGAGATACACCCAAAGTGATCAGCGCTACCCGAAGTTCTTCATATTGAAACTTGCGCAGCAACAAGACATAAACGAGTGTTCCGAAAACACCTAACGTAAGTGCGCCTGCAACGGCTCCATAGAACCAGTTATCTGTTTTATCTGCGATTGTCCACGAAACATAACCCGCTAATAAATAAAAAGCTCCGTGTGCCAAGTTAATAACGCGCATCAATCCAAAGATCAACGTCAATCCACTTGCAACAAGAAAATACAAACCTGCAAGAGTGATTCCGTTAAGAAAAGTAAAAATGAACTGCGTCACTGATACTCCTCTCCTTGGGTACTCCGCCTTGTATCTACCCCTGTATACAAGTGGAAGATGTGGGTGCTAGTCAATGGACTTGGCCAGATTTCTTACGCGTTATTCATTCGTTATCGAGCCTTTTTTAACCTTGTTCGCCAAAAAACGGTGCCATGGAGGAGACGATTTCCTGCATATTTACCCGGAGGTGACCGAGGTGGCCTTCGACAGATTTCTTAATAGCACTCATGTCTTTTCCGATGATTCCTTGGGCAATTTCGGTGTGCTCATCTGAACATGTCACAAGATCGCGTGCGCCTGAAACAGAGCGTGCCCAAAAACGTTGAATGCGACGGCGAGTAACGCGAGAGACTTCGGCAATCATCTCGTTATTAGCTGCACGCATAACAGTTTCGTGGAAAATTTTGTCGTGAGAGATCCAACCATCACGATCGCCTTGTTCAGCGCACTTAGACATATTCTTCGCAGCTTCTTTAAGTACCTGCGCACCGGCGTTATCAATATTTTTAGCTGCTCGTTGGAACATATATGTATCACACAAGATTAATAAATCTATTGCTTCATCAACATCTTTTGAAGTCAACATTGCAACAGTGAAGCGACCAGCTTCACCTCGCTTAACGATTCCTTCAGTTTCTAAACGCTTGAGTGCTTCACGTACGGGTGTTCTGCTGACACCGAGTTCGGCAGCTAATTTATTCTCTGAAATTTGTGAATTGGTCGGAATTCGAAAAGATGTGATGGCAGCAATTAGCCATTCATATGCGTCATCACCAAGTGACTCCGAAGTTCTCGGATCTAACTTAGCGACGCTCTTCTTTGCTGCCATTACATCTCTCCTAGTTTTTAGATTCACTGCATATTCGCGTCAATTAGACGCGATTGATGAACTCTCTGTTCTTAACGTTAACAGGAACCTTCATTAATTCAAGAACGCCCTTTGAGACGTGAGTGCTGTAACGGTGGAAAGCTTCTTCACCCTTCGCCTTTGTAGCGCGCATTGGGTTACCGATGATTCCATTTTCAACGAATTCATGGTGATCCATAGGGAATTGGAAGTACTGATATCCCTCGAACTCAACATCTGGCATGCCGTCATCTTTTGAGAATGACTTAGGCAAGAAAGCTGGAGTATGTGCGCGTGTATCTACTGCACGTTCCATGCGAACCAAATTGTCATTCCACGCCATGTCTTGAGAAGTTTCGAGCTCACTTGAGTGCCATCCTGGAGTCTCCTCAGGTGGGTTTTCCATCAGGCCAGCGAGAATTCCTGTGTAGCGCTCCATGTATGGCTTTACGAAACCAATTAATGCATTTGTTTCATAACGCAACTTACGAAGTACAGGATCTACAACTTTGATATTTGAACCGTGACCATTGACGAAAATGATTCGGTTGAAACCGTGGTGAATCAAAGAACGCGCGACGTCATACATCAAGTTATTAAGGGTCTCAGCGCGAACAGTGATAGTTCCGCGACCTTGTCCCGGTCCGTACATGTGCTGAGGTGAATAACCTGTCCAAATTGGTGGAGTGTGCAAGATTCCAATTTGTTCTGACACACGTGCGGAAACTTCAATTGCTGTAATTGTGTCTGTGTACAACGGCAAGTGTGGACCGTGTTGTTCGGTACTCGCCATTGGAACAATTACGACGTCTTTTTCTGCAAGATACTCATTGATGTCTACATAAGAGAGATCTGCAATGTTCCATGAACGGAACTTATTGCGGAAGGCGTCATCCCCCGTTGTAATGTGTGGAACTTTTCTTGGGGGTGTTATGTAACTGGTCATCTCTGCTCCTTTGGCTTATTTTTCTCGTACGCTGATTAGTGATAGAAAACGTTGTGCAACTGCAATGCCAAACTCATCAGAGTTAGCATGCAAAGGTAATTTCTCAACCGGAATCTCTGGGTTGATGTTTTTCAGAAGTGCTGCTTCAAATGTCGCATCTGCATCGCGGTCCCAGAAGACACCGCCTGGAACATTTGGAATTGAATACCCCTCTCCAGGAATAACAATTTCAACTGGGCCTTCGGATGTATTGGCACACTCGGCAAAGTAGGCACCGATTGTGCCCATCTCTTCTTTTGTGCAACGTGCAAGTGCGAACTCTGGATTGTGATCATAAATTGGGCGGCTTTTAAACTCATCTGAAATTGAAGTTGTGTGATGCACGGAAAAATCAACACATGCAGGAACGAGAATTTGTGGAATTCCAAGTGGGCCAACGCGCTTCATGCGACGCGGTCCTCCGTAATGAATTCCACCCACGAGGGTGCCCACAATTTCAGATGGAGTGAAATCAATTACTCCTACGAATTGTCCCGCTTCTGCAAGCTCTTCCATTGCGGGTCCGCCAACACCATTAGCGTGGAAAGTAACAACTTCAAATCCTGATTTTTCTAACTCTTTTTGTAGCGCCATCACAGCTGTTGTTGTGTTTCCTAGCATTGTGACTGCGACGTACTTGCTGCCAGCAGGTGGCACTGTTAATTCGTGACCATGATTTACAAGTCCTGCCATCGCTGCTACTGCATTGTCATAAATAGTTTTTGAAATATGGTTTAAACCTAAAATATCAATCACTGTGTGCATCACTAACATGTCACTAGTTCCAACGAGTGGACCAAATTCGTGACGACCAGATGCAATTGGCGATAAAACTAATTTTGGAACGCCGATAGGCAAACTCATTAGTGCGCCGGCTCCCATTACGGAGCCCTCAGCGCCACCGATACCGATGGCGCCGAGGACTTCCCCCTTGGAATGGAGTTCCTTCACTTTCTCGATGACAAACGTTCTCATTCGTTCCACTGCGCGCCCGCGAGTTCCAGAATTCTGTAACTCGTGCAGTGTGATGCCGCCAAAGATTGCTAAATCCTCGTGAGAAATATCAGGTGTAATTCCGAGTGGTTCACCCAGAATTCCTGTATCAATCACAGTCGTCTTAATTCCGAGACGGTTTAAACCATCGCGAATATAAGCCGCTTCAGGACCTTTAGTATCTAAAGTGGCAATGATGAGAACGGATTTGCTCACGATATTTAGATCAAAGGAAGCAAATGCTTAGCGTTCTCTTCAACCAACCAGTCATAGAAGGATTCTGTAAGAATGCTTGAACCGTGGTCAATGATGAACTTAAGTTGTTCTGGACTGATATCCACGTTATCGAAGTTTGTTTCCAAAGCATTCTTGTAGTGGTTAGCAGGAGTGCGATCGATTGGAGCAACGAACTCAGCTGTGAGTGCGCCGTCGTAACCAATGCTCTTAAGTGTGTCGATGAGTTTCTTCCAGTCATAATCACCGTGACCTGCAGGCATACGGTTGTTCTCAGCTACGTGGAAGTCGGTCAGGCGACCCTTTGTGCTGCGAATTGCTTCGTATAGATCTGCTTCTTCGATGTTGATGTGGAATGCATCAAGACAAACACCGCAGTTTGGGCCAGTTGCCTCTGCGAGAGCCATTGCTTGCTCTGCGCGATTAAGGAAATATGTTTCGAAGCGATTGAGTGGCTCAATTGCTAAACGAACTCCAGCTTTTTCTGAGTGCTCATAAATTTCTTTCATTGACTCAACAGCCCACTTCCACTCCTCATCAGGTGTGGCATCAGGAACAATTTTTCCAACTGTTGCAGGAACAATTGTCATTTCATATCCGTCGAGTTCTTTCACCATAGTGATGCAGTCTTTTGTGTACTGCACTGACTTGGCACGCTGTCCTGGATCTGCTGCAACGAGATTTCTCTCGCCAAGCATGAGAGTTACAGAACCCCAGCACTTAAGACCATGGTCATCAAGAAGTTTCTTGGTGTCTTTACTTCCATTAAGTCCGAATTGCTCTGGTTCACCGCTGATCTCGATGCTCTTATAGCCATATTTAGCTAGACGCGCGATTGTCACCTTAATAGGTTCTGCGCGCATCCAGTTATGCATTGATAGATGCATGATTCTCCTTTCAAAAAGAATCAGAGGGTTACTAGTAACGCCCGTTCTTCGGAGGACCGAATCCAAGTTTTCCTGGATTCAGGATTCCATCCGGATCCCACGCGTCTTTTACTCCAAGGAGTAAATCAAATGCGGCGCCATGCTGTACTCGCATGAAGCGCCCGAGCTTTAACCCGACACCATGGTGTTCATTTAATGAACCCCCGTTATCGAGGCTGGCCTTAATCGCAGCATCCCAAACTCGGTCGTGAAGAGCAATAGCTTCTTGTGGATCTTCTGGTCCATTATCAATATAGAAACGGTCGTAAATCATTCCGCCCCATGGGAACCAATGTGAAAAGTGTGCGGTGTAGCGCGCTTTATATTCGGCAAAGCCTTCTTCGATAACTTTTTTCTTCGCCCAATAAATTTTTTCTAAATCTTCGAAGCGAGCGCATGTATCTGTTGTTCCAAAGATCTGCGGTGGCGCCGGAATATTGCCGTGCTTAAATGGTTCGTACTTACCGTCCCACCACATTTTGCCGATTTCAGGACCGTATGACTTTCCACCAACTGCTTCACAAAGCTTTGCGATCTCCGCACTCTCTAGAGCGGTCAGTGCTTTTGTGCCATCACACATGATGACAAGAAGCACGCCTTCAACTCCCAAGTTAAGCCATGAAGAGAGTTTCGCGCTATCTGCTTCGTCATATAAACGAATAACAGCTGGACGCCAACGATCAGTCATGATGCGACGAGCGGCTTCAATTCCTTCAGAAATATTTTTAAATCCGTATGAAAGAAACTCCATTGACTCTGGAATTCTCTCGATGCGCATTGATGCCTTAGTGATAATGCCAAGTGTTCCTTCTGAACCAACAATGGCCTGCATAATTCCAGGACCTGATGCATGGTTTGGAACCTTCATTGTTTCAATGAGTTTTCCTGGTGGAACAGCGGCTTCTAGTTGCAGCACTAAATCTTCTGCTTTTCCGTACTTAGTTGATACAACACCAGAACCACGTGCTGCTAAATAACCACCGAGTGTTGCACCAAAGTGAAATGACCCCGGATAGTGCGGCATTGTTAAACCTTTTGCATTAAGAATTTTCTCAAGCTCTGGTCCTTCAATTCCAGCCTCTGCAGTAACAACCATTGATACTTCATCGATATGTAAAACTTTGTTGAGTCGGCGAAGGTCCATTGCGATACCCCCATAGATCGCAAAGGTTCCTCCTTGTGTACCTGAACCGCCACCACGTGGCACAACTGGAATTTTGTATTCGCATGCGATGCGCAAAACTTCTGCAACTTCTTCTGCAGTTCCTGGACGGACATAAAGATCTGCAGTTGGTACAGGCAAAGACTTGTATTTGAGGTATTGCGAAATCCAAGACCAATCCGCAGATTGTTCGTGTAGCAATGTTGCATCGGTATTTACATTCTCTGGGCCAACTACTGATGCGATCTCACGTTGAACCTGCGCAATTAAATACTGATCACGAATACTGCTCTGGTCTATATCCCGCTTTTGGTACACCCGACTCTCCCTTTTCCCTCATCTACCCTGACTTCGTATTCCAGCTTGTATACAAGTAGCGATGCTAGGTGCCGCCCAGACCCCCGTCAAGGGTGTCGGCTCAGGTATTTTTCAGCGTGTTTAGTGAAAGATTTTGCCTGGATTCAAGATCCCCTTGGGGTCCAGGGCGTTTTTGATCGAGGCCATCACAGCCATTGAGCCTGGGCCAGCCTCTTTTTCGAGGGATGAAATCTTGCCTGCGCCGATTCCGTGCTCGCCCGTGCAGGTTCCGCCCATATCAATAATCGCATCCGTCATGTGATGTGTGAGCTCACGAACGGCCGGCAACTCCTCTGGTTTGTTTGGATCAGTGATGATGAATGCGTGAAAGTTTCCATCTGCAACGTGACCAAGAATTGAAAATGGGAATGGACTCTCACTCAGAATTTTTTCAGTCAGAGCAACGGCATCAGCCAACTTAGAAAGCGGCACGGCAGCATCGGTGCTTATTGCACGCTTGCCAGGGTGCGCGGAAATTCCTGCCCAATATGCATTGTGACGTGCTTGCCACAACTTGCGGCGCGCTCCTTCTTCTGAAGTCCATTCAAAGTTTGTACCGCCAAACTCTGCTGCGATTTCTTGAACAACTTGCGCATCTTCTTCAACGCTGCGCGGACTTCCATGAAATTCAAAGAGCAACGTAGGTGCTTCTTCTAAATCCAAAGCATCGTGCGCATTTACGTTTTTAATGCACTGAGCATCTAAGAATTCGCAGCGAGCAATAGAAACTCCAGATCGCACAATTGCAATCGCCGCTTGCACTCCATCTGCAAGAGTAGGAAATCGTGAGACCGCTGCTGCCATCTTTTCAGGAATACCAAAGACGCGAAGAGTAATTTCTGTAACGATTGCGAGTGTTCCTTCAGATCCAACTATTAAACGTGTCAGGTCATACCCAGCCGATAGCTTTCTAGTCTCGCGTCCTGCGTGAATAATTGTTCCATCTGCAAGCACGGCAGTTAACTTCAAAACATTCTCGCGCATTGATCCATAACGCACGGTTGTCGTTCCAGCTGCGCCAGTTGATGTCATTCCGCCGATGGTTGCATCTGCACCAGGATCTACTGAGAAGAAGAGTCCATCTGATGCAATCTTCTTATTCAAAGCCATGCGCTTAACACCTGCTTGAACACGCACTGTTAAATCATCCGGACTGATTTCAAGGATTTTGTCCATGGCGCTTAAGTCCAATGAAATACCGCCAAAGAGCGGCAAAACATGTCCCTCAAGTGAAGTACCTGCTCCAAATGCGACAACAGGAATGTCATGGGTGTTGCAGTATTTGAGTACGGCTGAGACCTCTTCAGTGGAATGAACAGTGATTACCGCTGATGGTTTTACAGGTGGAAAAGCGGATTCATCTCGACCATGCAAATCAAGAACAGAGTCATTTGTTGAAATACGACCAGAAACCAGAGCGCCGAGCGCCGCTATTTGTTCGGACGTTAGATCAGTACGTGTGCGCATTATTATTTAGGTAGATTCAAACTATGTAATCCGCCATCAACAGCTAATACAGTTCCCGTTGTTGATTTTTGTCCCGGATGGGCTAAATAAATAATTGCATTTGCCACTTCGTCAGCGCTAACAAGTCGCCCCATTGGTTGTCGGGCTTCTAGCGCAGCTCGTTCCTTTGCAGGATCTGATGCTTGTGAAAGTAATCTTCCAATCCACGGTGTTTCAGCGGTTCCTGGATTAACACAGTTGACTCTGATTTTTTCTGGAAGCAAATCTGCGGCCATCGCAAGTGTGAGGGACAAAATCGCACCTTTGCTTGCGCTATAGATTGCGCGCTTTGGTAATCCAACTGTCGCAACAACTGAACATGTGTTTACGATTGCCGCATCCTGGCTTTTACGAAGAAGAGGCAGTGCTGCGGCACTTACTCGTGAAGTACCAATGACATTGATGTTTAATACTTTGTTCCACTCTTGCGTGGTAGCGGCTTCGACTCCGCCTTGTGCACCGATTCCTGCATTATTTATTAGTACATCAATTTTTGAAACTTTACTTGCAATAGTGGCAAATGCTTGAGTAACTGACTCATCGCTTCCAATGTCACATTGCACCCATGTGCCCGCACCACTTGATTCGAGTTCGCCTGCGTTTAAATCTAAACCGAAAACTGTTGCGCCTTGAGCTTTTAATTTCTTGGATACAGCTAATCCAATTCCAGAGCCCGCGCCAGAAATAACAACAGTAAAACCTTGAAAGTCAGTACTCATTTACTGTGCACCCTTCGAATAGGCAACGAGATTTGATTGAATCTCGCCGATTCCTTCTATGCCAGTGCGCAATACATTTCCAGCACGTAAGTATTTCGGTGGCTTAAAACCAAGTCCCACACCAAATGGGGTACCTGTATTAATTATGTCGCCAGGATGTAACTCCATGAATTGGCTGATGTACCAAATGATGTGATTGATGCCAAAGAGAAGATCATTCGTATTTGAATCTTGACGCATTTCTCCATCAACGCTGCACCACAGACGAAGGTTCGAACCGTCGATTTCGTCAGGCGTAACAATGCATGGACCGATTGGATTAAAAGTTGGGAATGATTTTCCTTTTACCCACTGTCCTGATCGCTCTAGTTGCCAGTGGCGTTCACTCACATCTTGGCTGATTGAATAACCCAGAATGTAATCAGGTGCTTGATCAGGTGAATCCAAATACAGCGCTTTCTTGCCAATCACAATTGCGAGTTCAACTTCGTAATCTGTGGCATCACTCTGAGGTGGAATCACAATCGCATCATTTGGTCCCACGACACTGTCCGGTGCTTTCATGAAAATAATTGGCTCTTTGGGAGTTTCTGCGTTTGCTTCTTTGATGTGACCCAAATAATTAAGGCCTACGCAAATAACTTTGGTTGGGTTGTGAATCGGTGCACCGATTCTGCTAGAACCGAGTGATTCGGTAGGCAAAGATGACAAGTCTGCGCGAGCTACTTTTTGTACCGCTCCGTTTTCTAGTTCTGATCTAGACCAATCAGAGATGATCGAATCAACAAAGATTGCTCTGTCGCCAGAAATCACGGCAGCACGTTCTTTGCCAAGTGCTCCAATGCGCGCAATTCTCACGATGTCATCTCTTTCTTTAACTAGTTGATGAACTTAACCATATCGATGCGCAGGCAGTCCACTTAATCCCGTGCCGGTGACGGCAAGAATCTTTCCCGCCAAAGGTTCTTTATCTAGATCAATACCTTGGCTGGCTGTTGTCACAATCAGAACTTCGCCATCGGCTCCACCGAATGTGCATGAGGTAGGTCTACTTACGCCCACTTTAATCTCGGAAATTTTCTTACCTGATGGTTCGTAAACTTCAACTCGTCCACCATCCCAGAGTGCGACGGTAATTTTTCCATCAGCAGTCACAGACATTCCATCCGGAATACCGTTTGATGTATCGAATGTAATCAAATCAACTGGATTACTTATGCGACCGTGAACAGCTTCGTAATCAAATCTCTTTAATACTCCAGGGATGCTATCTATGTAATAAAAGAAATTGGAATCTGGGCTCCAGCCCATACCGTTGGAGAGCGTGACGTTATCCAGCACTGATAAATACGAACCATCTTTTTCTAGAACATAAAGTGAGCCGCGATTTTTTTCAAAAGAGAGAGCCAAGCTGCCTGCCCAGAATCGACCAACAGGATCGACTTTTCCATCATTCATTCGCATATCTGCTGCAAGAAATGTGTGTAGCGCAGAAAACCTTCCGTCGATGCTTACGTGCGCAAACCCTTCTTGAGTTGCTGCGATGTAATCGCCGCCACGTGTGTGTGCAATCGCTCCGACCATTGATGGAGATGAAAAACTATGTGTTGCACCCGTATCTAAATCAGCTGTGTGAAATTTATTCTGAGTGATGTCTGTCCATGTAACGCAATTGGTCTGTGGGCTCCAGAGTGGACCTTCACCTAAATCAGAGACAACATCTGAGATCGCACGAATATTCATGGTTACATAATTCGCGGATCAATATGAATTTTTGGACCAGTACCGGCACCTTCAATTCTCTTGCCTGAGAGAACATCAGATGTTTTCGATAAACCAACGGTTGCAGCAACTATCGGACGTGGATCAATCTCTCCACGTGAGTAAAAATCAATTGTTCCTTTAAGTCCTGGCGATGCCGAAAGAATTCCAACTGCTGTGACATCTTTTAATACAAGAGAGCGACTATCTAATGTGCTGGGCACTCCAGAAACTCCGATGTACACAACACGTCCACCAGGTTCTACACGTGCAAGTGCTTCGGCAGGAATTTCTGCACTATTTGTTGCATCAATAATTGCATCAAAGCCACCATCGACTTCTTCAAACTCTTGTGTTGAGAAATGAACGCCTAAATCTTTTGCGAGTGAAAGCGTTGCAGCGTTACGACCAACCATATGAACTTCCGCGCCCATTGCAAGAGCGAATTGCGCTGTTAGTAAACCAATAGTTCCGCTTCCCCACACTAAAACTTTTTTACCTGGTGCTGCTTGGGCTGCTTGGGCAGAGCGAAGAGAATTTCCACCTGGCTCGATCAGTGCACCTACGGTGTCATCAATTGAATCTGGTAATTCATGAAGGGCAAACTCAGGTACCAAGAGTTGTTCTGCAAGAGCGCCTGGCCATCCGTTTCTGATTCCGATTTCAAATCTATCCGCGCACACATGTTGTAAACCAGATTTGCATCGCTTGCATTTTTGGCAACCCAACATTGTGTCGCCAGTTACGCGTTTGCCAATCCATTTCTTATCTACGCCATCACCAACCTGTGAAACTGTGCCACACCATTCGTGACCGAGTCGTATTGGATATTGCGCTTCACCCGTTTGGAAATAAGCCATGTCGCCATCAAAGAATTCAACATCGGTTCCACAAACACCAGCACGTGCAATATCAATAACAACGTGACCTGGCTTTGCAATAGGTGCATCAACTTCTTCAATACTTGATTGACCTGGAGATTGAACAACGAATGCCTTCATAAGAACGCCAATGCTAGACGAAGTATTCGCAGCACGGCTATGCTCTTTGAGTGCGAAGTTCAGATTGGTACGCGGGCGATGATAGAGATGCCTATATTCATCGCGCTTGGATGCGCCGCGGTAATCCAGACTCCGCATTTGATGGACGCCCGCAGATTGCAATAGTTAATACAGCTTCAGATCTTGCGCCATGTAATACGCACCTCGATGAGATTGCACAGAGCGTAAAAAATGGAATCTGGGAAGCAGGTGGTGTTCCACTTAACTTACCGATGATTTCACTCGGTGAAACACAAGTGCGACCAACTGCAATGTTGTGGCGCAATATGGCTGCAATGGCGACCGAGGAAATGATGCGCGCTAATCCAATAGATGGCGCCGTTCTTTTAGGTGGTTGCGACAAAACGATTCCAGCTTTGTTAATGGGTGCATCTTCAGTAGATCTTCCATCCATTGTTGTTCCGGGTGGACCAATGCTCACTGGAACATTTAGAGGTTCCGCTCTAGGTTGCGGAACCGATGTATGGCGAATGAGCGAAGAAGTTCGCGCAGGATTATTAAGTAAAGCTAAATTCTTAGATTCAGAGTCAGCAATGATTCGCTCTCGTGGTCACTGCAACACAATGGGAACCGCTTCAACAATGGGGATCATGGCTGAAGCACTTGGTATGACACTTCCTGGCGTTGCAGGCATACCTGCGCCAGATAGCAGATTGTTACAAGCTGCCCATAACTCTGGTCGACGTATTGTTGAAATGGTCACGAGTGATCTCAAGCCAAGTGATGTGATGACTAAAGCTTCTTTTGAAAATGCAATCCTTGCACTCGCTGCAATCGGTGGTTCAACGAATGCAGTTGTGCATTTACTAGCCATTGCTGGACGTCTTGGCGTCGATCTCACGCTCGATGATTTCGATCGAATCGGTTCTCGTATTCCTTTACTTGTAAACCTTCAGCCATCCGGAAAATTCCTCATGGAAGATTTCCACCGTGCGGGCGGATTGAGCGCTGTCTTTAAGCAACTAGAAAAACTGATGAATCCGAAAGCAATTACGGTCACTGGTAAATCAATTACTTCAACAATCGGTGAAGGAGAAATTTACGACGCAGAAGTTATTAAAAGCGTTGATGCACCACTTCAAAAAGAAGCAGGAATCGCCGTTCTACGTGGAAACATTGCTCCCCTCGGTGCTGTCATTAAACCTGCTGCAGCGAGTCCTAAACTTTTAAAGCACTCTGGTCCAGCACTTGTATTTGAAAGTATTGAAGATTTCCATGCTCGCATTGATTCCGATGATTTAGATGTCACGGCTGATTCCGTACTAGTACTACGTGGATGTGGTCCTAAGGGATATCCAGGAATGCCTGAAGTTGCCAATATGAAAATTCCTGGAAAGTTAGTTGCTCACGGCGTAACAGATATGGTCCGAATTTGTGATGGGCGCATGAGCGGAACTGCTTACGGAACTGTTATTTTGCACGTTGCACCAGAGTCCGCTGCGGGTGGTCCGCTATCAAAGATTAAATCCGGTGACATCATCGAATTAGATGTTGCAGCTCGCACAATTAATGTGAAGTTATCTGATGCCGATCTTGCTGCTCGCTCCGTTTCAACTGCAACAGAGAGTGCATATGCAGGACCAGATCGTGGATGGCAAAGAATGTATATCGATCACGTTATGCAAGCAGATACAGGCGCCGACCTTGATTTCTTAATTGGTTCTAGCGGCTCTGACGTGACGCGCGAATCTCACTAAATCTGTGCACTGCAATTCCTGCAAGTAATCCCCAGAACGGTGCTCCAACTCCCCAACCTGAAACTCCAGATATTGTTACTAGAAAAGTTACAACAGCTGAATCTCTAAAGTCTTTTTTCTCTAACGCATCAGAAAGTGAACCAGTAATAACTGGCAAGAGTGCAAGGCCCGCCAAAATAGCGGTCAGTTCAAGTGGGAATGCGCCGTATAAAGTTGAAAAGATTCCAGCAAATAACGCGGCAACACTGTAGGCAACACCGGAAGCCACACCCGCAAAGTAACGAGTCTTTGGATTTGGATCGCTATCTGGTGAAATCGCAATCGTTGCAGTCATCGCAGATAAATTCACTCCAGCTCCACCAAAGCCGGCGCCTAAAAGTGAAAGCGTGCCACCGAAGTGAACTATTTGATTAACAGGTGGTTTGTAATGAACCGCCTTAAGCAAAGCAATGCCCGGTGCATTCTGCGTAGTCATGACCATTAAGAAGATCGGAATCGTTAGAGTGAAAAATGATCCAATTGAAAATGTTGGGTTGGTCCACACAGGTGCAACCACTTCAAAACTCAAAGGTGGAATATCGATCTTAGATTGTGCAATCACAGTGATTAACCCAACGGCAAATGATGCCAAGAGTGGAGCACGCCACTTAAGAGTGCGGCCTAAATAAAACACAAAAAGCATCAATAGACCTAAGAGCGGGTTGATGCGTGTGGATGTAAAAATTCGAGTACCAAACACAAGTAAGACTCCCGCAAGCATCGCCATGATGATTGCGTGCGGAATTGATTGCATTAACTTATTAAATATTCCTGTATATCCAACAATCATTAATAAGATCGACGCGCCAAAGTAGGCACCGATTACTTCTGAAAATGGATGATCTACCAAACCAGTTACGAGTAGTGCTGTAGTTGTAGATGCCCATGAACCAATGATTGGTATTCCGAATCGAAGAGTCAGTAATAGTCCAAAGAGCCCTGATCCCAAGAAGACTGCAAATAGCCATGAGTTCGTTAATTCAATTGGCATATCTGCAGCTGCTGCTGCCTGATACAAAATTGCAATTGGTCCAGTTGTAGAGACAAATACAACTAATAGGCCAGATAAGAGCGCCGTCCAAGACGCTGCTTTAGGAAGTCTTCGAAGATTGTGCGCGAGTGCTTTAAATAAAGGTAAATCTGTTGTGCCGGTTTCGATTTCAGACATTACTTTGCGAATCGATTGATTGTACGAACATGTGAAGGATTCAGATCTGAAACTGATTTCACACCAAGTAATTTCATAGTGCGATAAATCTGTGTATTTAAGATTTCAATTGTGCGATCTACGCCATCACGTCCGCCAGCCATAAGGCCATACAAATATGCTCGACCAATCCATGTGAAGTTGGCTCCATTGGCAAGGGCTGCAACGATGTCAGCTCCGTGCATGATTCCTGTGTCCATATGGAGTTCTGCTTTCTTGCCAATCTTCTTGCGAACTTCTGGAAGCAATAAGAACGGAACAGGGGCGCGATCTAGTTGGCGGCCACCGTGGTTAGACAAAATAATTGCATCAGCTCCGGCGCTTACAGACTTAACTGCGTCATCAACGTTTTGAATTCCCTTAACAACAAGCTTGCCCTTCCAGTTCTTGCGAATCCACTTCAAGTCATCGAATGTGACAGTTGGATCAAACATTGAATCAAGTAGTTCAGCGACTGTGCCATTCCATGAATCAAGGGATGCAAACTTAAGTGGATCTGTGGTTAAAAAGTTCATCCACCAGGCTGGTCGTGGGATTGCGTTAATAATTGTCTTTGATGTTAGCGATGGCGGGATAGTCATACCGTTTCGCACATCTCGTAGACGAGCGCCAGCAACTGGAACATCTACTGTTAAAACTAGTGTGTCAAAACCGGCGGCCTTTGCGCGGTCAACAAGTGCCATTGAGCGATCGCGGTCTTTCCACATATACAACTGAAACCAATTGCGACCATGAGGAGCTGCCGCTGCAACATCTTCGATGGAACGTGTTCCCATTGTTGAGAGTGTGTAAGGAATTCCTGCATCTGCAGCTGCTGTACAGCCAGCAATTTCGCCTTCAGTCTGCATCATGCGAGTAAAGCCAGTTGGAGCGATACCAAATGGCAATGAGTGTTTGCGACCGAGCATCACTACAGATGCATCAACCTTAGAGACATCGCGCAATACATTTGGTGAGAATTCTATTTCTTCGAAAGTTTTACGGGCGCGAGTCAAACTTATCTCTTGATCTGCAGAACCATCGGTGTAATCAAATGGTGCTTGGGGAGTACGTCGCTTTGCAATCGTGCGAAGATCATAAATTGTGAGTGCGCGAGTAAGTCTGCGCTTTTTCGCACTAAAGATTGGTTTTCTAAATTTCAATAATGAAGCAAGGTCGGCAATACGTGGAATACGACGTTTAACTCTCACTCTAGTTTTAGAACCAGAATTAGCCATCGTCGCGCTCTCCTTTTTCAAACTAAAAAAATACAACAACGTGCGTAGCCCCGAAGGGATTCGAACCCTCGTAGCTGGCTTGAGAAGCCAGAGTCCTAGGCCGCTAGACGACGGGGCCCTAGTCGATATGTCTTAAATAAAACTTTGTTCGCTGGGGTACCAGGACTCGAACCTAGACTTACTGAACCAGAATCAGCAGGGCTGCCAATTACCCCATACCCCAAAATAGGCAGTGCAAAGAATACCGCACCAACTAGAGCGTGAGTGCCGCTGCAATTCGAGCCAGCGAAGCCTCTTTACCAAGTAGTTCCATTGATTCAAATAGTGGTGGTGAAATTGTGCTGCCAGTTGTTGCAATGCGAACTGCGCCAAATGCAATGCGTGGCTTAAGCCCCATCTCCTCAATCAAACATGCACGTAGTGCAGCTTCAATACTGTCGTGGTTCCATGTTGTTAGTGGTTCTAGCTCTTTAAGTGAACGCTTCAAGACATCTTTAGATACATCATCTGTAATCTTTGAAACGCTATCTGCTTCTACGGCGAACTCTTTAACAAATAAAAACTTGAGCATCTGCGGAACTTCGTTGATCTTTACGATGCGCTCTTGAATGATTGGAAGCGCAGCCTTTACAAGTGCGATCTCGCTATCAGTGCCAGTGATGATGCCGGCCTTAGTTAAGAATGGCAGTGACCACTTCAAGAATTCATCGAGCGTGAGCGCACGGATCTTGTCTCCGTTGATTGCCTCAAGCTTTTTCATATCAAAACGGGCAGGAGATGAGTGAACCTTTTCAACTGTAAATAACTCGCAGAGCTCGGCCATTGTGATGTTTTCTCGATCATCGCCAGGAGACCAACCGAGCAGAGCTAAGTAGTTACAGATTGCCTCAGGTAAATAACCTTGTTCGCGATACCAAGCAATAGAAACTTCACCATTTCGCTTTGATAACTTGGCGTTGTCTTGACCCATAACGAATGGCAAGTGTGCAAAGACTGGATAATCCTCTGGCTTAACTCCCATTGCTTGATAGACACGAATCTGACGTGGAGTCGAAGACAAGAGATCTTCACCGCGTAGCACGTGTGTAACTTTCATCAAAATATCGTCGACTGCAACAGCTAATGTGTACAGCGGTGAACCATCTGCACGTACAAGAACAAAGTCAGGTACAAACTTGTGATCAAAGGATACTTCGCCGCGAATCTCATCAACGAATGTTGTTGAACCATCTGGCATGCGCATACGAACAACTGCTTCGCGGCCCTCTGCTTTATATGCAGCAATTTGTTCTGCAGATAAATCGCGGCACTTTCCGTCATAACCAGGTGCAACATTTGCCGCGCGTTGTGCTTCGCGGGTTGCTTCTAATTCAGCAGGTGTGCAATAGCAGTGGTAGGCATCTTTTTGATCTAAGAACTTTTGTGCCCACTCTGCATAAATATCTAGACGTTGTGATTGAAGATACGGACCGTTATCGCCGCCAACTTCAGGACCTTCATCCCAATTAAGTCCGAGCCACTTCAACGTATCGATTGCAGCTTGAATGTATTCGTCTGTGACGCGAGTGGTATCTGTGTCTTCGATGCGAAATAAGAATGTTCCACCAGTGTGACGTGCATATGCCCAATCAAATAAAGCGGTGCGAATGTTTCCTACGTGCAAATCACCAGTTGGAGATGGCGCAAAGCGAACCTTCACTTTTTTACCCATGCGCACTCACTCGATTCGTTAATTCGCCTAAACCTTCGATGGCAACAGTAACTGTGCCCTGCGGTTGTAGTGGTCCAATACCTGCAGGTGTTCCGGTGAGAATTACATCTCCTGGCAAGAGCGTCATTACTTGTGAAACAAATTGAACGATTTCGGCAATTCCAAAGATCATCTGATTGAGACGGGCATCCTGCTTTTGTTCATCGTTTATTTTTGCAGTGATTCTTTGATTGCCTGGAACAAAGTCTGTATCAATCCATGGACCGATTGGGCAGAAAGTATCAAAGCCTTTCGCGCGGCTCCACTGACCATCTTTTTTCTGTAAATCTCTAGCAGTCACATCATTTGCAATCGTGTAACCAAAAATTACATCGTTGACTCGCTCGCGTGGCACATCTTTACAAATGCGTCCAATAACTATTGCTAACTCTGCTTCGTGATCTACGCGCTCTGACATAGACGGCCAGACAATTGTGTCCATTGGACCAATGACAGATGTATTTGGTTTTAAGAAAATAATTGGCTCACTTGGTACTTCTGAATTCATTTCAGCAGCATGGTCTGCATAGTTCTTTCCGATGCAGACAACTTTGCTGCGAGGAATAACTGGGGCTAATAGGCGAACATCAGATAACTGGGTGACGGCGCCGGTTTTGCTGACACCGGCATAAATTGGATCTCCAGCGATTACAGAGATGTTTGTTCCATCTTCTTCGAGCAAGCCAAATAGAGGATCAGTACCTAATCCAGAGTTTGGTCCAGGAGAAAATCGAACAATGCGCATTGCTTAATTGTATCGGGGTGATTAGCCATTGGCTAAAGCGTAGAAATTTCCCCGTTATCTGCGCAATAAAAGACCGTAGCGCTAGCAGAAAAATCACGGAGAGCGCCAGCCTTACTTGGTTTGTCTCCAACAACTACAACACTTTCAATTCCTGAAATTCCTGAAGCCATCGCTACAGTAAAAACAGAATCGCACGCATCTAAAGTCAGAGATGGAGTTGAGATGTTTACTGCAACGTATGTGCGGCCGGTGTTATCGCGAAGTGCTGCAGCTTGTTTCGCTCCACTGCGCTTTAGCGTCGCAGTTGCAAGTGTGGCTAATTTTTGATCTTCGGCATTGCTAAAGGTTGTCATTGCCAGCGCTTTCTTTCTCGATTAATACGCTGCTAATTCTACGACGGCGACCTATGGGGCGCTCGGACGTAATTAAGTATTGCCCAACCGTGATCGTGCTGCCAGCAATAGGTACACGACCAAGTTTTTGCGCCATCAAGCCACCAATCGTGTCTACATCTTCAAAATCTTCTTCGGAAATTTCAATGCCTAACTCATCAGCTAGATCTTCAATGTGAAGTGTTGCCTTGGCACGTGCCTTGCCTTCAGAAATCCATGTGAATGCTTCGACACCGTCGTCGAATTCATCTGCAATTTCGCCGACGATTTCTTCCAGAATATCTTCGATCGTAATAATTCCTGCAGTGCCGCCGTACTCATCTACAACGATTGCAAGGTGAATCTGATCTCGTTGCATCTCTTTAAGTAGATCAGCGGCGATTTTGCTCTCAGGTACAAATGTTGCGGGGCGCATATGTTGTTCTACGCGTTCCGTGGTTTCTGCTTCGTGATGATCAAGTGTTCGCTTTGCTAAATCTTTAACGTATGCGATTCCAATAATTTGATCGATGCTGTCACCGACAACCGGAACGCGCGAGAATCCAGAACGCAGAGCAAGGGAGAGCGCCTGGCGAAGAGTCTTATCCTTTTCAATCCAAACCATGTCAGTACGAGGAACCATGAGTTCGCGAACCAATGTGTCACCGAGTTCGAAAACTGAGTGAATCATTTCGTGTTCATCAGATTCTACGAGTCCACGTTCGTGAGCTTGATCCACTAGATCTCGTAACTCTGCTTCATTGGTAAATGGTCCAGTTCTAAAGCCAACACCAGGAGTAATTGCGTTACCGATAGCGATGAGTAATTTTGTTACTGGTCCCAAAATAAATGCGAGGAAGAATGCAACGCCAATACCAGCACGTGCCCATGTGTGTGGGTGCTGCTTTCCGATTGTGCGAGGGCCAACGCCGACAACAACGTAAGAGACAATCACCATGATTAATACTGTCAGCGACATCGCTTGGGCAGATGGATAATTGCGAAGCAGGATTGATGCAACCAATACAGTCGCTGTTAATTCGCAAGTTTTACGAACAAGCAAAATAACATTGAGATACTTCGCTGGTTGAAGGCTAAATTTACGGAGCAATTCTCCCCCGCGCTTACTCTCTAGCTCTTCAATCAGAACACGAGAAATAGAAGTCAGCGCAGATTCAGTTGCTGCTAGAAATCCAGCGAAACCTAAGAGAAGAATGATGGCTGCAATGGCATAAGGACTCATTGCATCTCCTCCCATTCACTGACTATTGCTTCTTGCAGCGCAAACATAACTTTTTCATCATCTATATCTTCGTGGTCATAGCCAAGAATGTGTAACAAACCGTGCGTAGCAAGAATAAATATTTCGTGGTTTGTGCTGTGGCCAGCCTTTGCTGCTTGATCCTCTGCAAAGCGTGGTGAGATAACAATGTCACCAAGTGTTACGGCTTCACCATTTTCTGGCATATCCATTGGAAATGAGAGAACGTCAGTGCTTCCGGGAAGATCCATCCATTTAATGTGAAGCTCTTCCATCTCTTTATCATCGATAAAAGTCAGGTTCAGGTCGCACTCTGGATGTAACTCTAATTTGCCGTATGCAAAATTAAGCAGGGAGAGACATTTATCGCTAGGGACTAATTGTCCGGAGCGATTAGTAATTTCTATTGTCATGTGTTTCGAATAGGCCTTGGAACTTGCTTATTTTCATCGAAAGTTTCGTAGGCCTTAACAATGTCGCCAATTAGTCGGTGGCGAACAACATCTTCTGCTGTTAATTCCAAGAATGCAATGTCATCAATATCGTTAAGAATATTGCGCACTACTCGCAAGCCAGAGTGTTGAAGATTTGGTAGATCCACCTGAGTTACATCGCCTGTAACAACCATCTTTGAACCAAATCCGAGACGAGTTAAGAACATCTTCATCTGCTCTGGTGTGGTGTTCTGTGCTTCATCCAAGATTACGAAGGCATCATTGAGTGTGCGACCGCGCATATAGGCAAGCGGTGCCACTTCAATTACTCCTGATTGCATTAAGCGTGGGATTGAATCTGGGTCAATCATGTCGTGCAGCGCATCAAAGAGTGGGCGCAAATATGGATCGATTTTTTCACTCAAAGTTCCAGGTAGGAATCCCAAGTGCTCGCCCGCTTCTACGGCTGGACGAGTAAGAATAATTCTGTTTACCTTTTTGTTTTGAAGTGCAGACACAGCCTTTGCCATTGCTAGGTAGGTTTTTCCGGTACCTGCTGGTCCGATTCCAAATGTAATTGTGTTCTCTTCAATAGCTTCTACATAACGCTTTTGATTCGCGGTCTTTGGGCGAATTGTGCGCCCGCGATTGCTAACAATATTGAGTGACAAAACTTCGGCTGGATGATCCTGTGGTTCTTGTGAAAGCATCGCAATCGAACGAGTTATCGCATCCGTTGTGAGTACTTGTCCAGAACGTATTACTACCAATAATTCAGCAAATAACTTTTCAACTTGGCCACATTCGGCGTGTGGACCGCGCAATGTAATTTCATTTCCACGAACTGTGATTGCTACAGATGGGAAAGCTGCTTCTACGATTCGTAGGTTGTCATCATGCGTACCGATTAAAGCAACCATTGAAATGGCTGGAGGTACAGTGACTAGAGTGCGCTGCATATTGGGCGAAATACTACTTTTAACCTGGTGGCCATGCGAGTCCACGCCCGCCCAAAAGATGCATGTGAGCGTGGAAAACACTCTGACCTGCCTCTGCACCAGTGTTAAAAACAGTTCGATAACCCTGTAACCCACGCTCTTCTGCAATCTCCGCGGCTGCTGTGAAAAGCGCTGCTGTAATTGTTCCTGAAATCTTTGCAAGGCCTGCAGCATTTTCTGTGTGCACCGTTGGGATTACTAATACATGTGTTGGCGCTTGTGGATTAATGTCATTGAATGCAACAACATTGTCATTTCTAAAAACTATTTCGGCAGGAATGTCGCCTTCAATGATCTTGCAGAATAAACAATCTGGATCTAACGCCATGTCTTCACCATACTTTAATGAGTGCATTCACAGCACTCATTGCAGCAAGACCCGCGTGAGCACTGCGCAGAATTGGCCGCCCCATAAGAGCAACCTTGGCTCCGGCAGATTTAAAGAGTTCAAGTTCTTCATTGGTAATTCCACCTTCAGGGCCAATGATGATCATGACGCTTTGAGATTCAAAGTATTTTCTCGTAACAATCTCAGAGACTTTACTTGTGGCACTTTCGTGAAATACCAAAACAAGATCATGTTGCGCAATTAACTCAACTACTTTTGCGGTATTAGCAACGTCGCTCACGTGTGGAATAAATAAGCGGCGTGATTGTTTGCTTGCCTCGCGTGCTGTTATCTGAAGTTTTTCTACGCCTTTTTCAGCTTTACCAATAGAGCGTTGCGCAGACCACGGAATGATTGTGTCGACTCCGCCTTCGGTCAATAACTCAATGCACTCCTTTAATCGATCGCCCTTAGGCAACGCTTGAATTACCGTAAATGAAATATCTAAAGGATCTTGGATTCCAGTTTCGATAACTTCTACTTCTAGTGATTTCTTCTTGACTGCAAATATTTTTACCTTTGACCACTTGCCCTGACCATCAGAGAGCATGAAAACTTCTCCGGCACTCATTCGTAAAACGCGAATAGCATGCTGGGCATCATCGGAATCAAATTCGTAGCTAGACCCTACTTTTCGGGGAAGGTCGTCAACAAAAAATAGAGTCAACATAGTTATCGGTGAAACGCTCCCCTAAGTTTTCCAAAGACGCCGCCTTCGCGGTTGCTTAAATGTATCTCGCCATCTTTTTCGCCACGCGCATCTGCGAACTTTTGTAGAAGCTCTTCTTGTTCGCGATTGAGTTTTACAGGCGTCTGTACTTCAACATGGACGATCAAATCACCCCGTGACGTACTTCGAAGATGCGTTACACCTTTACCTTTAAGAACAATTGTTGAGCCGCTCTGTGTTCCGGCCTTGACATCAACATCGAGTGTTCCGTCGATACCTTCAACTTGAACGTGTGTGCCGAGTGCGGCATGAGCCATTGAAATACCAATTTGGATATGTAAGTTATCGCCTTCGCGCACCAAGTATTCGTGTGCACGTTCAACTATTTCCACGTACAAATCACCGGCAGGTCCGCCGCCAGGTCCGACTTCTCCGCGACCAGACATTTGAATGCGATTGCCAGTTTCAACACCGGCAGGAATTTTAATGTTAATTGTTTGGCGCGCACGCACTCGTCCGTCTCCTGCACATTCGCGACATGGATTAGAGATAACAGAACCAAACCCATTACATGTATTGCAGGGACGCGATGTCATTACTTGGCCGAGAATTGAACGCGTAACTTGTTGTGTTTCTCCGCGACCTTTGCAGACCAAACACACCTCAGGATGGGTGTTATCGGCGCATCCAGTTGCTTGGCACTTTTCGCAAGCTACAGCGCTTTCTAATGTGATGTCGCGTTCAGTTCCAAATGCTGCTTCGTATAAATCTACTTCGACTCGAATAAGTGCATCTTGTCCTGCACGAACACGTGGACGTGGACCACGACTTCCGCCTCCACCAAAGAATGCATCCATGATGTCGCCAAAACCACTTGCACCACCGAAACCACCAAATCTACCGAAGCCACTTCCACCTGCGTCATACATCTGACGTTTTTGTGGATCGCTCAACGTTTCATATGCAGCAGTTACTTCTTTAAATTTTTCTTGCGTAGCAGGATCAGGATTTACATCTGGGTGTAATTCGCGCGCCAATTTTCGGTATGCGCGTTTAATTTCATCAGCGGATGCATCCCGCGAAACACCTAATAGGTCGTAATGATCAGCCACTTATGCACCTTCATTGAGATAGCGGCCGACATAACGTGCAACGGATGAAACAGCTGCAATTGAACCTGCGTAATCCATACGAGTTGGTCCCAGTACACCGAGTGCTCCAAGTGGAGAATCTGTTGCGCCATAACCAACGGTGACAAGGGATGTAGAACGTAGATTTCTTTCGCTCTGTTCGGTTCCAATACGAACCTGAACATTCTCGCCAGCGTCACCAAGTAAACGAAGTAAAACAACTTGTTCTTCGAGCGCTTCAAGAACGGGATGCATATTGGTTGAAAAATCTTCACTAAAGCGAGCAAGGTTTGCCGTTCCTGCCAAAACAACTTTTTCTTCTGGGCGCTCCATCGCCATTTCAATCAACGCTGAAATAACTACCGCCACATTCTTTCGATCGGCTGCGCTATAGCTTTCAAGAATTCCACTGATGCGATCTGCAACATCTGGCAGGCGCTGACCCATGACTGCATTGTTTATTTGATTTCGAAGGTTGGATAAAAAGGCATCGCTGGCATCACTTGATAATTCGAGAACACGTTGTTCAACTCGACCGGCATCGGTGATCAGAATCATCATTAAACGAGATGGTGTGAGAGCAACTAGTTCCACGTGGCGAACACGTGATTTCACCATGGATGGATATTGAACAACAGCAACTTGTTTTGTGACATCTGCAAGCAAACGAACAGTACGAAGCACAACGTCATCTAGATCGAGTGCACCTTCTAGAAATGTTTCGATTGCGCGGCGCTCAGCGCTAGATAACGGCTTAACTGTTGCTAATTTATCTACGAAAACTCGATACCCAAGATCTGTTGGAATACGCCCCGCACTTGTGTGTGGGTGCGTAATCAAACCTTCTTCTTCAAGTACGGCCATTTCATTTCGAATAGTTGCAGGTGAAATTCCAAGTCCGCTTCTGGCAGCAATGGATTTCGAACCAACTGGTTCTTGCGTCGCCACATATTCATCAACGATGGCGCGCAGAATTTCTAGACGACGAACTGACACAAAAGTTTCCTAGATTGTTACGAGAGCGATAGAGATAACTGTCAGCAAGAAAAATGCTGGAAATGAAGTCTTAGCTTTATCAGCGCGGAAGTGGAAATAGATTGCACCAGCCATAAGTGCCCACAGAGTCATAAGTGGAACCCACAACATCCATGAATATTTCAGGCCAATGAGTAAGCCGAGTGCGGCTGCAGTTTCTACGAGACCAACGAGTCGAGCCAATACATCTGGAACATTGACATCACGCGTACCTGAAAGGCCCTTTGCATTTCCGCTTGCCTTTGAAAGACCAGAAACAACAAATACAACTGCTAGCGCGATTACTAAAATGTCCATAGGGCAAAGGTACTACATAACTAATTCGCGCACGATTCGATCTGCAATCAGACGCCCAACTGGGGTCAATGTGACGCTATCTCCGTGCAAAGAAACATAGCCATTTTCTTTATAGATTGCTAAACGTTCAAGATGGTGTGGCGCAAGCTCTGAAAAAGAAATTCCTTCACGCATACGAATAGATAACATTATTTTTTCATCTTGAATTTGTTCTGCCGTTAAAACTTCGCTTTCGTGAATTGGAGTTTCTCCGGAAAACACTCGTGTCTTATAAGCTGATGGATGTTTAACATTCCAAAAACGTTTGCCATTCATGTGCGAATGCGCACCCGGCCCAAGTCCCCACCAGTTTGCGTTATGCCAATACGCAACATTGTGTTTGCACTCGTGTCCAGGCTTTGACCAATTACTTAATTCGTACCAGCTCATGCCCTTGGCTTCGCAGAGAGAATCAACCAACAAATACATATCTGCCATTGCATCATCATCTGGCATTGCAATATCGCCACGTTTAATTTGTGCAGCTAACTTTGTTCCCGTCTCAACGATCAGTGCATACGCACTTATGTGATCGATATCTAGTGCCAGTGCACTTTCTACGGTGATTCGCCAATCATCGAGTGATTCACCAGGTGTTCCATAAATCAGATCAACACTAATGCTTGCAAATCCTGCTGCACGCGCAGCATCAACAGCCTTCTTTACGTTATCCGGATTGTGTGTGCGATCAAGTGTTGCAAGTACGTGCGGGACGAATGATTGCGCACCAAATGAAATTCGATTAAAACCAACGCTGATGTAGTCGGCTAGTTTTTCGGGCGTAACAGAGTCTGGGTTTGCTTCCAAGGTTATTTCAGCGCCATCGCGTAATCCATTGTGTTCGCGAATTGCAGAAATCACTCGCCCTAGATCTTTTGCTGGCAACAACGAAGGAGTGCCGCCTCCGAAGAAGATTGTTGAAACCGGATCCTTCGGCGCGCTCTTTAACTCCTGAACAACGGCGTCAATGTAATCGGCTGAAACGATTTCTAGCGTTGCACCATCTTGTAGTTCTGAGGGTGTGTATGTATTGAAATCGCAATACCCACATCGTTTGATGCAATAAGGAATATGAACATAGATAGATAAGTCAGTCATGTCCGTCCTTATTTACGCGCGGCTTTCACCTTTTCAATATCAGCATCGGTTGCAAGGGCTGCCACGAATGCTTCTTGCGGAACTTCAACACGTCCCACCATCTTCATGCGCTTCTTGCCTTCCTTCTGCTTCTCAAGGAGTTTGCGTTTACGTGAAATATCTCCGCCGTAACACTTCGCAAGAACGTCTTTACGAATAGCTCTAATGTTTTCGCGAGCAATAATGCGCGCACCGATAGCAGCCTGAATAGGTACTTCGAATTGTTGACGTGGAATTAATTCGCGCAATTTACTGGTCATCATTACGCCGTATGCATACGCCTTATCGCGGTGAACTACAGCGCTAAATGCATCCACTGCTTCGCCCTGTAGCAAAATATCTACCTTAACGAGATTGCCTTCTTCATCGCCTTTTTCTTCGTAATCCAGCGATGCGTAACCACGTGTGCGAGATTTCAATTGATCAAAGAAGTCAAAGACAATTTCTGCAAGGGGCAAGGTGTAACGAATTTCAACACGATCTTCAGACAAATAATCCATTCCCAGCAACAAACCACGGCGCTCTTGGCAGAGTTCCATAATGGTTCCGATGAATTCAGATGGAGCAAGAATTGTTGCTTTAACAATTGGTTCGCGAACTACTGCAATTTTTCCATCAGGGAATTCAGATGGATTTGTGACTCGTACTTCTTTTCCATCATCTAAAGTCACTTGATACACAACGTTTGGCGCAGTTGAAATCAGGTTTAACTTTGATTCGCGCTCTAAACGTTCGCGCACGATTTCCATGTGCAGCAAGCCTAAGAAGCCACATCGGAAACCAAAGCCAAGAGCTGCAGATGACTCTGGTTCGTAAACCAATGCAGCGTCGTTGAGTTGTAACTTATCTAGTGCTTCGCGAAGTGCTGGATAGTCAGCACCATCTAATGGATATAGACCAGAGAAAACCATTGGTTTTGGATCTTTATAGCCAGATAAAGCTGCCTTAGTTGGATTGTTATAGGTCGTAACGGTGTCACCTACACGTGATTGGCGAACATCTTTTACGCCAGTAATTAAATAACCTACTTCGCCAACACCAAGACCCTTACTTGGCAATGGCTCAGGTGAGATAACTCCAACTTCAAGCATTTCATGGCGAACGCCAGTTGAAAACATTTGGATTTGATCGCGTGGAGATAAGTGACCATCAACAACACGCACGTATGTAACAACACCGCGATAAGAGTCATAGACAGAGTCAAAGATAAGTGCGCGCGCAGGAGCATTGGGATCTCCCACAGGTGCTGGAATTTGAGAAACGATTTGATCCAATAGTTCTGCAACACCTTCGCCAGTTTTTCCAGATACTCGCAAGCAATCTTCAGGTTGGCAGCCAATAAGTTTTGCGAGTTCTGCTGCAAACTTCTCTGGTTGCGCGTTAGGCAAATCAATCTTGTTTAGCACAGGAATAATCGTGAGGTTGTTCTCCATCGCCAAATAAAGGTTGGCAAGAGTTTGAGCTTCGATACCTTGTGCGCAATCAACCAGCAGCACTGCCCCTTCACATGCAGCCAGCGAGCGCGAAACTTCGTAAGTAAAGTCAACGTGACCGGGTGTATCGATCATGTTCAGGATGTATTCCTGGCCATCGATTCCGCTGCGCCATGGAAGACGTACTGCTTGAGATTTAATTGTGATTCCGCGTTCGCGTTCGATATCCATTCGATCTAGATATTGCGCGCGCATATTGCGTGCTTCTACAACTTCTGTGATTCCGAGCATGCGATCGGCAAGAGTAGATTTACCGTGATCTATGTGGGCAATGATGCAGAAATTACGAATCTGCTCCGGCTTTGTAGCAGCAGGTTGCGGGGCTTTATCTAGGGATATCGCAGGCATCTAAATTAGCCTCGCAGTTAATTGGTAAAAGTAAGAATTAACGAACGCCGGCTTTATTAGCCGCACTCGCCATTGAAGACTTCTTGTTAGCAGCTGTGTTCTTATGAAGAACACCCTTAGCAACTGCAACATCTAGTGCCTTTGATGCACTACGAAGTTCTGTTGTGATTACAGCCTTGTCACCAGCAGTTACTGCATCGCGGAATTTACGAACAGCGGTCTTGATTGATGAGCTAACAGCCTTATTGCGAAGGCGTGCCTTCTCATTGGTCTTGATTCGCTTTATCTGCGACTTGATATTTGCCACGTGAAAAACTCACTTCTCTTTTGTAGTGCGAATTAATAAGGGTTATTAATAGATGCGTAGGCTACCAGCGCGTGCCCCTTACGCTCAAACTGAGATCGGACGCCCATTTCGAGCGGTAGCTATCTCTGAAATCGCCTTTTCGAGTGCGTAAATCGGTCCACTCGCAGCCCCTTTCACATCGGCATCAGCCTGTGCCACCGCTGCAACTGCTGCGGTTAATCCCTTGGGAGTCCAGCCTGCAAGTTGGCGACGCGCTTTATCTATTTGCCATGGAGCCATTGCAAGTGAGCCCGCTAATTCAAAAGATTTTACATTTCTATTTGCACCAGAAACTTTTGCTAATCCGCGAATAGCAGATGCCAGTGCACTCGTAATCATTACCGGATCTGTGCCAGTTGCAATTGCCCCGCGCAGAGTAATGAGTGCTTGTGCAAGATTACCTTCGAGTGCAATGTCTGCAACATCAAAACCAGTGGTTTCAATACGTCCTTGATGAAATTTTTCAACGTGGGCTTCATCAATTGTTCCAGCAGGAGCATCAGAGACAATTTGTGAACATGCAGCGCTGAGTTCGCGCAAGTCCCCGCCGATTGCATTAACGAGAGCAGTAACCGCAGCGGGTGAAGCTTTGCGACCTAGATCTAAAAATAGATTACGAACAAACTCTTGTTTTTCGCTCTCTTTTTTAAGTGGCTCACACGCAATGATTGTGGCTTTTGCTTTCTTAATTGCATCGAGCAGCGCTTTACCTTTAACGCCGCCCTTGTGCATGAAAATTACGGTTGTCGTTGCATCCACATTATCTAAATAACGTGTGATCTCATCGCGAGATTCTTCGGCTAAATCCTGGAGCTCTTTGATTACTAATGCACGGCGTACAGAAAAAAGTGATGGTGCGAGTGCATCTGCGATATCTCCCACAATTACTTCCGAAGCAAAGAGAGTTGTAATCTCAGCGTTTTCTTCTTTGAGTTGTGAAGTCAGCTTAAGGAGTGCGGAATCTGCGAGTGCGCCTTCGGAGCCAAGGATGAGATAAAGGCTGTCCATCGCCGCTCCTATCCCAATCTAAATATATGTATACCTGAGCGCGCTAACTTTATTGATAAGCGATGCTCTTGTGCAGCAATTGCAATCGCGCCATCTGTATCTGTTCGCACAACCCTTGCGCCGAGTCTAGTCAGTGCGGCCACCGTTTGTGGAGCGGGATGTCCATACGTATTTCCAACACCCACGCTGATCATCGCAATCGCTGGTGAGAGGAGTTTCATAAATTCTGGGTCTTGATACTTCGAACCATGATGACAAACTTTGTAAATATCAACGTGCGTGACATCTGCGCGCAATACTTCTTGTACTGGTGGCTCTAAATCCCCTGCTGCAAAGAGTGAAAAATCTGGCGATGAAATCATGGCCGCAATGCTCGAGTTATTTATCGCTGAACCATCACCAGGATTTGTTGCAAATTGCGCTGTCGTTGTCAGTGGCCATAAGACTTTAATATCAATATTGGAAAACCTGCTCTGTATTCCGCGCGTAACAACGTGAACATCTATGCCTTTCAACCAGTTCTGTACACGAGCACTTTCAAATATCGGGTCGGTGTTATTGCTAACCCACACTTGTCCAACACTTCGCTTCTTGAGTAATCCAGGTAAACCTTCTACGTGATCTGCGTGAAAGTGAGAGAGAATCAATAAAGGTATTTCTCGAATTCCCAGTGCCTTAAGGCATGCGTCTTCAAGCGCCGCATCTGGTCCAACATCTAAAACGATTGCTCTGTGATTTCCTAAGTTAATTACTGAGGAATCACCTTGGCCGATATCGCAATTAGCAACACTCCACTGCCCGCCGGGCCAGCGACCAATCCACGTAATAAACAACAGGAAGCAAAGCGCAATAGCAACGTACTTCTTCCAATGAGCTTGCAACATCGTGCGCGCAAACCAGAGCGCAATCAACAAACCAATCAAGATTGCACTGCTCATTTGCAGCACCGGGAATTGAGCAGCCCAATGCGCTATCCACGTAATAAATGCGGCAGGAAAGTGAATGACAAATATCAATGCGCGAGTCACAAAGGGTGCAAAGGGAGAAATTAGCGCCGAGATAAACCCAATAATCGTGATGGGAGCAACGGCAGGTGCTGCAAGTAAATTTGCGATCACACTCATTGGCGCTAAATACCCTGCGATTGCAATTAGAACTGGTGAGCAAAAAATAGTTGCTGCAATAGGAGGCGCTAAAGCTTCACTTGTTAACTTTGGCAAATATTTAGAAAGCCAATTAATAATGCGTGGTGCGAAGAGTAATAAACCTGCAGTTGCTAAAACTGATAACGCAAAGCCCGCATCTCGCGCCTGCCATGGATCACCAATGACAACAGCGGCAATTGCAAACCCAAGTGCTGGCAAGGAATCACTCGGTCTGCGAGAGCCTTTTGCTACCAACAAGACTGCAGCCATCGCAGCAGCGCGCAAGACAGATGGAGATGGTCGAACGAGTGCGATGAAGGATGCAAGAAAAATCGCTGTCGCACCTAAACGCCATCTAATGGAGCGAATAAAGAATTGCATACCCCATAAAACAAAAGCAGAAACAATCGCAAAGTTGGCGCCGCTGACAGCAACCAAGTGGGTTAAACCAGAGCGCTTCATATCCGCTTTAAAAGCAGGACTCTGCTTAGAAGTATCTCCAAGCACCATTCCTGGTATTAGCGCACCGGCGTCCCCCGATCCACTGTTGATGCGCAAACCATTTCGAATGGAAGCCAAACTCTTTGCCCACCTAGATGCCTCGGTTCGTACTTCGATATCGCCTCGCACAAACACAAGGGCTGCAACCCGTGCTTCTTTACTTAAAACGGCTGTCCCGCGAAAGTGAATTCTTTGACCTGGCAATAAGTGTGCGACTGTTCGTGAAGGCGTAACTATTCGAATTGGTATTCGTAATTCAAAATTCTTGCCAGCGGCGCTCACGAATTGTGCCCGTGCAATAAATGTGTAATTTCGCACCGCAAAATATGAACCACTCACTTTGGGGGCACTGAGTACAGGATCTGTTGCCACTTGTGCGGTGATATCTATCGGTTGATCTAAATATGTGCGTATCGCATTATTTTCAAGCGATGCCTGTCGCAGAGACATGACGGTTGAACCAAGCAAGAGTGCTGAAATAAATATAAGTACTCGAACTTTTTTGCCTGCAAGTGAGATGAAGAAGATAGCTAGTGCAACGAGTGAAACTCTCCATGGTGCTAAAGCGCTCTGTGTGAGTGCGCCAATCCAAATTGCTGATCCCAGAGCAATTGCCCTGAAATCAACTAGACGCGGATTTTCTCTTTGAACTGTGCGAATTTTGCATCCCCGATGCCAGAGACTTTCAGTAAATCTTCAACTGCAGTGAAGGGTCCATTAGCTGTACGAAAAGCAATTATTCGTTTTGCAATAACTGGACCAATTCCATCGAGTGAATCCAAATCTGAAGCTGTTGCGCGATTTATATTGATTGGTCCACGGGGCACCGATGCTTTTGAACCTGCACGTGCACGTGATCCGGCTGTATAAATCAGATCAACATAAATCTGTTCACCATCTTTTATTACACGAGCAAGATTTAGTTCAGATAGCGCCGCTTTTGCCTTAGCTCCCCCTGCTGCCCGTATTGCATCAATAACACGCGAACCTGCCGGCAACTCATAGACACCGGGTGAAACAACTTCGCCTGTCACATCAATGACTAGAGCTGGTGCAACCATTTGCGTAGGTGCAATTGGTTCTGCAACTACGACTTCGGATTTACCACTAAAGACTACGAATAAAGAGAGTGCAATAAGCACGCCGGCAACTGCTCCGAGTGTGCGACGTTGTGTTGTTGTGAAGTGTAAATCAACCCACCATTGCGTGAAGCGATCCCACTGTTGCTGTAATTGATCCATGGGCGAAGTATTTTGACTTCGCGGATTGCCTACTTACAAAAAGTTAAAAGCTGTTGATAACTTACTTTTTGATCCAATAATCGTTAATGTACTTTTCGCCTTCATCGCAGAAGAAAGTTACAACGTTTTCGACTTTGTACTGCTCCTTGAGGCGCTTAGCCGCAAGTAAATGTGCTCCAGATGATGGGCCAACAAAGATTCCATGAACGCGTGCAATGCGGCGCATCTCCTCGATTGCTACATCTGAGTGCACATCGATAATGCCATCTAACTCGTGGTGGTGGCGTGAAACGATTCCTGGAATAAATCCATCTGCGATTCCTTCGATGAGGTGCTTAGAAACTTCGCCACATAAAATTGTGCATGATTCAGATGGTTCGAGAGCAATTACTTTGCAATTCGGATTAACAGCTTTGAATGCTTTACCGACTCCAATAATTGTTCCACCTGTACCAACACCACCGATTACTAGATCTGGCAAGGCAGGCATTTGTTCGAGAATTTCTTGGCCAAGCCAATCGCGGTTTTCATCGACGTTCTGTTCGTTATCAAATTGCTGTGGAGAGAAATATCCAGGCAGATCTCCAAGACGCTTTGCTTCTGCAAGTGCGTCATTCACATGGAAGTCGCCCATCTTATGAACTTCGGCGCCGAACGCTTCTGAAATTGCTGTGCGTTCCAAACTCATTCCATCAGGCATGATCACAAGCATCTTGTAACCCTTAACTGCTGCAACCATGCTCATTGCATTTCCTGTATTTCCAGAACTTGCTTCAACAATTGTGTCGCCAGGTTTTAACAAACCATCTTGTTCTGCTTTTTCAATAATGTATTTAGCGATGCGCGCTTTAATCGAACCTGATGGATTTAAATACTCCATCTTTACCCAGATACCTTCGATATTAATAAGAGGTGTATTTCCGATTGCATCCAAAATAGTTTTCATCAGAACACCTCTCACAATATGGAACGTAAAGACTTTGGTTAAGCGACGATATTAACTAATTTTGGCGCGCGCGCAATAACCTTCTTAGGCGTGCTGCCGGCAAGTTCGGCAACAATCGTTGGATGCGCAAGGGCTAAAGCTTCGATTTCAGCATCAGTAATAGTTGGTGAGACTTCGATGCGCTCTTTGATTTTGCCGTTGATTTGTATAACGGCTTCAACTGCATCTGCCACCAAAAGAGTTGGATCAACTTCAGGCCATCCAGCAAGTGCAACAGCTGGTGCGTGACCTAAACGCTCCCACATTTCCTCTGCCGTAAATGGAGCAACTAATGAAAGCATGATTGCAATTGCTTCAGTTGCTTCGCGCACTGCAGGATCTGCCGCGCCACAACCGCTATCAATTGCTTTACGTGTTGCATTTACGAGTTCCATTACGCGCGCAACAGCTACGTTAAATCTAAATGATTCAACAGCAAAAGATGCGTCATGCAGAGCTTTGTGAGTTGCTTTGCGAAGTGACACATCGCCACTCTTGAAGTCCACACCAGGTGCACTAGATACATCTCCCGATAAACGCCAAGCACGAGATAAAAACTTTACTGATCCTGATGGTGAAACATCTGCCCAATCCACATCATCTTCTGGTGGACCAGAAAAGACCATTGATAAACGAATTGCATCGACACCGTGATGTGCAAGTTCGTCAGATAAACGCACAAGGTTTCCGCGGCTCTTGCTCATTGCAGAACCATCCATCAAAACCATTCCTTGGTTTAGCAAACGCGTAAATGGTTCGTTGAAATCGAGCATCCCGATGTCGTTGAGTACCTTGGTGAAAAAGCGTGAGTACAACAAGTGCAGGATTGCGTGTGTTACGCCGCCAACGTATTGATCAACTGGCAACCATGTATCAATATCTTTACGAGAAAAAGGTTCGTCGTGATTTGTTGAACTTGGATAGCGCAAGAAATACCAGGATGAATCTACGAAAGTATCCATCGTGTCTGTATCGCGCTTTGCAGGTCCAGCACACTTTGGACAAGCAACATTCACCCAATCAGTTGCAGCACCGAGCGGTGATGTTCCTTTTGGCTTTAGATCTAAACCTTCTGCAAGTGGTAATTGCAATGGCAAGTCTTTTTCTTCAACTGGTACTTCGCCACACTTTTCACAGTGCACGATAGGAATCGGTGTACCCCAATAACGTTGGCGAGAAACGAGCCAGTCGCGCAGACGGTAATTACGTGATGCTTTACCGAGGCCATCTTTTTCAAGCTGGGCGATGATTTTTGTGATTGCTTCTTCTTTTTTCAATCCATTAAGTGCTTCAGAGTTAACTAATACTCCATCGCCACCAGTTGCAATCCCTGTTTCATTTGGATCTTCTTCGCCTGTTTCAACAACTACTCGAACTGGTAATTTCATTGCGCGAGCAAAATCTAAGTCGCGTTGATCATGTGCCGGAACAGCCATGATTGCGCCGGTTCCGTAATCAGCTAAAACATAATCACTTGCCCAGATTGGTAACTTTTCGCCATTTACTGGGTTAATTGCATAACGACCTAAGAAGACACCAGTCTTTGGTCGATCTGTTGCAAGACGATCGATATCCGATGCTGCCTTAATCTTTTCTAGGTATTCGTTAAATTCTTTTTCAACTTCTGTGCCCGCCGCAAGCTTTGCTGCAAGTTCGCTATCGGCTGCGACTACGAAGAATGTTGCACCGTACAAAGTATCTGGGCGAGTTGTATAAATTGTTACAGGTTCTGGCAACCCATCAATCGCAAAGTTAACGTTGGCGCCCATTGAGCGACCAATCCAGTTGCGCTGCATCATCAGAACTTTTTCAGGCCATTTGCCTTCAAGTTGTTCCATGTCATCGAGCAAGCGATCTGCATAATCAGTAATCTTGAAATACCACTGGTTGAGCTTTTTCTTTGTAACAGCGCTGTCACAACGCTCGCAAAGTCCAGCGACTACTTGCTCGTTAGCTAGAACTGTCTGGCAACCTGGACACCAGTTAACGGCTGAATCTTTTCTGTATGCAAGTCCGCGCTTATAGAGTTGTAAGAACAACCATTGGTTCCAGCGGTAATACTCAGGGTCGCATGTGTTAAATACGCGATCCCAATCGAATGAACATGCAAAGCGGCGCATAGATGCTTTTTGTGTAGCAATGTTTTCGTAAGTCCAAATACGTGGATCTTCATTGCGTTTAATCGCAGCGTTTTCTGCTGGTAAACCAAATGCATCCCAACCAATTGGGTGCAATACGTTAAAACCTTTTTGTACCCAGTATCGAGAAATCACATCGCCGAGTGCATACGCCTCTGCGTGACCCATATGTAAATCACCAGATGGATACGGAAACATATCCAATACATATTTCTTTGGACGCTTGTCATCTGCGCGACCAGATTTAAATGGTTCTATGCGATCCCAAACAGGCAACCATTTTTCTTGCACATGGGCGAAGTCATACGCCGCGTGTTCGCGATCATTGCCCTCTGTGCTCATTGGCTAAGTTTATCGGGCTTTATGCCCAAGTAATGCCAGTTAATTCCTCGCTGATACTCCATAAATTACTTGCTAATTCTTGGTCGTATGACAGGGACGAACCACGGGTCAACTTTGGAAATCCGCGCATCTCCATAAATCCATCTGGCCCAATATATGAACCACCCAGCAGTGGTGAATATGTTGCAGCAGCTAAGACAGGCAGTGCGCCACGTTGTGCACTCTGCGCAAACAAATCATTCATCGCACTTGTCACTCGGGCTTCTGCATTTGCCTCACGCATTTGTGGGCTGACGTTTTGTAAATTTGTATTCGACCAACCAGGGTGCGCTGCCATCGCATCGATTCCCCAATTATTTTTAATACTTAAACGTTGCAATTCGTGAGTAAACAAAAGGTTGGCAAGTTTTGTGGCGCCGTATGCACTCCACGGTTTGTATTCGCCTTGTCCTAAGCACTTTGCACGGATCTCATCTTTGGTTCCGTTACCAAAGTTACCGAGGCGATGTGCTTGGCTTGCAACGCTGACGATGCGAGAGCTAACTCGATCACGCAGCAGTCCTGCTAATGCAAAGTGACCCAGATGATTGGTGCCCATCTGTAATTCAAATTTATCTTTTGTGAGCAAAAAGGGAGTCGCCATAACGCCGGCGTTAAGAATGAGAACATCAATGTTTTCTGTAACTGTCGCCGCACATGCCTTGACGGATGCTAAATCTGTTAGATCTAAGAGTTCGTACTTAATATTTTTGCCGCCGAGTTCGGCAACAAGTGCTTCACCTTTTTGCGGTGTGCGCGCTGTAATAGTTACGTGTGCACCGCGACGAATTAGGGCTGCAGCGCTCTCTTTACCTAGACCACTTGTTCCGCCGGTGATGAAATATTTCTTTCCTTCAATGCCAGAAATATCAACATCGTTCCAACGCCGTGGAATTAATGGAACATCACTCATGTGGAGCTAAGGGGATTTGAACCCCTGACCCCCTGCATGCCATGCAGGTGCGCTACCAGCTGCGCTATAGCCCCGTGTACGAAACCTTATCGCACCTAAGCATTTCCAAAAAGTTAAGAAATTTTCGATATCCGAACCGTGTCATTGTCTCCAGATTTAATCAAAGAAATTTTGATTCCGTGAGTTATAAATGACTCCCCCTGATATAAAACATAACTCTCCCAGGCGGGTCGATTTGAGAGCATTCGCTTCTTTGCATCAGGGTTCAATAAATAATTTGCAAAACGAGTCGTGTCCGAATCCGGTTTTGATGGATCGTTTTGAATACTTGTGTCAACTAAATAGGTTGTGACTCCGTAAAAACCAGCAGTGAATTTGGTGCCCCATTTGTCTCGTCTATGAGATTCAACAATCAGAACTTGTGATGGGGAAATTTTGATCATGATGGATTGAATTCCCTTTTGTTCTCGTTCAATGGGAACGAGTTTTAAGTCAAAAGTAATTAACTTTTCTTTTGAGGTGCAATAAATATCTTCTGGAAGAGTCCAGCCTAGAGTCATGGAATCCCATTCGTTAATTCCTAAACCGCCACTTGCAGAACTTTGAATACCGAATGGCAACTGTTGATCCGGGGCGTGAAGTGCGAGTCCAAAGCTATGTAAAAAATCATGCATTATGAATGCCCAAACGAATTCATTGCGCTCAAAGGCGGTGTTTGCATAGATATATCCACCGCCTGTAAACGTACCCTTGGGAGTGCGAAACGAACTATTTAAAAAAACTCCATACTGCAATGATTTAGCTGCCATTGATGGCAAGAAATACACACCTTTGTACTTGCTTAAATCGTAAATTGTTTCGGCATCTGAAAGTAATGCCTCAATTAATCTTGAATCAGATAACTTTCCTTTTGGGTTCCCAGGATTCCCTGGATCTCGGAAAGTGATTAAATCTTCGGCACGATAAGTAGACCTCACCCAGTTTTTTGGATAATCAATCTTCATTGAAGTTTTCCCATTTGAATACCAGTCAAACCATTCATTGATTTTCTTTACTTCAGGTTCGAGCAATTTTTCTGGTGAACCAGTGCCGACAGCATCGCTGAAATCAATTGGGAAGATTAGATATGAATTAGAGCCAACTGGATTGAGTATTGATTTTTTCGCTGGATAGGCGATTGAAAGTAGTGCAGTCCAATTATCAATTTTGTTCTTGATTTGCTCCGGAACTCGACAGGTCGTGAAGAGTTCCGGACTTTGAATTGGTGGTAGATCATTCACTTTCTTTGATAGTAAAAAGTATATTTTTTTGCCGTTTGCAATCCATCGGCATTCCAACTGAGATGAACCAGCATTTATGGTTTGCCCAATTTTCTGACAATTTGCACCTGCCTTAGGCGCTGCAGCGAATGAAGACTGATGCGTAAAAGTAAAAACTAATATCGAAATGAGAAAAATAGGAAATTTTGTTTTGGAGTGTATCCCCTGCAACATTGGCCCTGCTTACTTCACCCAGTCGGGCATTGCAGGCGCACCAGATTCTTCGCCAAATACTGGTTCAGGAATAGATCCTGCGTTGTGTTCTACTAAATGCCAACCACGTGGATTTGTTTGAACGATTGACCATGAAGCATTTGAAAGTCCGCCGACAACGCCCCAATGTGAAATTGGTAATTGCAATAAATGTCCGAGTACACAGCGCGCTGTTCCGCCGTGTGTTGTAACAACTAATAATTGGTCATCTTTTCCTGCAAGTGCATCGTTAATAGCTTTAGTTGCGCGCGCTGCTACTTCGCTTCGGCGCTCACCTGTTGTTCCGGCTGGATGATCTTCTCCGTCTATCCAACGTACAAAGTTTTTAAAGTCATCGGCGCGATTTTGCGCACCGGTCTTGCCTTCCCATTGCCCACCATTTGTTTCGCGCAATAAGGGCGTAACGCTGACTTCTAGGTTTACTAAATCTGCGAGTTCTTGCGCAGTAAAACGTGCACGCTCTAAATCACTAGCAATAATCATTGTTGGCTTCATGCCTGCTAATACTTGCGCTGCGTGTTTTGCTTGAGCTTTACCCACTTCGTTGAGTGGAATGTCAGAGTGACCTTGAAAACGGTTTGCCACGTTCCAATCAGTTTGGCCATGGCGCCACAGAAGTACGCGGTTACTCATTAACGTGCAACTTCTTCGCGAACGATATCTAGTTCAATACGTGGGCAGTCATTCCATAAGCGATCGAGCATGTAGTAATTACGAAGCGTTGTGCTCTGAATATGTACAACTAAATCTGAGTAATCAAGCAGCACCCACTCTTCGGTGCCTTCACGGCGTGCAGGTTTTTCACCAATCTCGCGGAGTTTTTCTTCCACGAAATCTGCAATTGAATCAACTTGGCGAACGTTTCCGCCGGTTGCGATTAAGAAGACTTCACTGAGAACAAGTTGGTCAGAAAGATCTAGAGCAATCATGTCTGTGCCGAGTTTTTCGGCAATGGCTCGTGCAGCTACTTGCGTTAAATCAATAACGCTCTTACTTGCTGGCATACAGGCCGCTCTCCTTTATATATGTTGCAACAGAATCAGGTACTAGTTCGGTGTGACCACTTCGTACAGCAGTTGCTGAAACGTTGAGGGCTCCGATATCTAGAGTCGATGCACCCGGAAATTCGGGCCGATCAATCACGATTATTTCCACTAACTTAGCCAATTCTTCGTGGCGATGCCATTTATCAAATTGCGCATACGCATCTGTGCCCACAATGAGCACAAGTGCATCATCTGGATGTGATTTCTTTATTTCTAGAACTGTGTCAATTGTGTATGTAGGACCTGAGCGATTGATTTCAGCATCACTTACTTCTACTTGTCCACCGATTGAATCAGGTAAATCAGAGAGCGCTAGTTCGCACATTGCTAATCGATTGAGTCCTGGTGCAAGTGGCGCACTTTCGCGCAACCAAGGAGAACCTGCTGGAATAAGAATTAATTGATCAACTAGTGATCGAGTAATGAGTTGTGTGATGACGTGCAGGTGACCATTATGGATCGGATCAAAAGTTCCGCCGTAAATGCCGATCCGTCTCAAATTAGTCTCTGTCGAGGCGTAGTACTAAGTACAGAAGAAGAGATAGAACACCGAATGCGAAGAGACCAAAGAAAACTGGTGGCGCTGGAAGTTCGCGAAGCTTTTCGGATGCAAGTGAAATCATGGCTAGATATTACCGCTAAGGATCTGCTTAAAGCGAGTCTCATCAATTACTGGCACGCCTAGTTCGGTGGCCTTGGCTAACTTCGAACCAGGATCACTTCCAACTAATACGTAATCTGTTTTCTTAGATACAGACGATGCAGCTTTTCCACCGTGGGCAACAATTGTTTCGGCTATTGAATCGCGTGTGAATGATTCGAGGCCGCCAGTAACAACGAAGGTAAGTCCAGCCAAAGTTTGTGGCAACTGTGGTGCGGCTTGCGCGACCATGATGACGCCAGCTTTTTCCCACTTAGAAACAATTGCTCGGTGCCAATCAACGTCAAACCAATCTGTAATTGATTGTGCGATTGTCTCGCCAACTCCATCGATATTTGCTAACTCTTCTGCGCTTGCTTGCGATATCGCTTTCATCGAACCAAAGTTTGTCGCAAGTGCTTGGGCTGCAGTTGGACCTACGTGGCGAATAGAGAGTGCAACAAGTATTCGCCAGAGAGGTCGAGACTTTGCGCCCTCGAGTGCTGCCAAAAGTTTTTCAACGTTGGCACCTGCTTCGCCATCTTTTTTCGTAAAGAACTCTGACGTCATCAACTTCTCTTTTGTTACAGCAAAGAGATCAGATTCATCTGTAATGATTTTGGCATCCAGCAGTGCAACAGCTGCTTCGTAACCTAAGACATCAATATCGAGTGCTGCTCGTGAACCAATGTAATAAATGCGTTCGCGCAATTGTGCAGGGCAACTCTGTGTATTTGGACAGCGAATATCTACATCGCCTTCTGTAATTGCACGAAGAGCTGATCCGCACTCTGGACACTTAGTCGGCATAACAAATGCCTTTTCTTTTCCTGTGCGCTGGGCAATTACTGGACCAAGTACTTCTGGAATCACATCTCCTGCTTTGCGAATCACAACAACATCGCCAATTAAGACACCTTTGCGAGTGATCTCTTCTGCGTTATGTAGCGTTGCATTTGTCACTGTTGAACCCGCAACCTTTACTGGTTCCATAAATGCAAAGGGCGTGACGCGACCTGTGCGACCAACGCTGACTTTAATATCTAGCAACTTTGTTGTTACTTCTTCAGGTGGATACTTAAATGCAATGGCCCACTTTGGTGCGCGCGATGTAAAGCCAAGGGCGCTCTGTTCGGCAATCGAATCAACTTTGATAACAACGCCATCAATATCGTGTTCAACGTCGTGGCGATGCTCTTGGTAATAATCAATGTATTTCTGCACATCTGCTCTGCTGCCACAGACCTTAAAGCGATCACTGGTTGGCAAACCAAGTTCTGCCAATAGTTCGTACGCCTTGCTCTGTGAATCAAAATCAATTCCAGTGCGCGCACCGATTCCGTGAACAACAATGCTTAATGGACGAGAAGCAGTGACGCGTGGATCTTTTTGACGAAGAGAGCCCGCTGCAGCATTTCGCGGATTAGCAAAGAGCGACTTGCCTGCTTCCTCTAGCGAATCATTGAGTTCGGCGAAAGCTGCAAGTGGAAAGAAAACTTCTCCACGTACTTCGATAAGAGCCGGTACTTTCTTGCCCTTAAGAGTGTGTGGCAGTCCTTTAATTGTCTTTACGTTAAGAGTTACATCTTCACCAGTAACACCGTTGCCGCGAGTAAGCGCGCTGACTAGTTCGCCATTTTCATACTTTAAGTTAATGGCAAGACCATCTACTTTAAGTTCGCACAGATATGTTGGCGCCTTCGCTTCTTTTTCAACGCGATCAAACCATCCCGTGAGTTCGTCTGCATCAAAAACATTGTCCAGACTCATCATCTTTTCAATGTGATCGCGTTGTTCAAATCCTGTTGAGAATCCCCCACCAATACCTAGTGTTGGCGAATCAGGTTCACGCAGTTCTGGATTGGCATCTTCTAACTTCTTGAGCTCAACTAGTAACACATCGAACTGCGCATCGGTGATGCTTGGATCATCTAAAACGTAATATCTAAATTGGTGATCGCGAATCTCTTTAGTTAGTTCATCAATTCTGTGGCGAGCAATTGATGTCATGCTGTCTCACAAATAGTTGCAGATCCAACAACACGATCACCATCGTAGATAACCATTGCTTGCCCTGTTGCAAGACCCAGAAGAGGCTCATCTAATTCGGCAACTAGCAATGTGCCATCAAAGTAATAAGTACATGGCAGAGCCGAACCATGTGCACGCACTTGAACAAATCCGCGTGTGTGTTCGCTATCTACTGCAGGTCCACACCACACTGGACGCTCGCCCTTCATGGTTGAAATTGCTAACTCTTCGCGCGAACCAACAACAACCGTGTTTGTTACAGGTTCGATTTTTAAAACAAATCGCGGAGATCCATCAGCAGTCGGAACAGTCAGCCCTAAACCTTTTCGTTGTCCGATTGTGTATGTGTATGCGCCCTTGTGTTCGCCAATTTTTGTGCCATCTTGATCAACGATTGGCCCAACTTCGCTGCCCAATCGATCACGTAACCAACCTGCGTTATCACCGGATGGAACAAAACAGATGTCATGACTATCTGGCTTTTGTGCAACTGCTAAACCACGTTCTTCTGCTTCTTTTCGAATATCCACCTTTGTTGTATCGCCCAGTGGAAATATTGCACCATTGATTTGTTCAATAGTTAGTACTGATAAGACGTATGACTGATCTTTGCTGTGATCAACTGCGCGATGAAGTGTCTTTCCATCAGCACTAATTTCTGTGCGCGCATAATGTCCTGTAACAACACCATCAAAACCCATTGCTCGCGCGCGATCTAGAACGGCTGCGAACTTAATCTTTTCATTACAACGCAAACATGGATTAGGTGTACGACCAGCTGCGTATTCACTTAGGAAATCTTCGACAACGCCATCATGAAACTCTTCGGCCATATCCCAGATATAAAAAGGGATTCCAATGACATCGGCTGCGCGACGTGCATCGTGTGAATCTTCGATGGTGCAACATCCACGTGCACCAGAACGATATTTCTGTGGGTTTGATGAAAGCGCTAAGTGCACACCAATTACATCGTGGCCCGCTTCTACTGCGCGCGCTGCTGCTACTGCAGAGTCAACGCCACCGCTCATGGCTGCAATAAGTTTCATACGCCACTAGCCGCTCTGCCACGAGTAATTACAGATGGCAACACAGCAAGTGCCCCATCGCAATCAGCTTGCGTTGATGTTCTACCAAATGAAAAACGAAGTGATGACATCGCACTTATTTCATCGTGTCCCATCGCCATTAATACATGGCTTGGTCTGTGCACTCCGGCGCTACACGCAGAACCTGTTGAACATGAAACTTTCTCGCCATCCATCAGCAATAACAATGCATCGCTCTGGGTTCCGGGAAAAGTTACGTTAACGATTCCCGGCAAACGATCAGCTTTGATCGCATTTACAAATGAACCTGGAACAACCTCTGTGACACGTGCTGCAAAATCATCACGAATCTTTGCAATCGCGGCTGCGTCATATGACTTATCTTGCGCCGCCGTTGCAAGTGCCACAATCGCAGGAGCATTAAGTGTTCCGCTTCTAATCTCGCGCTCTTGTCCACCGCCATGTAACAAGGCAGGAATCTCAACTCCTCGACGCAACACAAGAACACCGATGCCAAGTGGTCCACCAATTTTGTGTGCACTAATTGATAGCGCCATGACACCGAGTGATTTAAATGAGAGTGGGATTTTCTTAAAGCTTTGTGCGGCGTCGGTGTGTACTGCAATGTCGCCAGCAATTTTTACGATCTCGGCAATTGGTTGAATTGCGCCGGTTTCGTTATTTGCATGCATGACAGAAATCAATGCGATTTCAGAACCGCGCTTAGCAACTAAAGACCGCAAGAAATCGAGATCCAGCACACCATCTTTTGTCACAGGTGCGGAAATAACTTCGGCGCCTTCGTGCTCGGCCAACCACTTGGCAGGATCTAGCGTTGCGTGGTGCTCAATTGCAGAGATGACAATTACGTTTTTGCCTAAAGCTTTTTGTTGCCAGTAAATACCTTTGATTGCTGTGTTATTTGCTTCTGTGCCAGATGCTGTAAAGATAATTTCAGAAGCTAAGCAATCTAATTCTTTAGCCAAAACTTCGCGCGCATCTTCTACATCTTTACGAGTATGGCGACCTTGCGTGTGCAAACTAGAAGGATTACCGAGTGTGCGCAGTTGTGCATCCATTGCAGCGATTGCGTTTTCGAGCATGGGCGTAGTCGCTGCATGATCGAGATAGATGCCAGACATGGGTGTAAGTCTAGGACTTACGAGAGTGCACGCCTTGCGTAGCCTGTGGCAGAACAGCGAATAGATCGCCAATAACGCCGAAATCTGCGATTTCAAAGAGTGGGGCTTCTGGATCTTTATTGACCACAACGATTGTCTTACTGGTTTGCATACCTGCGCGATGTTGAATCGCTCCAGAAATTCCACACGCAACGTATAGCTGCGGACTTACAGTTTTTCCTGTTTGGCCAACTTGATGTGAGTGTGGATACCAACCAGCATCTGTTGCTGCGCGTGATGCACCAACTGCTGCGCCGAGTTCGTCAGCAAATGCTTCTACAGGTGCAAAGTTTCCATCTGTTCCGCGACCACCAGAGACAACGATGTTAGCTTCAGTTAATTCTGGACGTCCGCCCTTAACAGGTGGTTGTGACGAAGTAATTGTTGCGCCCTTTGCATGATCTGCAATTGTTATTGCAGCAGTTTCTACTGCAGGAGTTGATGCAGCAGTACTTGCTTCAACTGAGTTTGGTCGCACAGTAATTACTGCAGTTGGTGTGTTAACTGCTGAATGAACTGTTGTTGATCCACCGAAGACTAATTGTGTGCAACTGCGATCGGCAGCAACGTCCACTGCGTCAGTGATGATTCCGCTATTTGTTGCTACCGCTAGACGACCAGCAATTTCCTTACCCATTGCATGAGATGCAATCAGGACAGCTGTTGGCGAATGCGTTGTTGTTAATTGAGCAAGTGCATCAGCCATTGCAGGAACGCCATGTGTTGCAAAGTCTGCTGATTCAACAACGATCACGGATGCAACTGGACCGACGTTTACTGTTGCAGCCATTGCAGCGCCTTTACCGGCAGGTGCTAAAACAATTGCTGTGACATCACCAATTCGAGCAGCAGCAGTTGCTAGCTCTGCAGTTGTCTTTGTAGATGCTTCTGCATAGAAATCAGCCAAGATAAATGTGCGGCTCATATCAACTTCTTTTCTGCCAAGTAGTTAACGAGAGCATTTCCCGCATCGCCTTCATCGGTAACTTTAATTCCTGCGGCGCGTGGTGGACGAAGCGCTGAATCAACAACTTGTGACCATGGGCTCTGTGCAGATGCTCCAACTGCTGCAAGGTCGCGAGTTTCAATAGTTTTTTTCTTCGCAGCCATGATTCCTTTAAAGGATGGATAGCGCGGTTCATTAATCTTTTCTACAACGCTGACAACAGCTGGCAGTAATGCATTCATTGCATCGACTCCGGCTTCGGTTACACGAGTAATTGAAACCTTGCTGCCTGCAACATCGATATCGACCTTGCCTGCAAATGTTAATTGAGGCCACTGCAGACGCGCTGCAATCATCGCTGGCACAACGCTCATGCGCGCATCAGTTGACTCTGTTCCACAAATTACTAAATCAAATCCACCTTTTTTAATAACTTCTGCAAGTACCGCTGACGTAGCAAGCGCATCAGATCCTGCGAGCGCCGCATCGCTGACCAAGATCGCATCATTGGCGCCCATTGAAAGTGCTTTACGAATTGCATCAGTTGCACGAGTTGGTCCCATTGAAATAACTGTGACGGTATGTGGTCCACCTTCTTCATTTCCACCATTTGCTTCAACGATGCGCAGCGCTTCTTCAACTGCGTATTCATCTAAATCATTGAGAACAGCGTCAACGCTTTCGCGATCGAGAAAACCATTTGCGCCCATCTTTTTCTCAGCCCAAGAATCTGGAACTTGCTTAACGCAGACGGCAATCTTCATGAGCCAAAGGTTACTTGTCGGTAGCAAAACCTTCAATCTGTAACATGGCCACATGCTCGCAATCATCGCTCCCGGTCAAGGATCACAATCCCCGGGAATGCTAAGTGCCTGGCTAAAGGATTCAACGCTTCGAGATACATGCGCAGCCTGGTCACTAGAAATAGGAATAGACCTCTTAACTCTTGGAACGTCCGCGGATGCCGAAGAAATCAAAGACACAGCAAATGCCCAGCCCTTAATCGTTGCAGCGGGCTTATTAAGTTTTAAAGCACTTGGTGTCACACCAAACGTTGTTGCCGGTCACTCTGTCGGAGAAATTACTGCTGCATCTCTTGCCACAGTTATTTCTGAAAGTGATGCGATGAAAATTGTTACAGCTCGCGGATTTGAAATGGCTAAGGCTGCAGCAAGTACGCCTGCAGGCATGTCTGCTGTCCTTGGTGGCGAACGTGAAGCAGTGGTTGCAGCAATTACTGCAGCAGGTTTAGTTGCAGCCAATGAAAATGGCGGCGGACAAATTGTTGCCGCTGGTTCACTAGACGGCTTAGAAAAACTCGCAGCCAATCCCCCAGAAGGTGCGCGCGTTCGTGCGCTCGCAGTTGCAGGCGCGTTTCACACCTCTTATATGCAACCTGCCATCGAACCTCTTCGCGCGCTGGTTGCCGCCACTCACACACACGATCCTGTGCCTGCAATCATCTCTAATAGAGAAGGTGCGCAAGTTTCAAGTGGGCGCGAATTCATGGATCGAATCGTTTCTCAGATCGCTAATCCAGTGCGTTGGGACTTATGCATGAGTACTCTGAAATCTATGGGAGTCACAGGTGTTATCGAATTAGCACCTGCTGGCACATTAGTTGGATTACTTAAGCGAGCAGAGCCAAGTATCGAAACCTTTGCATTGAAATCACCAGATGATCTCGATACTGCGCAAATCTTTGCGGCAAACCATGGGAGTAAATAAGTGGCCACAATAAAAAGTAGCAAGGGCTCTGAAGCGCAGATTGTTTCAGTTGGCACATATCGTCCAGCGCGCTTAGTGCCGAACTCAGAAATTGTGGATCGCATTGATTCAAGTGATGAGTGGATTCAACAACGCACAGGAATTGAATCACGCCGCTTTGCACGTCCTGATGAATCAGTTATTGACATGGCGCAAGCTGCTGCAGAAGTTGCACTCAAGCGAGCCAAACTTACGATTGCAGATATCGACACTGTCATCGTTGCAACAATTACTTTTCCTTATCAGGCACCGAGCGCCGCAACTGCGCTAATAGAACGTTTAGGAAATCCAAAGGCTGCAGCATTTGATGTTGGCGCTGCGTGTGCTGGTTTTTGTTATGGACTTGGAATGGCAAATGATTTAGTCCGCGGTGGAACATCTAAAAATGTTCTAGTTGTTGGTGTTGAAAAGATTTCAGATTTCACAGACCCAGATGATCGCGCAACCGCTTTTATCTTTGCCGATGGCGCAGGAGCCGTAGTTGTAAGCGCTGCAGATCACGTTGGTATTGGTCCAACTATCTGGGGGTCCGATGCTGCAAACCGCGATGCAATTTTAATGGAGCCAGCCTGGACTGATTACAAGAAGACTCCGCAATCAACTATTGAGCAATTGAAATGGCCATACATCGAACAACAAGGACAGACAGTTTTTCGTTGGGCAGTATTTGAAATGAGCAAAGCCGCAACGCGCACGCTAGAAGCTGCTGGTGTGACAGTTGATCAGCTAGGTGCGTTTATTCCACACCAAGCAAATTACAGAATTATTGAAGCAATGGCACGTCAGATGGATATTCCAGATTCAGTTGTTATTGCAGATGACATTAAGACAAACGGAAATACATCTGCTGCATCAATTCCACTTGCAATGGATGCGCTGCTTGAAAAACATCCAGAGTTACATGGCTCACTCGCACTGCTCATTGGTTATGGTGCGGGCCTTGTATATGCGGGACAAGTAGTCCAATTACCTCCCGCGCCATAATAATTTCTCGCATATGCGGGGCAATTACTCGTAAGTAAGCCCTCTTTTCCGAGAGAATTACCGCCTAGCAATAACTAACGAAGAGGACTATAAAGATGGCACTTTCACAAGCGGATGTATTAGCAGGACTAAAAGAGATCGTTGAAGAAGTTGCAGGTATTCCAGCAGCATCAATCGAACTCGACAAGAACTTCACTGATGACCTAGAAGTAGATTCACTCAGCATGGTTGAAGTTGTTGTAGCTGCTGAAGAGCGCTTTGGAATCAAAATTCCTGATGAGAAAGTAACTGACCTCGCAACTGTTGGCGATGCTGTTAATTTCATCGTTAACGCAGCTAAGTAATTATTTAGTTAAATCCCCATGCGTCGCGTTGTTGTAACAGGACTCGGTGCCACCACCCCAATCGGTGGCGATGTGCAATCTTCATGGTCGGCTTTACTTGCCGGCACATCTGGCGTGCGCACATTGACCGAAGAGTGGGCATCGGGTTTATCTGTTCACTTCGCTGCGCGCGTTGCACAAGAACCAAGTGAAGTTATGGAGCGCGTTGAAATGCGCCGCTTGGATCGCTCCGAACAATTCGCATTGATTGCATCGCGCGAAGCATGGAAAGACGCAGGTTCTCCTGTTGTCGATAACGAACGACTCGGTGTTGTTATCGCATCCGGTATCGGTGGCGTAATAACTCTGCTTGATCAACATGACATCTTGAAAGAAAAAGGCGCACGCCTTGTAAGTCCTCACACTGTTCCGATGCTTATGCCAAATGGACCAGCTGCAAATGTTGGTATCGAACTTAAAGCGCAAGCAGGTGTTCACACACCGGTCAGTGCGTGTGCATCAGGTGCGGAAGCAATTGGTTACGCACTCGAAATGATTCGCTCTAATCGCGCAGACATAATCGTCAGCGGCGGTGTAGAAGCTGCAATTCATCAATTACCTATGGCTGGCTTTGCTGCAATGAAAGCCTTAAGCACTCGCAATGACGATCCTGCTCGCGCATCACGCCCGTATGACATTGACCGCGATGGTTTTGTTCTTGGCGAAGGTGGCGGTGTCTTAATTCTTGAAGAGCTAGAGCATGCAAAAGCACGCGGTGCAAAGATTTACTGCGAATTAGTTGGACAAGGTCTTTCATCCGATGGCTATCACATTGCAGCCCCGGACCCAGATGGCTCTGGTGTGCAGCGCGCAATTAAGTTTGCACTTCGTGATTCAGGGCTTACAACAAAAGACATCGTTCATTTAAATGCACATGCGACATCTACTCCAGCAGGAGATGTTGCAGAAGCAAACGCACTGCGACTTGCCCTTGGCGCAGATGCCGACCACGTTGCAGTATCTGCAACAAAGTCATCGACAGGTCACTTACTTGGTGGCGCTGGTGCAATCGAATCTGTCTTTATTGTTAAAGCACTTCAAGAGCGTTTAGCTCCGCCGACTATGAATATTGAAAACCTAGATCCTGCAGTAACTATCGATGTTGTCAGAGATAAACCTCGCGCTCTGCCACAAGGCGATATCGCAGCGCTTAATGATTCTTTTGGTTTCGGCGGCCACAACGTCGTACTCGCCTTTAAGTCCTACTAATGGATCAACGCGATCCGATTGCGCGTATTCAACGATTAGTTGATAACGGCGCACATGAGTTACTAATCCCCCGCACAGATTGCGGAATGGTTGCTGCAACAGGATCAATAAAAGGAAACAAAGTAATCATCTTTGCATCCGATGCCACAAAACAAGGTGGTGCACTCGGAGCCGATGGTGCTCACGTAATTGTCGAGGCATACAAAACAGCGATGAAAGAAGAACTACCCATCATTGGTATTTGGCACTCAGGTGGTGCGCGTTTAAGTGATGGAGTTTCTTCCTTAAGTGCATTTGGTGAAGTTTTCTCTGCAATGGTTGCAGCAAGTGGACGCATTCCACAGTTATCACTGATTCTTGGACCAGCAGCAGGTGGCGGTGCTTACGGCCCAGCACTTACAGACATCGTTGTACTTGCACCAGAAGGTCGCATCTTTGTTACAGGTCCCGGAGTTGTTAAATCGGTTACCGGTGAAAAAATAGATATCGCAACACTCGGTGGCCCAGATGCGCACCGCAAGAACAGCGGCGTTGCACACGTTATTGCGCACACAGAAGAAGAAGCGTTTAGTGAGATAAGAGATCTCACATCACTCTTTGCCAATCAAGGCACAATGAATACAAACATCACTGACTCTAATCTTTCCGTACACGTTCCTGATGCTCACAAGCGCAGCTATGAAGTACATCCACTTATCGATTCAATTCTTGATGCTGATGGTGAAAAATTAGAACTATTGCCTATGTGGGCAGAAAACATGACCACGGTTCTTGGCAGACTCGGTGGCGCAACAGTTGGTGTAATCGCAAACAACCCAGCACACATCGGTGGCGTACTAGATGCTGCTGCTGGAGAAAAAGCTGCACGCTTTGTTCGCACATGCGATGCCTTTGGTATTCCCTTAATTGTTATTGCCGATGTTCCAGGATTTTTACCGGGCGCCGGACAAGAGTGGGAAGGCGCGGTCCGTCGCGGGGCAAAGTTGCTTCACGCATTCGCCGAATCTGTTGTCCCCCGCGTCACACTTATTACTCGTCGTGCATACGGTGGTGCCTACGTTGCTATGAACTCTAAATCTCTCGGTGCATCAAAAGTATTTGCATGGCCAACTGCAGAAGTTTCAGTCATGGGAGCAGTCGCTGCTGTGCGCGTATTAAATCGTCGCTTACTCGCAGATTTACCTGAAGATCAACGCGAAGCTACAGAGTTAACTCTTGCTGCAGAACACGACAAAGTCTCTGGTGGAATTTCTCGCGCAGTAGAAATCGGCGCAGTCGATGAAATCATCGAACCGAATAAAACTCGCTCTGCTCTAGCAAAAGCAATTAGCGAAGCACCACATCGCCGTGGTTCACACGGCAATATTCCGCTTTAAGCTACTTACGCTTTACATAACCCTTCGGGCATTTAGCGCCAAGTTTTACTCTCTTTACTAATTTTCCCTTGACGCACTTGGTCATATTGTTTACTGCTAAATCTCCGATGTTTTTGGAGATCGATGCCAGTCCCGGAAGCAGGGAGAGAATTTCCATTAACTCTTTCTGTCCATCATCTGGTTTTGCAGTAATTGAGAAACTCTGAGAAACAGATGCTGCCGCTGAGTACGTTGCGTTACCCGATTGGCTCGCAGAAATCGTGCAAGTGCCTGGATTAAGCATTGAAATAATTGTTCCTGAAACCGAACAAACACCCGGAGTTGTTGATGAAAAAGTCACTCCGAGTCCAGATGATGCTGAACCGCGAATCAAAGGAGCGCTAGAAACTCCCAAAGTTGCGCCAGCAAGTGCATCAAATGAAATCGACTGAGATCTATAGGAAACTCCAAAGCTTTGCTGAACCTGTGGTGCCGCTGCATATGTACCATCGCCCGCTTGATTCGCATTGATTGTGCAGGTGCCAGGTGCAACAAGTGTCACCGTTGTGCCTGACACCGTACATACACCTGCTGTCGCAGAGGTAAACGCAACCGTTAAACCAGATGATGCTGTGGCAGAAAGTGCTGGCGGAGTTCCTGAAATTAATATGTCAGTAAGGACGCCAAACGTAATTGCTTGTGTGGTTTTTTCGTAAGTAAATGCACCAGAAAGTGAAAAGTTTCCAAGCATTGTTGAAACAACGACATCCTTGGCTCCAAGAGTTCCGCTCGGAGTAGTAAATGAAACTGATGTTGAACTATTTACTACAACACCGGTTGCGGAAGTGCCTCCGACTGTTATCCCTGAAGTGGAACTCAAGTTTGTACCCGTGACCGTAGTGTTAGTTCCTCCACCAAGAGTTCCGGTTGCGACGGTGAGAGAGACAAGCGTTGGCGTTGCGAATGGAGAATTACTATTGCTGTCTGGAATCGCTGCTCCAGACACACCAGTTATTCCAAAGCTGATTGCATTGCCAGCGCTGTTCTTGATCTTGTTTGCATCGTTTGTAGTATTTAACAATATTTGAGTACTTGCAGTGGCAGTAAGAGGACCGGTAGGAGTAAAAGCACTTGTGTACTCAGCAGAGTTAGAAATTCGAATATTGCTCAAGTAACCTTGAAAAGCTTCACTCGAATCATTTGCACAACATTTTTGACCCTTGGTTCCAATAGTCACTTGTGTCGATGTTTGACTCGTTGTGAAGTCAGTTCTGGATGAAACTAAATTTCCATTTAAATATAATGAAGTTGTTTTAACTCCGGAAACATCTTTTCTGACGTACGCAAAGTGATACCACTGATTTTCTACAATTGTGTAATTTGCAGTTGCTAATGGAAAACTACCAGCACCCGTCATAACGACTAATACGCCGTTGCGAACCGTTACATCAATTGCGGCATTGCCATCTCCACTGTTGCTACGAGTTCCCAAAATTGTTTGGTTCGGGTAACTAGTCAAAGGATTAGCTGCTGATCCTTGTGGAAGAGTCGTTTGGAACCACGCTTCATAAGTAAAGTCACCTGTTCCAGCGGCAGTTAACCCAGTTGCCACAATTTGATATTTCGCAGAGGTGTTAGTTACATAATTCACGCCGGTATTCGTTGGATAAACCAAACTTCCAGCCGGACCTGCATCAGCAACTGCACCAGGTGGCACTGAGATTGCTTGCAGTACACCCGCGAGCATGATTACAAGAATGCTTCGAGAAACAATGTTGCGCACCACAGCAATGCCCCTCCCGGAAACTAATAACGGAATGATACTCCGTTATAGGAGTATTTCTAGTCCATAGGGGTGATTGCCGTACATCGGCCAGGGGCTCTAAAATCGGCCCATGCCCACGCGAAAGAAGTCCGCTGCCACTGGGCGAAAGAGCGCCTATGTAGCGCGCAATCGGGCGACGATTATTAATGCAGCCCTCGAGGTTCTTGCCGAAAATGGTCTGCATACGACCATGGATCAGGTGGCCGAAGCATCGGGCATGGCGATGAGTACGGTTTATAAACACTTCAAAGATAAAGACGAGCTTGTGGCCACGGTCCTGCTTGAGAAATTCATGGAGTGGGAAGCCTGGGTAACCGAGAAGAATGCTCTAAACACAGATCCGCTTGAGCAACTCGTCTTTCCGATGCGCATGTTTGTGCGAATCCCCCAGACTCATCCAAACCAAGCCAAGGTTTTCGTTTCGCACTTCGGCGTGATCGCATCGATTACACAGATTCTCGAAGCTCAGCTAATCGAGCACGTAAAAGATCTCACGAAGTCCAAGGTGCTTACCGCTAATGACCCTCGGGCAGCGGCTAAGAATCTGCAGGCAATCATCTCTTTCGCTGTTGTAAATCAAGTCATTAATCCGAAGTTCACGGTCGCTGATGCAGATAGCTCGATTCGCACAGCGTTATCCATGCTCGGTATTTCGGAGGCCAAGGCGAAGAAGCTGACCGAAGCCAAGCTTCCGCTTTAAATTACTTAGTCTTAAAAGTTACTGAAACAGTTGCTGTCACAGTCTTTTTAATTGTGCTTGTGTCATAGGCACCGACGTCTGCAGTCATTGTTGAATCCGGAGTGGTCACTTGAATGACACCACTCTTAACGGATAGAACAGCGCCAACTCCACCGCCGACTGCATCAGTGATTGCTTTTGCGCGAACTTGTGCATCCTTCATCGCCTCTGCCAATAATTGTGGGCGAAGATCTGGAAGTGTGCTGACGTAATACTGAGGGCCGTAATTATTAACGTTGACGCCAGTTTGTAAGAGCGCGCCGATTCCCTGGCTTAAACGTGAGATCAGTTCTACATCTTTTGAGCGAACAGTAAGGTCGCGATTAGCAACGTAATTAAGGATGCGTCCTGTGTTATTTCCGTTGCTGTACTCCTGGTTGGCATATGTTGAAACCGCGCCAAGTGTTAGTGCATCGGCTGGAACGCCACCCTTTGTTAAATAATTTGTGAGAGCTTCAACATCTGCGCCGACTTTGCGAACTGCATCTGCAACATTGGCACTTGTTTGGGACGCGTTAAGTGTCCAGACAACATTGTCAGCAACTGCTTCTGTCTTTGCAGATCCAGTGACAGTAATGCCGCTATTGGAGCGAGATGCAAAACCTGCACCTACTTTTACTAATCCACCGCCAACTGCGATTGCCATGATTACGGCAACAACGATTAATGTGATTGCCTTTGTGCGTTCGATTGCGGATTGCGGATTGTTTATGCTCATGTGCTTATTCTAACTCTCTTTTTCTGTGAATTTTCTGTTTATCAAATCGCTTGCAAGTGCGAGCGCTCATGCATATCTACTGCCCGCAGCGGCTCGAGTTCGAGTTCCCACTTAGTACCCAGTGCACTTTCCAGTGCGGCACGAAGTGCTTCCTCATCAAAACTCTTATCGAGTGCTGCGGTAATTTGGTTTTCATTAATCAAAATAGATCCGGCTCCATCAATACTTGCGCGATGGATTCCAAGATCTGGTGTGAAGCGATAGAAATCTCCGCCATTTTCTGACTCATCGCGTACTTCAAATCGCACGTAATGCCATGAACGAAGAGCTGTTGCTATCTCTGCGCACTTACGTGTTTTCTCGCGCCAGGTGATTTCTGCTCGGTATGTTCCAGCCATCAATGGTTGTGTGCGCCATGACAACGAAATCCCTTTGCCCAGGATGGATTGAAGCGACCATTCGACATGGTGTTTTAAGGCAGACGGGCAGGAATGGATATAAAGGGATCCACGAGTAAGCATTTAAATCTCCTAGCAAGGTGCGCTCTTGATGCGACCTTCCCCAGTCCACCAGCGCTTGCAGGAGTTATTGCCTAAATTCTGCTCTCATTACGCGTAACTGTCTAGTCCTCCTTTAGGTGAACCAACGAGTAGCAGGTACTCTTTTCCTTAGTCGGACGCTTAATCAGTACCCGTTTCATGTTCACATGCTCGGTATCGCTGGCGCAAGAGGAAGACCGTGTTTAAGGATTTCTTAAACACCCACATATCGAAGGAAAAGTAAAAACATGGCAACAGGCACAGTTAAGTGGTTCAACTCTGAAAAGGGTTTCGGTTTCATTGCAGTTGATGGTGGCGGACAAGATGTATTCGTTCACTACTCAGCTATTCAAGGAAACGGTTACAAGTCCCTTGAAGAGGGTCAGGCAGTTTCATTTGAGGTCGTACAGGGTCCAAAGGGTCCTCAGGCTGATGCAGTAAACCCTGCCTAATAACACTAACTAGCTTTACTAAAAATCCCCGGTGCGATGAGTACCGGGGATTTTTTTAATCTTTTTTTATTACTTCTTTGGAAGCGGCGGAATCTCGCCAACTTTTGCTAATTGCGCAGCAACAGTTTTTGCAGGAGATAAATCTTTTCCAGCATTCCATGCATCTAAATACTTCCACGGCAACACCACACCACGTCGCACCCACCACACATTTGGTTGTGATGGTGTTGGCCAAGAAATTCCGAAGTGAAGATGTGGCGCAGTACCGCGAGCGCTGCCTGTGCTACCAATAGATCCAAGTAATTGTCCCGCCTTTACCGAAACACCTGGCTCAATACTTTTCACAATCGTGCGCAAGTGCGATCCGTAATAGCGCACACCATCTGTGCCAATCACAGAGACATACAATCCCCCGCGATCAATACCTAAATTAGTTTTACCGCTCCATGTATCTGTGCGATTTACTTCATCAACCTCACCATCAACGGGTGAGACGAACTTGCACCCTTTATTAGCCAAAATATCGGTAGCCGGATAATCGTGGTGGGCGCGTGCGTAGTTGACCTTGCAATCGGCTACCGGAAATACATATACCGGCGCTGCCACAGCGGGAGAAATTGTGGCTGTGAGCACAATTGCAACGATTAATGCAGTGCGTCTAAACATAGAGCCGAGGTTATCTCATGAGCATGTGAGAAGATTGAATGTGCTCAAGTTTTCATACATGGCGATGTTGCTCTTCACGATTTGCGGATCTTTCTGGCTAGAAATCGTCCTCAAAGTTGGTGTGCTGCGCCGAATCAAAAGAGCTGCCATGAGCATCGCACCCGTCTCTCTTATGTTTTTGATTTGGGATGCATACGCAATCAAGCAGGGTCATTGGTTCTTTGATCGCGAGAAAATCCTTGGAATCTATGGACCTTTTGATATTCCACTCGAAGAGTTTCTCTTTTTCTTAATCATTCCGCTGGCAGCAATCATGACCATCGAAGCTGTGACAACAGTCAATAAACATTGGAAGCAGCGCTATGACGTATAGCCAAATCGCAATTGCTGCGGCAATCATCGCGATCATCATTGATTTAACTCTCTCCAGCCAACCGCTCTTAAAGCGCCGTGCGTTCTGGGCATCTTATGCAATCATCTTGCCATTTCAATTACTAACTAATTGGTGGCTCACTTCTCGCAACATCGTTATGTATAGCCCTGATGCAATCTTCGGATTACGTATTGCATCAGCTCCCGCAGAAGATCTTCTCTTTGGTTTTGCCTTAATCCTTGGCGTAATGGGTATTTGGGAATACCTAGGAAGGCGCGGAGTTTCTAGAGATTAAGAATTAAAAGTAAGATTCAACAGCAGTGAAGGGGCGGTAGCTCAGTTGGTTAGAGCCCGGAACTCATAATTCCGTCGTCGTCGGTTCGAGCCCGACCCGCCCCACATGACAATGGTAAATAAAAAGTGGAGCTCTAAAGATGCAAAGAAATGCGTCGCAGTTCCTAGCGATCTCGATAACAAATATTCGCGCGGTGTGCTTGGAGTAATTACTGGCTCTGCGCAGTATCCAGGTGCATCAGTTCTTACAACTTCAGCTGCTGCTGCAACTGGTGTAGGAATGATTCGCTTTTATGCATCGAGTGGTCTTGATCATTTAGTACTTCACCAGACGCCTTCTGTTGTTTGTCATCCTGGAAATGTTTCTGCATGGATAGTTGGTTCAGGAATAGATGCTCGTAAATACTCTTCATTTACTACCTGGATTCGTTATCGCCATTTCAAGTCATTGAAAATTCAAGGTGTGCCAACAGTGCTAGATGCTGGTGCGCTGAACTTGGCCGGAAAACTTGAACAACCAACTGTGATTACTCCCCACAGTGGAGAACTCGCACTATTACTTAACTCTCGCGGAGTAACAGTGACGGCAGAAGCAATCGAAGGTAATCCAAAGAAGTGGGTCGTAACGGCTGCAAAAACTTTGGGCGTGACAGTACTTCTCAAAGGATCACGTACTTATGTGGCTAACGATTCACTGTTGATTGAACTTCCGGAAGCAACTCCATGGCTAGCAACTGCTGGCACAGGAGATGTTCTTGCAGGAATTCTTGGTGCACTTGTTGCAACTCATCTAATTGAAGTATTAAATGATTCTGATTACTTGGCACCACTTGCTGCAACGGCAGCACTAATTCATGCAAACGCAGCAAAGAACGCATCACGTGGTGGACCGATTTCTGCTGAATCAATAATCCCTGAAATTGCTGGAGCCATCACTCAAATACTTAAGTAATTGCAGATACTGCTCCTTACTTACAATCTTTAGTTCTACAGTCACCTATGAGCATTTATTCCGTGGACTTCCCTCTGCTCACGCATCTGCAAAGACAGACTCTGTCGCTGCTCTCACAGGGACTGAGTAATTATGAAATTGCTATACAAAATCATGTGAGTGAAAAAGCAGTCGAGCAAGTAGTCAGCAGAATTGCGCATTCCTTTAATTTAACCCCTGATCACAGTCACAATATGCGCGTTCTCTTAACTCTTGCCTTTCTCACAGGAATAAAAGAGGCGAATAATTAAGCGAGTCAGGTATCGTGCGCGAAATGGATATCGATCTCGGCACTCTTCGTTCTAGGTGGAATGAAGTATTAGACCTGCTCGAATCCAATGATCGAATTGCTTGGTTGGTTTTCTTTGATGCTCGTCTTGCATCCTTTGAGAACAATGTATTGACTCTAGATTTTTCAGATGCACGTAAGTTCGCTTCCAGCCACGAATATCAAGCCGTGCGACCAAAACATAAAGAGGTTATCGCCTCCGCCATTAAAGAAGTTTTTGGCACAGATATTGTGATTGAAGAGATGGCATGAAGAACAAAGTCTTGGTCATTGCAATTTCACTCTTTGCTCTTTTTACTAGTGATTTAGTTTCAGCCCATGCAACTGAGGTGCCTGTTATTAACGATGCTGGTCCCCTGGCAACCATCGAATTAAAAGGACCGGGTTCTCGTATTCACGGTGCAGACATCAGCAGATGGCAACATCCAAATAACAAGCTCATCAACTTTAAAAAGATGCGTGATGCTGGTTTGAACTTTGTGATGATTAAAGGTTCAGATACTCGAGATGATGCAGATGCACTGGCACGCAAGTGGCTCAAGATTGATCGTGAAGCAGCACATGCCGCTGGTATCTATACAGGTTTTTATCACTACGCAATCTTGCCTAACGTGCCAACAAAAACTTTGGTGATTAAAGACGCTGAAGCACAGGCACAAAAAGTCTTGTGGCGCATCGCATCCATTGGTGGCCTCACTGAAAAAGACTTGCCAATTGCTTTAGACATCGAAAATAAGTGCGTGAAACTGCGTCCATCTAAAACATGTGCAAAGTACGCATCACAAAGCACTGTGACTACGTGGTCTGAAACTTTCCTGCGAGTTATTAAAGAAAAAACAGGACGTATGCCAATTCTTTATTCATATTCCAACTTTCTAGAAAGCTCTATGAAGCGAAGTACCGAGCTGGCTCAATATCCACTCTGGCTTGCGCAATACGCAGTGGATCCAGCGGTACCAACAAATCATCCAGGTATGAAAAATGGTGGATGTTATGTGCACTCATGGACTGCAGCTAATTGCAAAGCACAGTGGACTATGTGGCAGTACACATCATGTGGAATCGCACCGAAATACGGGGTTCCTGGTTCTCGTTTAGATCTCAATGTATTTAGAGGAACACCAGATGCCTTCGCTGCACTACGCAAAGGTTCATGGGCACCAGAGCCTTCAGATTTAATGCCAGTGGGTGAACCAAGTGTGATGACAGTTAAATCTGTGACATTTAGTAACACCAACCGACCGTTGGTCGTCGATGTAGATGTTATGCGTCCAACTCTTGCGCCAGTTGTTACAGGTTCTGTGAAGTTTGTTCAAGATCCAGCAAATCCAATGAAGGTTTCCCTTAAGCAGAGTGCACTGCGCGCAACTAGTGGATCGTGGACATTATCTGTTGCAGGTATTCCTGCCGGTATCTGGAATGGAACCATTGTTTATTATGATAATTCAGATACTCACGCAACTTCATCACAACCAATTACGGTGACTATCGAACAAGCGTTAACTACACCAAAGCCTAAGCCCACAAAGAAGCCTGTGAAGAAACCAACTACAGATGGTTGCCGAAACCAGATTAAGAACTAAGCGCTAGCTAGTGCTTCTTCGATAGATTCAATTTCGCGCTCTGCCAAATCGCAATATGCGTTAACCGAATCCTTCTTCTGCTTTGGAGTCCAGCCAAGAACAGGCGCAATAATTGTTGCAACGTCATTTGCTAAATCCATCGCGCTATTTGGCGCTTCAAATGCCAGTCGTGTGCGACGTGAAATAACATCATCAACGCTACGTGCACCTTCATGGCTAGCGGCGTAGTAAATCTCTGCTTTGAGATATGGCAGGTCTTTTGTCAGTGGCTTTGCAAGCTTTGGATCTTCTTGGATGACTTCAAGAACTTCGCTGATAAGTGAGCCGTATCGATTAAGTAAGTGAATAACGCTCTCGGTGCTGAGTCCGCTTTCTTCTGCAATGCGCTCTGCTTGTTGCACTAGTGCGAAATAGCCATCGGCTCCAACAATTGGGAGTTTGTCGGTGACGCTATCGGCAATGATGCGGCGCAATTCAACGCCAGCAAGATCAATTACATCTTTACCCATGACGCGATATGTCGTGTATTTACCGCCAGCGATACTGACAAAACCAGGTGCACTGCGATCCACAGTGTGCTCGCGTGAAAGTTTTGTTGTTGCAGAGTCTTTCTTATTTGCAACGAGCGGACGTAACCCCGCATACACGCCAATTACTTCTTCGATCTTTAACTTCGGCTTCAAGACTTTGTTTGCTTCATTGATGATGTACTCAACATCTGCACGCTCAGCCAAAGGTTCCCGACGATCACCGGTGTATGGCGTATCTGTTGTTCCAACAATCCACTTATCTGCCCAAGGAATCAAAAAGAGAACTGAGAGCGCGGTCTTTAAAATTATGCCCTCTTTAGATTTAATCGCATTCTTCGGCAGAACAATGTGAACACCTTTACTCATGGTGACGTTATAGCCAGCCTTAAGTCCAAATGATTCGTGCAGTTCATCACTCCAGATGCCGGCGCACATAACTGTGGCCGTGGCTTTTATTGTGATTAGTTTTCCTGTTTCGATATTGCGAGCTTTTACACCGAGTACGCGTTTGCCCTCTTTAACAAGTGATTCAACTCTTATGCCAGTTGCAATAACTGCGCCATGACGGGCTGCCGTGCGGGCAATCATCATTGTGTGACGAGCGTCGTCAACTTGTGCGTCAAAGTACTTAATTGCTCCAGTAACAATATCTGGACGAAGAGATGGCGCAATTTCTGCGATCTTCTTCTGACTAATGTGTTTGTGTCCTGGCAGTGCACGTTGGAATCCACGAAGAGCGTCATAGAGTGCAAGACCTGCACCAACGTATGTGCGTTCGCGAACTTTTTCGTGAAGTGGATATAAGAATGCAAGTGGTTTTACTAAGTGTGGCGCAAGGGATGAAACCATTAACTCGCGCTCGTGCAGTGCTTCGCGTACTAATTTAAAGTCGTATTGTTCTAAGTAACGCAGACCACCATGAATGAGCTTGCTTGAACGACTAGATGTTCCGGATGCAATATCTGATGCTTCAACGAGGGCAACTTTTAATCCGCGTGATGCTGCGTCGAGTGCTGCTCCGACGCCGGTGACTCCGCCACCGATAACTAGAACGTCAAATGTCTGTGTGGTTAAAGATTTAAGCGCTTCATCGCGTTGTTCAGGTCCGAGGTGCGATGAAAACAAGGCTCAAATCCTTTCTTGAAAATTCGTTGTCTAGATAGGCTAAGCGTAACCTGAGAAGGAAAACAAAGATACTTATGACTTACATCGGCGCACTTGATCAAGGAACGAGCAGTACTCGTTTCATGATTTTTGATGCCGATGCACGCGTTATTGCATCCCACCAACTAGAACATAAACAGATTTTTCCTAATCCTGGCTGGGTCGAACACGATGGCGCAGAAATCTGGGCGCGCACACAAGAGGTAATTGCTGGTGCTTTAGCAAAAGCAGAGCTTAAAGCTGGCAACCTCAACGCAATAGGAATTACTAACCAACGCGAAACAACAATTGCGTGGGATGTGAAGACCGGTAAACCGCTTCATAACGCACTTGTTTGGCAGGACACCCGAACCGCAGAGTTCATGGATAACTTAAGCGATTCGCACAAAGAATTAATCATTGCTCGTACAGGCCTTGCAATAGCGCCGTATTTTTCTGCCAGTAAAATGAAGTGGCTAATCGATAACGTGCCAGCAGTATCTGATGCGGTTAAAGCGGGCACAGCTCGCATAGGAACAATTGATTCGTGGATTCTCTGGAATTTATCGGGTGGAACATTTGCAACCGATGTAACAAATGCCAGCCGTACAGCGCTTATGAATCTAGAGACTTTAGATTGGGATCCAGAGTTACTGGCACTCTTTGCAATCCCCCGTTCTGTATTGGCTGACATCAAACCAACGTCACATGTGTATGCAAAGACAACCGATGGTGTTGCAATTGCTGCACTCGTTGGCGATCAACAAGGCGCGATGATCGGACAGACGTGTTTTGATGTTGGAGATTCAAAGACGACATATGGCACAGGAAACTTTGCACTGCTCAATACCGGAACCACAATCATCAGATCACAACACGGTTTGCTCACGACCGTGTGTTACAAATTTGGTGACTCACCTGCTGTGTATGCACTCGAAGGTTCGGTGGCTGTCACTGGTTCTGCAATTCAATGGTTACGTGATCAATTAGGAGTCATCACATCTTCATCTGAAATCGAAGCGTTGGCCAGCAGCGTGGACGATAACGGCGGCGTCTATTTTGTCCCGGCATTCTCTGGTTTATTTGCACCGTATTGGCGCAGCGATGCACGTGGCGTCATCGTTGGATTAAGCAGAGCAAGTACCAAAGCTCATCTTGCTCGCGCAGCTCTTGAAGCTATTGCGTATCAAACTCGTGATGTCTTAGACGCGATGTCAGCAGATAGCAAGGTTGCACTTACATCTATGCGAGTAGATGGTGGCGCAACTGCCAATAATTTATTAATGCAGATTCAATCTGATGTTATGGGAATCGAAATTATTAGACCAGAAGTAATTGAAACAACTGCGCTGGGGGCTGCATATGCTGCAGGCATTGCAGTTGGGGTGTGGCAATCACAGGATGATGTGCGAAATAAATGGCGCGAAAATCATCGATGGAGTTCAACACTTGATCCCAATTTACGCGCAGAAAAATATGCACAATGGACGAAAGCAGTGCAACGCACGCTTAATTGGATAGAGTAGACACACTATGAGCTCGAAACTCGGCGCGGGTGTTACGCGCACCGACCGTCCACTCTCTGATGGTCGAACAATTCGTTATTACGACACACATGATCAAGTGCGCGCCGCTTCCGACAAGCGCGAAAAAGCAGAGCAACCAGGTATCGGTGAACTTCGTTTAGATCCACTTGTAAATGAGTGGGTTGCCATGGCTGCGCACCGTCAAGGCCGTGTGTTTTTACCGCCAAAAGAGTTGTGTCCGCTCTGTCCATCTACTGGTGAAAATCTGACAGAAGTTCCTGAAGATGGATTTGAAGTTGTGGTTTTCGACAATAAATCTCCATCACTTCGTCCACCTGATGGTGATTGGGCGCTTCCGGATATGGCAGGACCAGATACAGATACTGGAAGCGCTGCAGGAAAGTGTGAAGTTATTTGTTTTACAGCAGATCACGGGCAATCATTTAAAGATTTGAGCACCGAACGAATTCGCGTGCTACTTGAGGCGTGGATTGATCGCACTCGAGAGTTATCAAAGGAGAAGTTCATCCATCACATCGCTCCTTTTGAAAATCGCGGCGAAGAAGTTGGTGTGACTCTTGCGCATCCACACGGTCAGATTTATGCCTATTCATATATTCCGCCAAAGGTTTCTCGCATGCTTGAAGTGGCAAAGAAGCATAAGGAGCGCACAGGCAAGGTTTTATTCGACGAAATTGTCGCTCGCGAAATCAAAGATGAAGAGCGCATTGTGGCCGAAAATAAACACTGGGTTGCCTATGTTCCATACGCTGCTCGTTATTCTTTTGAGATCCACGTTGCACCAAAGGTTTCTGTTGCAGATTTAAGCGAACTCACTCCAGAAGTTGCAGACGCATATCCTGCAATTGCGAAAGAAGTTCTGCAACGCCTAGATGGCGTCTTTGATATTCCAATGGCGTACATCGCAGCATGGCATCAAGCACCTGTGCGTGAAGGTCGCGACTTATTGCGTCTGCACTGGCAGATCACAAGTGTGCGCCGTGCACCAGGAAAACTTAAGTACCTAGCTGGTTCTGAATCTTCTATGGGCGCATTCATTATGGATTTACGTCCAGAACAATCTGCTGCGCAATTGCGAGAAGTAAAGCTGAAGTAAATGAAAATCTTGGTCACAGGAGGCGCCGGATATATCGGCTCTCATGCTGTGGAAATACTAAAAAACAGCGGCCACGATGTAACAGTGCTCGATGATTGCAGCACTGGTCATGTTGATTCACTGCCACCAACAGTTCGTTTTGTTCAGGGATCTTTACTTGATCCTGACATGGTTTCTCGCGCACTTAAAGGGTGCGAAGCGGTAATGCACTTTGCAGGTAAATCTCTGGTGGGCGAATCAGTTGAAAAGCCTGATCTCTATCGCAAAGTTAACGTTGACGGTACAAAAGTTTTGCTTGAGCAAATGAATATATTGGGCATAAAGAAAATAGTCTTTTCATCATCGGCTGCTACCTATGGCGAACCAGAGTCATCACCGGTTTCTGAGACAGCAAAGTGCTCGCCAACAAATCCTTATGGGCAAACTAAATTAGCAATCGAACAAGATTTAGCTACCGCTGCTCTTACTCAACAGGTGGCCGCAGTATCGCTCCGATATTTCAATGTGGCAGGTGCTCTGCAGACAGAGCGAGGATGGTTAGCTGAACGCCACGATCCTGAAACACATTTAATTCCTAATGCGCTGAAGGCAACATCAGAATCACCGCTTCGCATCTTTGGTCGCGATTGGGATACAGAGGATGGAACATGCGTGCGCGATTATGTGCACATCATTGATTTAATCGATGCGCATATGCGTGCACTTCAGTACTTAACTCCATCGGAGCACCATGTTTTTAACATCGGTTCTGGAACAGGATTCTCAGTTGCCCAAGTAGTTGCTTCGGTATCTAGAGTTAAAGGTGCGCCTCTGCCAACTGTGGATGCAGCCAGGCGTGCTGGTGATCCTGCTGTGCTGGTTGCAAATATTGATAAGGCAGAGATGTTACTTAATTGGCGTCCTGTACGAACTTTAGATCAGATGGTTGAAGATACTTTTAACGCTAGTTAATTGGGTTAATTGCAATAACTTCAACGCCGCCAATAGATCCTAAAATATTTAGAAGATCCGTTGGGTCACTGCCAGGAATGGCAACTGTTAAATCATCAAAGCCTTTTCCTTCTTCTGATTTAGTCACAGTGAGTTCTCGAATATCTCCACCTGCAAATCCAATGGCAGATGCCAATGCGCCGAGTGAACCTGGCTGATCAGGTAGTGAAATAGATAAACGAAAGAGTGCCATGGCTACAGATTAACCATTAGACGGCGCTTTGCCCAATTTAACGGTGAAGGTTTTAACTCCACCGCTATTTGGTAACTCAACTGTTACAGAAATTGTGGCACCTGGTGCAAAGGAGCGAATGCGAACAATCGCACTGACTTGATCTGTGACGCGTTGGCCGCCAATAGATTTAACAATTGATCCTGTTGGAATTCCCGCGAGTTCAGCTGCTTCACCTGGCGAGAGTCGAAGAATTTTCGCGCCAATACCTTCGTAGGTATTGTCAAAGAAGACACCGAGAAGCGGACGTGTAGAAGTATTTGTTGGAGAAGTAATAATTTCATCGATGACGCGCTTTGCCTCTGAAATTGGAATTGCAAAACCAAGTCCAATGCTTCCGCTTGTGCCACCGGATGAAAGAGTCGCAATTGCAGAGTTAACGCCGATGATTTGCCCCTGCGCATTTACTAGTGCGCCACCTGAGTTGCCAGGATTAATCGCAGCATCAGTTTGAATCGCATTAACAAATGATTCTGCGCCAACACTTCCGGCAGATACTGGGCGATTAAGTGCTGAGATAATTCCAGTTGTAACAGTGGAAGCCAGTCCTAGTGGAGATCCAACTGCCATAACTGGTTCGCCAACTGTTAGCTTTGTTGAATCACCAAGGTTGAGGGCTGCAAGGTTTCCGCGATTAATCTGAAGAACTGCAACATCGTATGCCTTGTCGCGGCCAACAATCTTTGCATCGATCTGATCGCCATTTGAAAATTCGACAGTGATTTTTCCTGAAGTAGCGGCAGCTTCAATCACGTGGTTATTGGTAACGATGTATGAAGAAGAACCATTTGACTTATAAACCCAACCAGAACCTGTGCCGCCTGTCGTTGCTGTTTCTACAGCGATAGAAACTACTGATGGAGTAATCGTTGCGGCTAGGTTTTTCACATCAAAAGCATTTGTCGTCAGTTCTAGCGGAGAACGTCCCTTTGCACACTTTCCATCAGCAGAGAGAAAGAGTGCTTTGGTTTTGTTATCGACACACGCTTTGACGCCGCCAGTGTGATTGATTTCGGCAACTGCAATTCCGCCTGCAACGCTCGCGCCTAGAACAAAAGCGATTACTACATTGATGCTCGTTTTCTTCATTTAAGACTGCACGATCCAATCTTTGTTAATTGATACTGAAATTTTGTCTAATGGACGATCTGCCGGGCCTGCCACTGGTTTACCTTCGCTAAATGGATCAAATGAACCACCATGGCATGGACAGACGAGTTTCTTTCCTGCCTTTAAATAATCGACTGTGCAGCCTTGGTGTGTGCAGATTGCTGAGTATGCAAATACACCGCTCTTTGTACGAAACAAAAATGCCGGAGCACCGTTAGCTGCAACAAACTTTCGGGAAGAACCAACTGGAAACTTAGAAGCTTTAATAATTTTCTTTGGAGAAGCAGCAACAGCAGATTGCGTGCGACCAAAAATCATTGCGCCAGCAGCGATTGCTACGGTGCGAATAAAGCCTCTGCGGTTCATTGGTAATCCCATTCTTTATGTGATGCCAGAAAGTATTTATTTAACCTGAGAGAAGTCTGAGAAATTCCTGCTCCCTGACTTGGATTCGAACCAAGAACCTGCCGGTTAACAGCCGGCTGCTCTGCCATTGAGCTATCAGGGACTATCGCTTCTCGCGAAGAGTAACGAGCGCACACTCTAGCGCACGGCGAAGGGGTGGTCTAAATCGAAGCGGAGTTAAAGCCCGCCAAGGGCGAGATCATGCAAGGTGCGGCGAGTGCTTTCAAGGGCCACTAGTTGGGCGAAGGCGGCGTTGTATTCGGCTTCATTTTCAACTGGATTGAGTCGTTGCAAACTTGATTTGAGTTCTGCAATTGCGCGAGAGACAGATACTTCTCGCAAACGCGCAACGATGCTTGCTACGTAATGTTCGGTGACTGCGCCATCTGCGCGAATTGGTTCGACATTTAACTCAGTAAATAAAGATTTCATATTTTCATGTGTGATTTTATCTATCGTCAGTGCCGAGTTATCTGGTGCCATCTGATCAATGACTGCGCGCAACTCTTGATAAGCAGGATGAGTGAACGCATTTGATTCAAGAGATCCGAAATCTTTTGCCAAAGCTGGTGATTGCAGGCGAGCCTTCAATACTTCGCGTTCAAGAATTAATCGTGGCTCTTGTGGATCTGGGCGCCACTCTTGTGGCACAACTTCTGGAGCAGTTGGATCGACACTTACTTGTGGAACCTTCTTCATCGCAGTTGCAACCGCGCCGGAAACTTGCTCGACTTCAACACCGAGCCAACCAGCGAGTGAGCGTGAATACTCTGGGCGTAATGACTTATCGCGAATTTGTGCAACAAGTGGCGCAGCAGCGTTGAGCGCACTGATGCGACCTTCAGGAGTGGTGAGGTTGTATTTTGCTAACTCTGCGCGAATTGCAAATTCAAAGAGTGGCACGCGACGTGCAATCAAATCACGAAGTGCCGCGTCGCCTTTGTTTTGACGAAGATCGCAAGGATCTAAACCATCTGGTTCGACAGCCACAAATGTTTGAGTGACAAACTTTTGATCATCACTGAATGCTCGAAGTGCAGCTTTTTGCCCTGCAGCATCGCCATCGAATGTGAAGATAACTTCTCCGCGAAATGCATCGTCATCCATTAGCAATCGACGCAAAATGCGAATGTGATCTGCACCGAATGCAGTACCGCACGTTGCAACCGCCGTTGTGATTCCGGCTAAGTGAGCAGCCATTACATCTGTGTAACCTTCAACGATTACAGCTTGACGTTTCTTCGCAATCTCTTTCTTTGCAACATCTAGACCGTATAAAACTTGGCTCTTCTTATAGATCGGTGTCTCAGGAGTATTGAGATATTTAGGACCTTGATCTTCTTCATCACTTGCCAGCTTTCGACAGCCAAATCCAACAACATCGCCGGTGATGTCTTTAATCGGCCATGTCAGACGATTGCGGAAACGATCAATTGGTCCGCGTTGGCCCATCTTTGAAAGACCAGCAGTTTCTAGTTCGTCGATAGTAAAACCTTGTGCTCGCAGATGTTTAGTAAGTGAATCCCAATCATCGGGTGCGAATCCAACGCCAAATAGTTTGCATGCGTCCTTATCAAATCCGCGCTTCATCAGAAGATCACGTCCATGGGCAGCATCGGGTGAAGTGTTGAGTTGTTCTTGGTAATACGTTGCAGCTGCAGCATTCGCTGCAATTAAGCGAGAGCGCATACCGGAAGGAACTGATGAACCAGAAGAGTTTTCTTCATAGCGCAGTGTGTAACCAATGCGATCTGCAAGGCGTTCGAGAGTTTCAGTAAAAGTCAGGTGATCCATCTTCATTAAAAATGAGATGACATCGCCACTAGCTTGGCAACCAAAGCAGTGATAAAAACCTTTGCTAGGTGTTACGTGAAATGACGGAGATTTTTCATCGTGGAAAGGGCACAAACCTTTTTTCTGTCCGCCACCTGCTGACTTAAGTTGTACGTAATCTGCAACAACTTCATCAATCGGAACGCGTTCGCGAAGATAGGTAACATCTTCATCTTTAATGCGTCCGCTCATATGCGCACTTTAGCGATTTTGAGTCAGGCGAGCATGCAGGGCGTATGCGCCCGGGTCAGTCAGCGCGGCAATCTGGTCGATTACTACGCGAAGGCGCTGGCCGTCATCGGCTGCGCGATTCCAATCATCGATGAAAATTGCATCAAGCGCCTTTGGTGCGCTCTTATACAAAAGATCTACTAATTCAACGACGACAACCTTTTGCTTTGCATAACGCTCTTGTGATTCTGCTGCGCGAATTAAGTAGTGACCAGCAACAGCTTTTAAGAAATCTACTTCAAGCAATTGCTCACGTGGTATTTCCAAGTTAGCGCCATATCTGGCAAGTGGTTCATCGCCATAGATTGCGCGCGTTTTATTCTCAGCAGCGACAACAAAGCGACCTACAAGTTGGCTCGTTGAATCCTTTAAGCGAGCAAGGGAACGGTGGCTGCCGTTGTAATTAATTGGCCAGCATGAAAGTTCTTGCAGTCTAATGAGAGCATCTGTTGCTTCTGCCTTGTTTGCATTGCTTCCATAATCTTCTGTCATGCTCGCATAAATTGCATCAAAATCATCTTCGAATGTGCGCACGTGAACTTGGTTAGCGACGATGGCATCTTCTAGATCGTGAACAGAGTATGAAACATCATCAGACCAATCCATGATTTGGGCTTCAATGCAGCGCTTTCCTTCTGGAGCATCTGCGCGCATCCATTTGTAAATTTCCACATCATCGTCATAGACGCCAAATTTGCGTGGATTAATTGCGCGTTGCCATGGATATTTAGTGGCTGCATCGAGTGATGCGCGAGTCAGATTTAAACCAATCGAGCGACCATCGGCGTCTACTGTCTTTGCTTCTAGTCGAGTAAGTAATCTAAAACTCTGCGCGTTACCTTCGAAGCCACCACAACTCTTTGCAATTTCAGCGAGTGCTTCTTCGCCGTTGTGACCAAATGGTGGATGTCCTAAATCATGTGCAAGGCACGCGGTGTCTAAGAGATCAGGATCGGCGCCGAGTGATTCACCAAGTTCTCGACCAATCTGTGCGCACTCAAGAGAGTGAGATAAACGAGTGCGTTGAAAGTCATTTTCCCAAGGAACTGCAACTTGAGTCTTTGCAGCTAAGCGACGCAGAGATGCTGAGTGAATAACACGTGCGCGATCGCGCATGAATTCTGTACGACCCGCGCGCTTTTGCGGTTCATCTAAAAAGCGTTCGTTGTCGCGATCACTGTAAACGCTCATGAAACAACCTTATCTAGAATCTTGTTTGTATCTAAATGGTCGCTGATGTTTATTCCGAAGTGACCCAAGGTTATGTACGCCAAATACGCTCCAGATTCGCGTATTAAATATCTCTTACTCGAATTGCGTAGTGAATTCGGTCCAAATTGAACAGGTGAGCACGTAGCAACTAATCCACGATCATTTGCCATAGTCATTGATCTGCGGCAGTGATAAGGATCTGTTGCGATGATGACATTTTTCAATTCACGTTTTTTCATTTCGCGCACATACGCCTTTGTGCTCACTAATGTGTCACGACCATTTTCTAGTGCAACGATGTTACGAGATGGCACGCCTGCAGAGACAAGCCATGCTTTGCCTGATGCTGCCTCCGTTGTGCGATCCCCTGGTGCTTTTGCGCCAACAGTAATAATTAGTGGCGCAAGTCCTTGATCATAAATTCTCTTTGCTTCACTCAAACGCGCTTCAAAGACATCTCCTGGGCGACCATCGAATTGGGCGGCTCCCATAACAACTATGACATCTGCTTCGCGCGAAAGTGGATAGTGCGCTGCGTAATACGTTTTTCCGATTGCATACGAAGGAATAGCTAAGATAACTAAAAGAATGAGCGTGAATATGCGACGAATGAATCTAAAGATAAACATCATCCACCCGAAAACGCATCTTCTAGTTCGATGGCAGCCATCTCGTCTGGATCTTCCAACCAACGATCTGGCAACGTAACAGGGCGGCCATGGCTAGTGCGCCCACGTGGTTTTTCGCCGACTTCGATTGGATATGGCTGATCATCTAGTTGATCTAATAATTCACGCATACTTGCAAGGGATTCGATTAATCCAAATTGTCTACGTAATTCACGGTGCACTCTAAATCCTTTGAGATACCACGCCATATGTTTACGTAAATCACGGCAACCACGATCTTCAGATTCAAAGTAATCAACAATTAATTCGCCATGTCTAAACATCACTTCGCGCACTTCGTGAAGTGATGGCAGTGTGCGCTCTGTTCCACCATTAAATGCGCTTACTAAATCAGCAAATAACCATGGGCGTCCTAAACATCCACGCCCAACAACAACGCCGGCGCACCCTGTTTGGCGCACCATTTCGATGCCATCAGCGCCTGACCAAATATCTCCGTTACCAAGTACTGGCACACCTGTTGGCTTTAAGTGCTCAACTAGTCGAGTAATTGCAGACCAATCTGATTTACCTTCATACATTTGTTCAGCAGTGCGCGCATGAAGTGCAACCCACGCAACACCTAAGTCGGCTGCTGACTTGGCTGCTTCTAAATATGTGTGGTGATCGCTATCGATTCCAATGCGCATTTTTACGGTGACAGGAATACCAAAAGGTTTTGCAGCTTCAACTGCTGCGCCGACAATTGCACTAAAAAGATTTCGCTTATATGGAAGGGCTGCTCCCCCGCCTTTGCGAGTTACTTTTGGAACAGGGCAACCAAAGTTCATATCAATGTGGTCAGCTAAATTTTCTTTACCAAGCATCGTTACAGCAGCACGCATCGTGTGTGGATCAACGCTATATAACTGAACGGAACGCGGCCATTCACCTTTGCCTGGTTCGATCATGCGCAACGTCTCTGGACGACGCTCGATTAACGCGCGGGCTGTAACCATTTCAGAGACAAACAAACCAGCACCTTGTTCGCGGCAGAGCATGCGAAATGGTGCGTTAGTGATGCCCGCCATTGGTGCCAATACAACTGGCGGATCAATTAGATGATCGCCAGAGGCAAGTGGAAGTGTGAGTGGTTTTAGCAACCGAGTAGACGTGGCGCTAACCATGCTTCAACCTGATCAAGTGCAATGCGCTCTTGTGCCATCGTGTCACGATCGCGAATTGTTACTGCATGATCTTCAAGTGTTTCAAAGTCAACAGTGATGCAATATGGAGTACCGATTTCATCTTGGCGACGATAGCGACGACCAATTGCACCGGCGTCATCGAAATCAATATTCCAGTTCTTGCGTAACTTCTCTGCAAGGTCGCGTGCTTTTGGCGATAAATCAGCGTTACGTGACAATGGAAGAACTGCGACCTTGATTGGTGCCAAGCGGTAATCAAGCTTTAATACCGCACGCTTTTCCATTTCACCTTTGCTATTTGGCGCTTCATCTTCAGTAAATGCATCCATTAAGAATGTAAGAGTTGCGCGATCCACACCTGCTGCAGGTTCGATAACAAATGGTGTCCAGCGTTCATTCTTCTCTTGATCAAAGTATGAAAGATCTTTGCCAGATGCAGCTGAGTGCGCCTTTAAATCAAAGTCTGTGCGGTTTGCAACGCCTTCGAGTTCGCCCCATTCAGTGCCTGCAAATTCGAATTTGTATTCGATATCTGCTGTGCGCTTTGAATAGTGCGACAACTTCTCTTTTGGATGTTCATAAATACGTAGGCGCTCTGGATTAATCCCAAGGTCTACATACCAAGCCATGCGTGTATCAATCCAATATTGGTGCCACTCTTCATCAGTTCCTGGAACTACGAAGAACTCCATCTCCATCTGCTCGAACTCACGAGTTCTGAAAATAAAGTTTCCTGGCGTAATTTCATTGCGGAATGACTTACCGATTTGGCCGATACCAAATGGTGGTTTCTTGCGTGATGTAGTCATCACCTGATCAAAGTTAATAAAGATGCCTTGCGCAGTCTCTGGACGCAAGAATGCAAGACCAGATTCATCTTCTACTGGTCCAAGGTATGTCTTAAGCATTCCGCTAAATTGTTTAGGTTCTGTGAATTGACCTTTGTTTCCGCAAGCAGGGCAATTTATTTCAGTCAGCGATGCTGCAGCCTTCTTATGCTTTGCTTCATAGGCCTCAAGTAAATGATCCGCGCGATATCGCTTGTGACACGAGGTGCACTCTGTCAGTGGATCAGAAAACGTTGCAACGTGTCCGGATGCTTCCCAGACTTCTTTAGCCAAGATGACACATGAATCAATTCCGACAACATCTTCGCGACCAGTAACCATGGACTTCCACCATTGGCGCTTTACGTTATTTTTTAGTTCAACTCCGAGTGGGCCGTAATCCCATGATGCGCGCAAGCCACCATAAATTTCTGATGAGGGATAAACAAAGCCACGACGCTTTGCAAGACTGACGATATTTTCTAAACGATCCGTTGCCATTTCAATTTCTCCATCCGGCTGGCTGTCGGCGGAAAGCAACGTGGGTTACTTCCGTGCGTTAATTTTACTCTGTGTATGGCTTTTCGTATGCACCAGGCTCGTCGATGGCGCGTGCGAGGGTTGGAATTGCATTCATCTTTACATCGTTATTTCCAAGCGCGCGGCGATAAGAACCAACGTTTTCCCACTTCGTTACGAGTGACCACAAGGTTGGATCATCCAGATTTTGTCCATAATGACCATCGAGAAATCCCTGACACTTTGAAAAACTCTCTAAAGCAGCACCGAGTTCTGTCTGAAAATGTGCGGCCGAACCTAGAGGAACGGAAAAGCGTGCGATAGCGTGCATAAAGCTAAGCCTATTGTTGTTATCCTATAAATATGAACTTAGCCATTGGATTCGCGGCAATCACAGTTATTGCCACCGTTCTCGGTGGATTCTTAGCGCTTCGTTCCCAGGATCGCTTCCATTTAATTCTTGGACTCTCTGCTGGATTGCTTCTTGGTCTCGTTGGTTTTGATTTATTGCCAGAAGTTTTTGAAATGAATAAAGATACTTTTGCAGGAGTTCCTGTCGTTTCGATTGCAATACTCGGTGGTTTTCTTTTATTGCATGTTCTTGAAAGATTTTTCGGTTCTCACGAACCCGTCGATTCTGACTACGGCCATGATCACGAACACCACAACATCGCGGGCACATTGGGCGCAGTTGCAATGGGCGGTCACGTATTTCTAGATGGAATTGGCTTAGGTGTTGCCTTTCAAGTAAGCAACTCTCTTGGCTTTGCAGTATTTATTGCTGTTGTTGTCCACGCATTTAGCGATGGTTTAAATACGGTTTCGCTCCTCGTCAAAAGTGGCAACTGGCATAAGAGCAGCAAGTGGCTTTTAGTTCTTGATGGAGCTGCGCGTTTAGGTGGCGCAGCGGTTGGAACATATCTTGCGCTTAACGAATCATGGATGGCTTTATATCTAGCGCTCTTCACAGGATTTGTTATTTACATAGCAACTTCTCATATCTTGCCTGAAGCACACTCTCGTCATCCATCCAGATGGACTCTGGCTGCAACCACATGTGGTGTTTTCATCATGTGGTTAGTTGTTGCGAATTCTTAAGCTTTTCCGAATCTTCTATCGCGCTTGTTATATTCCTCAATAGCTTTCCATAGCGTTTTACGAGTTACATCTGGCCATAAAACATCCATGAAAACCATCTCCGCATAAACGCTCTGCCAAGGTAAGAAATTGCTTGTGCGCTGTTCACCCGATGAACGCAGGAATAAATCCACATCGCGCATAGTCGGTGAATCTAAATACTTTGCAAAGGTTTTTTCAGTAATTGCATCGGCTTTGATTTTGCCCCGCTTAACGTCGCGGGCAAGTTCTGTGGCCGCATCTACGATTTCTGAACGGCCACCGTAATTAACGCACATGTTTAAAGTAAGAGTCTTATTTTTCTTAGTTAGCTCTTCCGCTTCTTCGAGCTCTGAAATAACGCTTGCCCACAATCTCTTTGGGCGACCAACCCAACGAATTCGAACTCCCATCGCATTCATCTCATCGCGACGTCGACGAATAACATCTCGATTAAATCCCATAAGAAATTTCACTTCATCAGGTGATCTACGCCAATTCTCTGTCGAAAATGCATATGCGCTAATTTCTTTAACGCCGAATTCGATTGCACCTTCTACAACATCAAAGAGCGCTGCTTCGCCTGCTTCGTGGCCCTTTGTTCGTGGTAGCCCGCGTTCTTTTGCCCAGCGACCATTGCCATCCATAACGATTGCAACGTGCTCTGGGATGTTCATACGCGCTCCACAATTGGTAGTGAACGCAATCCGCGTTCAAGGTGCCATTGTAAATAAGCAGCGATTAATCCACTAGCCTCGCGACGATTTTTTCCTTCGCTCTTATTAGCACTCTCCCAATCACTGCTTAATAAAGCAGCCATCAATTCAAGTGTTTCTGGTTGTGGAGTTGCACATGCAGATGGACGACATTCAAGGCAAACGGAACCGCCACCAACTAGAGAGAAGTATCTGTGCGGTCCTGGTGTTCCACAGCGAGAACAATCCGTCATTGATGGTGCGTAACCACCGAGTGCAAGAGAGCGCAATAAAAACGCATCTAATACAAGTGCTGGGTCATAGCGATCATCGCAGAGAGCTTTCATTGCGCCCACAACTAAGTGAAACTCTTGCACTGCAGGTTCGCGCTCTTGCGCCGTAAATCTTTCAGATGTTTCTAAAATCGCTGACGCAATAGTCCAGCGCTGATAATCATCTGTGATTGCTTCGCCATAATTTCTTAACGCTTCAACTTGTGTGACTGTGTCAAAGGTTTTTCCAATGTGCATCTGAATATCAACGTGGCTGCCTGGTTCGAGGCGCGCACCGAATTTAGACATTGTGCGTCGAACGCCTTTAGCTACTCCGCGCACACGTCCGTGTTCGCGGGTAAGCATGGTGATGATGCGATCTGCTTCGCCTAATTTCTGCGTGCGCAAGATGATTGCTTCATCGCGGTACAGGCTCATGCAGGCAAAGGTACTGGTGGCAACTATCTAATTGCGCGATTTATTGCAGACACGACGGCTTTCAGTGATGCCGTTGTGGTGTTTGGATCGATTCCAACGCCCCAGAAGGTTTCGCCATTAATTGAGCACTCAAGGTATGCAGCAGCGGAAGCATCTCCACCTGCTGAAAGTGCGTGCTCAAAATAATCTAGAACCTTTACGTCAACGCCATATGCCTGCAAGATGTTACAAAATGCTGCAATTGGTCCGTTGCCAGTGCCAGTTAACTTCTTAGCTTCTCCGCGATCAAGAAGTGTTACTTCAAGATTTACATCTTCATCGAGTACAGATGTTTGTGAAAGTCCCTTTAATCTAAAGCGACCCCAAGGTGCGCTCTGTGTTGGAAGATATTCATCTTCAAATACTTTCCATAATTGATCAGCGGTTACTTCTCCGCCTTGTTCATCAGTCATTGCCTGAACAACACGGCTGAATTCAATCTGCAAACGACGTGGAAGATCTAGATGGTGTTCATTCTTCATCATGTATGCAACGCCACCCTTGCCTGATTGCGAATTCACGCGAATCACAGCTTCGTATGAGCGACCAATATCTTTTGGATCAATCGGTAAATAAGGAACAGCCCACGTGAATTCATCGACGTGCTTTCCGGCAGCCTTTGCATCGCGTTCTAGATGCTCGAAACCTTTTTTAATTGCATCTTGGTGTGAGCCAGAGAAGGCTGTAAATACAAGGTCGCCGCCGTATGGATGGCGTTCAGGAACACGTAGTTGGTTTGCGTACTCAACAGTGCGACGAACTTCATCGATGTTTGTGAAATCAATCATTGGATCAATTCCGTGGCTAACCAAGTTAAGCCCAAGTGTTACGAGACAAACATTTCCAGTGCGTTCGCCATTTCCAAAGAGTGTTCCTTCGATGCGATCGGCGCCAGCTAAGTAACCTAGTTCTGCAGCAGCTACTCCGGTACCGCGGTCATTATGTGGGTGCAGAGAAACAATGACGTTTTCGCGATTATTTAAGTTGCGGCACATCCACTCAATTGAGTCCGCATAAATATTTGGTGTAGCCATCTCAACGGTTGCTGGAAGGTTCATGATTGTCTTCCACTGCGGTGTTGGCTTCCAGACATCATTAACTGCATTACAGACTTCTACGGCAAACTCTAATTCTGTGCCGGTGTATGACTCAGGTGAATATTCAAATGAAACCTTCGTCTCTGGAACTGTTGAAACAAGGTCGAGGCACATCTTGGCGCCATCTGTTGCAATCTTTTTGATGCCCTCTTTATCAAGGCCGAAAACAACCCGACGTTGCAATGTAGAAGTTGAGTTATAGAGGTGAACGATTGCTTGCTTTGCGCCCTTAATTGATTCGAATGTGCGCTCAATAAGCGGTTGGCGTGCCTGAGTCAGAACTTGAATGATGACATCATCAGGAATTAAGCCCTCTTCAATAATCTTTCGTACAAAGTCAAAATCTGTTTGGCTCGCACTTGGAAAACCAACTTCGATTTCTTTATAACCCATTGCGACCAAAAGATTGAACATCGCTAATTTGCGCGGTGTATCCATTGGATCAATCAGCGCTTGATTGCCATCTCGAAGATCAACGGATGACCACTTTGGCGCCTTTGTCATCTTCTTATCTGGCCATGTGCGATCGTGAAGATCTACAGGAATAAATGATGAATATCGATGCGCACGCATCGATGATGGTTTCTGTTGTGGGAAATTCATTTTTAAAACTCCTTATTAGTTACGGGATTTGTCTTGTTAACCGGTACGACAAACCCCGCGGCGAGGGGACCGATTATTTGGCCCCGCCACGGCAGCTAAGGAGGAGGCTGCGAAGTGTCATGCGTAAATGGTAACCCCAGCGCGCGTTTTCAAGCAAGTAAAGGTTTACGCGCAGGCGTATTCACTTACGGAATAAGGGTGTTGGCAAATATTTGCCAAGCAAGTGCTGATTTAGCAACGAGTGAGAGTGTGATGTAGGTGCGCTCTCCACGTAAGTAATCAGACCACTTTCCAACCTTCTTGTACTGCAACCATTGCACAAGTGCGAATGAGTTAAAGAATAAGAAAATTGTTAAGACGATGATGTACACAAATGTTGGGGCTTTTGCATTGCTTGGTCCGCCGATTGCAAAGACGTGAAAAAGCAGCGCGATCCAAGGAACGATTCCGGTGATGCAACCAAAGATAAATGGAAGCCATCCCCCGTTGCCTGGTTGTTCGTACTTCTCTTGAAGCCATCCGAACAAAATCATTGATGCGTTTACACCGAAGATGGAGATGATTGCTGAAATCTCTGAAACACCAGTTACTTGTGCAATCAGCACAATCATTACTGATGAGCTAATCGAATATTCAACCCACCGGAAATAATTACGCTTTTGCGCTAGGCCAGCGGAATAACGTGGAAAGAATTTAGGACTTGCAACAATGAAGTGAGCTAGCGCAGATAATCCCAAGAAGATTGCAACTGTTAAACCAATCGGAGTGTTAAAGAGAACAACAGGTTCGGCATACGTTGATCCTGGAGGACCAGACATATATTTCGCAGTAATTGGAAGAGAAAAATCGCTGCTGAGGGCTAGTACTGCAACCATCTGCAGAAAGTGAAAAATACCGGCGATGATATTGGTGCGACGTAAACCTGCTGATGTGATCTCTTTGCTCATAGGGACAAATTTATCCCACCAAGCATTAAAGGACTGGGATATACCTATCTAATTCGTAGGCACTTACTTGGCGGCGATAGTCCTGCCACTCAGCACGCTTATTGCGCAAGACATATTCGAAGACGTGCGCGCCCAATGTCTCGCGAACGAGTTCGCTCTTCTCCATCGCCAAGATTGCTTCGTTGAGATTAGTTGGCAGAGTCTGCAAATCATTGGATGCAGATAGTTCGTAATTCTTTTCAATTCCCTTAAGTCCTGCTGCAATCATGACGGCGTACGCCAGGTATGGATTACACGCAGAATCAGGTGATCTAAATTCGATGCGTGTGGAGTTCTCTTTACCTGGCTTATACATTGGCAAACGCACCAATGCACCGCGATCACTAGGTCCCCAGTTAACGAGTGCTGGTGCTTCTCCGCCACCATGTAAACGTTTGTATGAATTAACCCATTGATTTGTAACAGCAGTTATTTCTGCAGCATGCGTCAAGATGCCAGCAATAAATGAGCGGCCAATTTTGGATAAGTTAAATTCAGCTTTTGGATCATAGAACGCGTTCTCTTCGCCCTTAAATAGTGAGACGTGAGTGTGCATTCCGCTGCCTGGATGATCGGTAAATGGCTTTGGCATAAATGATGCGTAGAAACCTTGATCGAGAGCAACTTCTTTAATGACGTGACGAAATGTCATGATGTTATCTGCAGTACTCAAAGCATCTGCATCACGTAAATCAATCTCTTGCTGTCCTGGTCCACCCTCGTGGTGACTAAATTCGACGGAGATTCCCATCGCTTCAAGCAACGTAATTGCTTGGCGTCTAAAGTCATGACCAACAACTGCTGGTGTGTGATCGAAGTATCCGCCTTGATCTACGGGCACTGGAGCTTCGCCTTTTTCAGGACGTGATTTAAATAAGAAGAACTCAATTTCTGGGTGCGTGTAACAGGTGTAACCCATCTGCGCTGCTTTATTTAATGTGCGACGTAAAACATTTCGTGGATCTGCAGGAGATGGCGAACCATCTGGCATTGTGATGTCACAAAACATTCGCGCAGCACCTGGTGCTTCTGTGCGCCATGGCAAGATTGAAAATGTTGCAGGATCTGGCTTTGCCAACATATCTGACTCTGTTACGCGAGCAAAACCTTCGATAGCAGAACCATCAAATCCAATACCTTCTGCGAAGGCGTTCTCTAATTCGGCGGGCGCAATTGCAACGGATTTTAGAAAGCCCAAAACATCTGTGAACCACAAACGTACGAATCGGATGTTACGTTCTTCAAGAGTGCGAATAACAAACTCTTGCTGCTTAGACATTTCTTGTTCTGGGGACATAGGCAGATAGTGCCAAAGCCTCGTTACGGCAATGTTACGAAACTACGCTTCGCTCCAGCGTGAAGTCATCGGCAGACGACGATCTTTTCCGAATGCGCGTGCTGAAACCTTGGTGCCAGGTGGATATTGGCGGCGCTTGTATTCGGCCTTATCCACTAATCCAATAACGCGCATAACAAGTGCGCTATCAAAACCTGCAGCAATTAATTTGGCTGAGCCTTCATCACCATCGACGTAGCGAGTGAGGAGTTGGTCTAATAATTCATAGTCTGGCAACGAATCAGAGTCCTTTTGATCTGGACGTAATTCAGCGCTCGGTTCTTTTTCAATAGAGCGCACAGGAATCGGTGCAACTTCATTGCGAGATATAGCTTGCTCATTTCTCCAACGTGCCAACGCCCAGACATCGCTCTTATAAATATCTTTAATGGGAGCAAAACCACCGACAGCATCGCCATACAAAGTGGAGTACCCAACCGCGAGCTCTGATTTGTTTCCGGTAGCAAGAACAAGGTGGCCTTCTTGATTTGAAATACCCATCAACGTTGTTCCGCGAACACGGGCTTGAATGTTTTCAGCAGCCAGTCCTTTAAGAGTTATGGACTCCATAAATGATTGCACCATTGGTTCGATCGCAACGGTTCTAAAGTGAATGCCTGTATTGGCAGCAAAGGCCGTTGCATCTTCGACGGAGTGATCAGATGAATACTTACTTGGCATCGCAACGCCGTTGACGCACTTAGCACCGAGAGCATCGACAGCAATTGCTGCAACGAGGGCTGAATCAATTCCGCCAGATAGACCAACGACTACGGATCTAAATTTGTTTTTAGTCACGTAATCGCGAAGACCCATCACAAGTGCGTTCCAGATTTCTTGGTGATCACTCATTCGCGGTGCAACTGCAGGAGCAACGGCGCCAGATGCTTCTGTTCCGTTCTCTGAAATCACAACATCTGGCTTTGACGTTTGTGTGGCAGATTCAATATCAACAACTAGCAGTTGGTCTTCAAATTGTGCGGCTCGAGAAATTACTGAACCCTGTGCGTCAACAACAATGGTGTCGCCATCAAAGACCAAATCATCTTGGCCGCCAGTCATGTTGACGTATGCAAGTGGTGCGCCAACTTCTTTGGCTCGCTTTTGAACAAGAGCTAATCGCACATCATCTTTATTGCGTTCATAAGGCGAACCATTTGGCACAAGGACAAGTCCTGGTGTGCGTGCTGCGAGATCTGCCAATGAGTGCCAGATGTCTTCGCAGATTGCGATACCTATATCTACGCCTTTAACTCGGATAACAAGTGTGGAATCCCCTGGTACAAAGTTTCGAAACTCATCAAAGACGCCATAGTTTGGCAAGTGGCGCTTTGTGTAAGTTGCTACGACTTTTGATCCGTGAAGGATGGCAACTCTGTTTTGTGGAGCCCCAGTTGGTGATTCATCGAGATAGCCAACAACCGAAACAATGGATGGCTCAAGAGTAGAAACAAGGTGTGCCAGTGCGTTTTTGCTTGCGCTTCTAAATGATGCGCGCAGTGCAAGATCTTCAACCGGATAGCCAGTTAAAACCATCTCTGGGAAAACAACGACATCAGCAGATGCTGCATGTGCTTCTTTTGCGTATTTCGAAATGAGAGCAGCATTGCCAGCAAGATCACCAACGGTTGGGTTGATCTGTGCGAGTGCGACGCGCAACTTCATACGTTAAGCCTACTTCCAGTACCATTGCTCGTGTACCCAGGGACTTCGCATGAAGCCTTGAGGCTGGAGGTCTTTTCATGGAATCCCTATATGGCGGAGCCACGCATCGTCGCGTCACGATTGCTGATTTAGCTGATGCAAAAAAGCGCGGCGAAAAATGGCCGATGCTTACATCCTATGAAGAGATGACTGCATCGATTTTTGATGAAGCCGGAATCCCTGTCCTGCTAGTTGGCGATAGCGCTGGCAATAATTTTTTGGGTTTTGAAAACACAATCCCAGTAACTGTCGATGAAATGATTCCGTTGGTGCGCGCCGTTGTTCGCGGATCACAGCGCGCAATGGTTGTTGCAGATTTGCCCTTTGGTTCATATGAAGAATCCCCTGAACAAGCACTTGCAACATCAACGCGCTTCTTTAAAGAGTCCGGTGCGATGGCGGTAAAGATTGAAGGCGCTCGCATCGCAACGGTTGAAAAATTAGTAGCTGCCGGAATCCCTGTAATGGGCCACCTCGGATTTACTCCACAATCTCTTCACCAATTGGGCGGATACAAAGTCCAAGGGCGCACCGATGGGGATGCAATTCTTGAAGCTGCCATTGCCCTGCAAAAGGCTGGCACCTTTGCAATAGTTCTGGAGTTAGTGCCAGCAGATTTAGCTGCCCGAATTACCAAAGAGCTATCAATTCCAACAGTTGGAATCGGCGCCGGTGTTGATTGCGATTCACAGGTGTTGGTCTGGACGGATTTGATGGGCATTACAAAGAATCCGCCGAAATTGGCGAAGGCGTATCGCAATCTGCGCACCGAAATGCTCGAAGCCACCAAAGAGTGGGCTGGCGATGTTGCGGGTTCTCGTTTTCCTGGCGCGGAGCAAACCTTTAAGTAATATCTGCAGGTGAGTAAATTCGCGATTGATATCTCGCCACTGAAGAAATACCCCGACTTTCGAAACTTGTGGGCATCGGGACTTATTTCCTACCTCGGTTCGATGGTCACATACGTCGCGATTCCATTTCAGATTAAAGAACTCACCAACTCATACGTTGCCGTCGGCATCGTGGGGGCCATCGAGATAATTCCGCTGATTTTATTTGGACTCTATGGCGGAGTATTGGCGGACTATGTCGATCGAAAGAAAATGGTCTGGGCAACCGAAGCCGCAGCCCTTGTTCTCTCCGGCATCTTGCTCCTAAATTCACTGAGCTCTGATCCGAAGGTCTGGGTCATTTATGTCATCGCCGGATTATTTGCATCCGTTGATGGATTACAGCGCCCTAGTGCTGATGCAATATTGCCGCGCATCGTTGGACATCAAGATTTACCTGCAGCTAGTGCACTGATGAGTCTTCGATGGCAGCTAGGTGTGATCATCGGACCAACAATTGGCGGCATTGTTATTTCAACGGTCTCTATTTCTGCCGGTTATGGCTTCGATGTTTTTACGTTCTTAATTTCGCTAATTTTTCTTGCACGAGTGGGATCTGTGCCTGCCAACCCAGAGGCCGAAAAGCCATCCCTGCGTGGCTTATTAGATGGAATCAAATATGCATTTAGTCGACAGGATTTAACAGGAACGTACTTAATAGATTTGGCTGCAATGTTTTTTGCAATGCCAACTGCGCTCTATCCATTCTGGGCAGACCAACTTGGCGCCCCTTGGGCACTCGGATTTTTATATGCCGCAGTCACCGTCGGTTCTGTTGTCGTCACATTGACTAGCGGCTGGATAAAAACATATCGATTCCATGGCCGCGCCATCATGTGGGCAGCAATTGGATGGGGCGCAGCAATTGCACTGGCAGGAATTTCTAACTCCCTGATTTTGGTGCTCTTCTTTTTGGCGATCGCTGGTGGCGCCGACATGATCAGTGCGCTATTTCGAGGAACGATCTGGAACCAAACCATCCCGGACAATCTTCGCGGTCGCTTGGCCGGTATCGAATTACTTTCTTATTCCATTGGACCACTTGCCGGACAACTTCGCGCAGCTTCAATGGCGGCGGCTACCAGCCTTACCTTTTCGGTAACTGCAGGAGGTCTCATCTGCGTCTTTATGGTTGCTTTACTGGCGAGTTTTTTGCCGAAATTTAGAAAATATGACGCCGAAACGAACGAATTTGCCGTTGAAATGCGAAAAATTCGCGAATTGGAGCAAAAAAACCTCGACGAAAAGTAATTTCAGCGAAAAAATACCCAATTTTTTTAATTTGTACATCGATTTTTTTACCGAAATGCACAAAATAATTAAAAAATTAATTTGCGACACGCGCTATCTTTTTTTACAAATTGACTGGCATTACGGCGCAATTCCAGTCACACTTATCCACGAACAGGTTTGGGTGACGGATCCGAACCATTCCGAATGGAGAAATACGTGGCTGCAGCTAAGAAATCTGCTCCAAAGCGTCGCAAGAAGGCCGCTGCTAAATCAGCAGCACCAAAGCGTCGCCGTAAGAAGGCTGCTACAACAGCAGCACCAAAGCGTCGTCGTAAGAAGGCTGCTGCAAAGAAGGCAGCTCCAAAGCGTCGTCGTAAGAAGGCAGCTGCTAAGAAGGCAGCTCCAAAGCGTCGTCGTAAGAAGGCAGCTGCTAAGAAGGCAGCTCCAAAGCGTCGTCGTAAGAAGGCAGCTGCTAAGAAGGCAGCTCCAAAGCGTCGTAAGAAGGCAGCTGCTAAGTCAGCAGCTCCAAAGCGCCGCCGTCGCAAGAAGGCAGCAGCAAAGTAAGCATTTCGCTTATTAAAAAAGCCCGCCACGAAAGTGGCGGGCTTTTTTGCATTCTAAAATAATTAATATCTAATCTAAATCAGAGTTTCTTAACTCATTACCAACTCGGTCAAAAATTTCAGCCAGTGCAACTTGATCAGCCTTTGTTAAGTGATCAACAAATCGCGAGCGCACACTGGCCACATGATCAGGGGCTGCGGCAACAATTGCCTTCCACCCCTTAGGTGTCATCACCGCAAAATATCCACGTTTATCTACTGGGCAGGCTTCACGTTTTACCCAGCCCTCTTTCTCCATCACTTTCATGCGATGTGAAAGGCGGGAGCGAGACAACATTGCAACATCTGCTAATTCACTCATTCGCATTCTGCGATCTGGGGCGTCACTGAGTTGGGCCAAGATTTCATAATCGGCCATTGATACATCGTGGGGAGCTAAGTCAGAATCCAACGCTTCTAGTAATCGGCGGCTAGCAATAATGTATCGACGCCAAGCCTTCATCTCAGATGGATTGAGCCATTTAGGTGTTGTAGCGTCTGCCATAGAGATAATGGTACGCGAGAAGTTGAACTTTCAACTACTTCAGAAGTCAGGGGCGAATTGAAGATGGCGTTAAAAAGCGGAATCGATCTGGCGCACGTTGATCCATCTTTTGCACCCGGCGATGATTTGTATCGCCACCTCAACGGTGGCTGGCTAAAGTCCCACCAGATTCCGGCAGATCGCGCATCCGATGGAGTTGCCTATGCACTCCACGATGAAGCCGAAGCTCAAGTCCGCGAGATTATTGAAAGCGCCCGCGCAACTGCTGGCGATAATGGAGATGCCCAGAAGATTGGCGATCTCTATCGCTCATTTATGAACACTGAGGCGATTGAGAAACTTGGTGTGACTCCCCTTGCCGCTGACCTTGCATCCATCGATGCAATCTCTTCGGTTTCAGATTTCATCTCGACAATGTCCGTCCTTGAAATGAAGGGCGTCGGCGGAATATTCGGTGCATCTATTTACACAGATGCCATGGATTCAGATACCAACATTATTTACCTCAGTCAGGGCGGACTCTCCCTGCCGGATGAGTCGTATTACCGCGAAGAGCAATACGCCTCAATTCGCGAAGCCTTCATCGACCACGTCATAAAGATGTTCGCTCTGGCAGGTATCGCTGTTTCAGCCGATGCGGCCAAAACAATCTTGGCACTTGAAACATCCATTGCTGCATGCCACTGGGATCAAGTCCGCGATCGTGATGCGACTCTGACCTATAACAAACACAGCCGCGCCGAATTAGAAAAGCTTGCACCAGCCCTTGATTTCCCATTGTGGTTAAAGAGTGGTGAAGTTCCTGCAAAAGCGTTTGAAACCGTCATTGTTCGCGAACCAGATTTCTTCTCAGGAGTTTCAACACTGCTAGAAAAATTCGATCGTGATGCATGGGTGCTCTGGCTTAAGTGGCAGTTGATTTCCGGATCTGCGCCATACCTCAATGATGCAATCGTGCAACAGAACTTTGCTTTCTACGGCACTACTTTGTCTGGCACCCCACAAATTCGCGAGCGCTGGAAACGTGCGGTTTCATTGGTCGAAGGCTCATTGGGCGAAGCAGTGGGTCGCATCTATGTAGAGCGCCATTTCCCACCTGCTGCAAAAGCTGCGATGAACGAACTAGTGGCAAATCTGATTGAGGCGTATCGCATCAGCATCAGCGAATTGTCATGGATGAGTGAAGCAACAAAGACAAAGGCCTTTGAAAAGCTCACCAAGTTCACTCCAAAAATTGGCTATCCAGATAAGTGGCGTGATTACTCAACGCTAGAAATTTCAGCAGATGACCTCTTCGGAAACCTTGGCCGCATCTCTGCCTTTGCTCGCAATTACGAATTAGCCAAGATCGGCGCACCCGTTGATCGCAGCGAGTGGTACATGACGCCGCAAACAGTTAATGCCTATTACAACCCGGGCATGAATGAGATCGTATTTCCGGCAGCAATCTTGCAGCCACCATTTTTTGATTTGGACGCAGACCCTGCGGTTAATTACGGCGGAATCGGCGCCGTCATTGGCCACGAAATCGGCCACGGTTTTGATGATCAAGGTTCTAAATATGATGGCGATGGAAACATGGTCGATTGGTGGACACAATCTGATCGCGATGAATTCGAAGTGCGCGCTAACGCATTGATCGCACAATTTGATGCGCTATCCCCCGAAGAAACCCCTGACATCACCGTTAATGGCGCTCTCACAGTGGGAGAAAACATTGGAGACCTTGGCGGTCTTAGCATCGCGTATAAGGCTTATTTACTGGCTTTAAAGGGTGCATCAGCGCCCGTTATCGACGGTTTAACAGGTGAACAACGCTTCTTCCTTGCGTGGGCACAAGCATGGCGCGGAAAAGTTCGCCCAGAAGAATTACGCCGCCGCATTGCAACTGATCCGCACTCTCCATATGAATTTAGATGTAACGCCATCGTGCGAAATATCGATGAGTTCTATACAGCCTTTGGAGTGAGTGAGAAAAACAAGCTCTGGATGAAAGAGTCAGAGCGCGTTCGTATTTGGTAGATATTTAGGCCAGATTATTCAGGGAAGTGACAAGCGACTTGGGTTCCACCGAGTTGAACTAGCTGTGGAACTTCAGTTCTGCACTTGTCCTGCGCTTTCCAGCACCGTGTATTAAATACGCACCCTGATGGCGGATTAATTGGGCTTGGAAGATCACCGGACAAAATAATTCGCTCACGTGATTTCTCAGAACGTGGATCTGGTTGTGGAACAGCAGAGAGCAACGCCTTTGTGTATGGGTGGTGTGATGAGTGATAGAGATCAGCTGTTGGCCCGATTTCCATAACCTTGCCCAAGTACATAACTGCAACGCGATCTGAAATATGTTGGACGACGGATAAATCGTGAGCAATAAAAACAATGCTGATGCCATCTTCGCGTTGTAAGTCATCGAGTAAGTTAATGACCTGTGCCTGAATTGATACATCCAGAGCACTGACTGGTTCGTCAGCAACAATGAAACGTGGCTTCAGTGCAATTGCGCGAGCAATACCGATGCGCTGGCGCTGTCCGCCTGAGAACTCGTGCGGATAGCGGTTGTAGTGCTCTGGGTTTAAGCCCACGCGCTCCATCAAAGATTGCACTGCGTTTTTAACGCCGCCTGCTGGTTCGACTTTTTGAATCTCAAATGGCGCCGAAATAATCTTGCCGATTGTTTGGCGTGGATTAAGCGCTGAGTATGGATCTTGGAAAATGATCTGCATCTGTGCACGCAATGATGTCATTTTGCCGTGCTTAAACTTTGTGATGTCTTGACCTTCAAAGACGATGCTGCCAGATGTTGGCTCAGTTAACTTCAAAATTGTGCGACCAGCCGTTGTCTTTCCACATCCAGATTCGCCAACCAAGCCAAGTGTTTCGCCAGCATGCAAATCAAATGAGATTCCATCTACAGCTTTAACTACGGACTTCTTGCGATCTTTAGATTTCTTAACTGGGAAATGTTTAGTCAGATCAGTGACACTCAGAATCGTCTCTTTACTCATGAGCGCACCTCCTTCATGGCTTCTGCAAAGGATGCTTGGCGCTTTGATTCATCGATATGACAACGTGAAGTATGTCCAGCACTTGTTCCAACGAGTGCTGGCATCTGTGTTGCACATGCATTGCTATCGGCAAATTTAATGTATTCGCAACGTGGCGCAAATGCGCATCCTGCGGGCAAACTAATAAGTGATGGTGGCTGTCCTGGAATTGCCTTGAGACGTTCTGAGCCAGTCGCTGAAATTCGTGGAACAGATTTGAGCAGACCCAATGTGTATGGCTGCATTGGGTTGTAGAAAATGTCATCGACGCCACCTTGTTCGACGATACGTCCTGCGTACATAACATTTACTTTCTCAGAAACTTGAGCAACGACTCCGAGGTCGTGAGTAATAAGCAAAATTCCCATGTTGAACTCTTTTTGAAGTGAAGCCAACAGCGTCAAAATTTGTGCCTGAACTGTTACATCCAACGCAGTTGTTGGTTCATCTGCAATCAGCATCTTTGGCGAATTCATGAGAGCCATTGCGATCATTACGCGCTGGCGCATACCGCCGGAGAATTGATGCGGAAACTCTTTTGCACGTTGTGCCGGCTCTGAAATTCCAACGAGATCGAGCATCTCAACTGCGCGTGCTGCAGCTTCTTTTTTCTTACCTGGGTTGTGAACTAAATACGCTTCAGCGAGCTGCTCGCCAATCTTGTAATAAGGGTGAAGAGCTGACATTGGATCTTGGAAAATCATCGCAACGCTTCGACCGCGCATGCTGCGAATTTCTTCTTCGCTGGCGGTAACAACATCTAGGAATCCGCCATCGTGAGCCACGCTAATTGAACCGCTCATTTCGGCAGAGCCTTTTTTGTGTAATCCCATGACAGAAAGACTTGTGACGGTTTTTCCAGATCCTGATTCTCCAACGATGGCAACAGTTTCGCCTTGCGAGACAGTGAGTGAAACTCCATCAACTGCGCGGACGATTCCATCATCGGTTGGAAAGCCAACGTGCAGATCATTAATGCGTAATAACTCTGACATTAGATTCGCACCCGCGGATCTAGGACCGCGTACAACATGTCCACAATAAGGTTCATGACAATCACGATGACCGCAGCCAAAATAGTTGTGGCAAGAACAACTGGTAAATCGAATTCATACACTGAACGAAGTGTGAGTCGGGCCAATCCAGGTAGATTAAAAATTGTTTCAGTAATAATTGCGCCGCCAATTAGACCCGCAAAATCCAAACCTGCCATTGTCACAATCGGTGCAAGTACTGCACGCAGTGTGTGCTTAAAGAGAACTGTGCGCTCTTTCACGCCCTTTGCACGAGCGGTGCGAATGTAATCCTCGCCCAATGTGTCGAGCACAGCAGCGCGGGTAAATCGTGTGTACAAAGCAGCGTATGCAATTGCCAAAGTAATCCACGGCAAGATGAAATACATAAACCATCGAGCGGGGCTATCTAGAACTGACACATAGCCATCGAGTGACATTGGAACGATTTTCCACTTGATAGAGACCCAAATAAGAAGTGCTAAACCTGTAACGAATGTTGGAAGCGAAGTTCCAAGTAATACGAAGACCGAGCTAGAGGTATCTGGCCAACGATTCTTAAACTTTGCGGCTAGGACTCCGAGTCCCACGCCCATCACCATCCAAATAATGAGTGCGCCTACTGCGAGATTTACTGTGACAGGCAATGACTCTTTGATCATGTCTGTGACGCAAGAATTTTGATTATATGAATATCCAAATGATGGTGCCGGGCAGCTAAATGCGGCCGAACCTGATCCATATGTGCGTCCTGCAAATATTCCAGAAAGGAATAGCCAGTACTGCTCATAAATTGGTTTATCAAAACCTAATTTAATTCTGTTGCCTTCGATGATCTGCGGCGTACATTTTTGGCCACAGGTCAGAGATGCTGGATCAAATGGAAGAAAAGAAAAGATAGCGAAAACAACTGCTGAGACAGCCAAAATCGTTAGGACAGCGAAGAACATACGCCGGCTAATAAATCTCAACATTTAATGACTCCTGAAAAATAAATTTATGAATTTCAAGTAAGTGCCCCTGAGGAAATTTCTAACCTCAGGGGCACTGTACTTCAACTTAAGCGACTAGATGTGGATTACTTCTTAACCCAAATCTTGCCGTATGCAGGGTTACCTTGTGGAACCCAGAAGAAGACGCCACCGAGGCCTGAACCCCAGACTTCTTGTGCCTTACCAAACACTGTTGGCAATACCCAGAAGTTCTTCATAGCTTCTTTATCTAGAGCCTTCCACATAGCAGCTTGCTTCTTACGATCTGTTGTCTTCATTGCAACGTTGATCTTGTCTTCAAATGCCTTGTAATTAGGATCATTTGAGTTCTGTGACAAGTTAAAGCCACCGAATGTTGCGAAGAGTTCAGGGATAACTGTTGAAGCGTTAGCCCAGTCAGCACCCCAACCAGAAGCAGACATGTCGTTCTGCTTTGCAGGGTTCATAACTGTTGAGTAGTAACCAGATGAAATGATGTTCCACTTAACCTTGATACCAACACGTGCATAAGCTGCTTCGTTAATTGGAATAGTGTCGTTAAGTGTTGAAGATTGACGAACGTCAATTGTAATTCCATCAACAGTTGCCTTCTTGTAATCAGCAGGACACTTGGTCTTTGCTGTTTCTAGAAGTGCCTTTGCCTTAGGAATGTTTCCTTCAGGAATAAAGTCTGCGCTTCCTGGACCAACAACCTTAGTTGGTTCGTAGTCAGTTGCCACGAGTGGGCTGATTACACCAGTTGCATAAGAACCTGCATAAGTAGGTCCGCCTGCATAGTCAAGAAGTGCCTTTGCGTTACGTGCGTAGTACATAGCTGCACGAACTTCTAGACATGGCATCTTCGCTACGTTAAATGCAACGTAGTTTGCATAAGGATCTGAGTTATTCATGCGGCGGTTCTTGTACTCATCGCTTGTGAAGAACTTGTCCTTATTTGTTGGAAGTGGGCCATCGAAGTTAATCGCGTTTGGCTGTGAGTCTTCAAGAAGAATCTGATCTTGTACTTCTTCATCTAGACCAAACTTAATTACAACCTGATCTGGATATGGAGTACGGAATGAGTCAGTTGACTTTGACCAGTTCTTATTGCGAATCAATAGAAGTTCAGTCTTGTTATTACGAGCAATCTTGTATGGACCTGTTGCTTGTGGCTTTAGGTCATACGCGTCACCTGTATCAAGCTTTGCCTGAATTGGTGAGATTGTTCCGTAAGTAGCCAAGTAGTTGAAGTCTGCTACTGACTTGTTCAGATTAAATGTGATTGTGCGGTTGTCCTTTGAACAAGAAACAGCCTTCTTAAACGCTGCAACACCAGCTGGTGTGTTCTTGTATGGACCTGTGTAAACAGAGTTGCCATCAGCATCTGTTGGGATGTCTAACCATGAAAGAAGGTATGCAGGACCGTCAGTGATTACATCTGTTGCGAATACGCGAGATGCACCGTACTGAACGTGCTCACATGTGATTGGTGTTCCGTCTTCGAACTTAGTTCCTGGACGAAGTGTGAACTTCCAAGTCTTTGCACTGTTACTTGGTACACCAGTGTTTGTTGCAAGGTCAGGAACGAGGTTTGCACCTGCTACGCCTGGAACTGGGTTGTACGCAACGAGTGTGCGAGTGTGGAAAGAGTTCATAAACGCTAAGTCGCGTCCTGTGTAGATACGGCTTGGATCTAAGTGATCAAGGCGTGGTTCGTGCTCGAGAAGAACAAGTGTTCCTCCTGTGCGAGGTGTTTCTGCTGCGTTAGCAACTTGTGATCCTGCAACAAGTGCTGCAGAGATAACTAGTGAACTAGCGGCAGTAACAACTACGGCGCGACGAAGAGCGGAAATGCTGCTCATTCATTGGTCCTTTCAGTTGATGGGCGCGGGCTGCTCCCGAGCGCACAGTCAAGCAGAAAGTGTCCGAATTGTGAATACGGGAGTGAGCGTGCGAGAGGGTGAAGTTAGCGGTCTGCGCGAGGATCTAGCGCATCTCGCAGCGCATCGCCGACCAAGTTAAAGGCCAGAACAACGATGACCAAAGAACCGGCGGTAATCAAGAAAAAGCTAGGCATGACGGTGACATAACGGGATGCATTTGAAAGCAGAATACCCCACGTTGATGCAGGTGGTTGTACGCCAAGACCTAAGAATGAAAAGACAGCTTCTGCTGCAAGATAACCAGGTAATGACAGAGATGTAACAACAATTACTGGCGCCCACACATTTGGCAATAACTCTTTAAGAATTACACGAGAACGTTTTGCGCCCATTGCTTCGGCTGCAGTTACGAAATCTCTTTCACGCAAACTTAAAACTTGAGAACGGATAAGTCTGGAAAATCCTGGCCAACCAAAGAATGAAAGGAAGAAAACTAAAAAGAGAACACGTGCGCCATTTCCTTGTGCAATTCCAGTGCTTTCAATTCGCTTAACCATTGGTTCGCTGAGTGCAACAATCATGAAAAATGAAGGGAATGCAAGTAAGAAATCTGTAAAGCGACCAAGAGTGCTATCTACTCGACCGCGGAAATATCCGCCGATGATTCCAACAAATAAGCCGATTGTTAAGCTCGTAAAAGTTGTCAAAATTGCAACCATAAATGAGATGCGAGAACCGTAGAGAAGTTGTGCAAGTAAATCGCGACCAGTGCCAGGGATGAGTCCAAGTGGGTGATCTAAGCTGATTCCGCCATTTGGCAGATCAGGAATTCCGCTTGTATCCAACACATCAAGATTCAAAGTGTTTGGATCAATTCCTAAAATTTTGCAGACAATCGGTGCGAATAAAGAGAGCGAAAGCAGGAGAATACTTACGCCCGCTGCAGTCATGCCAACTTTGTTGCGCTTAAAGCGCATCCACGCAATTTGGCGAGGACTGCGGCCTTGAATGCCTGCTTCCTTATCGCGCGAAGTTTCGACGCTCGTTGTCATGGCTCGTACTCTATACTTTCAAGCATAAGAGTTACACCTTGCGCAAGGAATTACTTGCCCCAATGGAGGATTACATGTTTACACGCACAAGTCGCGCTATTGGCGCTGGAACAACTGCACTTCTTCTAGCCCTTGCACTCTCTGCATGCGGCGGCGGAACAGAAGCAGAAACCACTACAGCTGCCGAAGGTGAAGCGCTAGTAAATACAGTTGAAGAAGAAGCCCAAGCAAAGGGTGCATTCGATGCAGCTGTTGTGACTCCAGATAAGAACTCTTTTACAGTTTCATCACCCGCAAAATTCAACCCAGGAAAATTTGCTGCAGGACAACTGCCTGGACAAATTAATCAGCGCTTTAATGTTTCAGTAAGTAACGGCTCTGGCGCAGAACTCGATCTCGCAACGCTCATTGTTAAAGGAAGCACCGCCGCTGGCGCATGTGTAGATATTTTCGATGGCGATGCAAAGATGGATGGTGCGCCACAAACTCCACTTGCTGCTGGTGCCTCAATTACATTTGCATGGGGTTTATCTTGCCCAGGTGCTGCTGGAGACGAGCTAACAGTTGTTCTAACAAATAACGCAATCAACATCGTTGAAGCAAAGGGCAAGCTAGCTTAATTATTTATCTGCGAGTTTTTTTAATCGCATAAATAATGGCAGTGGTAGCAATGCTCCTATGAGCATTGTAAAAATCCACGCGCTCTCTAAACCTGCTCCAAGCATCGGACCGCTAATTGCTGGTCCAAGAACACCGGATACACCCCATTGCAAACCAATGAGTGCATTTGTTCTGCCGCGAATGTGTTCTGGAGATAAATCATTGGCAAGAGCCGGCATTGTTGGCGACCAGATCATTTCGCCAAAGGCAAAAACTATTTGGCTAATGCAGAGCATCAGTGCACCGGCAATCAACGGGAGCAATGGTGAAATACCGACAACTGCCCAGGATAGCGACCAGATAATTCCAACTGCGATAAGAGCTTTGTACTTTGATTCGCGATTGATTCTGCGCAGTACAGCTGGCTGAAACAAAACAATTGAAATTGTGTTGGCTGCATAAAAAATACCGAGCCACTTGGGAGAAAGATCAAGATATTGAGTTGCATAAATCGGAAGTCCTGCTTGCAAACTTGCGTAACCAAATATCAAAAGAACTAACCCAGAAACACTCAATAAAACAATTCTCTTGTTAGCCCATACATCTTTATAACTTCCACTTTTAGGTTCGTGTGCTTCGGGGATGTATTTGCCGACCTTTGGGGTGCGGATAAGTAAAACAACGAAGAGAAATAGTAGAAAAGTAAATGAATCCAGGATGTACATAATCTGGAATGAACGCAGCGATCCTTCTGTGATTACCAAGGATGCGAAGACTCCCCCAAGACCAATACCGAGGTTTAAAACCATGAAATTAAGGCCGAAAATTTTCTGACGATCTTTTTCTTCGCTCAATCGCGTAAGCATCACATTCATGGGCGGCCAGATAAAGGCTGCGCCAATTGATTGAATTGTCATGACAATGATCGCATCGCGGTGCGTTTGAACGATTGACCAACCACCAGTACCAATTGCTTCAGCGATAAGGCCAACGATGATTACTTTCTTTGGACCTATGTGATCAATCAATGTTCCGACCGGGCCACCAATCAGAAGTGAAACTGCGGCGCCAAATGAGAGTAAGAAGCCACCGAAAGTATTTGTAAACCCACGCATGTCATGCAGATAAACCAATAGCAGAGAGAGTGTCATGCCCGTGCCAATGGCACTGAGCATTACTCCAAGAATCATCTTGCGAGAGTAAGGATTTAGAACATCTAAGAACTCTCTCAGAGTTGCTGAGTTTAGAATCATTTATGCAAGTAACTCTTTTGCTTGAGCAAAGACTTTGTCTGTGTAATCAACCAACAAAGTGACGTGTCCTTGGCCGGGAATAAATGTGAGTTCCGCTGTTGGTATGTGTTTTTTCAACCAATGCGAATGTGCATGCGGAACCATGTAGTCCTGATCGCCTTGCCAAATCTTTACTGGTTTATTAATTGATGCAAGGTCAAAGCCCCACGGTTTTGTAAATGCCACGTCATCATCGACCCAACCATCAAAGCTGACCGCAAGGCCAGATCTAATTGCTGAGGCAATCACATCTGCAAATGAACCTTCCATAGACTTCTTATCAGCGTCGCTAATTAATCCACCAAATGCTTCGCGAATTTCCGCGCCACCTGCTGATTTAAATGGTGTTGCATTATCAATAAACCATTTTTGAATCACGTCTTCACCTTGAAGCGAAGCACCGAATTCGTCGTGGTTTTCCTGAGCCATACCTTCGAGAAAATCTAAATCTTCTACGCCAAATGCGCCGACGCCAGCCAGAGTTATTGCACCAACGTTTGTATCTAACAAAGTATTTGCGAGTGCGTGTGGCCCACCACCGGACCAACCAATTGCAACAAAACGTTCGATTCCTTTTGAAGCTATTACTTCGGAGATATCTTTATTTACGCTAACAATGCTGCGACCATAATCGCGATCGCTTGTGCCATAACCTGCGCGGCTATATGAAATCGCGCGAATTCCTAGGTCTGCGGCATACGTAAACCACTGGCTCCAGAGCGAAGCACTGGCAGGTGTTCCATGATGGAAAACAATTGCACGCGTGCTATCGACGCCGTTATCTAATACTTCGAGTTCACGGCCAGAGCTAAGTTTGAATTGAGGCATTTTCAGAGCCTACATCTCTGCCACAATGTGGCGCATGGGTGAGGCTTTTGGATTCGAAATTACACGGCGAGATGAAAAATCTCTCGCCCGTGTTGGAACGATTTCAACTCCTCACGGACAAATTCAAACTCCAGCATTTATTCCAGTAGGCACAAAAGCCACGGTTAAGTCTGTCTTGCCAGAATCAATGCGAGATTTAGGTGCACAAGCACTCCTAGCTAATGCGTATCACCTGTACTTGCAACCAGGACCAGATATTTTGGATGAAGCTGGCGGCCTTGCAAAGTTTATGAATTGGGATGGTCCAACAATTACCGATAGCGGTGGCTTTCAAGTTCTTTCACTCGGTGTGGGATTCAAAAAAGTATTGGCAATGGATGCAAAGACCTTTAGATCAGATGAAGTAATTGCCGGCAACAAAGAGCGCCTTGCTCACGTTGATGATGAAGGTGTGACATTTAAATCTCACCTAGATGGATCGATGCATAGATTTACTCCAGAGATTTCGATGCAGGTTCAACATCAAATCGGTGCCGATATTATTTTTGCTTTCGATGAGTGCACAACACTTCACAACACCCGTCGCTATCAAGAAGTTGCAATGCAGCGCACGTACAACTGGGGATTGCGTTGTCTGGACGAACACAAACGCTTGACTGATGTTCGAAGCAATAAGCCATATCAAGCCCTCTTTGGTGTAATTCAAGGCGCTCAGTATGAAGATTTGCGCAAGAAGGCTGCAACAGATTTTGGTGCAATGGAGTCTTCAGGTATTTCATACGATGGTTTTGGAATCGGCGGTGCACTAGATAAAGACTCACTTGGCACAATCGTTAAGTGGGTGAACGATATTTTGCCTGAAAACAAACCAAAGCACTTACTAGGTATTGGCGCACCGGAGGATCTATTTGTTGGCGTTGAAAACGGAATAGATACTTTTGATTGCGTCTTGGCGTCCCGCATTGCCCGTACCAGCGCGGTCTACACCATGGAAGGTCGCTTCAATCTTTCTAATGCTGCATACAAGCGCGATTTCAATCCAATCGATGACGAATGCGATTGCTATACCTGCACTCATTACACACGTGCATACCTACATCACGTTTTCCGCGGCAAAGAGATTATTGCCGCCACTCTGGCAACGATTCACAATGAGCGATATATCGTGCGTTTGGTTGATCAGATGCGACAAGCGTTATTGGATGGAAACTTTAAAGATATGAAAGCTGATTTCTTGGGCCGATACAAACATAAATCCGGACAATCTAACGACTAAGAAATTTCTTTCTATATTCAACAGCTGACATTTCATAGATGCTCTCTGGTCCATCAATGTCATCCATTTGTTCGCCCATAAATTTAAATCCAAAAGAATTTACTAACGCAATCGAGGCAACATTGGTCGGACTTACGGTGTAACGCAAGAGATTTACACCAGGTTCTCTAACAACCCATCCCCACATGCCCTGCAAAATCTCTTTCCCAAAACCTTGGCGTTGATACGCGGTTTCAACACCAAGTCCAATTTCCATCATTCCATTTTCATCTGGTGCTCCATGAAAACTTGCACTCGCAATAACTTCTTGCGTACTTCGTAGCACGGCCCATCTGACAAACCATTTGTTTACGGAAGGATCTTGTTTTACATGTGGGACTCTCCATGCAAGCGGGCCTTGAAAATCAATTAATACCCGAAGTGGATTTGTAAAAGCTTTCCCAGAAAGTGCTTTGGAGTCATCGCGTTTTTCAAATAAATCGATGAGGTCATCTGCTTCGATGTGGTGTAGATCAAGGCGATCTGTCTGAATTAACTTCACGGCCAGAGTATTTCAGAGATTAAATAAGAAAGAGTGACTTGGCTTTCTCAACAGCGCTATGGCGGCCATCTGCCTCGAGTTTGCGGTAAATATTGCGTAGGTGAGTTTTCATAGTGTTCTGAGAAACATGCAGTGATGAGCCAATAGCACTGATCGGTTTGCCGGTGGAAAGATTTTTCAAAATCTCAATCTCTCGTTTTGTGAGTGCTTCAGAAATACCTGCACGATTTTGATCTTGAATCTTTAATCGATCAGCAGCAGCTCGTGCTAACTCTTCAAGATAAACAGTTGGGCGTTCTCCGGAGGATTTAATAATCAGATTAAGAATTGCTGGCGATTGACGCAGAAGTGTCTCTCGAGCACCGTATAGCGCCGCTAAATCAAGTGCTTTTCGCAGATGACCAAGTGCTTCTTTTTCTCTATCTATCACCAAATCAGCATCAGCTAGATGTTTATAGATTTTTTCGCGTGGGGTTGTTTCAGCCAAATTCTTCGCGAAATTATCTGGAACTTTTTTGCCCTGACGTTCTAGAACCAGTGGTTTAAATCGAGATACGAAATGACCTTCTGGCATGCGGTCCAAAAGGATGAGTACACGGTCGTAATCCTTCACGATGTATCTCAAGAAAGCTTCATTGGCATCGACTAACGAATCAAGCTGATGGGCTCCGGTAACACTGTGCAAAAGCTGGCGTTGCTCCTTTATTCCTTCAAAAGCTACTTCGACTTTGGATTCAAGAATCATTTGACGGAGCAAATATCCATCAGCAAGCACGTACCAAACCTTTTGCTTAGCCGGTAAAGCTAATGCACGTACTAATTCAAATGCGGACATAGCTTCACTTGTTCTAGAAAATTCCAATAAACAACGGGCACGAATGAAGTGAAGGTCTGTTGGCCCAGCTATGCCGCGAAAGTCATTCATCTCGGCTGTCGCAATTCCCGTACTTGCGATATCGAATGCTTCAAAATAATTACCTTCGGCAAAACTTGCAATCGCACTAATTGCATTGAGGTAATACATCGGAAGCGGTGCATAGTCTGCAGTTAAAAATTGTTGGGCTCGTGAATAGATCTTTATGCATTCGTCATAATCTTCAAGTGCGAGGGATTGATTCGCGAGTAAGCGCAGAACATGCAACTTATCGATGTTCTCAATATCTCGAGCATCATTGACAGGTTTTAAGACAAATTCAATATCAGATTTTAATCTAGACAAATTTCCATTCGCAAAAGAAATGGTTGCCGAAGATACGTGTGCAGATTTTTCTAGAAAATCTTTAATCTCAGAATTTTCCACTCGGAAAAGTAATTCTTCGATGAGTGCCTGAGCTTGTTCAAATTCGAGATTCACAACGCGAGCTGCAATTTGAAGGCTTAAACGCCTCACATAACCACTGGAAGATTTATCGCCAATGATCTTGCTCCATTGAAGTAGGAAATCACCTTTGCCTGTTGCAGCCATGGTTCGGATGTTGTTTTTTAAAATATTTTGCAGAAGTTCCTGATCCCCTGATTGGTGTGCATGAGTTAGGGCTAGGCCATATTTTTTGTGATCTAAGAAGAAATCTGCGAGTTTTTTGTGAGTCATTTGTTGAGCGTTATCGGAATTAGTAAGTCGATTTTGAAGAGATTCGCGAATGATTGGATTGAGTTGATACGTTCTCTTGGAATCAGAGTGCGAAGAGAGAAATAAGCCATCTGCGACCATCCGTGCAAAGAATTGATGGGTGGAGACTTTTCCGAGTAAAAGTTCGGCAATTTCAGAATCGAATTCATCAACCACACTCAATTGAGTCAAGGCGTCGATGTCCTCTGCCTTGATCGAGTCAACAATTGCTTCAGCTAAGTAACTTAATGGATCTGTTTCACTAGCTAAAGCGTCCTGCATTGCAAATTCAATATTTCCGTTTTGTAATTTACGAGCAAGCAACTGCACTGCAGCCGGCCAGCCGTGTGCACTTTCCAAAGTTTGTTTCACATTTATATTTGAGAAATCAAGTTCAGATAACATGGCTATGGTTTCGACTTCTACAGAGCTTAAAAGAAGATCTTGCGGAGTAATTAAATTCAAGCTTCCAAGGGCTGCAAATCTCGAATACGAGGCTTCAGGTGCGGTGCGAGAAATTACGACTAGGTGCAAGTTATCAGGTATAGATTCTAGAAAAATCCTTGTAGTTTCAATGAAAAAATCTGGCAACTCTTCAGCGTTATCCAGTACCCAAATGTAGTTTTCTTCGATGTTTACTAAATCATTACTTAGGCGGCGTATGGTTTCTTCGACAAAATCCTTAACGATTGTGCCAGCCCAGGGTGCAAAGTTTGGAATTACATTACGGACTGATTGGATCATGTGCATCGCAAGCGAGTCATACGTGTCTTGTTTATTGAGTTGCGTCCAAATAACTTTTGATCCACTCTGTTGTGCCCACTCGGCTACGAGCGAAGATTTTCCATAACCCGCTGGAGCTACTAATAAAGTTGCACCGGGTCGTTTTTCAGAAAACAATGAAAACAAATGTTTGCGAGATAAAAAGTTAGTTGGCAGAGTTGGGACAAGAGTTCGAGAAAGCGTCACGCCATCGATAACCGTGGGTGATGATTTCTTGGTGCGATGTGGCATACCTAAGGGTGATATGGATTAGCTAAAAAGCCAAGGTAACCCTCACCCATGAGGGGTGATTAGGGGACGTGATATCCAAAGCCTAGATATCGGCATAAATCAGACGTATAGTTCGGGTTATGTTAAATCTGCAATCAGTTGATCTCTGGCAACAAGCAACCGTCATCTTGGATGCTGCAATTGCTGCGGTTCTTGGATCAATTATTGGGTGGGAACGTGACCGGGCGGGCAAATCTGCAGGTCCTCGCACAATGGCGCTGGTCGGGGCATCGGCGGCGGGAATCGTCGCCATCGGCGCCGTTTTAGATACAACTTCAGACTTTGGCGATCCAACGCGAGCGCTGCACGCAATCATCACGGGCATCGGTTTCTTAGGTGCGGGACTTATCTTCACTAACCGCAACGCAGGAATTCAGGGTGTGACCACCGCGGCTACGGTCTTTGCAACGGCTGCAATGGGTTGCGCCGTTGGATTAGGTTTTCAGGTCGCGGGCCTTGGCATGACCATCATTATCTTGGTAGTCCTTCGTTCTACGCAGGTTTTAGAAAAAGCTGCCGGTCTTCGCAACCACGACTAACACCCCAGCTGTTCACGAAAAAATAACCCGCTTGGTGATGGGTATCTACTAGTAATTTAGGACAAATAGGTGAATATTTGCGCCCAAGAGGGCGTCCCTAGCGCCTTCGGGAATTACCCCTAATTAGGCCTAATAGAAAGAGGTTACTTGTGTCCAAGAGACTCAAAGTCCTTGCTGGCGTAGCAGGAGTTGCACTTGCAGCTTCAATGCTCGCAGCAATGCCTGCTGGTGCTGCAGCATCAAAGGCAGCAACAGCAAAATCAGCTAGTGAAGTTGGCGGTCTTGCAGGTTTGATCAAACTTGCTAAGGCAGAAAAAGAACTCAATGTAATTGCTCTTCCACGTGACTGGGCTAATTACGGCGAAATGATTGATACTTTCTCAAAGAAGTACGGCATCAAAGTAAATAGCCAGAACCCAGATGGTTCTAGTGCTGATGAAGTTGCAGCCGTTAAAACTCTTAAGGGACAGTCACGTCAACCTGACGTTGTAGACGTTGGTGTTGCATTCGCAGTACAAGGTGCAGATGAAGGACTATGGGCTCCTTACAAGGTAGCAACATGGGGCGACATCGCAGCTGATGCGAAAGAAGAGACTGGTCTTTGGTATTACGACTACGGCGGATACATTGCAATCGGTTACGATGCAAAGCGCGTATCTGTTGCACCAAAATCATTTAAAGATCTTCTTAATCCACGTTACAAGGGACAAGTTGCTCTTAACGGAAACCCAGCAAAAGCAAACGCTGCATTCTCAGCAGTTTATTCATCATCAATTGCTAACGGTGGCGGTCTACAAGACATCACTAAGGGACTTGATTTCTGGGCAAAGATGAAGAAGGCAGGAAACTTCATTCCTGTTGAGGCAACACCAGCAACTGTGCAGAGTGGTCAAACACCAATCACGCTTGACTGGGATTACCTACAAGCTAAGTATTCAAAAGACGCAGCAGGTAAGGTCGACTGGAAGCTAGTTGTTCCAAGCGATTCTGTCTTCTTCGGTGGATACGCACAAGCAATTGTTAAGAACTCACCACACCCAGCAGCTGCTCGTTTGTGGCAAGAGTTCTTGTACAGCGATGAAGGACAGAACATCTGGTTAAAGGGTGGCGCTCGTCCAATTCGCCTAGAAGCAATGTCCAAGAAGGGAACAGCTAACAAAGCTGCGATCAAGGCATTGCCTGCTACACCTAAGGGTGCAAAGCCTGTTTACCCATCACTTGATGACGTACTCACAGCAAAGAGTCTCGTAGCCAGCCTATGGGGAACTCTCTAAGCAATGACATCCGCAGCAATGCGGTCAGTAAGTGAAACCACGACCGGGGGCAACCCCGGTCGTGGTTCTCTTAAAGGCCCACTCCGTTCAGTAAGAACTTATATTGGGCTGTTTCCATTTTTTATTTATTCAGGAATATTTTTAGCTGTTCCAACTCTTCAAGTAGTTATCTTGGCCTTTAAAAATCAAGATAGTGAGTGGACATTAGAGAATGTTAAAGAAGCGGCCACTGGCGTTTATTTACTCTCATTCCAACAAAGTATTTGGCTCTCCGCTATTTCAGCTGTAACTGGCGCGATATTTGGATTTATCGCGGCCTATGCAATTACCGTTTCAAATATTCGAGTTCTCCGCCGCGTAATTCAAACCGCATCGGGAGTTTTTGCAAATACAGGTGGTGTTCCACTCGCATTCTTCTTTATTGCATCCATCGGAACCTACGGTTTGCTCACTACCGCTCTTAAGAAAATTGGCGTCGATTTATATTCAGGCGGCTGGACACTCTTTACATTCTCAGGATTAATTCTGGTTTATTTATACTTTCAAATCCCACTGATGATCATTGTTATCTTGCCCGCAATTGATGGACTTCGTCTTGAGTGGCGCGAAGCAGCCGGAAGCCTTGGCGCATCGAAGTGGCAATTCTGGCGTTATGTTGCAATTCCTTTATTGGCACCAGCATTTACAGGTGCGCTATTACTTTTATTCGCTAACTCATTTGCAGCCTATGCAACGGCATCTGCTTTAACAAGCGGAACAATTCCTTTGGTTCCACTTCAGATCGGTTCACTTGTTTCAGGAAATGTAATCGCAGATAAAGCGAATCTTGGATACGCGCTCGGTTTTGGAATGGTTGTCATCATCGGATTCGTCATGACTGGGTACGCCGTACTTCAACGCAAGACGGCGAAATGGTTGAATAGCTAATGGCCACTATGACTGCACCTGTACGCGTTAAGAAACGCAAAGTTCAAAAGGGAATGACGCTTACGCCAAAGCTTGGACCTGGATTAGGTTTTGGTCTTGCCGTCGTTGCTTTTTACTTTTTCTTGCCAATTATTAGTTCATTTGAATTCAGTATTCGCGGTGCCAACAATGTTTATTCACTTGAGGCGTACGGGCGAATCACGAATCAACCTGATTTTGGAACAGTTGTAGGTCTAACTGCGCGACTCGCACTTGTAACAATTTTTCTTTCAACAGTAATCATGGTTCCAACCGTGACTCTGGTTCACTTGACTGCAAAGAAGTTCCGTCGGGTTGTCGAATTTATTTCACTCCTTCCATTAGTTATTCCACCAGTGGTTCTTGTTCTCGGAGTTCTTGCATCAATGCCTGTCTCTCTTAAAGGAACTCCATACTTGCTGGCACTTGAATACGTCATGCTCTCAATGCCATACACATTTAGAGCACTCGATGCCGGACTCGGAGCAATTGATGTACGTACATTGGTCGACGCTTCCCGCGGCCTAGGTGCGCCTTGGCGCACTGTCTTCATCCGAATCATTGCTCCAAACATTCGAAGCGCAATCTTTGGATCTATATTCCTAACACTTGCACTTGTGTTGGGTGAGTACACAATGGCGGCACTCATGCTCTGGAACACATTTCCAACGTGGATCGCATTGGTCGGCCAACAAGAAGCCACACTGGCAGTTGCACTATCAATTTTCAGTTTGGTCGTTGCATGGTTATTGCTTATGGCTCTATCTGCAGTAGAACGTCGTCAGAAAGCCCGTCTCTAATGTTAATTAAGAAAACTAAAGGGGAAATAAAGTGAGCACTTCATCTAGTAGCCGAGTAACTATTAGCAATCTGCGCCGAACATTTGGTGAAGTGGTCGCTCTAGATTCTTTCTCACTCGACATTAAGCCAGGCGAACTCGTAACACTGCTTGGACCTTCAGGATGTGGCAAGACAACAGCTCTTCGAATGGTTGCAGGTCTTGATGTTCCAGATTCAGGTCGCATTGAAATCAACGGTGCTGCCGTTAATGATCTTCCACCATCAAAGCGAAACATGGGAATGGTTTTTCAGGCGTACTCACTCTTTCCAAATATGACAGCGATTGAAAATGTTGAATTCGGATTGCGTGTTCGTGGAATTGATAAAGCTAAGCGTCGCAAGCGCGCGGAAGAAATGATTGAACTCGTTGATCTTGGAAAGCAATCACATCGCTTTCCAAATCAAATGTCTGGTGGACAGCAACAACGTGTGGCGCTAGCTCGCGCCCTTGCAATCGAGCCAAATGTTTTACTTCTGGATGAACCACTTTCAGCCCTTGATGCGAAAGTTCGTACACATTTGCGCGATCAAATTCGTCGTGTTCAGCAAGAAGTAGGAATCACCACATTATTTGTTACGCACGATCAAGAAGAGGCGATGGCTATTTCAGATCGTGTAGGCGTTATGAATAAGGGAAATCTTGAACAACTCGATAAGCCAGATGTTCTCTATAGTAATCCTGCTTCCGCGTTCGTTGCGACATTCGTTGGTGCCATGAACCGCGTTCCTGGCAAGTTGTTGGATGCATCTAGTGTTGAAGTTCTTGGCAAAAAAATTACTGTTGCTAATTCAGGACATGGTTTATCTGCAGGATCAACTGTTAATGTCATGATTCGCCCAGAGCAATTCTCAATTACATCTGGCGACTCTGTAACAATTACCGAAAGATCATTCCGTGGACCAATGACTCGTATCGTTGTTGCTCTAGCTGATGGCACACATGTGGATTTGGATATTGCCAGCGCTGAAACGATGTCAATGACACCAGGTAATCGCACGGGCTTAACTGTTAGTGCAACGTCAGCAATTATTGAAGCTCGCTAGTTAATTTCTAGCACTCAAACGCAGCACCGTATTTCGCTCGTGCGGTGCGCCAATTGCCCAATCAGCAGGGTGCTTTGCACCTAGTGAGTCACGTTTTTGCCAAACATTGGCACTAATAACTCGTGAAAGTGCAGCCATTTCTAGCGGAGTCTTAGCTGGTCCAAATGTTGTTCCAGCTGCATGATCAATAACGGTAAGTGCAATAAATACTTCGCCGCTTTCGCTTTGAACAATTTCAATGGTGCGGCTCTGTTGTGGCCAATCTGCATGAGATGCGGTTTCAATCTGCCAGAAGCCTTTTTCTTCGATCTCTGAACCGATCCATGCAACGTGATGTCTATGTTCGTGACCGGCAAACCATGCAATTACACGTGGGTATTTAAGAAGCATTTCTGTAATTTCTTCTACACATACTCGCTTACCAGTTGGTGCATACCCGTTAAACATCTTGCTCAATGGGTGATGGGACGCCAATACAACAAGTCGATCACTATTTTTGATTTCATTTTCTAGCCATTCAAATTGTGCAACATCTAGAGAACCTTGCCAGCCGCCAAATTCGTTGACACTATCGATAACAATTAACTTAATCTTGCCGACATTAGTGGAGTAATACATATGTTTTTTCTGCACATGCTCTTCAGTGAAACCATGTCCTGTTGGCAGGCCAGGTGATTTCAAATGCTTTGCTGCGTATTCCCCGCGCTCGAGTGCGCGACGTCGTAGATCAGCCGTAACCATTTCATAAGGTGCATCTTCGGCGCGTGGCAGTGAAGCTGGTCCAACTTCATCAAATGCTTCGAGAGTTTGCTTCAACGTTAATGAGGAAGGTAATCCGACATAACGTTTATCTCCAACGATTGATTTTTGACTCTCTTCATCTGGAGTAACAGTTCCTTGCAAAAGTGCATCATGATTTCCATGGACCGCATACCAAGGAAATTTAAGACCTGTAGATTTAAATGGTTTTCTACATGAATCTAATAAGCCAGGAACTACTGGAAATCCGTACTTTGCGCGTGCATCATCATCATCTTTTCCAGCAGGAGTTCCGTGCGGGTGCCAATACTTAACGTCATAGTGTTCCGCGCCATCATCCATGACGCCTTCGTATTTTGAAAAATCTCCTGAATCAGGTGTGATCTCTAATCCATCAAGAAGAGCTAGGTACCAATCAACTTCATTTTGTTGCGCGTTATCAGTTGTATCTCCTGTAATGATCGCTGCATCAATTGGATGTCCCGAAAGCGGACCGGTTGTGACTTTATTGAGCGCTTGAATCATTGATTCAACAACGTGCGGTGACAACATTGCATGCGGGCGATAGCAGCCAATTGTTCCGACTTCATCTCGAATCGGACTATCTGGGTCAGCCCATCTATCAAGAAATTCCGGGCGAAGCGGCGATTGCGCATCGCATACATGTAAATCAGATAAGTGATGCATGACAAGTAATGGAGTTGAATTAGAAGGAAATTCGGCGCCAAGGTGTTTTTGCTCTGCTACCTGCTCGAGTTCTGACCAACCTTTTTCGTTGGGAGATTTTCGAATGAACGCCATTGCGCAATCCTAATACACTAGCCAAATGAATAAGAGAGCCGATACTTCAGTTTCACTACATCCACTAATTGCAGATCGTTGGAGCCCACGCGCCTTCGATGAAAGCGCCAGCATTTCGGGCGAAGATCTGACAGCAATTTTCGAAGCAGCGCGGTGGGCACCTAGTGCGTTTAATGCACAGCCATGGAAATTCGTCCTTGGTTTGCGCGGAGATGAAAACTTTAAATTGATTACGTCGGCGCTCTCTCCCTTTAATCAAGAGTGGGCGACAAAATCATCCGCATTGGTTCTGGCAAATGCAAATACTTTTCGTGAAGATGGAAACGTCAACCCAACAGCTCTGTATGACACAGGTCTTGCAGTTTCGCTCATGACCGTCGAGGCAAATCATCGCGGTTATGACGTGCATCAGATGAGCGGATTTGACCACGATGCCGCTAAATCTAAGTTTCCACTTGGCGCTGGCATCGAACCTGTCACTTGTATTGCTATTGGAAAGCGCACATCCCCTGACTCACTCTCTGAAGAGATAAAGGCTCGTGAAATAGCACCTCGTTCACGTAAAGCTCTTAATGAAATAGTTAACATCACTTGGTAGCCTTACATTCATGAGCGAATATCAAGTAATGCGATGGAGAGAAATCCCTTCAATGGTGATGGCTCGAGATGGTGCAGACACAATCAAAGTTATGTTGCCTGCACGTTTTCAGGAAGCAATTGATGAAGCAGCTATGCGCATGGGCGAAATAGATGCAGATGCATACACCGCTGGTTGGAATAGAGATCCATGGACTCCTTCGGATGAAGTGCCCGCAGCCCTTGCTGCGCGCATTACTGCGGCCCTTGAAGAAGAGTTTTCTGAAAGCAAATTACAAGCAATTCTTGATGCTATAAATCCTGCCAACTAAGGAGTTAAACATGTCAGCTATTTACGACGCACTTGCTAAGGCTGTTCTCGCATCCGATGGAGCGATGGGAACAATGTTGCAAGAGCGCGGATTAACTGACGGTGGCGCACCCGAGTTATGGAATGTAGAAAAGCCAGAAGAAATCGAGGCGGTTCTAGAAGCGTACGCAGCAGCGGGTGCAAACTTCATTACGACAAATACTTTTGGTGCAACGCGTGGCCGTCTTGAACTACATGGCCTAGCTGATCGTGTCATCGAATTAAATCAAGCAGGCGCAGCTATCGCTCGCAAAGTTGCTGATCGCCATCCTGGTTGTTTTGTGATGGGAGATATCGGTCCATCAGGTGAATTAATGGATCCAATGGGAACATTGACTCCAGAGAGCGCGAAAGAGTTATTCGCTGAACAAATAAAAGGTTTAGTTGCAGGCGGCGTTGATGCAATTCTTATTGAAACAATGAGTGACTTGGCTGAAGTTGAAGCAGCCGTCGAAGCAGCAAAAGAAGTTGCACCAGGAATGCCAATTATTGCAACGATGTCATTTGATACGAATTTGCGAACAATGATGGGTGTTAAACCAGCGATGGCTGTTACACAACTTTCCTCTATTGGTGTGCGCATCATCGGTGCCAATTGCGGTCGCGGAACAGATGAAATGCGTCAGATCGCGCAGGAGATGGTTAATGCCCGCCCAGAAGGTGTTTTTATCATCACTCAATCTAACTCTGGTTTACCAAAGCTAGTCGGAGACACATTTATCTATGACGGTACGCCAGATGAAATGGCTAAGTACGCCGCTGAAATGAAAGAGATGGGCGTCAACATTGTTGGTTCCTGCTGTGGTTCAACTCCTGCACATACAAAAGCAATCGCAGCAGCTATTGCTTAGTGTTGCGTAGCCGCAATCTTTTCTGCCCACTCTTTAAATCCTTGCGATAACTGCGGGACAACTTTAATCTCATTGATTTTTGCGCGTTCTCCGCTCTTGGCAGAAAATAAATCGCTAATACTTACGCTGTGATCTGGTTTGTAAATCACTTCAATTGCATCTCCTGCTTGAGCTGTGCCTTCCTGAATTATGCGAAGGTAGGCACCAGGTCGACCAGCTTGTGTGAAATCTTTAATTAATGTGGCACGTTTCCAAAAACCAGCAAAGACGCGACATGGGATTCGGGGCTGAGAAACTTCAAGAATGACAGAACCAATTTTCCATTGTTCGCCAACGAGTGCAGCGTTTACATCGATACCTTCTGTTGTCAGGTTTTCGCCAAATTTGCCAGCAGGAATCTCTTCGCCAATCACTTTTTCCCACCACTGTGCATCTTCGCGTGCATATGCATAAACGGCTTGGTCATATCCCCCATGAACATTTGTATCAATGATTCGATCACCGGCAACGCCGTTGTTTTTAAATTCAACAGAACCTACGACGCTTCGCTTATCAATACCTGTGCGACCTTCACTTCCAGTCCATTCACCTTGGTGAACAACTGATGTGATGTTAATTGATAGGACGCGCGCGCTCATGAGCCAAGTTTATTCAAAGCGTCATCACTCACGCGGAAAACTGTCCACTCATCCATGGCGATCGCGCCTTGAGATTTATAAAACTCAATGGAAGGGGTATTCCAATCCAAAACCCACCATTGGAATCTTCCGTACCCGCGTTCTACGCAAATCTTTGCCAAATGCTTTAGTAACGCAAGACCATATCCACGTCCACGATATTCGGGTTCAACGTAGAGATCTTCAAGATAAATTCCATGAGTGCCTTGCCACGTTGAATAATTGAGAAACCACAGAGCCATACCGACTATTCGATTATCTACTTCAAGAACATGAGCAAAAACATGTGGCTGTGAATTAAAAAGTGCGGTTTTTAACTGCTCTTCTGTTGCAACAACTTCATCGGGCGCTTTTTCATACGTTGCTAAATCCTTGATTAAGCGCAAAATATCTGCGACGTCACCTGGTTGTGCTTCTCGAATACTCATGGGTGCATCATTTCATAAATGAAGTTAATATAAGTGCCTCATGAAAACAAAGGTATTGCTCGTTGGAATTGATGGCCTTGTGCTCTCCCGAGCCCTTGAATCAGGAAAAGCCAAGACACTTTCTGGCTTAAAAGATAAATCTTTCTTCACGGAATGGAAAGTAAACGTCCCTACTCTGTCAGGTCCAAGTTGGTCTACATTGTTAACGGGTGCAACCTATGAAGAGCATCGCGTTCAAGATAACTCTTTTGTAGGTCACGATCTACTCAATCGGCCAGATTTACTAAGTCGCGCTTTTTATCAAGATCAAAGCACAACAACTTTTGCAGCTGCGGGTTGGCCGCCACTCGTTGATCCTTCAGGACATGGTCCTGTTATTCATCAACGTAAAGAACAACAACTTGCATACAAGCACTTCGTTGTTGTTCGAGATGGCGAAACTTATGGTTACCAATGTATTGATGCAGAAATCACTGATGCCTCGGTTTACTCACTAGAAAATCTTGGCGCCGACGTTAACTTTGTTTACTTCTGTGGAATCGATGAAGCAGGACATGCATATGGCATTTTGGGCGATGAATACCTCACCGCTATTGAAAGAGTTGATGCACATCTCACTCGTTTGCACAGTGCAATTACAAAGCGTGCTGATTCTCTCGGAGAAAAATGGCTACTGGTCATGGTCACAGATCACGGTCACCGAGACGAAGGTGGACATGGTGGAGACTCAGAACAAGAACGTGCATCTTTTGTTATCGCACATGGCATTGGTCGCGAAAATCCTCAGTGGAAATCAGATATTGAACCGCACCACTTAACAGATTTGTTGTTGGCAGAGCGCGCTTAACGGCGCAAGAATCTACGAATCGCAAACCAGATTCTTTTTGGCCATTTCATGGCAAGCGTCACAGGAGATACTTTCATTACCTTTACGTGTGAAGGTTCACCTGGAGTTCTTACATCACTGAGTGCAGGTGAACTTTCATCTAATGAATCTGCAATTCTTTCAATATTAGAAACAAGCGAAATATTTCTTACAAATTCGTCTTGATCGATGCGATCATTTTCTGCGATCAGCTCTTCAGCCAAAGTTGCCGCTGCCAAACGTAATTCTTCGGCGATATTGAGAGCACGTTGTCCAGCACTCTGAGTTTCAATTGATTCAACTTTTGTTGAGATTGCATAACTTGTGGCAGAGAGCGCGTTTCCGATTTGGCGATTAGCAAATTGCGTCACGCCTCCTGCAACTGCAGAATCAAATAGAGTGCGTGCGATTGTGCGAACTTGTACAACCGTATGTTCCATCGCCACTCCGCGCAAATACAGCGCATCGGCTTCATCAGCTTCAGCTAGTGGTGACCAACGTGCGTATTTCTTTGCCTCAAGTGCTTGAGCACGCACATTCGGAATTTCTTCAATCAAAATACGAGCACGTAATAACCATTTACCTGCATCATCTTGCGAATATCCGCTGGCAACGCCTTCGGCCATATTGCCCAGTAAGTCTGCTGATTTCTTTCCAAGTCGCGTGATTTGGTCAATTGTTCTACCAGCCGGTGTGCTCGCGTGGGAGAAGTATGAAAAAACAATTGCTACTGCCGCGCCGATTAATGTTGAGTACAAACGAGTTTCTGCGGTGCTGCTACTGATTCCGGGGCCAATAACAATGAGTGCAGTTACAGGTACGTTTACCGAAGCAACTTCACCCAAGTGCAGACCTCGTGCGACAACAGAACATAAGAGCACGGTTGTTGCAACAGCTATTACTCCGAAGTTAAAGAAGTAAACCGTTGTTAGAGCTACTCCTGCACCTATTGCAGTACCAAGAATTTGTCCTAAGCCTTCGCGCACAGATTTGTATAAAGAGATTCGAATGCTGAGGCTGCAGACAATTGCCGCGACTAATCCCCCGCCATCAAAGGCTTGTTCGCCAATTAACCATGCTGCACCTGCTGCAAGGCTTGCGACAACAATCTGTCTGACCCATATTTTACGGTTGGTAAATAGCGCGATTGTGCGAGTAAAAAGGCGCTTCATAACGCCATTCTATTCTGCAAGTAATTACTACGAGAGAAGTTCAGATAAGAGTTGCTCTACTCGTTTCTTAATTTCATCTCGGATTACGCGCACACTCTCAATTCCTTGTCCTGCAGGGTCATCAAGCACCCAATCCTCATAGCGTTTACCTGGATAGAACGGACAGGCATCTCCGCATCCCATGGTGATCACAGCATCTGACTCTTGGACAGCTTCAGGAGTTAAAACTTTTGGCACATTATTGGAAATATCAATTTCAACTTCTTGCATTGCTTGTACGGCGATTGGATTAATTGAATCTTTCGGAGCGGAGCCAGCAGATAAAACTTCTACGCGACCGGCACCAAGAGAGTTCATAAATCCTGCTGCCATTTGTGAGCGTCCGGCATTATGAACGCACACAAATAGAACAGTTGGTTTAGGCGAAGACATCTTCTTCCTTCTTCTCTGTGGTTAATAAAGCGGCTAATAAGACTCCGAGTACAGCACCAAGACATTGCGCCAAGATGAACATTGGTACAGACTTTATTGAAATTCCAGCGAAAGACTCACTCAGGCTACGAGCAAATGTAATTGCTGGATTTGCAAATGATGTTGAAGAAGTAAAGATGTATGCCGCACCAATCCATGCAGGGACAACCACTGCAGCCATTGAACCTTTGTTTTGATGGCGCAAAAGTAGAATACTCAGAATGAGTCCGGTGGTTGCGACGATCTCAGCTAGAAAAAGATAACTTCCGTTTCGAGTAAATGTCGATTGTTCAATGGCTGGTTTATTGAACATCAAATTTGCGATCACAACTCCTGCTGAAGTTCCGATTATCTGCGAAACAATAAAGAGCAATGCTTCTTGAAATGTAACTCTTTTATAGAAAAGTTCAACAATTGTCACAAGGGGATTGAAGTGTGCTCCACTTATCGATGAAAAAAGTGTGATTATTACAAAGAGCATAAATACCGTTGTAATCGTATTTATGAATAGTTGAATCGCAATATCTTGGGTCAAGCTTGTTGCCATAATTCCCGAACCAACAACGCTTGCTGCAAGTAGCAAAGAGCCTAAAAATTCAGCTGTTAACTTCTTAAACATTTCTATCCCTCGCTTATGGATTTAAGCCGAACCAAAGTTTTGGCGACTGCTTTCTGTGTCCAAGGGTAAGCCTTACGAAAAGATAACCAAGCTTTAGCAATTAAAGGCGCGCGGGATGCGTCAAATGTTTCGGTTACTTCAGTGGTTTGTGGCCCAATGTTTACCAATTCGTAACGCCAAATCCATCTTCCAAGATGGCGCCAGGCAATTAATTCATTTTCTTTGTATTCAACCACAGTATTCATAATTCGATAATCAATTCCGAGGTGCATCTTCATTCCAAATTTTGAACCAAGAACCAACTCATCGGGACCACTAATGTTCTCTTGAATAGTTGCAGAGCCATCGATTTCTTTATGGCGATGCGGGTTAGAGAGAATTGCAAAGATTTTATCTGTGGGAGCGTTAATTACGATTCGAGCTGATTTGATCTTTTCATTTCCTGTTTCAAGAATTTCTGATCGTGTTGGCTCGCTCATTTAATTACTCAATTCTGTCGGAAATTATGGTTGAAGTACGCCTGATGCGAGTAATCCAAGCACTGTGGTCCCGAGGATGACGCGGTAGATGATGAAAGGCGCAAAGCTCTTGGTAGTCACAAATTTAAGGAGCCACGCGATTACTAAATACCCAACAACAAAAGCAATGGCCGTTGCAACAAAGGTTTCACCCAAAGAATAAACAGCACCCTGATCTTCAGATAACGCACTCTTGAGTTGGTAAAGACCACTTCCAAATACAGCAGGAAGAGCCAGCAAGAATGAATATCGGAGTGCAGCTTCACGTGAATAACCAAGTGCACGGCCCATTGCAATCGTTGCACCGGAACGAGATACACCTGGAACAAGTGCCAATGATTGCGCCAATCCATAAAGAATGCCGTGCTTCACAGTGAGCTGCGAAAGCTCTTTAGTTTTCGACGCAAATCTATCTGCAGCGCCGAGTATCAAGCCAAAGACAACCATCATGGTTGCGATAATCCAGAGTGAACGCAATTCATTTGTAATGAAATCTTGTGCCAAATAACCAATCACAACTATTGGCAATGAACCAATAATGATTAACCAACCCATACGTGAGTCCTGATTACGAGCACTTTTGTTAGTCAAACTTGAAATCCATGCAGAAATTATTCGGGTAATGTCTTTTCTAAAATAGACTAGTACTGCTAACTCAGTTCCAATTTGAGTAATTGCAGTAAACATCGCACCAGGATCGATTGCATTTGGGAAAATTTCACCAGCAAGTCGAATATGAGCACTCGATGAAATAGGGATAAATTCAGTAAGTCCTTGGATGATGCCGAGAATTATTGCTTCAAACATCTCATCCGCCTCATCCGTAATTATCTAAGTCTAAATAATAGCGTTAACCTTAGTTTCTAAAGGTGATTTTCTTTCCACGCATCACAACTTTTAATCGAGCGATTGCACTTTTACCCATGCCGTGAAGATTTGTGAGATCTTCCAAAGAGATTTTACGAAGATCAGAGACTTTATAGAGTTTGGCATCGACGAGTGCTCGACGAGCCGGAGCCGCTAAACCAATTGCACGCCACTCTTCGTCTAGATCGTCATACTTCGAAATCTTAGCCATGATTAATTATAAAAGTAAGATTGGTATATGTCCGCCACCCAGGTAGTAAAGGAAATCCAAGCCCTTTCTAATCGGGGAAGAGCTCATGATTTACAGAAGTTCTTTCAAACTGCGCCTGGTCAGTATGGTGAAGGCGATATTTTTCTTGGTTTAACAGTTCCACAAGTGCGCACAGTTGCGAAGAAATACAAAGAAATCTCCTTAAAGGAGATTGAAACCCTGACTCGATCCAAACTTCATGAAGTTCGACTCTGTGGATTAGTAATACTGACGCTTCAATACAAATCTGCCAGAGAACGTAAAGAGAAGAAAAAGCTCTTCGATTTATATATGAAATCTATGACTGGTGGATTCATTAATAACTGGGATCTAGTCGATGTTTCCGCTCCGATTGTTGGTGAGTACCTCATTGATTTGGATAATCCCTATGTGCTGCTCTACAAACTATCGAAGAGTAAATCTCTCTGGCAGCGCAGGGTTTCGATGGTGTTTACATTCGCATTCATACGCTCAGGTGATATCGAACCAACGTTTGAAATGGCAGAGAAATTACTTCATGACAAACACGATCTAATTCATAAAGCAGTTGGCTGGGCTTTGCGCGAAGCAGGCAAGCTCAATGGAATCGCGCTACGAAAGTTTCTTTCTGCTCACTCTCACGAAATGCCGCGCACAATGTTGAGGTACTCAATTGAAAAGTTCCCTGAACGTGAGCGTAAGAAGTGGTTACTGGAGAGCAAGAACTCTTAGTTATGAAACTCTCGTAGTTCAACTTTTCGGTTACAAGCTTTCGAGCCATCAAATGCCAGAGCCCGCGCAATTTCTTTATTTGGCACATCAATAATCCAAAAGCCCAAGACATTTTCTTTACCTGCAAATAAAGGGCCTTCAGTTGCGATGTTCGCACCCGCACGATTATCAATGACAACTGCTGTTGCTGGATCGATTAATCCTTCAGCCAGCACCCAATAACCTTTTTCGCGTAGGCCGTCATTGAAAGCATTAATTGCCTTCATCTCTTCGGGTGTGCCTGAGCCGGAAAGGTCATCAATAACTGAAATAAGAAATTTCATAGAAATACCTTGTTTGGTTATGCGCTCACGTCAAAGCGATCAGCGTTCATAACCTTTGTCCATGCTGCAACAAAGTCATCAACAAATTTGCGCTTGTTATCATCTTGGGCGTAAACCTCTGAGTACGCACGCAAAATGGAGTTTGATCCGAAGATTAAGTCCACTCGTGTTGCTGTGTATTTAACTTCTCCTGTATTGCGATTTCGAATATTGTAAACATTCTTGCCCGCAGGTTCCCAGACGTAGGTCATATCCGTAATTGTTCCGAAGAAATCAGGAGTCAGTGCGCCAACATTGTCCGTAAAGACACCGTGCTTGCTCTGTCCATGATTTGTTCCGATAACGCGCAATCCGCCCAACAGTACTGTCATTTCAGGTGCAGTGAGTCCCATTAATTGTGCGCGATCGAGTAACAACTCTTCAGCAGGAACTGAATAATCTTCCTTAAGCCAATTTCTAAAACCATCGTGAATTGGTTCTAGCGGTGCAAAAGAATCAACATCTGTTTGTGCTTGTGTTGCATCGCCACGTCCTGGAGTGAAAGGAACGCTGATATCAAATCCAGCAGCCTTAGCTGCTTTTTCAATACCAACATTTCCTGCCAAGACAATGACATCTGCGACGCTTGCAGAGAATTTTTGCGCAATAGATTCAAGTTGAGTGAGAACACGAGCCAGACGTTCTGGTTCATTTCCTGCCCACTTCTTCTGTGGTTCTAAGCGAATACGAGCGCCATTTGCTCCGCCGCGTAAATCAGAACCACGGAATGTACGTGCGCTATCCCATGCAGTAGAAACTAAATCTGAGATAGATAAATCGGTAGCAGCGATTGCTGCTTTAACATCTGCAATAGAAAACTTTGCGTTTCCTGCAGGAATTGGATCTTGCCAAATCAAATCTTCGGCCGGAACATCTGGTCCGAGATATCTCACCTTTGGACCAAGATCGCGGTGCGTTAACTTAAACCAAGCGCGAGCAAATACTTCGCTTAAGTAAGTCTGGTCTTTGTGGAAGCGCTCAGAGATTTCACGATAAATAGGATCTTTAATCATCGCCATATCCGCATCAGTCATCATTGGGTTATAGCGAATTGATGGATCTTCAACATCTACAGGCTTATCTTCTTCTGCAATGTTAATTGGTTCCCACTGAGATGCTCCTGCAGGAGATTTTGTTAGTTGCCACTCGTACTTAAACAATAAATCAAAGTATCCGCCATCCCACTTAGTTGGATGCGTTGTCCATGCACCTTCGATTCCACTTGAAACAGTGTCACGTCCGATGCCGCGCTTATTATTGTTTTTCCAACCGAGACCCGCTTCTGAAATATCCGCACCTTCTGGTGCAGCGCCAATCTTTGATACATCGCCATTTCCGTGTGCTTTACCAACTGTGTGACCACCGGCTGTGAGTGCAACGGTTTCTTCATCATTCATCGCCATGCGTGCGAAAGTTTCGCGAATATGTTGCGCGGTCAATAATGGATCTGACTTTCCGTTTACACCTTCTGGGTTTACATAGATAAGTCCCATTTGAACAGCAGCTAATGGATTCTCCATAGTGCTTGCAGTTTTTACATCTGCATAGCGCGCATCACTTGGTGCCAAGAATTCACTTTCAGGTCCCCAGTAAATATCAATTTCTGGATGCCAAATATCTTCGCGACCAAATCCAAAACCAAAAGTTTTTAGCCCCATAGATTCGTAGGCAATTGTTCCGGCCAGTACCAATAGATCTGCCCAGCTAACTTTGTTTCCATACTTCTTTTTAATTGGCCACAAAATACGTCGAGCTTTATCTAAGTTAACGTTATCTGGCCATGAGTTAAGGGGTGCAAAACGAAGGTTTCCTGTTCCTGCTCCTCCGCGACCATCTGTTGTGCGATAAGAACCAGCTGCGTGCCATGACATACGAATCATTAATCCGCCGTAATGACCCCAGTCTGCTGGCCACCATGACTGACTTTCTGTCATCAATGCATGCATATCTTTTTTTAGTGCAACAAAATCTAATTTCTTTAATTCTTCGCGATAATTGAAATCTTTTCCGAGTGGGTTAACTTTTGTGTCATGCTGATGCAAAATGTCTAGGTTTAAAACCTTTGGCCACCAATGATCATTGGAACTGCCTACCTCTGTATGTGATCCATGAACTACTGGACATGTTCCTGCGTTTTCTGACATTGCATCTCTCCTAAACAAACCTTCGAATATGACGACTTTAGCAACGCTAGTCAGGCATGGGTATTCGAGTCCCATTTATTGAGAAATTTGGCACTCCTCACGCAGGTCACTTACCTAGATTCGGGAATCACCCCTTGTAAAATTCTTCTCATGACATTTACAGGATTAAATCTGACTGGCGTAGTAATCGCCTTCTTTGTTTCATTCATTAGTGGAGCCATTTGGTTTGGCCCAAAAACGTTTTATCCAATCTGGATGAAAGCTCGCGGAAACGCATCCGGGCAACTCACTTCGGCGCAGAACAAGCCTGCTGTTCTGTTTGGTGGAACAATTGTTGGTCTACTCATTCAGACGATCACACTGGCTCTAGTCATTAATTCACTCAGCAAGGACTCAGCAGACTTCGGAGCAACAGATGGCGCTCTAGTTGGTTTCGCGCTTGGAGTTGGCATAGCAATGTTCGCATCGCTATCACACAGATTATTTGGTGGAGAAAACTTCAAAGTATGGATCATTGAAACTGCCAACGATGCAATTAACCTAACGATTGCTGGCGCAATAATCGCTTACTTTAATTAATCGACAACAAATTCAAAGGTCCACTTATCCCTTTATGAATCCATTCTTCACGAGATAAGCTGCGGATTCCTTCAGGGTAACTTCAACGGGAATGAACTTGATTCCTAAAAGCATCTGAGCCTTCTTGTTGCTTGTAATCATTGGTTTTCCAAGCAATGGAAGCACAGCCTTAATCTCACCATCCAATAAGGATAAAAACTTTATTAGCGCAGTGGGTGCTTGTCCTGTTTTAATTTTTGACTTCGGATAGATGGACTTCAAATACTTTGCAATGCCAACGAATGAAATAGTTTCAGAAGCTGCGAGAATTCTTTCGCCTTTGGTGACATCAGACTTAATGGCTTGAACGTGCATCTGGGCGACATCGCGCACATCGACAATCGAAAATTTCAGATCTGGCAACATTGGATCTTTGCCTTTCATTATTCGTTCAACTACAGAGATTGAAGATCCAAAGTTGTTATCTAATGGCGCGCCAAGAACCAAAACGGGATTAATGGTTGTTAATTCAATCTGGGGTGCCTGAGATTTAACGAATTCCCAAGCCGCTTTTTCTGCCAAAGTCTTTGACTTTGTATAGGCCACGCGGCCAATTGGATGATTCACATCAGTCCACATTGTTTCGTCGTATTCACTCTTTCCACCTGGAAGATCGCAGCCATACACCGCAGCATTAGAAGACGTGAGAATTACTCGATTTACTCCAGCGCTCTTGGCTGCATTTAGCGCACGCAATGTTCCATCAACAGCTGGGCGAATAAGATCGTTTTCATCCTTTGGTGATGCAATTGGAAATGGTGATGCCGTATGCATCAAAACATCAATTCCCTTTAGAGCAGTATCCCAACCCGAATCTTTTTCGAGATCTAATTCAACAAATGTGAGACGTGAATCTAAATCGGAGGAGTCCAATAAGTGTGGCGTGACAGCGTTCTTTACTTCTGCGGATTTTGTGAGACTTCTGACTGAAGCACGGACTTTATATCCCTGATTGAGAAGTTGAAGAGTGATGTGTTTTCCAATGTAACCGCTTGCACCTGTGAGTAGGACTGTATTCATTGGGCGAGTATTTCATGAATGACACGAAAAGAAGAGTCGCCCTAAGCGCCTTTCATGACGGTTTTCTTATAAACCTTTCCCTTTGCATCATAAGTAATCCAGATGCCGATTTGTTCCCCGTTTTTGAATGTGCCTGATCGCATAATCACGCCAGTTTTGCGAAACCATTTCCAGTCGCCATGGAGTTTGCCCGCCTTGTATTTACCTTTGGCTTTCAAGACCCCATTTGCATAAAACTCAAGGTACTCGCCCGTTTTCTTCGGATACGAATCATTAATTTGTTGAATTCTTTCTACAAGTATCTTGTTAATCAATGGCTTAGGAATAGCCTTTCCGCCTTCAAAATGAATTGATCCTTTTGTCTGAACGTACTGTTCTAAATCTTTTTTCAGGCGAGCGTTAAATGATCCGCTGTAGGGGAAAACACTGTTATGAGCTTTGTAACCATCAAATCCAATTACTGGCACGCCCTCAATCAGAAATGTAGGAATGCCGTACTTAATCACTTGCTCAGCACTTGGAAGTTTAGAAGCAATGTGGTCGCGCAGATCCACAAGAATCTTCTTCTGCTCAGGCCCAAACTTCTTGAGGTGCGCATTTACTTGAGCCGCGGTCATAAGAAAATAATATTGAATAACTTCACAAAACTAAAAAGAATTTCAACCTCTAAGCGGGAGAAATTACAGAGCTTCGAACTCTGCCTTACGTGCCGCCATCCATGAATCCATTTCGCCAGATTTCATGAGCTCCATCATTGCGCCCATCGCTTCCATGTGAGGGCTATCGTTTGCCCCGAACATTTCTTTACCGTGTTGCTGGCTTTGGGCTGCGAGGTCATCAAATGTTTCACCTGAGAAAACGAGATCGCAAGCTCCACCAAGTTGATTGCATGTCATTGATTTCATGTGCGTAATTATTGCAGATTAGATGTCAGACAAAGAAGAGTTGTGCTGTAAGCCGGACAAATAGAAAGAGCCCCGATTTCTCAGGGCTCTTTCATGCATATCTGGTGCAACTCTTTTGACCACTACCAATAGGTCGAGTCGAATCAGTTAAGACTGTGGTGGAGACGACGGGATTTGAACCCGCACTGCGGGTTTGGTAAACACGATTGCTGCCAATTACAACACGCCCCCATCACGAGAGCGAAGTTACGCAACCAACAGATAACGAAATTTTAAAATGAAGCGCACTGTGAATAAATCAATTCTGTGGAAAGCAAAAGGGACTCAGCTATGTGCTAAGTCCCGATTACTACCAAACCCGAAGTGCTATCTCATTGTGCCATAAAAAGCTTTGATTGATACTCAAGCAAAAAGGACTTGGCAACAAACCAAGTCCCATTTACTACCAAACCACCGCGGTGGAATTATTGCACATAATCAAAGTTACTCGCAGTCACGAAAACTAAAACAAGATCCGCCCTATAAGTCGGAATTAATCGACTGAGTCGCCGACTCTTTCCCACATCTTTGCCAGAATCATCCAACGTCCATCGATAAAGACAATGTTTAGGTAATCCTGCATAACTCCACCAAACATCTCTAGCTGAACACGGACTACGGCCAGTGTTGGAGAAATCTGATCGAACATTAAAACCTTGTCACGACGTGTGTTGCCGGTATCGAATGGAGACTTGCGATTTGCAACTACATCTCTATAAACAAGATATGGACGTAGTGAGATTTCACCGGTCTGGGCTGAATACAAGGCACAGTCCTTGTGAAAAACAGTGTCAAACAAGGTCATATCTTGCTTGTGCATTACTTCGAAGTAATCATCCAGCATTTTCTTAATAGCTGGGTCGGAAATATTTGTATTTGAATAGTCGGTCATATCTAAATTTTAGTACAGAGATTAATGAAAAAGAAGAGTCGCCCTTTATGCCGGAATCTTAGCAGTGCTTAAATCATCGTAATTAATGCCACAGCTGCCAGATCAACATATATGCACGCCCCCGCATACCACCACGGCACATATCTCTTCTGCGTTGCCAGATGCCATAAATCCCACATTGCGTGAAGGAATAATCCCAACGCAACTAAGAGGATTTCTCCGGTCGCTACGGATATGCCGAGAAGTAATAGAGCTGCGATTAATTGAATATTAGTAAGAGGCAGGAATTTTCTATCCCAAATTATGGAGAAAGCGACATATACGGCTGCAGCTAGAACTAGCAATATTTTTGCCCAAGTGAGACTTGCATCGTTTCCAAAAAGTGGTTGATACAGGCATATAAAACCAAGAACTATTGCACCAATAATTCCTCTGATGCCCAGGCCAATTTTTATGCCTTTGCTTGAAAACGTTTGCATTTCGTAATTATAAAAGAAGAGTCGCCCTATAAGCCGGAAGAATTCACTTCAGGCTTAATTCCGAGGTTTCCCCATACTTTTTCCCGTAAAAACTTGTAAATACTTTTATGAACTTTTATACGCTAGATCCTGCTGGTGGCGTCGTGGGAAACACTTCGATATCCCAAACTGCGGCTAGCGGAAGTGAGTGGATGGTTTCTAGGACGCCTTGATCGTCTTGGCCGAATGCCTCAAGAAAGACTGTGCGCTTAGGCATCGCAACTTTGATGCTCCCCAACAAACCTTGCTCTTCCAATAATTTAGCCTGCACTTGCTCTGATGGAATTAGTGCACGAATATCTTCTTGAGTGACGCCCTCCTTGAATGTAGCAACGACCATATAACTATTCATTGGGGAGCTCTTTTCTTATTCTGCTTATTACTTGACATATCAAGTATATACGGTTTAATACTCCTGTGGCACAAAAAGGAATGAAGGAGCTCGACTCCAAAGCCTGGCGTGCATTCCACAAAATCGGCACCAGTCTGCTTCCTCACCTTGGTCGACAAATCACTAACCATTCTGGAATATCTGGAACGGAATACGTGGTGCTTGTCGCTCTTTCTGAATTGACTGTCCCAAGCGTGAACCTGAATCGACTTGCACAGGGGCTTGGTTGGGAAATAAGCCGAATGTCTCATCAGATTTCAAGGATGGAAGAGACTGGATTAGTTAAGAAATCTAGAAATACAGATGATTCTCGCTGCTTCGATGTCTCCATCACAGCTAAGGGAAGAAAAATAGCTGAAGCGGCCATTCCTTTGCAATCCAAAGAAATCAATCATTGTTTCAGTGAGGTCCTAACTCAGGCCCAGATGAAGTCTTTGATCGAAATATCTGAAGCAATCTCTAATCACATGAAAGAACATCACCCCTTAAACAAGAAGGAAAACAGACATGACGCAGTCACTCAACGTTCGTAAATTTGCAGGTTATGCAGCAATTGCTGCAATTCTTAACTCGATCATCTTCCTTATCGCCAAAGGTGCCGATGCAACAATGGTCGTAAATCAAGGTGGATCTCAAGAAATCGCTCTACCCATGGTCTTTGCTTCTACCTTATTCGGACTTGTCATTGCAGCTTTTATCGCTTCGAAAATTGGGAAGAAATCTCAGAGTTTCTTATCAAAGTCATCGACTATAGGACTCGTTTTTGGCGTAGTAACCGCCGCCGCCCCATTTAGCGCTTCAGATGACTCCAAGACATCAATTGGATTGGCCTTAATGCACGTAGTTGCAGGTCTTATCTGGTTTGTCGGAACAAAACGCTCAACAAAGTAACTCCGTACTAATTTCAATCTGAAGCTACATGCGCGACAGGTTATAAAACAACTTGTACAACCTAAATGCAGAAAGGTGAGCGTAGTTTTAACCTACGCTCACCTCATTGGAAGAAGAGTCGCCCTATAAGCCGGAGACGAGACTGTTATGCGTGATTGCACGCATAAATCTTGTATTCGCCCCCAGATTTGCCCCCAAAGAATTCACAACACCTCATGAACCAACAACTTATGCGCGTGAATAGAACACATCTAGTTGTGTTGAGGAAATCACCTTTCCTGACATTGCATTCACCAGATTAATCTCCGTTGCCTCTTGCGGAGAAATCGTCAATTTTGAGTTCAATGCATACAGATATATCGAATACTTCTTTGATCCTGGTCCTTGTGAGCACGGAGGTGTGTATCCCAGAGCTTTACCTTGGAAATTTTGCCCTAGTGTCCCAACGTTTGTAGCACCCGCAGGTATGGATGCGACTATCTTAGGGATGTTAAATACTGTCAGGTAGACATGTTTTCCAACATCCACTTCACCGGGACGCAATGGACCAGGAACAGTGTCCATGATCAACACAAGAGATTGAGTGTTGGTGGGAACATTGGACCAACTGAAAGATGGTGAAATTCCTTTCCCATCACAGGTGAAATCTTTTGGAAGAGTCCCACCATCCTTGAAATCGGGACTACTTAAAACCAGTGATTTTGAGGCAGAGATCGCAGGTGCAGCCTTGATAACTTTGCGAAGAAGGATGATGTTGTCCAGCTTCAGATCCGACGACCAAATCAAAGCGGCAGAGGGCGTCCACGTAATATCAAAGTATCCATCTTTTACTCCGACGGCTTCTTTGGAATATTGAGTCGCTAACTTCCATGATGTGTCTTTATAACTAGGTGAAGCCCAGGTGGAAGGCATCTTTACATTAGATGATTTACAGTCATTGATTGGATCATTTGATGTCACGCACTCTGGATTAAGCGGAGCCTTATCGACTGTTAGAACTCTCCAATCATGTGCAGTTTGGGCGATCACTCGATCAGAGAGAACCTCTCGAATCTGGAGGATTATCCCTGCATCACCTATTTGCTGATTAGGTTTTCCGATGTACTCCAGTCCTGATGAATTTTCAGTGAAGTCCTTTGCTATTACCGCAATAGTTAAAGGATACGAGGCAGAGAATTTGATTTTCTCGCTATTAAAGGATTTTTCAGTCGTTATTGGAACAGAATCCTCGCCTACCTTCTTTCCATTTACATAGAGCGCAAACCAGTTATCAGCCCAAACTTCAGCCTGAAAGGCGATGCTCTTACTTACAACTGCGTGTGATGGAGTTGGTATAGCTAATACCAGTATCGAAATAGCTAGAGAAACAAACCTTCTCATCAATCAGCGGTCCTGATATAAGTATCTCCAACTTGCCCGTCGTACAAGATAAAATCAACTTTTGCCTGATTTCCGCTTGTGGACACTTTTAGAAATCCAGATCCACCAACACCTTTTCCTGATGTATAGCCGTACTGGTTCACATTGATTTTATTGCCAGGATGACTTGGTTGTGGGACTGTTTGATAAATAATCCCATCAAGTTCCTGTTTAACGTAAAGATGATCATGTCCTTTGAAGACAAAGCCAACTTTGTGATCTAACAACAGCTGATGAATAGGCATGCCCCAGCCTGGTCGATTTGTTTCAAAGCCATAAGTTCCATCATTGTTCTTGCCACCCCACTCATTCTTCATAGCAATTTCCACTCCCCCTCGAGAGGTTGGATCACCGACTAATAAATGGTGAATATAAATAAATTTATGTTTTTCCTTAGAATTCTTCAGCGTTTCGACTAGCCAGTCATATTGAGTCTTTCCTAAGGTCCATTCCCAGCCGGCCGGAGTTGGATTCTTCATTGTGTAGGTAAATGGATCCAGTACTACGTGTAATTGGTCTGGACCAGTAAATGAGTAATAGGCAAGCTCTCCTGTTTGCTCTGGGAAGTACTCTTTCCGATAATTCTTGGTATTAAAGTTGCTGTATCCAAGTTCACCATCATGATTTCCCAAACAAATCTTTAATGGAACACTTCCTAGTTTTTGGTAATACCCCTTCATTAGCTCAAATCGACCTCGGATATTTGCCTCTGTCTTACTTGGCAATTTATCGACCATAAAAATATCGCCAAGATCCATCAGGAATGCGGGAGAAGCGGCAACAATTTGTTTCAGTGTTCCCTCGTATACTTCTGCGCTTGAATTTTCATCCATGTGAGGATCAGCCTGAATTGCAAACGTGGCCGAAGAAAGCTCTTCACGGTTTGCAGTCTTGATGCTTCTTTGTGTGAGAGAAGCAAAATTTGGACTCGTACCCATTGCGTATTTCACTCTGTAGTAAACCAGAGATGTTGGCTTCAGATTTGTAACATTGACATTTCTTGTAGCTCCTTTGGGGATACTTATAACAGGAGTCTTTCCAGCAATTGAGCTCTTGCTATAGCCGTACTCAATGTAAGCCCTAACTACTGAAGTTGCTGAAATTGCGGTCATGAAAGAGTTTGCAGTTGGCGTCCCTACGATTTTTGCAGTCACTGGAACTGCGGCCATTGCTTTTCCGATTGGGCTGCTAGCAAGAACCCCGAGGAGAGAGGCTTTGAGAAAACCGCGACGGTTCATGAAATTGAATGGATTACTCATTTGCGTTGATATACCTCTGTCCTTGTAGATCCAGTTGAATCGATGAACTGCATATTCACCTCTTTGAGTGAGGCTGTGTATTTAACGTGGAAATCACTTCCATTGAGCGTGTACTTCAAATCAAATGATGAATCGCCAACACGTTCAAGCCCTGTAATAACAGCACCTCTCAGTGGTTCACCGGCAGGCCTGAAAGCCTTTGTTAAAGATTGTGGATCTACTTGACCATCAATCTCTGTCACTACCCCCTTAAACCCACCATTGATATATGGATAGCTCTTGGTTGCGTGATAGTGATAATTCTTTTTAGAATCGAAGTGGCCATTAAAGGTATCTAGTCCAGTCACTTTCTTTCCATCCACCTCAGTCTCACCATAAATGGGAAAACCATCAAGTGCATATGCAATTGGAACTTTCTTACCAACAATCGTTTGGAGATGAGTTGGTGCGATGTGATAGTGATAATCATCAGCTCTACCACAGTGGCCGCCCCAATCATCGAGTTCACCGGCAAGGAGTGCATCATCGCCACGATTATTAAGTGCGTTAAAGATTGGAACGCCATTAACGGCTATAGCGATAGCACCACGCAAGAAGTGATTTTTTGCAGAAATTGGATTAGTCGCGATTACTGGTTTTATCGGAATTGACCAAGCATTAGTGCCTGTGTAGTTCTGAATGGTCGGAACTTGTTGTTGCCAACTCTTGATACCCACCATCATTTGATGGGCAGGAATTCCATAGCTTTCAACCAGATAATACTTTTCGCCTTTAAATACTTTTACAGATTTAGCAAAGGCGGTAAATCCTGGAAGTTTTGCAGAAGGAAGAGCGGATGCAGGCTCAATAGAAAGTATCGAATTGGCAAATACAAGACCTGTCGCTAAGCCAGAAAGTTGAAGAAACTTTCGTCGATCCACATCGGATAAATGCCTAACATCATGCTCATGGTTCATCGCTAGGCCTTGGGCTTCACGATATAGCTATGTGCCACGCTTAAATTCTTTCGCGCCGAATCTTTGCTTCTGGCAGCTAGAAAGTACTCGACTTTCGCCTGTGCTGGAGCAACAGTAACTCGAACGTGGCCAGAATTTGGTGCCTTTGTTCCACTCTTATATGCATCATCATTAAACATAGAAAATGTGTCATCTGCCGGATTAGGCATCGATTGGTAAATCAAACCGTCGCGCTCTTGAGTGCAGAAAATGTGATCATGACCTTGGAAGAATATAGAAACTTTGTTTTTCACCATCAAGTCATGGATTGGTAACTCCCAATTTGGGCGCTCCTTAGCAAATGTTGACTGGCCCTTCGGATCCTTGCCTCCCCACTCATAATTAGTAGAAACCTCAATGGCTCCACGACCAGTGCCCATTACGTGGTGTGCAAATACGAATTTATATTTGGCTTTGCTAGTTTCGAGCGTCTTTTTCAGCCAGGCATACTGTTCATCACCAATTCCAATATTCCAAAGATTGGTAACTTTTCCATTGCCCGTTGGTGCTGCCGGTGCAGTTGCAACTGGTGTAGCGCCGCCATTCTTCTTTCCGCCGCCCCCGCCACCACCTCCACCTTTGGTTGCAGAGGGGTCCTCTACGCCCGCAACGTTGTCCACGGGATTACTTGAGTGCCAATAAGGATCAAGTGTCACAAAGAGAGCATCGCCCCAAGTCCATGCATAGTAATCTCGAGGAAGTCCTACACCTGCAACAGGTGTTGTATTTCCTGAATAAAAGGAATCAGGTGCTGGCAGTGGGTAATACTTCAAACGAGCATTGCCAGCTAAAACCGCTGGGTTAGATTCGGTTCCATCCAGCAGGTAGGCAGCAGCTTGTTCGTGGTTGCCATTTACAAGAAAGAGCGGAACTGAGCTAGTTGCAGTTGTTAACCAATTTCTATGAGTGCTATAGATCTTTTCGACATTGACTTTATCTGCTTGCCCCTTGCCGATGAGAGGATCAATACTGAAGTCATCGCCCATCATGATGTGAAAATCTGGTTGCTGGGCTGCAATATTGGCAAGAGTTACTCCATACAGCTCCGCATTAAACATTTTTCCAGCACGCTCTGGGTGAGTATCACCATGAACTGAGAAACTAAATGTGGATCCTGCCTTGCGAGCAGTAGTGAATGAATATTGCTTTCCATTTACAAAGTTTGCATCTGAAGGGCCCTTGTAATTAACTCGGTAGTAGACCTTCGTGCCAGCACGCAAACCTTTGATATCAAAGACTGCTGGAGCACTTGGGGCCGTTTGCAATTGAGACGTCTTACCTGAATAACGTGTCTTTGAAGTTCCAAACTCAACAAACGTTGTGATGGGTTGTGAGGATAAGACACTTACTGCGATTGAGGTATTGGTTGGCCGACCCAGAACTTGAGTTATCACTGGCGCGGTAACCCCAATTGCCTTCCCGATGGAAGTGCCTGCAACTGCTGTTGTAGCGGCCATCAAAAGAAGGGATCTGCGGGTGATTGGAGCCTTGGCCCATGATTTCAACAAGTATGCGGAGTCATTAGTCATGTGAAAACTGTAAATTGGTTAGCAAACTTTCTCCATAACCCTCAAGTTAGAAGCCACAAGGAAAGTCCTGTGAATTTCATGTGCTGAGCGTGCGCCACAAAGTGGGAGATCAAGCAAGCATCTTGCGCTCAACACTAATCTCCAACTGTTCGACCACATATGCGTCTAGACGTTCACACACTTCATGCAGGTCATGTGGGAAGAGATGCCCGTAGGTATCCATAGTTTCAAGTATCGATTCATGACCAAGCCATTCTTGTATTTGCTTGGCATTGTTCCCAAGTTTGATAAGAACGGATGCACAGGTATGGCGAAGCTGATGCATGCCCTCTCCTTTATCGAAACCGAGGGGCCTTGCAATGAGGCGGAACATTGCAGATGCATCCTTATAGCGCCAAACATTCCCAGATCTATTCTGCATTATTAATCCATGTGGTCCAAGGCCATGTAGTTCTACGTGCTCGACTAGTAGCTTTTGCAAGTACGGTGAAAAAGGGATTTTACGATAGGACTTTGAAGTCTTGAGATGATCTGCAAACACTTTGCTTCCATCTCTACTGAGCTGCCTATCGACTGTGATTTCTTCTTTTTCAAAATCCAGTCTGTCCCATGTAAGTCCTAGGACTTCAGATGGTCGCATTCCAGTAAAGAAGCCAATCCAAACCAATATCTGCCAACGTGGTGCAAATCCATCTGCAAGCGATTTTATCGTTTGCATATCTAAAGGCACGATGCGCTTAGCGGACTTAGGCTTTCTTCTTTTAATTTTCGCCATGGGATTCTTATGTATAACTTCGTTATCTAATGCAACACGAAGTATTGAACCTAGCTGGTTAGTGAGTTTCTCGATGTAGCTTGGTTTCAATTGATAACCCGTTGTTGCGACTGTGTTCTTCAGGCGAACTCGCCAGCGTTGAATTTCAGCGGGTGTAATAGTTCCAATTGCTCTATCCCCAAACTCGGGGTCGATATGGCTGTTGTATATATTTTCGTAGTCGATTTTTGTCTGGTTTTCGACATCGAGCGACGGTCCCCAAATCTCTTGGACAAACTCACGAACTGTCATGTTCACCTCTGAAGGTTTTGTGTTCTTCCCTCTGCGTTCTAAAGCTTCTTGCTCTTCCGCAAATTGCTCAGCTTCGCGCTTGGTTGAGAAGCCTCCACGCTCTGCTTGTTGGCCTTGACGGGTGCGCCAGCGGGCAGAGAAATACTTTCCTCTCTTGCGTGCATATGCCATTACTTGGATGCTCCTCTTTCGCGGGAGATCCAACTTGTCAGCTTGGCTGGTCCGGCTGAATCAATGAAATAAGTTTCGCCCTCTTTTGTGAGAGTTCCGCCTGACTTTCCCTTACCGCTGGCGCTTAACCATCCTTGGGATCGGGCAACACGAAGTGCGGCGTAAATTGTTTGGCTTTCAACATCAAGGTCGACACAGATTTGTTTAACAATATTGCTGCTGCCTATTTTGGAGAGCTCGGAATAAATCTTGGCAATAACTATTGAGTCTGCTTTGGTGGAAGATACTTCTAATCGATTGCGTAAAGCTTTTTCAAATACTGAACCTGATTTTCCATCTTTGAAAATAATTGTTGGGATGGAATCCACTGCGGTCAGTCTTAAGGGTTTGCGATACTCCTCTTCAATTCTGATACGGCATGCACGTATGCACTTCAGGTGCTCAACTTCAATTTTGGAGTATGGCAATTCCCGGAAGAGCGCTGCTTTTAATCCTTGCGATGGAGCATCTTTCTGGAGCAAGGCAAGATTCAATCTACCGATCTTTTCTTCGTTGGTTACCGGAAGAAACTTGGCGCCATGCAATTGAACTTCAACCCCAGCGATCTTAAATTGTAAACGTGCGTCTATTGGTCCCTTAGATCGCTCCACAAAGTCGGTCAGAATCGCAGAGCCGAGTGCATGGATCCAGACGCGGTAATTACCGTATCCCGGAATAACAACGTCATGCCAGCTAATCGCATGGGAAACATCCTTTGCCTTGGCTTCCCAGATAACTCCACTGTCCATACAGCCTCCTATCAACTTTTGACAGAATCCTAACAGACCTCTTATAGTCTGCCTAATAGGTTTTAACCAATAACCTAACATTACTGGAGGTTTATATGAACGATTTGAAGGATAAAACCCGCTTAACCATGCGTGAGGCTGCCGCCTATCTGGGGCATTCCTATTCATGGATTCACGCCAACCACCGAGTCCTGGGGCTAGGCGGATATCCGATCGGTGGGCGCTGGTACTTCGACAAAGACGACCTAGATGCGTGGCTCCGCAAAGTTAAGTCGAGCTCTCAGGCAAAGGGGTATCTGCCTTTGCGTGAAAACAAGAAGGGCCGGGTGCGTTTGTAATGTTTGAGGACGAGATTGATCTTGAAGACTTCTATGGAATGCCAACCGCCGCTGCATTCGGTGTTCTCATGCAGATGATTACTTCCAGCGGAAAAGTATCTACAACACATGATCTATTGGAGTGCTTTTCTGATGGGATCCATGACTTGAGTAGGGCTGTTAGTGAACTTCAAATGTTGGGTTTCTTAGACGTTACTGCAATAGAGATAGAAGGCATACCTACGGTAAAGCTAGATATCACTTTTCTCGGCCATACCTTTCTATCAATGTTTGCGTGGGAACTTATTGATAGCTATCAGTCTTACTTTAGGAACTAATGTCAGATGATGAATGATAAAATAGTGTCATCAACTCAGCGATACGGTAGTTACACCAAACCGATAGATGATTTTGATAAATACCAGAAGAAGTCATATGGCTCTAATAGGGGTCTTTATCTACCTATTTACAAGAGTATTAGTGAGTCTGATGTTGCTCCTGCCTCCAGTGAATCGCAAGATTCTATGGATGCGGAGCGGGGCTACCTTTCCACTGGTACATATGGGGTAGATAAGACCCGTATAGCGGTATGCATCGACTCCGATTCCATACATCTACCGTCTTTCATGGCAAGATTGCTAAAGCCCAAAAGGGATGGCACACCTAGTGATGGCATTGCGCAGATCCCTGACTTTCCGGAGATCTACATCAAGTGGGACCACCAAAAGTTCCGTCTTTATATGGAATTCAATCCTTCTGACTTCACGCGGGAGAATGGCCTAGAGCTCTGTCCATTTGAGTTACTTCCAATAGTTACAGAGACGGTTATCAGGCGCGTACTTTTACAAGGCGACCCACGCGCCATTCCCGAAGGTGCAATTAGGTCCAAGAAAAAGGGCGAGCGCTACCTGCTGCCCGACGATTGGGCAAGTGATATCCAGGTATTCCGCATAGATCTGGCACGGGATTTTCACATTACTGATGATCGCTTTTCCCTGCGGCAACTGGAGGCAACCTGGCCATCTCGGTCTCGACATAGGGCTGCTACCCATTTTCTTAACGGTGGCAGACTCAATACTTTGAGCTATCCGGTAGGAAAGCGAACAACGAAGATAAAGCTGTATGACAAATATGCAGAGAGAATCGCTAAGCCCATAAAGAATGCCTCACCTATTCCAGAGGGCACATTTAGGTTTGAGATTTCGGTTCCTCGCCACCAGCTTCGTAAGTTTCACCTAACCGACCTTGCAGTGCTTATCCCTAGGCGACTTGAAAAACTAATAAATGAGAAGTGGGAAGTCTCAAACTTCTGGACCAATCTTGTATGGGAAGGTGCGGCGATGGATCTAGCCCATGACTCAAAGCTTTCGACCTCACGGATAAACGAGGTCCTTGGTTTTGCAGAGTGCCTCAGGCATTCCATATTTATGCGTTACAGCATAAAAGACGAGAAATCACTGAGAGCTGATGCCAAGAAGCTCGGGATATCTCTAGGCAAACCAATTACTAAACAGGGTAAGCCCTATGCCCATCTGCACTTTATGTCGGGGGATCTCGCTGCTCCATTGCCTGAGACGTTTAGCATTACAAAAGGCGGATTGTTCAGCATCATTGGTAGTCAACCCTTACCAAGACTTATCTAGGAGATTATGAGCACTTACCTTTCCCCCGCCCAAGTAGCCCAGCTTATGGGCGTTAGCCGAGACACTGTTTATTCCATGATCCATAGGGGGCAACTGGATTCCCACCTATTTGGCAGAAGTAGACGCATCACTCAAGAGCAGATTGATGATTGCTTAAATCGCAGATATCAACGCCCTATAGATGCAACTAAACCAATGCGCCTGTGAACATATCCGATATGTACTGCTAACTATCATGATAAGAATATGGAAAGTGACCTTGCAAATTAGTAATAACCTTAATCGGCTGCCTCACCATTTATGCCTGTGCCTGATAAACGGTTACTAAGATGCACATCTATTGGAACGGCCCTTGGAAACCAAGTGGTGCGCTCGCCGGCTTATTAATATATAAGAGCAGTAGCTTTGAAAATCATACAGAAGAGGGGGTATGCCTTAAGACGGTGATTTCTAGGGAATGCCATCAGGCCGTCTCCGTGGGTAAAGGCTTCATTCGGCTAGCAGTAGCTTTAATTAGATGAGGCAAGTTTACTCTGAAAATCAATTACGACTCTTAGGGTCGATTTTAAACGAAGCCAGATATTCAACAACACGCCTAGCGCTCGCTTCATCATCTCCAATTGATCCAACAGCAGTGTTGCATTTGAAGCACAAAAGGCCACGGATGTTTCCGGTATCGTGACAATGGTCAACCGCTAATCTTTCGCGTCCAATAGTTTTCTTATTCCTCCTTGTATTTTCTGGCAATCCACAAAGGGCACATACTCCATTTTGTTTTGAGAAAAGATCGTCATATTGCTCTAGGGTCATTCCATACTTACGCAAGAGATGCTTACGGACGTCCGACTCTGGATTCCGATCTCTCCATAATCTGCCTCTTTCTAAAATACGCTTTCGCTTGGTTTCGTTGGCATATCTAGCCTTTCCATGTGCTGTCGTACATTCTTTGCAATAAATGGAGAGCTTGTCTGGGCGCTTGCTTGCAGTATGAAATTCTGAGTTAGGTTTTAAGATTCCGCAGGTTGTACATTTCTTTGTAACTCCATTACTTAAATTCGCACCCGGAGCGGACGCATGCTTGATATCGGGAGTTGGAGTTCCATATTTGTTGAACCTGGTTCTGTGGAGGCTGCAGTAGCCGAGCCCACTATATTTGCGTTCACAACCTTCAACCAAACAATGCGTCTGAACTCGTTTGCGACTTTGCTTAGTGATCAGCGGGTCTCCATACTTTACAAAACTCGCGTAGTGAATGTTGCAAAAACCTTTTGAAGAGTGCTTTTTCTCGCAACCCTCGACTTTGCAACCCACGTATAGACCTTTTGGTGACTTAATCTCAAAGTTCGCATCCCCGTATTTTCTCAGGCGCGCATAGTGCTTTTTACAAAAACCTTTAACGTAACTCTGGCTCGTGCATTCGTTGGCCGCACAGGCTTGCCCTTCGTTTATTACTCTGCCTAACTCAATGTTCGGATCCCCATATTTTTTGAGTCGATAGTAGTGACTCTGACATAACCCCTTAGCTTCTGCTTTTTTCTTACAATTGAGAGCAAGGCAGCCAGGCTGAGCCTTAGGTATTCTGGCCATCACTTATTCAATTCCGAAACATGGATGGCCCAGCCGCTTAAATAATTCATTGCCCTTAATGCTGCTTCCTGTGTATCCCCGAGAGCTCCGATCGCGGTATTGCATTTAAAGCACAAGAGGCCCCTTACGAGTCCAGTGTCATGGCAGTGGTCAACAGCAAGCCGTTCTGCCCCCTCATCCTTTTTATTTCTACGTGTAGTTTCTGGTCGCTTACATAAAGCACAAAGCCCTTGCTGTTGCTCGAATAGTTCGTTGTATTCGTCGAGAGTGATTCCATACTTGTTAAGTAGAGTCTTATTAACATCAGAGTCCGGATTTTTTGCCCGATATTTTGCAACCGCAGCCCTTCTTTGCAAAATTACATCAGGGTCTGTGGATCTGCTTTTGGAATACTCTCTAATGCAATTTTTGCATCTATAGCTAAGCCCATCCGGGTAGCTTTTTTGAACCCCAAAAGCTGAAATCAACAGGCGCTCTTTACAGCCTGTACATTTCTTAAAGGTTCCGTCACTCTGATATTCAGAATTCCGTTTTTTGGTCACGGCACAATGGTAATTAGTTGGACTGACATGCCCCCGCTATTGCCCCAATTGCCCCCAAAACATCCCCAAAAAGTTGAATTTTCTTAATATGTTTTGGGAAAAATTAACAAAGCTGCCACGCTCAATTTCGACATCCTTGAGCATGGCAGCGATGTAATTTAAGAAGAGTCGCCCTATAAGCCGGATCCTGTTCTCTTGCGAGAGATCACCATCCATCTAGTTACGTAATCACTTACGTAATCAAGCAACCTACCCGTTGACTCGTGCGAGCAGCACTCAAACGCCAACTGCGTGGTCTTGCTTCAGGCGGGGTTTACATAGCCAACTGCATTACTGCAATTGCTGGTGGTCTCTTACACCACCGTTTCATCCTTACCAATATTTCTATTGGCGGTTTACTTTCTGTTGCACTGTTCCCGCGGATTGCTCCGGGTGGGCGTTACCCACCGCCTTGCTCTGTGAAGTCCGGACTTTCCTCGGTGTCTTGCGACAACGCGGTGATCCGGGCGACTCTTCAGTAGTTAAGGATACGGCAGGGATAAGTAATTAGTAAATGAGATTTATTTACGCGCAAATTAACTTAAATGTGCGTCGTTGCTGACCATACGTAAGCAACGTAAACCATCACTTGGCCAGATAGTTAAAGAAGTAACAGATGCTGGCTTTATATCTATATGGAAAACGCCATCAATTGGTGCGCCAACAGTGATGCGAACTGCGTGACGAATGACCATATTATGAGTAACAACAACAACTTTTTTGCCTGGATATGTATCTACTATGTGGCTGAGTCCTGCTTCGATGCGAGCAGCAATTGAATTATGTGATTCGCCTTCTTTTGGTGCAACAGCAGTTGATGACAGCCATGCTTCGTACTCTTCGCCGAATTTTTCGCGAACTTCTTGTGTTGTTAACCCATCCCAGTGGCCAAAGGAAAGTTCGGTCCAGATTTCATCTTCAATAATTGGCAAGTGAGTTGATTGAGCAATTGCATGTGCTGTTTGCTGTGCGCGCTTCATCGGAGATGAAATCAAAACATCTGGTTTTATCTCTTCAATAACATTTGCAACTGCTGCAGCTTGTGCCAAACCATCATCTGATAAACCTGGATCGTTATGGCTTGAACCAGAGAATCGGCGCTCTGGTGTCATTGGTGTTTCACCGTGGCGAATCAAATAAATAGTCGTTGGAACTTCATCAGAGCGAAGGCGATCAGTGAGGTAATTAATCTGAACAGGTGCGTGAGTTTCTGAGCCGCCACTTTCATTATCGAGTGCCTTGTTTGCTAAGCGATCAGCGTGTGAATTTAAGTCGCGTGGAATCCATGAATACTTAACAAGTGATGGGGTGTGTGCAGCGCGTGCTTGTGAAGCTAGCTCACGCATATTTGAATGCTTAATCTGCCAACGTCCACTCATCTGTTCGACAACTAGCTTGCTATCCATTTGCACTTCAACAGTTGCTTCTGAATCGAGTGAATGAATGTGAATTAATCCTGCAATAAGTCCTTGGTATTCGGCAACGTTATTAGTTGCTACGCCGATGTAGTCATAGAGCTCTGCAACAATTTTTCCATCTTCGCTAACAACTGCGCCATAACCAGCAGGACCAGGGTTTCCACGTGATCCGCCATCTGCGGTTAATGTAAATGCTCTAGCCATTGCTTAAACTCCACGCACCAAAATGCAGCGGCACTCTTCGCAGCGAACAACTTCATCTTCACTTAAATCTAAAATTCTCTTCAGCTCAACGGCATTGATTGAAAGATTACAGCCACCGCATTGACCGCCCTTAAGTGGTGCGGCACCTGATCCCCCACCAGTTCTGATCTTTTCGTATAACTCGAGAAGTGCGGCATCAACAGATTTAGTAGTTTCACTGCGGTCTTGCGCAATCTTTTCAATATCTGAATTGATAACAGTTAGAGCGTTTTCTTTCTTAATTTCAAGGTCAGCTATTTGAGCAGCAAGGTCTGATTCTTCTTTTTCTAGAGTCGTAATGCGCTCTTTGATTGAATCCATTCGCATCATGATTTCGAGTTCAACTTCTTCGAGCTCTGCACGGCGCTTATTGAGGGTTTCTACTTCGTGAGTTAAACCCTCTAAATCTTTGGCTGATCCTGTACCCGAATTAAGGCGACCTTCATCGCGGGTAATGCGAGTAACAACTTGTTCGACATCGCCCTCTGCACGAGTGAGTTCACGTTGCACATCACTAGCTTCTGTTTGAGCAGCGATGCGTAAATCGCGAGCGTTGTTTGCACGGATTGTTAGCTTATTTATTTCAGCGATTTCAGGAAGATTTGCTGCTTTGTTTTTTAGAGTTGCAGTAGTGAAATCAAAATTCTGAATGTCTAGAATCTGACGCTGGTCGCTGGGGTTGGCTTTCATAACGCCTCCAATTCTAGGGGGTTAAGCCGAATTCACTTACTTAATTGGAATCGCAATACCCATCACGTATGAATCAGACATTGGATCTAACGTGGCATCATAAATTTCTAAGTGTGGACCTTCACGCATTTCTAAGCCTGCAGAAGGAAAAGCAACTCCATATGCCTCGGCATAAGAAGGTGCTAACTCCATAATGCTACCGACGTGATCTAGTGATAAATAATTTCCAGCAGGAATTGTTGTAATTTCAAATCCTGTAGGAGCAATAAAATCTGTACTCACTTCAACGCCAGCAACGTAATGTAATTGACCCGCAGTTCCTGCAACTGGAGTTGATACGCCATAAGCCACTGAATTACCCGGAAGCGCACTCTTTGGAAACTCTGCCCAGAATTTTCTCCACGCACCAGGAATTGCTGATGGGTCATAGAGATCTGTCATCATGATGGAGTAAATGTCTACGGCAATTCCGCAGACAACTATTTGCGGATGATTGATTACGCCATTGTTTTTGATTGACATGTATGGACTCCTTGTTGCTGGTGGGCGCTGAGGGTTTCGAACCCCCGACATTCTCGGTGTAAACGAGACGCTCTACCACTGAGCTAAGCACCCTTAAGTTCCACCGTTAAGTGGAGCCCTAAGTCTAACCTATTAAAGAGATGCGATTGCACCCTTGTAATCAGCGACGTTACGCGCATCGCCTAGGCCATTTACTACCTGCCAACGCAGGATTCCTTCTTTATCAATTACGAATGTGCCACGTATTGCGCAGCCGCGTTCTTCATTGAAAACTCCGTACGCCTTTGCTGCTGCGCCATGTGGCCAGAAGTCTGCGAGTACTGGGAACTTGTAACCTTCTTGTTCTGCGAATGCACGTTGTGCATACATTGGATCGCAAGAGACTGCTAACAATTGAACATTGTCATTTTGAAATGCTGCAAGATCATCGCGTAGCGCGCAGAGTTCGCCTGTGCAGATACCTGAGAATGCGAATGGATAGAAGAGAACAACTACATTTTTCTTTCCCTTAAATGAAGAGAGAGAAACTTGTGTTCCGTGTTGATCCATCAAGTTAAATTCTGGAGCCGCTTGGCCAATTGTTAGTGTCATGTGCGCAAACTTATCGTTTGCCGGCTTTACGTGCCACTAGACGTGTGGCGGTCCAATCTTTGGCAAGCGGAATCGTTGATGTTTGGCTTAAGCCAGCAATTGGCGCGGCATCTTGAATCTCACTTGGTTCAACGTGATACGGGCGACCAAGCTTTGGAGTAAGAACCCATATCGGACCGGTTTCAGATAAGTATGTAAGTGCATCTACTAATTCATCAACGAGATCGCCATCGCCATCTCGCCACCACAAAATAACCGCATCAACTACTTCGCTGATATCACTATGTAAGAAATCGGTTCCAGTGATTGATTTGATGGCTGCACGAAGTTCTTCATCGCATCCATCTTCGTAGCCGACCTCGAGTACAAGGTCGCCTTGGGCTAATCCCAGTCTGCTTGCCACGGGCTAAGTCCACACAATGATTGGCGCGAGCGCAAGTGTTTTGCTCGCTTTGATTGGCTTCAATTTCCACTAACTGGCCAGTACGTGGAGAATACGTCTATGAGCGAAACATTTGAGGCGCCAGACCAGATCATCGAACAGCTGGTGGATGTCGACCCAAGTGAAACCGCCGAATGGCAAGCATCCTTTGATCAAGCCCTCAAGCATGCAGGACCGGTACGTGCTCGTTACTTAATGCTTAATCTTCTAAAGCATGCGCGCGAAAATGGTGTTCCGTTATCTGCACTTCGCACAACTGATTACATCAACACTATTTCTCCTGCACACGAACCAGAATTTCCTGGCGATGAAGCAATCGAGCGACGCATTCGTGCATTTAATCGTTGGAACGCAGCGATGCTCGTGCATCGCGCGCAACGTCCTGGTGTTGGAGTCGGCGGACACATTTCTACTTATGCATCATCTGCTGCGTTGTACGAAGTTGGTTTTAACCACTTCTTCCGCGGGCAAGATCATCCAGGTGGCGGAGATCAAATCTTCTTCCAAGGTCACGCATCTCCCGGAATGTATGCACGTGCATTTCTTGAAGGACGTTTTACCGAAGATCAATTAGATGGATTCCGCCAAGAACTTTCACATCCTGCAGGTGGATTATCTTCTTACCCACATCCACGTTTGATGCCAGATTTTTGGCAGTTCCCAACAGTGTCAATGGGTATTGGTCCAATCAATGCTATTTATCAAGCACGCTTTAATCGTTACTTACATAACCGCGGAATCAAAGACACATCAGATCAACGCGTCTGGGCATTCCTTGGAGATGGCGAAGTTGATGAAGTAGACACTCTCGGTGCAATCGGATTAGCAACTCGTGAGAAATTAGATAACCTCACATTCGTTGTTAACTGTAACTTGCAACGTCTCGATGGTCCTGTGCGCGGTAACGGAAAGATTATTCAAGAGCTCGAATCAATCTTCGGTGGCGCTGGCTGGAACGTAATCAAAGTTATTTGGGGTCGCGGTTGGGATCCTTTGCTTGCACAAGATCGCGAAGGCGCACTCGTAAACCTTATGAACACCACACTCGATGGTGATTACCAGACATTTAAGGCTGAGAACGGTGCATTCATTCGCGAGAACTTCTTCGGTCGCGATCCTCGTACTGCTGCAATGGTTTCCGGATACACAGATGATCAAATTTGGGGACTACAACGCGGTGGACATGATTACCGCAAACTCTTTGCCGCATACACGGCAGCAGTTCAAGACAATGGCCGCCCAACAGTAATTCTTGCTAAAACAATTAAGGGTTGGACACTTGGTTCACACTTCGAAGGTCGCAACTCAACGCACCAGATGAAGAAGATGACTAAGGAAGATATTTTGCAATTCCGCGATCGTCTTCAGATTCCACTTACTGATGACAAACTCGATGCGTACCTACCTTCTTATTACAAGCCAGCTGAAGATTCGCCAGAAGCTAAATACTTGGCAGAACGTCGCCAAGCACTCGGCGGCTCTATTCCACGTCGTCGCAGTGTTTCAAAGCCACTGCCACAGCCAGATGACTCAGCATTTGAATCTGTAAAGCGCGGTTCAGGGCATCAAGAAGTTGCGACAACAATGGCGTTTGTTCGTATGCTCAAGGATTTGATTAAGGATCCTGGTCTTGGTGCACGTCTTGTTCCAATTATTCCGGATGAAGCACGCACTTTTGGTTTGGATTCACTCTTCCCAACTCTGAAGATTTATTCACCAAATGGACAGAAATACATGTCCGTTGACCGCGAACTAATGCTTTCTTACAAGGAATCTACTGAAGGTGTAATTCTTCACGAAGGTATTAACGAAGCGGGATCAGTTGCTTCATTTACAGCAGTTGGTTCTTCTTATTCAACACACGATGAACCAATGATTCCTATTTATATCTTCTACTCAATGTTTGGTTTCCAACGCACAGGAGATGCTTTCTGGGCAGCAGCCGATCAACTTGTGCGTGGCTTTGTAGTTGGAGCAACTGCAGGACGTACAACTCTTAATGGAGAAGGTTTGCAGCACGAAGATGGTCACTCACATCTTCTCGCCTCAACAAATCCTGCAGTAGTTTCATACGATCCAGCTTTTGCTTTCGAACTTGGTCACATCGTTAAAGATGGTCTGCGCCGTATGTATGGCCCTAATTCAGAGAATATTTTCTATTACCTAACCGTTTATAACGAGCCATACGTGCAACCAGCAGAACCTGAAAACCTAGATGTCGATGGTCTGCTGCGCGGTATTTATCTCTACGCACCAGCCACAATTAAGAGTAAGAAAAACGTTCAACTCTTAGCTTCCGGTGTTGGCGTTAACTGGGCACTCAAAGCTCAGAAGTTATTAGCAGAAGATTTCGATATTGCAGCATCTGTCTGGTCAGTAACTTCATGGAATGAACTTCGTCGAGATGGTCTTGCAGTTGATCGTCACAACATGCTCAATCCACAAGATCAGCGCACCGCGTACATCACTCGCAAATTGGATGGCGCAAAGGGTCCAGTTGTTGCTGTTTCTGACTTTATGCGCGCAGTGCAAGAGCAAATTGCTCCGTGGGTTACACAACCATTTACAACTCTTGGAACAGATGGCTTTGGTCTTTCAGATACACGCGGTGCACTACGTCGCCACTTTAAAGTTGATGCAGAATCAATTGTTATTTCAGCGCTTCAGCAATTAGCTGCTCAAGGTGAAATCAAACCTAAGTTGGTTCAAGAAGCGATTGATAAGTATCAGATTAATGATGTGCGTGCTGCGGACGCAGGCAACACAGAAGGTTCTGGCTGATTCTTAAAAGAGTGCGTTAGCTAAATCGCTACGTGCTTTTATTAATCGTGGATCTGAAGGATCTACTAAAGCAAAGAGTGCCAGCAAGTGATCTTTTGCCTGCTTCTTAGAGTTATCTGAACAATTCCTAACACAGTGCAATAGGCGATCAAATGCTGGTTGTACTTCGCCGCTAATGATTTCTATGTCCGCGCACGCCATTGCTGCGGCAACATCGAGTGGATCTTTCTGAGCCGCTGACTTTGTCTCTTCTGGGTTTAAACCATCTGTGCGAATGAATAACTCTGTTTGAGCCAAACCTAACTTTGCGAATGCATCGTGTGGTTTACGGGCCAATAATTTCTTGTAGGCGGCTTGAGCGGTTGCGAAATCTCCCGTTTCAAGTGCCTTCAACGCTTCTTCTTCCTCAGGTTCGATTACTTCTGCAGGAGCTGTACCTGCGCCTTGTTGTGCAGATAGTTCAAGAACCTTATTAATTACTAGCGCAATTTGTTCTTTTGCATATGGCTGTTCAAAGAGTGGAACTAATTGACCTGCAACAAATGCAACTGCATATGGAACGGTTTTTGTCTGAAGCGCCTGTGCCACTTGTGGCTGCTCATCAATGTTTACATTTCCAAGGCGCCAAGCACCATTGCTTTCAGATTCCAACTCACCCATGATTGCAAGAGTTGCAATTGATTCTGGGCTTCGGGGTGACCAGCACAAAACGATTGCAGGTTTTGTCGATGAATACTCTAAAAAATCAGTTGTTAAATTTGTCGGAGTTACTGAAATTCCAGCAACAGTTGATGGCGCTTGTGGTGCAGGTTTTCCAAGGGATGAAAGATCTACTGCGCGGCCAAAATTCGGAGGAAGCGTCATGAGGTGATTCTGCCAGAGTCACTTCTCAATGGAAGAATTTCAGAAACATATGACTTGGTCGCATTATCAAGTCCAACGTCGCCGCCAGCTTTCTCACTCAAGTACCAGCGATGTTCCAATATTTCATGAAACATCTGAGCAGGTTCAACTCGTCCCACTAACTCCTGTGGCACGTGCGAAAGCGTTGGTCTGAAAACTTCATTGAGCCACTTAAGTGCACTTTGATTAACAGGCGGACGTGGTTCTTCCATGCGTGATCGATATCTATCAAAGGATGCAAGTAAACGTTTTGCCTGAAGTTCTTCTGTTTCAAGTCCCATTAACTCCATTAAGCGCGCTTGGTGATAACCAGCTGCAACGAGTTTTGGTTGGAAGATAAGAGATTTGTTTTCACCATCTAATGAAACAGATACTTCTTCTACAGTAAAGCCAAGATCATGTAGTGCGCGCATTGCGCGTTCAACTGCGTGGCGATCACTTGGGTCTAATTTCTGTGGTTCTTTAAGCGCTGTCCACAACCGGCGGTAACGTTTAATAACAGTTTCGCTCGCACGGATCGGATCAATCTCTGGATAGAGAACTCCAGATAACGCAAGATCTTCTAACTCTGCTGCCACATTGAAGTGTGCAATCTCTAGATCATGTTCTCGTTGTCCATCGCTCAATGTTTTCTGAAACTCACTTGTTTCAGCATCGACAAGGTATGCCGCAAAGCCTTCAGCGTCGCGTCTAAAGAGAGTATTTGAAAGCGAACAATCGCCCCACCAAAATCCCAATAAATGCAGACGTACAAGAAGTAACGCTAAAGCATTAGTCATTGTCGTAATGTCATGCGCTGAAACATTTCCTGAGAGCAAGACACGATAAGGCAGTGAATATGGCAAGAAACGTGTTGCAAGAGCACACGGAAGTTCTTCGCCGTTGCTGTCTGTGCGACCTTCTACAACGGCTATTGGATCAACGCTGGGTGCACCTAATTGTTTGAGTTGACGCAAAATTTTGTATTCACGATTTGCGAATTCAGCAACGGTTTCTTTAATTGCATAAACCTCGGCTTCGGGATCATCACTTGATCTCACTAGTCGAACAACGTGACGAGAAATGCCTCGCTTTTCCGCGAGTAGTGGATCTTCTGGCCAATTCTCTAAACTCATTTGCCACGGCAACCCCGTTACGGCAGCGATTTCTTCGCCGAGTCCAGTAATTCGAAGTGCCATGTTCTTATTCTCTCACAGTGAGCCTTATCGGCTTACGAGTGCTTTAGAATGAGGTTATGGCTCTAGCAAAACGCATTTTAAAACCTCGTAAGAAAAAAGATGTTGTTGCAACAAATTACGGAGTTATGGGCGCTCCTATAAATCGCTCACATCCTTTTTACTTTGGTTTTGTTGCAACTCTCGGTGCGTTATGTGCAATTATTTTAATGAGAGCTCTCGGAAGTGTTAGCCAAGTATTTGTACTTATTCTTATCGCGCTTTTCTTAGCCACAGGACTTAATCCTGCAGTCGAAGCTATTCGCTCTCGTGGCATATCACGTGTCAGTGCCGTCACCATTATTTTTGTCAGTGTTATCGCATTTGTAATCTTTTTCGCCTGGGTCGTTATTCCACCTGTGGTTTCACAAGGTTCGCAACTGATTAATAATCTGCCTTCACTTTTGCAAGACCTCAAATCAAATACAACAATCAATAAATTTAATGACCAGTACGCGTTAATCGATACATTGCAGGCAAAGCTAAAAGAATTCACAGCAGATGGAACTCTTTTAGTTTCAACATTTGGTGGTGTCATCGGTGTTGGAAAGTCAGTTATTTCTGGAACTTTCTCAGCTCTGACCATTTTGGTTCTTACTCTCTACTTCATCACCTCTCTTCCTCAGATGGTCGAACTCGGTGTGCGTCTTGCTCCTGCAAGCCGTCGCGATCGCATAGCTAAACTAACTAATGCCATCATCGCTCGTGTTGGATCTTTTGTTGGCGCACAGATCTTTATTGCATTTATGGCTTCCATCTTTGTTTTAGTTCTCGGAATTATTCTTGGACTACCTTCACCAGTTGCTATTGCAATGGTCGTGCTTGTATGCGCGCTCGTTCCATTGATTGGACACTTCCTAGGTTGTGGCGTTTTCACAATTCTTGCGCTGACCGTTTCAATCCCCGTGGGAATCATCGCATTCGTTGCTTACGTTGTGTACGTACAAATTGAAAATTACGTTGTAACACCACGAATTATGAAGAAGACACTTGAAGTACCTGGCGCAGTAACAATTGTTGCAGCGCTTATTGGTTCATCACTACTTGGACTAATTGGTGGATTACTAGCTGTGCCAATTGCTGCAGCAATTATTCTGATTTTGGATGAAGTTGTTTATCCGCGGGCGGATAACTCTTAATATTCCTCCGGTAACGGCAAACGATTTGGTGCAATTACTTTAGTTATTTCGCTTAAGACTCGATACACAGCAGGCTCTCCAACCCACAGATGCTTGGCGTCTTCTACTGCAATTATTTCAATTTGCTTTAGCGGTGCAAAACTTATCCTTGCGGCATCTGGCTTTAAGTAATCATCATGTTCGGGAACTAGTGCAATAACAGGGCGACCATCTTCGGCCCACCACCGCAGATCTTCTTCAGTTGAAAAACGCAGCGGTGGACTTAAAAGAATTAAACCTTGGATTCTTTTATCTCGCGCAAATTTAAGTGCTAAGTCTGTGCCGAATGACCAACCGACAACCCAGAGATTTTCAATTCTTAATTCATCAAAGCAATAATTGATCAGCGCCTCAACATCAAAGCGTTCTGATACTGCATTATCGAAGTGACCAGTGCTTGTTCCTGCCTCGCTCGTTGTTCCGCGAGTGTTGAATCTGACAACATTTATGCCAGCCATTGCAGGCAATCTATTTGCAGCTTTTTTGTATACATGGCTATCCATCATTCCGCCGGCTGTTGGTAGCGGATGCAGCATTAAAATCGTGCCGGCAGCTTCATCAAAAGTTCGTGCAATTTCGCCGACAAGATCAATGCCATCTTCGGTACGAACTACAAATGGGGTTCGCTCCGCGGGCAAAACAGTGCTGGGGCGAATTAGTTCGGGCATGTCAGCAATCTTATCTAGCAACTGGATTAAGTGGCGACTACTCTTTACGCATGCCTACACGTTCTAAAACATTCGACTCACATTACCCAGTAACCGGCGATGCAATCGGCACTTTTCCTATTCATACAGATGCCGATGTTCGCGTAGCTGTTGCACAAGCGCGGATTGCATCCGATAAGTGGGTAGCACTCGGTTTTCGCGGGCGCAGAAAAGTTTTATTGGCGTGGAGCAAGTTAATTATGGAACGCATTGAAGAGTGCACAGCGCTGATTTCAATGGAAACTGGCAAACCTGTTAGTGATGCGAAGCTTGAAGCATCACTTGCAGCAGGTCACCTTGCGTGGGCTGCGCGTCACGCGCAAGAAGTAATGCGCACTTCACATCGCTCCCCTGGCGCAGTAATGGCGAATATGTCTGCAACTGTTGAACGCTCCCCTGTTGGTGTTGTCGGAGTAATTGGTCCATGGAACTATCCAATCTTTACGCCGATGGGTTCTATTGCTTACGCACTTGCTGCCGGAAATACAGTTGTCTTTAAACCAAGTGAATACACACCAGGAGTTGGAGTGTGGCTTGCGCGCACATTTGCAGAAGTTGCACCATTTTCAAATATTTTGTTATGCGTAACAGGACTTGGTGATACAGGTCGCGCGCTGTGCGAAGCTCACGTAGATAAATTAGCGTTCACAGGTTCAACAAAGACCGCAATGGTTGTTGCGGCAACATGTGCTAAAACTATGACTCCTGTTGTGCTCGAATGCGGAGGAAAAGATCCCGTAATCGTTGCTCACGACGCGGACATCAAGCGTGCAGCTGAGAACACAATCTGGTCATCGATGTCTAATGGCGGACAAACTTGTATTGGCGCTGAGCGCGTATACGTCGTTGAAAGCGTTGCGGATGAGTTTATTGCCGCGATGTTAGATGCCGTTAAAACCATCAAGCCTGGCGAACCAGGTGTTGGAAATTATGGTCCAGCAACAATGCCAAAACAATTAGACATTATTGCCTCCCACATTAAGGACGCCATTAAAAGTGGTGGTCGTGCAATTTACGGTGGTGCAAAATCTGTGAAAGATCCTTACGTCGAGCCTGTTATTTTGGTTGATGTACCGGAAGATTCACTAGCAATGCAGGATGAAACTTTTGGCCCAACAATTGTTATTAACCGCGTAAAGAATGTTGATGAAGCAATCCTTCTCTCTAACGCATCTCGTTATGGACTTGGTGCATCTATTTGGTCTAAGCGCCAAGGCAAAAGAATTGCAGCCCAACTGCACTGTGGAATGGTTGCCATTAACTCAACGATTTCATTTGCAGCCGTGGCCTCTGTTCCTTTTGGCGGCGTGAAAGATAGCGGTTATGGACGCATTCATGGCCCTGAAGGAATTCTTGAATTTACATATGCGCGCACAATTGTTCGTGCACGTTTTCAATTGCCTATTGCCTTTACTAGCTTTAAGCGCACTGCGGGCAACGACAAGTTGATTATTAAATTAACTAAGTGGCTCAATGGCCGCTTCGGTTAATATCTCGGCGCATTTCTAGTTCGTTCAACGCGTGGTTTTCTATCGCCACGTTTTGACCAACATGCGTTATGCCAATGACGTCGTCCATCTTCATCACCTTCGAGCCACGCAACAGTGTGTGGTGTTGCCATTGGAATAATCTGATCGCAACCTGGACATCTATATGGTTTGTTCGATGACGAGCCAGTAATTTTGCGAACTACATAAGAACCTTCTGTGTGTTCTTCAATAGTTTGATTAGAAGTTGCGATGTCGCGATCTTCACTCTTGGGCCGCTTGTTTTTGGGATAATTCTTACGCGGGCTCATGTTCTTATTTTCTCGCACTTTTGTCTTAATTGTGGCAAGGTAGCCATGTGAACGTCATTGAAGTTCAAGGGTTGCACAAGACTTATGCGGATACAAAGGCTGTCGATGGCATAGATCTCACTATTGCCAAGGGCGAAATCTTCGCCCTGCTTGGACCAAATGGCGCAGGAAAGACGACAACCGTTGAAATCCTTGAAGGTTTTAGAAAAGCTGATTCAGGTTCGATTTCAGTTCTAGGTTTTGATCCATCTAATCGCGGAGTTCAATCAAGAATCTGGCGAAACAGAATTGGGATTGTTTTGCAATCTACCGCTGATGCTGGCGACCTGACTGTGCAAGAGACTCTCTCGCACTTTGCAAAATATTATTCGAATCCGCGCGACGTGGAAGACGTAATTCACTCTGTTGGCTTGGATGAAAAGCGTGGCGCTCTGATTCGCACGCTATCTGGTGGACAGCGCAGACGTTTAGATGTTGGTCTAGGAATTATTGGATCCCCAGAACTTCTATTTTTAGATGAGCCAACAACAGGTTTTGATCCGGAAGCTCGACGTGCTTTTTGGGCCTTGATTCAGAGCTTGCGTGAAGGCGGAACAACAATTTTATTGACCACTCATTACCTTGATGAAGCAGAAGCCCTTGCGGATCGAGTTGCCGTTATTGCTCGTGGAAAAATTCTAGAAGTATCCACTCCAACTCAATTAGGTGGGCGTGCATCTGCAAAAGCTCGTATTCAATGGAAATCAGATGGCGTGATTCAGGAAGAGTTAAGCGATAACCCAACGGAAGTGGTCCGTCGACTAGCAGCGCAATTTCCTGGTGAGATTCCAGAGTTACAGGTTTTACGTCCTTCACTTGAAGATATTTACCTCTCCATGATTGGAGAAAAATAAGTGAGCACAAGAAAATCATTACCAACCACAATTGCTTTAGGTATCGCTCGTGGTGGTTTAGAAATTCGACAATTTATGCGCCAACGCGAATCAGTTGTTTTCACTCTGGCATTTCCAATTATTTTGCTTGCAATCTTCGGTTCTGTATTTAAGACGACTTTGGCCGAAGGTGTCACATTTAGCCAATACTTTGTTGCGGGAATGATCGCATCGGGCCTTGTAAATACAGGTTTTCAACAACTCGCAATCATTATTCCTATGGAACGAGAGTTCGGATCTCTTAAGCGTTTGCGTGGGACACCAATGCACGTTGCGAGTTACTTCATCGGAAAATCTATTTTGGTATTCGTCAGCATGGCTATTCAAGTAGTTCTCTTGCTAGCTGCCGGAATCATCTTCTTCGGCGTCGAACTTCCAACAGATCCGTATAAGTGGCTCACATTTACGTGGCTGATTGTTTTAGGAAGCGCTGCTTCAACTGCCCTAGGTATTGCGTTTGCTGCAGTACCAAAGAGTGGTCGCGGAGCATCTGCCGTTGTCTCACCTGTAGTAATTATTCTTCAATTTTTCAGCGGAGTCTTCTTCGTCTTTACAGATTTGCCTGGCTGGATGCAACAAGTTGCGGCGCTTTTTCCACTTAAGTGGATGACTCAAGGTATGCGCTCTGTTTTTCTACCGGATTCATTTGCTGTACGCGAAGTCGCAGGAACATGGGAAACTGAGCGTACTTTTTTGATTTTGCTAGCCTGGCTCATTGCTGGAATATTCCTTGCAATTAGAACCTTTAAGTGGAGCAGAGATTGAAAAAGTTAATCGCAACACTCTTAATTTCTGTGCTCGCGCTCTCCACAACATCAGCTCTTGCTGCGTCGCCAACTGCTAAACCATCGCCAAAACCAACAGTTAAAGCCACTGCTAAAGCCACGGCGAAGGCAACAGCAAAGAGCACAAAAAAGCCTGCTGCTAAGAAGAAAGCCGTAAAGAAAAAGAAGCGCGCTCCTAAGAAAGTCATTCCTTCTCCTGCTGCAGTGTGGCCACCTAAAGGGTTTACACAAAACGGTGAAGTCTTTGCAAAGATTCCAACATCTGCAGAGTTGCAGGGTGAAGCATCAAATAATTTCAGTCCAGCCAAGGTTTTCTTGCGTGCCGATCTTCGTAAGTGTGATGAGTTTGCGTGCGGCGCCGTAACAGTTGCCTCTGATGTCGGTTGCACATGGTGGGAAGTTAATTCAACATTTGAGCGAATTGATTTAAAGACTGGAAAAATTGAAGCAACTCTTGGAACATTGCGCACAATTTCCCAGGGAACAAAGGCAAAGGATCTTCAAAGCATTATGTTAATCAGCGAGATTAAGCATAAAGATGCTGATGGCAAAATACTTAACAACATCAAGGCCAGCGGAATAGCTGTTAGTTGCCACCATGACGCTATTCCAGATTTAAATAATAGAAACTTCTTTAAATCTAATTAGCGGTTAGCTCCTGGAACCCACAACTGATCGCCGATTTCTTTGTTCGCAACACGTGCAAGTACAAAGAGAAGATCCGATAAACGGTTGAGGTATTTGGCAGTCAATGGATTTACTCCGCCACCGAATGCGTGAATTGCAGCCCATGTACGACGTTCTGCGCGACGTGTGACTGTGCGCGCAACATGTAAGTGTGATGCCGCAGGTGTTCCTGATGGCAAGATAAATGATTCAAGCGGTTCAAGCTGTTCGTTGAATTTATCAATTTGTGCTTCCAAGTAAGCAATTTGAGATTCAACTACACGCAAAGGTTCGATTTTTGGTTCATCAACTACTGGCGTACAAAGGTCTGCACCCACATCGAATAGATCATTTTGAATGCGAACAAGTAGCGCACGAAAGTCTCCACTGATTTCATCAGTTGATAGAACTACGCCGATGGATGAATTAGCTTCATCTACATCTGCATACGCCTCAAGGCGTGGATCGTTTTTGGATGTGCGACTCATATCTCCTAGGGAGGTTGTGCCGTCATCGCCTGTCTTCGTGTAAATACGCGTTAAATGAACCATGGGTGGAGCCTATTAGGAGAGTTACGATGTGACCACTCATAATCGAAAAGGGGGTGTAGCCATGGCCAGTACTGATCGTTTTCGCGTCCAAGGTGGCGCCCGCCTTCATGGCGAAGTCCACATCACCGGTGCCAAAAACTCCGTTCTCAAATTAATGGCCGCATCCCTCTTAGCGCCCGGAACATCAACGATTACAAATGTTCCAGATATTGCAGATGTAGACATCATGTCTGACCTCTTAACTCGTTTGGGATGTTCTGTACAGCGAAATGCTTCAGAGATTTCAATTAACGTTCCCGACAAACCAGGTCATCGCGCAGACTATGACTTAGTTCGAAAAATGCGCGCATCAATTAACGTGCTTGGTCCACTCGTTGCTCGCACAGGTCAAGCCGAAGTTGCATTACCTGGAGGAGATGCGATTGGTTCACGCGGTTTAGATTTTCACATCAAAGGTTTAGAAGCACTTGGCGCGAAGGCGCATATCGAACATGGATACGTCGTTGCAGAAGCGCCAAATGGATTAAAGGGCGCAACGATTGAATTAGATTTCCCAAGTGTTGGTGCCACAGAAAATATTATGACGGCAGCTGTTTTAGCTAATGGCACAACAACGATTGATAATGCTGCTCGCGAACCAGACATCGTTGATCTCGGAGAATTTCTCATTGCAATGGGTGCAAAAATCAGTGGACTTGGTTCGCCAATTATCACTATTGAAGGCGTGAAAAAATTAAGCCCAGCAACTCATGCAACGATTGCAGATCGAATCATTACCGGCACATGGGCATTTGCTGCTGCCATGACGCAAGGAGACATCACAATTCACGGAGCACGCCCACAAGATCTGGAAATTCCGCTGGAGAAATTAACATCCGCTGGAGCAATAATTACGAGTACCGATGATGGAATACGCGTGCGTATGGATTCGCGTCCGCAATCCATTGATGTATCAACACTTCCCTATCCAGGATTTCCTACAGATTTATTGCCGATGGTTATTGCACTTAACTCAATTGCTACAGGCGATGCAATAGTTACTGAAAATGTTTTTGAATCTCGCTTTATGTTCGTCAATGAGTTAACTCGCTTAGGCGCACACATCACCGTGGATGGCCACCACGCCTCAATTCACGGTATTTCACAGCTATCAGGAGCACCTGTTGAAGCAACAGATATCAGAGCAGGTGCTGGCTTGGTATTGGCAGCACTGGTTAGCGAAGGCGAAACAACTGTTGATGGCGCTTTCCATGTTGATCGTGGCTATCCAAACTTTGCAGAACAATTGCGCGCACTTGGTGCAGATGTGGTTCGAGAATAAAGATGAGTACGCCACAAAATCCAGATCGCAACCTCGCCCTAGAACTTGTACGCGTTACCGAAACTGCCGCAATCGCAGCAGCACCATGGGTTGGTCGTGGTGAAAAGAATTTAGCTGATCAAGCAGCGGTTGAAGCGATGAGAAAAATGATCAACACCGTCGATATGTCAGGTGTTGTTGTAATCGGTGAAGGTGAAAAAGATGATGCACCGATGCTTCATAACGGTGAAGAAGTTGGCAACGGCCTTGGTCCAGCGTGCGATGTTGCAGTAGATCCAATCGATGGAACATCGCTGACAGCAAATGGAATGAATGGCGCAATTAGTGTTATTGCATTAGCGCCGCGTGGTTCGATGTATGACCCATCTGCAGTTTTTTACATGAACAAGATCGTTACCGGCCCAGAAGCCGCACATGTTATTGATATCAACGCAACAACGAAGGCGAATATCCAAGCGGTTGCAAAAGCAAAAGGTATGAGCGTTTCAGACATAACAGTTGTTGTTCTCAACCGCCCACGCCATGATGTTTTGCTCAAAGAGATTCGTGAAGCTGGCGCTCGAATCAGATTAATTCAAGATGGAGATGTTGCAGCAGCAATTGAAACTGCTCGTCCTGAAACAGGAATCGATTTACTTATGGGAATCGGTGGAACACCTGAAGGTGTAATTACTGCAGCAGCAATGATTTGTCTGGGTGGATCAATTCAAGGATTACTTCATCCGAAAGATGCTGATGAAAAAGAACGTGCAATTGCTGCGGGCCATGATTTAAAGAAAGTTCTATCAACGCGAGATTTAGTAAATTCTGATGACGTTTTCTTATCCGCAACAGGAATCACAGATGGTGAATTACTCCGTGGAATTAGATATATGTCCTATGGATCAATTAGTCAGTCTCTTGTTATGCGAGGAAAATCGCAGACAGTCCGCTTGATTCAGACTGAACATCACCTTAAATAAGGCGCTGCAGCGTTTACTTACTATTTATTTGTTGATTCGGTAAGAATTGATACGCGGTTATTTGAAACTGAGATAAATCCACCGTGAACATTGAATTCTGTCGATGATCCATCAACACCATCGATACGAACAACACCGTCGACTAGTACGCCAAAGAGCGGAGCGTGATCTGGCAGAACACCCAGATCACCTTCGATAGTGCGAGCAGAGATGAACTTTGCTTGCCCTGACCAGACTCGCTCTTGTGGCGATACTAATTCGACGTTAAGTGTCATTTGTTATTACTTTCCAATGCTTGCTGCTAGTGCTGCTGCATTGCGTTCTACGTCATCTAATCCACCGCACATGAAGAATGCCTGCTCTGGAATGTGGTCGTACTTTCCATCTGCAAGTGCTTCGAATGCTGCAATTGTGTCTGCTAGTGGAACGAATGAACCGTCGATACCAGTGAAGACCTTTGCTACGAATGTATTTTGCGACAAGAAGCGTTGAATACGACGAGCACGTCCAACAAGAATGCGATCTTCTTCTGAGAGTTCGTCGATACCAAGGATCGCAATGATGTCTTGTAGATCCTTGTAGCGCTGCAAGATCTGCTTAATGCGGTTGGCAACACGGAAGTGGTGCTCACCGATATAGCGAGGATCCAAGATGCGAGATGTTGAGTCAAGTGGATCCACAGCTGGGTAAATACCAAGCTCTGAAATCGGACGTGATAACACTGTTGTTGCATCTAAGTGCGCGAATGTTGTGTGTGGTGCTGGGTCAGTAATGTCATCTGCAGGAACATAAATTGCCTGCATCGATGTAATTGAGTGACCACGTGTTGAAGTAATACGTTCTTGTAGCTGACCCATTTCATCTGCAAGCGTTGGCTGGTAACCCACTGCAGATGGCATACGTCCAAGAAGAGTTGATACTTCAGAACCTGCTTGTGTAAAGCGGAAGATGTTATCGATGAACAAGAGCACGTCTTGCTTCTGAACATCGCGGAAGTACTCCGCCATTGTGAGTGCTGACAACGCAACACGAAGACGCGTTCCAGGTGGTTCATCCATCTGACCGAAGACCAAGGCAGTCTTATTAATAACGCCGGTCTCTGTCATTTCAAGGAACAAGTCATTACCTTCACGAGTACGTTCACCAACACCGGCGAATACAGATACACCACCGAAGTTTTCAGCTACGCGATAAATCATTTCCTGAATAAGAACTGTCTTACCAACACCTGCACCACCGAATAGACCGATCTTTCCGCCCTTTACATATGGTGTGAGTAGGTCAATAACCTTGATGCCGGTTTCAAACATTTCAGTCTTTGATTCGAGTTGGTCAAAGTCTGGCGCGTTACGGTGAATTGGCCAACGCTCTTTGATGTCGAGTGAAGAGGTTGGAACATCTAGTGATTCACCAAGAGTATTAAATACGTGTCCCTTTGTTACATCGCCAACTGGAACAGAGATCGCAGCGCCAGTATCTGATACCTGAGCACCTCGAACCATTCCATCAGTTGGTTGCATAGAGATTGCGCGCACGAGGTTGTCACCAATGTGCTGTGCAACTTCGAGGGTCAACGTACGAGTCTGACCACTCATGGTCACATCTACGTGTAGCGCGTTAAAGATCGAAGGCATTGAATCGGCTGGGAATTCAATATCCACCACCGGTCCGATAACTCGAGCTACGCGGCCCTTACCGCTATTTTCTTTCGACATCATTCACTCCCTGCATTTGCCGAGGACAACGCGTCTGCGCCGCCAACAATTTCGCTGATCTCTTGTGTAATTTCGGCCTGACGAGCCGCGTTCGCAAGTCTTGTTAGAGACTTAATTAATTCATCAGCATTGTCAGTTGCTGACTTCATTGCGCGACGACGAGCTGCATGCTCGGAAGCCGCTGATTGCAACATTGCGTTAAATACTCGAGCCTCGATATATCGTGGAAGAAGCGCATTGAGAACTACTTCTGCGTTAGGTTCGAATTCATACATTGGCAATAAGCCAGATGCAACAGGTGCATCACTTTCAACAACCTCAAGAGGCAACATGCGCTTAGCAAGTGCGTTTTGAGTCAACATTGATTTGAACTCTGTAAAGACGATGTGGATTTCATCCACGCCACCCTTATCTGTTTGTGCATCAGCCAAGAACGCCTGAATAAGCGCATCAGCAACGCTCTTTGCATCTTGATACGTTGGAGTATCTGAGAATCCGCTCCATGAACCGGCGATTGCGCGGTTACGGAATCGGTAATAATTCACTGCTTTGCGTCCAACGAGATAGGAAGCAACTTCTAATCCACGTGAGCGAATAAGGGCAGCGAGTTGCTCGCCTTCCTTGATCGCGTTATTTGAATAGGCACCAGCCATACCGCGGTCTGCAGAGATAATTAATATCGCTGCGCGCTTTGGATTCTCTGATGCCGTAGTCAACGGGTGATTTGTTGATGAGTACGTGGCAACTGCGGATACAGCACGGGTCAACTCATTTGCATAAGGAGTTGAAGCTGCGACTCGTTGCTGCGCCTTGACAATACGAGAAGCGGAAATTAATTCCATAGCTTTCGTAATTTTCTTGGTCGCTTTAACGGATCGCATCCGTCGGCGATAAACGCGAAGTTGGGCACCCATTTGTTACTTCTTCACCGCCGCTTGGGAAGGTGGCACGTGCTTAGTAATTTGTTCTGCGCCTTCACCTTCGAGAGCTGCTGCTTCTGCTTCATTAACTGCAGCTGCAACGCTTGGAACGAAGATCTTCTTAAATGCAGAAACAGCTTCTTCGAGTGACTTAACTGTGTCATCTTCTAGCTGCTTGGTCTCTGAAATTACATCGAAGATTGCTTTGCGTTCACGAGCAATGAAATCAAGTAGTTCTGATTCAAAGCGGCGAATATCTGCAACTGCAACATCATCGAGCTTTCCAGTAGTTCCAGCCCAAATAGATGCAATCTGGCGTTCTAGTGAATACGGTGAGTACTGACCTTGCTTAAGTAGTTCAACCATGCGAGCGCCGCGTTCTAGCTGTGCCTTTGATGCAGCATCTAGATCCGAACCGAATGCTGCGAAAGCTTCGAGTTCGCGGAACTGTGCAAGGTCAAGACGCAAACGACCAGCGATCTTCTTCATCGCCTTTGTTTGTGCTGAGCTACCTACACGAGAAACAGAAACACCTACGTTAATCGCTGGACGTACGCCCGCGTTAAAGAGATCTGTTTCAAGGAAGCACTGACCATCAGTAATAGAAATAACGTTTGTAGGAATAAACGCAGAAACGTCATTTCCCTTTGTTTCAATGATTGGAAGTCCAGTCATTGAACCGCCGCCCAACTCGTCGGAGAGTTTTGCGCAACGTTCTAGAAGACGTGAGTGCAAGTAGAAAACATCGCCTGGGTACGCTTCGCGACCTGGTGGACGACGTAGCAACAATGAGACTGAACGATAAGCCTCAGCTTGCTTTGATAAATCATCAAAAACAATAAGAACGTGCTCGCCCTTGTACATCCAGTGCTGACCAATTGCAGAACCGGTGTAAGGAGCGAGGTACTTAAATCCTGCTGGATCTGATGCAGGCGATGCAACGATGGTTGTGTATTCCATTGCACCAGCTTCTTCAAGTGCGCCCTTAACGGATGCAATTGTTGAACCCTTTTGACCAATAGCAACGTAAATGCACTTTACCTGCTTCTTTGGATCTCCAGACTTCCAGTTTTCGCGTTGGTTAATGATTGTGTCAATTGCAACAGCTGTCTTACCGGTTTGGCGGTCACCGATAATCAACTGACGCTGTCCACGACCAATCGCAGTCATTGAGTCAATAGCTTTAATACCAGTTGCAAGTGGTTCCTTAACTGGTTGACGTTGAACTACAGAGGGAGCCTGCAATTCAAGTGCGCGTCGTGCATCAGCTTTAATTTCGCCTTTGCCATCAATTGGGCGACCGAGTGGATCAACCACGCGACCGAGGAACGCGTCACCAACTGGAACAGAGAGAACTTCACCTGTTCCGCGTACTGATGTTCCTTCTTCAATACCTTCGTAACCACCCAAGATAACAACACCGATTTCGCGGACGTCGAGGTTGAGTGCAAGTCCTAGCGTTCCGTTCTCAAACTTTAAGAGTTCGTTCGCCATTGTTGAAGGCAGACCTTCGACGCGAGCAATACCGTCACCAGCTTGGCTAACAGTTCCTACTTCGTCTCGAGCTGCAACGCCTGGATCGTATGACTTAACAAAATTCGCGAGTGCATCACGGATTTCATCAGGTCGGATCGTTAGCTCCGCCATTTTTTTCTCCCTTTTCCTTTTTCTTCTCTAGTTAAATCTTCTTTACGCACTCTTACCAGCAAGTGTGCGACCTGCTGATGCGATGCGATTAACGAGTGTTCCATCAACTAATTCGTCAGCAAATTTGACTGAAAGTCCACCGATTACAGATGGATCAACTTCAACATTTACGCGAACTGGTTGGCCAAGTTGTTGTGTCAGTGCTGCCACCAAGCGGTCGTACTGAGCAGATGAAAGAGCTACTGCTGTGCGAGCAACTGCGATGAGGCGGTTGCGACGTGCAGCAAGTGCGTATTGGTAATCATCAAAAGCGGCCTCAACACTGCGTGCACGCCAGTTATTTACAACGTGGTTGACGAGTTTGATTGTCGATGATGATGAGTTCTTTCCAAGTAGATCTGCGATGAGAGCTGACTTGGCTTTATCTGCTCCTGCAGTGATCAAGGCGCTACGCAATTCAAAAGATGTTGAGATAGCGCGAGCAACTGTAAAGAGCTCGCTTTCTACTCGATCTAATTCATTTGCGATATTTGCAGCTGATGCTTCTGCTTCGATTGCTAGTTGTTCTAGTACTTCTACAAGATCGGACGAGGCTGACCAGCGCAACTCACTGACGCCAGTGATTACGTTTAGTGCAGGTGCGCCAACGCTCTTTCCGAAAATTTCCTTAAGCAGTACTGCCTTTGATTTCGCATCACGTGAAGGGTCATTGACCGCTCGACGCAACGAGATATTTGAACTAAGAACTGATGTAATAAAGAAGAGTTCAGCAGAGAGTTGAGATGCGGCATCGGCTGTTGAGCCTTTTGCTGCAGCATCAATGAAGCCACGTGCAACCACAAGTGATTGACGGCTTCTGCCACCGAAGTGATTTCTCATTACTGGTTCCTGTTTCCTTTTCTTACTTCTAGTTCTTACTTCTAGTTCTTACTTCTTGGACTTCTCTAAATCATCAAGGAAGCGATCCACGATGCGTGATTGACGGGCCTGGTCTTCTAGTGCTTCTCCGACGATCTTTGATGCAAGTTCAACTGCAAGTGTTCCAACTTCGTTACGAAGTGAAGTCACTGCTTGTTGACGCTCTGCCTCAATGGATGCGTGTGCAGCTGCAGTAATGCGTGCTGCTTCTTCCTGAGCTTTAGCGCGAAGTTCTTCAACAATGGCTGATCCTTGTGCGCGTGCTTCTTCGCGAAGAGTTTGTGCTTCTTCGCGTGCCTTAGACAACTGTTCGTTGTATTGAACAAGTGCGCGCTGTGCTTCGAGCTGTGCTTTTTCTGCACGCTCCATGCCACCTTGAATCGCTTCAGTACGAGCCGTAAATGCTTTTTCAAACATCGGCACAACTTTGCTTCTCAAGACAAGGAAGAGAAGAGTGAAAGCAATCGTTCCAACTATTAGTTCTGCTGTGTGCGGAACTAGCGGATTGATTTTCTCTCCTGCAGCCAAGATCACTGATTTAGACATTTTTACTCTCTTCTATTAGCTCTTTAGTTAGTGCGTTTGCTATTAGAGAACGAATGCGAGAACGAGACCGAAGAGTGCAAGCGCTTCAGCAAGTGCGAATCCAAGGAACGCGATTGGCTGTAGAACGCTGCGTGCTTCTGGTTGACGAGCAACGCCGTTGATATATGCGGCGAAGATAAGTCCGGTTGCAATACCAGGACCGATTGCTGCGAGGCCAAAACCGACCAGGTTAAGTGTGCCTTCCATTTTTTTCTCCTTTTTTCTTTTCTTTAGGTGTGTACCTAATTAGTGCTCGTCGGCAAGGGCGCCGGCGATGTATAGAGCTGCCAACAGAGTAAAGATGTACGCCTGTAGACACTGGACCATGAATTCAAAGAAAGTCAGAACGATGCCGATAAAGAAGGCAAACGGACTGATTAACTTCAAACCAATAACACCTTGGAGTAGATGTTCTCCACCCAAGATAAAGACGAGCAGGAGCAAGTGCCCTGCAAACATATTTGCAAATAGACGAAGTGAAAGCGTGAGTGGGCGAACAAGTAAGAATGTCAGCAACTCAAGCGGTGTAATCAGAATGTATGCAGCCTTTGGAACACCAGGCATGAACATGATTTCTTTAAAGTATTTCCACGCACCTTGCTTGCGAATTCCAACGTAGTGGAAAACCAAGTAAACGCTCGCGGCCAAGACGTAAGGAAATGAAACACGAGACATTGTTGGGAATTGTAAGAACGGAATAATTCCGAAGAGGTTGTTCGTCAAAATAAATGTAAAGAGTGTGAAGAGGTATGGAACAAAGCGCATGAAGTCATGGCCGATAACATCTCTTGCTAGATCATTACGCACGAATGCGTAGACGCTCTCACCCGCAAATTGGAATTTTGAAGGAACAATCGATGCTTTACGTGAAGAGAGTATGAAAAATATTGAAACTAAAATTACTGAGAGAAAAACCATGAAAATTGGTTTAGTCGTGAAAACATTCTCGCCAAAAATTGGTGGGAGTTCGAAGTCGTTGCTACTAGGTGGGACGAAGCCTTCACCCTCTGCGCTTAAAACCACTAACGAGCGCACGCACACTCCTTCAAATAAACTCGAATGAAATCAGACGGACTTATCAGTTAGACGCCGGGGATGCGTTCTGCGGGCAACCTTATGCGGAAAAGTCCCGCCTGTGAAATCGGAAAAAGGGTGGGCACGTAGCCCCAAAGAAGCTCTTATTCGCGGCCGAAGCGAAGCCAGACCAGGTAAATACCTGAGCCAGCGCCCACGATCAGCCCAGTCAAAAGTAGAAAGGTAGTCCCGAGCCACTTATCAAGTGCCCAGCCAACTGCGCCCCAGAAAAGTAGTCCGGAGAGCAAATAACCAATGATTGACCACCCAGCATTTTCATCACGTGTTGCCATGTGCCAACTCCTTTGTCCGCGACTACTTAATTTTTAAGGCTTAATTTCGGGCAGGGGTAAATGTATGCGCAATTTCATGTAACTGGCAATTTCTCCGCCTAGCCACGCAAAAGTAAGCCCAATTGCCGTTGCACCAAAACTTGTTCTGTTGATGCTTTCACGTGAAGTAAATGCACTGAGTAAATAGAGAAAAACTCCAAGAAAAAGTAGCTTTGCAAAGTATGAAAATACAGCAAGTGCCATCGTGCTCATTGGATCGAGGTTTCTTGCAATTCGAGATACTCCGATATGAATTGCAAAATAAATAATAACAACGAATTGCGCGATCAGTGCGCCGAGAAAACCAGAGAGTCCTACAAAGAAAGTACTAAATCCAATAGCAATAACTCCAACAATAAAAGATGGGACTAATGCACCACGCAACATTAAAGTTTCAGCGCTCTTTTGCTCAGACATAAACCGAATCCTTCTTACCAGTTCGAGTCACAACGATTGTGATTATTGCAAGTACTGCAGCAGTAAGAAGGGCAACCCACATTGGTGCGAATGCGGAAATAGTTATCGGAAAGGCAAGGGTTGCTGTCCACAAATACATGATCACAGCTGTTCTGACATGTGAATTTCCTGCTGAAAGTAATCTGTGATGCAGGTGATCTTTATCTGGCGCGAATGGAGAACGCCCCGCACGCAAACGTCTAGAAATTGCAAGAACTAAATCAGCTAGCGGTATTGCAAGAACTGCAAATGGCAACAACAACGGCAACAAAGTTGGTCCTGCTTCGACAGCTGAAATTGCATTCGGATCGACTTGTCCAGTTAAAGTAATTGCAGCTGATGCCAGCAATAAACCTAAGAACATAGAACCTGAATCGCCCATAAATATTCGCGCAGGGTGTGAGTTGTGGGGCAAGAAACCTAAGCAAATTCCAATAAGCACAGCAGTCATAAGAGAAGGTGCGCCTGCGCGACTAAAGCCCCACACCACAGCCAATAGATAAGCAAATGTGAAGAATGCTGCTCCTGCAATCGCAACAATGCCTGCAGCTAATCCATCCAACCCATCAATAAAGTTAACGGCGTTGATTGTGACTAGAACAATTAAAACTGTTACGAGCTGGCCAATACTTGGCGGAAGAGTTATTACTCCATTAATTGGAAGCCACAAGATTTGAATTCCATAGATAAGCAGGATGCCGGCAGCCAGTGCCTGACCTGCCAACTTGGTAAGTGCATCTAATTGGAAGCGATCATCAGCCATTCCAAGCAGAACAAGAAAAGTTCCGGCTAGGAAAATTCCTTGTGCTTCGTGACCAAAAGACTTTCCAACAAGTGTTAGGTGCTGCACGATGATGAAAGTGATCGACATCGCGGCCCACATGGCTACTCCGCCCCAGCGTGGAGTTGGTGATGTATGCACATCTCTCGTGCGCACCAAAGCAACAGCACCAAATTTTGTGGCGAGAGCTTTAACGAATGGAGTAATCAGATAACACAGCGCTGCAGAAAGCAGCAATGTGAACATGTACTCACGCATGGAGTAAGTCTATGCGTTGTAAATTGGGAATTTCGAAGTTAACGCGTGAACTTCGCTTTTAATTCCTGCCAATACCGTTGGGTCTTCGCTACGGATTGCACGAGAAATCAATGAAGCAATGGTCTTCATCTCTTCAACGCCCATACCTTGTGTAGTTGTCGCAGGTGTTCCTACGCGAATACCGCTGGTGATTCCTGGCTTCTCAGGATCGAAAGGAATTGAATTCTTATTCAGAACAATTCCTGCATTGCCGCAACGTTCGTCAGCGACTTTGCCATTAACACCTGTTCCACGAATATCAATAAGTGCCAAGTGAGTTTGTGTTCCACCTGAAACTGCGCGCATTCCTTCGCCTTCAAGAGCTGTGCAAAGTGCCTTCGCATTCACGATTACATCCTTTGCATACTTTTGATATTCAGGAGTTGCACACTCTTTAAGTGCAACAGCCTTTCCGGCAACAGCAGACATAATCGGTCCGCCTTGCATGCCAGGAAATACTGCTTTATCAATCGCAGCAGCATGCGCTTCTTTTGCAAGAATCATTCCGCCGCGTGGTCCGCGCAATACTTTGTGCGTTGTAAATGAAACTACATCTGCATAAGGAACTGGTGATGGGATTGCTTTTCCAGCAACCAAGCCAATGAAGTGCGCTGCATCAACCCACATGATCGCACCGACTTCATCGCAAATTGCACGCACTTTTTCAAAATCAATAAGGCTTGGGTATGCGGTTGCACCAGAACAAATCATCTTTGGCTTGTTAGCAATTGCTAAGTCGCGTAATTCGTCATAATCGATCAGCTCTGTATCTTGGCGAACGCCGTACGAAACTACGTTAAACCACTTTCCAGAGAAGTTAACAGCTGAACCATGTGTGAGGTGGCCACCGTGTGGCAATGACATCGCAAGAACAGTATCGCCAGGTTTTGTAAATGCTTGATAGACGGCAATGTTTGCACTTGCACCTGAGTGCGGTTGTACGTTTGCATGATCAGCACCAAATAATGATTTAGCGCGTTCGATTGCTAGATATTCGGCCTTATCAACTTCTTCGCATCCACCGTAGTAACGCTTGCCTGGATAACCTTCGGCATACTTGTTTGAAAGTGTTGAACCAAGCGCGGCAAGAACTGCGCGCGAAGTAAAGTTTTCACTCGCGATTAATTGCAAGTTTGTCTGTTGGCGCTTGAGTTCTGAGAGCAATACTGAAGAGATCTCAGGATCTTGCTGGCTCAATAAATCGAAGTCTGGCCCGTAGAAAATATCTTTCGTCATTTGCGGATTCTAATCTGCCTTTCCGAAATTGTCAGGAGATACTTTTTGGAGAGATTCACGCGAGATTGCCCCTTCACGCACGAGTTCCATTCCATCATCTGAAACGTTAATGACCGAAGTACGTGGTCCAGCTGGAAGGTGGCCTCCATCAAAAATTACATCAACGCCTGGATTTTCAAATCTCTCGACATCAAGCAATGTTGGTAAACCATTACTAGTTATCGATGCAATTGCTAACGGACCGCTTTTTTGCATGAGATCTAAAACAAATCCTTCTTGTGGTACTCGCAAACTAATTTGATCCAATCTTTGCGAATCCCCTAAATCCCAAGCCAAACCCATCTGTGGTTTTACATTGAGGCTAAGTAATCCTGGCCAAAAAGCATTTGTTAATTCTTGAACATCTGCGCGCATGCTTCGCGATAAACCTTTCGCAGTCTTTGCTGTAGGAATTATTACTTGTGCGACTACTCCAAGTGCATCACCACGAAGTACATGCATAGCCCGAACAGCAAAGTGGCTAAATGCATCACAGGCATAGACGTAACCATGTTCAAGTGGCACAACAATCACATAGCCATCTCGAATGGATTTAAGTCCGCGCGCTAAGTGCTCGCTGCGATCACCGCTTGTGATATCTATTTTTTCTACGTTGTTATTCATATCATTTTCCGAATCGCACTTGTCCAACGTGGACGCCCAACTAAATCTTGATGTAACTGTATCTCTTCGAAATCCTGACTTAACTCCCCCGCAATCAAAGCGCCTTGTTTTTCATTGTGCTCGATTGCCAACAAGCCACCTGATTTAAGCAATCGAGATGAGGCGGCAATAAATGCGCGAGGAGCATCCATCCCATCCTTGCCGCCGAAGAGTGCAATTGCAGGTTCGTGTTCAACCACATCTCTTGGTAAATCTGACTCATCTTCGATGTATGGCGGATTGGCAATAACAACGTCGCATTTAATTCCAACGAGCGCATCGATTACATCACTGTGCACAATTCGTAAGTCTTCAACGATTGATTCAACATTTTTCTTAAGCCAAACAAGTGCTTCATCACTTTTTTCTACAGCTATCACTCGACTATTTGCTGCCTCTGTTGCAACTGCTAGTGCCAGTGCACCTGAACCCGAACCAAGATCAATAACGCTGACAGGAGCTGGCAAGTTTGCAATGTGATTAAGGACAGCGCCAACAAGTAATTCGCTCTCTGGTCGGGGCACTAAAACCCCAGGTCCAACTTTTAGTTCGAGATTACGAAAATATGCAGTTCCAGTTATGTACTGAAGTGGTTCGTGCAAAATCCGGCGTGCCAATAAATCGTGAAAAGTTTCGAGTGTGATCGCAGTATCTCCCAGAGATTCGAGAGTGCGCTCTAGTACCAGCGGATTATGTAAATCCATTCGAGAGATTCCAAGCACATGTGCAAGAAGTATCTCGGCATCGATGCCATCGATTTCTGATAGGGCAAGTTGTTCTTTTGCATCCTTTAAAATCTCTCGCACATTCATGCTGGTCTTTATTCTGTAGAAGCTAACTTCGCTGCTTTGTCAGCATCCAAAAGAGATTGAATGACGTCATCTAGATCGCCATTTAAAACTGAATCCAAATTGTTGGATTTGTAATTCACGCGGTGATCGCTCAAGCGATTTTCTGGATAGTTATATGTTCTGATGCGCTCGGAGCGATCAACTGTGCGAACTTGATTCTTACGTTCAGCAGATGCAGCAGCGTCGGCTTTCTCCTGAGCATCAGCTAATAAACGGGCGCGCAGAATACGAAGGGCAGACTCTTTGTTTTGAAGCTGACTCTTTTCGTTCTGACATGAAACAACAATTCCTGTTGGCACGTGAGTAAGTCGAACTGCTGAGTCAGTTGTATTAACGCTCTGCCCGCCAGGACCTGAAGAGCGATACACATCCACTCGAACATCATTCATATTTAATTCGACATCAATTTCTTCTGCTTCAGGAAGAATCAGAACGCCAGCAGCTGATGTGTGAATACGACCTTGGCTCTCTGTTTCTGGAACACGTTGAACTCTGTGCACTCCGCCTTCAAATTTAAGACGTGCATATGGTGATTCACCTGGTGCTGCATTTCCTTTAGATTTAACTGCAACAGAAATATCTTTGTAGCCGCCCATTTCGCTCTCGGTTGCATCGAGTATCTCGATTTTCCAATTACGTTTTTCTGCATAACGCATGTACATACGCAGTAAATCTCCAGCAAATATTGCTGACTCATCTCCGCCAGCGCCAGCTTTCACTTCAAGAATTACATCGCGATCATCATTTGGGTCACGAGGAAGCAATAACTCTTCTAGTTTTTCAGCTGCTTTATGCGCTGCTTCTTCGAGTGCTGGAATTTCTGAAGCAAAATCAGGATCACTCGCTGCTAACTCTTTTGCAGCGTTGAGATCATCATCGGCGCTCTTCCACTCTTTGAATCCAGCAACAACTGGACCGAGTTGGGCATAACGGCGACCGAGTTGTCGTGCTTTACCTTGATCTTCGTGAATAGAAGGATCAGCCATTGCTGCTTCTAGTTCGGCGTATTCACGAACCATTTCATGCGCTGATGCGAAACGATCACTACTCATGTGGCTTCTCCTTTCTATTCGTATGAATACATTTAAATATTAAATAAAAAGCAAAAGACCGCAACCACTACCGAAGTAGTGAATGCGGTCTTTTTAGAAAGCTATTTCTTACCGAAGCGCTCTTCGAACTTCGCTACGCGTCCACCAGTATCAAGAATGCGCTGCTTACCTGTGTAGAACGGGTGACAGACTGAACACACTTCAACATAAATTGAACCGCTTGCAACTGTTGAGCGGGTAACAAACTTTTCACCGCAACCACAAGTTACTTGAGTCTCTTTGTACTCTGGATGAATCTCTGACTTCATTTGATTTCCTTATTTCGTGTCTGGGTCGTGATTTTCACGTGAACCAGACGGGGCGGTTAATAGGGCTAAAGGTTAACCCCATTGGGTAGGTATTTAAAAATTTGAGCGTGAACTTATCCTTCAGATCCTGGTCCAACAGTTGTCTTCTGGATTTGCATCAAGAATTCGACGTTGGACTTTGTGCCCTTCATCTTCTCAAGCAATAGTTCGAGAGCTTGTTGTGGCTCTAGCGCGTGAAGTACGCGACGTAGTTTCCAAACAATATTTAGTTCTTCTGTTCCCATAAGAATTTCTTCTTTACGAGTACCAGAAGCAACAACGTTAACCGCAGGGAAGATTCTCTTATCTGCCATACGGCGATCGAGAATGAGTTCCATGTTTCCAGTTCCCTTGAACTCTTCGAAGATAACTTCATCCATTCGAGAACCAGTATCAACAAGTGCTGTTGCAAGAATTGTGAGTGAGCCGCCATCTTCGATGTTACGAGCAGCACCGAAGAACTTCTTTGGTGGATATAACGCTGCTGAATCAACACCACCGGAAAGAATTCGACCTGATGCTGGGGCCGCAATGTTGTACGCACGACCCAAACGAGTAATCGAATCGAGGAGTACGACAACATCGTGGCCTAGTTCGACCAGACGCTTCGCACGTTCAATTGCTAATTCAGCAACTGTTGTGTGGTCATCTGCTGGACGATCAAATGTTGAGGCAATAACTTCGCCCTTTACGGAGCGTTGCATATCTGTAACTTCTTCTGGACGCTCATCTACGAGAACAACCATTAAGTGACACTCAGGGTTGTTAGTAGTAATTGCGTTTGCAATTGATTGCAAAACCATTGTCTTTCCAGCCTTTGGAGGAGAAACAATAAGTCCGCGCTGACCCTTACCAATTGGTGAGATCAAATCAATTACGCGAGTAGTCAAAATATTTGGTTCTGTTTCAAGACGTAAACGCTCTTGTGGATACAACGGAACTAGCTTGTTGAATTCAACGCGATTGCGTACTTCATCTGGAGCAGATCCATTGATTGTGTCCAACACAATGAGTGCATTGAATTTTTCGCGGCGTTCGCCTTCATTTGGCTGACGTACCTGACCTGTGACGACGTCTCCTTTGCGAAGTCCGTATTTACGAACTTGCTGAAGTGATACGTACACATCATTTGGTCCAGGTAAATATCCACCTGTGCGAATAAATGCATAACTTTCAAGAATGTCTAAGAGTCCGCCTACTGGAAGTAATACGTCATCTTCTGAGATAACTGGTTCGCGTTCTTCACGGTTTCCGCGATCACGATTGCGATCACGTCCACGACCTCGGTCGCGTCCACGGCCACGGTCATTGCGATCGAAACGATCGCCTCGGTTGCCTTGTGAATCGTTATCTGAATCTGAATCGTTATCTGAATCTGAGTCGCGTGGCGCATCTTTTTTGTTGCGGTTATTGCGCGCTTCACGACGAGCTTCACGTTCTGCTTTAGCTGCTTCTCTGTTGGCTGCTTGTAGATCAGCAATTGCCTGAACGAGAGCATCTTTCTTTAACTTTGCAGCGCCATCAATGCCGAGTTGTGATGCAACTTCCTTAAGTTTCGGAAGAGACATTGCGTTTAACTCTGGGCTGTCTGAACGTATAGGTTCTTTTTCTGTCATTGTTTTCATTTCAGTAATGGCCTTAAGGATTGCCCGTAAGGTGCGATTAATTTATTTATCTGAAAAAATCTTGCACCGCTTAATGAGAGCCGGCTAACCAGATGCCATAAGGGTAGCACCGAGGCGCTAGGGACTACAAATTCGAAATTAGGCGATTATTCCCGCTCCAGTGGTGCAAATACTGAGGGGTTTTACCTCGAAGTGAGAACCAGCTGCGCGCTCTAACTCTGCAATTTCATTGGCATCACCATTGTGAAGAGCAAGCACAGTTGGACCAGCTCCGGAAATAAACGCGGCAACACCTGCGCCGCGTAACTTATTTAATAAGGCAAATGATTTAGGCATTGCTTCTTGGCGAAACTTTTGGTGAATAAAGTCTTCCGTTGCAATAAACAATAAATCTGGACGTGAAGCCAGCGCGTGCACAAGTAATTCTCCACGAGTTGTATTTGCTGCAGCATCTGCGTGGACAATCGTTTCTGGCAATAACTTGCGAGCTTTAGAAGTAGCAACCGCTCCCTCTGGAATAAATGCAATTGCGCTGATTCGAGGATCTACATGAATTTGAACCGCGCGCGCAATGTTCTTTCCACGTTGATCTTCTGTCCATGCGATAGTTGCGCTTCCAAATAATGCAGCAGCAACGTTATCTGGATGACCTTCCATCTCAGTGGCAAGATTGAGCAAATCTTCATTACTCATCTTGTCTTCACCAGTGAGGACCAAAGATCTAGCCAACATCAAGCCACCAACGATGGCACTTGCCGAAGAACCCAATCCGCGACCATGTGGAATTACATTGAGTGCACGAATTGCAACACCTTTAGGTTCGCCACCTAAAAACTTAAATCCTTTGTACATCGCCTTAACAAGCAAGTTCTTATCTGTGCGTGGCAATACATCTGCACCTTCGCCAGTGATATCAATATCTAATCCTGGCTCATCTTGAATTTGAGCAACGTATCGATCGTGCATCCCGAGTGCTAAACCGAGGGAGTCAAAACCTGGGCCTAAGTTTGCACTCGTGGCTGGTACTTGAATCTGTATAGCGTTGGCGCGAAAAGTTGGTTTTGCCATTTTAAGAAAGACCTAACGCTTTCGCAGCAGCCTTGACGTTTACTGGAACAACCACAGGTTTCTTAGCGCCTTCAAGTGCCCAAGGAATATCTTTTAATCCGTGGCCAGTAACAGTAATAACAATTGTTTTATTCTTTGGAAGTTTGCCAGCCTTTTGATACTTGATAAGCCCAGCTAAACCAGCTGCAGATGATGGTTCTACGAAGATTCCTTCGCGAGATGCAATTAAGTGATATGCCGCGAGAATTTCTTTATCTGTCACCGCATCAATTAATCCACCTGAAGAATCACGTGCATCAAGTGCTTGTTGCCATGAAGCTGGATTGCCGATGCGAATTGCAGTTGCAATTGTGTTCGGATTCTTAACAATTTTTCCCTTAACAATTGGTGCAGATCCTGCAGCTTGGAATCCCCACATCGCTGGCAACTGTGAGCACATGCGATCTGAACGGTATTCCTTATATCCCTTCCAATACGCAGTGATGTTTCCTGCGTTACCAACTGGAAGTGCGTGAATATCTGGTGCATCACCTAAAGCATCTACTACTTCAAAGGATGCAGTCTTCTGTCCTTCAATTCGATAAGGGTTAACAGAGTTAACGAGGGCAACTGGGAAATTTTCAGATAATTCACGAGCGAGAGTGAGGCAATCATCAAAGTTTCCATTTACTTGCAAAATCTTTGAACCATGAGCAACAGCTTGCGCTAATTTTCCGAGTGCAATTTTTCCTTTAGGAATAAGAACTGCAGGAACCATTCCGGCTTTGACCGCGTACGCCGCAGCGGAAGCCGAAGTGTTTCCTGTTGATGCGCAGATAACAGCTCTGGATCCATCTTCTGCAGCCTTTGAAATCGCCATAGTCATACCGCGATCTTTAAATGATCCTGTTGGATTTAATCCTTCATATTTAATCCACACATTATTTTTTAACATCTCTGAAAGATTGCAAGCAAAAATCAGTGGGGTTCCGCCCTCGTTCAGAGTTACCACGGGAGTGCTCTCTGTAACTGGCAAACGATGGCGGTATTCATTAATTACTCCGCGCCATTGGTGTGCACCAGGCTTGCGATTAAAGATTGACATCAGGATTGTGATCCTTGCACTCGAAGTACGCTTTCAACTTTCGTAACAATATCCATCTTTGAAAGAGCTTTCACAGTTGCGCTCAGTGCTGATTCTGTAGCTCCATGACTTACGACAATTAGTTCGGCATCATTGCCACGTCCTGATTGGCGAACTGTTTGAATAGAGACACCTTCTGTAGCAAAAACTTGAGCAATCGCTGCTAAAACACCTGGCTTATCAGCAACATTTAGACGAATAAGAAATTGTGTTTTTGTATCACCAATCGGTGCAATTGCGCGGTCCGCGTAATCACTTTCACGTGGTCCAACAGAATCGCTGACACGATGCCTTGCAACGGCAACAACATCGCCCAAGACTGCGCTGGCTGTTGGGGCTCCACCAGCACCGCGACCATAAAACATTAATTGCCCTGCAGATTTTGCTTCCACGAAAACAGCATTAAATGCATCGCGTACTGCAGCAAGAGGGTGACTGCGAGGAATCAATGTTGGATGAACGCGCACTGAGATTCGATCATCAGCTGTTAGTTCGGCAATAGCTAATAATTTAATTACGTGATTCATAGTCTTTGCCACCGCTACATCATCCGCAGTAATCGATGAAATTCCTTCGCGATAAACATCATCAACGCTTACGCGTGAGTGAAATGCTAAACCAGCGATGATTGCAGCTTTGGACGCTGCATCAAATCCTTCAATGTCAGCAGTTGGATCTGCTTCAGCATATCCAAGATTCTGCGCTTCCTTAAGAACTTCATCAAATGCGCGACCTTCTTCATCCATTTTTGTGAGAATGTAATTTGTAGTTCCGTTAACGATTCCCATAACACGAGTTATTTGATCGCCAACCAGTGATTCACGCATTGGTCGAATAATCGGAATTGCACCAGCAACTGCTGCTTCGTAGTAAAGATCAACACCTTTGTTATCTGCTGCTGTAAACAAATCTGCACCGTGTGAAGCAAGAAGAGCTTTATTAGCTGTAACAACTGATTTGCCATTCTTGATTGCTGCGAGGATTAATTCGCGTGCGGGATCAATTCCACCCATCACTTCTATAACAATGTCGATTTCAGGATCATTAATTACGGATTGCGCATCGGTAGTAAGAAGAGCCGGATTGACTCCTTCGCGTGCAGCTTTAACATCGCGCACGGCAATTTTCTTCAAAATTAACTTTGCACCTGCGCGAGTGGAGAGTTCCGCATTATTTTTTTCGAGCAGCGCAGCAACTTGACCGCCGACAACGCCGCAGCCAAGCATGCCAATATGAATATTTTTGTGCGCGCTCATGTTCTTATTCTTTCACAGATGAGCAGATGCGCGTTAAATATCTAGGCGCAGGAGATCTTCGATGCTCTCTCGACGCAGGATTACTCGTGCTTTTCCATCTTTTATGGCGACAACAGGTGGACGCGAGATGTGGTTGTAATTCGTGGCCATGCTTCGGCCATATGCACCAGTTGCTGGCGTAGCAAGTAAATCCCCTGGCACAACATCAGATGGAAAATCAATATCTTTAATAACGATGTCCCCTGTTTCGCAATGCTTTCCAACAATGCGCGTTGCAATTTTCTTAGCCGTTGATTCACGGTTTGCAATGATTGCTGTGTATTCGGCGCCGTATAAAGCGGTGCGCAAGTTATCGCTCATTCCGCCATCAACTGAAACATAGTTTCGGGTTGCACCATTTTCTAGCGTCACAACTTTTGTTGTACCAACTGTATAAAGAGTAAACATGGATGGTCCGACTATTGCGCGACCCGGTTCGATGGAAATCTTTGGCACATCGAGTGAATATTTTGCACATACCTGCTGAACTTGATTAGCAAGAGCGCCCAACACATCGGCTGCATGAATCTCGGTTTCGCCATCTACATATGCGATTCCGTATCCACCGCCAAGATCAAGTTCGGGTAATTGCTGATCGAATTCTTCGTTGTACTTTGCTAAGAGTTCGATTAATCGCTCGGCAGCAATTGCAAAAGGTTCTGTTTCAAATATCTGCGAACCAATGTGTGAATGAAAACCGCGAAGTTCCAGGCTGGCATGCTTTTTAGTTTCCAAAATTGCTTGCCAGGCTGCGCCACTTGCAATTGAAAACCCAAACTTCACATCTTCATGTGCTGTTGCAATGGACTCGTGCGTATGCGCTTCGATGCCTGGAGTTAAACGGAGCAATACCTTCTGAACTTTTCCTGCACTCTTTGCTGCATCTGCGACTCGTTCAATTTCAAAGAGTGAATCCATAACAATTGCTCCAACACCTGCAGCAACTGCTTGTTCGATTTCTTCAATTGATTTGTTGTTGCCGTGTACTTCAATGTTTTCAGCCTTTACGCCGCCTTTAAGTGCAACGGCTAATTCGCCACCTGTGCAGACATCAATTCCGATTCCTAGATCTGCAATCCAACGTGCTACTTCTACGCAGATAAAAGCTTTTGCCGCGTAATAAACACGGCCGGCCTGCGGACCGAAAGCTTTTGAGAGTTCGGAATTCCAAGTTTGTACGCGTGAACGGAAATCATCTTCATCAAGGAAAAATGTCGGAGTTTTAAACTCTGCAGCGAGTGCGCTCGCAGAAATTCCAGAGCAGTGAAGTTCTCCGTTGCTCATTGAAATGTTCTTAGACCACATTGTTTGCGTACCTTTGCTCATCACATTTTCTCCGGTGCACTCACGCCGAGTAAATCTAAACCATTCTTAATGACTTGATTTGTAGCCGCGCATAAATTCGCGCGCGCACTGTGCAAGGCAGATACGGGTTCATCACCCATTGGCAATACGCGACAATCAGAATAGAAACGGTGATACACGCCAGCTAGTTCTTCAAGGTAACGGGCGACTCGGTGAGGTTCTCTCATCTCTGCGGCACCGGCAACAATCTTCGGAAACTCAGCAAGAGCGCCGAGTAATTCATTTTCGCGATCATGAGTGAGTTGGGAAGGATCAAAGTTTTCTAGACCAACTGGAATCTTGAGTTCTTGCGCATTACGCAATACACCAGCAATACGAGCATGTGCATATTGCACGTAATAGACCGGATTCTCATTTGTATTTCTCTTTAAAACATCCACATCTAAAATCATTGGTGTATCTACTGGGTAACGAATCAATGTGTAGCGCGCAGCATCTACACCAACTTTTTCGACCAGCTCTTCAAGAGTAATGATTGTTCCGGCGCGCTTGGAGAGTTTTACTTCTTCACCGCCTTCCATAATCTTTACAAGCTGACCAATCAAAACGTGAATGTTGTATTCAGGATCATCGCCAGCACATGCCGCTGTTGCTTTTAGGCGACCCACATAACCATGGTGATCTGCGCCCAACATATAGATGCAAATATCAAAACCACGTCCCCGTTTATTTATGTAATAAGCAGTATCTGATGCGAAGTACGTGAGGTCTCCATTGGCTTTTGTTAATACGCGATCCTTGTCATCGCCAAAATCTGTAGTGCGAAGCCAAGTTGCGCCCTCTTCTTCAAAGACATGTCCCTGTTTGCGTAACTTCACCATTGCAACATCGACAGAACCGCCTTCATGCAGCGAGCGCTCTGAGAACCAGACATCGAAGTGAGTTCCAAAGTTATCGAGTACTCGTTTTTGATCTCCTAGCTGCCATGCATAACCACGTTCGCGAAATTCATTAACGCGTTGCGGTTCGGGCATAGAAACTAATTGAGAATCTTGTGCAACAAGGGATGCAGCGATATCGCCAATATATTGACCTTGATATCCATCTTCTGGAATTGGTTTTCCAAGTGCTGCCGCTTCTAGGGAAGCACCAAATAAATCCATCTGATTTCCGCGATCGTTAATGTAAAACTCGCGAACAACTTCGGCTCCAGCTGCACTTAATACGCGACCAAGCGCATCTCCCACTGCTGCCCAACGTGTATGGCCAAGGTGCAATGGTCCTGTTGGGTTTGCGCTAATAAATTCGAGATTGATGCGCACCCCAGTTAGACCGGTGCTTCGACCATAGGTTTTCTGCGCAGATAAAATTGTGCCAACTAGCTCGGCTTGGCTTGCACGATTAAGGGTGATGTTGAGAAAACCTGGCCCTGCGATATCAACTTTAGAAATTTCAGGAATCACTGCCAAATTCGATTGCAAAATAGTTGCAACCTCTCGTGGATTTTTGCCAGATGGCTTTGCTAATTGCAGTGCAATAGAAGTTGCATAGTCGCCATGATCACGATTCTTTGGACGTTCAAGAGAGATTGATTCTGGAACTTCTTTACTAATCTCTTTAGGCAATTGCCCCGCATCGATTGCTGCCAGGATGGCTGTGCGGATATGGGCGGAGATCTGCTCGGAAAGGGAGATTTCTGAGCTGCTCATCTGCCAAAGGCTACCGTTTACGCCTGCGCTCCTGCGTTGTTATCGAATTGTTACTCCCGAAGGCTCAATTTGAGCGTGCATCGCTAGTGACCTTTTTGCTCATTCGAGATACCGTCGCCCGTGGTTCTACCCCCCTCAACTGGTTGGAACGGTTTCAACCAGGGGTGTTCCACCTTTCGAAAGGTAATAAATCTATGGCAAAGCGCCGTTTAGCGATTACTGCAGCACTTGCTGCATTTGCAATCGCACTAACAGGTTGCTCATCGAGCGACAGTTCTGCTGACGGTTTCGTCGGTGTAATCCTTCCAGACGCTGCATCATCTAACCGCTGGGAAACTGCTGACCGCGGATTCCTACAAGCTGCATTTGATGCTGCTGGTGTAAAGGTAGATATCCAGAATGCAAATGGCGACAAGGCCGCATTCCAGACAATCGCTGATCAAATGCTTTCAGCAGGTGCAAAGGTTCTCGTAATGGTTAACCTTGATTCAGATTCAGCTAAGGCTGTTCAGGATAAAGCTGCTTCACAAGGCGTTCCAACAATTGACTATGACCGTCTAACACTTAACGGTTCAGCTTCATACTACGTTTCATTTGATAACGAAGCAGTAGGCAAGCTACAAGGTGAAGGTATTAAGGCATGTCTAGATGCAGCTGGTAAGAAGTCAGCACGCATCGTTTACCTAAACGGTTCACCAACAGATAACAACGCAACTCTTTTCAAGGCTGGATACGATTCAGTACTCCGTCCATTGATCGATTCAAAGGCTTACACATTGGTCGACGATCAAGCTGTCCCAGACTGGGATAACGCAAAGGGTGGAGTTATTTTCGAACAGCAACTTTCAAAGGCTGGCGGAAAGCTTGACGCTGTTGTATCAGCTAACGAAGGTCTCGGACTTGCAGCTGTAGCAGTTCTTAAGAAGAACAAGCTAAACGGCAAGGTTTGTGTATCTGGACAAGATGCAACTGTTGACGGATTGCGCGCAATCCTTACAGGTGACCTTTCAAACACTGTTTACAAGGCAATTAAGGCAGAAGCAGAAGGCGCTGCAACTTTGGCAATCGCATTGCTTAAGGGCGAAGATGCAACAACTGCTACAGGTTCAGTAAACAATGGATCAATTGATGTTCCATCAGTTCTACTAGTACCAGTCGGAATCACAAAGGCTAACGTCAAGGACGTTATTGCTGATGGCTTCCAGAAGAAGGAAGATGTCTGTAAGGGCATCGAAGATCTCTGCACAGCTAACGGACTCTAATAGTTTCGTAACTTCGCAGAAATGAAATAAGTTTCGGCCCGGGGGTTAAAAGCCCCGGGCCGAAATTCTTTCTACTAGTACTAAAAGGAGATTGCCGTGAGTTCACCAATACTCTCGCTTCGGGGAATAAATAAATCATTCGGTCCAGTTAACGTTTTAAAGGGCGTTGACTTCGACACCTATGCTGGAAAAGTAACAGCGCTCGTTGGTGATAACGGTGCAGGAAAAAGTACGCTGATTAAATGTATTGCAGGTATCTACACACCTGAATCTGGAGATTTCCTTTTTGATGGTAAAAAAGTTGAGATCAACGGTCCACGCGATGCAACCGAACTTGGAATTGAAATTGTTTATCAAGATTTAGCGTTGTGTGACAACCTCGACATTGTTCACAACATGTTCCTTGGCCGCGAACAGAAAAAGGGCCCTGTATTAAATGAGACTTCAATGGAAGCACTCGCTCGCAAAACTCTCGATGGTTTAAGTGTTCGTACTGTTAAATCAATTCGTCAGACAGTTGCATCCCTTTCAGGTGGACAACGTCAGACTGTTGCAATTGCGCGCGCGGTGTTATGGAATAGCAAAGTAGTAATTCTTGACGAACCAACTGCGGCTCTCGGTGTCGCACAAACAGAACAAGTTCTCAACCTTGTTCGCCGCTTGGCAGATAACGGACTTGCAGTTGTTCTAATTAGCCACAACCTCAATGACGTGTTTGAAGTTGCAGATAACATCGCAGCGCTTTATTTGGGTCAGATGGCTGCTCAAGTAAATAAGAATGATGTAAAGCCACAGCAAGTTATCGAATTAATTACAACTGGTAAATCCGCCGGCGTTTCAGGAGTAAAAGCATGAGTACAGAAATCATTCACGAATCTGCAACACTCAAAGGTGCAGCGGCTGATTACTGGAGCCGCGTAAAAGCTGGCGACATCGGTGCACTACCTGCAATCCTCGGACTCGTCGTTCTCTGCGGCATTTTCGGAGCGATGTCAGATGTATTTCTAACTCCCGGAAACTTTGCAAACCTTCTGACTCAAGCTGCTGCAGTTATTGTGATTGCAATGGGCTTGGTTTTCGTACTGCTTCTCGGCGAAATTGATTTATCTGCTGGTTATGCCGCTGGTGTATCTGGTGCGGTGCTGGTCATTTTGATCACCAACCATGACGTTGCTTGGTACATCGCATTTCCAATAAGCATCATGGTCGGTGCGTTACTTGGTTTCGTACTTGGTTCACTCGTCGCACGAATCGGAATCCCTTCATTCGTTGTAACACTTGCAGCATTCTTGGCATTCCAAGGTTTGTTACTTCTGCTCGCAGGTGAAGGCGGAACAATTCGCATTGAAGATAAGACAATCCTTGCTGTTGAAAATAGCAATCTCTCTCCCCTTCTCAGCTGGGTTTTCTTTATCGTCGTTGCTGTTACATACGTTGGCACGGGACTCACTCGTTTAAACACTCGTCGACGCGCTGGACTTAAGACTGAGCTCGTTAAACTCTGGGTAATTAAAACAGCAAGCCTTTTGGTAATTACTGGTGGCGCAGTCTTCGCACTAAATGTGGAACGAAGCAACAATCCACAACTAGTAAGTCTTAAAGGAATTCCATACGTAGTTCCACTCATTCTTTTCTTGCTTGCAATCGGAACATTTGTTCTTGGTCGCACAGCCTTTGGTCGCCATATTTATGCAGTTGGTGGCAACGCAGAAGCTGCTCGTCGTGCAGGTATTAACGTAAAGAGAGTTCGTATTTCTGCATTCGTTATCTGTAGCGCACTTGCAGCAGTTGCAGGCATGATCTTTGCTTCTCGCCAAAACTCAATCTCACCAACTACTGGTGGTAGCTCAACACTTCTCTATGCAGTTGGAGCCGCAGTTATCGGTGGTACTTCGTTATTTGGTGGAAAAGGAAAGATGCGCGATGCAATCCTCGGTGGTCTTGTAGTTGCTGTTATTGATAACGGCATGGGACTTTTAGGGTACGCAGCAGGTATCAAGTTCATTGTTACCGGACTTGTGTTATTAGTTTCCGCTGGCGTAGATGCAGTATCTCGCCGCGGAAGTTCAGTTAGTTAGAGCTCTACTCCCTAAGGCTTAGAGGCCCATTAAGTGCTCTAGCGCTAACTGATCAATAACTTCGTATCCATAACCACGCTTTCCAGCGGCTTCTACATCGAAGGAATCCTTAGCAAGGTCCTTCCATGTTTCACCACTTGCAAGTGTTGGTTCTGTAAGACCTGGAATATTTGATTCCTTCATTGCAGCAATAACACGTGGATCTTTTCTAAATGCTGCTGCGCGCTCCTTAAGAATTAAGTACGTGCGCATGTTTGAAGATGCTGATGCCCATACGCCCTTGTCATCTTCTGTACGGGCTGGCTTGTAATCAAAGTGCTTAGGTCCGCTGTACTTATAGCTTTCGAGAAGATCAACTAAGAAGAATGCTGATTTGAGATCTCCGTGACCAAAGACAAGATCCTGATCGTACTTAGGACCGTGCTGACCATTTAGATCAATGTGGAATAACTTCTTATGCCACAACGCTTGCGCAATTCCGTGTACAAAGTTGAGTCCCGCCATTTGCTCGTGACCAACTTCTGGATTAACGCCAACCATTTCTGGGTAATCAAGTTCGTTGATGAACGCGAGCGCGTGGCCAATTGTTGGCAAGAAGATATCGCCGCGTGGTTCATTTGGTTTTGGCTCAAGTGCAAACTTAATGTTGTAACCATTATCTTTTACGAATTGTCCAAGAGTATTAAATGCTTCACGGAAGCGATCGAGTGCTACGTATGCATCCTTTGCTCCGTCTGACTCTGCTCCTTCACGTCCACCCCATGCAACATAAATCTCTGCACCGAGTTCGGCAGCAAGTTCGATGTTCTTCATTGTCTTGCGAAGCGCATAACGACGAATGTCTTTATCATTGCTTGTAAAGGCACCATCTTTAAATACTGGATGTGTAAATAGATTTGTAGTTGCCATTGGAACTTTCATTCCAGTCTCATCAAGAGCTTTCTTGAATCTATCGATGTGCTTGCGACGTTCTGTTTCATCGCTACCAAAAGGAATCAAGTCATCATCGTGAAAAGTCACACCATATGCGCCACGTGCTGCGAGTTCTTTGACTGAACGAACTGGGTCGAGTGCATCGCGAGTTGCATCACCAAAAGGATCGCGTGCTTGCCAGCCAACGGTCCAGAGACCAAAGGTGAACTTATCTGCTGGTTTTGGATCAAATGACATGGTCAAACCCTTCGTGAGAATTAGCCGTTTTGGCAACAGGGCGAACTTACCTCTAACCTTGCCCATATTCCACAGGATTTAGGCAATAAATCTGGTGGCACTCTTTTGCGGGAGTGGTGAAATGGCAGACACGCAGGTCTTAGGAACCTGTGTCTTCGGACGTGCGGGTTCAAGTCCCGCCTCCCGCACCATCTTAATTTTTTTAGATTTCCTAATCGGTAAGAACCAATCGAAGGACTTACATTGATTACTCAATTAAAAGAACTTCGTTCACACAAAGGTTTTGTATCCCTAGTTTTTTCTCGATTTATTTCAAATGTGGGAAATGGACTCTCACCAATTGCCTTGGCATACGGAGTTCTAAGTATTCCTGGCGCTGATGGAAAAGATCTCAGCATCGTTATGGCCGCACGTTTCGTCCCAATGGTTGCACTCATGCTTATTGGTGGTGTGGTCGGAGATAGATACAAACGCAATCGTGTTGTGGGTGGCGCCGACATTATCGGAAGTTTATTTGTAGCAATTAGTGCCATCTCTTTCTTAGGTCACTTCCCATCTGTCTGGCTTCTTGCATTCATGGGCGCAATTTTTGGCGTACTAAATGCTTTGTGGTGGCCAGCCATGGTCGGCGTACTTCCTGAAATTTTGCCTAAAGAAAAACTCAAAGATGGAAATGCCATCGTGGCTTTATCTACCAATATTGGTTTTGTTGTTGGTGCACTCATCGGAGGCGCACTCGTAACTCTCTACGGTTCCGGTTGGGCGCTGCTCATTGACGCGGTTTCATTCTTGATCGCAGGAATCTTGGTCTGGAATTTAGATCTACCACCGATGCCAAAACGAGAAGAGAACTCAGTCATTCACGATTTACGAATGGGATGGCATGAATTTGTTGCACGTCCTTGGGTTATCGCAATTGTTTGTTCATTTGCTGTCATAAATATGTGTTTTGAATCTATCTGGCAAGTACTCGGTCCTTTGGCTTATGACCAGGGAGATAGCGGGCCACGTAATTGGTCACTCAATCTTGCAGCGGTCACAACAGGAATGATTTGTGGAAGTGCTATTGCACTTAAAGTTAAATTCAAACGTCCATTAGCAACTTCAATGATTTTAATTGCAATTTCTTCGGTATGGAACTTTGCAATAGCTTCATCGCAACCACTATTTATTACGATGTTATGCGGAGCAGTTTCTGGTGTAGCAATCGATATTTTTATGGTTCAGTGGAATACCGCGATGCAATCACATATTCCAGAAGAATCTTTTTCACGCGTTGCGGCCTATGACGCTTTGGGTTCATTTGGTATCGCACCAATTGGTGTGGCATTTGCGGGACCAGCGGCAGCGTATTTTGGAATCACCCCTACGTTGTGGGCTACTGGAATCCTCACATTTATTGCCGCACTTGCATCACTGAGCGTGAAATCGCTTCGCACGCTTAAGTAACGACATCAAAGCCTTGGCAACTAGGCTTTGGCTATGACAACTCAGGTTCCAGCACCACCAAAGCTACGCGGTTGGTTTCATCTCGGTGCAACACCAGTAGTTTTTGTCGCTTCATTGGTTTTGTTTATTCTTAGCCACTCTTCACTTAAGTTTGCCGTTGCGCTGTATTCAATTACAGCAATCATGCTCTTTAGTGTTTCTGCAATTTATCACCGTGTTCCATGGTCACCAGAAAAGAAAATAATTTGGCGCCGTTGGGATCATGCAAATATAAATTTACTTATCGCCGGTTCGTATACGCCCTTTGCAGTTGCATTACTTGAAGGTCGTGATCGAGTAACACTGCTCGCTGTCGTTTGGATTGGCGCTCTCGCCGGTGTTGCACTGCGAGTCTTTTGGGTTGGTGCACCTCGTTGGTTATATGTAGCTAATTACTTATTACTTGGTTGGGTGGCAGTTATTTACACGCCGCAGCTTTATAAAGAGGGCGGACTCTGGGTATTACTCCCAATTCTGATCGGTGGTCTTTTCTATTCGGTTGGTGCAATTCTTTACGCACTTAAAAAACCTGGTCGATACGCAAAATACTTCGGATTTCACGAGCTATTTCATATCTTTGTTTTAGCGGCGTGGATTTCGCAGTACATCGCGGTTTCCTCCGCTATTTACCGCAATTAAGGGCAGCCTCACTGCTGCCTCTAACCCCCGTTTACTCACACGGGGACTTTTGCCCAAAGCCCTTACTGCTCTAATCTAAAGCCCCTAGAGAATCTCTAGAAAGTATCCGTCGGCAGCAAGGAAAATAATGAGCGAGAAGAAGAGCTTCCTTAATTGGGTTGGTTTTAGTGGAGAAGAAACAGCAACTCCTGGTTCTGTTGATCGCATTCGCGAACTAGAACAACAACTCGCAGACCTTCGCTCACGTCGTGACATTACATCTCTAAGCAAAGAAGAGTTTGAAATTCTCGCAACTGAAACTGCGATGTCAATGATTAAGTCCGCTCAGTTGCGTGAAGCACGTGCACAGGCTGCATCCGATCGTTTAGTGAATGAAACTTCACGCGCTGCTAAAGATGCTCTCGAAGCTGCACAAAATAAAGCATCATCGGTTCTATCTGCAGCAGAATCTCGTGGACGCAAATATATTCAAGCCGCGGAATCAGAAGCAGAAGAGATGATTGCAAATGCCGAAGATGCTGCAGAGCGCGCTATGGAAGATAAGCGTCGCGAGGTGGCAGCACTTGCACAGGCAGCTCGTCGCGAAGGTGAGCGCATAATTTCTAGCGCAACAGTTGAAGTTTCTAATTACCGTCAATGGCTCTCTGGTGTTATTTCTGAAGCTGAGCGCCTTTACAGAATTCAAACGCAATCACTAGATGCGGCCGAGAATGCAATTCACCAATCTCGTTCACGTCTAGAGGTTGCATTCAATCGTTTAGCGGATCTTCAAAAGAGCGTTCTCGAAAACCTTAATCCCGATGACACGGTAATTAATCGCGGCCCAATTCGTGTACAGAGTCAGCGCACAAAGAAAGCACTTGATGCGCCAAAGGGTAAGTCAACCAAGAAGGTTGCAAAGAAGAGTTCTGCAAAGCGTAAGTAACTCTTATGTCTGCTCAGCGCGGAATTAAATACATTCCTGCAATCGATGGATTGCGTGCAGTCGCGGTAATTGCGGTAATGCTTTATCACTTAGGTGTTGCTTGGATTCCTGGCGGCTTTCTAGGTGTTGACTTATTCTTTGTGATTTCTGGTTACGTAATCACGCGCCTGCTCTTAGATTCAATTCATCGAAGTGGCGGATTAGATCTGCGTGCTTTCTATAAATCTCGTTTACGTAGATTACTTCCGCCGCTTGCATTTATGATCGTTACGACCACATTGTTTATTGGCGTGTGGGCTCCTGACACAATCAAAAGACTCTTAACGGATACTCCATTTGCACTCACTGGAATGATGAACTGGTGGCTTGTATTTCGTCATCAAGATTACTTCGAAGCAATCGGTCGCCCGCCGCTACTGCAGCACACATGGTCACTTGGTGTTGAAGCCCAATTTTATTTAATTTGGCCCTTAATTCTGCTTCTTGTGCTTCGCCAATTAGGTCGCAAAATCATTCCTGCTGCCGCTCTCTTTATTGCAATCAGTTCTGGTGCTGCACTTCTATTGGTTTCACTCAGTATTGATTCGAATTCGACTCAGAGCGTAAGTCACGTGTACTTCGGAACTGATACTCACAGCATTGGTTTGTTCCTAGGTGCAGCTCTTGCCGTTAACTGGATTCCACAAAACCTCAAGCAAGACATCGCTAAAAGAGCACAAGATGTCATCGATGGCATCGGTGTTTTCGGATTTCTGGGCATTCTTGCGTGTTTCCTATTTATTGATGAGAGCAATTCAACGCTGTATAAAATCGCATTCCCATTAGCTGGGTTATTTGGGTGCGCAATCATTATGTCCGTTGTGCATCCTGCTTCACGCTTTGCGCCTCTCTTGCAAGGCAAAGCAATTCTCTGGATTGGTGAGCGCTCATACGCAATCTATTTGTGGCACTGGATTGTTTTTCAAGTCACTAGACCGAGCGTTGATCTAGCCGGCGCTAGTTGGGCTCTCTATGCACTTCGCGTTTTGATTGTCTTTGCATTAGCTGACATTTCACTACGTTGGGTTGAATTGCCATTTAGAAATGGATACATCGAATCCTGGTTTAGAGGGATGAAGTACCGAACAAAGAAGGTACGAATTCGACAGAAAACCACATTGGCGCTCACGATTATGTCTGTGCTCTTGGCTACTTCTCTAGTAAGTGCAAATGCGATTGCGATCAGTGAACGTAATTTAGAAAAACTAAAGCTAGAAATCACTTCAGAGGCAGAAGTTGAAACTCAAATTTCAAATGCTTCAGATGGTTTATGGGTTGCAGGAGACTCAGTAATTTTGGGTATTAGGCACGAACTATCAGGGCGTCGCGATGTGGGGTTAATTAATGCTCACGTAGGCCGTCAGGCTCCAGAACTTATCGAAGTGCTTAATAAAGACAAGGTGCGCATGGCTGGTGCACCAGTTGTTGTAAACATGGGAAATAACAATCGACTTGCTGAAAGTGAAGTTATATCAATTTTTGAAGCAATCAAAGATCAACCACAGATAATCGTTGTAAATACCGCAGTGCCCCGCGGTTGGAAAGATGAAAACAACTCACTCATCGCCACTGTTGCCGCGCGTTATCAGAACGTGAAGATTGTTGATTGGAACAAAATCTCAGAAGGTCATCCAGAATACTTTGCGCCAGATGGCGTTCACTTAGTACCAACTGGAATCGTTGTGTACGTCGATGCAATTCTTGCAGAGCTGAAATAAACTCAAATAAAAAAGCCCCCGCACAATGCGAGGGCTTTTTTATTTAATGTCTTACTTGTATTGACCTGCAAGTCCGAAGATCTTTGCAGATGCAGTCTGGCCATCTGAATAAACACTTGATACTCGGAACTGAGTCCAAGAATCAGCGCTTGAAAGTGTTACTGAGTGTGTTAACTCAGTTGGACCAGTTGTTGCAACCACAGTCCACTCTCCACCAGCTGGCTTCAGTTCAACGTTAAATCCTGTGAGACCCTCTGTAGCCATTGGAGCTTTCCAGCGAAGATTCATTCCATCTGCTGAACGAAGTGCAACGAATGCGCTTGGTGCTTCAACTGTTCCAACTGTTGCAGAAGGTGTTGTTGGTTCTGCTGAATCTGTATTTGTTGGTTCATCAGTCATTGTCGCTGATGCAGAAGGCATTGTTGGAGCAGCTGTGTCATCGCCATCTTTACCAGATTTTGACCATACGAGAATTGCTAGAAGAACAATTCCAACAACAACAATTGCTACAACGCGATTTGATGCGCCTTGCTTTGGCTTGTTATCAAAAGAAACTGACTTTGCAGCAGCACGTGGTGCTGGCGCTGTTGAAACATCAACACGACCGCGAGCGCCACCAACTGGAACAGCTGGTACTACTAGACGATCAACAGATGTTGCGCGACGTGAAGACTTCTTAGTTGTCTTACGTGCAGCAGACTTCTTAGCGCTCTTCTTAACAGCAGATTTGCGAGCTGTGCTCTTCTTTGCAACTTTCTTAGCAGTTGACTTACGAGCTACAGATTTCTTTGCAACCTTTTTTGCACTCTTCTTTGCTGCTGATTTCTTAGCAGTTTTCTTAACAGCCACATGAACTCCTTGGGTAGCGGTACGTACTTACTTCACGCACTCGGACAGGGCAAGTTTACCCCAGTGAGGTCAGCAAACTGATTACGTGAGGTGCTATTGCACGGAGTGATTTACCTCGATGACTTATCAAATCCTTCTCTTCCGCGCTCATTTGCGCGCTTGAGATTGCTAATCCATGTGGTCTAAATAGGGGGTCGTACCCAAATCCTTGATCACCAATTGGGGCAAAGAGAATCGAGCCTTCGAAGATTTCTTCGGTGACGTGCTCACGTCCATCAGGAAGAACAAGTGCTGCAGCGCATGTGAAGTGAGCACTTCTTTTTTCTTCTGGAATATTTTCTAATTCGCGCAACAACTTTGCATTATTGCCTTGATCATCACCGTGCACTCCGGCATATCTTGCTGAGTAAATTCCAGGTGCACCATCTAGCGCATCAACACACAAGCCACTGTCATCTGCAATTGCTGGCAATCCTGTTTCGGCACAGATGCTTCTGGCTTTAAGTAAAGCATTTTCTTTAAATGTACTGCCGGTTTCTTCAACCTCAGTTGTGTGCGCAAACTCTTCTAATCCAACTAAGTTAATTGCGCCATTAGAAATTGCATCGAGGATCCGACGAAACTCTCTGATCTTTCCTTGATTGCGTGTAGCTAAAACTAACGTTGCTGGCGAACTCATTTGGATAGAGCAGAACTCTGCATTTCAGCTAAGTCTTTGCATCCGCCAACTGCTAGGTCTAGAAGTTGATTTAAAAGCGTGCGATCAAATGGAACACCTTCAGCGGTTCCTTGTACTTCAATAAATCGTCCGTCCCCGCTGCACACAACATTCATATCGGTATCTGCGCGCACATCTTCTTCGTAGCAAAGATCTAGCATCGGAACACCATCAATAATTCCAACGCTGACAGCAGCGACTGAATCGGCCAGTGGCTTAGATGTTGACTTGATATGTCCTTCTTTTTTCGCCCATGCAATTGCATCGGCTAATGCAACATATGCACCCGTGATTGCGGCAGTTCGTGTTCCACCATCTGCTTGCAAGACATCGCAGTCGATAACAATTGTGTTTTCTCCGAGTTCTTTTGTATCAACAATTGCTCGAAGTGAACGACCGACCAAACGAGAAATCTCTTGTGTGCGACCACCTAATTTTCCTTTTACGCTTTCACGATCAGAACGAGTGTGAGTCGCACGTGGAAGCATTGAGTATTCAGATGTTACCCAGCCTTTTCCTGAATCTTTTAGCCAACGTGGAACACCAGGTGAAAATGATGCAACGCAGAGAACTCGCGTCTTTCCAAATTCAACAAGAACAGAACCTTCTGCGTGATCTAACCAACCACGAGTAAATTTAATTTCGCGGAGCTGATCGTTGGTGCGTCCATCATTGCGTGCCATGTATGTCTCCGATTAGTTGGATGGTTTATAGGGTTTGGTGTTCAACTCGTCCAACTTCTGGACCGAGAAATCTACGTGCAAGAGTTTCAAACGCTTTTGCGTCCCCTGTTGCCAAGAATCTGTGATCAGCGTTCTTTGTAGCTGAGTGGAGCAAATTGTTTTCAACAAGTACTCGGTATAAATCTTTTGCAGTTTCTTCAGCGCTCGATACGAGCGAAACTCCGTTACCAACAACGTATGAAATAACACCAGTCAAAAGTGGGTAGTGAGTACAACCCAAAACCAACGTATCAATGTCAGCATCAATTACAGGCTTTAGATACTTGCGAGCAACTTCTGTGATTTCTGGGCCAGAAGTTTCTCCGCGTTCGACGAATTCAACAAATAGAGGGCACGCAACGGAGGTAATAGTTAAGTTAGGCGCAGCAGCAAACGCGTCTAAATATGCTTTTGAATCGACGGTTGCTTGTGTGCCAATAACACCAATTTTTCCTGATCGAGTTGCTGCAACTGCTCTTCGCACGGCCGGCTGAATTACTTCAATAACTGGAACTGAATATCTTTCACGTGCATCGCGCAACATCGCAGCACTGGCTGTATTACATGCAATGACAAGAGCTTTTACGCCTTGATCAACTAAGAAATCTAAAGTTTCTAATGCGAACTCGCGAACTTGTGCCAGGGGGCGAGGGCCGTAAGGTCCACGTGCTGTGTCGCCAATATAGAGAGTTGATTCATTTGGAAGTTGATCAAGAATCGCGCGTGCAACTGTTAAGCCGCCGACGCCGGAATCAAAAATTCCAATAGGTGCATCACTCACACTGCGAAGTGTATCGCTATGCCCACAATTGGTTATCGAGTGCTTCTGATGCACTCACGTGATCAGCGCTATAAACGCCAGTAGATAGGTATTTCCAACCAGCATCACAGACAATAAATGCGATGTCAGCACTCTTGCCATCGCGGATTGCTTCAGCTCCCATTGCAAGGGCGGCATGAAGAATCGCGCCTGTAGAAATGCCTGCAAATATTCCTTCAATTTCCAATAAGTCACGCACTCGTTTGACCGAATCTTCTGCGCCAACTGAAAAACGACGAGTTAAAACAGATGCGTCATACAGCTCTGGAACAAATCCTTCATCAATATTTCGCAATCCATATACAACTTCACCGTAACGCGGTTCTGCTGCGATTACCTGTACATCTGGTTTTTGTTCGCGTAAATACTTTCCGGCGCCCATCAATGTTCCAGTTGTTCCCAAACCAGCGACAAAGTGCGTAATTGTTGGAAGATCAGCAAAAATTTCTGGCCCAGTTCCTTGATAGTGCGCAAGCGTGTTTGCTGGGTTTCCATATTGATACATGAAAACCCAATCAGGATTCTTTCCTGCTAACTCTTTTGCAACGCGTACTGCTTCATTTGAACCACCTGCGGCAGGTGAAAAAATGATTTTTGCGCCCCACATTTCCAATAATTGTCGACGCTCAATTGATGTGTTTTCGGGCATTACACAAATTAATTTATAGCCACGAGTTTTTGCAACCATCGCAAGTGAAATTCCTGTGTTGCCGCTAGTTGGTTCAAGAATTGTTGCGCCAGGTTTAAGAGTTCCATCTGCTTCTGCTTTTTCAATCATGGCAAGGGCAGCACGATCTTTAATTGAACCTGTCGGATTGCGATCTTCCATCTTTGCCCACAACCGAACATTTGGGGCAGGAGAAAGTTTTGGTAAACCAATAAGTGGAGTGTGGCCTACTGAGCTTTCTAGTGAATCAAAACGTGCCACTGTTAGCCACCTGCAACAGCAGGCAGAACAGTAATTGAATCACCTGATTTAAGAGCAGCATCTAGTCCGCCAAGAAAGCGAACATCTTCATCATTGACATAAATATTAATGAATCGACGAAGTGCGCCATCTTCGAGTAAACGTTCAGCTAAGCCAGGGTATTGACGATCAAGATCAGAAATAAGAGATTTAAGATCTGCGCCATCAGCAGAAACAACCTTTGCATCCTTTGTATAGGGACGCAAAATAGTTGGGATTCTTACTTCTATCGCTGCTGTAGTCATGTGCTTATTATTGCTAAAGCGCGCATCTTTCGCCAATTAAAGAATGCCTAGAATTCCTAGTATTCCTAGAATGAATAGAGGGCTTAATCCAGGATTGTTACGGGTTCTTCTGTGACGTTGCCATCAATTATTCGGTACGAACGAAATTCTGTTGCAGGTGCAATCTCTTCGCGTGTAGAGACGAGAACGTAATGCGCCCCAGGTTCTCCCGCGTAGGCAATGTCCGTGCGAGAGGGATACGCCTCTGTCTCTGTATGTGAGTGATAGATAACAACTATTTCTTCATCTTTATCATCAACTTCTCGATACAGGGCTAACAAATCTTTCGGATCAAATTCATAAAAAGTTGGCGAGTGTGCAGCGTTAATCATTGGTTTCAAACGAACGGGTGTACCTGCGCCAATTGGCCCAAGAATTACACCGCATGCTTCGTCAGGATATTCAGCGCGCGACTGTTCAAGGATTTGATTAACGATTGCGCGTGAGATTGTCAGAGACATGTCAGGATTCTAATCCATCCATCAGCGCTTCAAGTAAATTGCCCTGTAGCCATCCGAGCCAACTGTAAACACCGTACACACCACGCATTGGATCATCAGGTGCTAATAATTCGAGTTCTTCGTGACTATTTTTTTCAACATTAAGTCGAACTCCAAGCGCAAGACGTATGTCGTTGATTCCGCCTAGCCACGCATTTGCTAACTCATGATTAAGTTCGATGCTGCCATCTTCGCTGCTCATCAACATGGTGCGTATAGACATTGCGTGCGCTTGTTTCTTCGTTCTTAAAACAGATTCTGTATATCTACGAAACTCTGCGGCATCCACTCCATCCGCGTAGGCATTTGGTAGCAACCGAAGTAACACTTCATCCTCGGGCGGAGAATCGTGAACTGTTATTCCAACCATCGCAGCCAGTGGATCTTGATCATGATGATCCACTCGTTCTGCCAATAACTCGATGATTTGTTGCGAAAGATTAATCAATACTTCTTTTTCAGAATCAGAGAATTGTGCAACAAATAACTCTTCACCATGGCGAGTAAATCCATGACTCTGGTTCATAAAGGTTGATCCCCACGTTGCAGCGTTGCCCATAAACCAAATTCATGTAAACGGGCGACGTCATGCTCCATTTCTTCCCGAGTACCTTCGGAGACAACAGCTTTACCTTCGTTGTGAACCTGCATCATTAACTCAGTAGCACGTTCACGTGAATAACCAAATAACTCCATAAAAACATAGGTGACGTAATCCATCAGATTTACGGGATCGTCCCAGACGATGGTCACCCATGGACGATCAGTAGAAAAAATCGCATTGATCTCTTCTTCGATTTTTGATTTTATTTTTACCATTACCTAATCACCACTGTAAATACTTCTGAGTCGGCTTGATTCCACTGCGCATCTTTAACAACTCGAACCATGTACTTGCCAAACCCTTTTTGCTCTGAAGATGTTGAAATTATAAATGCACCATTTACATCTGTAAGAACTGGTGAGCCCACCGGAATCCATTTGCCTGCACGTTGTTGTAGTAATTGAACAGGAACAGCACCTTGACGAGGCGCAAGGGCTCCAGTTATTTGGAACGGTAATGACCGAGTCACTGACACGGGAGCGCTCACAGAAATTCGACGAGTGATGACAATTGATATCTCATCCGAAATTGATTCGAGTCTCTCCCATGTCCCATCAGTCTTTGCGCGAATCATGGAGCTCTTAGATAGCAACAGTGGTACTTGAATAGTTCCATCAACTCCAGTTGTACTAGTTGCAATCTCTCGCCATTGCGTATCTGTGGCTGATTTAGTTTCGATTCGAACAAGTAAGTTATTGATAGGCAATTTATCTGGCAACTGAAATGTTGCCTTTAATCCGAATATAGATCCGAATTCAAGTGCGGCTGCAGATTGAACTGCACCAGCGCTTGACTCAATTGTGCTGATGACTTGATCGGGTGCAATCGCAAGGGCTGCATCTCTAATCGCTTGTGAAGCAGCCATATCTTCCATTCCAAAGGTCCATTGTGCGACTCCACCGAGTCTGTACTTTGAAACAAATCCAATTCGCGAAGTAAAGCTGCGCGCATCTTGATACCAAGCAGTGCGAGTTGCTGTACAGGTAGTTGCTAATCCACTCGCAGTTTGTCCGCTGTAAACCTTGGTGTAGGTGAAGTTAACTTCGCCAAGTGCTTCGTCATACGCTGGGATTGCGCCATAACTCTGCGCAAGGGATGCAGCATCTCTTAAAACAAACGTTGCAGCCTTTGCGCCAACTTTTACAACGTTTACAACTTCTTTAGGGCACGTTCCTTCTACTTTAGTAACCCAATCTCGGCCATAACCTGGAATTCCTACATACACTTTTGATGCAGGCATCACAGAAATTGCGTACTTAATTGTTCTCTCAGTCCATGCAAGTGGTCCAAGTGGTCCTGGCTTAGCAACTGAAAAGTCATAAGTCATGATGCGCAAACGATCAATGTAGGGAGCAATATCGGCCCATGCATAAACAAAATAACCTTTTTGCGCACCCGCTGGGTCATACAGATATGGCGTGGATACAGATAACAATTTGTTCTTAGACTTTAAAACTCCGCTGAGTTCTTTGATGAAAGCGATCCAATGCGGCTTTGTCGAACTCCATGTTGTGTTTTTGTCTACGAATGCGAAACCTTCAAAATCTAAATCAATACCGTCAAAGTTATTAGCCATTACAAGTTCTGTTATTGCTGAAACGACTTGAGTTCTTGAAACTGGATTAGCAAGAAGTTTGGATAAAACTAATTCACTTGTTCCATCCGTAATCGTTGGAATAATGGTAAATCCAGCGCCACGAAGAGTTGCAAGCGGCGTTGCAATCGGGACGCTCGGATTAGCAGGGGCGTATAAGTCGGTAACAACTGGAAGTTTTTTTGCTCCGTTATATTTCAGCGTGTACCAAAATGGCATCACTTCACGAATGATGTCGGCGTTGGCAACAACTGCTGGCAAGGATCTGCTCATTGAATAATATGGAATCCACCCAGATAAAACTTTACGTGGTTGTGATGCCGCATTTGCTTCTTGAGTCAGAGATACCGCGCTTGTAACTACAAGAAGAAATGCAATAAGTGGACTAAGTCTTTTCATTTCACTTATCTTCTGGCGCTTCGCGCAATCCGTCATGAATCTCTTTACATGCAGGACAGATTGGATATTTCTGTGGATCGCGAGATGGAATCCATTTCTTACCGCAGAGCGCTTTAACAGTTTTTCCAGTGACAGCTGATTCAACGATTTTCTCTTTTTTCACATAGTGTGAGAATCGATCGTGGCCGCCATCATCTTCTTCTAATTCTGGACGTGTGAGCAGATCAGTATCGGTAGCAGTATCGCTTCCGCGTCTAAAAATACCCATGAGCACACCTTACCGTGAGGGTAGAATTCATCAGATGAAAGACTTATTGCGCACCGAACATTTAACGCGCGACGACGTTGAGTTGTTGCTCGATACTGCTGCGCAATTCGCTTCCGAACCACTTCGCTCTAAAGATGCGCTAGCCCACAAAAGTGTTGCTATCTATATGACAAAGCCATCTACTCGCACACGACTTGCATCTCAAACTGCTGTTGCTCACTTGGGTGGTTCTCCAATTGTTTTGCGCGGAGATGATCTACAACTCGGTCGCGGTGAATCAATTGCAGATACTGCGAGAATTTTTAGTGGCTATTGCGATGCAATAATTGTTAGAACATTTGCACAATCAGATGTTGATGAACTTGGTAAATACGCATCGATTCCGGTTATCAATGCCTTAACTGATGATGATCATCCAACTCAACTTTTGGCTGACTGGCTAACTATTCGTGAAACTTTTGGTAAAGATGTCTCTGGTCGCAAGTTTGTTTACTTAGGCGATGGAAATAACATGGCGCATTCTTGGTTGATTATGGGTGCGATTATGGGTGCGCATGTTGTTGCAGCAACTCCCGAAGGTAAATGGGCGCCAAGTTCTGATGCGATTGCAACTGCGCAAAAGATTGCCGCAAAGACTGGTGCAACTGTTGAAGTAAGTCACGATCCACAAAGTGCTGCAAAGGATGCCAGTGTTTTGTACACGGATGTATGGATGTCTATGGGCGATCCAGAATCTGAGAAGAGTGAAAAAATTGGAGCGCTAGCACCTTTTGCTGTTACAGATGCGCTGATGGAAAAAACATCTAAGGATTCAATATTTATGCACTGTCTTCCTGCGCATCGCGGCGAAGAAGTTATGGCATCTGTCATTGATGGACCAAAATCGGTCATCTGGCGTGAAGCGTTTCACAGACGAACCACTATTCAATCTTTGTTATTTCACTTAACACGAGGTGAACTGAAGGGTTCGCTCTAAATTCCTCTAGAAACTCTCGTCAAAAAGTATTAGGTTTGTCGTATGCGAATAGCCGTACCAAAAGAAATCCGTGAGGGCGAAAAGCGCGTAGCGCTCGTTCCAGACATCATCAATAAGTTAACTCGTTTGGGTTATGACGTCTCCATCGAATCAGGCGCCGGAACTCATTCACAAGCTACTGATGAGGATTTCCAGAGCGCGGGTGCATCAGTAGTAAATGGTGATGTTCTAAAGGATGCTGATGTTGTTCTCAGTGTTTCACCGCTAACTCCAGCGCAGATGTCTTCCCTTAAAAAAGGTGCTCTGACTATCTCTTTCCTTTCTCCAGTCACCGCTGTTGACTCTATTGAAGCAGCAGTAAGCGCCGGAGTTACAGCGTTTTCTCTCGAATTAGTTCCACGTATTTCACGCGCGCAATCTATGGACGCGCTCACTTCGCAAGCACTCTGCGCTGGATATCGCGCAGTATTAGTTGGTGCAGAAATGTCACCACGTTTCTTTCCACTATTAATGACAGCGGCCGGAACTGTTACGCCTGCGCAAGTTCTTGTACTTGGCGCTGGTGTTGCTGGTTTGCAAGCAATTGCAACAGCTCGCAGATTAGGCGCAGTCGTTTCGGCTTATGATGTTCGCCCATCTTCTGCTGATGAAGTTAAATCAATGGGTGCAACATTTATTGATCTTGAATTAGAAGCACTTGAGGGTGCTGGTGGTTATGCACGCGAAATGACACCAGAGCGCGCAGCTAAGCAACGCGAATTGCTCACTCCATATATTGCTAAGTCACACGTTGTCATAACAACCGCTGCAGTCCCTGGACGACAAGCACCCCAGTTAATGACGCAAGCAATGGTTGATGCAATGGGACCAGGAACAATCATTGTTGACCTTGCTGCAGAAACTGGCGGAAACGTTGAGGGATCTAAGCCAGGTGAAGTTGTGGTTACAAAAAATGGTGTGCGCATCTGGGGTGGCAAAGATGTACCAAGCCAGTTGCCATTTCACGCATCTAGTTTGTACTCACGAAACGTTGTCAATCTTCTTACGCTTCTAACAAAGCCAGCAGCCGAAGGTAGTGCGCTCTCGCTAAATCTTGATTTTGAGGATGAAATTATTAATGGTGCAGCAGCAACACATGCAGGAACTAAGCGAAATGGAGGCGCAAAATAATGGAACCGATTGCAATCATTTCGATCTTCGTTCTTGCGGTATTCGTAGGTTTTGAAGTTGTATCTAAAGTTTCTTCCACCTTGCACACTCCATTGATGAGTGGTGCTAACGCTATTCACGGCGTGATTTTGGTTGGTGCAATCATCGTTGCAGACCACAGCCGCACTAATCTCGAATTAGGACTTGCAGTTGCTGCAATCATCCTTGCCACAATCAACATGGTGGGCGGATTTGTCGTAACCGATCGCATGCTCGAAATGTTTAAGCCAAAAAAGGGCGGTGAGAACAAATGAGTCATTTTCTCTATAGCTTGATTGGTCTCTCTGCTGGCGTCTGTTTCATTCTCGCCCTTAAAGGTTTATCAACACCAAAGACTGCTCGTCGCGGAAATATCATCGGTGCAATTGGTGCAACTATTGCAACAGTTGTTGTCTTCTTTTATGCCCAAGAAGGCGAATCGCTACCGCTCAATAATCTTGGTTGGATTCTGGGCGCAATCGCAGTTGGTGTAGTTATTGGTGTACCTGCTGCACGCAAAGTTCAGATGACACAGATGCCACAACTTGTTGCACTATTTAATGGTGTGGGCGGTGGCGCTGCGGCACTCGTGGCAATCGTTGAATATTTACACCTAGGCGATAAGGCAAATACAGCAGAAGTTATTGCAACTGTTTTCACCGTAATCGTGGGTTGTGTTTCATTTAGTGGTTCGATCATCACATTCTTGAAGCTTCAAGAGCTTATGACTACTCGTCCCGTTGTCTTCCCTGGTGGCCGCTTCGTTATTGCTGGAACACTTGCTGCAACACTAGCTGCAGCGGTTTGGGTAGTAATCGAACTCGGTACAAATCCATTGATGATCCTGGCTGCGCTTTCACTTCTATTCGGTGTTCTCTTCGTGCTTCCAGTTGGTGGCGCAGACGTTCCAATTGTTATTTCACTGCTTAATGCATTTACTGGTTTAACAGTTGCAGCAAGTGGTTACGTTCTAGATTCAACTCTGCTAATCATTGCTGGAACACTCGTTGGTGCATCCGGAACAATCTTGACTCGCTTGATGGCAGAAGCCATGGGACGCTCACTCTTTGGAACTCTCTTCGGTGCATTTACTGCAAAGCCACAAGAAGCGACTGGCGCTGCAGAAGATCGTCCAGTTCGCTCTGGTTCACCGGATGATGTTGCAATCTTGCTTAACTATGCACGTCGTGTAGTAATCGTTCCTGGTTTTGGATTAGCTGTTGCACAAGCACAGCACACAGTTCGCGAATTAGCAGATCTGATGTTGGCTAAAGGCATTGACGTTGCATATGGAATTCACCCTGTTGCAGGTCGCATGCCAGGTCACATGAACGTATTACTCGCTGAAGCCAACGTTCCATATGACCAGCTGGCTGAAATGGAAGAAGTAAACCCAACGTTTGCACAGACCGATGTTGCAATTGTTATTGGTGCAAATGACGTTGTTAATCCAGCGGCGCAAACAACACCTGGTTGTCCAATTTATGGAATGCCAATTCTTGAAGTTGCTAACGCTGCGAACATTATTTTCCTAAAGCGTTCAATGCGTCCAGGCTTTGCTGGTATCGAAAACGAACTGCTCTTTGATCCAAAGACAATGCTGCTCTTTGGAGATGCAAAGGCTTCGCTAACAAAGGTTGTTTCCGCGCTTAAGAACCTCTAATTTTCTCAAGTTGCAGGTAGTTGAAAGTTCAACTATTCTCGGCTTATTGAAATAAGGAGTTGAAATGCCAGCAGTTACCGTTAGCGATATAACAATTCTGCCTCGAGTGATTGAGGCACCGGGATCGCGCGCGCGAACAGTTAAGAGCATCACAACAGCTCCACAAGGTTTTGAAGGCGAAGGTTTTCCTGTACGTCGTGCATTTGCTGGCGTTGATATGTCAGAACTCGATCCATTTATTCACTTAGATCAAATGGGCGAAGTTGAATACGCACCTGGTGAACCAAAGGGAACTCCATGGCATCCTCATCGCGGTTTTGAAACTGTTACGTACATTATTGATGGAATCTTTGATCACTATGACAACAATGGTGGTGGCGGAACAATTCAAAATGGTGACACACAATGGATGACTGCTGGTGCAGGAATTTTGCACATCGAAACTCCCCCAGAGCATTTAGTTATGAGTGGTGGTTTATTCCACGGTTTTCAATTGTGGGTAAATCTTCCAGCTGCTAAAAAGTGGTCGCCACCTGCTTATCAAGATCTTCGTGCAAGTGAAGTGGCACTTCTTGCATCTCACGATGGTGGCGCACTTATCCGCGTTATTGCTGGCGAAATTGATGGACACAAAGGCCCAGGATCAACACAGACTCCAATCACATTGGTGCATGCAACTGTTCAACCAGGTGCTGAACTTCGTCTTCCATGGCGCAAGGATTACAACGCACTTGTGTACACATTGGCAGGACATGGTTTTGTGGGCGAAGAGTCCCGCCCAGTTCAAATGGGACAACTCACTGTGTTCGGTGAGGGAGATACTCTGGTTATTCGTGCTGCAAATCAGCAAGAAACACGTTCACCTGAATTAGAACTATTCATTCTCGGTGGTCAACCAATTAAAGAACCTGTTGCATGGATGGGTCCATTCGTTATGAATACCAAGCGCGAAGTTCTGCAGGCTTTTGAAGACTTCCAAAAAGGATTGCTGGGAACTGTTCCGGCTATTCATAAGAAGGACGTACTGAACGTGCACGGTGCGCCGACTGAAATCGTAGAAGAGTAAAACTAGCCAACCATTTCGGAGTCGTGCACACGATTGCTATCGTGAATACAGCTCTTGCTTACGTCGATCTTTGAGCAATCTTCACAGAGCAAAACTAATTCGTGACACGCTTTTCGTGCACAGTTATAGAACTGTTTAGTTGGTGCGTTGCAGCTTTCACACTCACCAATAACTTTTGCCTTAGATGAGAAATCAATTGCCATACGAGCATCAAATGTATAGAGCGAGCCTTCCCATAAACCTTTGTCGCCGTACTTCTTGCCGTACTTAACAATTCCACCTTCGATTTGGTAAACCTCTTTAAAGCCATTGTCGACCATGACCGCTGAAAGAATCTCGCAACGGATTCCGCCAGTGCAATATGTAACAACTGGCTTGTCCTTTAAGTGATCGTATTTTCCACTCTTGATTTCTTCTACGAAATCGCGTGATGTTGTTACATCAGGAATAACAGCGTTCTTAAACTTTCCAATTTTTGCTTCGAAAGCGTTACGGCCATCAAAGAAGACAACATCATCGCCACGTTCTTCAACGAGCTTTTGAACATCGTATGGTTTGAGATGTTTACCGCCACCGACGACGCCTTCTTCGTTAACTTTAATTACTGAAGGATCACCAAATGCTACGAGTTCATCTTTTACGCGAACGGCTAGTCGTGGGAATTCATTTCCTGTTCCATCTGACCACTTGAAATCTATTTTCTTAAATCCTGGGTATTTCTTAGTGCGCGCAACGTATTTCTTAAGAGCTTCCATATCGCCGCCAACTGTTCCGTTGATTCCGTGGCGAGAGATGAGAATGCGACCTTTAATTCCAAGGGATTCGCAGAGAGTTAGTTGCCATAAGCGCACAGCAGCAGTGTCTTCGATTGGCGTAAAGCCGTAATAGAGAAGTACTTTCTGTGGTTCCACACGCCAATCTTAACCGCTAGCGGGGGCTTTAAAAAACGCGCTTATTCGCAGGCAACGCCATCTTTATCGCGATCCAGCGCCTTGTTGAGGGCGTACAAGGTTTTATTCTTCGAACGAACGATTGGTGTGACACCTGCTGCACGCGCCTTTGCACACGTTGAATACTTAACAGCTTTTATAACTTTGGGTGCTGGTGTTGCTTCGGCGGTTGCAGTTGGAGCAGATGAAGGCGCGACCGTTACAGTTGGTGAAGGCGCCACAAGAATTATGGGATTAATCCCTGCAGTAATTGCATATGCGGGAATTGAGAACGCCGTAATTGAAGTGATGTTACATGTTGCAACAAGTGAAGTAAGTGCGTTGGCTTCTGCGGAATCTACCGTCAATGAATAACGCACCTTGATGGCTATCCAATTAGAAACATAAAGGCATTTGTTTTCAGGCGGCATCCAAGTGCTTGGATCTTGATCACCTTTTTGACGATTAAGAGAAGCGGTAACTGCGATGAGTGCACGTGGATCGGTTAAGTCATTTGCGAAAGCTTCGCGTTGCGCGGGCGTCCACTTCCATGCACCAGATCTCCATGCTTCCGAAAGTGGAACCATGTGATCGATATCCAGAGTTGAATAATCTGTGGTTGCAAGGTTGTCGTATTGGCTAATCCATTTACCGCCTGTGAATGAACAACCGCTACTTAACTTTGGTAAAGAAACCGCTTCTTGAATCAAAACTTCTTTACGTGTATCGCAACGATCTTTATCTGCATCAATCCAATGTTTAAAGAGAGATCTTTCGTAACCAGAGAGTTGATCTGCGGCAACAGTGAGAGGTAGATCAAATGCTTGCGCGGCAGGGGCTGTGAGCGCGCTGAAGGCTGTGGTGGTTGCTAACAAAGTTGTGCTGGCTAATAGGTAGGCGAAAACTCTTAAGCGAAGTGACTTCTCGTACACAGATGCGCTGCGCTCAGAAAGACTGCGCTCGGAAAGGCTGCGCTCGGAGGCGTTCAACGCTCGTTCGTTACTTAATTGGCCAGCTCTCATGATGGCGATAACTCTAGTTTGAACATGGGGATAACTTCCACACTCTGTCAGTGCGCCTAGCGATAGTTCACACATGCGCACACAACTTGTCTCCAAATTACTTGCAGCTGCGCCTGGAATCGACACTCTCACATCACTTTATGCAATCGATCCATTCGATCTTCCTGCTGCTGCGCGCATTGATTATTTGACAGCACTCGAGCGACAAATCAGTTGGTTGCAAGCCATGATGCAACGCGCAATCGTTGCAGTTGCTGGTGAAGAAGGCAGCAAGAGCGAAGATATGTTTACCGGCGTTGATGACGCCGAACGAGAAGATGTAGCAACAGCGCTTCGCATGTCCACCGGTACTGCACAAATTCGAATCGATGTTGCCCGAACTCTTGTTAACCACTTACCGAATGTTTGTTCAGCCTTGGCAATGGGCGAAATTTCGCCCGCACACGCAACTGTTATTGCTCGCGAAAGTGCTTCGGCGATTCGAGATGGCATGGGTCCGGCGCATATCTATTCCATAGAACAGAGTGCGCTTGCTTATGCAGAGTTTCACACGCCAACACAGGTTGCTAACAAAGTGCGCACAACAATCGCCAAATTAGCGCCAGAACCATTCGAAGAGATAGCCGAACGTGCACGTGATACACGGCGGGTTTCATGCTTTAGAGAAGTAGATGGACTCTCCACAATTGTTGCGATTTTGCCAGCAGAAGATGCGCAGATTGTGATGAAAGCAATCGAGAACTTTATTCATGCACAAGTTGCTAATGAGTCGACTCCATCAGAATCAATAAACGATTCAGAGGTACAACCAGGGCAACATCGTTCAATGGATATGAAGCGTGCGGATGCACTTACAAGTATTGCGGCGTGGTCACTTCAACAGAGCACAGTTGATGTAAAACTTCATCGCAGACCAGTAACAGTAAATGTCACGATTGATTTACCAACACTTCTCGGACTTGCAGAAAATCCAGGACAACTTGCTGGATACGGTGCTATTCCCGCATCTGTTGCCCGCGCATTGGCATCTGATGGAAAGTGGCAACGTTTTATTACTGATCCACAAACAGGAATACTTCTAGATTTTGGTCGTGAAAGTTATGAACCTCCGCAAGCTCTCGTTGATTTTCTAATTGCGCGAGATCGAACTTGTAGATTTCCCGGTTGCCGACAATCGGCAGCTCGAGCAGATTTAGATCATGCAAAGAGTTGGGAAAGTGGTGGTGAAACATCGGCTGCAAATCTTGGAGCGCTCTGTCGAAGACATCATCGATTGAAAACTCATGGCGGCTGGAAATTAAAGTCTCACTCCGATGGTGCATGTACTTGGACTTCTCCACTTGGAAAAATTTATGAAGTTCCTGCAAGGCCAATGCTTGAGGCTATATAAAGAGTGATGGATCGGTTAAGCGCGCGTGCTAGTGCTTGAAAATTACTGCTTGAAGCTATTTAGAACGAGGAACCTTGATGCGCAATGAATTGGTAACAACGAACAAACTAGATAGTGCCATGGCGCCTGCTGCATACATCGGCGATAACAGACCGAGTGCTGCAATGGGAATTCCAACGATGTTGTATGCGAATGCCCAGCCTAGGTTTACACGAATAGTTCTAAGGGTTCGCTTCGAAAGTTTTAGTGCATCGAGTACTGCAGCAAGATCAGTGCGCATCAGTGTGATGTCGGCGCTGGAAACTGCGACATCTGTGCCAGTTCCCATAGCAATGCTTACATCTGCGCCAACTAACGCCGCTGCATCATTAATGCCATCGCCAACCATTACAACTGTGTGTGACTGACTCTGTAATTCACGAATCTTTGTAAGTTTTCCTTGAGGCAACGCGCCAGAGAAAACGTGATCGCTTTCAATTCCTACTTGCTTAGCAATTGATTGAGCTGCATCCTCTGAATCTCCAGTTAACAACCAAGGCGTAATTCCAGCGCTTTTTAACTTCGCAATTGTCTCTGCCGCATCAGATTTAAGTTCATCTCCGACTGCAAAGACAGCGAGTGCAACTCCATCCCACGCCAATACTGAAACGCTTAAGCCTGCATCATGACCACGTTGTACTGCTGCTGCAATTAGTGGGTGAAAATTCGTTGTGCTGTGAGCAACAGCCGCGGGTGAGCCAATTAATACAACTGGTGAGTGCGTTCCAAGATTTACACGACCAGCAGCTCCCGATCCCGGTGTTACCTGAAACTCAGAAACAGATGTGGATTTAATTCCTTGAGCTGAGATGAATTCACGAATGCTCAGTGCAATTGGGTGATTGTTCTGTTCTTCGATTGAAAGAGCAGTGGAAAGAATTGTTGCTTCACGAAGAAGTGGTTCAAAAGATGCACCCAGTAGTGCGCCTGCATCACTTGCGATTGTTATTTCATGAACCTTCATTGCACCTGTTGTGAGTGTGCCTGTCTTATCTAAAACAATTGTGTCTACCTTGCGGGCGACTTCGAGAACTCGGGGATTACGGATAATGATTCCGCGTTGAGCACCGCGGCCTGATGCAACGAGTAAAGCAACTGGTGTTGCTAGTCCTAGTGCGCATGGGCAAGCAATAACAATTACTGCAATAGCAGTAGCAATTGAGTCAGATAATGAATAACCGTTGTACCAAAGCACACCAAATGTTGCTAAAGAAATCACGGTAACAATCGGCACAAAGACTGCACTGATGCGATCAGCTAGGCGAGCAATCGGCGCCTTGGTGCTCTGAGCTTCCATCACCATGGAAGTAATGCGTGCATATTCGGTATCGCGACCAACGCGCGTTGCACGAACAATTAGGCGACCATTTGTATTTACCGAACTTCCAATAACACGATCTCCAGGACCAACAGTGAGTGGCAATGATTCGCCAGTAATTAGTGAGTTATCAACTGAGCTATTGCCCGAAACAATTACGCCATCGGTTGCAACGCGATCACCTGGTGCAACAACAAACTCATCACCAATCTCTAAGTTTTCAATAGGCACGAGAACGGTTAGCCCACCACGAATAACACTTACTTCTTTAACATTTAAAGCTAAGAGTGCAGAGAGTGCACTGCTTGCACGTCGCTTTGCACGAGTCTCTAGGAATCTTCCAAGAACAACGAATGTGATAACTCCCGCTGCAACTTCTGTATAGACATCACCATTGCCTGTGGAGTTTGAATAAATGGACCAACCAAATGCAGCGAGTGAACCCAGTGAAATTAAGTTATCCATCGTTGGGTGCAAAAGATTGCGAAGTGCTGCGCGATGAATTGGCCATGCGACCAAGAGAACAACTGGAGCACTAAGTGCAATTACCAGCCAAGCAGTTGGTGAATACAACGGAGGCAGAATTCGAAGATCTTCAAGTGTTTGCAAGATTCTGGCATCAATTTGTTCATGCCAAGCCATCGTCATTGATATTGCAATGGCTGGAACTGAGAAGAGAAGAGCAAAGAAGAGGGCTAGTGCAGAACGCTTGCTATGTAATGCGAATTGATTTGAATCCCCCAGCAACTCTGCTGAATACCCAGCGCCTTTAACTGTTGCGATTAACTTCTTCGTTGAGATCTCAGCTGGAGCCAAAATATGCGCAGTTTCACTTGCATAGTTAACTGTTGCACTAACCCCATCTAAATTATTAAGCGCACGTTCAATTGTGTTTACACACGCACTACACGTCATTCCCTCTAACTTAAGTGTGCGGGTTTCCAGTGCGCGCTTAGTCATGCTTGCACCAACCTATAGCAGTATGTATCCGATTCATCATGCATGCACCAACTCATGTGCATCCTTGCCAGTTGCAATTTCTACGCGCTTGGCCATCACTTAACTCGTAACGCATCAAGTACATGTGAATGAAGAATTGTGTTTGTCGAGAGTCCGCTTCCGTGACCAGGTCCATCGACGCCATCAATGCTTGAGAAACGTCCGCCAGCTTCTGTAACGATAATTGAAATCGCTGCCATGTCCCACAGTGCTACGCCAATTTCTAGCGCAACCTCTGCGGCACCTTCTGCCACCAACATGTGCGCCCAGAAATCTCCGAAACCGCGCGTTCTATTTGCAGCAGCAAGAAGTGATTGAACCTTTGGTAAGTATTGATCCCAGTTATTGAAATCTGAATATGTAATCGATGCATCACTAATTGTTGAAATGCCAGATACGTGAATTTTCTTTGGTGCAGCGCCGTTGAGTGAAACGTATGCACCTAATCCAAGGGCAGCGTGCCAGCGACGAAATAGTGCAGGTGCGCTAACTACTCCAACAACAATTTGTTCTGAGCCATCATCATTGCGTTCAATAAGTGCAATGAGAGTCGACCAACTTGGAACCCCCCGCATAAAGTTCTTTGTTCCATCAATTGGATCAATTACCCAATAACGCTTGGCATCTGTGCCACTAGTTCCAAACTCTTCGCCAACTAATCCATCTTCTGGGCGTTCTTTCGCAAGAATGTCGCGCAACGCTTTTTCAGTTGCTTTGTCAGCATCTGTAACTGGAGTGTTATCTGGCTTTGTTGTGATTACTAAATCTTGAGATTGATAGCGAGCCATTGAAATAACATCGGCCGCGTCAGCCATTTTTAGCGCCAGCGCCACATCAGCTTCGCGCGAGTATTGAGTAGCCATCACCTCGTCAGTCTACAACGCGAGGCAAAGTAAGCACACATGCAGAGTTTTGCTTGGCTCGCGAATATCGGATTCACTCAAGTGGCATACTTCTGCTCAATTAAGTAACTAGTTTTTATCTCTTAATCAGAATCCGTGGAATCAGATGCAGAATCAAAGTCCTTGATTTCAAGGAGTGATCGCAAACTCTGTAGGCGTCGCATGCGAGCAGCATCGACTATTCCATTTGGCGCAGCCCACTCATTGAGTCGACAACTCTCTTCGCTATGTGAACAGTGCGGCATACATGTTGCTGCAACTTCAGATAAATCACTAAAGGATGCAATGATTTTATTTGGATCCAAATGTGCCAAACCAAATGCACGAATACCAGGTGTATCAATTGCCCAACCACCTGCAGGATCTAAATCTGGTGAAAGCGGAAGTGCAATCGCACTAGAAGATGTGTGACGACCACGGCCTGTTACATCGTTTACATCACCAGTAATTCTTCCTGCGTGCGGAACCAAATCATTAATCAGCGTTGATTTACCAACACCTGAGTGGCCAACCAATACTGAAGTCTTGCCCGAAAGAAGAGCGTGAATCTTTGCAACATCTGCTTCACGATCTGATGTTTTGCTAGATGTTGTAACAATTTGAACACCGAGTGCTCGATACTCTTCAATGAAATCGGGAAGTGGCGCTAAATCAGTTTTTGTAATTAAAAGTACTGGTGAAATTCCTTCATGGAATGCGCAGACTAAGAATCGATCTATTAGTCCACGACGTGGTTCTGGATTAGTTGTTGCAGCGACAATAACTAAGTAATCAATGTTTGCAACAATGGTTCGCTCAATCTTTGCCGCATCATCAACGGTCCTGCTTAACGAGTTTCTTCGTGGGTTAACTGCAACGATGCGTGCAAGTGATCCTTCGTTTCCAGTTACGTCTCCAACCAAACTTACGATATCGCCAACGACAACGGACTTTGGTCCCAGTTCGCGAGACTTCATGGCCGTAACAATTAAACGTTCTTCAGTAATACAGGTGGTGCGCCCACGATCAACAGTTGTTACAAGGGCGCTAATTGCATCATCGTGAGATGGGCGATCTTTAGTACGCGGACGAGTGCTTCGTGCAGGGCGAATACGTGCATCGCTTTCGTCATAAACGCGTTTGCTCATTGGTGCAATTCTCGCACGAAACTACTTGGCTTTACCATTTCCACTAATACACGGAGCAAGTGAGCACTCTGCTCACTACTGAACCAAGCTCTTCCAGAGTCCAGGGAAATCAGTCAAGGTTTTGCGCGTTGTTGCAATGTTTTCAACTTCAATTCCTGGTGTTACTAAACCAATTACAGCACCTGCGGTAGCAAGACGATGATCTTCATATGTGTGGAAAACACCTGCACGCAATTCTGATGGTTCAAAGTGAAGTGCGCTGTGCTCTTCTGTAACTTTTCCGCCGATTGAATTAATCTCGCGAGTAAGCGCAGCAAGACGATCTGTTTCATGTAAACGCAGATGTGCAATGCCGCGCAAGTGCGAAGGTGAATCAGCGAGAGCTGCCAATGCTGCAATAGATGGCGTTAATTCGCCAACATCATGCAAATCAACATCGATACCAACAATCTTTGGTGCGTCACGAAGAGCGGACTTTTCAGAATTAGCAGTCAGTGTTAGCCCATCTGCATTCAGTGAAATTTGCGCGCCCATGTCGCGAAGTAGTGTTCTTAATTGATCACCTGGTTGTGTTGTTTTCTGTGGCCAGTCTGCAATAGTTATTGATCCACCGCAGGCCATTGCAATAGATAAGAAAGGCGCAGCATTAGATAAATCTGGTTCGATAACCATGTCTTTGCCGTGTAGCGCTCCTGGTTCGACGCGCCAAGTTTTCTTTGCTGCATCAACGTGAACAGTCGCGCCAAAGTCGCGGAGCATTTCAACAGTCATTTCGATGTGAGGCATTGATGGCAATTCGCCACCAACGTGGCGAGCAGTAATTCCATTTACTGTGCTTGGTCCAATTAACAACAATGCAGAGAGAAATTGGCTGGATGCACTTGCATCAATATCAATTTCGCCACCAGGAATTTTTCCAGTTCCAACTAGTGAAAGTGGCAAGCTGTAACGATTGCCGTGATCAATTGAAATACCAAGTTCTTCAAGCGCTTTAATTACTGGACCCAGTGGACGTTCATGAGAACGCGGATCGCCATCGAAAGAGATTGCACCTTGCGCAAGAGCTGCAAGTGGAGGCAAAAAGCGCATCACTGTTCCGGCATTACCAACATCAATTGCAGCAGGTCCCTTTAATGGTGCTGGCGTAATCTTCCACGCCATTTCCTTTGTTGATTTCGCGGCGCTTGCTGCACCAGATCTGGTTGCACTCGTGCCGCTTGTATCCAATGCACTTGTATTAACGCTTTCAACTTCAATCTCTTGCACATCAATGCCAAGTTGGCGAAGTCCTGCAACCATTAATTCGCTATCGCGAGAAACAAGTGGTCTGCGCAAAATAGATGGCGACGTTGCTTGTGCCGCAAGGATTAATGCACGGTTGGTTACAGATTTAGAACCAGGGATGACGACTCGAGCATTGACTGGTTTTGATCCACGAAAAGGCGCAGGCCACATCGCATTGTCAGTCATACGTAGGAGTCTACCGATAACCTGTATCTCTATGTGCGGCCGTTATGCGCAATCGCTGAACACCTCCGAACTGGCAGAAGAGTTCGGTATTGGTGGGCAAACCCCTGCCGAAGAGTTGCCATCTACTTGGAATATCGCACCGACTAATCCGATTTATATTGTTCGCGCATCCCAAACAATTGCAGAACAAAAAGAGTTATCAATTGCTTCATGGGGAATCATGGCTCACTGGCATCAGAGTGAATCTGAAGCACGTGCTTCGCAATCACATGCAATAAATGCGCGCTCTGAATCTATTCACGAAAAACCTACATTTCGAAATGCATTTAGAACTCAGAGATGTTTGGTGCCAGCCGATGGTTATTACGAATGGGCAACTGCACTTGGTAAATACTCGCCTAAGCAACCGTTTTATATTTCATCTTCTAAAACTCGTTCACTTCCTATTGCAGGAATTTGGTCAACTTGGAAGAGCATGGAAGGTGAAATCATTCAAAGCGCTGCAATCATTACGCGAGAAGCCGTTGGAGATTTAGCAACTATTCACAGCCGTATGCCAGTGATGATGCCGCGCGATCGTTGGGATGCATGGCTTGATCCGAGCCAACACGATGTCGAACTTTTGATTTCTTTAATGAATAACCCGCATCCAGATGATGGTTTGGTTGCTCGTCCCGTTTCTTCGGAAGTAAATCTGGTTCGCAATAACTCCCCTCGTTTAATTGAGCCGATTACTTTGGGCGAACCCGACACTCTCTTCTAGCGCCAATACGCGCTTCTCATCACTAGCGCGCTTCGCCAAGCCAACTCGTGCTTCGCATCGTTTGCGCGCTTCGCCATGCGCGCAAGCGCCACAAAGCGATAGCCTTACGGCGATGTCATCTACTGATTTAGTTAAAGAGAGCGCAGCCGATCGCACCAACCGGTTCGAGCGCGATGCTCTTGCGTTCACAGATCAGTTATATGCAGCTGCGCTTCGTTACACACGAAATCCTGATGACGCACGAGATTTAGTACAAGACACTTACTTAAAAGCATTTACTTCTTTCCACCAATTTGAACCCGGAACTAATTTAAGAGCGTGGCTCTATCGAATTCTTACAACAACATTTATTAACACATACAGAAAAGATCAACGTCGCCCACAACTAAGCGCCGGTGAAGTAGAAGATTGGCAATTAGCGGACGCGGCTTCACACACAAGTGATCAAGGAAAATCTGCTGAAGTTCAAGCGTTAGAAAATCTTCCAGATAGCGATATCAAACGCGCTCTTCAAGAGATTCCTGAAGAGTTCCGCATCGCTGTTTACCTTGCTGATGTAGAGGGTTTTTCATACAAAGAAATTTCAGAGATTGCCGGTGTCCCAACAGGAACTGTTATGTCTCGATTGCACCGTGGTCGTAAACAACTACGCGAGAAGCTAACTGAGTACGCAAAAGAACTCGGTTACTCCACAAAGTCCAGCAAAGACGAGGAGGACGCATCATGAGCAATATTGAACACAATGATTGTGTAGACGTCCTTCAATCCGTAATTCTCTTAGTCGACGGAGAACTTTCAGATTCCGCACAAATTGCGAGCATTGAAGTTCACGTACAGCAATGCCCACAATGCACCGCTGAAATTGAACATGAAAGAAATGTACGAGCTCTCATGCAATCTGTGCTGCGCAGATCCTGCAACGAACGTGCGCCAGAAGAATTGCACCAACAGATTCATCAACAATTGCTCAATCTTTCAATGACCAGCGCTCCAGATATTGTCCGCGAATTTAGAATGACTGAAATCTCCATAGAAATTAATGAAGATGGAACAATCGAATCTCGCGAAATACATATTGAACACACCGAGGAATACCGCTTCCCTAACGAAGAGGCTTAATTCAAATGTTAGTTCCAGTTGAAGAATTAGTCGGAGCGGTCGCTTTTTCTACGATGATTGTTCGCCCAGGTGACACAGCAGTTGCAATTGGTGTTGGTGATTTACCTGTTCTAGCTAATTCTTTGATCATTAATGCAATGCAGAGCGCGGCGATTGCATCCATTGCTGAACATTTAGAAAATGGCGAATCAACTGTTGAAACTTCTTTGGCACTTGAATTCCATGGAGGAATTGCAATAGGCGGCGAACTACGAACTTCAGCGAATTGCACCGAAGTAAATGGCCGCGAAATAACTTTTATCTGTGAAGCGTATGAAGGTGAAAGACTTGTTGCATCTGCTGTAATAAAAAGAACAGCGGTTGAGCGAGTATCTTTCCTCGCCCGAACCGCTGCTCAGTCAATAAAGTCGAGTACTACTTCTTAGTTGCCCAGAAGATTTCTGCGATTTCGTCAATCTTTGCGATCAACTTATCTGCAACTGCAACATCGTTTGTACCCTTTGTGCCAGCTGCGCCGGCAAGTTTTGTTGCATCGTTAAATAGTGTGTGCAACTGAGGATAAGCCTCGAAGTGATTTGGCTTGAAGTAGTCAGTCCACAAAACCCATAGGTGTTCTTTTACTTGGTGTGAACGCTCTTCTTTGATTGCAACTGAGCGAGATTTGAAATCCGCATCGCTGCTCGCTGCATACTTTTCCATGCATGCCTTAACTGAAAGTGCTTCGATCTTTGCTTGTGCTGGATCGTAAACTCCGCAAGGAAGATCGCAGTGTGCAAGTACAACTGTCTTTGGTTGGAACAACTTCATTAGATTCTCTCCTTCAAGAGCGCTTTATCTGTGCCTTCATTCGCGAAATTACGCAAACAACGCCAACAACTTATGTGCAAGACTACTGTTCGTGAGCAAATTTGGCACAGTAAGAGTTTCCGGGCACTCAATGTCCCCAACTTTTAACGATGGGGACTGGTTATTGGTCTGGTACTCCCCAAGCATGCGCATTCACGTGGGCCAACTAATAGTCCTTCGCCGCCCCCTTGATTCACGAGCTCAATCAGCTTCGCTATTCATTAAACGCATTGCGGGCATCACTGGATCTTTTGTAACTGTTCATGGCGATAACAAAGATGCAAGTACAGATTCACGTCAGTGGGGCGATGTTCCCCGCGAAGAAATAATTGGTCGAGTAATTGGTAGATATCACAAAGGCAAAACTAAAAAGCGTTAGCGACTGAATGCTTCCATTAACAAAGCTTTTTGTTCTTCTTCATGCAAGTGATGATTTCCTGTTGCAGGACTTGCAGTAGCGCGACGAGATACGCGACGCAATGTACGTCCACCGAATCCTTCACCACCGAATTGTTCTGCAGTGCGTAGCGCAACGAATGGCCATGGACCTTGGTTAGCAGGTTCATCTTGAACCCACAAAAGGTTTGCATTTGGATGCTTTGCAGCCTCTTCAGCCATTTCCTTTGCAGGTAGTGGATACAAAAGTTCTAAACGAATGATTGCAGTTGTATCTTCGTTACGCGCAGCACGCTCTGCAACGAGATCGTGATAGACGCGACCTGAACAGAAAATAACGCGAGTTGCATTTTGCACAGTGTCATCAGGAATTAACTTCTGGAACTGACCGGTTGTGAAATCTTGTAACTTCGATGCTGCAGCACGAAGACGCAACATTGATTTTGGTGTGAAGACAACCATTGGACGACGAATTGGATTCTTTGCGTGCCATCTCAAGAGGTGGAAATACGATGCAGGATTAGATGGTTGAGCAACTGTCATGTTGCCTTCTGCACAGAGAGCTAGGAATCGTTCAATGCGAGCGGATGAGTGATCCGGTCCTTGTCCTTCATAACCGTGTGGCAATAAGAGAACAATGGATGAACGCTCGCCCCATTTTTGTAGAGATGATGAGATGAATTCATCGACGATTGTTTGTGCACCATTAGCAAAGTCGCCGAACTGTGCTTCCCACATAACGAGTGCTTCATCGCGAACGACTGAATAGCCATATTCAAAGCCCATCGCTGCATATTCAGAGAGCAGTGAGTCGATAACGAAGAACTGACTCTCATCGTTAATTAATGCGCGAAGTGGAGTCCACTCGTTTCCATTTTCTTTATCAACAATCACTGCGTGACGATTGCTAAATGTTCCACGACGAGAATCCTGACCGGCTAAGCGAATTGGTCGTCCTTCAAGCAATAGAGAACCGAATGCGAGTGTTTCACCCATAGACCAATCGATTGTTCCGTCGTTAAGCATCTCAACGCGCTTTTGAAGTTGTGGCAATAGTTTTGGGTGGACATTAAATCCTTCTGGCACGGCAATTTGTGTTGCGGCAATCGTGCGAGCAGTTGCTTCATCAATAGTTGAAATAAGGGCTTCTGGGTTTGCGGCAACTGGTGCTTTAAAGTTTGGATCAACTTCTGGTTCGATGTTGTGAACTTCTGCAAATACTGCTTCGAGTTGTGCTTGGTATTCGCGAGATAGTTCATCAGCTTGTTCAACTGAAATATCTCCACGACCAATTAGTGCTTCGGTATAAAGATTACGTGTGGAACGTTTCGCATCGATGAGTTTGTACATCAATGGTTGTGTAAATGATGGTTCGTCACCTTCGTTGTGACCTCGGCGGCGGTAGCAAACCATGTCAATAACAACATCTTTGTTAAATGCTTGACGATATTCAAATGCTAAACGAGCAATACGCACACATGCTTCTGGATCATCACCGTTCACGTGGAAAACAGGTGCCTGAATAATCTTTGCCATATCTGTTGAATATCGAGATGTGCGAGATGCATGTGGTGAAGTTGTAAATCCAACTTGGTTATTGACAACAATGTGAACTGTTCCGCCAGTGCGATATCCCGCAAGTTGTGAGAGTTGGAAAGTTTCCGCAACAACTCCTTGACCAGCAAATGCTGCGTCACCATGAAGAAGAATTGGAAGAACTGAATATGCATTCTTAACGTTAAGGCGATCTTGCTTTGCACGCACAATGCCTTCTAATACTGGATTTGCAGCTTCTAAGTGAGATGGGTTGGCAGCCAAGTAAATCTTTGTTTTCGCGCCAGATTCTGCGGTGAATACACCTTCAGTACCTAAGTGATACTTCACATCGCCTGAGCCCTGTACTTCATTCTCTCTGTAGTGACCTTCGAACTCTTGGAAAATTTGTCCGTATGACTTACCTGCAATGTTTGCAAGAACATTTAAGCGACCGCGGTGTGGCATGCCGATACAGACTTCATCGAGACCACGTTCTGCAGCACTTGAGATGACCGCATCAAGAATTGGAATTACTGATTCGCCACCTTCAAGTGAGAAGCGCTTTTGTCCAACGAATTTAGTCTGCAAGAAAGTTTCAAACGCTTCTGCGCTATTTAGCTTGCGCAAGATACGTAATTGTTCTTCGCGCGGAAATGTTTGCACGCCAACTTCTACGCGTTCCTGTATCCACTGACGCTCTTCTGGGCTTTGAATATACATATATTCAATTCCAACGGTGCGGCAATATGAGTCACGCAAAATTCCAAGAATCTTGCGAAGCTTCATAAACTTCTGTCCACCAAATCCACCAGTTGCGAATTCGCGATCAAGATCCCAAAGTGTTAATCCGTGAGTGACAACATCTAAATCTGGATGTGAACGTTGGCGATACTCGAGTGGATCTGTGTCAGCCATGATGTGACCGCGTGTGCGATATGCGTGAATTAATTGCTGAACGCGCGCGGTCTTATTGATCTCTTCATCTTTAGAAAATTCGAAATCTTGCGCCCAGCGAATTGGTTCGTACGGAATACGAAGCGCAGCAAAAATTTCTTCATAGAAATGTTCAGAACCAAGAAGTAATTCGTGAATTCGACGGAGGAAATCTCCTGATTGCGCGCCTTGAATAATTCGGTGATCGTACGTACTTGTTAGCGTAACAATTTTGCTAATTGCTAAACGTGCCAAAGTTTCTTCGCTTGCGCCTTGGAATTCAGCAGGATAATCAAGTGCACCAACGCCAATGATTAGGCCTTGTCCCTGCACCAAACGAGGCACAGAGTGCACTGTTCCGAGCGTTCCTGGGTTGGTAAGTGAAACTGTTGTGCCCGCAAAATCTTCAACAGTGAGTGTTCCAGCGCGAGCTTTTCCAACTACTGCTTCGTATGCATTCCAGAATTGTGCAAAGTCTAAGTTTTCGCAGCCTTTAATTGATGGCACCAATAATTGGCGAGAACCATCTGCTTTAGCTAAGTCGATAGCAATGCCAAGGTTGATGTGTTCTGGATGACCGACTGCTGGCTTTCCTTCGATTTCACCAAAGAATGCATTCATCTCTGGCATCTGGCGAAGTGCTTTGATCATCGCAAATGCGATTAAGTGTGTGAATGAAACTTTTCCACCGCGAGCGCGCTTGAGGTGATTATTGATAACAATTCGATTATCAATCATTAATTTTGCAGGAACAGCGCGAACACTCGTTGCAGTTGGAACGGTTAATGAACCTTCCATGCTTGCAACAACTCTTGCACCAACGCCACGAATTGGTTCTAGCTTTGCAGCATCTGGTGTGCTTAAAACTGGAACTGGTTTAACAATCGGATCTGCAGGAGTTGGTGATTGCAAAGAACGATCACGAACAAGTTTTTGTGAAGCTTGAGTTTGCGCTGCCGGTGCAGGTGTTTGCGCTGCTGGTGCAGGTGTAGGTGTAGGTGTCGCAACAGGAGCAGGTGCAACTGCAGGTGTTGCCACTGAAGCAGGTGTTGCTGGTTGCGCAACTGGTGCAGGCGTTGCCGCAGCCTTTGGTGTTGGTGGAACTCCACCACGAGGTGCTCCTGCAATTGGTGCACTTGTTGAAGAAGACGAAGAAGAATTACCAGAAGAATTTGGGTTATATGTTTTAAAGAATTCAATCCAAGTTGGTTCAAGTGAATTTGGGTCAGATAAGTAGCGCTCGTACATTTCGTCGACGAGCCATTCATTGGCTCCAAAGTCCTGATTCGGATCTTTTGCCGACACTGGCGCTCCCCTACTTGGTGATTTTTACAATAACCACTTACTTACAAGGCAAAGACTATCGGCATGAGTACGGGGATATAAATACGGAAAGCGCCTGGAGAAGGCGAGATTGACCACATAAATCTGCCGATTTCTGGGCGGGCTATGAAGTCAGCGGGCACATCGGCAATCTTTGGGGCACAGTATCGCCATGAATATGTCGAGTGAATCCGCATCCAAACTGGCCTTCGTCACCGGTGGATCTCGTGGTCTCGGATACGAAGTTGCCCGTGGATTAGCCCGCACAGGAATTAGTTCTGTACTGATTGCAAAAGATGCGGAACGCTTAGAAAACGCTGCAAAACAACTACGTGCAGAATTTCCGGGAATTACATTTGAAACAAGTACGTGCGATTTAGAGGATCACGTACAGACTAGAAAAACTGCTGAAGATTTATTGAATAAATTCGGTGCACCATTCGCACTCGTGCTAGCTCATGGCGTTATGAGCGAAAAAATGTCAAAGACGTTACGCACAACAGATGCGGAATGGCGCCGAGTTATGGCGATTAATTTAGATTCTGTTTTCACACTCGTGAATGTTTTAGGTGCGCCTATGGCCGAAGCGCGCGATGGTCGTCGCGTTGTTATCTTCTCTGCTTGTCTTGGACGAATGTCAGGACCGGGAAATGCTGGCGGCCTTGCGCCATATCGAATTAGTAAAGCTGGCGTTAATGCATTCGTTAGAAATCTTGCACACGAAACAGGACTCGGTGCACGTGGTTTCTATGTTGATGCAATCTGTCCAAACCATTCTCGCACTGACATGGGCGGCGCAGATGCACCTCGCAGCGCCGAAGAAGGCGCGGAGTGCGCAGTCTGGTTAGCAACTCGTGAATTTAATGCAGGAGATACGACGGGTGTGCTTTGGGAAGACCGACAGATTGTCGAGTGGTGAGTTAGTTTTTCTCAGGAATAATCGAAACAGCGCAATAAATAGTTAACGCTGCATACAGCGTGAGCGGAAGAGCTGCCCACCAAAAACCTGCTTCAAAAATATATTTGGAAACACCTATGGCAATTAGGTTTCCTAGAACTGCTGGCGCACGTCCATACATTTTCTTGGTCTTAAAAGCATTTGCTGAAAGCAATAATCCGACTCCACCAAAGAGTGCCAAAAACAAAATTCCTGAAATAACAAACCACTCAATTGGTCCGCTAGTGATCAAGCCTTTGACGATTAAGAACATCCCAAGCGCAACAATCAAAATACCTTCGATGCGAAGTAGGGCTACCACCGTAGACCTGCGGAACTCTGGGTTGGACAATGAAAATGTCATGAGAAGAACTTTACTTGCCCGCCGATGAATAACTCAAACTTTTCGCACGACGGAATTCATGACACATTTACAAATCTTGCTGCACCCAATTACTTCTATGAAGAACTTAATCGTCTGGTTGCACGATATGAACGCTCTCAGGCTGAGTTCAGAATCATCAACATTACTTTTGCAGGTATCAAGAACGGTCACGAGTCTGAAATATTGGAGATGGCGGCGCTGCTTCGAACCTTGCTTCGTGGTGAAGATTTAGCTGCGAGATTGGGAATGTACGAATTTGGGTTGCTGATTAGTGGGTCCCACTATGAGTCTCTTGCCCAACGAATTGAACAAGGTTGGAAAGTTTCCGTAGACAATAAAATAGTTTTAAATTTCAAGATAGGCGAACCGCAAAAAGGTTTAAGCACTTTGGAACTTCTCAATAAAATGGATGAGAGTCAATAAGTTCTGCTCCGCCTTACCTCTTATCCACCATTCGCTCTTCTTTCTAATGGAACATCATTTCAACTTTTAGTCTCTCCTCATGAATTCCATCAAAGAATCTATGGATATAGAAGTCACCTTTGGACCACTTGCTCAATTCATGCGCGATGAAACTGTTGAAGAAATTTGGATTAACTCACCTGAAAGAATTTTCATTGCTCGTGCGGGTAAGAGTGAACTCACGAACTTGTTATTGACTACGGCTGAAGTACACAACATCGTCGAACGAGCCCTGATGTGGAGTGGTAGAAGATTAGATCTTTCATATCCCTTCGTTGATGCGCGTATGCCTGATGGGAGTCGACTTCACGTAACAATTCCTGAAATAACTGCCGAACATTGGGCCATCAATATTCGAAAGCACTTACTCAGGCACTTGAATCTCTCTGACTTGATTTCTCGTGGAGTTTTGACCGAAAAGATTGCACAACTTCTAAAGCACTCAGTTCATGCCGGATTAAATATTTTAGTTAGCGGCGCTACTCAATCAGGAAAAACCACAATGCTCAACGCATTGGCTTCAAGTATTCCCGTTTCAGAAAGAGTCATAACGATCGAAGAAGTCTTTGAACTTAAACCAAATCTGCCCGATGTTGTTCAGATGCAGACTAGATCTGCCAATCTTCAAGGCACTGGCGAAATTCCGTTACGACGATTAATCAAAGAATCGTTGCGTATGCGTCCTTCCAGAATAATTGTTGGAGAAGTAAGAGAAGCTGAAGCGTTAGATCTCCTCATCGCCTTGAACTCGGGTTTACCTGGAATGGGAACTTTGCACGCTAATTCACCAAAGGATGCAATCATAAAATTGCAGACGCTTCCATTATTAGCTGGCGAAAATATCTCTCATAAGTTCATTGCTCCTACTGTTGCTGCTGCTATCGACTTGATTATTCACGTCCAGATGGATCAGAGTGGCAAGCGCCGGATCTCAGAAATTGCCGCGCTAACTGGCCGTTACGAAAATGATCGTCCCGAAATCGAATCACTGTGGAAATGGAACATTGACCACTACGTTCGCGGATTAGGTGCTCTTCCAAAACCAGAGAAATTTGCTTCAATTGGATTTCCTCTTGAATCTTGGTGGAACAAATGACCTACTCATGGAAATCTATCTTTAAGCACTCACACTATCGATCTTTTCTCGTTGGCTTCGGTGCTGGATTGTCTGTTTTCATCCTTACTCGTTCAGTAATTCTAAGTTCGCCTTTTTCATTTCTAGCCGCAGGTTCGCATTTTGCTATTTCTCGAAGTAAGAAAAATAAGATTGCATCCCAGTTAAGTAGTGCGTGGCCGGAAGTTATAGACCATCTCATATCAGGAATTTCATCTGGTTTGTCACTTGCAGAATCATTAACAGGATTAGCAACAAGAGGCCCTGAAATAGTTCGTCCAGCTTTTCATGAATTCCATATGCAACTGCAAAATAATGGTGATTTTTCTGGCGGGATACAGAAACTTAAATCGTATTTTTCGGATCAAAGTAGTGACCAAATATTTGAAGCAATACTTTTGTCTAAATCACTTGGAGGAAATGAATTGATGTCGATTTTGCGAACTGTGGGAGATTTTATTCGCCAAGATGTCGCATTACGTAAAGAAATTGAAATCAAACATGGTTGGGTCAAGAATTCTGCGCATCTTTCTGCTGCTGCCCCGTGGTTATTGCTCTTACTGCTTTCGACACAGCCAGGGACAGTTAATTCCTATTCAACGCCCACCGGTGCCTTAATTCTTGCAGCTGGTGTTGCTATGACGGCAATGGCATATACCTGGATGAATTATTTGGGACGACTCCCGCGTATTCCTCGTGTGTTTAGCAAATAATGAATCTATCTATAACTGTTCCACTATTGCTATCTATTGGCAGCGCATATTTTCTGTTGCAAGATGAAGACATAAAGACATCAACTCGTTTCCTTGCAAAGAGAAAAGCAAAAGCAACGTCACTGTTCCCAAAAATTCGAGATCACGATTCTGTTCAACATCGTCTTCTAGAGCTTGGCAAAAATAGGAGTGAGGACCTCAATCAATTTAGATTTACACAAATAGCAACCATCTTGGGCTCAACTTTTACTGCCTACATTCTCCTTACCCTGACCGGTAAGTCTCCGTTCTTAAGCCTATTGCTCGCATTCTTTGTAGGAATTTCGGGATACGTTTTCTCTGACAGAGCATTGACGAAGAGAATCGAAAAGAAACGAACTCTGCTTGAAAGTGAGTTTCCGGCGATTGTTGAAATGCTCACTTTGTGTATGGCGGCCGGAGAAACTCCTTTGGGTGCGATGTCTCGAGTTTCGCAACGATCTTCAGGCTTACTCAGTACAGAATTTTCATTAGTTATTGAATCAGTTACCTCTGGTATCCCCTTTCAATTTGCTTTAGATGAAATGGGACGAAGAGTTAAATCCACTCATATTCGACGATTTGTAGATGCACTCATAACTGCAATGCTCCGAGGAGCACCTTTAGTGGATGTCTTGCAAAGCCATGCTAGAAATGCGCGAGAAGCCGAACGAAACAGAGTCCTTAGTGCGGCAGGTAAATCAGAAGTTTCCATGATGATTCCTGTGGTCTTCTTAATCTTGCCAATCTCAATTCTCTTCGCACTGTGGCCGTCGTTATCCAATCTCAATCTATTTCTTGCTTAATTCGAGGCGAGCAATTAACAAACAGTGCTTGTCCACACCTTTGATTATCTATCGAAGATATCTGCGAATTTACTTGGAAGATCGGTCACAAAACATCCGCATCAAAAATCTAGGAGAAAAATGAAGCTCAGAAATACAGCAATACAAAGTGCATCGATAAAAGTTGCCCTCAATATATTCAGGGCTCAATCACTAATCAAAAGAAAAATGAATGAATCTAAGTTCATCTCCGAATTGCGCGATGAGCGTGGTGATGTTCCTGGATGGGTTTTGGTTGTATTAATGACAACTGGGCTCGTAACAGCCATTTGGACAATCGCATCCCCGAGATTGAGTGCGATTTTAAAAAATTCTCTGGATTCCATGAATGGAATTCGCTAACTAATGCACAATCGAAATATTCGCAAAAACCGCTCTTTCTTCACAGGGTTATGCGCGAATACAAATAGAGCGGTAAAGGGAGTTCGAGACGAGAGCGGATCCGTCGAAAGCGCTTTGGTCTTAATCCCTTTACTGATTCTGTTTCTAGTAACAATGCAAATAGGGGTCACAATTAATTTCAGAAATATCGATAGAACATTTGCGCAGAGCGAAGCGAGCGAAAGGGCAATATCTGGTCAATTCATTTCCGATGATCGAGTCATGGAAGTTAATCCTTTTGGGACATTCAATACTTTGGGAATCTTGGTTACGAGAAAAATAAGTAGCATTCCAATTCTTATTCCATTTATCGGAAGTTTTATAAATAGAGGTCACCGTTCAGAAGTGACTGGCATTGCTGTAATAGAAACCCTTTCATGAAAAATCTGATTGAAAAACTTCGTTCCGAAGATGGCAGCGCCGTGGTTGAATTTGTTCTCCTTGCAATCCCCCTATTTATACCAATAATTCTTTTTATGAGCTCTTTTGCCGATGTGAGTGACAAAGAATCAATTGCTAGAACTCTTGCCCGAGAGAGTGTCCGCGGATTTGTTTTATCGCGTGGGGATGTATCTGCCTATTCAACTGCGCAACATGTTGCCACTGAAGGTGCAACGGCTTTGGGTTTAAACAGTAATGAGATTTCCTCCATGAAAGTTTCTATCCATTGTGATGCATGGCCTTGCATAACTCCACGCAATCGAATTTCCCTCACAATCACTTTTTATTCGAATCAAAGTCATAGGGAGATAAGAGCAACTGCTGAAGAGGTTTTATCTCCATGGGTGTGATGTGAAGAGACTGTTTCCCAAGGCGCTACAAGTTACAAAAGCTAATATCAACGATGAAGAGGGTTCCATTTCTTTATTGATCATTGGACTTTTTGTTGTAACCGTTGCAACTTTGCTCGTGATTACAAATATTGCATCTATCGCCATTGCACAGCGATCTTTAGTTCAAGCAAGCGAAGCTGCTGTCCAGCGCGGGGTTCAGAATTTAGATCTCAAGGCATATTACGTTGGTGAAGGCGGAATGCTCAGCGGAGTTTTAAATAATGGAGAAGTTCCAATTCCTATTGAATGTAGCACTGCCAGTTCGGCAATTAGTGATGAGTTACGGCACTGGAACTCTTCAAATGGCGCACTTCTCCGTAGAGAAATTCGAGATATCTGGATGAGTGAATTCAATTGCGATGGAGTTTCAGTAGGAATTAGTACGTCTGCTTATGCAGTACTTCCACTGCAACTTCCATTTATCAACTTGAAAAATATTGAATTGCACACTTCGGTAGGCGCTACGAATACTCGGTCAAAGGGCCTTTATCTCTTTGGAATTCGAATTTCTTAGTGAATAGATTCGTGAAATTCTTTTAAATTACTAATCTCGCTATCCTTTACCCATGGCTGCGCGTGAATACGGGATAGAGATTGGTGCTATTGACGCGACCCTTGTTTCAATTGAGAAGGTTTTAGATTTACCTAAATTACGTAAGTTGGCTGCGGAGTTAGAAGAGCAGGCTGGCGTTCCTAATTTATGGGATGACCCTGAGAGTGCGCAGAAGATTACGAGTCGTTTATCTCGGACTCAATCAATAATCTCGAAGTTGGAGAGTTTGCGTCAACGCGTTAGCGACTTACCTATTCTTATTGAATTGGCGCAGAGCGAGAGTGATACTGCAGCTGCGATGGCAGATGCAGAAGCAGAGTTAGATGCAACTAAGAAGGCTGTAAGTGAATTAGAAGTACAGACACTTCTAAATGGTGAATACGATGACCGAGATGCGCTGATCACTATTCGTTCTGAAGCCGGTGGTGTTGAAGCGGCAGATTGGGCGCAGATGTTGATGCGCATGTATTTGCGCTACTGCGAACGTCATGTGTTGAAGGTAGATATTTTAGAAACTTCGTATGCCGAAGAAGCAGGAATTAAATCGACAACTTTTAAAGTGAGCGCGCCATACGCCTACGGCACTTTGTCTGTTGAACAAGGAACGCACCGACTAGTTCGTATTTCTCCTTTTGATAGCCAGAGTCGCCGCCACACATCTTTTGCTGGCGTCGAAGTTGTTCCTGTTGTGGATCAAAGTGATCATATTGAAATTGATGAAAAAGAAATACGTGTAGATGTGTATCGCTCATCTGGTCCTGGTGGACAAGGAGTTAATACAACGGACTCTGCAGTTCGCATCACTCACATCGCCACTGGCATTGTGGTCTCTTGTCAGAACGAACGTTCACAGATTCAAAACCGTGCAACCGCTATGGCTGTATTGCAATCTAAGTTATTAGAACGTCGTCGCCAAGAAGAGCAAGCAAAAATCAATGCACTCAAGGGTGATAATTCAGGTTCATGGGGAAATCAAATGCGTTCATATGTTTTAGCTCCGTATCAAATGGTTAAAGATTTGCGCACTGATCATGAAACAGGAAATACCGGTGCAGTTCTTGACGGAGAAATAGATGACTTCATTGAAGCCGGAATTCGTTGGCGTCGTAGTTCATAAATCACGCGTGATTTGCCACACTCAGAGAAAAATCACAGGCTCTACTAGTACCTAATTCCCGAGAAAAGTGCGCCCATTCCATAAACTATGGACAGTAAGGAAAGCGCAGCGAAATTCTTTTTTGAGGGTGAAAAAGAAGTTGGTGGCGCTTACACCGAATTAATTGGAGCGCGTGTGATTCGTTTTGAAAATGTAACGAAGCTTTATCCAGGGCAAGAGCGTCCTGCTCTCGATAGCGTCTCCCTTGAAATTGTTAAAGGTGAATTCGTTTTCCTTGTTGGTTTATCTGGTTCCGGTAAATCCACATTCCTTCGTTTAATTCTGCGCGAAGAGCGTCCAACTTCAGGAACAATTCATGTTGCTGGAAAAGATTTAGGAACTCTAGCTGCACACAAGGTTCCAGAACTTCGCAGACAAGTAGGAACAGTTTTTCAAGATTTCCGTTTGCTTCCAAATAAAACAATAGCTGAAAACGTAGCCTTCACACTGCACGTTCTTGGTTATTCACAAAAAGAAATTAACCGCGAAATTCCAGAAGTTCTAGAACTCGTTGGTCTTGAAGATAAAGCGGATCGTCTTCCAAATGAAATTTCTGGCGGTGAACAACAGCGCGTTGCAATTGCTCGTGCATACGTCAGCCGCCCACCAATTCTTATCGCTGATGAGCCAACTGGAAACCTAGATCCAGCTACATCAGTTGGAATTATGAAATTACTTGATCGCATTAACCGCGAAGGAACCACAGTTTTGATGGCTACTCACGATGCGGGGATCGTGGATCAAATGCGTAAGAGAGTTATCGAATTAGATGGCGGACACGTGATTCGCGACCAAGTTCGCGGCGTTTACGGTTACACGGGTTAGGGTTAGCAAATGCGCGCACGCTTTTTATTAGCTGAAGTTGGTATCGGACTTAAGCGAAACTTCACAATGACTTTCGCGGTCATCGTCACTGTTGCAATCTCATTGTCACTACTTGGAATCGGACTCCTTTCTAACTCGCAAGTTAATGCGATGAAAGATTATTGGTATGACAAGATCGAAGTTTCAGTATTTCTCTGTGGTTCACTCTCAGAATCTCCATCATGTTCAGCGGGAATTATTACTTCGGCTCAGCGTCTAGAGATTCAAAATGAATTACAGAAGATGCCAGTTGTTGCCAATGTGTATTACGAATCGCAATCACAGGCATATGCGCGCTTCCAAGAACGCTTTAAGGATTCAGCAATTGCTCAGAATGTAACTGCAGATCAACTTCCAGAATCTTTTCGTGTGAAGTTAAAAGATCCACAACAATTTCCAGTAATTGTTAGTGCCTTCTCTGGTCGTCCTGGTGTTGACCTAGTTCAAGATCAGCGAACAATTCTCGAGAAGTTCTTCCGCTTATTGGCAGTACTAAGAAATGGTGCACTCCTAGTTGGACTTGCATCCGTTCTTACTGCCGCGCTTTTGATCAGCAACACACTTCGCATCGCCGCATTTAATAGACGACGTGAAACCGGTGTGATGAAACTCGTTGGAGCATCATCCTGGTCGATTCAACTTCCGTTCTTACTCGAAGGTGTTATCTCAGCAATCATCGGTTGGGGTCTAGCAACTGGATTGCTCTCACTCCTTAAATCAGTGGTTGATTCCAAAGTCGCGCCGCTTTTAACCTTTACCAAGTTCTTTGGATGGGGCGAAGTCTGGGCAGCATCTGGTTGGCTCTTGCTGACAGGACTTGGTGTTTCAGTTCTGGCTTCATTGGTAACTCTTCGCCGCTATCTCAAGGTTTAATTATCTCTTAACAACTGCAATCAGTTGTCTTATCAGGGGGTGATGTGCGATGGTCAAAGAAGTTGGTCGCAAGGTCATCGCGCAGAATAAAAAAGCCCGTCACGATTATTCGATCGAAGATGTATTTGAGTGCGGCATTGTTCTTACTGGCACCGAAGTTAAATCACTGCGCATGGGTCGAGCATCATTAATTGATGGCTTCGCCATGGTTGATAAGGGCGAACTCTGGTTAAGCGGTGTTCATATTCCTGAATACACACAAGGCACATGGACGAATCACACTCCACGTCGTGATCGTAAATTACTTGTGCACTCTGCAGAAATTCGCAAACTCTCTGCACGTATGAAAGAAGGCGGACTCACACTTGTTCCGCTTTCTCTCTACTTTAAAGATGGAAAAGCAAAGATTGAATTAGCAGTTGCTAAAGGTAAAAAGGTTCATGACAAACGCGCTGCACTTATGGAACGTCAAGCTGGCCGCGAAATAGAACGCGAAGTTTCTCGCCGCCGCTCTGGAAAAGATTCTTAATAACCTTTTGCAGGCTTAATTTTTACCTCGTTTTGTATCTTTTTTTACTGAGCCTTACACTTATCTACTCATTACTGAACGCACGTGTGCGTATTCGGAAAATGAAAATAAAAACTAAATAGTGGGAAATGCTTTCCACACCCATGGGGGTGAACGGTCTCGACTTTGGAAGTTGATTCAGGGGAAGCGGGCCGAGGAAGCCAGGATGATCTCGTTAACCAAAAACCTGTGCAAAAAATAAGTGCAAGTACAACTCGCACTGATTACGCCCTAGCTGCATAAGCTAGCCCCGTAATCCGTCAGCTCAGATTCCGTCTTCGGTCTGAAACCTGGCGTCGCTAGAAGGCTCTTTCTACAGTGGCGTTGCGAACACTGTAGAAGAAACTTTTCGCAAATGAGTTCGTCGAATACTTGTGTGTATGAGATTCGGAACTGAGAAAACGATAAACACACTACGCCCGTAGAAGCCCTGTTTTAATCCCGAAGGACCCGGGTTCGATTCCCGGCACCTCCACCATTTTTATTTACTTGCGCACAAACTCTCGCTTGAGTGCAAATGCACCAGAGCCAATTGCAAAGAGTGCGAATAACTTTGCACCAATTGCTACACCTTCAAAAATAAGCATCAGCCCTAAACCAATTCCAAGTGCGCTAAATAAACAGAGAACAATTCGTCTAGTCATGTTCAAAATCGGATTGCTGACTCGTAAAAATGTTAAGCCGATAGCAATTGGTCCAGTCAGGATCATCGTGAGCAAAATGATTCCAACAACTAGAGCCAGGGACTCCATTACGCCAACCCCTGCCAGTTCTTTTGCAGTACGGCGTAGATATCCATATCAATTACATCGCCATCGGCTCGGATCACTCGTTGGCGCAGCAAACCTTCGTGTTCATATCCTGCGCGCGTAACTACTTTCTTAGACGCTTCATTGTCGTGATCAATCATGGCTTCGATGCGGTTCCAGCCCATTGTTTCGAATCCAAAGTTAGTGAGCACTTTGACGGCATTTGTTCCTATTGATTTGCCACGATGTTCTTTTGCAATCCAATAACCAATCTCAGCCACTTTGTTATTGAAATTTGGTGAGTGAAAAGAAATAACACCAGCTAAAGAAGGTGTGGCACCTTGGTTGCTTTCAATGATGAAACGGATTTCGCGTTTGTTCTGCAAACCTTCGGGATCGAGTTGGCGCACAAATGATTGCGCATGTTCGAGGGTGTAATTAGCCGGAACAGTTGTGAAGTGTGAAATCAATGGATCTTGGCACGCGTGATAAATACTTTCGATATCGCTTTCCTGAGATGGACGCAGCGTAAGAGTTCCGTATGTCAGTGTTGGAACTTCACTTGGCCACCAGATCATGGCTTAAGAATGGCATACAGCGAAGTTCTCATGAAGTAATAGTTAAAGCCGCTATTGCAAGATTGGCTTAATAAAGTCGTGCGTTATAAATGAAATAAGCCAGGCTCTTTCGAACCTGGCTTACATTCTTATTGGTAGCGGGGGCAGGATTTGAACCTACGACCTCTGGGTTATGAGCCCAGCGAGCTACCGAGCTGCTCCACCCCGCGTCGGTGGCTTAATCGTAAGTGAGCAAGCACTATTCACCAAATCCGTGAGTGCGCTTCATGAATTTAGAAGCGGATTTGGATGAGTAATTACTTTTTGCTTTGCGCAGAAATTGCTGCAGCAATCGCTGCCTTCAAGCGATCTTGCGCTTTTCCATACGCCGCAAAATCTCCCTTAGCAAGTGCTGCTTGTCCATCTGCAAGTGCTTGTTTTGCACTTGCAAGTGCATTCGCTAAATCAGTTGTGCCAGTTGTTGGTTTACCGGAACCAGTTGATGCACCGCTTTCGGATGTTCCAGAGTTACCAGCAAATACTTGATCAAGTGCACCCTTAAGAGTGTCGCTATAACCAATCTGATCACCAAATGAAACTAATACTTTTTGAAGTAATGGATACGCTGCTGCGTTTGAAGTTGCGCGTACATAAACAGGTTGTACATAAAGTAATCCGCCGCCAACAGGAAGTGTTAGCAAGTTACCGAGTACAACATCTGATCCGCCTTGGCGTAACAATGAAAGCGAGTTTGCCACTTCTGGTTTAGCTTCGAAGTTAGATGCAACTTGTGAAGGACCTGCGATGTTTGTGCTTCGTGGTAGTTGAAGAACAGTGATCTTTCCATAATCAGGACCTGCCTGAGAATTTACAACTGCAAATGCTGCCAAGTTTTCACGACCACCACGAGGTACGAATGGTGTTGTTAGTGAGAAGGCAGCTTTGTCAGATCCAGGCAATTGCATAGTCATGTAATACGGAGGTTGGTTTCCAGCATTTGCACCAAATGTTGATGGGTCACGGGGTACGCGCCAGAAGTCTTGTCCACCATAAAACGCTGCTGCTGTTTTAACGTGGTACGCGCTCAAAATATCGCGTTGAATTCTAAACATATCTTCTGGATAACGGATGTGATCCATTAACTCTTCTGAAATCTCAGCCTTTGGCTTAATGCTCTTTGGGAAAGCTTTTGACCATGTCTTTAATACAGGATCGTTCTCGTCCCATTCATACATAGTCACTGTTCCGTCATAAGCATCAACTGTTGCTTTTACAGAGTTACGAATGTAGTTAACACTCTGATTTCCCTGCGCCGTAATTGATGTTGAGTTTGCAGTGAGCGCATCCGTTGTTGCATTAGAAAGTGTTGTCTTACGTGAGTATGGGTAACCGGCACTTGTTGTGTAGCCATCAATGATCCATAAAACGCGACCATCTACGAGTGCTGGATATGGATCTCCATCAAGTGTTAACCAAGGAGCAACCTTTGCAACACGATCACGTGGGTTTCTTTCAAAAAGAATCTTTGAATCTTTGTTGATTAAGTTTGATAGCAAAATACGTTGTTCTTGGTACTTCAGAGCGAAAACTAATTTGTTAAAGAGTGAGCCAACAGGAACTCCACCCTTTCCAGAATAGGTAACGTTCTTTTGTCCGTTTGGTGACGCATCATCTGGATAATCGAACTCAACTGGTTCGCCAGTTGTTGTTCCACCAATAATTGAGTAATCAGGAACGTTTTCACCGAAATAAACACGTGGCTCAAAATCACCAAGTCCCTTTGTTGGAGGCAAGTCACCCACGACGAATGATGGTTTTCCGTCAGCGTCACGAACATTTCCGTATGCCGCCACGAAACCAAAACCGTGTGTGTAAACAAGGTGATCGTTAATCCAGTTACGACTTGGGTTTCCATCAATATTTAATTCGCGGACCGCAACGATTGTGTCGTATGAAACTCCATTAACTTTGTAGCGATCAACATCGAGCGTTGCACCGAATGTGTAATAAGGCTTAATTTGCTGAAGTTGTCTAAATGTTGGAGAGAGTACGTTTGGATCCATCAAGCGAATATTTGAAATAGTTGCTGCATCTTTAGAGAGCTGACCAGCAGCAGCATTAAGAGTTGCTTGGAAATCCTTGACTTCAACGTCAGATAAACCGAAAGCATCGCGTGTGGCATCAATATTGCGCTGAATAAATGGCGCTTCCTTTGAAGACTCACTTGGTTTTACTTGGAATTGTTGAATAGCTGCTGGGTAAATACCTGCAATAAGAACTGATGAAACAACTAAGAGCGCTGTTCCTGCTGCAGGCAATAACCAAGATTTGCGAACAATGTTTGCAAAGAAAAGCACAGCACAGATAAGTGCGATACCGGTCAAAATTGCTTTTGCAGGCAAAAGTGCATTTACGTCGGTATAAGTCAGACCTGTAATTAACTTATTGTCTTTAAGTGCGAGTGCATATCGATCTAGCCAATAAGCACCAGCCTTAAGCAAAACAACTAGACCAAGTAGGACAGAGAGTTGAACGCGAGCTGCAACAGTTGTGCGTTCTTGTGAAACTTGCGGACGAATTCCTCCGTATAAGTAATGCACGATTGCTGAACCAATAATTGCAAATACGAGTGTTGAGATTCCCCAAGCAACCAGTGCTTGATACATCGGCAACTTGAATGCGAAGAATGAAATATCTAATCCAAATTGAGGATCAGTCACGCCAAATGGTGTTGCGTTCTTAAAGAGCAACCATGTGTCCCAGAGTTGGGATGCAGATGAGCCACCGAAATAGAAGAGAACTAGTGAGAGACCAACTAAAACCAAGCGACGAATAGGTTCGATTTGTGAACGGTAACGCTCGAGATTATCTGCTTCAACAGTGAGTGGAACATATAGAGGGCGTTTACGAAATGCGATGTAGATATTTAAAGTAATGATTAATGATGTTGCTAATCCTGCAACAACAAAGACTGTTGCCTTTGTAAGAAGAATTGTTGACCAGACTTCGGTGAAGTCAACGGATTTAAACCAGAGCCAATCTGCATAGAAGCCGCTGAGGCTTACGAGTGCAATTGATGCCACAACCAAAATTCCAATAACAATTGGAAGTGGTCCACGGCGACGACGGTTAAAGTTTAAATTCGGGAAGCTATTAGTCATGAGTAAAAGATACTGAACAGGGTGCTTGCTCTGCCACTTGGGAAGGTTTTACGCCTTTTTGGTGCAGATCATGCCTAATTTTTCAGGCGAACTATTTGCAGAGAGCGCTTTAACAGCGTCATCGATCGTTCGGATTGCATAGAGGGTGATGCCTTCTGGAACAGAAGTTATTTCCGGGCAGTTAGAACGTGGTGAAAGAAAAACTGTTACGCCAGCACGTTCTGCTGCAATCAATTTTTCATCAATACCACCGATAGGACCAACATTTCCAGATGTATCAATCGTTCCGGTGCCTGCAACTTTTCTTCCTTGCAATAAATCATCCGGTGTCAGCTCTTCAATTACTCCGAGTGTAAAAATCATTCCACCACTTGGTCCGCCAGTGTCTTTTACATCTAACGTAATCAGCTTTGGATCAACACTTGGTAGCTGCGGATAATTCTTCTTTACATATGCAAGTGCAACGGCTTTGGCTTTATCTTGCGATGTAGTCATATCTACTTTGGCTTCTTTATCAATAACTTTCGCACTTACATTATCTGGATAAAGCAATGAGCGAGGGAAAATTCTCTGATCTCCTTTTGCCCAGCCATAGACAATCTCACCGGAAAACATCGCTGAATCAGGACTAGTAACACGCACAGCCAACAAGTAAAGGGAACCATTTGGCTTGTAAGAATTTTCAGATTTTATTGAAATAACTTTATCTAAAACATCCGTAGCGCCCCCGGGCATAACAACAACAAATGGGAGCGGAGCAAACAGAGCCAAACCAAAGAAAAGAGCGATGGTTGCTTTAACCGCAATTGGTAGAGATGAATAACGCATTGCTATAGCGGCGTGCGATCTTGATTCGGATTAGGGATCTGATTCTGTGTTGGAATCTCATTCGCTGTTGGGATCTGATTCTGTTTGGGAATCTGATTGCGCGTTGGATCATTGCGATTAACGGGCGTCTGATCATTGGGATCTCTGAATGTGCTTTGAAACTCCGCAAACTTTCCAATTGAACGACTAGTTTCTGATTCGAAACGATCCTTAAATTTGGTTACCCAAACGACATAACCTAAAGCGCCAATCAAACCTGCGGCAGGAATAACCCACCAAATAAGGGCGACGAATGCGCTGGACATGTACATAGCCTAGAGGTTCTGTGCTCAAGTCGCTGGACGCATTCGGTTAGCCAGGTTGGGCTGGAATTATTTCCACTCGCCAAGCGTTGTAACCACTGACACACTAACGAAGCGCACTTTTGTAGCAAGAGTGCAACGAGTTGTTAGAGTTGTTAACACGGAATTAAGCGTTAAAGGGAAAGGTCACAATGTCGCCATTTGGTTTCACCCCAGATGATGGTTCAGAAGAGAACCCGAATGAAATGACCCCTGAACAACTGGCAGCCATGCTTGCGCAGATGCAGGAACAAGTCACAGAACAATTCCAAAAATTAGGAATTAACCCTGCTGGTTTTATTCATCCATTCTCTGCAGGTACAGAGTCTCTTCCAAAGTCGATCGTGCGCGATACAGCAAAGAAAATCATTGCTACATCCGGTTCCTTACCTGTTGGCAACACGGATTTAACTGTTGTTGCCCAAGCCAGCTCGATCGCTCAACTCTGGCTCAACGAAGCAACCGACTTTGCACCAATCACAAGTGCGACCAGAACGCTTAGCCGCACGGATTGGATTGATTCCACACTTGCAGGGTGGCAGGTCACCGTAGAACCGCTGGCAACTGGCTTAGCCGCAGCTGTTTCAGAACTCATGCAGCAAGCAATCAACGAAGGTGAAGCGGGCGAAACCCCAATGCCTATCGAAACAATTGCCACACTGCTGCGTTCATTTATTAGCGCACTCATCGCAACTCAATTAGGTCACTCCGTTGGCGCACTCGCATCATCTGTAACAGGAATTCACGACGTTGGTTTGCCGCTAGTTGATCCTGCCGTGCCTGCATTAGTGCCAGAAAACATTGCGCTCTGGTCACAAGATCTTGAGATTCCTAAGAGTGAAATAACTCTTTTCCACGCTATTCGCGAAGAAGCAGTTGCTCGGCTTTTTGATAGCAACCCTTGGTTGGTTTCATATATTCGCACAGCAATATCCGAATACGGAAAAGGTATTCACATTGATATTGATGCAATTCAACGTCAAGCGCAGGAAGCAATGGAATCAGGCAACATCGATCCAAATAATCCTGAGAGTTTTACTCTTGCAATTGGTGAAGGAATGTTTACGCCAGATGAGTCACCAACACAGCGCGCAGCACTTACAAAACTAGAAACAGTCTTCGCTCTCATTGAAGGTTGGACAGATGAAGTCACAACTCTTGCAGTAAGTGATCGACTTCCATCAATTGATGCCTTGCGCGAAACATTTCGTCGTCGTCGCGCAACATCTGCGCCAACACAACAGCTATTTAAATCACTCTTTGGTCTAGAAGTTTCACCACGCATGTCACGTGAGGCGACAAATTTCTGGAAAGTAATTCGTGAACAAGATGGCGTCAGCGCTCGAGACAAGATTTGGTCATCGCTGTTGCCAACGCCGGAGGATTTATTGGATCCACAAAACTTCTTAAAGAGCACCGAAGTACCGGATGACTTATCTAGCCTCTAATTAGTCTTGATTTAATTCAGAAATAGAAAAGCGAAGTCCCCGGGCGCACATTCTGTATCTGCCTTCCCCTTGCAGATATAGAACGGTTATCCGAGGACTTCGTAGTCGCAAAGTACGACAGAAGAGAGTCAGAATCAACTGAACACCACTTTGACAACGTGTCTTTTTTTGTTGTAATGCAAATATTTTTCGGCGTTTTATTTGGCAAAATAAGTTACTGAATCGATTTGGCGAGTACCTTTTCTCTGTGACCCTCAACCATTCCATTACACATTCACTTGATAATGGCGATGATGAAGGCGAGATCACACTTCCAGGAATCTCAGAGGGTGAAATAGTCGTGCTGCGCTCCAAGCGGCGCAAGAAAAGTATCTCCGCATACCGCCAAGGCGGTCGCATAATCGTTTCAATCCCTGCTCGCATGAGTAAGGCCGATGAGCGAAGCGTTGTGCCCGAGATGATTGCCAAGATTCGTGCCCAAGAAGCTGGTGAATCACCATCTGAAACGGTTCTGATGAATCGCGCCACTGAGTTGCTCGAACTCTATGCACCAGAAATTACTGAAAGGCCTAAATCAATTAACTGGCGTGCGATGCGCGAGCGCTGGGGATCATGTACATCTGTGGATGCAACGATTCGGATTTCAGATCGGCTCAAAGGAGCTCCGGCATACGCCTTGGATTACGTCCTCTTTCACGAAGCGATTCATCTGCACTACTTCGATCACGGCCCTGAATTTAAGGCTGTTCTGGCTCGATTCCCCGAAGAAGAGCGCGCTGAGGCCTATCTCGAGGGCTTTGAGGCGGCTGAGAGGCGTTATATGCCTCCAAGTGTGCTTCCAGGGGCAGCAGTCCTGTAAAAAAACTTCGCACAACCCAGCCTGATATCAGCACATTTGAGCGTGAGCGGGGGTATCGTCATGCTTGCACGCCTGCCCCTTATTGGGAAAAAACCCATAGGCAAGCATGCGTCGAACGGAGGAAGAAAATGGCAGAGACATACAAAGGTGACGCTTATTGCGTTAAGTGCAAAGAGAAGCGTGAATTCGAGGGAACCGTAAAGGTCTCAGAGTCCGGTCGTCGCATGGCACAGGGCATCTGCCCAGTATGTGGCACCAAGGTGAACCGCATTCTCGGTAAGGCTTAATTCAAGCCCCATATAAAGCACTATTAAGAAATCCCCCGCGAGGCAGCTATTGCTTCCCGGGGGTTTTTCTTTTCTCCAGATGTTCCAGTCGTCCCGGTTGATTTAGTTATCCCGTGTGACAGAGCGCAATTAATGGGCGTGCGTGTGCACAGCAAAGTCAGGCGCTCGCAGATGCGAACGTATTTAGCGCCATTGTGCCCAAATGAAAACACCACAGCTGAAAACACAGAGCATCGATGCGCGCGCAGTTGATTTACTACTTATTCGTCCTCGTCTTAAAAGAGGCGCCATTGTTCTCTCGCTCAGCGATTCACTGATCGAAGGCAATCGCGTTTTCGTTGGCTGCAACGGTTCTGGAATCCAATGTGAAGCTCTCGGAATTAGAACAATCATCGCAGCCTTTGATGGCAAGAAGAGTGCACAGGAAATAGCAGAGGCGCTCGCAATCGATTCCGAGATTGTCCGCCAGGTAGTTGCTCAATTACTAAGTGCCGGTCTCATTGATTACTTAGTGACACAAATTGTTGCACCGGGACGATTTAAAGAACAAGATCAAAGTTCTGATGCTGGATACATTCAATTGCAATCCAAAATAACTCCCGAATTATCTGCAACAACGTGGATTCCAGGTGTCAACGATGGCGGAGTTGAGGTACTGACAAAGCGCAGAATGGCGCTGATCGAAATCTCTGGCGAAAACAGAGTTGCAACACAGCTGTATGGAATTTTACTGGCAAGTGGTGTGACACAAACAAAGATGGCATCTGCATCACGTCGTGATCGGGCGCGAATTGGCAATCAAGATATGTGCGCTGGTTTGCTTACAAGTAGCGATGTTGGCTCTAATTTTCAACATACGTTAGAAGATAAAGCTCGCGAGTTGGCACTCTTTCCAAGTAAAGATAAATCAAATACAGATGAAATTCCAGAAGTTTTTCTAAAAGTATTTATTGGAAACGGTCACGAAGCACTTATTGCACAAAGTATGAGTGAAGATGAAATACATTTAATTGTTGCAGCCCCAGATGGTCCATCAATAGATATTGGTCCACTTGTTATTCCAGGCAAAAGTGCTTGTTCTAGATGCGTAACACTTGCCAGAGGCGATCAACATCCGCTCTCTCGTGAAATAGATATTTTCCGGAGCACGCACACTGAATTGGAAATTCCCGTAACAGTTGCACACTTTGTGGCTGCGCAAATTGCATCAGAAATTCTTCGATTTATTGATACAAAGAAATCCGCTTTAATCTCAACTCGGGTTCGCACGAACTATCTCGATGTATGTAATCCGCAACACATCCGTTTTGCACGCCATCCTTTATGCGGGTGCTCCTGGCGTTAATTCGCCCACTTCAGTGCTCTGCTGGTTGGCGCTGCTGGCTGCCCCAATTCATTCTCAAGATGCTAATACAAGAAATTTCTCGCAGAATAAGCCCATGTCCGAAGACAAAGTTCACGAAACAGAAATCCCTCGCTCTGGCGCTGTGCGCTCGGCGAAGATGGTTTCTATTCCACTTGGTCTTGCAGGACGCGGTGCACTTGGTCTTGGCCGCCAATTAGTTGGGCAATCTGGTTCTGTTGTACTCGCTGAGATTCAAGAAAAAACTGCAGAACAATTATTTAAAGTTCTTGGCGAACTAAAGGGCGGTGCCATGAAATTTGGTCAAGCGCTCTCTGTCTTTGAAGCAGCGCTTCCAGAAAACATTGCAAAGCCTTATCGCGAAACTCTTACAAAGTTACAAGAGTCAGCGCCACCGCTTCCAACTCGCGTTGTTCATAAAGTATTGGCAAAAGAACTCGGTGAAAACTGGCGAGATAACTTTGCAAGCTTTGAAGACAAAGCAACCGCGTCGGCATCAATTGGCCAAGTACATAAAGCGGTTTGGAAAGATGGACGCCAAGTTGCGGTAAAGATTCAATATCCAGGTGCAGCAGAAGCTCTGATTGCAGATCTCAATCAGATCCAGCGCTTCTCAAAGATTTTCCAATTGGTTTTGCCGGGCCTTGATATGAAGCCACTTCTTGAAGAACTACGTGCTCGCATCATCGAAGAAGTTGATTACATGTATGAAGCAGAAGCACAACGTACTTATGCCGCTGCATACGACAATGATCCAGATATTGCGATTCCTAAAGTTGTTATGGCATCTGACAAAGTTTTGGTCAGCGAATGGCTTGAAGGAAAGCCACTGTCGCAAGTAATTAAGAATGGCACACAAGCAGAGCGCAACAACGCTGGAATCAAATTAGCTCGCTTCCACTTCACTTCTCCTATCCGCGCAGGTTTATTGCACGCAGATCCGCATCCAGGAAACTTCCGCGTATTAGCTGATGGTCGTTTAGGTGTTCTTGATTTCGGTGCATGTAATCGCCTGCCGAATGGTTTCCCAGAACCATTTAAAAACCTATTGAAAAACGCTCTCGATGATGACGCGCAGGCGCTTTATTCTGGATTTAAAAAAGATGGATTCATTCTTCCTGAAGTTAATGTCGCACCTGAATTAGTTCTTGAATTTCTTGTTCCACTCGTCGAACCACTTCGTACAGAAACTTTTAAGTACTCACGAGAATGGCTACGTGATCAAAGCGCACGTGTTGGAGATCCTCGCAATCCAACTGCAAAGATTGGTTTCCAATTAAATCTTCCTGCCGAATACGTCTTAATTCACCGCGTCACAATGGGCACTACCGGAATCTTCTGCCAGCTAGAAGCTGAAGGTCGTTGGCTTGATGAGGCAATTAGCTGGCTGCCAGAAATTACGCCAGCATCGCTTACTCGCTAAGCAAATTTTTAACTTTAACCACTTGCATTCTTGCATTTAAGTTTTGCTAACTCGCTAAGCAAATGAGCGAGCGCTGAGGCTTTCTCAACACCCGCTCATTTACCTTACGCAGCGATACGTGGCCGTCCCGCTTTACGTTTACGTTCGATGACAACACCATCTTCAAATAATTCTCCGCCCCACACACCAACTGGTTCTTGGCGTGAGAGTGCACCGCTTAAACACTTTGCACGAACAGGACATTCACCGCAGAGTGCCTTGGCAGCCTTGATATCGGCTTCGGCTTCAGAGAAAAATGTTTCCGGGTTGGCGCTGTGACATGGAAGCGCATAACCAATCGCGCTCTCATACGTTCCGGTGACATCGTTTAATCCGATCTTGTCTCCGGTTTCTGCCCATCCTGGTACTAGTAGTTCGCTGTAGAGAACGCTCATGGTTCTCACCTCTTCCCTCTCAGTTGTTCTTCCTGTTAGTTGGTTAGTAGTTGTTAGTTAGTAGTTGGTTTTCTGGTGGAAATGAAAAAGGGCCCGAATCCTTTGTGGATTCGAGGCCCTTGGTTGGCTGCTATCGATTAGGCGATAGTGCCCCAAGTGGCCTCATCCACTGCGTAAAAAGCTGCGTAAAACGCTGGCTTTGTGGCAGTAGGCCAAGTTGTATAGCGCTTATTAGTCGCTGTACTTGAATGTAAATGGGCATGAGAAGTAGCGCTAACGCGTGAAGCGTTAACGTTTAGAGTGCTTACGATTGTTGACATCGCGTGCTCCCTTTTCTCTCGTGCACATCCATATTTTGGATGAAGTGCAAGAGTAAAGCATGCCCCCGCGAATTTGCAAATTAATTAAATGCGCGAAGCGCATGCAGGCTTATGAACTAGCCAGTAACCCAGATTCACGCAGGAATCGGCTTGGTTCGCCGCGATAACTCATGCGTAAATCCTTCTTCGCACGCGTAATTCCAACGTAGAACAATCGGCGCTCTTCATCGATCGCATTCTGATTCTCTGGGCCTGTATTGCCTGAATCAAATGGCAATATCGATTCACTTACGCCAATCAAAAATACGCGCTCCCACTCAAGTCCTTTAGCTGCGTGCAGTGTTGCCAAAGTAAGCACAGGCATTGTTGGCGGATTATTTTGTTGCACGCGATCTTCTACTTCGCGCAGATATGCACGCAGAGTCTTTGGTGCAAATGAATCATCGGCGTCTAATTCGCGAGCAAGGTGTAGCAAACCAGCAATGCCATCAATGGCTGCGCCCGTTAAAAATGGTTGTGCCAAAGTGCGCAATTCATCGAGCCAATAAACGCCCTCTGTTGGAATAACAGATGCGGTGCGAACGCCTTTAAGGAATTCGCGCACATCGGTTCGATCAAAGAATCTTTCGTTATTGCGCACTTGATACGGCAAGCCCGCTGCGGCAATAGCCTTTTCAATGGAATTCAGTTGATTGTTAGTGCGGGCCAGAATCGCTACTTCTTGCGCTGGCGCTCCTTCAGATAGAAGTGCGCCAATATCTCTAACAACTCCTGCAATTTCTGCAGACTCATCTTTATAGGCTGCCACTGTTGGTTTAGCACCGTGATCATTTTGTGCAACGAGCTCTTGCCCCATTGCCGCACTTCGCAGAACAGTATTGGCCATCAATGTGATTTCCGGTGTCGAGCGATATCCGCTGGTTAATCTGATTACTTCTGCATCTGGAAAACGTTGTGTAAAGGTATTTAAGAAGACAGGAGTTGCGCCAGCGAATGAATAAATAGTTTGAGCGGGGTCGCCAACAACGCAGATCTCTTGGCGACTGCCGAGCCATGCGTTAATGACTCGTTGCTGCAATGGTGAAATATCCTGGTATTCATCAATAGTGAAATAACGGTATTGATCCTGCACGCGTTCGCGAACTTCGCGCTCTTCTTCGAGCATCGCAGCTGTTAGCAATAAAACATCTTCAAAATCCATTGCGCGCTCTTGTTTCATCAAAGACATGTACGCCGAATACACCTGGGCAATCTGCTCTGGATTAATACGCGGCTTCTGTGTGCGCTTAGATGATTCATTTACATAATCCTCAGGAACAACCTGTGACGACTTTGCCCATTCAATTTCTGATGCGATATCGCGCATGAGGTCACGAGAAGTAATTGATAACGTGCCCTGCAGATCTGCGCGAGTAATTGCTTGCGTGATGAAACCGGTCTTAGTCGTTAGTAAATCTGGTGCTCGACCGCCGAATACTTGTGGCCAAAAATAAAGTAATTGCTTAAGGGCAGCGGAGTGAATTGTGCGCGCTGCAACAGTTGGAACACCAAGCGTGCGAAGACGAGTGCGCATTTCACCTGCAGCGCGGGCGGTAAATGTGAGTGCTAAAACCTTTTGCGGATCCATCACGCCAATTGATGCGGCGTATGCAATGCGGTGTGTAATTGCTCTTGTTTTTCCTGTGCCCGCTCCTGCAATTACGCAGACAGGACCGCGGCTAGCGAGTGCTACAGCGCGTTGTTCATCATCGAGGGCAGCAAGAATTTCCTCTGAATTTAACGCCATGATTCGCCGCCAGTTAATTTATCTGCACCTGGCCCAAACCACATCGCAATCATCTTTCGGGCAACGCTAATTGTTGGTGGCAGTAATAAAGATCCATCAGCAATTGATTTCTTTAAATCATCACGGCTAAACCAACGTACTTCTGTAATTTCTACGCCATCTGCTTTTGCCGTACTTGGATCATCAACAACGGCCGAAAATGCAATCATGATTGATGCTGGAAATGGCCACGGTTGTGAACCGAGATATTGCATCTGACTTACCTTGACGCCCGCTTCTTCAAAGACTTCGCGTTCGACGCACTGTTCAAAAGTTTCACCCGGTTCGAGAAAACCTGCAAAAGTTGAGAATCGACCATCGGGCCAGATTGGTTGGTGTCCAAGCAAAATTCGATCTTCTTTATCTTTTACTAAGACGATAACTGCGCTATCTGTACGCGGATGGTGTTGGCTCTGATCTTGAACACAGACACGAACAGAGCCACCAAGTTTTGACTCTGTTAAAGCGCCGCACTTCGAACAGTGTGGATGTGAACGATGCCAATTCGATAAAGCGATTGCGTGCATTGAAATACCAAGATGAAACTCATCCAGAGTTGCGCCTAATTCGCGCAGAGATGCGAGTCCTTCTGATTTTTCATCACCGGCACTCTTTCCAACTTCATCACAATCCCAAGCAAAGTAAGCAACCTGTGTCGCAGTATCAATTCCTAGGAAATACTTTTCACCGGATGTAAAAATCTGCGCAGAAACTAATTTCTCAACTTCTGCGGCGTTTATGAATTGAAGTGAAGTTCCATCGCTAGCCAATTTTGAATCAGAGACGCGGATAATTTTTGCAGCGCTCCACAAACGATCTAGTGCTGCTTCATCACTTCGAAGCTCACTTGCCCGATCCAGCGGGGCGCTAATTGGTTTGAGCGTGCTCATAGGGGGGCAACGCTACTAGCCTGTGCGGATGAGGCTGACATCGTGGAATCTCCTGCATGCAATGGCCATTCCGCCTGGCAGCAAGGCCTCTTTGCCGAGTGCGATTAAGAAAATCGCCCCAGAAGTTTTGGCTGTGCAAGAAGTCGATCATTTTCTGCCACGTAGTAACTCTGTTAATCAAATTCACGAGATAGCCAAAGCGATGAAGGCTGTTGATTGGGCTTTTGCTCCAGCAATTATTGGAACACCTGGAGAAAAATGGCGCGGGCTAAAAGATAGTGATGAATCAATTATTACTGCAGCAAGTAAATCCAAATCTGGCGGTTACGGAATTGCATTCGCATCAACTATTCCAGTGACTGCATATGAGCGAATCGAACTCGGTCGCTCACTTGTTGGTATGCCACTTCTCGTTCCTGGCGGTGAAAATGGACGCGGTAAACCAAAGTTTATTTACGTACAAGATGAACCACGAGTAGCACTGGTTGCCCACCTTGAAAATGGTTGGAGCATTATCAGTACGCACTTATCTTTTGTTCCAGGATTAAACGTTGCTCAGCTAAATAAATTAAAGCGCTGGGCAGAAAAATCAGCAGCGCAAACTGGGAACAAAGTTACAATCATGGGAGATCTGAACTTGCCTAAAGGTCTGCCTGTCGTTGGCTCTAAGTGGAACTCACTTGCAACACAAAATACTTATCCAAGTTGGTCTGCAAAGATTCAATTTGATTACATTTTGACCAAGGATGCTGTGAAGAAGCTAAAGGTGATTCCAACATCGGCAACAGGAATTAGCGATCATTTACCAATTACCGTCGAGATTGAATAAGTGCGACTAACGCCGCTTCATCTAATAAATCTGCACGTTTATCTGTGACTGATGTTGGAACATAGTGAAACGCTGCACTTACCTTTGTTACATCAATCTTTTTTAGCTTTGCCCACGCTAAGCGATACATAGCCAATTGAATTGCCGCAGATTCTCCAAGTTGCTTAGAACCCGTCTTCCAATCCACAACTTCGAAGCCATCAGCAGTTTCATAAACAGCATCTATTCGTCCGCGGATTAATACGCCACCAACAACTGATTCGAAAGGAACTTCAATCGCAGCAGGAGTGCGATTAGCGTATTCACTGCTCAGCCATGCTTTTTTAAGATCTTCGAGTTTTCCATCTTCTTCAATCGGATCGAAGTAATCCATATATGTGTCATCAAATAAAGTCATCGCACTAAATTGTTTTTCTACCCACATATGGAACTCAGTTCCGCGGCGTGAATATGGATCTTGCGAACGCGGAACTGGTCTGCGAATTGCAAGAGCCAAAGCTTCTGGATCTTCATGCAGTGCAACTAGCGTCGATGTGGAAATACGAGATGGCAGTGCCACTTCAATAGAACCTGAGCTACGAAGTTTTACTTCAGCAATTAGGGCTTGCGCATCATGGATCCAAGAATCAACAACTTCATCACCTGCTGCTTTTAGTGAGTGCACTGAAGACTTCTTTACTAATGCAACGGCTGCATCGAAGTCTGCACGTCGATCACCGAGAGGATCACGTGGCCAATAACCAGTATCTGGATTTACTTCGAGTGGATTGCGCACACCATCTTCTGGTGCTGGTGATTCACTCAACAATATTCCACCGCGCTCGTGTGCAACATTTGCGACGTGAGTAAATAACTCTGATGGATCAACAGACTTTGCGCCTTCGCGCCACCATGATGTTGTGCAGAGCAAGTGTGTTCTTGCACGAGTGACGGCAACGTAGCCCAATCTGATTTCCTCTTGTTTTTTAATTGCGCTGCATGATTTCGCATACGCGCTAATAACTTTGCCTGCTTCGCTATCTTTTGTGCACTGCGCCAAAGAAAATACCGGCAACTCATCGCCATCGCCTCGTAATGCAAATGGAATCTGTCGCTCATTAGTAATCCAGTTATCTGGATCATTGGTGTTATTACTTGGGAATGTGCCTTCGGCTAATCCAGGAACTGCAACAAAATCCCATTCAGCACCCTTTGCTGTGTGAACAGTTAAGAGTTGGACAACATCACTGCGCACTTCAGGAGCCCCAGATTTAAGTCCGCCCTCTTTCTTTGATGTCACATCAAGCCATTCAATGAATGCTGAGATGCTGCCACCGCTGCGTGAAAACTTTGAGGCTTCATCTAAGAATCTCTCGAGGTGGCGACGACCGTTACGAGTGCCATCTCGCAAAGAAACTTCAAGATCAAGGTTGAGGTAATTTTCGATCTCTGTAATCAAATCAATAATTGATCCACCAGCACGTGATCGCAAACGGCGAAGGTCTGCCGCAAATCGGGATAGACGTGTAAATCCAATCTCACTAAATTGTGCTCGGCTCTCTTTGTCACACTGATCAATCTCATCTAGGGCGTCAATGAGTGAACCAATAAACAAATCATCGGCTTCGGCAGAGTCAGGATTTCCTGCTGCAATCTTTGCGATAAATGAATGTGAATCTTCGTGACCTTCTTTTGCGCGCTTTCTGGAGTACGCACCGAGTGCTGCAATATCTTTTGCGCCAAGTGCTAAACGTGGGCCAGTCAGATGGCGCATTAAAGCGGTTCCGGCTTCTGGATTTGTGACTACTTTCATCAGAGCTAGAACATCTGCAACTTCTGCAATATAAATTAAGCCACCGACTCCAATTACTTCAGTTTGAATATTACGTGCACGAAGGGCGCTTTCGATTATTGAAATCTGCGAACGCTTGCGAACCAAGACTGCAAATGAAGTTCGCTTATCTTCATCCTTTGCCATTCGCTCTGGCGCAAACCAGTGCTTATGGAAATACTCGCTAATCCCCTGTGCTTCGGCATCAAGTGTTTCAAAAACACCGTATGCAATTTCGCCATCGCCAGCTGTATCGCGCGGACGTAGTGGATCAACACGAACACTAGATGTGGAACGAATCTGATCTGAAATCGAGTTAGCAATTTCTAGAATCTTTTTATCGTTTCTAAAGGTGATTGAGAGATTAAATAATTCAGCACCGCTCTGTCCCGAACTCTTTGGAAAGTACTTGCTAAAGGTTCCTATTGTGCCGGCTGATGCACCGCGCCATGTATAAATCGCTTGGCAAGGATCACCAACTGCCATAACAGGATGTCCGCCTCCATAGAGCGCCGACAACATGCGAACCTGTGATTGCGACGTATCTTGATACTCATCAAGTAAAACAACTTTGTACTTTGCGCGTTCTAGCTCGCACGCTTCCGGGAACTTCTCTGCAATATCTGCAGCAATAGACATCTGATCATCGAAGGAGAGTTGTCCATCATCGCGGCGTCGTTTTATGAACTCTTCAACCATCGGCAAGATTGCAATTCTCTGTCTTGCGATGCGGCCAATTTTTCGTACTTCCTCATTGCTGTTGCCACCAATACGTTGTAATTCGGCGAGAGTTTTTTCATCTTCGCGGCGAATAGATTCAAATGAAACTTGGTGTTCTAGAACAAGTTTGGCAAGGCCAATAACGTCATCAATAACCGTTGTAACTGCGCTTTCATTTGTGAACTCTTCATCTGGCCAATTGCGTACGACATCGGATGCTAATTGCCACAGCGCGGCATCGCCCAGCGGATCACTGGTTGCATCTATTCCTAAACGAATTGCATGTTCGCTCAGAATTCGACCTGCATATGAGTGGTAGGTCGTTATTGCAGTATCCAGGGCAATGTTTTTATCGAGAAGGCCTGCTTCTTTTAATTGGCGCAAGCGCTTGCGAACACGAATGGATAATTCACCTGCAGCTTTGCGCGTAAAAGTAAGTCCCAAGATTTCATCAGGGCGGACAATCTTGTTTGCGACTAACCACAGTACGCGCGCGCTCATCGTTTCTGTTTTGCCAGAACCTGCACCTGCAATAACAACTGCTGGTTCGAGAGGTGCGCTAATAATTGCAATTTGTTCTGGGGTTGGATCAGAGACCTTTGGATCAACAGTGCGAAGTGCTTTTGCGATATCTAATGGAGAAATCATTCGATCACCGTGCGCCCTTCTGCCTTAATTGGGCACGAACTCTTTACAGGGCACTCTTTGCATCGGCTATTGGTTGCTGCCACAAATTGCGCAGCGCCCATAGATTGCGCAATGTTTTCTATTTCAGCGCGGGCTTCTTCAAGATTGATTACACCTTGTTCGCGTGAAGAAATCTTTTGTATGTCATGGCCTAAATAAATAAGCGCCGCACCACTTGATGTTGTGCTCGCATGTTGCGCTGTGAATCCACCTTCGGCAACAGCAATTTGATAACTCTTTAGTTGCAAGTTATGTTCTGCTTTTTCGTGCGAAATTGGTGTTTTACTAGTTTTAAAATCGATAACAAAGAGATTGCCATCTGAATCAACTTCAAGTCTGTCAACAGTTCCGCGAATGCGGGCTTTGCCGACTGTGACATCAAAACCTAATTCGACTCCGACTACTTCGCGTTCGTGCTTCATGTGATATTTCATGAAGCGAGTGATCATCGCGATTGCTTTTTCTTGAGAAGTTTTGCTTACCCAGCCTTCTTGCGGATCAATCAAATTCCATGACTTCTTTAGCTTTTCAACAAGAACAGCTTCTGTGATTCCTTCTTCTTGCACCATTAGCGCCGCAAATGCGTGAATTGCTGAACCTAAAACTTGAGCGATGCTATCTCCGTCGGTGCCGCCGCTTTTTTCTAAGAACCATTTCATTCCGCACTCTGTAAAGCTCTCCGCGCTACTTGGCGAAACTGCTACTGGTGCATTTCCAGGAGAAATAGGTTCGGTTGTACTTAACTGGGCAACGCCAGTCCAGCTCTGTGGATCTGCGCTGTGGATTCCGGATTCGCTAAGAGATTTAATAATTGCTGCTGCATCCGTTGCTTTTTCACTCTGTAGTGATGAACGTAAATCAGCTACCAACGCTGCAGTTGTGATTGGTCTTGGCAAAACATATTGCGGCAGTGATTCGCTAGAAGTATTGAGAATCGAATCTGTAATTTCTTCAAAGAATTGTGAAGGTTGATCATCTTCGTGGGCAACACAGGTGATAAACATTGATCTGCGCGCACGAGTGGTTGCAACGTGTAATAAACGGCGTTCATCTTCTAGAAGTGCACCGGCTGCAATGACATCGAGTTCTGTGCGCGCAAGATTTCCGTGACGTTCGCGTTCGACCAATCTTTCTGCGCCGAGTAATGAACTACGTTGACGTAAGTTGGGCCACAAACCTTCTTGTAATCCACCGACTGCAACAAGATCCCATTCGCGTCCCTTTGCTGCATGGACTGTAAGAATCTCAACGCAGTCAGGGCGAACACCTTGTGCGGTAATAACATCTCCCGCAATTATTTCAGCGCTCACTTCGCGGATAAATGCATCAGGTCCAGATAAAGGAAATCTCTCAGAAAAACGTTGTGCGCTTTGAAAGAGTTGCATCATTGCATCGAGATCGCGATCTGCTGATGCCCCGCGATTTCCACCGCGAAGTGCAATCTCTTGCCACGCTGTACTTAACTTTGCTCCATCACTTGTTTGCGCGTTATCCCAAATTGCCCAGAGTAAATCTTCACCACGTGCCCCAGATTTCTTAGCAACAGAGCGCGCTTTGGTGAGCAATAGATTAATTCGCTCGATTGGTTGTGCGCCTTCAATAGCGATGTCACCAGTATCGACTGCTTCGATTAATAGTTGATTGCCTGTTCGTTTGTCATCATCACTTCGCGATGCAAGCAGCGCTCTGCGAATACGACGTAGTGAAATTGCATCAGCGCCACCAAATTCACTGAGCAATAAACGCTCAACGTTTTCGGTGTTAAGTGGCTTAGCTTTAATTGCGATCTCAGCGAGTAATAAAAATGGCGCGATGCTGGCGTTCGTTGCAAGCGCTTCTAGTTCGCCGGCTACAGGGATAGAAACTTGCGCAAAAGCACGACGCACTGCTGATGTCAGAGATCCAGGAGAGCGAACAATCACCGCCATTTGTGAATACGGCACACCATCGACAAGGTGCGCGCGACGGAATTGGTATGCAATGTATTGAGCTTCCTCCGATACGGATCGCAATCGTTCAATTGATACAACGCCTTTTGTATCAGTACTTACGCACGTGCGTTCGTGTGTTGGCCCGGTAAGTCGAAAATTAGATGAAACGCTCATTCCAACTGCGTGAGTAACAGGTGTACTTCTAAAGTTTTCACCTAGTACAACTTGGTTGCCGCCTTGTGAAAGGTAATAATCAATTTCAGTAGCCATGCCATCAGGATCTGCGCCTCTGAATCGACCAATAGCACTGTGCGCATCGCCTACTAAAACAAGATCTTGCGGTGCTAATAAACGGAGCAATCTTCTTTGCGCAGGATCGGTCTCTTGAAACTCATCGACCATGATTGTTTTAAAGCGATTGCGAAGTTCGGATAATAAATCTGGATTAATCTCGAGGTGTCTAATTGCGCGAGATAAGAGTTCGGATGGATCAATACGCAGCTTTGAATCGCCAGCAGATACTTCGCGCAAAAACATTGCGCCGTTGTAACGCGTCCAGAATTGTGCAGCGCCTTGCCAGTATTTTTCACCGTAGGATTGTGCGTACTCTTCTAGTTTTTCTGGATCTACGCCGCGCTCTGATGCGCGCAAAATAAGGTCGCGTAATTCGCGAGCAAATCCATGTGTTGTAAGAGCAAGGTGTAAATCTTCTGGCCACTGCCTATAACCATCTGCGATATCTCCTTCGAGAAGATCACGGATAAAACTCTCTTGCTCTGGGCCGGATAACAAAATTGGATCAGGATCGTCTATGTGCGATTTCATCTTAAGTATTGAAAAAGCTAGAGAGTGAAACGTGCGCGCAAGTGGTTCGTACATCGTGGCACTCGTTTGTAGCGCAATTGCATCGCGTAAATCGGATGCACTTTCGCGACCAAAGGTAATCAACAGAATTGAATCTGGATTTTGGCCTTCGGCAATACGTGAAAGTGCTGAGTGAATAAGAACTGTTGTTTTTCCAGTACCAGGTGCACCGAGTGCAATCATTGGAGTATTGCGGTGCTGAGTGATCGCTAATTGTTGAGGTGAAAGTGTGATCGCAGGGGCGACAGGGTTGCTGCCGACCAGGGTAACTTTCGCTTTACTCACAGTGGTTATCTTGCCCGAACCGTGTGACAAAACCAGCCAAGAGCGCGGCTGCCAGAACTAAGCGTTGAGGTTTGCCTTCTTTTGGCGTGACGCGGTGCGTGCTCGCTCGGATTGATCGAGAACTACTTTGCGAATTCGCACAACAGCTGGAGTTACTTCTACGCATTCATCTTCACGACAGAATTCGAGAGCACCTTCCATGTTGAGTTTCTTAGGCGGAATCAAACGCTCTGATTCATCAGTTCCTGATGCGCGCATATTTGTTAACTTCTTTTCACGAACACAGTTAACGTCCATGTCATCGCTACGTGAATTCTCGCCAATAACCATACCTTCATACACTTCATCGCCAGGTTCTACGAAAATAGTTCCGCGATCTTGTGTTCCATAAAGCGCGTATGAAGTAACTGTTCCCATGCGATCTGAAACAAGTGAACCAGTACCGCGTGTACGAATATCGCCATACCAAGGTTCGTAACCATCAAATACGTGGTGTAGTAAACCTGTACCGCGAGTTTCAGTTAAGAACTCTGTACGGAAACCAATAAGTCCACGTGAAGGAACTTTGTAATCAAGGCGAATCCAACCTGTGCCGTGATTAACCATTTGCTCCATGCGACCTTTACGAAGTGCCATTAACTGAGTTAATACGCCTAAGTATTCTTCTGGCGCGTCAATTGTTAAACGCTCCATCGGTTCTGAGAGTTTGCCATCAATAACCTTTGTAACTACTTGTGGCTTTCCAACAGTTAGTTCGAAACCTTCGCGCTTCATGATTTCTACGAGAACAGCTAGCTGAAGTTCTCCACGACCCTGTACTTCCCATGTATCTGGACGTTCAGTGTTTAGAACACGCAATGAAACGTTACCTACTAGTTCGGCATCTAAGCGGCCCTTTACTTGGCGCGCTGTAAGTAACTTTCCACTCTTTCCGGCAAGTGGAGATGTGTTAATACCAATTGTCATGGAGATAGATGGTTCGTCAACAATGATTGGTGGAAGTGCGTGCGGATCATCTAGATCAGCAAGAGTTTCACCCAATGTAATTGTTTCAATTCCAGCAACAGCGATGATGTCACCAGGATGCGCTTCAAGTGCTGGCACGCGTTCTAGTGCTTCTGTAATTAAAAGTTCTGAAACTTTTACGCGCTCTGTTGTGCCATCTGTCTTCATCCACATTACAGATTGACCCTTTTTAATTACACCTTCGCGTACGCGGCAGAGTGCAAGACGACCAAGAAATGGTGATGAGTCAAGGTTAGTAACGTGTGCCTGTAATGGCGCACCTTCGTGATAAACCGGAGCAGGAATTGCAGAGAAGATAGTGTCGAATAAAACATCGAGGTTTTCTTCTTCTGGCATTCCACCATCTGCAGGACGCTTAAGAGATGCGCGACCAGCTTTTGCAGATGCATAAACAACTGGGAATTCAATTTGTTCTTCATTTGCATCGAGATCTAAGAACAATTCGTACGCTTCATCAACAACTTCTGCAATACGTGAATCGGGACGATCTACTTTATTAATAAGCAAAATAACTGGAAGGTTCTTCTCTAGCGCTTTGCGTAATACGAAACGTGTTTGTGGAAGTGGGCCTTCTGATGCATCAACAAGCAAAATTACGCCGTCAACCATTTCGAGTCCGCGTTCTACTTCTCCACCAAAGTCTGCGTGGCCTGGAGTATCAATAATGTTAACGATTGTGTCACCGCGCTTAACAGCAGTGTTCTTCGCAAGAATCGTAATTCCCTTTTCGCGTTCTAGATCCATTGAATCCATCATGCGGTCTTGGCCTTCGCCCTGAACTTTGTAAGCAGCGAATGCACCTGATTGCCACAACATGGCATCAACAAGTGTGGTCTTTCCGTGGTCTACGTGAGCGATGATTGCAACGTTGCGAAGATTCTCGCGCTTCTTTTGTGGCAGACCAGCCAAGTGCGCACTAGATGCTTTAGACATTGAAATTTCACTCCAGACGTATGTGCTCTGGAAGAACTTCACAGAACGAAGCGAAGAATAGCAGTTGAGGTTGCAATACCTTAAATCTCAGGCGAAACAGAGGTAAATAAGAGATTTTAATTACGTATTTTGTGGGAAACCTAAATTAATTCCACCATGACTTGGATCAAGCCATCTACTTGTCACAACTTTTCCACGAGTAAAGAAGTGAACACCTTCTGTGCCGTGTGCATGGCTGTCACCGAATAATGAATTCTTCCAACCACCAAATGAGTAGTACGCCATTGGTACAGGAATAGGAACGTTAATTCCAACCATTCCAACTTCAACTTCATTTTGATAACGACGAGCTGCGCCACCATCATTTGTGAAGATTGCAGTTCCGTTTCCGTATTGATGTGAATTTACTAGTGCGAGTGCTTCATCGTATGACTTCACGCGAATAACACTAAGTACAGGACCAAAAATTTCATCGGTGTAGATAGACATCTTTGGTGTTACGTGATCAAAGAGTGTCGGTCCAAGCCAGAAACCATTTCCACCAGGATTTACAGTGCGACCATCAACAACAATTGTCGCGCCTTCTTTTTCGCCCGCATCAACGTATGACGCAACCTTGTCGCGGTGTACTTGTGTAACCAAAGGACCCATGTCCGCACCCTTTGTGCCATCGCCAGTCTTTAACTTAACTGCGCGCTCTTTAATCTTTGCAACTAATTCATCTGCCACTGGTTCGACAACTACGAGTGCTGAAATCGCCATGCAACGTTCGCCGGCAGAACCAAAGCCTGCATTAATTGCGGCATCTGCTGCTAAATCTAAATCAGCATCTGGCAAAACAACCATGTGATTCTTTGCTCCACCGAGTGCCTGTACGCGCTTTCCAGATTTTGTTCCAGTTTCGTATACATACTTTGCAATTGGAGTTGAACCAACGAATGAAACAGATTTGATTCCTGGGTGAGTCAGGATTGCATCGACAACTTCCTTGTCACCATGAACAACGTTGAATACGCCATCTGGTAATCCAGCTTCTTTCCAGAGTTGAGCTAAGAACATCGCAGCACTTGGATCTTTTTCAGATGGCTTAACGATGACTGTGTTTCCGCACGCAATTGCAACTGGGAAGAACCACATTGGAACCATGGCTGGAAAGTTAAATGGAGAAATAATTGCTACTGGGCCAAGTGCTTGGCGAATTGAATAAACATCAACTCCAGTTGAGACTTCTTCAGAGAAGCCACCTTTTAGTAAGTGTGGGATTCCGCAAGCAAACTCAACAACTTCTAGTCCGCGAGTAACTTCACCCGCTGCATCGCTCAAAACTTTTCCGTGCTCGGCTGTAATAAGTGCCGCAATTTTTTCTTTGTTTGTATTTACTAATTCGCGAAATGCAAATAAAACATTGACTCGCTTAGTAAGCGAACTGTGGCGCCATTCAGTGAACGCATCTGTAGCAGCTTTTACTGCAACATCAACTGTTGCTGCGGTGCCGAATGCAACTTTCTTTGAAACTTCACCTGTCGCGGGATTAAATATTTCACCGTGGCGTTTTGCCGAGTCATCGAATGTTTTTCCGTTAATCCAATGGGTAATTTCGCTCATAGACGCACACTACTTGAACGCATTATGCTTGCGCTATTCAGCGTTGAAGGGAAGTCTTTTTCGTGTCCAACCCACAGGCAGATCCACAAAAAGGTGCTGCAGTTAAAGCGGCAGATCATGCATATGTTTTTCACTCATGGTCGGCTCAAGGACAAATCGCGCCTATTCCTGTAGCCGGCAGTTCGGGTTCACGTTTCTGGGATTACGAAGGAAAGACTTATCTAGATTTTTCTTCACAACTTGTTTTTACAAATATTGGTCACCAACATCCAAAAGTTGTTAAAGCTATTCAGGATCAAGCAGCAACACTTACTGCACTTGCTCCGCAGCATTCAAATGATGCGCGTAATGAAGCTGCGCAACGAATTGTTGAATTAGCTGGTGGACATTTCCGCAAAGTCTTCTTCACAAATGGTGGAGCAGATGCGATTGAGAATGCAATCCGCATGGCTCGTTTGCATACAAATAAGCACAAGGTTCTTTCTACGTACCGTTCGTATCACGGCAACACTGGCTCTGCGATTAACGCAACTGGTGACCCACGTCGATTCCCAAATGAGTTTAGTTTCGGACACGTTCACTTCTGGGGTCCATATCTTTATCGCTCATCATTCTTATCAACGACAGAAGAAGAAGAGTGCCAGCGCGCACTTGCTCACTTAGAGCAAATGATTATTTTTGAAGGTCCAAACACAATTGCAGCGATCTTGATTGAATCCGTTGGTGGAACCGCAGGTGTACTTGTTCCACCTAAGGGTTATCTTGAAGGTCTTCGTGCATTGTGCGATAAGTACAAGATTATGTGGATCGCTGACGAAGTTATGTCAGGTTTTGGTCGAGTTGGTAAGTGGTTCGCTTATCAAAACTCTGCAGCCACGCCAGATTTAATCACGTTCGCTAAAGGCGTGACATCAGGTTATGTCGCACTCGGTGGTGTTGTTATTTCAGAAAACATCTCAAATACATTCAATGATCGCGTATTTCCTGGCGGCCTCACTTATTCAGGACATCCACTTGCATGTGCAGCAGCAGTTGCAACGATTGATGTTATGAAAGAAGAGAAGATGCTTGAGAACGCCACCATGATTGGTGAAAAAGTTCTCGGTCCTGGCCTTGCTGAATTAGCTAAGAAACATAAAGTAATTGGCGATATTCGTGGCGGCGGAGTTTTCTGGGGAATCGACATTGTTACAAGTCGCACAACCCGCAATCCAATGGCTGCATACGGCGGAACAAGTCCTGAAATGAATGAACTTGTTGCTGCATGTAAAGCTGCAGGATTAATGCCATTTAATAACTTCAACCGAATTCACTTGTGCCCACCATGCAACATCTCAGTTGAAGATGCGAAATTGGGCCTTGAGATGCTTGATAAAGCTCTCGAATCTGTTGCTAAGTATTACAAAGAATAGATACCGGGAATAGTTAAACGTTAAAGCGGAACTCGACTACGTCGCCATCTGCCATTACGTAATCTTTGCCTTCCATTCGAACTTTGCCCTTTGATTTTGCTTCGGCAACAGAACCTGCTTCAAGCAGATCATCGAATGAAACAATTTCAGCTTTAATAAATCCTTTTTGGAAATCTGTATGAATAACACCCGCGGCCATTGGTGCAGTGTCACCTTTGTGAATTGTCCATGCACGAGTCTCTTTTGGTCCTGCAGTTAAATACGTTTGCAGACCGAGTGTTTTAAATCCAACGCGTGCAAGTGTTGCAAGACCGGGTTCTTTTAACCCAATTGATTGCAGCAATTCGAGTGCATCTTCATCGCTGAGTTCTACGAGTTCGGACTCTGTCTTTGCATCAAGGAAAATCGCTTCTGCTGGTGCAACCAGTGCTGCAAGCTTTTTCTTTAACTCTTCATCACCAAGTTCGGATGCATCTACGTTAAATACATACAAAAATGGTTTTGCCGTGAGCAAGTGCAGCTCTTTAAGTTCCGGCAAATCAATTTTGCTTGAAGATAAAGGCTTGCCACTTTGCAAGTGAGCTTCGGCTTCTTTCATCGCATCCAAAACACTCTGGCGCTCTTTGTTTACTCGAGCTTCCTTTTCGATGCGTGGCAACGCTTTTTCAAGTGTCTGTAAATCAGCGAGCGCCAATTCGGTGTTAATTGTTTCCATGTCACTTGCTGGATCGATTTTTCCATCGACGTGAACAACATCGCCATCGTTAAAGACTCGGATTACTTGGCAGATTGCATCTGTTTCGCGAATGTTGGCTAGGAACTTATTTCCAAGTCCCGCACCCTCTGATGCACCTTTAACAATGCCTGCGATATCAACAAATGAAAGTGCTGCTGGAAGGATTTTTTCTGAGCCATAAATCGTTGCAAGTTTTGGCAAGCGATCATCAGGAACACCCACGACGCCCACGTTTGGTTCGATAGTTGCAAAGGGATAATTGGCGGCAAGAACATTGTTCTTAGTCAACGCATTAAAAAGGGTGGACTTGCCCACATTTGGCAGTCCGACGATTCCGATTGAGAGGCTCACGAGGAGTAGAGCCTACGCGCCTTCGTCAGTGGTTACTGCCACGATATGCCCATGCAAGCATCCGTAGTGACCCTTCTCATTGGCTTATCCATCGGCATCGCCCTTGGATTTGTAATCGCAACCCTTAAATCCCGGGCAGCCAATGCCAGTTCAGTCGGTGCGCAGGCACAAGTAAAGATGCTCACCGAACAATTAGCTGCTGCGCAAACTCAACAAAATAACAGTGTGCGCCTCGATGAAGTTCTCAGCGATGTAAAAGCGCGTATGAATACATTGACTACGCAGGCACAAGAAGCAGAGAACAAACGTTTCGCTGCCGAATCCGCAATCAAAACTCAGATCGAATCAATGCGCGTTGGAAACCAATCTTTACTTGAACAAGCAACCAAACTTGCGGGCGCACTATCTAATTCGCAGACGCGCGGTAAATTCGGTGAAACACAATTAGAAATTCTTCTAGAAAGTGCTGGCCTTATTGAAGGCGTTCACTTTGAACGACAAGAGTCTTCGCGTTCAGATTCAGCAGATATTTCCCGTCCCGACATCACTATTGCAATTCCTGGTGGATCTCAGATATTTATCGATTCAAAGTTTCCTTTCCATCGCTTCCTAGAAGCAGTTGATATGGAAGATCCAGATGCGCGCGCGGATGCGATGGCGCTACACGCAAAAGATTTACTTAAGCACGTTGATGCACTTGCAAAGCGTGACTACCAAGGAGTATCAAATTCGCCTGACTTTGTTGTGCTCTTTGCACCCTTTGAATCAATTCTTTCAGAATCCCTCAAGGCTGATCCGCAACTACTTGAAAAAGCATTTTCAAAGCACGTAACAATTGCAACACCGACAACAATGTTGGCTCTGCTTCGCACAGTTGGTTACGCATTTAGCCGTAATGACTTAGCGCGCAACGCCACTGAGATTCAAAACTTAGCGGGCGAATTACTTAAGCGCATTGGTTCATTGCACAGCAAGCTCTCAACTTTGGGTGATCGCATTAAGAGCGCAGAGCGCGCCTACAACGATGTCATTGCAACAGCTGAAACAACTGTGATGCGCCCAGCACGCAAGATGATTCAACTTGGAGTATCTAGCGGAAGCAATAAGATTGGTGCGTTGCCAGATGTTGATGACGAAGTTCGCGCCATTAAATCTGCGGCCCTAGAAATTGATTACATTGACGCCGAAGAGGATGAAGAAGAAGCATGAGCCAAGATGTCACAAACAGAATCGCAATCTCAGGACCGGGTCTTAAGAAACAAGGCGTTGTTGTCCTACAGACACTATTTATTGCTCTCTTTACACTTCTAGAACTCTGGATCCGAAGCGGTGTTGGAATCGTCACGGGATTAGTTCTCTGCATCAGTGTTTTTGCTGGAATTAGGTTCGGGCGCCAAGGCACACGATATGTAAGCGTTGTAACTCCACCATTGGCATTTGCTGCAACTGTTTTTATCAACGCGGTGATCTCTCACGGCATTTCAATTAGCCGAGTGGGAATCGACTTTGTTGCAGGGCTTGCAAGCGTTGCGCCATATCTAATAATCAGCGCACTCTATGGATGGTTTATGTACTTCAATGAAAAGGCAAAATCGCGTCCATCTCGTAAATCCGCGGCATAAGCAATAGATTAAAGACATGCCTAAATTTCTAGCTGGTATTGCTCTTGCTCTCACATTAAGTTTTGCACCAATAGCGCAGGCAAACGCATATCAGTACTCAATAATAATCGTTACTGAAGATGAAGAGCATGAAGGACCAGAGAATCCAGAACATTTAGACCGAGATAGTGATGACATTCAATTCGCAATTTTGGGCGCTGTAATTGTTCTTGGTATTGCTGGCGTAATTATTTACCGCCGTTTCAAAAAATAAAGTTAAGGCAGCGGTAACCAGGCGACCATCTCGCCCTCTTCCATTGATTTATCAGCCACAGCAAATCCCGTTGAGTGTGCGAGCCCACGTAACATCGCAGAACCTAAGTACTCGCCCATTTCAAACCAACCATCAACAACATTTCCTAAAACTAAACGTGTGAATCCTTCTGGAACATCGATGTCATCACCCGTCACGATTTGATTGAGTTCTGCTTCTTTGCGTCCCATCAAAGCATCAATTACTGGCTGTCCAAGTGTTAACAGCGCAACGATTGCTGATTGCGGATTTCCGGGTAAACCAACGAGTGGAACTTTGTTGATATCCGCCAATAACATTGGATGCCCAGGGCGAACCTTTACGCGATCAACTATTAATTCACCCTTTAGCGCTTCAATCGCTGCATGCACATGATCACGTGGACCATCTGCTGTTCCGCCGGTAGTAAAAATAATGTCGCTGCTCTTTGTAGCCTTTGCAAAAGCGTCCACAACTAAGTTCAGTTCATCAGAGATGTATTCGGTTGCAATGACATCAACGCCTAATCTATGTAGCCACCCTGGCAACTGCGGACCCAGTGCATCTCGCACCAAACCATCGTGTGGCAAGCCATCTAAAACGATTTCATCGCCAAGCAGAATAATTGTGGCCTTCGGTGCGCGAACAACTTCCAGTGAGTCATGTCCAGCTGCTGCTAATAAACCAATAACTCCTGGATTAAGAATTGTTCCTGCGGCTGCAAGGACTTCACCTTTTTTGCTCTCTAGTCCAGCTGGGCGAATATCTTGTCCCTCTTTTACATCGCCGTTTAAGTTTTCGCCATCAACCGTTGCAACTTCCCAGCGAATGATTCCAAAAGTTTTATCAGGAATAACGGCGCCCGTCGCAATCTTTACAGCCGTACTTTCTTTGAGTGCGCCTTTCATAGGTGCTCCAGCTTTAACTTCGCCAACAATTTTCCATGGACCTTTGCCACACACTGCGTATCCATCCATTGCAGATGTTGGATACGTCGGAAGTTCTACGAGGGCAAGAGCATCTTTTGCAAGAGTGCGATCAACGCACGAAGAGATTAAAACTTTCTCAGAAGGTAACTTTTTCCAAGATTCATACGCCTGGCTTCTGGCTTGTTCCCAGTGAGCTTCTTGAATCATTTATCGCTTGGCCAGCTTTTTGCTAACTTCTCAATCTTTGCTGCAATCTGTTGTGGGTTAGCACCTTGCGCAGCAGCAACTCCCATTAAGTAAGTTGTAATTGGAGCAGCTTTACGTTCTGTTGCATGTGCCGCATCGCGCGCAGCATCCAAAATTGCGTCAGTATCAAATGAAACGTTTAAGCCAAGTTCGGCTTGAACTGCTGCGATCCAATCGTTCATGTTCCTACTTTACTTCTTACCGCCAAATAATCTGCTCATGAATCCTGGTTCTTTTGGATCATTTGCATGTCCTTGGCAACGATCTTTCTTTGCAACGCCCTTGAGGGCTGTTTCGATGTGGTTGCCGCAACCTGACCAGGTTGGCTTACCGCACTTTCGACATGTAGTTCTGCTGCACATTTTTAGTCCTTTACTTAGTAATGAGTGATTTAGATGCTGGCGAATTACTCCAAAGAAGATATCCACCATCAAGATTTACTGCATTAAATCCCAACTCTTTTAGGAGCAAGGAAGCTGTGTGTCCACGTTGTCCCACTTGGCATGTAACCAATAGGTTTTTATTTGTTAGTTCAGATTTACGTTCACGGATTGAATCCACTGGCATATTTATTGCACCTGGAATTGTTCCGCGATCAAACTCTGCTTCGGTGCGAACATCGATAAGTTCGTAACCCTTGTTACGAAACTCTTCTATTTGACTCCATTGCGCTGTTTCAATTAATCCAGAAATGACATTTTCTGCCATATAGCCCAACATATTCACTGGATCTTTTGCGGATCCAAATGGTGGGGCATAAGCGAGTTCAAGATCTGCTAATTCTGGTGCAGTGATATCACCACGAATTGCTGTTGCAATTACATCTATGCGCTTATCTACACCTTCGATGCCGACTCCTTGCGCACCAAGAATTTCTCCGCTCTTAGGTTCAAAAATTAATTTAAGAGTCATCTGCTTTGCATCTGGGTAGTACCCGGCGTGAGAATTTGGATGTGAGTGAATAGTTGTATAAGAACGTCCCGCTGCCTTTAAACGTTTCTCATTCCACCCTGTTGTTGCAATCATTAAGTCAAAGACTTTAACAATCGCAGTGCCAATGGTCTTAACAGGGCGAACAGTGCGTCCATTTATATGATCAGCAACAACTCGTCCATGGCGGTTTGCAATATTAGCTAGAGGAACAAGTGTTGATTCACCATCTAAGGCATCTGTTTTTTCGGCAACATCGCCGATTGCATAAATGTCTTTATCGCTAGTGCGATTGAATTCATCGACTTTAATTCCGTTGCGTGTTCCGGTTTCAAGTCCAGCGTTTTTTGCTAGAGAAATATCTGGGCGCACTCCGATAGCCAGAATGATTAACTCCGCTGGCAACTCTGTTCCATCAGAAAGCGTTACAGTTTTTGGATTAATTGCAGTAACACTTACTCCAAGACGAAGATCAACTTTTTGAAGGCGCATCTCTTTTGCGACCAGTGTTGCCATTTCTGGGTCCAATGGAGCAAGAACTTGATCCGACGCTTCAATCACTGAAGTTGTAATGCCTTTGTGAATAAGGTTTTCGGCAATTTCTACACCGATGAATCCGCCACCGATTACAACAGCGTTCTGTGGCTTTGCCATAACTTGGGCAACGATTCTTTCGACATCTTCAACCGTACGAAGTGTGAGCGCTCGTTCAACGCCTGGAATTGGCGGAACGATAGGAGATGCACCAGGACTTAGAACTAACTTGTCATAGGCAAGTGAGTATTTGTTTCCGCTTTCAAGACTTTGAACTTGTACTTCTTTCTTCACTGGATCAATGCTGAGTGCTTCAGTAAGAACTCGAACATCAAGACGAAAACGTGCGTGCAAGCTCGCTGGTGTTTGAAGGAGTAAATCACTCTCTTCTTCGATTACTCCACCGACGTAATAAGGAAGTCCGCAATTGGCGTATGAAACATATCCGCTTTTTTCAAGCACGATAATTTCTGCATCAGCATCAAGTCTGCGCAATCTAGTTGCGGCAGACATTCCACCGGCAACTCCGCCAATTACAACAATTCTTTTCATCAGAGAACGACCGGGAATCCTTGGTTTTGCCAATCAGTGATACCTGCATTTAGATTGAAAAGAGATGTGAATCCTGCTTCACTCATTTTTCCAACTGCGACACCAGAACGGCGACCACTGCGGCAATAAACTGCATACGTCTTTGTCTTATCTAACTGTGCGATTCCTGCGTCAAATTGACCACCCTCAACGTCAATATTGATTGCGTTTTCTAGGTGACCTTCAGCAAACTCGCCAGATGTTCGGACATCTAGAACAACAACTCCGGGTTCGCTTATTTTTGCAGCAAAATCTTTAGTTCCAAGATTCGTTGCGGAACCGCCACTTGAACAACTAGTGAGAAGTAATGTAGATACAAATAGCGCTGACAATAACTTTTTCATATTTTCCCTATGCCAAACTTAAGAATAGTTTTTGAAGTTGTGCGGTTACAGCCTTTGAATTTGATTTGTTTTCCACTAAGCACTCTTTAAGACTTGTTGAAATCAGAGCGAATGCAGCGGTATTGACTGCCTTCGATACGGCGGACATTTGTGTGACAACTTCGTCGCAATTGCGTCCTTCTTCAAGCATTCGAGCTACGGCCCCTAGTTGGCCTTGTGCACGCTTTATTCGTTTAACAATCAAGTCAATCTGCTCTTGATCATTGAGAACATGTGAAACCTTCTTGGTGGCCATTACAAACTCCCTTGGAATTCTTTAATTAACACTTGCAACGATCTTGTTCTGCAACATGTGCCAAAGCCTCTTCGATGTGTTGGCCACATCCAGACCATGTTGGCTTCTTACAGTTCTGACAAATAACTTGAGAACACATGAGTGATACCCCCATCACTTTGGTCGATTATGGATTAACTTTATATACCCCTAGGGGTATAGTCAAGTTACTGGACAATCCAGCGGAGAACAAATGAATAGAGCCAAAATGAGAACAAACGTTAAAATCCTCGCAGCACTCGTAGGTATCGCTGTGACTGCCACGGCCCTCCCTGCCCAAGCGGCAACCACTACCGTTAATTCAAAAGTAAAGGCTCAACTTCTGTATCTAGTCGAAGAAGAGAAATTAGCGCGCGATGTTTATGCAGCTCTCGATGCTGTATCAATTAGTCCAAAATTTAAGAATATTTCACAATCAGAACAAACTCATATGGATTATATTTCTGCGCTTCTAGTTACATACGGAATAAAGAATCCCACCATCGGGAAAAAGCCCGGAGTATTCGTAGATAAGTCTCTATCTGCACTTTATAAAACTCTTGTAGCAAAGGGTAAAAAGTCCTCTATCGATGCATTGGAAGTGGGAATTCTGATTGAAAAGAAAGATTTAGGAGATCTCGCAACTCTTACTAAGGCTGTGACACAAACCGATATTAAAACAGCAATTTCATTTCTAAAAAAGGGATCTGAGAATCACTTAGCAGCTTTCCAAAGATAGATCGCTGAGGGGCGAAACGTCCATTGTCTTCCCTGACGGAAGATGGTGGGCGTTACCTTTTATAGTCTTCCAGCTTGATGCACGCGCTTTAAGAACTCTTGAGTCTTTGGGTTAGTTGGATTCTGCAGCACCGCTGCAGCACTTCCGCGCTCAAGAATGTTTCCTGATTCTAAGAAACAAACTTCATCGGCTACTTGTGTAGCAAATCCCATCTCGTGCGTAGCAAGCACCATCGTCATTCCATCGCTCTTTAGATCACGAACAATGCTCAGAACTTCATTTACCAAAACAGGATCTAGCGCAGATGTGATTTCATCAAGTAATAACAGACGTGGATTAACGGCAAGAGAGCGAATAATTGCAACGCGCTGTTGTTGGCCACCAGATAAGCGATCTGGGTATTGATCTGCTTTATCTGCTAAATCAAAACGTGAGAGCAAGGCTTTAGCCGCTTCTCGTGCCTCTTCTTGTGTTTTGCCCTGAACTTTCATTGGCGCAAGTGTGATGTTTTCTAGAACAGTCTTGTGTGGAAAGAGATTGAAAGATTGAAAAACCATTCCCAGTTTGCGTCTGATCTCATCGACGTTAATCAGGGGATCTGTGATTTCTTTACCGTCTAAGAAAATCTGTCCATCATCGATAGTTTCAAGCAGATTGATACAGCGAAGCAGTGTGGACTTTCCTGAACCAGAAGCACCAATCAGAACAGTGGCTGTGTGCTCAGGAACAACGAGCGAAAGATGATTAAGTACGACTTCCTCGCCAAATGATTTGCGTACATCCTTTAACTCAAGAACATTGCTCATTAGATCGCACCTTCTGAGCTCTGAGCATTTGTGCGCTGTCTAATTGCTCGGTCTGTATAACGAGTCATTGGAATTGTTATGAGCAAGAAGAGAACTGCGGCAACAACATATGGCGTGTAATTAAATGTACGGCTTGCATTGATTTGAGCTGCGCGTACAGCATCGGTTACGCCAAGAATAGAGACAAGACCTGTGTCCTTTAGGAGCGATACAAAGTCATTAAGTAATGGCGGAACGACTCGTCTAATCGCTTGTGGCAAGACAACAAAGCGCATTGTTTGTCCAGAGGTTAAGCCCAGTGATCTAGCCGCTGCGCGTTGGCTTGGGTGAATTGAAAGAATTCCGCTTCGAATAACCTCTGCAACGTATGCCGAGTATGTAAGAACAACTGCGACCGTTCCGAGGAAAATTACGTTACTTGAAATACCTTTTAGACCAAGTGCTGGAACACCGAAACCAACGAGCAGAATGATCAAAATAAGCGGAGCGCCACGGAAAATATCAACGTAGGCAGTAGCTAAGAATCTAAATGGAGTAAGTGCAGGAGATTTCGTTGTGCGCATCAGAGCAAGCCCAAGTGCAATCACTCCGATTGCGGCTCCACCCATAAACGTGAGTTGAAGGTTGATCCACAATCCTTTTATGACAGTTGGAAATACTTCTTTTCCGTATTCAATATCGAAAAATGTTGCTTTAACAATCTGCCAACCAGGGGATGTAACAAGAACAATCGCAAGTGTTCCTAAGACTAAAAAAGAAGAAACCGCAGCAATAAGTACTTGCTTGCGGTTAATTGCTCGGCGCGATCCTTGGCGCTCTATTTCACGTGAGCTTGGCGACCACGCAGAGTTGTTTCTCTCTGTCATGGTCGCCAAACTACCGTGTTTACTTCTTGTTTGTGCTTATGGCTTTAATACTGGCGCGCCAGCATCAGTTGCAAGCCACTTATCAGTGATTGCAGCGAGTGTTCCGTCAGCTGTGATTGCATCCACCGCTCCAGAAACACATGAAGTCAAAGCGCTTCCCTTTGTAAGCAAGAGACCGAATTGGTCACCGCTTCCAGTTGATGGGAGCTGTCCAACGATAAGTCCGTTAGGAACTTCAACGCCTGAAAGATAGAACGCTGTTGGTAGATCAACAACCAAACCATCAATCTGCTTGTTCTTTAGCGCTGATACACCAGCTGCGTTGTCATTGAATACCTGTGGCTTTGCGCCGATCTGGCTTTCAATAGCATCAAGTGATGTTGTTCCAACAGCAGCACCCAGCTTTGCATTCTTGAGATCTGCAAGAGAGGTTTTTCCAGCGATCTTGCTTCCCTTGAATGAAACGATTGCTTGTGGAGCTGTGTAATAAGGAGATGAGAAATCAACAGCATTCTTGCGCTCTTCTGTAATTGAGAATTGCTGCAAGTTAAAGTCAAAGTTCTTTTCGCCAGGTGTTACAGCAGAATCAAATGTTGTACGAACCCATACAACTTCGTCATTTGAATATCCGAGTTGTGTTGCAACGGCGTATGCAACTGCAGCTTCAAAGCCCGCACCTGCTTCTGGCTTATCATCGATAACCCATGGGTAGTAAGCAGGTTCACCAGTTGCAATTGTTAACTTACCTGCAGTTACTGTTGCAAGATCAGCTTTTGCACATGATGCTGATTCTGTTGTTTCAGAATCTGATGATGAACATCCTGTAAGTGTTAGTGCTGTAGCAATGACAACTGCTGAAAAAATTCCAAAACGCTTCTTCACAAGTTCTCCTCTGAGGTGGATTGTTATATGCGAAGGCTATTAAGACGAGTTATTAATGTCTACACGCGAGTTATATGCAAAAAGCCACTCTTTGCAGAGCGGCTTTAAGTGTGGTGGCGGGTGAAGGATTTGAACCTTCGAAGGCAGAGCCGGGGGATTTACAGTCCCCTCCCATTGGCCGCTCGGGCAACCCGCCAAGGTCGAACGTTTTACGGCGGGTGAAGATTACCTCAAATTAATGGGTCGACGTTAATCAGCAGAGGTAATTCGTCGCTTTCGTGAGCGCCGGGCCAACTCGACTAAGAGAAGCACTCCAAAGGCAATGATTCCTATAACGGAATTTACAAGAAGATTCGATCCAGATTCTGCTTCAGTTGTTTTTTCATTTTCACTTGTTACAACAGCAGCTTCTGTTAAGTTAAATGTGAAACTTCCTTTAAGTATGTGACCGTCGGCTGAAGCAACACGATATTTAACTTCGAAGGCACCGAGTTCGGAAGTGGTATTTAGCAATCGAGTAATTCGGGCACCATCTGTACTAGTTTCGCCCATTCCTAGATCTTCGCCGCTTGGGCTAACGATTGATACAGAGTTTCCGCTACCTAGGTTTAATAACTCTTCATTGAATTCGAGTTCGATTTGTTCAGGTAATTGTTCAACATATGAGGATGCACTTGGATTAGATGAAACGAGTTCAGAGTGTGCATTGGCGGTCGGAAGCACGCTACTTAATACTGTTACGGCGAAGAAAACTAATAATTTTTTCATACACTCTTCTTTGGATGGGCCAGTAGGTAATCAATTACGGATTTTGCAAAGGTAGCAGATAGATCCGGTGAGTGTTTGCCTTTATTGATTGTCCAGAGTTCTGAGTTCGCTCCTGTTTTGCACCCTTTGTATCGAAGGACAGTTGTTTCAGGGCCGCTGAGCTTTCTATCTAGATCTAAACGCGGGAGCACTCGGTACGGTTTCTTGCCACACTCATTTAACTTTCCCCATAAGTCAATCGTCTTTCGTGCAGATGGATAAGCACTACTAAATAAATAACCACCCGTGTATGAAATAACTGCGTCGATGGTTCCATGAACTTGAAGAACACTCACGGGCGAAGTTGGTTTACAACTTTGAGGATTCGAAAAAGTGGCACCAGCCAAACTGACGATTGCTGCGATTCGATCTGATTGATTGCACGCCATGCGGTGCGCCATGAAGCCACCATTGGAGTGCCCGACGATAAATACCCGAGCGGGGTCTACTGAATAATCTTTGGAGACAGAATCAATAATGCTAGTTAAATACGCTTCATCATCGATGGCACTGGAATCAAAATTGCAGCAGGCGGGCGTAGCGTTCCAAAACAAATATCCATTGGTGTCTTTTGTGCCACTTGGATAAACGGTAAGAATTCCCTTTTCATCCGCCACTTTTCCAAGTGCAAAATAACTCTCTGCATATGGTGATTCCGCGGTATAGCCATGCAATGCAATTAACAATGGAGCGGGTGTTCCAGATTGATACGTTGTTGGAACAACTAATGTAAATGGGCGATCTCCCGGATAAAGAACATCGGAGGCGTGGGATGCTGAAATAGGCAGAACGCTGAGCAACAAAAGTAAAAGGGATAAGCGCGCCCGAATCATGGTGAAAATCTAGTCCACTACCGCAGGAATTTCATTACTTTTCGGGTGAGAAGATAAGATGAGCAAATGGCTGACAGCAGTTTTGACATAACTTCCAAGATAGATCGCATGGAATTAGACAATGCGATTAACCAAGCAATCCGCGAAATCGATACTCGCTTTGATTTCAAGAACACAGGTTCTTCAATTGAACTAAAGGGCGAAGTGATCAATATCGAAGCTGACACTGAAGAGCGCGCGAAGGCTGCACTCGATGTAGTTAAGGACAAGATGGTTAAGCGCGGAGTTTCTCTTAAGCATCTGGATGCTGGCACTCCACAACTGAGTGGAAAGATTTACAAGATTGCTGCGCCGCTAAAAGAAGGCATCTCAACTGAAAATGCCAAGAAGGTTGCAAAGTTTTTACGCGATGACGGTCCAAAATCTTTAAAGACTCAGATCCAAGGTGATGAACTTCGCGTAACAAGTAAGAGCCGCGATGATTTACAGACAGCCATGGCACTTGTTAAAGATGGTGCTTGGGATTTTGCGGTTCAATTTACGAATTTCCGCTAATTGTCTAGATACAAAACAGGCTTACTCTTTGGAGTATCTGCCTACACGCTATGGGGAGCATTCCCTTTGTACTGGCCACTTTTGCAACCAGCTACTCCCATGGAAATTGTTTCGCACCGTGCTGTCTGGTCGCTTTTTTTCTGTTTAATTGCACTCGGACTTTCTAAGCAACTTAAAAGTACATACGCACTTCTTAAAAATCCTCGAGTCTTTATCCGCCTATTGCTCGCTGCGGCGCTGATCTCGGTTAATTGGCTTGTTTATATCTGGGGTGTAAACAATGGGCACGTTGTTGAAACCGCACTTGGGTACTACATCAACCCGCTCATCATTATTGCTTTTGGTGTAATTATGTTGCGCGAGAAGATGCGCAAACTTCAATGGACGGCAGTTAGTTTTGGTGCGCTCGGTGTAATTGTTTTAACGATTGATTATGGTCGCCTGCCTTGGATTGCATTGGCACTAGCGCTTTCTTGGGGTTCATACGGTCTTGTTAAGAAGCAACTAAACCTTGGAGCACTTGAAGGTCTAGCGATTGAAACATTGCTTTCGCTACCTATTTACGGTGGTTATTTGATCTATGTCGGACTCAATGGGACTGGCCAACTCGGCTCTTCTCTAGGTTTATCTCTATTGCTCATCGGTGCCGGTGTTGTTACAGCGATCCCGCTCTTATTATTTAACGGTTCAACAACTCGCCTGCCATTTACGATTATTGGTTTGCTGCAATACATCACACCAACAATTCAATTCTCTATTGGCGTCTGGGTACGTCACGAAGATATGCCAGCTGCGCGTTGGGTTGGATTTATTATTATTTGGGCGGCGCTAGTTACGCTAGCAATTGATTTGCTTAAATCAGGACGTACGGTCAATAACAGCGTCACACAGCGATAGCAACGCACCAGTTGGTTCTCCAACAGGCAGTGGACCGAGTGCTGCTCGGGCTTCTTTAGCAATAGAAACTAATTGGGAACGAGATTCTTCAAGTGCTTTATGTTGCCTCAATTCACGTAAAACTTGCGCGACAGTTGCTTCATCTTCAATAGGGCCACTGAGTAAATGACGAAGCTCGGCATCTGCAGGATCTTGAGATTTCATAACATTTAATGTCACAAGAGTTGGAACTCCTTCGCGTAAATCAGTTCCGGGAGTCTTTCCTGATTCAAATGATTCACTTGAAATATCAATAACATCATCTGCTAATTGAAATGCAACACCCATTTTTTCTCCGAAGAGTGTGAGCGTTTCCATCGTTTCGCGTGGTGCGCCAGAGAGAAGTGCGCCAAAGCGTGCACTTGTTGCAATAAGTGATCCAGTTTTATCTGCAACAACGTTGAGATAGTGCTCAAGAGCATCGATGCCTGCACTCGGTCCTTGAGTCTCCATAATCTGGCCAATAACAAGTCTTTCAAATGTTCGTGCTTGCAATCGAACTGCTTCTGCGCCCATATCTGCGAGGAGATCAGAAACTTTTGCGAAGAGATAATCACCGGTCAAGATGGCAACTGAGTTAGTCCAACGAGTATTTGCACTCATTACTCCGCGTCGAAGTGGAGCTTCATCCATAACATCATCGTGATACAAGGTTCCTAGGTGGGTTAATTCGCATACAACCGCTGCATCAATAACTTGTGCACGTTTTGGATCTCCGTAATGTGATGCAATCAGAGTCAGAAGTGGGCGTAAACGCTTTCCACCGGCGTCGACAAGGTGGCGAGAAGTTTCTATAACTAGCGGATATTTACCAACTATTTGTTCGCGTAAACGTGCTTCAACGAGTGTTAAACCATCAGAGAGTTGCGCCTCGAACTCTGGCGAAATCTCAGGAATACCGAGTGATGCCATTATCGAATAAAGATCGCGATGTTGCTGATGAAATCAAGAAGCGGTGATGGGAACACACCTAAGAAGATTGTTACAGCAACTGAGAATAAAACAGTGATGCGTGTAAGTATTGAAGGAATCAATACGCTGGTTGCATCTTCTAGAGGATCCGAGAAGAACATCAAAACAATTACACGAATATAGAAAAATGCTGCGATAGCACTTGAAAGTACACCGGCAATAACAACTGCCTTTGAACCACTCTCATATGCTGCTGAGAAGATTGAAAACTTTCCAATAAATCCACTAGTTAGCGGGATGCCAGCAAAAGCGAGGAGGAATGCTGCAAATGATGTAGCAACCCACGGTGAACGCTTTCCAAGACCAGCCCAACGATTGAGATCTGTTACTTCTCCCGCGCTATCTCGAACGAGAGTTACAACTGCGAAAGCACCAACTGTTGCTATGCCATATGCAAATAAGTAATAAATGCTTGCATCAAGGCCAGCTTTATTTAATGCAAGTACACCTGTGAGCAAGAAACCTGCGTGAGCAATTGAAGAGTAAGCAAGCATGCGCTTTACATCTCTTTGTGCAATTGCAACGAGTGAACCAAAGACCATTGTGATAATTGCAATGCCCGTAATTAGCGGACGCCATGACCACTCAGCATTAGCGAAAACAGAGTAGTAAATGCGCAACATCGCACCGAATGCTGCAACCTTTGTTGCCGCCGCCATAAATGCTGTAACTGGTGTTGGTGCACCTTGATAAACATCTGGTGACCAAGCATGGAATGGAACTGCGCCCACTTTAAATAGAAGTCCAATTGAAAGAAATGCAAGACCGATAAGAAGGAACACATCATTGCCAGTGCCACCAACTACTGCTGCGCGAATGCCTTCATATGAAACAGAACCTGAGAATCCATAAAGATATGCCGCGCCAAATAAGAAGAACGCTGATGAGAATGCGCCGAGTAAGAAGTACTTGAGTGCAGATTCTTGTGACAGTAGGCGACGTCTGCGTGAAAGACCTGCCATCAAATAAAGCGGTAGTGAGAGAACTTCTAGCGCCACGAATAGCGTAATTAGATCCGAAGCAACTGGAAAGAGAAGCATTCCAGCAACTGCAAAGAGCGTAAGTGGGAAGACTTCAGTAACTTGCTGACCACGAGCAATTGATTCGCGTTCTTCTGGTGAACCAGGAATTGCTGCAGCTGCTGCCGCGAAGTTTTCTGTATCGGCAATGAGAAATACTGCAATGATTGAAATAATCAGAATGGAAGCCTGCAGCAATAAACCAGGTCCATCAATGATTACCGAACCCATTGCAGCCGATGTTGAACCAGAATTTCTAATTCGCCACACCTGAACGAGGGCAAGAACAAGAGTTCCGATGCTCACACTTACTTGTGCAATTGGACGAATTGATTTAGATGCAAAAGCTTCGATGAGTACGCCAATAATTGCGCCCGCAAAAACAACCAACATGGGAGATAGCAGCGAGTATGAAAGTGTTGGTGAAATAAATTCACTCATTTACTTGCCTCCGTGTGTAGGTGCTGGATCAGTGAATCCCATTTGGGAGACAACCTGCGCAGCGGCTGGGTTAATGATGTTGAGTGCTGGTGCTGGGTAAAAACCAAGTACGACAATCACTGCGATTACTGGTGCAATTGCAATCTTTTCGCGAAGGTTTAAATCCTTGAGGTTTTCATTGCCAGGCTCGGTTGGGCCGTGCAGAGCACGTTGAACAGGAATCAAGATGTACAACGCTGCAAGAACAATTCCGAATGTCGCAATTACTGCAGCAACTGGATATCTTGTAAATGTTCCAACCAAAACCAAAAATTCGCTGACGAAGCTAGATAAACCTGGAAGTGCCAAGCTAGACATTCCCGCAATAAAGAATGACCACGCCATTACAGGAGTTACTCGTTGTAAGCCACCGAAGTCAGCAATCGTTGAAGAGCCGCGACGTGAAATCATCCAACCAGCAACTAAAAAGAGTGCAGCTGTTGAGAAGCCGTGGTTAAACATATAAAGCGTTGCACCGCTCTGGGCTTGAGTTGTCATCGCAAAAATACCGAGTGTGATGAATCCGAAGTGAGAAATAGATGTGTAAGCAATTAAACGCTTGATGTCTTTTGCGCCGATTGCAAGGAATGCACCATAAACAATTGAAATTACAGAAAGGGTAATAATCAAAGGAGTAAAGGTTTTAGTTGCTTCTGGAAATAGCGCTAAGCAATAGCGAATCATTCCGAAAGTTCCGACCTTATCTAGCACGCCTAATAGAAGAACTGAAGTTCCTGGAGTTGCTGACTTTGCAGCATCTGGAAGCCATGTGTGGAACGGGAACAACGGAGCCTTAATTGCAAAGGCAATAAAGAATCCAAGGAACAATAAGTTTTGAGTTGTTGAACTCATCTCAAGTTGTGAAAGCGCTGCAATGTTAAATGTGTGTCCGCCTTGTTCGCCAGAGAGAACATAGAGCGCGATGATCGATGCGAGCATCAATAATCCACCAAATAGTGAGTAGAGCAAGAACTTCACGGCAGCAGCTGATCGTTCTCCACTTCCGTAACCACCGATAAGGAAGTAAACAGGTACCAACATCGCTTCGAAGAAGACATAGAAGAGGAATACATCAGTTGCTGCAAAGACTCCAAATGACATTGTCTGCAAAACCAAAATCAAAATGTAGAAAGTCTTTGTACTCCAACGTCCGCCTTCGGATTCATTCCATCCTGCCAAGACAACGATTGGAGTAAGAAGTGCGGTCATGAGGATTAAAACAAGTGCGATGCCATCAACACCGACTGCATATTTGATGCCAAATGCTTTAATCCAGTCGTAACTCTCAACAAATTGCAGCGCTGTATTTGAGCGCTCAAACTTTGCGGTCATGAAGATCGTTGCAACTGCTGCAATAAGAGTTGTTCCTAGAGCGAATTGTTTAGCCAAAAGAGATTTACTCTGTGGCAGAGTCGCAATGAGTGCGGCGCCAAGGAGTGGAATCGCCATAATCAACGTTAAGTAGTTCATAGTGTCACCGCCCAAATTGCTGCAATTAATGCAATTGCGCCAATAACTATCAGTGCTGCATAGCTACGAACGAAACCTGTTTGAGTTGAGCGAAGTGCGCTACCGGATCCAAGCGTTGCTGATGCGACACCGCGAACAGTGCCATCTACAACTACATCATCTGTCTTAACAATTAAACGAGTGAGAGCTTGTCCTGGGCGCATGAAAACGCTTTCATTAAAGTCATCTTGCAATAAGTCGCGACGGGCAATTCGAGTAAAGACTGAAACATCTGTTGGCGCTGTATCTGCAATTGGACCGCGGCCGTACTTAAACCAAGCAAAAGCTGCGCCAATAATTACGAAGGCAAGTGCCATCAATGAGATGACAACTGGTGGCAATATTTCCGTGCCATGACCTTCGTGTGCTTCAAAGAGTGGCTCTAGCCAGTGAACTAGTGCTTCACCACGTGCAAGCAAGAATCCAGAAGTGACAGAACCAATTGCAAGAATTCCCATTGGCAACAACATTAAGAAAGAAGATTCGTGTGGTGGATGATTGATGTCATAACGCGGAGTTCCGGCGAATGTCAGAATCATTACGCGAGACATATAGAAGGCGGTAAGGGCTGCACCAAAGAGTGCAACAGATCCGATAAGAATTCCCTTAATTCCGCCAGCATAAAAAGCGGTTTCAATAATTTTATCTTTTGAATAGAAGCCAGCAAATGGTGGAACTCCAAGAATTGCTAAGTATCCGAGTCCAAATGTTGCAAACGTAACTGGCATAAAGTGTCTGATTCCACCGAACTTACGCATATTTACTTCATCGCCAGTTCCGTGCATAACTGAACCTGCACCAAGGAACATTCCTGCTTTAAAGAATCCGTGTGTCAGCAAGTGCATGATTGCGAATGCATAGCCAACTGGTCCAAGGCCTGTTGCTAAAACCATGTAACCAATCTGAGACATTGTCGAAGCAGCAAGTGCTTTCTTAATGTCATCTTTGGCAGTACCAATAATCGCACCGAAGAGAAGAGTGATTGCGCCCACGATTACAACGAGCAGCTGCGCAGTTGGAGCAGCATCGAAAATAAAGTTAGAACGCGTAATCAAATAAACACCAGCAGTAACCATTGTCGCTGCGTGGATCAAAGCTGAAACTGGAGTTGGACCTGCCATCGCATCGCCAAGCCATGCTTGTAATGGGAATTGTGCAGATTTTCCAGTCGCCGCAAGTAAGAGCATGATGCCAATTGCAGTGAGCGCACCTTGCGATGTTCCTTCTGCAGCTTCTTTAACTCCGCTAAATGAAACAGTGCCCATCGTTGCAAAAGCAATCATGATTGCAAATGAAAGTCCCATGTCACCAACGCGGTTAGCGATAAAAGCTTTCTTCGACGCTGTTGCGTATGCAGGCTTTTGATTCCAGAAACCAATAAGTAGGTATGAAGCAAGACCGACGCCTTCCCAACCTACGTACAAGTTGAGATATGTATCTCCCATTACTAATAACAACATCGCCGCAATAAATAGGTTGAGGTAGGCAAAGAATCTGCGGCGATCTTTATCGTGATCCATGTAGGCAATTGAATAAATATGAATCAAGGTACCGACACCAGTAATCAGAAGTACGAAACAAATGGATAACTGATCAACTAACAAGCCAGCATCAACATTGAAAGATCCGACTGAAATCCAGCTAAATAATTTTTGGGAAACAGCGCGATTCTCTGGTTCGCGACCGAGCATTTCATAGAACTGAACCGCGCCTAATACAAAGGACATTCCTGACATTGCTGTTGCTAGTACGTGGCCCCAGCGATCAGCGCGACGACCAGCAAGTAACAAAAGCGCAGAACCGAAGAGTGGAAGTGCGATGAGATAAACGAGACCGTTATTTACTAACACGTTTATCTCCTCAACAAACTAGCATCATCAACAGATGCTGATCGGCGGGAACGATAAATAGTCACGATGATTGCAAGTCCGACAACAACTTCACAGGCTGCAACTACCATCGTGAAGAAGGCAACAACTTGGCCATCTAAATTTCCATTCATGCGTGCGAAAGTTACGAATGAAAGGTTTGCAGCATTGAGCATTAACTCAATGCACATAAAGACAACGATTGCGTTTCGGCGAACAACAACACCAACAGCACCAATTGTGAAGAGAAGAGCGGAGATGTACAGATAGTTAGTTGGATTCATTATTTCTCCTCCGCAACTTCTGTCTTGATCTGATCAAGTTGGAATTGAGATGAGTCGATCATGTCCCCACGAGTGCGAAGAGTTTCTGAAATCGAAGCTGGTGCGGGAGTTCCATCTGGCAATAACGCTGGAACATCAACTGCGTTGTGACGAGCAAATACTCCTGGACCTGGAAGTCCTGCAGCTGTTGCAAGTGAACCTGAACGGAAACGTTGTTCTGAAAGATCGCGTTGCGATGCGCGTGGAACCTCACGTTGGTGGTGCGCAAGAACCATTGCTCCAAGAGCAGCAGTGATGAGAAGCGCTGAAACAACTTCAAATGGGAAGACGTAGGTTGAGAATAATAAATAAGCCAATCCTTGAACATTTCCTGCCGCATTTGCTTCTTCAAGTCCAACTGATTCGCGGCCAAGGGATGCACGACCGATGAGTGAGACCATTAAACCGCCAAAACCAATCGCTGCAGTTATGGCAATTGGTCGCAATCCGCGAATTGTCTCTGTTAAAGAATCAGATGCATCCACACCAACAAGCATCAAAATAAATAAGAAGAGCATCATCACGGCGCCGGTGTAAACAACAACCTGAACAATTCCTAAGAAGAGTGCGCCTTGTGCAATATAGAAAAATGCCAGAGTAATCATTACCCAAGCGAGCAAGAGCGCAGAGTGAACTGCTTTCTTAACAAGGAGCATTCCAAGAGCAGCGACGACTGCCAATGGACCCATGATCCAAAATAGAACGGACTCTGGCATTACTTTTTCACCTCTTGTGATGGATGAGCTTCTGGAACTTCACCACGGTAATAAGTGTGGTGATCTGCTTCTGGATACATTGGATGCGGTGGCATCAACATTCCTGAACGAAGTGGTGCAAGTAAATCCTCTTTTTCGAAGATCAAACTTGAGCGAGAGTTATCTGCAAGTTCGTACTCGTTTGTCATTGTGAGTGCACGAGTTGGGCACGCTTCAATGCAGAGACCGCAGAAAACACAACGCAAATAATTAATCTGGTAAACCTTGCCGTAACGCTCACCTGGAGACATGCGATTTTCATCAGTGTTGTCAGCGCCTTCAACATAAATTGCATCCGCTGGACATGCCCATGCGCAGAGTTCGCAACCAATGCATTTTTCTAAACCATCTGGATGGCGATTGAGTTGGTGACGTCCGTGAAAACGCTCTTGTGTTGGAGCTTTAACTTCTGGGTATTCAACAACGAGTGTCTTCTTAAACATTGTGCGAAATGTGATCCAAAAACCTTTGAGTTGTGCGAATAGAGAGGATGGACCTTCATTAACAACGGGTGTGAATTCAACGTTGTTAACATCAACATCTTTCGATGCCTTTGGCTCTAATTGATCAGACACGATCGCTCCCCTTGCTTGGTAACTCTGGAACCGCAAAATCTGGTTTAGATAGCGTTGGACGTGGAGTGTTCTTCTTTTTCTGCTTTGCGTTATCAAATGCCACATTTACAAACATGACTATTGCAACGACGATTCCTGAGAAGATCAATAAGCCGGTGCGTGACGTTCCTTGCTGAGAAAGCAAGCGAAGTGTTGCAACAACCAAAATCCAGAAGAGTGAAACTGGAATCAATACTTTCCAACCAAATTGCATGAACTGGTCGTAACGCATGCGTGGAAGCGTTCCGCGCAACCACACGAATAAGAAGAAGAATGCAGCAACCTTTGCAAAGAACCAGATAGCTGTGAACCAACCACCAAGCCAGCTTTCGGTAAACCCAAGTCCTGGAGGTGCGTGGTATCCGCCAAGGAAGAGCGTTGTTGCAAGTGCTGAAACACCAACAATATTTACGTATTCAGCCAAGAAGAAGAGTGCGAATTTAAGTGATGAATACTCAGTGTGGAATCCGCCAACAAGTTCGCCTTCTGCTTCAGCTAAGTCAAATGGTGCACGGTTTGTTTCGCCAACCATTGAGATTGCGTAAATTACAAATGAAGGGAACAAGACAACCGCGTACCACCACTTATTTTGTGCAGCGACGATGTCAGATGTGGACATTGAACCTGAGTAAATAAAGACAGAAACGAGTGAGAGCCCCATCGCAACTTCGTAAGAAATCACTTGGGCACTTGAACGCAATCCACCGAGTAGCGGATATGTAGATCCTGAAGACCAACCTGCAAGAACAATTCCGTAGACACCAACGGAGGCAATTGCCAGAACATAGAGAACACCGACAGGAATATCTGTCATCTGCATAACTGTTTTGTGTCCAAAGAGTGTGACTGGACCAGTTACTGGAATAACCGCAAATGCCATGAAACATGTTGTTGCACTAATGATTGGAGCGATAATAAAAATTACTTTGTCAGCCGCTGCCGGAATTAAATCTTCCTTGAGAGCTAACTTCACGCCATCAGATAACGATTGAAGTAAACCAAGCGGACCAACTCTGTTTGGACCTGGGCGCTCTTGCATGCGAGCAACGATGCGACGCTCTGCCCAGATTGCTAGAAGAGTTAGAACTACGCACGCAGCAAATACGAGAAGACCCTTAACCGCGATGATCCAACCTGGATCTGTTGCTATTAACTCCGCGTTACTCATGCCTTCACCACCTTAACAACTCCACCGTGTGCGTTACCAAGTTTTGTCATTAATTCTGATCCGCGTGAATTACGTGGCGCCCAGACTGCATCATCGTGAATATCTTCAACGAGAACAGGAAGCACAACACTGCCGTGCGCATTTGAAATAGAAACGCGATCACCAGTTTTTACACCAATTGCACTTGCGCGCTTAGGTGAAATAACCGCCACTGTTTGACGGGCAGTTCCTGCAAGATTTTCTTCGCCCTTTTGTAGAGTGCCCAGATCAAGCAAGCGGCGCCAAGAAGTTATTAGCGCTTCATCATTTGCAAGAGTTGCTGTGCCACGAGCTGGTGTTGCAGTAAATGATGCACGAGCGCCATCCCAAGGACCAAGGGATGCAATTTCGCGGGCAGCAGCTGAAACAGTACCGAGTGAAATTGTTTTGCCAAGTGCATCTGCAATCATTGAAAGAATTCGAACATCACTGCGATTAAGTGAATCGGCAACAGCTGTATCAAATGCACGTGCGCTGCCAGTCCAATTAAGGAATGACCCACTCTTTTCTGTCACTGCTGCCACGGGCAGAACAACATCCGCGCGTTCAGTAACCGCACTTGGTGCAATTTCGAGTGAGACAACAAATGCCTTTTTCAGTGCAGAAAGAGTTTCAGAAGAGTTATCGAGATCTAGCGGATCAACGCCACCAACAACGAGCGCGTTAAGTTCGCCAGAGTTGATTGCAGAAATAATTTCCTTAGAAGAGCGACCAACCTGTGCAGGTACTGATGCAACCGACCACGCACTCGCTAAATCAACGCGAGCTGCAGCATCTGTTACTGGGCGTCCACCTGGAAGAAGATTTCCGATTGCGCCAGCTTCAAGTGCACCGCGTTCTCCTGCACGACGTGGAATCCATGCAAACTTTGCTCCAGATCGCCCCGCAAGTGCTGCAACAGCAGAAAGTGCTCCAGCACTTTCAGATGCACGCTCTCCGACCAAAATAAGTGATTGTGCTGTGAGAGATTGAGATGCAATCGCTGCAGCTTCTGCTCCTGGTGCTACTTTCACAAAAGTTGCTCCGAGTTTTTCAACTCCGATTGAAAGCTTTGTGCCAATAGATGTGACCTTTAGCTTGCGCTTCTTTACTTGCTTATTTAAACGCAAGAAAACAATTGGTGACTCCTCTTCTGGTTCGAAACCAACTAGAAGTACCTGATCTGCTTTATCAATATCTTTATAGGTAGTTGTAGTTCCAACTACGTGAGAAGCTAGGAAGTCGCGCTCTTCATCAGATGTTGCGCGTGCACGGAAATCAATGTCATTTGTTCCAAGTGCAACGCGTGCAAACTTGCTATATCCGTATGCATCTTCATACGTTGCACGGCCGCCAACTAGAACTGCAGCTTTTGCGCCAGCTAATCCTGCAGCTGCTGCTGCAATCGCTTCTGGCCATGATGCAACAACAAGTTCGCCATCAGAGTTACGAACCATTGGTTGTGCAAGACGATCAATAGCATTGATGTATTTAAATGCCCAACGACCCTTATCGCAGTTCCACTCTTCATTAATTGTTGGGTCATCACCAGCGAGGCGGCGAAGAGTCTTTCCACGGCGAACATCGGTGCGCATGTCGCATCCTGATGCGCAGTGTTCGCAAGCAGATGGTGTTGAAACTAAATCAAATGGACGTGCGCGGAAACGATATGACGCACCAGTGAGTGCACCTACTGGACAGATTTGAACTGTGTTTCCGGAGAAATAAGATTCAAATGGTTGTTCTTCATAAATTCCAACTTGTTGAAGCGCGCCACGTTCGTTGAGAGTAATAAATGGATCACTCGCAATTTGCTCTGAGAATCGTGTGCAACGTGCACATAGAACACAACGTTCGCGATCTAGTAATACTTGTGATGACAAATTAATTGGCTTTTCGAATGTGCGCTTTTTTCCTTCAAAACGTGACTCTGCTTGACCGTTGCTCATTGCTTGATTCTGAAGTGGGCACTCTCCACCCTTGTCGCACACTGGGCAATCGAGTGGGTGATTAACAAGAAGTAACTCCATAACTCCACGTTGCGCTTTTTCTGCAACATCAGATGTGAGCTGTGTCTTAACAATCATTCCTGGTTCTACGGGAATGGTGCATGAAGCTTGTGGCTTTGGAAAAGCGCGGCCATTAATTTCGATGTCAACCAAACATTGGCGACAAGCACCAACTGGATCTAAGAGTGGGTGATCACAGAAACGTGGAATTTGAATTCCAAGTTTTTCAGCTGCGCGTATAACAAGAGTTCCCTTTGGAACGCTGACTTCGAATCCATCGATTACAACAGTAATCATGTCTACAACTTCAGTTGTCTGTGATTGCGTAGTTGTCATTTGGCACCTGCGCTAGAAAAGAGCGTTGAAGCAACAGGATCAAATGGGCATCCCTTGCCCGTTACGTGTGCGATGTATTCGTCACGGAAATACTTGATTGAAGAAGTAATCGGACTTGTTGCTCCATCACCGAGTGCACAGAAAGAGCGACCCATGATGTTGTCACACAAATCGAGAAGCTTTGCGAGATCTTCTTCAGATCCAGATCCATTTTCAAGATCACGAAGAATTTGCACAAGCCACCATGTGCCTTCGCGACAAGGTGTGCACTTGCCACAAGATTCGTGCTTATAGAACTCTGTCCAGCGAAGTACGGCGCGAACAACACAAGTTGTTTCATCGAAAATTTGAAGTGCCTTTGTTCCAAGCATTGAACCAGCGGCTGCAACACCTTCGTAATCAAGTGGTGTATCTAAATGTGCATCTGTGAATATTGGTGTTGATGATCCGCCAGGAGTCCAGAACTTAAGTTTGTGACCGTTGCGAACTCCACCTGCAAGTTCAAGAATTTCACGAAGAGTGATTCCTAGAGGTGCTTCAAATTGTCCTGGGTTATTTACGTGACCAGAGAGAGAATAAAGAGTCATTCCCTTGCTCTTTTCAGTGCCGTACTTTTGATACCACTCTGCGCCGTTATTGATAATTGCTGGAACAGATGCGATTGATTCAACGTTATTTACAACAGTTGGACGTGCATACAAACCAGCGATTGCAGGAAATGGTGGGCGCAAACGAGGTTGTCCGCGGAAACCTTCTAGTGAATCAAGTAGTGCGGTTTCTTCGCCGCAAATGTATGCGCCTGCTCCAACGTGGAGAACTAAATCAATTCCTTTACCAAGGTGACCTGCTTTGTATGCATCTTCAATTGCTTGGTTGAGGCGACGAACAACGTGAGTCACTTCTCCGCGAATATAAATAAATGCGTGCTTCGCGCGAATAGCGTGGCAAGCAATGATGCAACCTTCAATAAGAACGTGTGGATTAGCCAAAAGAAGTGGCATGTCTTTGCATGTGCCTGGTTCAGATTCATCTGCGTTAACAACTAAATAGTGTTCTTTGTTATCGCCTTGTGGAATAAATCCCCACTTCATTCCTGTAGGAAATCCTGCTCCTCCACGACCACGTAAACCAGAGTCTTTAACTAATTGAATTACTGCATCAGGATCCATCGCAAGTGCTTTCGCTGAAGCCTTGTATCCACCATTGCGTGTGTACGCATCAATTGTGAATGAATCTTTTTCATCCCAATGTGCTGAAAGGACAGGTGTGAGCTTTGACATTGCTTATTTACCTTCCTTCGCTAATTTCAATCCGAGAAGAGTTGGTTCGCCTGCTTGCACGCCTTCATTTGCGCGACCATCGTTAATTCCTGCAAGTACTGCAGAGTTTTCTTTCCATGTAGGAAGTGACTTTGGTCCACGAGTTGGTGGCGTTGGATTTCCTTGACGCATTGAATCAACTAAATCTTTTGATGACTGGACCGTCTGGTTGTCATAGAACTCCCAGTTAGCCATAACAACTGGTGCATAGTCACACGCAGCGTTGCACTCGATGTGCTCGAGTGAAACTTTGCCATCTGCTGTTACGCCATCATTTTCAATTCCAAGATGCTCTTTGAGCCCAGCAAAAATTGCATCTCCACCCATGACTGCACACAAAGTATTTGTGCAAACGCCCACGTGATATTCGCCCACTGGTTTGCGCTTGTACTGAGTGTAGAAAGTTGCGACAGCTGAAACTTCTGCAGTTTCAATTGTCAGGAGTTTTGCAATTAATTCGATGCCTTCATTTGTTACGTATCCAGCTTTTGATTGTGCATAGTGGAGTAAAGGCATGATTGCAGAACGGCTACGTGGGTAGCGCTTAATAATTGAATCCATTACGGCAAGATCTTGATCAGAAAACATTAGCGATCAACACCTCCCATAACTGGATCGATAGAAGCAACAGCGCCGATGATGTCGGCAACCATGCTGCCTTCACACATTGCAGATGTTGATTGCAAGTTATTAAATGATGGTTCGCGGAAGTGCATGCGATAAGGACGTGTTCCGCCATCAGAAACAATATGTGCACCGAGTTCGCCGCGAGGTGATTCGATGGCTGCATAAACTTGTCCAGCAGGAACACGGAAACCTTCGGTAACTAATTTAAAGTGATGGATAAGTGATTCCATAGATGTGCCCATAATTTCGCGGATGTGATCAAGTGAATTGCCGAGACCGTCGCCACCCATTGCAAGTTGTGCAGGCCATGCGATTTTCTTATCTGCAACCATTACTGGCGCACCAGCAAGTTTGTCGATCTTGTCGCAAGCTTGTTCGATGATGCGAAGTGATTGTTCTAGTTCGTTCATGCGAATCAAGAATCGGCCGTACACATCACATGTATCTGTTGTAACAACATCAAAATCATAATTTTCATAACCGCAATATGGTTGTGTCTTACGTAGATCCCACGGCAAGCCAGTTGCACGCAAAACTGGACCTGTAATTCCAAGAGTTGTACAGCCTGCAAGATCTAGGTAACCAATACCTTCGGTGCGTTTCATCCAGATTGAATTGCCAATTAAAAGTGTGGAGTTATCTTTAAACGCTTTGCGCATTTCTTTTACAGTTTCGCGAATCTTCTGTGTTGCACCGGCTGGGAGATCTTGTTGAACTCCACCTGGGCGGACATAGGCCATATTCATACGTAATCCAGAGATCATTTCGAAGATATCTAGAACACGTTCACGTTCGCGGAATGCAAAGAACATCGGAGTAATCGCACCAAGTTCGAGCGCGCCGGTACCGAGTGCAACCATGTGAGAAGAAATTCGATTGAGCTCCATCATTAATACGCGAATTGCAGATGCGCGCTCTGGAACGTCGTTTGTAATTCCAAGTAGTTTTTCTGTTGCTAAGCAATAAGCGGTTTCATTAAATAGCGGAGACAAATAATCCATGCGAGTTACGAAGGTAACGCCCTGAGTCCAGCTGCGGTATTCGATGTTCTTTTCGATACCTGTGTGAAGGTAACCAATTCCGCAACGAACTTCTGTAACTGTTTCGCCTTCAAGTTCTAGAACAAGGCGGAGCACGCCGTGAGTTGATGGGTGCTGAGGGCCCATGTTTACAACAATGCGCTCTTCTTTAGTTGCGCCAATTTCTGTAACGAGTTCGTTCCAGTCGCCGCCTGTTACCGAGAAGACTGTGCCTTCTGTGGTCTCGCGTGATGATGAATATGGATCAGTAAATGTTGTCATCGGTATGACCTGCGCTCATCAGGTGCTGGAGTTGTTGCACCTTTGTACTCAACTGCAATTCCGCCAAGTGCATAATCTTTACGTTGTGGATGTCCTTGCCAATCATCTGGCATCAAAATTCTTGTAAGTCCTGGATGTCCATCAAAAATAATTCCGAACATGTCAAAAGTTTCGCGTTCGTGCCAATTGTTTCCTGCCCACACTTCAACAACAGATGGAATGTGTGCATCATTATCTGGAACAGAAACTTCTAGACGAATGCGACGGTTATTTGTAATTGAAAGCAGTGGATAGACCGCATGTAATTCGCGACCACTCTGTTCTGGATAGTGAATTCCTGAAACGCCCATGCACATTTCAAACTTAAGCGAATCACGAAGAATCTTTGAAACTTCTACAAGTTTTTCGCGCTTTACGTGGAGTGTAAGTTCGCCGCGATCAACAACAACGCGTTCGATTGCATCTGAAAACCCTGGATATGCGCGCTCTAAATCATCTGCGACGTCATCAAAATAAGAACCATATGGGCGCTCACTGGAACCCGTTGCTGCAGGAGTTCGTACCAATCCGCCGTAGCCAGATGTATCTCCTGTGCCAGCTGCACCAAACATTCCGTGATCGCTCATTTAGGCAAGCAATCCCTTCATTTGGTGAGTAGGAAGTGCGTTTAGCGCAGCTTCTTCTACTGACTTAATAACTGCTTCACGATTTGGTCCGAGCTTCTCGTCGTAAATGCTTGTGTGCAATTTAAGAATTGCATCCATCAACATTTCAGGACGTGGAGGACAACCTGGAAGATAAATATCAACTGGAACAACGTGGTCTACGCCTTGAACAATTGCGTAGTTATTAAACATTCCACCTGATGATGCGCATGCACCCATTGCAAGAACCCATTTAGGTGCTGCCATTTGATCATAAATTTGGCGAAGGACTGGCGCCATTTTATTTGAAACACGACCAGCAACAATCATTAGATCTGCTTGGCGTGGTGATGCACGGAAAACTTCCATACCGAAGCGTGAAATGTCGTACTTTGCAGCAGAACCAACTGCCATCATTTCAATCGCACAACAAGCAAGACCAAATGTTGCTGGCCACAAAGAGTTCTTGCGCATGTAGCCTGCAAGTTTTTCAACAGTTGTGAGAACGAATCCGCTCGGTAATTTCTCTTCTAGACCCACGATTAATCCCATTCCAATCCACCGCGGCGCCATACGTATGCGTATGCCACGAAGACGGTTGCGATAAAGATTCCCATTTCAATGAGTCCAAAGAGTGCTAACTGATCAAATGTGACTGCCCATGGATAGAGGAAGACAATTTCAATATCGAAAATAATAAATAGCATTGCAGTTAAGAAGTATTTAACTGGGAAGCGTCCACCTTGAATTGCAGATGGTGATGGTTCGATTCCGCACTCGTATGCATCTAATTTCGCTCTGTTGTAACGCTTTGGTCCAGTGAGTGCACCAGCTGCAACTGAGATGACTGCGAAACCGAAGCCAATGGCTCCGATTACCAAAATCGGCACGTATGGGTTAGATGCGGAAGTCATGATGGCTAAATCCTAGAGTGCCCAACAAGTACTTTTGACCGCATCACGAGTTGATAGCTCTGTGAACTGCGACAACCCCACCGCTGAGATTGCGCCAACCCACTTGAGACCAGCCGGCTTGGGCAATTCGGGCCGCGAGCGCTGCCTGATCTGGCCATGCCCGAATGGATTCAGCGAGATAGACATAGGCGTCGGGATTTGATGATGTCTTGGATGCAATTGCGGGTAGAGCCTTCATTAAATAATTTATATAAATTGTTCGAAATGGTTTAAAGGTTGGAGATGAAAATTCCGCAACAACTAGTGATCCACCTTTTTTAGTAACACGTTTTGCTTCACTTAAAGCTTTGTCCATATCTGATGTGTTTCGTAAACCGAAAGAAATTGTTACGACATCAAAAGTTTCACTTTCAAATGGCAAGTTAAGTGCATCTGCTTTTGTAAATTTTAAATGTGGACGTGCACGTCGACCTGCTTCAAGCATTCCTTCTGAAAAATCTGCAGGAATAACATCTGCACCTGCTGCATGAAGTGGTTCTGAACTTGAACCTGTTCCGGCTGCGAGATCTAGAATTTTCATTCCAGGTTTTGGAGCAATCGTGGCAGTTGTTGCCTTGCGCCATCTCTTTGTCTGCCCGAGGCTCAAAATGTCATTGACCAGGTCATAACGCTTGGCGACCGCATCAAACATCGCGGCTACTTCAGCAGGATTTTTATCCATATTGGCGCGGGACATAGGCTTATTCTGCTTGAGAGTAGGCTCATCCACAACTTCAAGAAGGGACGGACGAAATGTCTATCGCAACCACCACACTACGCACCGCAGTTTTCCCGCGAAGCACTGTTCTCACTAGTGCCGGCTTTGTAATTACTGGTGTTGCATTTCTTTCACTGCTCGCACAGATAGCAATTCCCGTACCTGGCTCTCCTGTTCCTGTTACAGGACAAACTCTCGGAGTTTTATTACTTGCCACTAGTTATGGCGTAACACTTGGAACAACAACATTTTTTACATACTTATTAGTTGGTGCACTTGGTGCACCAGTATTCGCTAATGGTGGTTCTGGTATTGATCGCATTGTTGGAGCAACAGGTGGATACCTCGTTGGAATGCTTCTTACATCAGCCCTGCTTGGATATTTAGGTGGGCGCACATGGGATCAAAAATTTAAGACTGCGCTTCCTGCAATGCTCTTAGGCAATGCACTTACATTTGGTTTCGGTCTTGTATGGCTTCACGAATACACAGGTAAAGAGTGGGCTTGGACTATTTCTGCAGGATTTACACCATTTATCATCGGCGAAATTCTAAAGATTGCAATTGCTGGAACTTCCCTGCCAATTATTTGGCAATTCGTTCAGCGAAAGATGTCGTAAGAAAAACAACTTATGCCTTCCCTTATTCCTGTAACTACCGTGCGCCTTGGCGAACATCTTCCACTTTTGGAGTTGTTGCCACAGGGTGAGAATTTCTCATGGGTGCGCGGCGGCGATGGAGTTGTTGGTTGGGGAGTACATGCCAGCACAACAGTAAAAGGTCCTAATCGTTTTAATGATGCTCGCACATGGTGGCACTCGCAATTAGAAAAATTTGCGATTACAAATAATGTTCAAGGAAGTGCGACGGGACCGATTCTCTTTACTTCATTCTCTTTTTCTGAGGAGGAAGAATCTGTACTTGTTATTCCTAAAGTTATCGTCGGAATGAATAGTGGAAATTCTTGGATCACGTGGGTTGGTTCTGATTCGCAGCCACAACTACTCGATACAACTGAAAAGATCTCGAGTCCAACATTGACCTGGAATAACGATGAATTAGCGAGTGAACATTGGGTAACGCGCGTTGCACAAGCAGTGGCAAAAATTCATAGTGGCGACATAGAAAAAGTTGTTCTTGCGCGCGATTTATTGGCAACTGCCGCGAACCCAATTGACGAACGCTCGGCTCTACGAAAACTCTCTTCAATTTATCCATCAACGTGGATCTTTAGTGTTGCCGGGTTAATCGGTGCGACACCTGAGCTGTTGCTTCGTTTAAAGCGTGGAATGGTGACTTCGCGCGTACTCGCTGGAACTATTAGTAAATCTGGAGATGATGAACGCGATTTAGCTTTGGCAGGTTCACTGGCTCGTTCATCAAAAGATCTTGAAGAGCACGAGTACGCAGTTCGCTCTGTTGCAGAAGCACTCGAACCCTTTTGTTCTTCAACAAATATTCCTGAAACACCTTTTGTTCTTCACTTAGCAAATGTCATGCACCTGGCTACAGATGTAACTGGTGCGCTGATTGAATCCAAGAGCAACGTGGATGTCTTTACATTGCTCAACCAATTACATCCATCGGCTGCTGTCTGTGGAACCCCGACTGATAAAGCAGCCAAAGTAATTAGTGAAATTGAAGGCATGTCTCGTGGGCGTTATGCAGGGCCAGTCGGCTGGATAGATGCGCGCGGAGATGGAGAACTAGGTATCGCACTTCGTTGCGGACAAATTACAGATAATTCAATTCGTTTGTACGCCGGGTGCGGAATCGTTGCTGGGTCTGATCCTGAAAAAGAATTAGCAGAGAGTGAAGCTAAATTTTCTGCAATGAAGAGTGCACTTGCTTAATTAAGTCAGCATTACTTTCGCGATCTGGCATCTGTGCAATAACAATGCGAAGACCTTCTATTGGTTGGGACAATTCCTTTTCCAATTGATCAACAGAATTTACTGTGCCGGTCTTAATCTTCATTGCACTTGCAATGGCAGATAAATCTAAATCATGCGGAGTTCCAAAGATGCTTTCGAATCCATCGGAGCCACGGTGTGCAAGTGTTGAAAAGATTCCGCCACCATTGTTATCGACGACAAGAATAAGCAGGTCTGGTTTTTCGGCGTGAATTAAGCCCGTGAGATCGTGAAGGAAAGAAAGGTCACCGAGTACCGCAATCGTTGATGTGCGCGCTGTTGCAACTCCAATTGCTGTTGAAATATTGCCATCTATACCTGCAAGTCCACGGTTGGCAAAAGTTTCGATACCAGAACGCGCACTAGCGAATGCTTCGATATCGCGAATTGGTCTAGAGGATGAAACAAATAGCGTTGTTCCGTTTTTGATAGTAGCCGCAACAGTTCGAGCCAATACTGGTTCTGACCATTGAGTAATTTTCTCAAGTTCTTTACCGGTGCGCTCTGAAAACTTTTGCCACTTTTCTAGCCACTCTGCATCTACTGCATTTGTTTCTAGAGTTGGAATCTGAGTGAAGCGTATGTCTGCATTGCGATCTGTATCAACAGTTGCGATTCGCGAATCAATAACGATGTTCTTATCTGCTGATGCAATGTAATTATTGATTGAGCGCGACAGAGTTGTTCGACCTATAACAATTACTGTCTTTGGAGTGAGTTCCTTTGTAATGACAGTCGATGCTAAGAATAAAGAAGCGTGCGCGATGGAGTTCTTAAGTGAAAGCGGATCTTCACTAATGACTGGCCAACCAAGTTGTTCGGCAAATGCATTTACTTCTTCTGTACTAAATCCACCTCGGTCGTGGCCGACTACTAATACAGCACGTTCACTCTTAACCTTTAACGCACTCGGTGCTTTTGTAGATTTAACGTTGCGCGGAGCAACTTTAATTTCATCAAGCCATGTTGAATCTGAATCAGCCGCGAGTGGTTCTTCGAATTGAATATTTAAGTGAACTGGTCCGCTTGCCAATGAATACAGCGGTAACTCCATTGGAAATACGGCACCTGAAATGTCTGCGAAATAGCGAACAGATTTTCCGAAGATACGAGCTTGTTCAGTTGTTTGGTTTGCACCTGTTTTGCGTAGACGAGCTGGTCGATCTGCAGTTAAAACTAAGAGCGGCGTATTCGTGTGATGCGCTTCTAAAACAGCTGGATGGTAATTAGCAACAGCTGTTCCGCTGGTGCAGACAATAGGAACTGCACGCCCACTTGCTTTAGCTAAACCAAGTGCAAAAAATGCTGCTGTTCTTTCATCAATACGGGTGTGCAGCTTTATTAATCCTTTTTGTGATGCTGCAAAAAAAGCAAAGCTAAGCGGTGCATTTCGCGATCCGGGTGAAATCACAACATCAGTAATTCCAGCTTCAATTATTTGGCGAACTATGACGCGTGCAAGCGATGTGGTTTCACTCACCAATGCCACCCCATCTCGCTAATAATTTCATCTGCACCTGCGCTCCAAGTTTTACGAACCCGATCTTGCCACCATTCGGTGCGCACTGCACTTGCTTCAAGTTCAATCATCGCTGCTTCACTTGGCGTGACATCGGCAACGCGCATTTTTCCACCTTCAATTGGAATATTTGCAATATCCGATGCAAGTAATTGACCTGTAGCTAAACCGCATGCAAAGTTCAAAGTTGGGAGCGCGCCAGCAAGACGTATCCCATGACCAATACCTACAGCGCTTTCAAGTGCACTAGAAACAACAACTGGCAATCGGTGATGCGCTGCCAATGCAAGGGAGCGCTCAATTCCACCAAGGGGTGCAACCTTTAAAACCAAAACATCGACGGCATCTTCTAGATCTAATTCAAATGGATCTTCAGCTTTTCTGATTACTTCATCACCCGCAATTTTTACAGGCACCATGCACGCAGCTTTAAGTTCGCGGAGTTCATCCAGTGTTGCGCATGGTTGTTCGATGTATTGCAATAAATCTTCATCAAATGAATCGTAAAAAGCATAAATAAACTCGAGTGCTTCTTCTACTCCCCAAGTGCCATTTACATCTAAGCGCATCGCAGCATTGGGCAAGATTTCATTCACAAATTTAATTCGTGCTAAATCTTTTTCTGCGCCAGAACCAACTTTGATTTTTACTGTTGTCGCCCCTGGATACCAAGACAAAATATTTTCTACTTCCGCACGCGTATTGACCGCAGGCAGGGTTGCATTGATATCAATGTACTTACGTGTGGCTTTTGCACGTGGTTGTGTTGCACCTTCAATAGCGCTGATCAACCAAGGAATAGATTCATTTTCGTCGTATTCAATAAACGGAGAAAATTCTCCCCATCCAGCGCTACCTTCAATCAGTGCAACTTCGCGCGTATTGATTCCACGAAAATCTGTCTTCGTAGGCAGCGAAACTACTCGAAGGTTATTAAGGATTGAATCGAGCATTTAATTTATTTATGGACGCTTAGGGAATTGACCAAAATCAGGTGCGCGCTTTTCTTTATAAGCATCGCGACCTTCTTGGCCCTCTTCAGTCATGTAAAACAGGAGTGTTGCATCGCCAGCTAATTGTTGAACACCTGCAAGTCCATCATCTGCAGCGTTGAGGCTCGCTTTAAGTAATCGAAGTGCCAATGGAGAGTTGCGCAGCATTTCGCGGCACCAAGAAACTGTTTCTGCTTCTAATTCGGCAACTGGAACAACTGTGTTTACTAATCCCATAGCGAGCGCTTCTTTTGCATCGTATGAACGAGTCATAAACCAAATCTCGCGCGCTTTTTTCTGTCCAACATTTGCAGCGAGTAATCCAGAACCGTAACCACCATCGAATGAACCAACCATCGGACCTGTCTGACCAAAGAGTGCGTTATCGGCAGCAATTGTTAGATCGCAAACAACGTGTAAAACATGTCCTCCGCCAATTGCCCAACCTGCAACCATTGCAATAACTGGTTTAGGTGTACGACGTATTTGAACTTGTAAATCTAAAACGTTTAGGCGACCAATTCCTTGTTGTGCGAGTTTGTCATCTCCGAGATAACCGTCATCTCCGCGAACACTGATGTCACCACCTGAACAAAATGCTTCGCTGCCTTCGCCAGTTAAAATAATTACGCCAACTTCTTGGTTATCTCGCGCTAATGAAAATGCACTCTGCAACTCAATAATTGTTTGCGGACGAAATGCGTTACGTACTTCTGGACGGTTAATCGTGATTTTTGCGATGCCATCAGCAGCTTCGTATTTAATATCTGTGAATTTTTCTCCACCTGGTGCGGCTTTCCATTTCGGAATGTTACGGCTTCCAAATTCACGCTTGATTGGCTTACTCACGAACCCTCCATCAGACATCACTACCGATACAAGCGATAGCCTACGCGGGCAATGGACACATCTTCACATCGAGAAGTGCGCAGCCTCGAACTCACGCACACTCTGGCCGAATTTGTGAGTGCGCTAGAAAAAGCCCTCACAACAGATGGTCCTGCCCTTGGATGTGGTCCGGTTCATTCCACATCTGTTCGATCAGATATTTCACTACTCGTTGCAACCAGCGGCAGCACCGGAACTCCAAAAGAAATAGCACTGACCGCTTCTGCATTGCTTGCAAGTGCAACCGCATCAAATAAATATCTCAAAGCTTCCAAAGGCGATACGTGGTCATTGCAATTGCCGCTCACTCACATTGCCGGCATTAATGTTTTGATGCGAGCGATGCAATTAGGGACAGAGCCGCTTGATCTTCGCAATCATGTCGGTGAATATCCACACGCTGACTTCACTGCGATTGTTCCGACTCAATTATTTAACGCACTCACACAGAATTCAGCTTTACTGAAACATCTTCAAGGAGCCAAAGCCGTTCTAGTTGGTGGAGCATCTTTATCAGAAGAACTTCGAGCACAGGGTGTTGCAGCTGGTATCAACATTGTTGAAACATATGGAATGTCTGAAACGAGTGGCGGTTGTATTTACGATGGAGTTGCGCTCGAAGGCGTTAAATTTCAAATAACTGGTGATGGACGAATCAAAATCTCAGGATCTGTTTTGGCAGAAGTTGAAAAAGAAGACGGATGGTTTGTTACACAAGATTTAGGAAATATTGTGGATGGAAAACTTCAAGTTATTGGAAGATCTGATGATGTGATTATCAGCGGAGGTGAAAACATTTCACTGAGCGCAATCGAAGTAGCGATCAGTGAAAAGTATCCAGATTTATTGGTGGCAGCCTTTGCAACCGCAGATAGCAAGTGGGGACAAGCGCTTCATCTTGCTGTTCAATCAAATGATGAAAGTATTAAGTCCCAACTTTCTGAAGTGCTCGTGAACTCAATTGGTAACCATGTAAAACCAAAGAGTGTGATTCTTCTTGATAAACTTCCACAGATTGGCGTTGGCAAAATTGATCGCATTTCTCTAGCGAAAATGGTGAGTGATGAATAAGTGGGTTGCAGGTGCTCGCCCAAAGACACTGCCTGCAGCAATTGCACCTGTTGCAGTTGCAACCGCACTTGCTGGCGAAAACTTTGATCCTTTGTTGGCTCTGCTTGCACTACTCGTAAGTTTGGCTCTTCAAGTTGGCGTTAATTACGCAAATGATTACTCAGATGGCGTTAAAGGCACAGATGACAATCGCATTGGCCCAATGCGTTTAGTTGCAAGCGGCGCAGCGCCTGCACATCACGTAAAAATGGCTGCTTACCTCGCCTTGGGATTTGGTGCAGTTGTTGGATTAATTCTTGCTCTACAAACTTCATTATGGCTCGTGGCTATTGGTGCACTCGCAATTGCAGCTGCGTGGGGATACACGGGTGGCAAAAATCCATATGGCTACTTTGGATTCGGTGAACTTTCAGTATTTGTCTTCTTCGGATTAGTCGCAACGATGGGCACGTATTTTGCACAAACTGGCGAACTAACACTTAATTCACTTCTTATTGCGATTCCAATGGGTTGTCTTTCATGTGCATTGCTTGCAATTAATAACTTACGAGATCGCGCTGCCGATAAATTAGTTGGCAAGCGAACACTTGCTGTTCGTCTTGGAGATTCGAGTGCGCGAATTGCATTCATCGCACTTCTTTTAACCGCCCACATAAGCGTTCTGTTTTTGCTTAAACCATGGGTTTTGCTCACTCTCCTGCTTCTGCCTATGACCTTTTCCTTGATTAAAGCAGTTCGCGCAGGCGCACAGGGAGCGCAACTTATTCCTTTACTCGGTAAAACAGGCAAGCTTCAACTGCGCTTTGCAATTCTTTTGTCTCTTGGTTTGTTGCTCTCTTAGAAAAGCGTAGAATTAGAGCATGCTCCGTTACTTACCAATTCTGATCGCAATCGGCGTAACTTTGTACGCACTTATTGATTGTGCTCGCACTGAGCAAGAGTTACTTCGTGGTTTACCAAAGTGGGCATGGCTATTAATTATTATTTTCATTGGAACCTTTGGAGCGGTTGCTTATTTAATTTGGGGCCGTCAACGCAAACAAGGTCCTGGACGTGGTGGTCAGCGTCGCGTGATTGGGCCAGATGATGACCCAGATTTCTTACGTAAACTTTAAAAACTTATAAACCGGAGTACGTGTGCTTTCCGGTTCCCCATACGTTTACGTACACGTAATTAAATAAGAATGTAGATCCAGCAAAAATACATAGCCACGCTGCCCTACGACCGCGCCAGCCAATTGTTACGCGTGCATGTAAATATGCAGCGTATGCAACCCAAGTAATAAATGCCCACGTCTCTTTTGGATCCCAACCCCAATATCTTCCCCACGCACTCTCTGCCCAAATTGCTCCAGCAATTACTGCGAATGTCCAGAGTGGGAAAACAAATGCAACGAGTCGGTAAGAGAGTTGATCAAGTACATCTAACGAAGGTAAACGTTTTGCCCATGGTGCGCGTTCGCCTTTTTTCTCCATGGAATCTAATACTAAGAATGCACCTGCAATTACATTTGCTAGCAAGAAAACTCCACCAGAAATAATTGCTGCCGATACGTGAATAACAAGCCACGTTGATTTAAGAGCTGGAACAAGTGGTGCGCTTGGTCGATACAAAACAGCGACTGCTGTTCCAAGTGTGAGCAGTACAGAAATTGAAACGAATAAACCTAACCAACGTAAATCGTACTTACGAAGTGCACCTAAATACGCTGCAGTAAATGCCAGTGCGCCGGTAATGGAGAATTCGTACATGTTTCCCCAAGGCACTCGACCCGCAGAAATACCACGAGCGATGACGCCGGCAAATAACAAAAGAAAACCTAAAATCATCATTGCAGTTGCAACGCGGGCGACCTTTTCGGTGCGTGAATAATCAAATGTTTTATTGCGCAAATTTCCTTTAGCTGAGTCAGCTAGATGTGGCGCGCGAACAGCGAAAGCGGTTTCATAAGCATGAGCAATGAATGCCAGGGAAAAAACACCCATGGATGAGTAAACCAAATAATTAGAAATGTACGCCCACGTTGTAGACATTTACTCTGCTCTCCCTAAAGCTCGTGCCAGTTGTGCAATTTCATTTTCAAGTCCAGGTGCTGCATTTTTTGCTAAGCCTGCAACTTCAATGTTTTTCTTAGTAACACTTACCCAAATTCTGCGTCTGCGCGTAAAGAGCGAAGCAAGTAATCCGAGTATCGCAACGATACTGCCAAGCAGCGCATAACTCTTGCCGGGATCTCTCACCACTTGCAGGTTAACCCACGGAACATATGTTTCAAATGTGATTGAGCCCTCTGCAAATTCATATGTTTCACCTGGTGCAAGTGACTTAAGTCCTATTTTTTTCAAAGTATCTGTATCTATTCGATACACAGATTGTGGGCGGCCATTATCTAAACCAAGATCACCAGTCCATGCAGCCAAAAACAAACGTGGATCAAGTGCTTCTGGGAAAACAGATATTCCACCGCCTTCATTAGCGCGACCGATAGTTGGAAAGAATGAACCAACAAAACCGAGTTGAGGAGTTGCATCCGGAACTTTAATTGCACCAGTTGAACTTAAATTTGAATCTTGTGGCAAGAATGGAACTGGTCCTTGGAATGCCACATTTCCAAGTGAATCTCGCACAGTGACAATTGGTGAATAACCATTTGCTTGCAGGTATACACGCGTACTTCCAAATGTCAGCGGACTATTGACTTTAACAATTTTCTTAACTGGAGCAGATTCTGGAGAATCTTTAACAGTTACAGACAATGAGTAATCCTCCGGCGCGTTTGTAACAGGATCATATTTACCAACGAAATTATCAATCTCTATCGAAAAAGGAGGGAGAGATTTTTCGCTAAACAATTTGCCGAATGAGAGTGAGTCGAAAGTAGTTGGGGTATTAATAAATCGCTCACCTACGTTAACGATTGCATCTCCACGCATTCCAAAGAGTGAGCCAAAACTGACACCAATGAGAATCAACACCAGTGCTAAGTGAAAAAATAGGTTTCCGGTCTCACGAGTAAAACCTTTTTCCGCCGAAATAGAACCATCTAATTCGCGAACTCTAAATCTGTTCTTCTTAAACCATGCTCGAGCAACTTCGAGTTCGTTGCCTGTGCCTTTCCATTCGGTGTAGTGCTCCATACGTGAAAGGTTTTTAGGTGTTACAGGAGGAAGCGCCCGCGCTGCTTTGTAATGCTCAAATGCACGGGGCAGAACACAACCGATAAGAGAGATAAATAGAAGGATATAAATTGCACTGAACCAAGGGGATGCATACACATCAAAGAGTGAGAATCTGTCGTACCACAGCGCTTTTGTTGGTGACGTAGCAAAGACATCGCTTACCGCCATTGGATTTTGAGTACGTTGAGGAATAAATGATCCAGGAATAGCTGCAACGCCAAGCATCATTAACAACACAAGTGCTGTGCGCATGCTTGTGAGTTGTCTCCACATGAAACGCAGAAGTCCTACGGTTCCGATCTCTGGTGCGTTCTCACTCATTTAAACCACCGGAATAAAATCTGAGATCCACGAACGCATCTCGTTGTTGAAAGTTCCCCATAAACCAAATACCTGGGCGAGTCCGATAAGAATTAAAAGCACGCCGCCAACTTTGGTTATTAAATCTCCGCGACGTACTAAGAATTTGCGCAAGTTTTCTGATCTATCAAAGAACAAACCTGACGCGATAAAGGGTGCACCTAATCCAATGCAATAACCCAAGGACAAAATCGCTCCGCGCACGGCGCTTGATTCCTGGAATGCAAGTGTCTGAACAGCGCCAAGTGCTGGACCAATACAAGGTGTCCAGCCCACTCCAAATAGGAAACCAAGTAGCGGTGCACCAACAAGGCCAAGTGTCACGGGCATCTTTGCTCGATACGTTGGTGCAAATGGGAAAACTCCGATAAAAATCAAACCAAGTGCAACGGTGAAGACTCCAAGAATTGATGTAATCAGTTTTTCGTTATCAGAAATATAAGCACCGAATCCACCGAAGAGTGCACCGTAGGAAATAAAGAGAACGCTAAAACCTAAGACGAAAAGAGTTGAACCAAGAAGCACTCGTCCGCGGCTCTTCGAAAAACCTGCTGCATAGGAGATATATCCAGGTACAAGTGGCAGAACGCATGGTGATAAGAATGAAATCAATCCAGCGATGAGTGCAATTGGGAAGGCAGTAATTAAGTAGCCATCCAAAATCTGCTCTACGAAGAACTCTTTCATTCTGCACTCACCTTTTCGATGAGTTCGCTCAGGGATGCAACGGTTACTTCACCCGAAATACGAGCTGCTACATCTCCCTTTTTATCGATAAGCACAGTTGAAGGAATTGCATTTGCTGGCAGCGACTTTCTAAATCCAATCAAAACAGAGTCATCAATCAGCGTTGGGTATGGAAGAGCAAAGCGACGAGCAAATGCTTCCGCATTTACTGGGTTATCACGAGTAAGAATTCCGATGAACGCGACATTGCTGTATTTTTCAGATAACGCTGCAAGAGTTGGTGCCTCTGCACGACAAGGTGCACACCACGAAGCCCACACATTTACGACAGCAACTTGACCAACGTTGAATGTGTAATTTTTTCCTGAAAGCGTCATGCCTGAAAGTTTTGGCGCTGCGATTCGATCTGCTTGCTTAATGAAAGAAACGCTTCCATTGCCAGAGATAAAACTCTCTTCGGCAATAGATGAACCTCCGCCACCGCATGAAGAAAGCGCAAGCGCAATCAGCGGCGCAAGTATGAAGTTTCTGGTTTTCATTTCTTTGGGGGCAATAAATGAGCAGCGGGTTCTGAATAACTCGTGCCGCTAATCATTCCGTCTTCGTCAAAATGAACACTTGTCACACTTGCTAAAGAGCATTCGCGTTTACGTGGATCGTGTAAAAGCCTGCGACCTTCGATTGCGCTACGCAGTATCCAAATTGGAAGTTGATGAGAAACAACAATCGCATCTTTTCCATTGGCCGCATCGCGCGCTGCAAAGACAGCTGCAAGCATTCGATTGATTTGTTCTTCATATGGTTCGCCCCACGAAGGTTTCCAAGGATTCCATAAGTGTTTCCACGCAGAAGGATGCTTTAAAACACCATCTCCAATTCCAAATGGCTTTCCTTCAAAAACATTCGCGGCTTCAATTAATCGTTCATCAGTTGTAATTTTCATATTGTGCGCGGCTGATATTGGCGCTGCAGTTTCTTGCGCACGTTGTAATGGTGAAACGTGTAATGCACCTAAATCTATTTTCTTTGACCAATCACCAAGAGTGGCTGCCATCTTGTGACCGCGTTCTGACAATGTCCAACCAGGTTGACGTCCGTAAAGGATTTTTTCTGGGTTGTGTACTTCCCCATGTCTGACTACGTGTACCGTCGAACTCATCTGCCAAGCATAAAGCGTCATAAACCTTCTCTTCTCGCTAAGGTTGTGACATGGCGCTCACACCGAACCGAGTTGCCTTTTTCGATGTAGATAACACGCTTATTCGTGGATCCACCCTCTTCTTCCTTGGAAAAGGAATGTACAAACGTGGGTATTTCTCCAAGACAGATCTATCCCGGTTCGCATTCGCCAATTTACGTTTTCGATTAACAGGCAAAGAAAAGCAAGATGAGATTAAAAGGTTTCAAGATGCAGCCACGGAATTTATTGGTGGTCACGATGTTCTAGAAATTAAGAACATTGGCCAAGCTATTTATGATGAATACGTTTCACCTGCGTGTTGGCAAGGCACGATCAATATTGCACAAAAACATTTAAATGCTGGAGAAGAAGTGTGGCTCGTAACTGCTGCTCCAGAAGATATGGCTGTATTAATCGCTAAGAATTTAGGATTCACAGGAGCACTCGGAAGTAAAGCTGAAGTTCGAGATGGAAAATACACCGGAGCAATGTTGGGCAAGTTATTACATGGAAAAGAAAAGGCAGTAGCGATTTCTGCTCTTGCAAAAGAAAAAGGGTTCGATCTTTCCCAGTGTTATGCCTACTCAGATAGCCACAATGATTTTCCATTGCTTGAATCAGTCGGTCATCCATCAGCAATTAATCCTGATGCAATTTTAAGTTTGCGTGCACTTGCTGAAGGTTGGCCTATTCACGATTTTCGTAGAGCGCGTTTTATCATCAAAATAATTGGTCCAACAGTTTCAAGACTCGCTGCTGCCGGAATTTGGTTGGCACCGGGCAGGCGTTCGCGCTAACTCGATTTCACAGCACCATCTAAACCCCTGTAATGTAGGCAAGTTATGCAAATGCGTTCATTTACCGACTACCTACGTTCCGTAGATGACGCTGCCCTTTTAGAGCTATTTACTTTTAGACCAGATCTCATCTCGCCAGTTCCATCAGATATTGCATCTCTTGCAGTTCGCGCATGTAGTGCCCCGAGTCTTGCGAGAGCAATTGATGCACTTAATCAGTGGCAGTTTCAGGTTCTCGAATCATGCGCCGTTATTAATGAACCATTTACTGAAAAACAAATTGTTGCTGTTACTGAAAAAGCAGCAACTGAAGCGCTTTCAGAATTGATTGCGCGTGGATTGGTTTATCCATCAGATGATGGAATGAGATTGCCAAATTCAGTGCGCGAAGTATTAGGTAGTGAAATTGCAGGTCTTGGACCTGCCAGTATGGCAAAGTTATCTTTGAAGAAATTAGATGAGGCTCCAGAAACAGCGAAGAAAGTACTAGAAAGACTTATCTGGGGACCGCCTCGTGGAAGCGTTGGCGATATTAAAAATCCTGGTCCAGGTGTCACATGGTTACTGGAACAAAACTTTATGGTTCCGCTAGATCAGCGCACGGTAATTCTTCCCCGCGAAGTTGGTATTTATCTACGTGGTGGCAAAGTGCACAAAGAACGCGAAGTTACGCCGCCGGAAATTAAAGGCAGCACGCGCGATGCAAAGAGCATCCAATTAGCAGCAATCGCTAACGTAGCAACTGTCTTGCGATGGGTAGATGAAATTCTTGAATACTGGGCGCAAGAACCAGCCGATGCGCTTCGTGCAGGTGGATTAGGTGTTCGAGATTTAAGGATTATTGCAACTCATATGGGCATCGATGAAAATTGTGCAGCATTCGTTGCAGAACTTGTTTATCTTGCCGGCCTTGTAACTATCGATGCCGATGACAAAATCTTGCCAACAAATAACTTTGACATCTGGCTAACTCAAAAACCATCTGTACGTTGGCAAGCAATTGCCGCTCCGTGGTTAATTACTTCGCGAGTAAGTGGATTAGTCGGTCGCGCAGAATCTAAGAACACAGCAGCACTTGGTCCAGAACTTGACCGGGTAAACGCTGCAAGTACTCGCGCGTTGGTGCTGCAGTTATTGGCTGAGAATAAAAATATTGCACCGGATGTGACAAGCTTTACCGAACGGGTTAAATGGTGCGCGCCATCAAAGCGAAATCCAGGTTTGCAAGAAGAAATGGTGCAGTGGACTCTTCGCGAAGCAGAGTGGTTAGGAATTACTGGACAAGGCGTTATCTCGAAATATGGTGAAGGTTTCTTAGCTGGTGATGATCTAGAAATCATCGATGCTGATCTGCCACAACCTGTTGACCACATTCTTATCCAAAGCGACAACACCGCAATTGCGCCAGGACCACTTGTTCATGATGTTGCTGCAGTACTAGCAATCATTGGAGATATCGAAAGTCGCGGTGGTGCAACTGTTTACAGATTTACAGACACAACAATTCGTCGCGGATTAGATCACGGCAAAACTGGCGATGAGATCATCGGGTTTTTGCGCAAAACTTCTAAGACTGCGATTCCACAACCACTTGAGTATTTGATCTCTGATGTTGCAAAGAAGCACGGTCGATTACGTGTTGGAAACACATCATCATTTATCCGATGTGAAGATCCTGCACTGATTACTCAAATCATTAGTGATAAGCGTTTGGATATTTTGTCTCTGCGCAGAATTGCACCTGAAGTAATGATTTGCGACATGGACGCCCACGATGTCATGAACGTGTTGCGTAATTCTGGATATTTACCGGCCGCAGAATCCAATAACGGTATGTTGCTCACTGGTCCCCGATCTTCCCGTGCGCAATCAAAGCCACGTCCACCGCGAATCATCGGCGAACTAGAAGTTCCAACTGATGCTGCGTTAACTGCTGCAATTCGCTCAATTCGAGTTGGTGAAAAATCTAGTCACAAGCAGAGCACACTTCGAAATATTGCCAACAACGCACTTGGTGCACTGCCACGTACAACAGCAAATGAAACGCTCGATATTTTGTTGAAGTACATTCAAGAACAACGTTCACTTTCAATTGGTTATGCAGATAACAATGGATCTGTTTCTCATCGCATTATCGATCCACTCAAAATCTCCGCTGGTTCACTTATTGCCAGAGACCACGGCACAGGCGAGATGCAGACATTTAGAATTCCGCGTATTACGGGGGTTGCACCGCTATGACAAGCGAGAAGCAAGGCGAATACGGCAGACTTAACCCTATGTTGGCAGCCCTTGAAGCATTGGTGAAGTGTGAATCTCCTACTGAAGATCTCAAGGCGTGCAACGATGTTGTTCGTTTAGCAAGTGACATTGCAACACGCGTACTTGGAACACCTGCAGAAATTCGCCAAATAGAAGGTCGTCCTGTTTTTTGGTGGGGCGCTGCACAACCAGATGTTGTTTTACTTGCACACCTCGACACTGTGTGGCCGATTGGTTCATTCACACCGCTCTGGCAAATAGACGGCGATGTACTTCGCGGTCCTGGCACATATGACATGAAGGCCGGATTCGTTCAAGCTCTCTTTGCACTTAAGGGAATTACTGGTTCTGTAGCACTCGTTGGAACAACGGATGAAGAAACCGGAAGTCACGCCTCTCGCAAACTCATTCAAGATTTAGCATCGAATGCAAAAGCTGTTTTAGTTCTCGAAGCAGCAATTGATGGCAAAGTAAAAACTGGCCGCAAGGGCACTGCTATGTATCAAGTGCATGTGCATGGACGCGCAGCTCACGCTGGCCTCGAACCTGAAAAGGGAATCAACGCAACTGTTGAAATTGCACACATTGTTACCGCACTAGCTTTCTTAGAAAACAAAGAGAAGCAAACAACTGTTGTTCCAACGTTGGTAAAAGCTGGCAACTCAACAAACACTGTTCCTGACTACGGCGTTTTAGATATTGATGCGCGTTCTTATTCAACCGAAGAACTCAATCGCGTTGATGCAGCAATTCGCGCACTCACACCACTTCACCCAGAAGCTCGCATCGAAATCACTGGTGGATTAAATCGTCCACCTCTAGAAACAACTGCGACCATGGAACTTTATGAGCGAGCAGAAAAAGTTGCTGCGCGAATCGGTATGCCGCCACTTGGTCATGCATCAGTCGGCGGAGCAAGTGATGGAAACTTTGCTGCGGCTGCCGGTGCAAAAGTTCTAGATGGACTCGGCGCAGTTGGCTCTGGTGCGCATGCAACCAATGAGTGGGTAAGCATTAAAGCTCTCGAAGAACGCAGTGCTTTCTTGCATGAATTTATTAAGGACTTACTCAATGACTGATGGACCACTGATCGTTCAGAGCGATAAAACACTGCTCTTAGATATCGATCATGCGATGTCCACTGAATGTCGCCGTGCGATTGCTCCCTTTGCAGAGTTAGAGCGCTCCCCTGAACATATTCATACGTATCGCTTAACAAATTTAGGTTTATGGAATGCACGTGCCGCTGGTCATGACGCGGAAATGGTTATCGATATATTAATTAAGTATTCGCGTTATGCGGTTCCGCACTCAATTCTTGTCGATGTTGCGGAAACTATGTCTCGCTACGGTCGTCTGCGACTGGAGGCGGATCCAATTCATGGATTAATTCTTGTAACAACTGACACTGCAGTTCTCGAAGAAGTTATCCGTGCAAAGAAGATTGCACCGCTGCTCGGTGTTCGAATTGATAACGAAACAATTGCCGTGCATCCAAGTCAACGCGGACAGATCAAACAATCCTTATTGCGCCTTGGTTGGCCGGCAGAAGATTTTGCTGGTTACGTTGACGGACAGGCGCATGAAATAGCTCTGACACAAACGGATTGGAAGATTCGTCCGTACCAAGAGTTAGCAGCAGAAGGATTCTGGCACGGTGGTTCTGGAGTTGTTGTGCTTCCTTGTGGTGCAGGAAAAACCATTGTCGGCGCAGCAGCCATGGCACACGCGAAAGCAACAACACTTATTCTTGTAACAAATACTGTTGCAGCGCGTCAATGGCGAGAAGAGTTACTTAAGCGCACAACGCTTAATGAAGATGAGATCGGCGAATACTCAGGAGCTAAGAAAGAGATTCGCCCAGTAACAATTGCGACGTATCAAGTTATGACAAAGAAAAAAGATGGCGTGTACGCACACCTTGATCTCTTTGATACTCATGACTGGGGCTTAATTATTTATGACGAAGTGCACTTATTGCCTGCACCAATCTTTCGCTTTACTGCAGACATCCAATCTCGTCGTCGTTTAGGACTTACTGCAACGCTGGTTCGCGAAGATGGAATGGAAGGCGAAGTCTTCTCGCTCATCGGTCCAAAGCGCTTTGATGTTCCTTGGAAAGAGATCGAATCACAGGGATATATCGCTCCTGCGCAATGCGTTGAAGTTCGCGTAAATCTCAGTGAAGCAGAGCGACTTTCCTATGCAACTGCTGAACCAGAAGAGCGCTATCGCTTCTGCGCGACAACTCGCACAAAGCGAAATGTTGTGGAATCACTTGTTGCACATCATGCTGGCGAACAGATTTTGGTAATTGGTCAATACATCGATCAACTAGATGAGCTCTCAGAAGTTCTTGGTGTTCCGCTAATTAAGGGTGAGACACCAGTTAAAGAGCGCGAAGTTCTATTTAATAAGTTTAGAACTGGTGAGATTTCCTGCCTTGTTGTTTCAAAAGTTGCAAACTTCTCAATTGATTTACCTGATGCAACTATCGCTATTCAAGTATCTGGCGCATTTGGTTCTAGACAAGAAGAAGCGCAGCGACTCGGCCGAATCTTGCGACCTAAATCAGATGGTCGCAGTGCAACTTTTTACTCAGTTGTTTCGCGCGACACTATCGATCAAGACTTTGCTCAGAACCGTCAGCGCTTCTTAGCTGAGCAAGGTTATGCATACAAAATTATTGACGCTGACGATGTGTTTCAAGGCAAGCTCTAAAACGCTCTGGATCAACGCGCCAGAAATCGTGGTGCTCTCCGTCAATCTGTGTCACCGGAACTTGTTCGCCGTATAGATTCTCAAGTTCGGCATCACCATCTATGAACTTAATATCTATCGAGTAATCCAATTCAGCTTTCATGGATTCGAGAGTTTCTACTGCAACATCGCAGAGATGGCATCCATGTCTAGAAAATACAGTGATTACTGTTTGAGACAACTACTTCTTCCGCTTCTTGTTAAGTGCTCGATCAATGAATTCTTCTGCAACGAGGGTGACATCACCTTTTAATCGGTAAGCGCTCTTCTCAACATCTTTTAAAACAGCGTTAACTGTTGTTTGAGTAACAGAACCAACCAGCGGTCCAAATCTTTTCGCAAAGAGTGCATGCGCAATTTCACTCACAGATTTTGCTAAATCATCGCGCGCTTCATCCAAAGTTGGTTCTGGTTTCTTTGGTTCTTGAGAAAAATCCAAAGAAATAGGACGTTCTGCCTTTATCCGAGAATAAAGTTCGTCGAAGTTGGTCGCACTGCTCTCGTTCATAGGGAAATCATCTCACCCTGATACCTTTTGCACATATGCAAACGAGAACCAGCACTCGCACGGTAACGGGCCTTCTATTTATTCTCGTCTCCTCTTTACTGTACGTGCCGGCGGCCGAAGCTGCGCCACTTGTCGCCCCTTCAACTGTGTGGGGGCACACATATGCTGCCGAATCATCCGGAGTTATATCTGTACCGGCTACGCAATCTGCCAATTTAGAAAAGCGTTCTAAGTTCGTCGTTAATTATAAAAACTTTCCCGATTGGGCCAAGAATCAAGTGCAAGCTGCAATTGATCTGTGGGCTGTGAACTTTGATTCAAAGGTTTCTGTAAATGTCGATGCAACATGGGGACGTTCAAGTGCGGCAGACATTCTTGGAAGTGCCAGACCCGATAGATATTACGCAAAGTTTGCTGCAGCACCAGATTCGTCACTTTGGTATGCATCCGCACTTGCAAATGCGATAGCTGGAAAAGATTTGGATTTAGATAATCCTGAAATTATCATTCAAATCAATTCAGAGGCTGAGTGGGATTTAGATGGTCTTGGAAAACCAACACGTTATGAGTATGACCTCAAGTCAGTAATGTTTCATGAGCTGGCGCACGGGTTAGGTTTTCTTTCAACAAGTTCTTACATTTTTGATCGCACCAAAGGTCAATACGTTGGAATCATGGAACAACCAACTCCCTTTGATGCTTATCTTCAAACTCAAGATGGAAATCGCTTAGCTGATCTAGCCTCACCTTCATTTGAATTAGGTCAGGCACTTAACTCTCGATTGGTCTGGTCTGGTCCTGAAGGAATCAACGCAAATAATGGCGTGAAGCCACTTATGTACTCACCTTCAAATTACGACGCTGGTTCGTCAGTGAGCCACCTTGATGAAAACACTTTTGCTAACTCTGGAACAGATGCAGTGATGACTCCAAACCTTGAAGCTGGTGAAGTCTTTAATGAACCTGGTCCAATCTTGCTTGCAATGATGAAGGACCTTCGAAATAAACCAGCACCAGGACTTGCTGCCGGAATTCCAAGTGAAGTTATTAACGCTCAAGCTCTCATAAGCGACTCTTCAGCAATCATCACATTTGAACCACCAGTTAATTCCCGCACAACACAAGTCAGCCAATACATTATTAAGAATGTAAGTACCGGCAAGGAAAAAATCGTGACAGATAGTCCTGCAATTATTACGGGACTAAAGAATGGAACTAGCTACACATTCGAAATTGTTGCTTCAAATTCACGAGGTTCTTCATCGGCGGTTACAACTAAGGCAGTAACCCCGCGTGCGGCATGGAGTTCGCAGGTATTAGATGCAGCTTCGGATGCTCGTTCAATCACTTCAACAACTCTTAATGGTCAACCCGTTATCGCTTACGTTGATTCAAAAACTTCCATCCTTCGCCTTGCCACATGGAGTGGAAAGAGTTGGAAGAAAACAACAATTGATAGTGATATTGCTGGGCAGGTTTCACTCTGCGTTAGTGGTAAAAACCTTAAGCAGACTCTGCATATTTTCTATGCGGATAAGACCGATAATGATTTGCGATACGCCACTATAAATGGCACAAAAATTGCACGAGAGATAGTCGATGGAAATGCTGCCAAGGTTCAGTCATACGAGGAAATTGTTCGCGTTCCGACTGCAAGTAATGTCAGTGTTTCAAATGCGTGCGCAATTACAAGTGATGGAATTCAAGTCTTCTATCGCGACGAAACCCAAGGTGTATTACTTGGTGCCTATAAGAATTTCGATGGCGAATGGAGTTACGAATTAGTTGATGGAGATCGCAAGACAGATTTTCGAACAACTGGCGACGTTGCCTTTCACATGAAAGCACTTGTTGACGGAAACAAAACATATGTTTTGTATGACTCTGTTTTAGCAATAAATCAAAATCGTGATGCAACTTCTGGAGAAATCCGATTAGCAACTAGAACAAGCTTTGATCCTGGTGCCTGGCAATACCGCACACTTGAATCTCCAACAGCTGATTCATCGATTCTGGGTTATGACGTTGAAATTGCAAAAACAGCCAAGGGAATCATCGCGTCATGGTTTTCAGCCACAGCACTGTCGATGCCAGATCCAACACTGCTTCGCACGCTTAATTTGAGCACTGCAGCAGGCGTTGTAACTACTTCAACTTCAAACTTTGGAACACCTAATGAGTTGTTTAGCAGTGATTCAAAGACCTTGCTCTTTAACTGCTTGGGTCGCTTATGCGCAATTGATTACGCAAAGTTTTCAAAAGGACAGTCAGCCATTGCACTTGCATCTTCATGGCAATCAACAGAGCCAATTGCCAGTGCGTGGATTGTTTTAAATAAGGTTCGCTATGCAGTAGCTGGTATTAATGGAAAAGTTGTACTGCTAAAAGCTGCGTAATTATTTAGCGTTACGACGCTGAATACGTGTCTTCTTCAGAAGTTTTTTATGCTTCTTCTTAGCCATACGCTTACGACGCTTTTTGATAACGGAACCCATATGTCACGCTTTCTCTTTTTTTATTAGTAACCACAATTTTGCGGTTGCTCTACGGGGTTAGATTAGCCCTAAGTCACTCTAAAAATCGAAACGGCCGTCTGGCTTGAACTCAGAAGAACTATTCCTAGATCCTTTGAATAGCCGAGGGCTAGAGGTACCCCTGTTGCACTCCTTGCATCGACTATCGCGCCTTTGCTATCAAATGTAAGTACCAACGCACTCGGTTTGCTTGGCTTCCAATTAGTAATTCCCTTTATTACAGATTTAGAAGTAAGCGCAGCAAAGTGTGTTCCACTTGGACCAACGGCAGCGAAGGTTGCACCGGTAGATGCGAATCTGTACGTCCATGTAGGCGAAAGATTTGTTGCAAATTTAGTGAGCGCACTTTCGATTTTCGTTCCCGTTTGTACGGACCCTGTTAAGAATAATGAGTTAGTCGCAGAACTCCATTCGCGCTTAGCTTTTGCAGCAGAGCTTCTAACGAGAGCCGTAAGTTTTCCAGTACTTGAGTACTTTGCAATTACTCCATCACGCACGCCGGCGACTTTCTTGCCTGCAAGAGTTTCAGAACTATTTCCGATTGCATAAATACTTGAATCTGCTCCGCGCACAACCACATCAATACTTGTGTCACTGCTACCTAAGTAGATTGGTTTTGCGAACTTTCCATCGAGATCACTTGTAATTATTACGCCTGAACTTCCGGAATCTGTCGCATTTATTCCACCTAGTGTGAATCCTTTTGCGTTTAGTGCAATGGAATTAACCAAGAGAGGCGAAGAGTTATCGGCTGTAAAAGTAGATAACAGCGCTCCTGCATTTGAAATCTTCCAAACCGTTGCAATTGTTAAATCTGCACGTACTGGCACCTTTGGATCAACCACAACATTATCAGGATTAATCGGTGCAGAAGTTGGCGTCGCACTTGGTGTGACAACACGAACGTTGGCACTTGATCCAGCAACCCAAATATTGCCGGCACCATCTGCTGCTAGCGCAGTGGCAATGCTTGATACGCCTTGTGTAAGGGCTAGGCGCCACTTTTCATTACCATCGGCGCCAATTGCACGAACGCTTGAATCATTTAACAAAACAATTGATGAGCCGACCAAAAGCATTTTTGTATCTGGAGTTATTGGTGTTGCAAGATTCATTGCAACCATTGCTTTCACAACAACTGGCTTTGGTGCAGCAGAAGCGCTTTGTGAAGAAAAAATAAGTGGCAGTGTTAAAAGCGCTACAGCAAAACGTTTCACGATTGTGTGATTACGCAAGTTCCTGCGAACGATCTCTTGCAGCTTTCATTGCCTTTGCAACTATTGCTGCCAAATCTGAATCACTAAAAGATGCCAACGCAGCAGCAGTTGTTCCGTTTGGACTAGTTACGTTTTCACGAAGCGTTGTTGCGCTCTTTCCCGATTGATCCAGAAGAGTCGCAGCGCCCAACATAGTTTGCGCAGTCAGAGTTGTTGCAACATCTTTTGAAAGTCCGAGCGCCATGGCGCCTTCAATCATGTGCTCTGCAAAAGCGAAGAAATATGCAGGACCAGAACCACTCGTTGCCGTGACCGCATCCTGTAGTGATTCTTCGACTTCAACGGCTTTACCTGTTGCAGATAAAAACGCAGAGACAAATGCTGCTTGTGAATCTGTCACACCTGCACCGCGCGACATCGCAGACATTCCGACACCGACAAGTGCTGGCGTATTTGGCATGACTCGAATTACTGGGTGTCCGGCACCGAGAATTGAGGTAATAAATGAGGTGCTCTTGCCTGCTGCAAATGTGATTACTAATGCACCAGCTTTGATTGAGCCTTTAATTTCCTCTAAAACTGACGCCATATCTTGTGGCTTTACAACTAAGAGCAGAACATCACTTGAAGCAACGTTTTGCGCGAGATCGCAGACACAGATTCCGTAGCTCTTAATGAGCTCTTCTGCTCGTTCTGCACGCTTCTCGCTGACACAGATTGAAGATGCTTTCATTCCAAACTTAATGAGGGCTGCAATGAGTGCTTCACCCATAACTCCGGCACCGATAACACCAACCTGTGATGGTTGTAATGCCTTTGATTCGGTACTCATGTTGCTAAGGATACCTGTACGCTCTGCAACTATGTCTGAAATAAAGCCTGGGTTTGCACGTGATTGGGTTGAATTCACTGACCCAAATGACGAAGAAGAAATCTTTAAGTGCGACCTCACATGGTTGACCTCCAACTGGACCTGTATTTATGGCGATGGTTGCAAAGGTGTATTTAAAGATCGACCAAATGATGGCTGCTGCACAGAAGGTGCAATGTATTCAGATGAAGAAGATGAAGAGCGCACACTAAAAGCTGCTGCAATGCTCACTCCACAAATGTGGCAATTCTTTGATGAAGCACAACCAAAGAAGTTCGGTGGCAAGTTACAGATTTCAGAAAAAGATGAAGATAAAGAACGTAAGACTCGCACAGTAGATGGCGCGTGTATCTTTTTAAATCGCAAGGGTTACGAAGCAGATGGCTTTACTGGTTCATTTGGTTGCGTACTTCACCACCTAGCTGAAAAAGAAAAGATTCACTTCGTTGATACAAAGCCAGATGTTTGTTGGCAACTACCACTTCGACGTTCGTACGAAGTTCGCGAATTCGGCGAGCGCGAAATTTCCGTAACTGTTATCGGAGAATACGAACGACTTGCGTGGGGCGATGGCGGAGAAGATTTCGATTGGTATTGCACAAGTAACACTGAAGCTCACGTCGGAAAAGAACCGGTGTACATCTCTAATAAAACCGAACTTCAGGCGCTCATGGGCAAAGATGCTTACGCAGTACTGGCCAAACTATGCGATCAGCGCATAGCCGGTATCAAAGATGCGCAGAAGCGTTCACTTCCGCTCTTTGTAATTCAACACCCAGCGACAATTGCGGCAGGCAAATAGTCAGCACTTGCCTCTAGGCTAAGCGCCATGGCAAAGGTTGAGAAGGATCCATTTCGCTGCACCGAATGTGGGTGGAGTGCGAATAAATGGGTTGGCCGTTGCGGTGAATGTCAGGCATGGGGCACAGTAGAAGAAATCAATGCACCAAAGCGTTTATCACTTGTTCCTGGCGCAGTTACACATAAAGCAACACCTATTGGCGATGTAGATCTCTCTGCAGCAAGTGCCAAACCAACTGGAGTCAGCGAATTAGATCGCGTACTCGGCGGTGGACTTGTTCCAGGGGCAGCAATCTTGTTAGCTGGCGAACCTGGCGTTGGTAAATCAACTCTGTTGTTATCTGTTGCCGCACAAACTGCAAAAGCAAAAATCCGAGCGCTTTACATAAGTGGCGAAGAATCAGCTTCGCAAGTTCGACTACGCGCAGAACGAATCAATGCAATTGATCCCGAATTATTCTTAGCATCTGAAACAGATCTCAGTGCAGTTATTTCACATATCGATGCAGTTAAACCACAACTCTTAATCATCGACAGCATTCAAACAATCGGATCATCAGCGGCCGATGGTGCACCTGGTGGTGTGACACAAGTTCGCGAAGTAGCCGGCGCACTTATTCGCATCTGTAAAGATCGCGACATCACGCTTCTTTTGGTTGGTCACGTCACTAAAGATGGATCAATCGCTGGTCCACGTTTACTCGAACACATCGTTGATGTTGTTCTTCAATTCGAAGGCGAGCGTCACTCACGCCTTCGTTTAATTCGTGCAATTAAAAATAGATTTGGTGCAAGCGATGAAGTTGGTTGCTTTGACTTAAGTGATACCGGCATTGAAAGCGTTATGGATCCAACAGGTTTATTCACTTCACGCCACAGCGAACCAGTTCCTGGAACATGCGTGACAGTCACACTCGAGGGTCGCAGACCTTTACTCGCTGAAATTCAAGCATTAGTTAGCGCAGGACGTGAAAACGATTTCGGTAATGCACGCCGTGTAACAAGTGGTCTGGACTCTGCTCGCACATCAATGACTCTTGCTGTTCTAGAACTTCGTGCACATGTAAAAGTTGGTGGACGAGATGTGTATGCGGCAACTGTTGGTGGAATGAAGATGTCAGAACCCGCAGCCGACTTGGCCCTCGCACTCTCAGTTGCATCAGCTGCAAAAGGTTTAGCGCTACCTGCCGATCTCGTTGCAATCGGAGAAGTTGGATTAGCTGGCGAAATTAGAAAAGTAAGTGGCGTAGAACGCCGATTGGCAGAAGCGTTCCGTCTTGGATTTAAGCGAGCACTCGTTCCAGCTGGTTCAGATGTAAAGATTGCTGGCATGGAAATCGTTGAAGTCTCTCGTCTTGATCAAGCACTTAGTCGGGTAAAAATTAACGGCGAATGAGCCTTCTAGAAAAAGAGATCACTAAGTGGTTTGCTAAAAACAAACGTGATCTTCCATGGCGAAAGACAAGTGCATGGGGCGTATTAGTCTCAGAAATAATGTTGCAACAAACTCCCGTTGCTCGCGTAGAACCAATCTGGCACACATGGATGAAACTCTGGCCAACTCCAAAAGATTTAGCAGCAGCAACTCCTGCGCAAGTAATCAAAGAGTGGGGCCGACTCGGCTATCCAAGACGTGCACTTCGACTTCGCGAATGCGCAAAAGTCATTGCAACCGATTTCAATAACAAGGTTCCGGATAATGAAATTCAATTACGAAAGCTACCTGGTATCGGCGATTACACCGCCGCTGCAGTTATGGCGTTTGCATTCCAAGAGCGCTCTCTCGTTCTAGATATAAACATCCGTCGCTTGTTTTCTCGTATTTATGACGGAGTTCAATCTCCAACTGCTGCGCCAAATAAAACAGAGCGCGCAGCACGCGCAGAGTTAGTTCCTAAAAAGAACGCACATGTATGGGCTGCGGCAACCATGGAACTCGGTGCACTCGTCTGCACTGCACAAAAACCTAAGTGTGAAATATGCCCAGTTGCTGATTCTTGTAAGTGGCGTTCACTTAATTACCCGTTGTCTGATCAACCAAAGCGCACACAAGCGTGGAATGGCACCGATAGACAGTGCCGCGGAATCATCGTGCAGGCGCTTCGTGAGAATGATTCGCTGAGCGAAAAAGAAATAAAGAAGTTATGGGTACTTGAATCACAAGTAGAAAAGGCTTTAGAAACACTTCTGGCCGACGGGTTAATTTCCCAATCGGCCAGAAATAAATACTCACTACCTAGTTAGGTTGTGGAGCCTCTGCAAGATCTTCAGGTGAATCAGGCATTGCAGCCTTTGGTGCACCTTTGAATGTGAACTTAGCTTCTGCGCCTTCACCTTCAACATCTACAACGATGATTTCGCCAGCGTTGAGTTCGCTAAAGAGAATGCGCTCTGAGAGTGCATCTTCGATTTCGCGTTGAATTGTGCGACGTAGTGGACGTGCACCAAGAAGTGGGTCGTAACCGCGATCTGCAAGAAGATTCTTCGCAGCGCCAGTAAGTTCGATTCCCATATCTTTCGCACGTAGACGCTCGTCAAGGTTTGCAATCATGAGATCAACAATCTGAATGATTTGATCCTTAGTGAGCTGGTGGAAGACGATGATGTCATCGATACGGTTGAGGAATTCTGGGCGGAAGTGTGACTTGAGTTCGTCACTAACTTTGCCCTTCATGCGCTCGTAATTAGTTAGATCATCATCGGAGTTCGCAAAACCGAGTCCAAGGCTCTTTGAGATATCGCGTGTTCCAAGGTTTGTAGTCATGATGATGACTGTGTTCTTGAAGTCAACAGTGCGACCTTGTGAATCTGTTAAGCGACCATCTTCGAGTACTTGAAGAAGTGAGTTAAAGATATCTGGGTGTGCTTTTTCAATTTCATCAAAGAGCACAACAGAGAATGGACGGCGACGAACTTTCTCTGTGAGTTGTCCGCCTTCGTCATAACCGACGTAGCCTGGAGGTGCACCGAACAAGCGTGATGCAGTGTGACGCTCTGAGTATTCAGACATATCGAGTTGGATTAACGCATCCGCATCACCAAATAAGAATGATGCAAGTGTGCGTGAAAGTTCTGTCTTACCAACACCGGATGGACCAGCGAAGATAAATGATCCGCCAGGACGCTTTGGATCTTTTAATCCTGCGCGTGTACGACGAATCGCTTGTGACAACGCCTTGATTGCTTGATCTTGTCCGATCACGCGACGGTGTAGTTCGTCTTCCATGCGAAGAAGACGTGCTGTCTCTTCTTCGGTTAACTTAAATACTGGAATACCAGTTGATGCGGAGAGAACTTGTGCAATTAACTCTTCATCAACTTCTGTGACCTTATCTAGATCAGTTGCTTTCCAATGCTTTTCAGCTTCTGCCTTTTCTGCGATAAGTGTTTTTTCAGTATCGCGAAGTCCAGCTGCCTTTTCGAAATCTTGTCCGTCAATTGCAGACTCTTTTTCTTTACGTGCAGCAGCGATCTTGTCATCGAATTCGCGGAGTTCGGCTGGTGCTGTCATGCGCTTAATGCGAAGACGTGAACCTGCTTCATCGATCAGATCGATCGCTTTATCTGGCAAGAAACGATCCGAGATGTAGCGATCTGCCATGTTTGCAGCAGCTGCGAGTGCGCCATCTGTAATAGATACACGGTGGTGTGTTTCGTAGCGATCGCGTAGACCCTTAAGAATTTCAATTGTGTGAGCAACAGATGGCTCTTTAACCTGAATTGGTTGGAAACGACGCTCTAGCGCTGCATCCTTTTCTAGGTGCTTGCGATACTCATCGAGAGTGGTTGCACCAATTGTCTGGAGTTCACCGCGAGCAAGCATTGGCTTAAGAATGCTTGCAGCATCAATTGCACCTTCTGCAGCGCCAGCGCCAACAAGTGTGTGAATTTCATCGATGAAAAGAATAATGTCGCCGCGAGTTTTGATTTCCTTAAGAACTTTCTTTAAGCGCTCTTCGAAATCTCCGCGGTAGCGTGAACCTGCAACGAGTGCACCAAGATCTAGTGAGTAAAGCTGCTTATCTTTCAAAGTCTCTGGCACATCGTTTTTCACGATTGCTTGCGCAAGTCCTTCGACAACAGCTGTCTTACCAACGCCTGGTTCACCGATTAATACTGGGTTGTTCTTTGTGCGACGAGAAAGAATTTGCATAACGCGTTCGATTTCAAGTTCGCGACCGATTACAGGATCAAGTTTTCCTTCGCGCGCTGCTTGTGTCAGATTGCGACCGAATTGATCGAGTACCAAAGATGTAGATGGTGTTCCTTCTGCTGGTCCGCCGGATGCAACAGCTTCTTTACCTTGGTAACCAGAGAGAAGTTGAATAACACTTTGACGTACGCGGTTGAGGTCTGCACCGAGTTTTACGAGAACTTGTGCTGCAACGCCCTCGCCTTCGCGAATAAGTCCAAGAAGAATATGTTCTGTGCCAATGTAATTGTGGCCAAGTTGTAGCGCTTCACGTAGTGAGAGTTCGAGAACTTTCTTTGCGCGTGGTGTAAATGGAATATGGCCACTAGGTGCTTGTTGACCTTGACCAATAATTTCTTCAACTTGTGCGCGCACGCCTTCAAGTGAAATACCAAGGGACTCGAGTGCCTTTGCAGCAACGCCTTCACCTTCGTGAATAAGACCAAGAAGGATGTGTTCTGTGCCAATGTAATTGTGATTGAGCATGCGAGCTTCTTCTTGCGCCAAGACAACAACGCGACGGGCTCGATCGGTAAAGCGCTCAAACATTGACGGACTCCTCTTTGCTAACGTGCTATTTCTCTTTGCGTAAGCCTAGCCCGAAGGGGGCATGGCTCGCGATGCGAGTTATTCATAGGCTTTAACCCTATATATGGCGTATTTATGCCCGATTTACCCGAAGATTTAGAGTTTTTTGAGCATGCGAGTGTTGCCCAAGGTATTTGGCTTCACACTCTCGAGGTCCAAGAACTCGGCGATACCTGCGTCATAGGAACGAAGCAGCTCGGCGTACACATCGGCATCAACTGGCGTGCCTTCGATCTCTTCAAAGCCATGTCGACCAAAGAAATCTGTTTCAAATGTAAGACAGAAAATTCTTTTCACACCAATAGCACGTGCACGATCTTCAATTGATTGCATGATTTGGTGACCGACGCCTTTTCCGCGCAAACTTTCAATAACTGCAACCGTACGAACTTCTGCAAGATCTTCCCAGAGAACGTGTAGCGCGCCACAACCAACTACTTCGTCATTTTCAATTGCAACGGTAAATTCCTGAACGCTTTCATACAAAGTAACGGTTTCTTTTGTTAGCAAGCGACCACCAATTGCATATGTATCAATGAGGGCGCGAATGCCTTTGATGTCAGAAGTTCTGGCTGGACGAATTTCCATATGAAGTTATTCGGCTTCTGGCTTTACCAATGGGAAGAGAATTGTCTCTCGAATTCCAAGTCCTGTGAGTGCCATTAATAATCGATCTACACCCATTCCCATTCCACCAGTTGGTGGCATTGCAAACTCCATTGCGCGCAAGAAATCTTCATCTACTTGCATTGCTTCTAAGTCACCTTTAGCACCGAGCTTTGCTTGTTCGACTAAACGATCGCGTTGCACAACAGGATCTACTAACTCTGAATATCCCGTTGCTAATTCAAATCCATCAACGTAGAGATCCCACTTCTCTGCAACACCAGGAATATCGCGGTGCGCGCGAACTAGTGGAGATGTATCAACTGGGAATCCCATAACAAAAGTTGGTGCAATCAATTGATCTTTCGCTACATGCTCAAAGATTTCTTCAGCGAGTTTTCCTGTTATCCACTTCGGATCAATCTTTATGCCTAATTTCGTTGCTATACGCTTCAAATCATCCATCGGCGTTAAAGCAGTTACTTTCTCGCCAACGCCTTCTGAGATTGCGTCATAGAGTGAAATTTCTTTCCATGTACCACCGAGGTCAGCTTGGCGACCATCATGGTGAGTAACAACGTGCGAACCAGTAATTGCCATTGCTGCGTTTTGTACAAGCTTGCGAGTTAAATCTGCAATCGATCGCCAATCACCGTAAGCCTGATAGCTCTCGATCATTGCAAACTCTGGTGAGTGTGAAGAGTCAGCGCCTTCATTTCTAAAGTTACGGTTGATTTCAAATACACGTTCGATTCCACCAACAACACAGCGCTTAAGGAATAGTTCTGGCGCAATGCGCAAGAAGAGTTCCATGTCATAAGCATTTGAGTGAGAGATAAAAGGCCGAGCCGCAGCGCCACCATGCATTACTTGCAGCATTGGAGTTTCAACTTCTACGAAGCTTTCGTTATGGAAAGTTTCGCGAAGTGAACGCATAACTGTTGGGCGAAGTCGCGCATATTCGCGAGCTTCTGGTCGAACAATTAAATCTACATAACGCATTCGAACACGAGTTTCTTCAGACATCGGCTTGTGTTCATTTGGCAGCGGACGAAGTGATTTAGAAGCCATCTGCCATGAGTTCGCTAGGACAGATAATTCGCCACGCTTTGAAGAGATAATTTCGCCAGTAACGCTAACAAAGTCTCCAAGATCAACATCGCTCTTCCATGATTCGAGTTGTTCTTCGCCAACTTTATCCAGTGAAATCATCGCCTGTAATTCAGTTCCATCACCTTCGCGAAGAGTTGCAAAACAAAGTTTTCCTGTGTCGCGTTTGAAAATAATTCGACCGCTCACGCTATGAACATCACCCGTTGCGCTATCTGTTTCAAGGTTTGCGTATTGCGCGCGAATTTCGCCAAGAGTTTTTGTGCGAGGCACAGATACTGGATATGGCTCGATTCCACGCTCGATAAGGCTCGCACGCTTCTCGCGGCGAATGCGCAGTTGTTCGGGTAGATCGTCCTCGATGCTCATAGGTTTGTAATCCTACCGAGTTACGAGTTTCTCTCGTGTATCAGGCGCAGCCCAATCAATGTTAAATCAGGCTCATGGTGATCAATTGTTTCGCTGACGCCAATTATTAGTGGGGCGAGTCCACCTGTTGCAATAACAGTTGGGCGCGTTCCAAATTGGTCTAATAATTCAGTAGTAATTCGGTCAACCAAACCATCAACTTGTCCAGCAAATCCAAAGATGGTTCCGGATTGCAGAGCTTCAACAGTATTTTTACCGATGACATTCTTTGGTCGCACTAGTTCTACTTTGCGCAATTGCGCAGCGCGAGCGGCTAAGGCATCAACTGAAATTTCAATACCTGGTGCAAGTGCGCCACCGAGGAATTCACCCTTCGGAGAAACAACATCGAGATTTGTTGATGTTCCAAAGTCCACAACGATTGCTGGTCCTCCATACAAAGTATGTGCGGCAAGGGTATTAACTATTCTGTCAGCGCCAATTTCCTTTGGATTATCAACTAAAAGTGGAACACCAGTCTTTGTACCTGGTTCGACAATTGTTACGTGGATATCTGCAAAATAATCAGCGATCATTGTTCGTAATTCGCGAAGCGTTGCTGGCACTGTCGAACAAATAGCTAAAGCAGATATCTTGTAATCGCGTACTAGTGCGCCGTATTGCAGCCACAACTCATCGGCAGTGCTACGTGGATCTGTCTTTACACGCCAAGAGCGAACAAGCTCTTCGCCTTTAAAGATTCCAAGGGCTGTGTTGGTATTACCAACATCTACTGTGAGCAACATTGTTTACTCCACTCTCATATCTAGTCCGATATCAAAATTTGGTGCTGAATGTGTCAGTGCGCCGACAGCGATGTAATCAACACCTGCTTCGGCATACGCTGGTGCGTTTTCGATTGTGATTCCACCTGATGCTTCTAATTTCGTAGCACCTGCAACGATTGCCACTGCTTCTGCGCACTGTGCTGGACTCATGTTGTCTAATAAAACTAGCCCTGGATTAAGTGGCAGAACCTCGCGTAATTGCTGCAAGTTATCTACTTCGATCTCAATTTCAGATGATGGAAATTTTTCGCGAACTAGTGAAAATGCTGCAACAACTCCACCAGCTGCTGCAATGTGATTATCTTTAATCAACGCTGCATCACTGAGTGACATTCGATGATTTGTACCGCCACCCATACGCACTGCATATTTTTCTAGCGCGCGCATTCCTGGAGTTGTTTTGCGAGTATCTCTTACCTTTGTCGTCGTTCCCGATACTGCTTTCACCCACTGGGATGTCAGCGTTGCAACACCGCTGAGATGACCTAGGAAGTTAAGCGCTGTGCGCTCTGCAAGCAAAATAGCGCGAGCATTTCCTGAAACCTTAATCAATACAGTGCCACTCTTTATGTGGTCTCCATCTTTTACTAACGCAGTTGCATCAGTAACACCGACTTCTGAAAGTGTTGCGATTGCCATATCAATACCTGCGACAACACCATCTTTGCGTGAAACAAATTGTGCGCTTACTTTTGCGTCCGCTGAAAGCGTCGCCATAGAAGTAATATCAACGCCACCATCTAAATCTTCAGAGATTGCGCGCTTAATTAATTCGCGATCGATCATGCGTTGTTCACCTCCTGATATTCAGTACGCCATTGTCCACTCTGATCCATCTGTTGAACAATTCGCTTGTGCCAATCATTGCTCTGGTGTGGAAAATCTTCACGCCAGTGAGAACCTCGAGTCTCTTGGCGAATCAGCGCAGCACGCAAGATTGTGTTTGCTAGTTGAAATAGATTTGTTGTCTCCCACGCTTCAACGCACGCAACAGTACTTGTACGACTTTCGATGCGAGATAAATCAGATGATGTAGCGATTAATGAATCCGCAGATCTCAAAACACCTGCGCCGCGGCTCATGCTCTCTTGCAAAGTTTTGCGAACACTTGGATCGAGTAAGAACTCTGCAGAATTATTCGCAACGGGTTCTGAAAATTCAGGCAAGTTGGTGCTGATATCGGCTGCAATACGTGCACTAAAAACAAGACCTTCTAATAATGAATTTGATGCAAGACGGTTAGCGCCATGAACACCAGAACATGCTGTTTCACCGCATGCATATAAGCCTTTAACACTTGTACGACCATCTAAATCAACGCGCACTCCACCAGATGCGTAATGAGAAGCCGGTGCAACAGGTATTAACGCACTCGTTGGATCTATACCGTGTGCAATGCAAGACGCGTAAATGGTTGGGAATCTCTCTTTAAATCCACTTAAGTGGCGAACATCTAGCCACACGTGATGCGCACCGGTGCGGTTCATCTCGCGCATAATTGCAATTGCAACAACATCGCGTGGTGCAAGTTCGGCCATCTCATGTTGGCCTTGCATAAATCTCTCGCCAGCATCATTAAGCAAGTACGCACCTTCACCGCGTACTGCTTCGCTAATCAATGGTTGTTGTCCCTCGGTGTTATCGCCAAGCCATAAAACCGTAGGGTGAAATTGAATAAATTCAACGTCAGAAACTTTTGCGCCTGCACGAAGAGCTAGTGCTACTCCATCACCAGTTGAAACAGATGGGTTAGTGGTTTGTGCAAATACTTGTCCAAGTCCACCAGTTGCCAAAACAACGGCGCGGCCAATCGCTCGTCCCACACCATCTCTAGATCCCGCACCGATTACGTGCAGTGTTACGCCACATACAACGCCATCTGAATTCTTGAGTGCATCCAATACCAACGCGTGTTCTAGAACTTCGATCTGAGGATCGTTATGAACAGCAGCGAGCAATGCTCGTGAAACTTCTGCACCCGTTGCATCTCCACCTGCGTGCAGAATGCGATTGCGATGGTGTCCGCCTTCACGAGTCAGTGCAATTTCGCCACTCTCTTCTAAGTCAAAAGATGCACCGCGTTCAATTAATCTGCGTACTGCATCTGGTCCTTCACTTACTAAAACCTTTACAGCAGCAACATCGCACAAACCTGCACCCGCATCTAGTGTGTCTTTTTCATGTTGATCAGGTGAATCACCTGGACCAAGTGCTGCTGCAATGCCACCTTGTGCCCACTTTGTTGAACCTTCATCAACGCGCGCTTTTGTTACGAGCAGAACAGATAAACCAAATGTTCGCACCTGCAGAGCAGTTGTTAAACCTGCAATTCCAGAACCAACAACGATTACATCGGCGCGCGAAGTCCACCCTGCAGGGGGAGCTAATAACTTCATTGGGCGCCGCCGTTCATAGGCATATTGTCAATCAATCTGATGCCATTTACCCAACCGGCGATAATTGCACGCTTACGTCCATCGCTCTGTACTGCTTTTTCAAAGTTTGATTCGTTAATGATTTCGGCGTAATCCAGAGTGAAGGCAGCTTCGCTGGCTAGAACGCCTTGCATAACTTCGCGAGCAGAATCAATATCTATCTCTTTCGACGCAGATATCAACGCACGATAAATAACCAATGCAGCCTTTGAATCTGAGAGTCGAACATTTCTGGAAGATAGAGCCAAACCATCTGAATCTCGAATAGTTGGAGCAGCAATAATTTCTACATCTGATTTCATAGATTTAATTAGGGTTAGTTGCTGAAAGTCTTTTTCACCAAAGATTGCCCACTGTGGTTTTACTAATTCAAATAATCTATTTACGACAGTAAGCACGCCATCAAAGTGACCCGGACGATTTACTCCTTCGTACATATCTCCGAGTGGACCGGCGGAAATCTTTTGAACTTCTCCAGGATAAATCTCATCAACAGTTGGCAGCCACACATGTGTTGCTCCAGCTTGTGATGCGAGCTCGATATCAAATTCTGGCGTGCGCGGATACTTTGCTAAATCATCTTTATTCTCAAATTGCAGTGGATTAATGAAAATACTGACAACAACTGTGTCGCTGTATTCGCGAGCTTTTTTAATAAGAGATGCATGACCTGCATGAAGTGCGCCCATTGTTGGTACAAAGGCGCAGGCGCCATCGACTATTAACTCTTTAGCGTTTACTGCGATCTTCATCTTGTGGCTCCAGTCCTTTCAGGTACCGGGCGATGATGGGTTAATTCTAAAGCGATGGTGGCAATTGCTCCAAAAGTTGATCGATTCTCCCGTGCGTAAGCAACAAAGCGTCGGCATCAATTTCGTGCCAAGGCTCTAGAACAAAGCGACGTTCGTGTGCACGTGGGTGCGGCAACGTTAACTCTTCGCTTTTAGATAAAAGAGTTCCATATTGAATTAAATCAAGATCAATTACGCGCGGTCCCCAACGCTCTTCGCGAACGCGTCCCATGCTTTTTTCAATGCCGTGTAACAACGCTAATAGATCAGCAGCTGGTAACTCACTTTCGAGTGTGACTACAGCGTTGATGTAATTATCTTGCTCTGGACCACCAACAGGGGCAGTTTCATATAACGAGGAAATCGCAGTGACATCAGTTGATTGCTTAAGTAATTCGATTGCTAACTCAATTGCTTTGCGTGGTTCTTCAAGGTTTGCACCCAGTGCAACAACAGCTTTCATCGGGTGCGATCAATCCTGACTGTTATGTCTTTCACTGGAGCGCTCACCGGTGCATTTGGTTTATGAACAGTTATTGCAACACTTTTAATTCTTGCATCCTCTGTGAGCACTCGATCTGCAATACGGCCAGCTAAACGTTCGATTAACTGAACTCGCTCACCTGTAATTTCTGAAACAACCGCGTCCGTTATTGCACCGTAATCAACAGTGTCCTTTAGATCATCGCTCGCACTGGCTTTATCTAAATTCACTCGCAGTTCGACATCAACAAAGAAATCTTGTCCATTAACTGCTTCGTGTTCGAAAACACCGTGATAACCAAAAGCTTTAATGCCAGTGATTGTGATCAGATCATTCACTTGGCACCTGCAATGACATCAACGTGTGGTTTCACGCTATGAACTCTAACGCCCCAGATACCTTGAGGTACAAGTGTTTTAGTTAATTCAATTGTTGCCGCTTCGCGTTCATCGGGATTATTTCCACCCAAGAAGCGTTTACGTGAAGCACCGATTAATACTGGATAGCCCATAGAAGTAAACGCCTTTAGATTTCTTAGAATCTCCCAATTATGTTCGGCATCTTTTGCAAAGCCCAAACCCGGATCAATGATGATTTGTGATTTGTTTATGCCGGCATTAAGGGCTGCATCTACTTGCGAATTAATCTCTGAAATAACATCAGTGACCACATCCGTATAAATCGCACGTGAATTCATCTCTTTAGATTCACCGCGCCAGTGCATAAGAATGTATGGAACACCTAACTTTTTTACAGTTGCAAACATTGCAGGATCAGATAATCCACCGCTGACATCGTTGATGATTGCAGCGCCTGCGTGCACTGCTTTTTCTGCTGTATCTGCGCGCATTGTGTCGATGCTGATTTTTACTCCGTGTTTTGAAAGCTCTGCAATTACTGGCAATACGCGAGATTGTTCTTCATCTGCGCTGACGCGATCCGCACCAGGTCTAGTTGATTCGCCACCAATGTCGATGATGTCTACGCCTTCAGCAATCATTTCAAGCCCGCGTGCAACACCAGCTTCAAATGAGTTGTGACGTCCGCCGTCAGCAAATGAATCAGGAGTGAGATTTAAAATCCCCATGACCAACATGGGATTTACCGATTTGTAATTAAGCTAATTGCTTCGGCGCGAGTTGCTGCATCACGCAAGATTCCGCGCACAGCACTTGTGACAGTGCGAGCTTCTGATTTTCTAACACCGCGCATAGACATGCACAAGTGTTCGCATTCAATAATTACGATCACACCAGCTGCATCCAAGATTTCGACCATCGCATCTGCAATTTGAGATGTCAGGCGCTCTTGAACTTGTGGGCGACGAGCAAATAAATCAACAAGACGTGCAACTTTAGATAGCCCAGTGATTTTTCCGCTTGGGATGTATCCAACGTGTGCAACTCCGTGGAACGGAGTTAAGTGGTGCTCGCAATGTGAAAAGACTTCGATGTCTCGAATAATGACAAGCTCTTCGTGACCGATATCAAAAGTAGTTGTCAGCACATCATTTGGTGATTGCCACAAACCTGCAAAGTTTTCTTTAAATGCACGTGCAACTCGTGCCGGCGTATCTTTTAAACCTTCGCGTTCTGGATCTTCGCCGATTGCAAGCAGTAACTCTTTTACTGCGCGCTCTGCACGTTCGTGGTCGTACTCATGAAGTGCGCGACCATCGTGTGGGCCCATTGATGCTGGGCTTATTCCGGTCATTCTTCGCTTTTCTTATTGCGAGTAGTGCGCTTCTTAACTTCTTCCGGTGTGCTTTCAATACGCGCAGGAACATCTACTGGTGGAACTCGAGATGGAATGCGCAATGCTGATCCAGTCCAAGCCGGACGATTCTCGCGCTTCTTAATCTTCTTGAAAATCTTGATGATCTCTTCTTTATTAAGAGTTTCTTTCTCAAGAAGAGCCAAAACCATTGCATCAAGAGTTGCACGGTTTTCAACTAATAATTCGTAGGCTTCTAGATGTGCATTCTCAATGAGCTTGCGGATTTCTGCATCCACAATTGCCGCAACGTTTTCTGAGTAATCACGTTGATGTCCAAAGTCGCGACCCATAAATGGTTCGGAAGAATCTGCGCCTAGCTTGATTGCGCCAATCGCTTCGGTCATTCCATATTGAGTAACCATTGCGCGGGCAAGTGCTGTTGCCTTTTCAATGTCATTGGATGCACCAGTTGATGGGTCGTGGAAGATTAATTCTTCAGCTGCGCGACCACCAAGTGAGTACGCCAACTGATCAAGTAATTGATTACGTGTTGTTGAGTACTTGTCATCATCTGGCAAGACCATTGTGTAACCAAGTGCTCGACCACGAGGCATGATCGTAATTTTGTGAACAGGATCGGTATGTGGCAACGCGTATGCAACGAGTGCGTGACCAGCTTCGTGATACGCAGTTACACGACGCTCATCATCAGACATGATGCGAGATTTACGTTGTGGGCCAGCCATAACGCGATCAATTGCTTCATCTAGTTCTGCGTGTGAAATTACTTTCTTCTCTTCACGTGCAGTCAAAAGCGCTGCTTCGTTTAGAACATTTGCTAGATCAGCGCCAGTAAATCCTGGTGTACGCCGTGCGTATGAAACTAGTTCTACGTCTTTACCAAGTGGCTTGCCCTTGGCATGCACCTTAAGAATTTCTTCGCGACCCTTTAAGTCTGGGCGGTCAACTGCAATCTGGCGATCAAAACGTCCGGGACGCAATAACGCAGGATCTAAAACATCTGGACGGTTTGTAGCTGCAATGAGAATGACAGAACCATTTGCTTCAAAGCCATCCATCTCAACTAATAATTGGTTAAGTGTTTGTTCGCGTTCATCATGTCCGCCACCCATACCGGCACCACGTTGGCGACCAACAGCATCGATTTCATCTACGAAAACAATTGCTGGTGCATGAAGTTTTGCTTGTGCAAATAAATCACGCACACGAGCAGCGCCCACACCAACAAACATTTCAACAAAGTCAGAACCTGAAATTGAATAGAAAGGAACGCCTGCTTCACCGGCTACTGCGCGAGCAAGAAGTGTCTTTCCTGTTCCTGGAGGGCCATATAGCAAAACGCCCTTTGGAATCTTTGCGCCAATTGCTGCGTACTTAGGTGGATTAGCTAGGAAATCTTTAATCTCACGAAGCTCTGCAATTGCTTCATCAGCACCTGCAACATCGGCAAATGTTGTCTTTGGAACATCTGGATCTTGTAACTTCGCACGTGAGCGACCAAATGAAAATACTTTGCCGCCACCCTGTGCCTGACTCATCATGAAGAAGAAGAGCAGACCGATTAACAAAATTGGTGCAAATGAAAATAGGAATGTTACGAAGAGTGATTGCTTTGGAACATCTACAGTCCAACCCTTTGCAGGTGGATTGCCTGTAAGTGCATCAATAACAGTTGGTTCTTGGCGAACAACGTATGAGGCCACAACTTTGCTTGAGCCATTAATAGTTTTGCCAGATTTTAGATCAAGACGAAGTTTCTGTTCTTTATCAACTAGGACTGCTGACTCAACATCTGATTTAGAAATTGCGTCTAGCGCTTGAGATGTTTTGATCTGCGTGTATTGATTTCCAGCATTTGTAATCTGTCCGAAAACTGTGACCGCAACGATTGCAGCAATAATCCAAAACAGTGGTCCACGAAGAATTCGTTGTGAACGAGTCAACTGTTTCTTTGGTCCAGGTTTAGATTGCTTTTTAGGCAATTTAATTGGATGTGGTTTCTTTGCTTGCGCCATTACGTGCTCTCCTAGGAGTACATGTGCTTAGCAAGCACACCAATGAAGGGAAGGTTGCGATATTTTTCGTCGAAATCTAATCCATATCCGATTACGAAATCAGATGGGATATCAAAACCAACGTACTTAACTTTTACTTCTACCTTTGCTGCCTCTGGCTTGCGAAGGATTGTGAGAATCTCAACATTTGCAGCGCCTCGAGATTCTAGGTTGGCCTTAAGCCATGAGAGCGTTAAACCAGTATCAACAATATCTTCGATGATCAAAACATTGCGACCTGTAATGTCACGATCTAAATCTTTAAGAATTCGAACAACGCCACTTGATTTTGTTCCGGAACCGTATGAAGAAACTGCCATCCAATCCATTTCAACGTGACGTTGCATTGCACGTGAAAGATCGGCAACAGCCATCACTGCACCTTTTAAAACACCAAGGAGTAAAAGATCTTTGCCTTCGTAATCTTTATCAACTTGCGCGGCTAACTCTTTAATTCTTTTTTGCAAATCTTCTTCGCTCACAATGACGCGTTCAATATCTTTTGAAACTGCGCTGAGATCCACGATGAGCTCCTTCTAAGTGCCGCGGTCGGTCTACCGCGAGAGCGAAAGTCTGCCCGAAATTCGGCTAACTCTCACACCGCCGGGTAGGTCAGAGGGGCCTTGCCCGCTCCACTCGGTGATTAACGCCTCAATTGGGGCGATGTGATCGGCGCTTAAGGACCCCATCGGAGCTCCCGCTGCATAAATCGCCAACCGCAGAACTCGAGTGCGAATCGCTTTGGGCAATTTTTCCAAACGAGAAATATCAAGTGAAAGTGCGTCGTGTGCAGCAAATTCTTCTTCTGCTAATTGATCGAGTGCATCAGCGTCATCACGCAACAAGGATGCGGTGCGCGCAAGGGCCGCAGAAATTCCTGGTCCTAAGTTTTTTTCTAAGTGTGGAATTACTTCGTGGCGAACTCGAACACGTGTGAATGTTTTGTCCGCATTATGTGGATCATCCCAAGGATCGAGTTGTGCTTCGGCGCATGCACCGAGAGTTTCTTCACGAGTTATTGCAAGTAGTGGTCGCACATATTTTCCATTGTGCATTGCCATTGCCGATAAAGAACGCGCACCGGATCCTCGAGCAAGACCGAGCAGAACACTTTCGGATTGATCATCACGAGTGTGTCCAAGAAAAACAGATGTGGCACCCGTTTGTGTTGCACATGAATCTAGTGCTGCATAACGCGCACGACGAGCGGATGCTTCTAGGCCATCGGTAATATCAACATTAACTTTGATCACATGCGCTTTATTAATTCCCATCTTCGAAAGTGCAGAAACAACTTTTTCTGCCTGCACAGAAGATTGAGATTGCAATTGATGATCTACTGTCACGCCTTCAACGCGCAGAGCAAGTTTTGGAGCTTCTAAACTAAGTGCGTACGCAAGTGCGAGTGAATCGGCGCCACCTGAGACCGCAACCAGAATTAAGTCACCAGCTGAGTAATCCTTAAGTGCGCTGCGAACAGCAGAGCGAATCGCAACGGTGTTGGCAGACATGTCCTAAGACTAGACCCGACCACCAAATGGCATAAGCCCCTTAACACTGTAGATATTTGAGTAAAGCAAGCCTGTGTTCTTTGAGTTTGCTTCCCACATCATTCCGCCGCCGGCATAAATTGTGATGTGGTGAATTGTTGAAATGGTTCCCTTGTAAGAATAGAAAAGTAAATCTCCTGGAACTAATTCATCTAATCCAACATGCTTTGTATAACCTGCATACAGCGCTGAGTTAAGGCGATCCCAATTTGGCCAATTAAGTCCTGCTGCGCGATATGAGGCGTAAACCAAACCAGAACAATCAAATGAGTTTGGACCTTCTGATCCCCAGATGTATGGCTTACGTGCCTGAACTTGTTTCTTCGCAAATGCAACAGCTGCAGCGCGTTGTGCCTCTGTTGTACGAATTGTTGAACGTCCTTTAAATCCTAAGTTCGGCCAGACCTTTGCTTGGTTTGGCGTAAACGTCGCAGTATTTGCTTGGCTCTCTTCGAGTAGCGCAAGCGCGCGTTGTTGTTCGAGGGTTGTACGCACTTTTCGTGCACTCATTAACTCTCGCATCAAATCATCTTGAATCTTTTGTAGGCGAGCAACTTCTTTTTGTTGCTCATTCTGTGCATCATCTGCACTCTTCTTTGCGGCTGCAACTTTCTCTGTTGCTTTCTGCTGAACAACCTTTGCATTATCTGCTTGAATCTTTGCAGCCTTTGCAATTACTTCTGCCGCCTTGTAACGATTAAGAGCTGTTGTATTTTGTGAGCCGAGTGAATCAAGCGTTGATAGTTGATCAACTAAATCTTGTGGACCATTTGCGCTAAGCAGTGGTTCGATGTCAGTCAGACTTCCACCCATGACGTATGCGTCAACTGCAAGTTTTCCGATCGTGCGATGTGCGGCGCTTACTTGTGCTGCGGTTTCTAGCGCATGTGCTGCAGCTGCATTGGCAGCAGCTGTTGCAACTGCTAACTCTTTCTGCGCCTTTACATACAGAGCACGAGCTGCTGCTGCTTTTGCAGTGAGTCCACGAAGTGTTTGCGTGGCTGCTGCTAATTTTTTCGCAGCTGCATCAGCGATTTTTTTCTTTGCAGCTTCAGCTTTCTTCGCAGCTTCAATTTGAGCAAGAGTTGGCTTTGGTGTTGCCGCATATGCGGGAGCAGTGGTGATTGTTAGCCCAAGAACCACAGCAAGAACTAAAGCGCGGTTACGGCTCACTAAGTACAACCTCCATGGGGGAAGAGATGCCTTAAGGATAAAGAAGGTTTCCGCGCAAAGCGGGGATTTAACTTTGTGAGTTTTCTGTGTCTAGTTAGCAACATCGCGGCGAGAAAAAAGCACCGCTGCAATTATTGAAATACCAATTACATACGCCCCGCCAACCTGCATAGCGTGGCTGTAAGAAATTGTTTCTGTTCCGCCAGCTGCAATCGTATTTAACTGTGACCCAGGCAACCATTGAAGTGCGCTCTCTTTAACTGCGCCCAAGAGATTTTCAATGATGAGCATCCAGAGAACGCCCACAGAAATAGCACTAATTGGTGATCTTAAAACTATTCCCAGCGCCATTCCAAATATTCCAAAACCAATCACTGCAAGAACAACGTTGATTGTCGTATGAATAATCGATGACCAACCATCGCTTGTGAACCATAAATCGGTTGGCACTTTTGCACCCGGTGCTAACGCAACAGATAGCCCAATGCTTACTGCTGCACTAAATAGGACCATGATCTTTGCAAAGATAATGTTTGCAATTAATTTTCCACCAAGAATGCGTAAACGCCCTGACTGACGAACCAATAGATTGCGAAGTGTTCCGTATGTATATTCCTGCGCTGTTTGTGCAGCAAAGACACAGAGCGCAATCAAGCCGAGCAATCCACCTACTGATGCAAAGCCAGTCACAGAACCTGATGCCAAAGTAAGTACTTCGCGCCCGATTCGGCGGCCACGATCTCCATTGCCACTTGGATCATCAATTAATAAGAACAAGAATGAAGTAATGAGCGCAGAGAAAAATAAAGCTGCTCCCAGTGTGCCAAGCACCAGAGTTGGTCGACGAAGTTTTCTTAACTCAGCAAGTACGACGCGGAACATTATTTATCCCCCGTCATTTCAAAGAATGTCTCTTCAAGATTTGGCACCTGTGGTGAGAGTTGAGCCAATGTAATTCCTGCATCAAATGCTGCGCGGTTAAGTGTTGCGGCAAAGTCCGCACTCGCTTGAACATGTACTTCATTATTTCTAATGGACGCGGTGTGACCCAAGCCGGTTGCAATTGAAACCAACTTCTCTAAATCCGCGTGGGTTTGTCCCTTGGCAATAATCACATGTTGTTGAGCGAGCAATAGCTCTTCGATTTTTCCTGAAAAGACAACTTCACCTTTGCGAAGCATTACTAAGTAATCACTGATGATTTCTAATTCGGACAACAAGTGGGATGAAACAAAAACTGTTGTTCCGTTATCTGCTAGCTGGCGCAACAACGCACGCACTTCTTGAATACCTTCTGGATCAAGTCCATTCGTTGGTTCATCCAGCATCAACAACTTTGGATTTGGCAATAACGCTGCAGCAATTCCTAAGCGTTGTTTCATTCCAAGTGAATAAGTCTTGTACTTCGATTTCGCGCGATCACCGAGTCCCACTTGATCGAGCAATGTTTGCACACGCTCTTGCGGAAATCCGCCGAGAGTTGCAAGTACACGTAAATTTTCGGCACCTGTAAGTGCTGGATAAAAAGCTGGTCCTTCAATCATCGCGCCGACTTGGGAGAGATATTTCGCTGGTTCATCAATGGATGCGTCGAGCACTTGCCCATTGCCACCAGTATGTGAAATCAATCCGAGCAACATTCGCATCGTTGTTGTTTTACCCGAACCATTTGGCCCCACGAATCCGCAGACTGTGCCGAGTGGAACATCGAAATTGATATGCGATACAGCCATACGTTCGCCGTATTTCTTGCTCAGATCGCGTACCGATATCGCCAAGTTGGACATAACCCCACTATCTCACAGGCGATTACACTTCTTCCATGTCAAAGCGCCCATGGGGTTACCAACCTCGGTCCGAGCGTCCAGATCCAAACTGGACTCTTGATCCACAAACACAAGCAGTACGTGCAGGTCTTGCGCGTTCTGGTTTTGGTGAAACATCTGAAGCGCTTTACCTCACAAGTGGTTTTACATATTCAAACGCTGAAGAAGCAGAAGAAGCATTCATCGATGAAACCGATCACTTTGTTTATGGTCGCTTCGGTAACCCAACTGTTGCAATGTTTGAGCAACGTCTTGCAGCCCTTGAAGGCGCAGAGTTCTGCGTAGCAACTGGTTCTGGAATGTCAGCAATGTTTGCATCCGTTGCATGTCTTGTTAAATCCGGCGATCGCGTTGTTGCATCGGCTTCGATGTTTAGTTCGTGTCACGTTGTACTTACAGAAATTTTGCCTAAGTGGGGCGTCAGTATCGAACTAGTAAAAGGCAATGATCCAGCCGCATGGGCAAAAGCTTTAAGCACTCCAACTAAAGCAGTCTTTATTGAAACACCTAGCAACCCAATGCTAGACATCGTAAATATAAAGATGGTCAGCGATCTTGCACACAAAGTTGGTGCAACCGTAATCGTCGATAACGTTATGGCATCTCCTGTCTATCAAAAGCCGCTACAACTCGGCGCTGATGTTGTTATGTATTCAGCAACAAAACATATTGATGGACAAGGTCGCGTCCTTGCTGGTGCCGTCCTTGGTTCATTTGCATATATGCAAGAACACTTCTTGCCATTTTTCCGCCACACAGGACCAACTATTAGTGCATTTAATGCGTGGATACTCCTTAAGTCGCTAGAGACAATGCAGATGCGCGTTGAAAAGATGAATGCAAGTGCGCAAGCGATTGCAGAATTCCTTGAGACCCGCAAGGAAGTTAAATCGGTTCGCTATCCAGGACTGAAGTCCCACGTTGATTACGCCCTTGTCCAAAAGCAAACAGGTGGCGCCGGTGGCACGAATATTTGCATCGAATTAAATGGCACCAAGAAAGATGCCTTCGCATTCGTTAATCGCCTCGTTGTCATTGATATTTCAAATAACCACGGCGATAGCAAAACACTTATTACTCACCCAGCTTCGACAACGCACAAGCGTTTAAGTCCAGAAGTTCAAGCAGAGATGGGTATTACTCCATCGGTATTGCGTTTATCTGTCGGCTTAGAAGCAAGCTCAGATTTGATTAAAGATTTAACTCAAGCTTTTAATAGCTGAGCAACAACTAGTAACACTGATAACAAACTCAAATACGTAATTGACCACTGGAAAATCTTGCCTGCAACCTTTGTGTAATCCGGAGTCTTCTCACGCAGTTGAATTAACTGACCAGCAAAAACAAGTCCCAAGCCAATAGTCAGAATTAACGCCCACAACTGAAGATCAGCAAAACGAATCAAAGCAATGGAAGAAACAATCATTGCCACTGTATGTAGCCACATCTCTTGGTGCACACGACCACGTGTTGCAACCACAGGCAACATCGGAACATTTGCTGCCGCATAATCATCTTTGTACTTAATTGCTAGAGCCCAGAAGTGCGGCGGTGTCCAGAAGAAGATAACCATAAAGAAAGCAACGGCTGTCCATGAAAGAGAGTTAGTAACTGCAGCCCAGCCGATAAATACCGGCATACACCCTGCAGCTCCGCCCCACACAATGTTTTGCGCAGTACGTCGCTTTAATCCCATTGTGTACACAACAACGTAAAAAACAATTGCAACCAAAGTTAAAAGAGTTGCAAGTGGAGTCGTAAATCCCCAGAAAATAACTAGAGAAAGAATTGCGACAATCGTTGCAAAGATAGTTGCCTGTGCTTTATTTAAAACACCAGTAACCAAAGGTCGCTTTGATGTTCGCGCCATCAACTTATCGATATCGCTTTCAATGATCATGTTGTACGCGTTCGCTGCCCCTGCAGCCAAAGTTCCACCAATAATTGATGCAGCTGTGACAACTAAACCTGGAAGTTTGCCTTCTGCTAAAACGAGTGCTGGCACTGTTGTTACGAGTAATAACTCAACTACTCGAAGCTTCATTAAATCTAAATAGCCGCGTCCTTGTTCGGCAGCGGTAAATGTGCTCACTGTCATAGATTACCCGCCATAATTTTTCTTGCTTCACAGAATCTTCAAAGGAAGAAGGCTTAATCTGCTTCTATGAATAAGCCTGAATGGTTCGAACTCGCAGAAAAAGATGGTGGCAAAACTCACTTCAAAGTGAAGCGAGGGTTTCGATCTTTCGCACTTGCGATCCCTTTATTGGCAATCGGTGCTGGAGTGGTTTTCGCACAGACAAGCAATGAACCACCTGCAATCGCCAAAGAAACTGAAACTGTTGCAACAGCATCGGCTGCTCCTTCAGTAACGCCATCAATTACTTCAAATGTTGCGCCTGTTAAACCTTCAATAGCTACACCACCGCTTCCACCAACTGATGGAGATGATGATGACGAATTTAGAGATGGCGATCATCGCAAGCGTGGTGATCACCGTGAGGGCGGCGAAGAGGACGACGACTAATTATTAATTAGTGTCCGCAATTGCAATTACTGCCACAACTGCACACCGCTTTATTTGGAGCAACATCCATTGCAGGTGTGCGCTTAAAAAATCCCATTGGCTTTAACGTAAAGCCCAATCTTTCAACTGGCATTACTGGCCAATCTTCAATGCGTGGAATGTGATTGAGTCCAAAGACGTACCACATAACAACATCTGTATTTTCAATTGATCTATTCGCTTGTGTCCATCGTGGCAGACCATCTCCACCTGGATGTTGGAACGGATAATCACCAGCTGGGTATCTCTCTTCTTCGGTGTTCTTAGTTACCCAAAGATGTTGATACATAAATCCTGCGCGCTTACCTAATACAGATTCTGGAAGAGTAAATGGATAAGAGTTTCCGCCAGTAATTAGTTTGTAACCTACTGGTTTGCCCATGTGGTTTTTCTTATTTGGGTTTACGACTTTCCAGTAACGAGACTTCATTAGGTCATAGAGACGTTGTGCGCTCTTCTCATCCTTAAATACTGTCTCACTCGTTTCAAATGCACCGCCATGTGGATTCTTAGGTCCCATAGGGTGCGCGAATGAATCAACTTCAACAACGCTGTTATTTGGTCCATCAACATCAAGATCTAGACGCGCGCAGAAAACATGTTGGTGATACGGCGCATACAAACCGGGTTCGATCTCAGTTGCAGATGGATGATCAGCATGCGGATGATCGCCGAGTGTCAAAAGAATTCCGGTCAGCTTTGCTTCGAATTCGATTGATCCATCTTGATAGAAATACCAGTAGTACCCGTATTCATAATTGTTTACGGTCACAATTGAAGAGAGAACAAAGCGGCGGCTACGGCGAACTTCTGGATGTCCATCAATATCAACGTGCTTCCATAAAATTCCGAAGTCTTCTTCGTGCATACAAATAGCGTTTTTTATCTCGCGAACTTTTCCATCGCCTTCGGTGACAGCAGCGTCTAGATAAACAATCTCACCTAAGCAATCGCAACCAAGTGTCAGTGAATTAGTAAAGTTTCCAAGTCCGTATTCGCCTGTATCAAATGCGTTCTTTCGATAAGCACCTTGGCTCGGATCTCCGTAAGGAATAACGAGTTCTGCAATAGATAAACGATGCGCAATCTTTCGTTCGTTGCCATTGTCATTAAAGCGAACATCGTGAATTACAAGGCCTTCGCGTTGGTCGAAGCCCACACGGAAGTTCCAACGTTCCCAATCAATGCGCCAACCATTAACAGTAAATGACGGACCTTCTGGTTGGTGAATAGATAACTCTTTTAAGTGAACAAGAGATTCTTGTTGTGATTCGCGGTATGGACCAGCGGTTTGTGGAATCGGTGTTTGTTCATCATCTTCGATGCCAACAACTTCAAACTTATCGATATCAACAATTGCGTGCAGACCATTAATTGGGTGCGCATAGAAGTTTCCATCTTTATCGCGCTTGTGCCACATCGGTGTCCAGATAACACGGCGTCCATCATCGATGTAATCAGGAATCTTCGCACCAATTGGCCACGTTTCCATATGAACATCATCGGCAGAATTAATTCCGCGCTTCTTGAGTGCATCGATGACTCGTTGATCTTTTCGCGCGATTTCAATTGCGCGTTCTGATTCAATTGCTAGCACCGGAGCCTTTGCTCCAGGAATTTCTGTGTAACTCTGTACTTCACCGCTCGTTGAAATAACACCTTCGGAGACCATTGCTTTTTCTTGATCCCAAATTGTTATGCGACCAAAGCGAGGAAATGCATCACCGATTTTGTACTTACTTAAGAATTCTTTTGTTGGTTCGTGTAATTGCAACATCGCAACAAGATGGCGGTGATCTAACTTCCACGCAGCGCGTGCAGCTTTAACGAGGGATTCTTGTTCTGCCGCTGATAGCGGATCTAGCGGATGTGCTGACACAAGAATCAACTCTCTACAAAGTAGGTATTGGCGTTGGTACAGGAACTAATTCTGGAAATATCGGCGCTGCAATTTTTCCAAGAATTCGATCTAACGTATCTCGAGCTCGCTCGGAGGCGCTATATCTGCGCGGAATCTTATCTGCGATTGCTACAAAAATGTATTGTCGATCTTCAGAATCAACGTAGCCCGCAAGGCTGATGGTTCCTGAAAGAGTGCCTGTCTTTGCGCGAACCAGCCCAACGGCTTGTGGCGCGGTAGTTAAGAAGCGATTTTGCAAAGTACCCGAAACTCCACCAATAGGCAGCCCATCATAAATAGATGCGTACTTTGGTTCGTTTCTAATCTTCATTAACAAATCAGCAATCGCTTTTGCGGTCACACGATTTTGCTTAGATAACCCACTGCCATCAGATACTTCTAACTTGTCTGGATCGATTCCAAAATTAGTAAGAACTGTGTGAAAAGTTTTTTCTATTCCTTGTGTATTAAAAGCTTGACCCGATGTAACAGCTGCCAAGCGTGCAAGTCTTTCAGCAAGAACGTTATCGCTCCAGAGCAGTGTCCACTTCACCATTGTTTCTAGCGTTGGCGAAACAGAGAGCACAAGCGGATCAGCGGATTTTAGAAGTGCATCTTCTGCAGTGATTTTTTCAGCAGTCGTGCGAATTCCGCGCTTTTTTAGAAACGCTTGGTAATTCGCTAAATCTTGTGGAAACAATCCAGTGTACAAAATCTTTAAGCGAGTCGCTTTCTTACCTGTGACTTCTTTGTATCGATTGATTGTGTTAAATCCCAAACGCGGCAGCGATGTGCGTCCCATTTTCTCTGCCTGAGATTGAATCATCGAAACCCATGGATCGTATTCACCGTTAATGACAATTGTTCCTGGATCAGTTCCTAGAAAGATATTTGTATTAAAAACTTTCTGCGCATCTATATAACTCAGTACCGAAGTTGCAGAGAGCAACTTAATCACGGAAGCTGGCTTGCGAGCCTGTGTTGAATTGCGTTCAAAGACAACTTCGCCAGTTTTGGTATCTACCAAAATCATCGAAGGATCCGCTAAGAACTTTGAATCAGAAAGTGTTTGGAAAACAGCGGGAATTGCTGCTGGAGCAATCTTGTCTAAAGCCTGCGCAGGGGTTGCCGATAAAGCCAGCGCAAAAGCCAGCAATAAGCCCAGTGGGCGCAAGCGTTTAATCATTGTGAACTAATTAGTGCCAGGCTGTGGCAATAACAATATTTGCAACTGTTAGTCCGAGCATTGTTGCCCATGTGCCAGTTGTAAATACAGATTTTTTATTCTGGCGATAACCAAGTACCAAAATAATGAGAACAATTCCAAGTTTTACTGCAATCTTTGTGTTGTTATACAAAGGCCACTCAGTCGCGTTTTCTTCATTGAGTGGGTGTTGAAGACCAACCATGATTAATCCTGCGATGAGAGCAGTTGCTGCGCTGTGAAGTACGCCGGCATTGAATTTGCGAGGCTTTTTGCTTCCTTGAGTAAGTAGCAAAACTAAAATTCCAAGGATTCCAAGCATGTGCAGGATGTAAGCGATTGTATGAATGATTGAGAGGTCCATGGATTCAGTTTAGAGTGCGTACATGGAAAGACCAATACCACCCGCCACGATTGGACCAGGAGAATTTTTTCCTGTCGTAGGTGTTGGCCCTCATGAAAAGCCATGGCCAACGGGTGATCAATTCGATCCAGAGCTTCTTGAAAACGGCGATCGACGAAATGTTTTAGATCATTATCGTTATTGGAAAGTCGAAGCAATCGTTGCTGACCTAGATACAAAGCGTCACAAGTTACATATTGCAATTGAGAATTGGCAACACGATTTAAATATTGGTTCAATCGTCAGAACAGCGAACGCATTTAACGTCACAGCAGTGCACATTGTTGGCAAACGCGATTGGAATAAACGCGGTGCTATGGTTACAGATAGATACTTATCTGTAATTCACCACCCAACAATTGCTGACTTCAAACAATGGTGCACAGAAAACAATGTTCCAATCATTGGAATAGATAACGTGCCCGGTTCTAAACAACTTGAATCCGCACAGTTGCCAGAAACATGCGTACTTTTATTTGGCCAAGAAGGCGCCGGAATGTCAGAAGAAGCAATTGCTGCGTGCCCAGTTATTTATGAGATCAATCAGTACGGATCAACTAGATCAATGAACGCATCGGCCGCGGGTGCCATTGCGATGTATCACTGGGCTTTGCAGCACCTGCCACGCTAGTTTTTTAAGCGCGCTCTTCTTCGTTGTTCGTATCTTCAATCATCGCATCGCGCACAGAAGTTAAACGGCGCTCAACTTCATCAGCCTCAGTGGTGCGACCAAGAGTGCGCATAACTGCTGCCATACGAGATTCGATATCAACGATAAATTCGAAGTCCTTTGGATCTTCCTCTGTCGCTGTCTGCAAGACAGTGTCCAAAGAATCTAATCCTTCTTCTAATTTGCCGAGCAAAACTTGAGCCTTTCCGTATTCAAATAGAGCAAAGGTTTCGCGCAAGTGATCGTGTGCGGTCTCAAAGACATCGAGTGCTTTACGCGCTGATTCGAGCGCAGCATCGCCATCGGAGAGTTCGACATAACAAGAAGCAATCTTCTGATCACAACGAGCAACGTGAATTACTTCTTTATTGCTCTTATAGAGAGCACGCGCTTCTTGGAAAGAACCAATCGCTTCGTTATAGCGCTTGAGATCGCGGTATGCGCAACCAATGAGGTGTAAATCATTTGCTGCGCCAATTTCATTTCCATCAACGAGGTGCTCTTGTGCGCACTCTTCCATTGTTGAAATTACTTTTTCGTAATTCTTTGATGAGTACCACCACTCGCCGAGTGTGCAAGCAAGTTCTAGCGCAATTGGAGATTTGTTCTCGCGCAAAATCTCAACAGCTTTGCTCATCGCAGTTGCAGCTTCATCCATACGCTTGAGTTGATTTAAGTTATAACCAATTGCTGAGTACGCCTGCGCTAAACCTTCTGAAGGAGCATTGGCGCCGAGTGTTGAATAAATATCGCACGCAGTTTCTGCAAGTGCGAGTGCTTCGTCGTATTGTCCGCGAGCATAGATTCGGGCACTAAGTTCGTAATAAGTACTTGCGCGTTCTGCGCCATCTACTTCTGGAATTCTGTCCCAGAGCATTTCCTCAGTTACAAGCTCGTCTTGGCCTTCATCTTCGCCCATCGAACCTCCCCGATACGTAGCGAGTTATGTGCAGGACTCTATACGCAATTTCTTAGAGTTGCGCTGGAATATCAATTGTTGCTGGGCGCCATTTACCGAGCGGCCCACGCGTAAGTCCTTCAAAGATCGCACCTGTCACCGCAGCAATTTGCTTACGCGTCTTGATAGAAAAGGTATGACCCCACGGACACTTGTTATCAATCGCGCAGACCCAACCATTTGTACCAATATTTAAGATGCCCGCTTCGCTTTCACGTGTGTAATACGTAGCAACGGCTGCAATCTTCGCATCTCCCACTGGTGGCGATTCTGCAAGTATTTCAACGCCCACTCGCTTACCCGCACTTGGTGGCGCATCTACTTCGCGCCCAACAACTCCGAGTATTTTCTCGTTCTGCTTAAGCACATTAAAGGGCCACTGCGCCGAACTCTTTACGGTGTAATCACTCTTAACACCCAATGCAAAGAACTGTGCGCCGAGTAATAACGCTTCCGGTTTCTTAACACTTGGATCTCGCCACATAACGATGTTGCTCATTGTGCGAGTCTTTGGATCATATGTAATTTTGTTATACGCGGTATTACCACCCAATGCTACAAAGTTAATTCCGCGATCAACTGATGTATCAATGGCACCGCGCATGCGCTCTGTCCAATATTCGCTATGTCCACCAACAACAATTGACTTTGTATTTCGCAGCGCAGTCGGATCAGTATCTAAATCTAAATCCGTAATGTAATTAATTTCGTGCCCGGCTCGCTCGGCCACATACAACGCAGGAAATTCCATATATCTAAATTGCCCAGCGCCGTCACCGTCATATGGTCTGTTAAAAGTTACAGATAAAGCTTTTGTCTCTCGCTTAGCATCCGGGCCTTTATAGAGTGATGATCCACCCCACTGGTTATATGCCTGCCACGTCAGAACGGAAGAAATAAAAGTAATCGCGCTCTTCGACTTTTGATCTCTGATGACCAATGGCACAAAAGATGTTTTACGTCGATCTGCGTCCAACCTAAATAAATACTGTCCGGGCGGAGTATTTTGCGTAACTTTAAATTTCCATAAATCGCCCACTGCTTTTTCAACAGCAACTAAACGTGCGCGAGCGCCGCCGTAATAACCCATGCGATAAATCGAAATCGTTGTTTGCGCACCCGCAGCAGCGCCAACAATATGCAGCGCAACGTTCTGTCCGCACTGCGCACTGGTTGCACCAAACCAACCTTCGATTCTTTTTACATTCACTCGCCTAGAAAAATCCGCACTCATCCGAACCGGTGCGCCTAGATCCCACTGCTTTGCCCCAGGCTTTGCATTCTCTCGAGCGACCCAGCCCGGATCGGTGTCCCAATCGCACGTGCCCGCCACCGCTGGCGCCATCGGCACAAGGGATGCCACCAATGCCGTAATAAGTAGGAGAGCGCGCTTCACGCTGCCCAGTTTATGGCCCTTTCAAATGGACACCTCGCTGAGCGTGACTTACCCTTGCTACTTGCAAATGGTTTGCATCTAGCACCCAGCCCTCGAAAGCAGCTCATGAACCAAGTTGTTGCACAAACCCCCAAGGTTGCCTTCCGCGATCGCCTGACAAAGGATGAATGGCGTCGCATGGCCTTGATGTTTGGTTTTATCGCTTTCCTTCACATCGCTGGTGGATTGCTTATGTGGAAAGCAACAAGTGGTCGCTACGAATTAAGCGACGGTTCTTTATTTGGTTGGGGCACAGCAGCGCTGGCGTACGTTCTTGGAATGCGTCACGCATTCGACGCCGATCACATCAGCGCAATTGATAACACCACACGTAAATTAATGTCAGAAGGACAACGTCCTCTCGCAGTTGGTTTCTTCTTCTCTCTCGGTCACTCATCCGTTGTATTTGCTCTAGCGCTCTTACTTAACTTTGGAATCAAAGCACTCGGTGGCCAATTAAAGGATGAAGACTCAGCGCTTCACCACTACACCGGCCTTATCGGTCTAACTGTCTCTGGCACCTTCTTGATGCTCATTGCAATTCTTAACTTAATTATTTTGGTATCAATCGTCGGTGTATTTATTCAGATGCGCAAAGGAACATACAGTGACGAAGAGTTAGAAAAGCACCTTAACTCTCGCGGTCTGCTTATGCGCTTCTTCGGACCAATAGCTCGTCGCATCGATAAGTCTTGGAAGATGTATCCACTCGGCATTCTCTTCGGTCTCGGTTTTGATACTGCAACAGAAATTGGTCTGCTTGTTCTAGCAGGCTCATCCGTTGTTGCTGGCTTGCCATGGTGGGCAATTATTTCGCTGCCACTCTTCTTTGCTGGCGGCATGTCACTGCTGGACACCATCGATGGCTCATTTATGAACTTTGCTTACGGCTGGGCGTTTTCAAAGCCAGTACGTAAGGTTTATTACAACATCATCATTACTGGTCTCTCTGTTGCTGTTGCACTCTTTGTTGGTGGATTAGAAATCTGCCAAGTAATTGCGCAACAACTAAATCTGACTGGTGGCTTCTGGGATTACGCAGTTGCCTTCAATTTAAACAGTGCTGGGTACTTCATTGTGGGCGCTTTTGTTGTTGTCTGGGCAGTCGCACTTCTTATCTGGCGCTACGGCAAAATCGAGGAGCGCTGGCATAACAAGGCACACGCTGCCCAACTTGCACGCGGTGAAAACACAGATCACGCAGCCGCTGGTATTGAAATGGGACCAATTCGCGACGGCTTTAAGATCGATTAAGTTTTATTCTTCCCTGCGCAATCGCAGCTCCCAATAAAACAATCGCACCACCAACTGGTTCATACCAGGTAACACCCTCGCCCAAAAAGATAACGCCCACAATCACGGCAACCACCGGTGTCACATACGTAACTGAACTTGCAATCGCACTTCCCGCTGCCGCCATAATCTGAAAGTTCCAGATGTATGCAAACCCACGACCAAACATTCCAAGTCCCACCATCGCAAGCATCGGCACCAACGACACATCGCCAGTAACGCCACCATCGATTAAATAAAAGGGCAACAAGATTGCGGTAGCAATAACTAATTGTGTTGCAGCTGCTGCTTCTGGGCGAAGCCCAAGCGGCAGAATGAATTTACGTGAATACGGAAATGACACTCCGTAACATGCCACCGATAACAAGAGCGCCAACACTGCAGATAAAGGATTCTCACCCAATCCCTGCCACGCACCCAAAACAGTTAGCACTCCAACAAAACCCAAGAACAAACCAATTACTTGCGCCTTTGTCACTTTTTCAGATCTAAATACCAACATGATTGCAATCAACGTCATCAAAGGCGTCACTGCATTAATGATCCCGGCCAACACAGATGTGACAGATTGCTCAGCCACGGGAAATAAGTACCCAGGAATCACGTTGAGCGTCATTGCTGGAAAAGTTAAGTGCGCCCACGTCTTTAATTCACGTGGCAGCGCAATGTTTCTTATGCGTGCAAATGTCACAAGAGTCAGTGCGCCCAGTGCCACTCCACCAAATGCCACACCAACAGGGGATAAGAACTCAAGGCCTAATTTGATGAAGATAAATGAGCATCCCCATGTGATTCCAAGGGCAATGTATTGAGGCAACCAACGCACATTCGTCTTTTCGCTCATCGGCAAATCCTCTCAGGTGCACTGATTACCCGTGGTAATTACAACCAATAATCCACGGTAGAATTGGCACGTTCTTTCATCCGAAAGAAAGCTCTTCCCCCCAAAGTGCTAAATAGCACTTACTTGCGAGTCTTAAGCACCAATCTTGATCGAGACGCGCTTGTCTCTCGATTGGTAACCATAAAATCATGTCTCTACAACCACGTACTGCTGCCCCTGGAAAAGCCCGCCGCGCAGCATCAGCTGGAAAGCCGCGCACAAAGAAGAACGCTGCTAAATCCACCAAATCAACATTTAACCCAATAGATAAAGAAGTACGAACTGAATCACGTTCAGTTAAGAAGACAGCGCCAAAGACAACTCGCCGTTACAGCGATGGTCCAAAGGGAACTCCAACACGTAAAGAAGAGCGCAATCTAGAACGCTCCAAGCTACGTGCAAAGCGCTACCAAGAAAAGATTGCACCAAAGGCAAAGACAACTTCACGTGCCGATGAATTCGTAGCAAAGCGCACAGAACGCGCTGAGCGTCCAGCACGCCCAGAAAATACAGAGCGCACATTTAAGAAAACTGAATACCGCTCCGGTGAATACAAGAAAACAACTTTTAAGAAATCCGATAAGAAGTCAGAGTTCAAAAAGACCGACTACAAACAATCTGACACACGTCCAACAACTCGCCGCGAAGCGGCGAAGGCAGATCCTGCCAATGATGGTCGCCCAAATTTTGTGCCACAAAAGCGCACCAAGTGGATCCCTGGTCAAAAGCCACGTAAACCAGAAACAGAGCGCCCAGACACAACACGTGCGAATAACAGAACTGAAAGAACCTTTAAACCACGCACCACAACTGACTCACGCACAGTAAACAAGACATACGGCGGCAAGAAAGCATCAACTGCCCACGCGCGTACACACACCCGCGAAGCTGTTGATTTTGGCGTCAACGATAACTACATCACGGAAGAAGTGATTGAAACAAAGTCACACAATGCAACATCAACTAGCGCAACGCTAACTGACACAGACGTAACCTGGACTCAATTAGGAATTTCTGCGCCCCTTGTCAACGCTCTTAACGCACAAGGAAAAACATCACCATTTCCTATCCAAATCGCAACACTGCCTGATGCACTCAAAGGCCACGACATCTTGGGTCGCGGACAAACAGGATCAGGTAAAACTCTTGCATTTGGTTTAGCACTTCTTAATAACCTACAAAATAAGCAAGCAAAGCCCCACAAACCACTCGCTTTAGTACTCACACCAACTCGCGAACTCGCACAACAAATCGATGAAGTTCTAACACCACTTGCTCGCGCAATTGGTCACGAATCAGTTGTTATCGCCGGCGGTATGCCATACGCCAAGCAGATCACTGCAATGCGCAAAGCAACAGCCATTCTTGTTGCAACACCTGGTCGCCTCATCGATCTACTTAATCGCGGAGAAGTACAGCTCGATAACCTCGAGATCACTGTCCTCGATGAAGCTGATCAAATGGCTGACATGGGCTTCTTGCCAGTTGTAAAAGAGATTCTTGATCAAGGCAAAATGGGCGGACAGCGTCTGCTCTTCTCAGCAACTCTTGATCGCGGTGTCGACTCACTCGTTAAGTCATACCTCAAAAACCCAAAGACACACTCACTACAAAACGACCGTGCATCTGTATCAACAATGGAACACCACGTTCTTGTTATGCACCCAGGTGACAAAGACTTAATCACCGCACAAATCGCAGCCCGCAACGGAAAAACAATTCTCTTTGTTAAAACCCAACGCGGCGCAGATCGTTTAGCCGACAACCTTGCAAAAGCTGGCGTTCCAGTCGGTGCCCTGCACGGTGGAAAGTCACAAGCTGTTCGTACTCGCACACTCAAACTTTTTAAAGAACAAGAAAACGCAGCACTCGTTGCAACTGACGTCGCCGCCCGCGGTATCCACGTCGATGGCATCTCACTCGTTGTGCACGTAGACGCACCAACAGATCACAAGGATTATCTACACCGCTCCGGTCGTACAGCACGTGCAGGCGAAGCTGGTGGAGTAGTAGTACTTGCAACAACGAAACAGCAAACATCTGTTAAGGGATTAACTTCTCGCGCCGGTGTCACACCTAAATTCGTAGGCGTAAAACCAAATGACGCCGAACTAATGACAATCACCGGCGCCCAAGAACCAAGCGGAATCCCTTACGTCGCCCCAATTACTGAATCCCGTGGACCTTCCCGCAGCGGTGGAAAGCGCCCAAGACCTAATTCAAGTCAACGCAGACGTCGTCCGCGTTAAGCCTGGAATAAAACTCGCCTTACTTTAAACTGGCAACATCTAAAGGGGGACGAACTTTGGGCCATACTTATGATGTAGCGGTTATCGGTGGTGGGGTGATTGGCCTTTCGGTTGCACGCGCCCTTTTACAGCAAAATAAAAATTTGAAGTTAGCAATATTAGAAAAAGAAATGAAACTAGGGGCGCATGCCAGTGGAAGAAATTCAGGAGTTTTGCATGCTGGATTTTATTACTCTCCAGATTCTTTGAAAGCAAAATTTTGCCTTGAAGGAAACATCCAACTAACTGAATTAGCAGCGAGGCACAAAATTCCAGTTCGCCGAGTTGGAAAAGTCGTAGTGGCAAGAAATCAATCAGAATCTGAAAGAATTGATTCTCTCTTCCAACGCGGAATAACCAATGGTGTTAAATTAGAATTATTGCCTAGTAATCAACTCCCAAAATTCGAGCCACTAGCCAAAACTTTCGATAAATTTTTATGGTCTCCAAATACAGCTGTCTCAGATCCTTCTCGAGTTATTGAAGCTCTAGCTACAGAAGTTAAGGAACTAGGTGGCTGCTTTTTTCTCGGAAGTAAAGTAAAAATTGATGCACAGCAGCGATTATTTTTAAACGAAGAGTTGTTTAAAACTAATTATGTTGTGAACTGTTCCGGTTCTGGGGCCGATCGAATTGCCCATGATTTTAACGTGGGTAAGGAATTTTCTATGGTGCCATTTTTGGGAGTTTATAGATATGTTTCTGAGGAGAAACTACCTTTAAAAACACTTGTGTATCCCGTTCCACACCCCTTAAATCCATTTCTGGGAGTGCATTTCACATTGACTTCAGATTACAAGGTAAAAATAGGACCTAGCGCGATTCCAGTTTTAGGCCGCGAGCAATACAAAATTTGGAATAAATTTAAATTACGAGATGGTTTAGACACAAGTCTTGGACTGTTTTCGTTATTGAAAGGTGAGCACCATAATGTTCCTGAGATAATTAAAACTGAGGTTCCTAAATTTTTGACTTCCACTTTAATCAGGGAATCTTCGGAGTTAGTACCTTCGGTTATAGAGGTCAAGGGTTGGAAGAAGAAACCCCCCGGTATACGTTCTCAACTTGTGAATTTGCAAACCGGAAAACTTGAGCAAGATTTCCTCGTTCTCGATGGTGATCGGTCAACACATGTGCTCAATGCCGTTTCACCCGGTTGGACTTCATGTATTCCATTTGGAAAATGGATTGCCGAGGGTTTGAATATTTGAATTACGCACTTCCTGAATAGTTTTGCAGTAAGTTTTGAGGTATACCTACTAAATTGAAGGGCAAGTAAATGAGCTATACAAAAGAATTCTTACAGGAGTCGGTTGAAATTCTGAACCAATTAGACTCGGATGAAATCGATAAGGTTGCGAAAGTTCTGCTTGACACTCGAAACAAAAAAGGTCGTCTATTTTTTGCAGGTTCGGGCGGTGGCGCGGGTCATTCTTCGCATGCGACTGCAGATTTTAGAAAACTGGGAGGATTTGAGGCGTACAGTATTACTGACAACGTTTCAGAACTAACTGCTCGAGTAAATGATGAGAGTTGGGAAACTGCTTACTCAAATTGGTTAAAGGTTTCTCGCTTTGATAAAAATGACTGCTTATTTGTGTTTTCGGTAGGTGGCGGTTCGTCTGAAATGAACATCAGTCCGAATTTAGTTTCTGCTGTAGATCTTGCGCGCGAATGCGGAGCAAGTGTGGTTGGTGTAGTCGGCCGCGATGGAGGACACCTAAAGAAGTATTCAACAGCCTGCATACTTATTCCTACGATTAATAGTTCTCACGTCACAACACAAGTTGAAGGTTTTCAAGCACTGATGTGGCACCTACTGATTGGGCACCCTGTCTTAGACGCAGCTACTCCAAAATGGGAAAGTGAAGTCAACCTTTAAATAATCTCAACAGCTTCCCTTAGATTCGATACGTTGTGCTGGGCTATCAAATTCTCGTTGGGAATTCCTGTCGTTGTCGTAACCCAGGAAAATTCGTTTTCAATTAAAATAGTTTTTAGGTTTGCAGAGACACCAGCTGCTATGTCAACCCACCTATCCCCAACCATCCATGCATGGTTAAAATCTATTTCCGGGTAAATTTCTGAATTTAGAATCAAACCTGGTTTTGGTTTTCTGCATAAGCAATTCGATGTTTGAGTATGAGGACAAACATAAATATCATTAATCTGGGGAAATTCACTCATGATTTTAAAATTTATTTCTTCAGATTCTTTCCTGGAAATTAATCCCTTCTCGATATCTGGTTGATTGGTCACAACATAAATTTCATATCCCTTGTCCTTGGCTAGTGTCAAAGCAGCAGACGTACCAGGGAGAAAATTTAATTCGCGGCTGTGACGCGGAGACCTCGGGAGTTGATTGTTGTCTAGAATCAAGGAATTTATGACACCATCTCGATCCAGAAATAAAGTCTTAAATTTCATTGACTACTTGATCGAATAACCTGCTGATTGAGCATCTTTATAAAACATGCGAACGGTGTCTAAAGAGAACTCTTCTAAGTCTTTGCCAAGGTTTTCCATTTTCTTCCATAGGTCCGGCGTCATGGTAATTATATGGCAGCCAACTTCATCTGCTTCAATTAAATTTAAAATCTCCCGTGGACTTGCCCAAAGAAGTTCGCATCGGGGATGCTGTTTCAATTTAGCAAGGCATTCGACCATGATGTTTCTTGGATTAACACCGGTATCGGCAATTCTACCTGCAAACACTGAAATTATATTTTGAGTATCTAAGTTAATATCAGGCAATATTTTGGAAATTTGGCGCACAGTTAAGATTGCAGTTATGTTTAAGGGGACCCCTTGATTTCCCAACTCTCTAATAACTTTATTGGTGAATTCTCCCTTGGTCGTTGTGATAGGAATTTTAATAGAAATATTCTTTCCCCATGATGAAATAACCAGCGCTTGTTCGATCATTTCGTTTACGTCATCACTAAAAACTTCAAAAGAGATTGGTCTGTTTCCAATAATTTCTAGAGCATCTTTGGCGAATTTTTCGTAATCTGCGACGCCAGCATTTTTCATGAGAGTTGGATTTGTTGTGAAGCCAGCTACTTTTGGATTTTCCGAAAGGGCACTGATTTGGTCTAAATTTGCCCCATCTGCGAATAACTTAATTTTTAAGTTCATATGTACCCCAAGCCCTCGAATTGCCTTTATGTTACGTCACATAGCTACAAAAACCCTCACCACCATAGGTGAGTTTTGCTGATTGTTTGCAAATATATAATGTAGATTTGGCGAACCGCCGACAAAAGTAAAAAGTATCTTAGGAGTGGCTATGAGTAAATTCAAACGCGTTCTTATCACTGGGGGCGCTGGTTACTGTGGAAGTCGATTAGTTCCACAACTCCTCAAAAACGGTTATGTTGTCACTGTTTATGACACGCTATTTTTCACCGATGAATTCTTACCAACTGAGAATCCGAATCTTAGGGTGATTCAAGGGGATATTCGCGAAATCGAAAAGGTAAAAATAGCGCTCACTGGACAGGATGCGGTAATTAACTTAGCGTGTATTTCAAATGATGCGAGCTTTGAATTAGATGAAGCACTTTCAACATCCGTAAATCTTGATGCATTTGAGCCAATGGTTATCGCAGCAAAGGCGGCGGGAGTAAAGCGATTTATCTATGCATCTTCTAGTTCTGTGTATGGTGTTTCGGAACTTCCAAATGTTACAGAAGATCACCCATTGGTTCCGCTTACTTTATATAACAAGTACAAGGGAATGTGCGAACCCCTTCTGAAAAAACATACGGATAAAAATTTTATTGGAGTTATCTTTCGGCCGGCAACAGTTTGCGGCTATGCCCCACGTCAGAGGATGGATCTCTCAGTCAACATTCTGACAAATTTAGCTTACAACAATTCTGAAATAACAGTTTTTGGCGGAGACCAAATGCGCCCGAATTTGCATGTGCAAGATTATTGCGATGTAGTTCAATTGTTGCTCGAAGCTGAGGATGAATTAATTGCTAATGAAACTTTTAATGTAGGAAGTCAGAATATGACGATTAAGAATATTGCTACTTTAGTTAAAGATGTTATTGAAAAGAAATACCCAAATAAATCTCCGATTAAAATTTCAACGACGTCGTCAGATGATAATCGCTCGTATCACATTAACTCCGACAAGATTAAAAATAAATTAGGTTTTGTTCCGAAGTATTCAATCGAAGATGCTGTAAGCGAATTAAGTGAAGCTTTAGCTCAAGGAAAAATACCTAACAGTCTTTCTGATGATATTTACTTCAACGTGCGACGATTAAAGAGAATTCAAGCTCAGTGAGTAAAGTTATTTCGGTTGTCACTGGGGGGGCTGGGTTTATTGGCAGTCATCTCGTGGATCTTTTACTGGATCAAGGTCACAATGTTCGGGTTATTGATAACTTTTCAGGTGGGCACGAGTCAAATCTGACTCATAATTTAAATAATCCCAATTTAGAAATTTTTAGGGAGAATATTCTAGATCTTCAAGCAGATTCGGGAATTTTTCAATCAGCGACTTATGTATTCCACCTTGCGGGAATTGGCGACATTGTTCCTTCAATTGAAAAACCAGATGAGTATATGAAAGTTAACGTTCAAGGCACCGTAAGGGTTTTAGAATGTTCGCGATTTAACAACGTTAGCAAGTTTGTTTACGCTTCATCTTCTTCATGTTACGGCTTGGCTGCAACACCGACAAGCGAATCTGCTCCGATTCTGCCAATGTATCCATACGCATTATCAAAAAATATGGGTGAACAAGCAGTTTTTCATTGGAATAATGTGTATGGATTAAAAGCCAATGCAGTGTGTATTTTTAATGCATATGGTCCCCGTGTTCGGACAACAGGTGCTTATGGAGCGGTTTTTGGGGTTTTTTTAAAACAAAAGTTGGCAGGAAAACCTTTTACGGTAGTTGGTGATGGCTCCCAACTTAGAGACTTTGTTTATGTAACAGATGTTGCAAAAGCTTTTTTGCTTGCGGCAACTTCAAATGTCAGTGGGGAGCGTTTTAATTTAGGAGGAGGCAATCCCCAATCGATTAATTCTTTAGTTAAAATTCTTGGCGGCCCAATCGTTTACCTTCCAAAAAGACCAGGTGAGCCTGATGCAACACACGCCGATATTTCAAAAATTACATCTTTACTTGGCTGGCAACCAGAAGTAACCTTCTCTCAAGGCGTTGGTCTAATGATAAAAAATATCTCAGACTGGGAAAATGCACCGTTATGGGAGCCAGAAAGTATCGCGAAAGCCACTCAAACATGGTTCAAGTTTATGGATCGTTAAGCGAGTTCGCCAAAAATGTTTAACTGCGAGAGGAAGCCCACAAATGGAATTTAGCTTAACCGAAAGATACAAGCATAAAATTAAGACTGCTACAGAACTCCGTGAAATCTTGGGCGAACCACCACGAGACAAAAAAGTAATCATGTGTCATGGAGTTTTTGATGTAGTGCATCCAGGCCATGTACGACACTTGCTTTATGCAAAGAGTAAGGCACCTGTTTTGATTGCAAGTCTGACCGCAGATCAACACATAAACAAAGGTGAATACCGACCTCACGTGCCGCAGGATTTGAGAGCTATTAATCTGGCTGCATTTGAGTTGGTTGATTATGTAATTATTGATGAAAACCCAACTCCTTTAGAGAACCTTAAAATAATTAAACCTGATATTTACGCTAAGGGTTATGAATACACTGCAACCAGTAAAATCTCTGAAAAAACAGAGCAAGAAATTGAAGTTATAAGTTCCTATGGCGGAGAAATCGTGTTCACGCCAGGGGATATCGTCTACTCGTCCTCAAACTTAATTAATTTAGCCCCACCTTCGCTCAAAATTGAAAAACTCATGATGCTCCTTTCGCGCAATAATTTGAGTTTTTCTGATTTGTATAAATCAATTGAAAATTTCTCAGGAAAAAAAATCCATGTCGTGGGTGATACGATTGTAGACAGTTACACAAATTGCGTGATGATAGGTGGACAAACTAAAACTCCAACGATTAGCGTACAATTCGAATCTAAAACAGATATCGTTGGTGGAGCAGGAATAGTTGCCGAACACTTAAAGAGTGCGGGCGCAGAAGTGACATTTTCCTCAGTTGTTGGTTCAGATGATTTAGGAAAATTTGTCCAAGAAAAAATCAACTCTGCCGGAATAACAAATAACATAATTGTGGACAAAAATAGGCCTACTGTAAATAAGAATGCAATCGTGGTTGGAACCTATCGACTACTTAAAGTTGATACATTAGATAACAGTTCTATATCAGACGAAATTCTTGAGCAATTGACCCAGAGTATTTCAAAGGTCCCTTGTGACGCATTAATTTTCAGCGATTTTAGGCATGGGATTTTTAATCGGAGAACCATTGAGAAAATAACAGATTCAATTCCTCAAAAAGTTTTCAAGGTGGCTGATAGCCAAGTTGCAAGTCGATGGGGAAATATTCTCGACTTTAAAGGCTTTGATTTGATTACGCCTAATGAACGTGAAGCTCGATTTTCTTTAGCTGATCAAGATTCTGGTATTCGTGCGCTTGCTAGTCAGTTATACGACAAATGTAAAACAAAATTACTTATATTAAAGTTGAGTGATCGAGGAATTCTTACCTGCTTGGACAGCAATCATGAATCTTTAGATAGCTTTGCGGTCATGGATAGTTTTGTTGATCATTTGGTAGACCCTGTCGGTGCGGGTGATGCACTTCTCGCATACGCAACTTTGTCCATGCTAACAACAAATAATCCGATTATTGCCAGTATCATTGGAAATCTGGCCGCTGCTTGTGAGTGTGAGCACGATGGAAATGTGCCTATAACTCCACGAGAATTGATTGCAAAATTGAATTCTATTGAAGAAAAAATCTCGAATGGAATTTAGAACCTATTTTTTTCGAGTGGAAGTTATCATTTTATGCGTGTAGTTGTTGTTGGACTTGGCATACAGGGGAAAAAGAGAATTTCGGTAGCGAAAAACGATGTAGTCGCCACGGTTGATTCTGCAAATAGTGAAGCAGATTACCAAGATTTATCTCAAGTGCCCTTGGAGTTGTATGACGCAGCTATTCTATGTGTGCCGGATTCACCCAAATTCGATTTGGTTGAATATTTGATTCAAAATCATAAGCATGTTTTGGTTGAGAAACCTTTATGGGTTTACTCTTCAAAGAATATAAGTAGATTAGAAGACCTTGCCGTAAAGAATTCCGTGCGAATTCAAGTAGCCTACAATCATCGATTTGAACCAAATATCATCAGACTGAGAGAAATCATCAAAAAGAATGAGTTAGGAGATTTGTACTCTGTAAGTATTTACTACGGTAATGGCACCGCAAGGTTGGTTCGAGATTCACCTTGGCGAGATGAAGGTCAGGGTGTTCTTTTGGATCTAGGATCGCATCTCTTGGATATGTTGGACTTTGTTTTGGATTTACCACATTCCATAACGTTTGCCGCATTTTTGAATAAATTTGAGAATAAATCACCAGATAGAGCTTTGTTGGTTTCTAACAAGAGTAAACCCGTTGTCAGTCTAGAAATGAATTTATGCATGTGGCGTAATACTTTTCGATTTGAGATCATCGGTTCGATGGGAAGTGCTCATATAGATGGTTTATGTAAGTGGGGATCGTCTGTGTTGACTCTACGGGAAAGAGTTTTACCGAGCGGAGTGCCTAAAGAAACTACCCTCATTGAACCTCAGGGAGATCCAACTTGGGTGGCGGAATATGACGACTTTAATTCTGCCGTTCGAAACAAAATTCCAACAAGTCTCCAAAAAGATCTCTGGATTCTGAATACTTTGAATTCGGTGAGTGGAGATTAAGTTGAAAAAAGAATTAAATTCAAAAATTGGTTTCGTCGGACTAAGTCACTTAGGCATAATCACTTCTGCGGGCCTGAGTTCGAAAGGTTATGAAACTGTTTGTTTTGATAACGATACTAGCCTAGTAAATCTCCTTAAAACCGGGGTGTCGAATATTTTAGAACCTGGACTCAGTCAAATTTTAAAATCAAATACTGAATTGCAAATGTTCACCAATGAGATTAAAGATTTAGAATTGTGCGACATAATCTATATTTCGAAAGACGTCTCAACCGACTCGGATGGGGTAAGTGATACAAGTGAAATCACCGATTTAATTCAACAACTTAACCAAGAAATTGATTTAAAGGTTCCTCTAGTAATTTTGTGTCAAGTGCCGCCAGGATATTCTAGAGATATCTCTTCCATTCTTGATACCTCGGTTTATTATCAAGTTGAGACGTTAATTTTTGGTGATGCAATAAATAGAAATTTATATCCAGAACGTTACATCATCGGCTGCCTTAACCCTCAACAACCTTTACCTGAAATTTTTCAGAAAATTCTGCAACTAGGTTCTTGTCCGATTTTGCTCATGAGTTATGAATCTGCAGAGTTAACAAAGATATCAATCAACCTTTACCTGGCAGCTGATGTTTCTCTTTCAAATTCATTGGCCGAAGTTTGCAATAAAATCGGAGCCGACTGGGAACAAATCACCCCTGCTCTCCGTATGGACAAAAGAATCGGAGAATTTGCATATTTGCGCCCGGGTCTCGGTATTTCAGGCGGGAATATTGAACGTGACATAGTTTCTATCACGGAAATGTCCGAGAAGTTTGGAGTAAATTCCGAGGTTTTCAAGTCGTATCTCAACCACAGCAAATACCAAAAGTTTTGGGCGTCACGAATGCTTGAATCTCTAATCGATTTTGGGACATGTAAACCAAATATTGGAGTTTTTGGCCTTACATATAAAGAAAACACTCATTCAACAAAGAATTCGCCTTCCATAGCAAATATTAAAAACTTGCAATATCGAGCAAATATTTTTGTTCACGACCCTGTAGTTACTGCGATTCAAGATTTAGAAGCAACCTTTGTTAAGACTCCGGAGGAGATTTTTCATTTGGTTGATTTTCTACTGGTGTTGACGCCGTGGGATAGTTACAAGAAGTATTCTACGGAGGAAATGTTGGTAGCATTTCGTGGAAAAGTTATTCTCGATCCATTTAAACTATTTGACGTTGATCTATGCCGGTCTTTGGAAATTCACTACATAACTTTAGGTAAATAATTTATATCTAATCAAGCCTCACAACACCACTAGGTGTCATCACATGCACGGCAACGATTCCGGATTCACCTTCGCTTGCCGCTGCTGCAACCCACTCAACTTCAACATCTGATCCAATAGCTGCACGGAGTTCTGAACCAAGCCACTCTTCGATACGTGACTCATCGCCAGAGATTTCAACTTTAACAATCTTTGCAATTGCTTTTCCATCTGTTGATGGGTGATCAAGGGAAAGCCATTCAATAAAGAATGGGAGTTGTTTATCTTCTAGTGTTCCAAGAACACCAATTTGTTTCCATGCTAAATCTTTTCCATCTGGCTTTGTGCGGTGACCATCAACAGCTGCACGTCCTAAACGCTTTTCAATCTTAGAAACATCATCGACTGCAACAACCCATGTGAGCCAGCCGCCACCTTCTGCAGCGCGTTGTGAAACAGCTTTGCCGAACGGAGTTGAATCTGAAGATGGATGATCTAGTGGGCATACAACTTCTAGGTAGTGACCATTTTGTAATGGAAGTGTGAAGTTACGTGTGCCAAAACGTGGATGAATACCGCCATCAACAAATGTGCTGCCAAGGCGAGCGCCAAGGCGTTGAACGGTGTCGGCTAGTTGATCATGGGAGGTTACATATGAGACATGGTCTAAGCGCATGGGTAAATCTAACCCTATGAAAAGGGGTGCTTTTTACCATTTAGCGTGCGTGAATCGTGGGTCTATTTCGTAATTTCTGCCTGTAATACTTGGCTGTGGGCATTTCTTACTTGGTGATTATTCCGACCTATAACGAGGTCGAGAGCCTTCCTGTCCTGCTTCGAGAATTGACCGTGCTTCGTAACGATTTTAATTATTTGGTTGTCGATGACGGCTCACCAGATGGAACAGCTGACATCTGCGAGAAGTTGAAATCTGAAATACGTCATCTTGAAATTATGAGACGGTCCAAAAAATCCGGCCTCGGCTCTGCATATCGAGACGGTTATAGATACGCCTTGGAAAAGAACTTTGACGCAATTATTCAAATCGATGCCGATGGTTCCCATCAAGTATCTGATCTTCCTAAACTTTTATCTCAGTTCGAATCTAAGCCGAAGGTCGATTTGGCTATCGGCAGTCGTTGGATAAAGGGTGGTTCGGTACTTAATTGGTCAAAGCACAGAGAAGCGTTGTCACGTTTAGCAAACATTTATAGTAATTTTCTTCTGGGTTTAGGAGTTAAAGATTCCACTGCAGGATTCCGAGTTTACAAAACCGGCGCAATTAAGAAATTGAACCTAGGCAATATCAAAAGCGAGGGTTACTGCTTCCAAATCGAAATGACTCGTGAGATCAAAAAGGTTGGTGGCATAATCTCCGAAGTTCCAATTACTTTTGTTGAGCGTCAATTTGGTAAAAGCAAAATGTCTGGAAACATTGTTATCGAAGCAATGCTTCGTGTCACTTACTGGGGTTTGTTAAGAGTCTTCAGAAAGTAAATTACAGCGCAGTACTTAAATCACATTTCAAGTCTGTAGCAGGGATTTTGCCGGTGATGAAATAAGCATCGACTGACTTATCAACGCAAGCAGATCCGCGCCCGTGACCGGTGTGACCATCGCCATCCAAAGTAATCAAACGTGAATTGGTAATCAGCTTGTGCAGTGCAACCGCCCATGAATATGGAGTCGCAGGATCACGGAGTGTGCCAATAACAATTATCGGTGCTGTCTTTACTTGCTTAATCTTTATCGGTTGCTTAATGCCTGTGAAGTACTTGCAGGATATTCCTGAATACGCGAGATACGGACCAAATACTGGCGCTTGTGCTTTAAACGTCTGCGCATCCTGCGCAATCTGTTCATTACTCCTTGCATCGTTCCAATCCAAACAATCAATGACAAAACCCGAATCACCTTCATTGCTCGGATACGATCCGTTGAGTTGTCTACCTGTGTATGCATCTGCCAGTGAAAGAAACATGTAACCATTGCCGGTCTTTGCTTGCTTGAGCGCAACGCGCAGCATCGGCCAACCTGATTCGTTGTCATAGAGCGCCGATGCCGTACCAAGCACAACGAGTGATTCGGTGGCAATTCTCTTTGTTCTTGTAGTCAGCGGTTTCTTTGTAACTGAGTCAAACAAATTTGTGAAGTATTGCTTGGTCGCATCCTTTGGCAGCGGGCACGTATCTATCTGTAAACAATCTTTAATAAACGCATCTAGCGCCTGATCAAATCCAACAGCTTGTGTGAGTGATTGTTGTAGTGGCGTTGCATCTGGATCTATTGCACCATCTAGAACGACTCGACCGACTTTGTCAGGAAAGAGTTGCGCATAAATAGTGCCGAGGTATGTGCCGTATGACTTGCCCAGATAATTTAGTTTTTCATCACCTAGCACCGCACGAATAACATCCATATCCCGCGCAGTATTTTCTGTGCTGTAGGCAGTTAAGTTCTTTGTATTTTTCTCACACTTAGCAACATAATCCTGTGCTTCTTTAACTAACGTTTCGAACTCTGCTGGATTATCCGGCTTTGAATCCGATGCGTAATTAGCATCCGTTTCATCATCAGTTAAACAGCGAATTGGCGCACTGCGCCCAACCCCACGTGGATCAAAGCCGACGATGTCATAGAGCGCCAGCAGCTGCGGACTGACTATGTATTCGGCGCTGTAGGCGTATTCCACACCCGATGCACCAGGACCCCCTGGGTTAACGAACATAGAGCCAATGCGATCTTCTTTGTTTGTGGCTTCGTGCTTGAGCATTGAGATCCTAAATGTGCCAAGTTTTATGTTTGTGTAATCAATCGGCACTAGAACATCTGCGCACTTGAGTGAGTCATAGCAAGTACGCCATTTAATCTTCTGGCTTTGAAAATCCTGCAGCGTTTCTAGCTTGACCGGCTTTACTTCTTGAACGCAACCGCTGAGCAGTAGTGCAGCAACAGCGAGCGCGGTAATTAAACGAGTTCGCACATTAACGCTTCTATTGTGAGCAGCGGTGCTGCATTAAATCCAAGTGCTTTGCGCGCTTTCATGACAGCATCGAGTCGCTGAATTGTCTTGTGCGGCGGCACAACGTTGGCAATCGCATTTATCTCTTGCGCCATTTCCAGATTGATCAACGCATCAATGTGTCCAGATTGAACCATCATGATGTCGCGAAACAACGTAGCAATATCAAGAAGTGCGGCATCGAGTGAATCTCTGACCATGCGCGTTGTGCGAGTCTTTTGTTCTTTCTCTAACTCTTTGAGTGCCTTTGATCCACCACTAGCCATTCCGCGTCCCGTGGCACCTTTGCCGTATGCCTGTGCGAGTTCGTCTTGTTCTTTCTCATCACGAATCTCTGCAGCAGCCTTGGCATCTTCGGTTGCAATATCAACTAAGCGTTGGGCTGCTTTAAATGCGTCAGCAACGTTATTGAGTTGTGTGACTGATTTAAGAATCTCTTTGCGATTGCTGCGCACGTGTTCGTTTGTGGCAATGTACTTAGCGCGACCAATGTGTCCTTGACTGACTCGCGCTGCAAAATCAGCCATCTGTGGTGAAATGCCATCGCGCGATTGCAAAACAGCGGCAACATCTTTTGTACTTGGTGTAACAAGTTGCATGTGGCGACAGCGAGAGCGAATAGTTGGCAATACATCGTGAAGAGTTGGCGCACAGAGCAACCAAACAGTGCGATTGCCTGGTTCTTCGATTGCTTTCAAAAGCGCATTAGCTGCTGATTCGGTTAACCGATCAGCATCTTCCATAACAACCACGCGCCATCCGCCCATAGACGGTGCCCAAGCAACACGTGTAAGGAGCTCGCGAACTTCATCAATCTTGATTGACAGTCCTTCTGTGCGAATGATTTCGACATCCGGATGCCCACCATTTGCTGCGGATAAACACGCGTTGCATGTGCCGCAACCAAGTGAAGGGCAAACAAGTGCTTGCGCGAATGCAACAGCAGCACTGGAGCGACCGCTGCCAGGTGGACCAGTAAAGACCCACGCATGTGTCATCTCTTGTGTTTCTTCGCCGTTCTTAGCGGAGGCAATCGCGCCTTGTAATTGCGCGATGAGATGCTCTTGCCCAACAAGTGTGTCAAAGACGCTCATGGATTTCTCGATGCTCGACGCTTCGTCTTTGTCTGCTTCTCTGAATTGCGCTTTAGTGCTGGTAACTCACCAACTCGAGAAATAATTTGTTGGTGAATCTCATCAATCGCTTGTAGACCATCAACAATTAAATAGCGTTCTGGATCCATAGAAGCGATTTGCAAGAATTCGTTGCGCACGCGCTCGTGGAATGCAAGTGGTTCTGCTTCTAGGCGATCGCGGCTCTTAAGTCTGCCAAGACCAATTTCGGCTGGCATATCAATAATGATTGTTAGCGTTGGAAATAGTGATTCAGTTGCCCAACGCGAAATACGTGCAACTTCATTTGGTTGTAGCACCCGACCAGCGCCTTGGTATGCAATGGATGAATCAAAGTAACGGTCAGTAATAACAACATCGCCGCGATCAAGTGCTGGACGAATAAGTGAGAAAACGTGGTGTGCGCGATCAGCTGCATATAGCAACGCTTCTGCACGTGGTGATATTGCACCTGTTTCGTGACCAAGCAAAATCTTTCGTAAACCTTGTCCTAAATCAGTTCCACCAGGTTCGCGAGAGAGAACAACTTCTTCGCCCTCTTGTTCTAGCCACTTCTTTAGCATCTTTGATTGCGTAGATTTTCCTGTGCCTTCTCCGCCTTCGAATGCAATGAAGATTCCTTTAACAGGTGCACCGGTAATGGAGCCAAGTTCGCCCTTAAGCGCATTTGAAATATCAGACCATAAAGAAACGTTCGGACGATCTTTCATCTGGTGATAAGAAATAGATCCGATGATTGCGGCAATAACACCAGCAATAAGTATTGTGATTGCAGCGCCGTTATATGTCAGCTCTGTATTTTCAAACTTATAGGTGTGCTCACCGAAGGCCGCAGCAATAAGCGGTGAAATCGCTAAAACAGCGACCAGAGTGACTTTGATGAGTGATTGCACGAATGCAAATGTGCGACCACGTACTTCATCTTGTACTTCCATACCGAGCATCGTGAAGCCTGTAACCCAACAGATTCCGGAGAATGCACCGAGGAAAATAACGATTATTACTGCAAGAACAAGGTTTGGAATAAGTGCGAGTAACACAAGGAAGATTCCTGCAGTTGTAAGCGATGCACCAAATAAACGGCGACGTGAGAATTGTGCGAATACTTTTGGTCCTGCAGCAATACCAACTGCAAGGCCAGTAAAGACCGCACCGAAGAGAACACCGTATGCGGCTTCACCGCCGCCTAGATCGCCAACGAATGTACGTGCAAGACCAATGACCGCACCTGCCGCAACGAATGCACCAACCATGCCGACGATCAGGCCGCGAATAATCTTTGAACCAGAGACTGCTTTCCACCCTTGCCAGAGTGATTTACCAACTCCAACTTCTGAATCTTTCTTTGATGTCTTTACCTTAGGAATCTCGTGTAATCCCCAAATTGTGTACGCAGCGAAAGCAAAACTTAAAGCATTTATGTAGAGCGCAATATCTACAGCGTTTGTGGCAAAGGAAGGTAAGAGTGCGTTAAATGCGTTACTGAAGAGCGCGAGAATAGAGAAGATAATCGCAGCAATTGGCGCTGTGCCGTAAGCAGCAAGTAGTGAAACTTGGTTGGCACTCTCAAGCTTGCTGCGCGGAACAAGATTTGGAACAGATGCTTCTTTTGCTGGAGACCAGAAGAGAGTTACGCACTCAACAAGAATTGTTGCGGTGTATAGCCAGAAGTAATTGTGAAAAATTGGAATCGAGATATAGAGCGCAGTGCGCAAGATGTCGCAGACAACCATGAGTTTGCGACGATCAAAGCGATCAGCCAGAACACCAGCAAGAGGTCCTAAGAAGACAGATGGCAACAAGCGCGCAATAAATACACCTGCGATTGCAAAGTTAGCTTTTGCATAGCTATCACCAGAGAGTTGTTGCGCGAGCGCTGTTGTTGCAAGTAGACCGAGCCAATCACCAAGGGATGAAAACAACATGGAGTTCCAGAGTTTTCGAAACGCAGGAATCGCTAAGACTCCACGTGTTTCATCCTGCGCAGGGGCGGCAGGTCTTGGAAGTGAACTCATGTAGATGATTCTTTCTTAGCTGCTTTCTTCTTGCCAGTAGCCCGTCCAGTTGCTTTGACTGTGTTCTTAGTCAGAGATGGCGCTTTTGCCTTAGGGCTTTTAGGGGCAGCTTTCTTTCGTGACTTCTTTGGAGATGGACCGTTTTCAGCTTCCCATGCACGGCGTCCCGCAAGTAATTCGAGTGCGCGATCAAGGGTGAGCGCTTCTAGTGTGTCACCGCGACGCAGCGTTGCATTAGTTTCTCCATCGGTGACATACATGCCGAAGCGACCATCTTTAACAATGACATCTTTTTCTGTACCCGGATCTTTTCCAAGTTCCTTAAGCGGTGGCTTTGCAACACCACGACGACGCTCTTTTGGCTTTGAGTAAATCTCTAGTGCTTCATCCAAAGAGATGGAGAACAACTGATCTTCTGATGTAAGTGTGCGCGAATCAGCGCCTGCCTTTAAGTAAGGACCGTAGCGACCATTTTGCACAGTGATGTTATCGCCTGCGCTGTTAGTGCCAAGTGTGCGCGGTAATGAAAGTAATTTGATTGCATCTTCATATGTAACAGTGTCCAGTGTCATCGTTGAAAGTAATGACGCAGTCTTTGGCTTTGGATCATCAGCTTTCTTGCGCTTCTTCTTTGCACCCTCTGGAACAACTTCGACTGGGAAAACTTCTGTGATGTACGGACCAAAGCGTCCGGACTTAGCAATGATCGGCAAGTTAGTTGCAGGATCAATACCGAGTTCGCGCTCCCCTGATGGCTTTGCAAGGATTTCGATTGCAGCATCCAGTGTTAATTCATCTGGCGCCATTGTCTCTGGAATATTTGCAAGCTTGCGTGTTTCACCTTCGCCTTGTTGTAAGTACGCACCGTAGCGACCAACACGAATTTCGATATCTGGTGCAAGACGCATTGTGTTTACTTCACGTGCATCAATGGCGCCGAGGTCTGCAGATAATTCGTTTAATCCTGGTTGACCATCGTGACCATAGAAAAAGTCACGCAACCAATCAACGCGGCCCGCTTCACCTGCTGCAATCTTGTCGAGATCTTCTTCCATGCTCGCTGTGAATTCGTAATCAACTAACTTGGTGAAGTGAGTTTCTAGTAATCCTGTAACTGAAAACGCTAAGAACGTTGGAACGAGTGCGCGACCACGCTTGTACACATATCCGCGGTCTTGAATCGTTTGAATAATTGATGCGAACGTAGAAGGACGACCGATGCCGAGTTCTTCTAGTTTTTTAACAAGTGTTGGTTCTGTGTAACGAGCTGGTGGCTTTGTGTCGTGGCCTTCGCAGTTGTATTCATTAACTTTTACCGCTTGTCCTACGGTCATTGCAGGTAAGCGCTTATCTTCTGACTCTTCATCTGTTTTTTCTTCAGTGATGTCGTCATAAGCGGCTAAGAATCCTGGGAAAGTAATAACGCTTCCGTTAGCGCGGAAAATGGTCTCTTTCTTGTCATTGGTGGTTGCATCAAAATCAACGCGCATCTGCATCTTTTTAGCATCAGCCATTTGCGATGCAACAGTGCGCTTCCAAATAAGGTCATATAACGCAAATTCATCACGTGAAAGTTCTGGTGCTAATTCGCCAGGAGTTTTAAATGTATCTCCTGCAGGGCGAATCGCTTCGTGTGCTTCTTGTGCATTCTTAGATTTTCCTTGATACACACGTGGAGCATCAGCAACGTGATCTGCTCCGTATAACGCCTTTGCAGATGCACGCGCAGCTTTAATTGCTTGCTCGGATAAATTAATTGAGTCAGTACGCATGTATGTGATGTAACCATTTTCATACAGACGTTGTGCAACGCGCATCGTGATTTGCGCGCCCCAACCAAGTCGTGAACCAGCATCTTGCTGAAGAGTAGAAGTTGTAAATGGTGCCTTTGGTTTTTCGGTACGTGGGGACTCTTCCATTGACTTAACTGTCAGTGGTGTTCCCTTGAGGGATTCAACGAGTGAGCGCGCACCGGTTTCGTCCAGTAACAAAATATTTGCGAGTGACTTTTCTTTAACAGCGCCATCTGCGCCAAAGTCAGCAGTTGCGGCAACGCGCTTGCCATCAACCGAAAGAAGGCGCGCAGTGAAGCCAAGATCTGTTTGTGCGTTGAGGTCCCACCATGACGATGAAATGAATGCCATGCGTTCGCGTTCTTTTTCAACGATGAGACGTGTAGCAACTGATTGCACGCGTCCTGCAGAAATGCGTGGCATAACTTTCTTCCAGAGAACAGGAGAGAGTCTGTAACCATAGAGACGATCGAGCACACGACGTGTTTCTTGTGCATCGATGAGGTGGTAATCAAGATCGCGTGTGTTTTCTACAGCGGATTGAATCGCTTCTTTTGTAATTTCATTAAAGACCATTCGCTTAATTGGAATCTTTGGTTGCAAGACTTCAACTAAGTGCCACGCAATTGCTTCGCCCTCACGGTCTTCATCGGTTGCGAGTAATAACTCTTCGGCGCCTTTCATTAACTCTTTGAGTTCGGCGACCTTTGCTTTTTTATCTGGATTGATGACATATAAAGGCGCGAAATCATTTTCGATATCTACGCCCTCTTTAGCCCAGGCAATCTTCTTGTATTCCTTAGGAATATCAGCGGCTCTCTGAGGTAAGTCACGGATATGGCCGACGCTAGCCTCGACGATGTAATCATCGCCGAGGTAGCCGCCAATTTTCCGTGCTTTAGCTGGTGATTCAACGATCACAAGCTTTTTCAGTTCTTTAGCCATGAAGTCCTATCAACGGGGAAGTGATCGGGTTTAGTACTCGATCGAAGTTGATTGACGACGGTTGCGCACTAGAGCGGCAACAATAATCAACGTTGCAACAACACCGATGATTGCGTTGATGCCTGTGTGTCCACCGAGTGCAAGTGAAACGATTGCTGGTGTAACAAGTAGACCAACAAGGTTCATCACCTTAATAAGTGGGTTAATCGCAGGACCTGCAGTGTCTTTAAATGGATCACCAACAGTGTCACCAACGATTGTTGCAGTGTGCGCATCAGAACCCTTGCCACCGTAATTTCCATCTTCAACCATCTTCTTTGCGTTATCCCACGCACCGCCAGAGTTTGAAAGGAATACAGCCATAAGTGTTCCTGTACCGATTGCACCAGCAAGGTATGCACCGAGTGCGCCAACTCCGAGACCGAAGCCAACTGCGATTGGTGCCATCACTGCAAGTAATCCAGGTGTTGCAAGTTCGCGCAGTGAATCGCGTGTACAGATATCTACAACGCGGCCGTATTCTGGCTTTTCAGTGCCCTTCATGATTCCTGGATGTAACTTAAATTGATTACGTACTTCCATAACAACAGCACCTGCAGCGCGTGATACCGCGTTCACTGCAAGACCTGAGAAGAGGAATACAACTGCTGCACCGATAATCAAACCAACGAGGTTACGTGGGTTTGCTACATCGAGCACGCCTTGATATTCAAGACCGAGGTTTGCAGCAACTTGTCCCGCATCAGTGACAGCTTTCTTGATTGCATCTGTGAATGCACCGAAGAGAGCAGTTGCAGCGAGTACTGCAGTTGCGATTGCAATTCCCTTAGTGATCGCCTTTGTTGTATTACCAACAGCGTCGAGGGATGTAAGAATCTGTGCGCCTTCGCCCTTAACATCGCCAGACATTTCTGCAATGCCTTGTGCGTTATCTGAAATAGGACCGAAGGTATCCATTGCAACGATGACACCAACTGTTGTCAAAAGACCAGTACCAGCAAGTGCGATTGCAAGGAGTGAGAGAACGATTGAGCCGCCACCGAGTGCGAATGCACCGAATACAGCAGCAGCAATAAGAATTGCACTGTAAACAGCTGATTCAAAACCAACTGAAATACCAGCCAAAATCACTGTTGCTGCACCTGTCTGTGAAGAAGCTGCAACATCATTTACTGGACGCTTTCCAACTTCAGTGAAGAAGCCAGTAAGAACCTGAATTGCCGCAGCAAGTGCGATACCGATTAATACAGCGCCGTATGCAAGAACACGTGGGTTTGTATTTCCAGCAGCTGCAATTGCTTCAGGTGTTAAGCCTGAGAGCAACTTAAAGTCAGATGGCAAGTATGTAAATGTTGCAAGTCCTGTAAGGACTGCAGAGATCAAAGCAGATAAGAAGAATGAGCGGTTAATTGCTTGCATTGCGTTCTTATCTGTTTTGCGAAGACGTGTTAAAAAGATTCCGATAACAGCAGTGACAGTTCCGATTGCAGGAACGATCAATGGATAGATAAGTCCAGCATCACCGAGTGCTGCTTTACCGAGAATCAGTGCTGCAACAAGTGTTACTGCGTATGACTCGAACAAGTCAGCAGCCATACCAGCACAGTCACCGACGTTATCTCCTACGTTATCTGCAATTGTTGCAGCGTTACGTGGGTCATCTTCTGGAATATTCTTTTCAACTTTACCAACGAGGTCTGCGCCAACATCTGCAGCCTTTGTAAAGATACCGCCACCCACGCGCATAAACATCGCGAGCATTGCAGCACCAAAACCAAATCCTTCGAGAACAGCTGGTGCGTTTTCGCGGTAGATGATTACTACGAGGGACGCGCCAACAAGTCCGAGACCAACTGTTGTCATACCAACAACACCACCGGTACGAAATGCGATCTGTACAGCCTTCTCGCCATTTTTGTTACGTGCTGCTTCTGCAACGCGAACATTTGCGCGAACTGCAAGCCACATACCGTTGTAACCAACGAGTGCTGAGAATCCTGCACCGAGTAAGAAGAAGATGGAACGTCCGATGCGGATATCCATATCTCCTGGAAGTGCGAAGAGAAGTACGAAAACAATTCCTACAAAGTATGAAAGTGTTCGGAACTGGCGCGCGAGATATGCCGCTGCACCTTCCTGAACTGCTTCTGCGATTTCACGCATCTTGGCTGTGCCATCGCTCTGCGCCAATACTTGGGCGCGAAGTGCCCAGGCGATACCTAGGGCGATCAATGAGATGGCAAGTACGACGTAGACGTATGTGAGGTTTGAGCCTTCTACGTGCACGAGTGATTGGGAGCTGGAAGCTCGCATGGTGTCTCCTCTTACTTCCTTGTACGTTGGAGCGTCATGGGGCCGATCGGCCCACAAAGTTGTCGCAGTCTACGCACACCGCCCCCGAAAAAGGCAAATACACCTATCTATTACACACACATCTAGCCTGACCCGTAGGCTGACGGCATGGACCTATCGACCCTCTTTGATGCCCACTCCGTCGTCGGAGACCTCGGATTAATCGGCGTTCTGGCAATCATCTTTGCCGAGACCGCCTTGTTAGTTGGCCTGGCATTTCCTGGAGATTCATTGCTCTTCATCGCAGGAGTCGCCGCCTCTGGTTCGGGAGCCGCGCTTTTAGGTGGAGCCGCTTTAGATCCTGTTGCTTTATTTATCGGTGCACCAATTGCTGCAATCGTCGGCGCGCAAGTTGGACATCTCTTTGGCGCAACGTATGGCCGTAAATTATTTGATCGCCCAGATGGACGTTTTTTTAATCACCAGAAAGTTATGGCAACAGAGAAGTGGTTACGTAAATACGGCACAGGCCGCGCAATCATGTTGGCTCGCTTTGTTCCCTTTGTAAGAACACTTATCAATCCATTGTGTGGAATCGTAAAGATTCCTGCTCGCACATTTTTTATCTGGAACTTTATTGGCGGACTTGTATGGACGCAATCAGTTATTTTCTTAGGTTATATCTTGGGAGAAAAACTCGAAGGCTCTGTAGATAAATACATCTTGCCAATTGTTGGACTAATTATTTTGATTAGTTTGATTCCAGTAGTTATAGAGATTGTTAAAGAGTGGCGCACCAAGCGCCACTTGTCATAAACCTAGATCTTTTAACTGAAAAGCGGCTCGGTACTCCAAGCCAGCTTCCTTAATCTTTGGTTCTGCTCCACGTTCAACAATTACAGCAACACCAACAACAATTGCACCAGCTTCTTTAAGCGCTTCAACTGCAGTGAGAACTGAACCACCTGTTGTTGATGTGTCTTCAACTGCTAAAACTCTTTTGCCAACAACATCTGGTCCTTCGATGCGACGTTGTAAGCCGTGAGCTTTTTCTGCTTTGCGTACAACGAATGAATCAATCTTTCGTCCTTGTTGGGCTGCAACATGCATCATCGCTGTAGCAACAGGATCTGCGCCCAATGTAAGTCCACCCACTGCTTCGTAATCTAAATCTTTTGTTAAATCGAGCATTACTTGTCCAACAAGAGGCGCTGCAACTGAGTCAAGGGTTACGCGGCGAAGATCTACGTAGTAATCAGCTTCTTTACCTGAAGACAAAATAACTTTTCCGTGAACAACGGCCTTAGAAATAATCTCTTCTTTTAACTGCTCGCGTGCGCTCATGGGGCGAGCCTATCCATTTTTACTGCTCTTCTTTGTACACGATCACGGGGTTTTTCTTGCGTACAGCAAGGCCTTTTGGTGGGTTCTGCGAAAGCAGCGCATCTACTTCGATACGTAGTTGCGCTACTTCAATAGCCATGTTCGCCATTGCCGATTCCAATTCGATGATGCGTTTAATTCCAGCATGGTTAATGCCTTCGCCAATAAGTCTTTGCACGGTGCGAAGGGATGCAATATTTTGCAATGAGTATCTGCGACCACGACCAGATGCACGCTCTGGTGAAACTAATCCCATGCGATCGTATTGGCGCAGGGTTTGCGGGTGTAAACCAGATAATTCAGCAGCAACTGAAATTACGTAGAGCGCTGCGTCATCACCCGGTTGTGTTGTGTTCTCTTCGCTCATTGTGATGCCTTAGAGATAAATTCTGCGCGAACATCTTCGTGTGCTGTTGCTTCTGCAAATGCTTTCAGTGCTTCTTCGGCTTTGCCTTCTGTATGACGTGGAACTTGTACTTCAACAGTTACGAGTAAATCTCCGGTGGTTCCGTTCTTATGAACGCCGCGACCTTTAACACGTAGAACGCGACCATTTGGTGTTCCTGGTGCAAGACGTACGGTGACATCATCGCCAGCAATTGTTGGAACTTTAATATCGGCGCCGAGTGCAGCTTCGGTAAATGTGACAGGAAGTGTCATTGTGATGTGTTCGCCTTTACGCGAATAAATCGGATGTGGTTTTACATGAAGCAGAATAAATAAATCACCAGGACCTGCTTCACCTGGTGCGCCTTTTCCTTTAACTCTGATCTTTGCTCCATCATTTACACCTGCAGGAACGCGCGCAGTAATGTTTTGTGATGGTCCGCCATCGCTAGATAAACGAAGTTCTAGCGTTGTTCCAAATACAGATTCGCGAAATGAAATCTTTGATTCAGTCTGTAAATCTTGTCCTTTGCGTGGACCGCGACGTCCACCGCCAAATAAATTAGCGAAGATATCTTGCGGATTACCGCCGCCAAACATGTCGCCGAAATCTCCGCCTTGAAAGTTCTGCCCGCCTGTTGGCGCGCGGAAACCACCGCGTTCAAATAGCGAACGCGCTTCGTCGTACTCAGCTTTTTTCTTTGTATCCGACAAAATGTCATAGGCCTCAGAGACTGCCTTAAACTCTTCTTCTCGCTTGGCATCGCCCTTGGTCTTATCTGGGTGTAATTCACGCGCAAGAGTGCGGTATTTCTTCTTTATTTCATCAGGGGTCGCAGATTTAGATACGCCCAGGATCTTATAAAAATCCTTTTCGTATAAATCTTTCGCGGCCATTTTTTATATTAGCTCTCTGGGTCAGTAACGCTGACACGTGCAGGACGCAAGATGCGATCCTTAAATTTATATCCTGGTTGCAAGATTTTGCTTGCAGTTGGCACGGCAACATCGGCTGATGTGTCATGCATCAGAGCTTCGTGAATATTTGGATCAAAGGCTTCGCCTTCAGTGCCGTATTTTTCTAATCCGATGCGAGATGTAATTGCATTGATTTGATCTGCAACAGATTTAAATCCGCCGCTGAGTTCGCCATGAGATTCCGCACGATCAATGTCATCTAGTACAGAGAGAAACTCTGCAAGGACAGAACCGATTGCAAGTTCGTGTGCAAGTGCTCGATCGCGTTCTACACGCTTTCGATAATTTGCATACTCTGCTTGTAAACGTTGTAAGTCAGATGTAAGAGCTGCAACCGGATCAGTTTCCTGATCCGGCGCAGCCTCTGTTACAACTTCTTCAACAGTAATGTCTTCAGACATTACGCTTCTTCGACGATCTCTGCGTCTTCAACGCCATCTTCTGCTTGCGCACCAGGTGTTGCTTGCGCCGCATTAGCTGCGTACAACGCTGCACCGAGTGCTTGGCTGAGAGTTGAAACTTTCTCAGTTGCAGATTTGATCATTTCAAAGTTAGCGCCACCGAGTGCTGTCTTTAGTTCAGCAAGTGCTGACTCAGTTTCAGTTTTCTTCTCAAGTGCTTCACCTTCTGTGAACTTGTCAGCGTTATCTGCCAAGAACTTTTCAGTTTGATACACAAGTGAATCTCCGGTGTTACGGATTTCTGCTTCTTCCTTACGCTTACGATCTTCTTCAGCGTGGGATTCGGCGTCCGCCATCATGCGTTCGATTTCTTCCTTAGAGAGCGCAGAGCCGCCAGTAATAGTCATGCTCTGTTCTTTTCCAGTACCGAGATCTTTTGCAGATACGTGAACAATTCCGTTTGCATCGATATCGAATGTCACTTCGATTTGTGGAACTCCACGTGGTGCAGGTGGAAGACCTGTTAATTCGAACATGCCTAGCTTCTTGTTATAAGCAGCCATTTCACGCTCGCCTTGGTAGGCCTGGATCTGTACCGCTGGCTGATTGTCATCAGCAGTTGTAAAGATTTCACTGCGCTTTGTAGGAATAGTTGTGTTGCGTTCGATCAAACGTGTCATCACGCCGCCCTTGGTTTCGATACCAAGTGAGAGTGGTGTTACGTCTAACAGAAGAACGTCTTTAACTTCTCCCTTAAGAACACCTGCTTGAAGTGATGCACCAACTGCAACAACTTCGTCAGGGTTTACGCCCTTGTTAGGTTCTTTTCCACCAGTTAATTCGCGGACAAGATCCACAACTGCTGGCATACGAGTTGAACCGCCAACAAGTACAACGCTTTGAATGTTTGCGATTGGAATTCCAGCATCCTTAAGAACTGCTTGGAATGGCTTCTTGCAACGCTCTAGGAGAGCTGCAGTAAGTTTCTGGAAGTCAGCGCGTGTAATTGTTTCATCCATGAACAGTGGATTCTTTTCAGCATCGACTGTGATGTATGGCAAGTTAATTGATGCGCTCTGCGATGATGACAATTCGATCTTTGCTTTTTCAGCAGCTTCACGAACACGTTGCATCGCCATCTTGTCCTTAGTTAAATCAATTCCGTTCTTTGAACCGAATGTTGTAACCAAGTGATCAACGAGTGCTTGATCCCAGTCATCTCCACCAAGGTTGTTATCACCATTGGTTGCTTTAACTTCAACAACTCCATCGCCGATTTCTAGAAGTGAAACGTCAAATGTTCCACCACCAAGGTCGAAGACAAGAATGGTCTGTTCTTTATCAGCCTTGTCTAAACCGTATGCGAGCGCTGCGGCCGTTGGTTCGTTAATGATACGAAGAACATTAAGACCAGCAATTTCGCCAGCTTCTTTTGTTGCTTGACGTTGTGCGTCATTGAAGTATGCAGGCACTGTAATAACAGCATCTGTAACAGTTTCACCAAGGTATGCCTCAGCGTCACGCTTTAACTTCTGAAGCACACGTGCAGAAATTTCTTGTGGTGTGTACTTCTTGCCATCAATATCCATGTTCCAAGAAGTACCCATGTGGCGCTTTACTGAACGAATTGTTCGCTCCACATTTGTTACTGACTGGCGCTTGGCGACCTCACCGACGAGGACTTCGCCGTTCTTTGCGAATGCGACGATCGATGGGGTTGTACGGGCGCCTTCAGCATTTGCGATGACGGTGGGTTCTCCACCTTCAAGTACGGAGACGCAACTATTTGTCGTTCCGAGGTCAATACCAACTGCTCTAGCCATTTATTTACTGCTCCTTCTGATAGTTCTAGCCTTAAACCTGAGTCGAACTATACCTAAAAGGTTGAGTCGAGGCGACTCAGGTTTCTCACCCTGGATAACAGGGAAGCTGCCCCACTTATTCCCCAAGGCCGACCTAAGATTTGCCCATGACTCTCGCACTCGCAGCTCTGGCCTACGGAATCACCGTTGCCGCCCTCGTACTTCTAGCAATTCGGGTTCGCCAATTATTGGCGGTCTACAAGAAGGGCCAACCAGATCCAACTCGTTCTGGTGATCGCGGTGCGCGCTTTAAGAACATGCTTACTGAAGTCCTTGGTCATACAAAGATGCTTAATTTCACGGGAACAGGAATTGCGCACTGGTTTGTCATGATTGGTTTCGGCGCACTCTTTGGAACTTTAATTACTGCATACGGACAAATTCTTAATCCAGATTTCGCACTTCCACTTATTGGTCACTTTGCGCCTTATGAGTTGTTCACAGAATTTATTGGTTGGGCAACAGGAATCGGAATCGTCACACTCATTGGTATTCGCCAAGTAACACGATTTAAAAAGAGTGGACGTGCCTCACGTTTCTACGGTTCTGGAATGAAGAAGGCGTATTACGTTGAAGCAACAATTCTTGCCGTTGTCTTCTGCGTTGTTGCACTGCGCGGATTAGAAGGCGCACTCTCTGAGTACACATCCTGGAACTGGCACTTTGGATTGACGTGGCCAATCGCTGAATCCTTTAAGTCAATGTCACTTGATCAACTGCACATGTGGATTCAAATTGTTGCAACAATCAAAATTGTTGTCTCAATGACATGGTTCATTGTCATTGCATCAAATCTCACAATGGGCGTTGCATGGCACCGCTTCTTGGCTTTCTTTAATATTTATTTCAAGCGCAACGCAAGTGGTGCGCACTCACTCGGTAACTTGCCTGAATTGCTTTCACATGGCAAGCCAGTTGATTTCGAAGATCCAGCAGATGATGATGTATTCGGTCTTGGTACACGTGGCGACATTACGTGGAAGGGCTTGTTGGATATGACAAGCTGTACCGAATGCGGTCGCTGCCAATCACAATGTCCTGCATGGCACACTGACAAACCATTGTCACCAAAGCTTTTGATTATGGCTATGCGCGATCACGCATTTGCAAAGACAGTTGAAACAGAGAACATGGTTGGCGAAGGCGCACCTATTTCTCAAGATGTTTTGTGGTCTTGTACAACATGTGGTGCGTGCGTAAACGAGTGCCCTGTTGATATCGAACACATCGATCACATCGTTAACATGCGCCGTTTCCAGGTGCTTGTTGAATCAGAGTTTCCTTCACAATTAAACGGAACATTCCGCAATCTTGAAACAGCTGGAAACCCTTGGGGATCAAATAAGAATGATCGCGAAGGTTGGATCTCTGAAATGGATTTCCCAATCCGCGTTGTGGAAGGCACGTTGCCTGAAGATGTTGAGTATTTGTTCTGGGTTGGTTGTGCTGGTGCGTACGAAGAGCGCGCCAAGAAGACAACAAAGGCTGTTGCAGAGTTGTTGCACATCGCAGGCGTTGAGTTTGCTGTTCTTGGAAAGCGCGAGACTTGTACAGGAGATCCTGCACGTCGCGCCGGAAACGAATTCTTGTATCAGATTCTTTCTAAGGAAAACATCGACACATTTACAGAAGTTTTTGAAACTCGCAAAGATAAGGGCACAAAGAAAGTTGTTGTTACTTGCCCTCACTGCTTTACAACAATTGGTCGCGACTATGCACAGAGTGGTTACGAACTTCAAGTAGTTCACCACACACAACTGCTTAACCAGCTTGTGCGCGAAGGTCGCTTGATTCCAATTACTAAGTCAGAAAAATCTCTGACCTATCACGATCCATGTTACTTAGGTCGTCACAACCAGGTATTTGAAGCACCACGCGAATTGCTCAATGCAACTGGTGTAACAATTACTGAAATGCCACGTAACCAAGAACGTTCATTCTGCTGTGGCGCCGGTGGCGGTCGCATGTGGATGGAAGAAAAACTTGGAACACAAATTAACTTAAACCGCGTTGATGAAGCACTTGCAACTGGCGTAGAAGAAGTTGCTGTTGCGTGTCCATTCTGTCGCGTAATGGTTACAGATGGCGTTGCAGCGCGTGAATCACAAGTACAGGTATTAGATGTTGCTCAAGCTTTATTGCGCGCAGTAAAACCTAACGCTTAATTAATTTTCGAACGGTGAAAGTTCTTAAATGAACGACTAGCTGTTGGTCCGCGTTGACCCTGATAACGAGATCCATACTTTTCAGATCCGTATGGGTGCTCTGCAGGGGAAGACAACTTGATCAAGCAAAGCTGACCAATTTTCATCCCTGGAAATAATTTAACGGGCAAGTTTGCAACATTTGAAAGTTCGAGAGTGATGTGACCAGAAAATCCTGGATCAATAAATCCTGCTGTTGAGTGAGTAAGCAATCCAAGTCGACCGAGGGATGACTTTCCTTCGAGGCGACCTGCGATGTCATCTGGCAAAGTAATTACTTCGTACGTGCTTGCGAGTACGAATTCACCTGGGTGCAAAATAAATGGATCATCGCCTTCAGAGATAACTTCGCGAGTGAGCTCTGCTTGCTCTGTTGAAGGATCGATTACTGAGTACTTGTGGTTTTCAAAGACGCGGAAGAACTTGTCCAAGCGCACATCAACTGAGGATGGCTGGATCATTGCTTCTTCGAATGGCTCAACGCCGACTCGGTTGGCAGCTATTTCTGCGCGGATATCGCGATCACTTAAAAGCACGTGCGGACTCTACCAATTAGGGGGCGAAATAACTTGCAGAAGTTACTGGCGGGTAGCACTATTTGCCTATGAGCCATTACAAAGCCAACCTGCGCGATATTGAATTCTGCCTCTTTGATCTCTTGGGCACCGAGAAAATTTTGGGAACCTCAATCTTCTCAGAGCTCGATCGAGATACATCCATGGGCATGTTAGAAGAGATGAAGCGCTTAACTGAAAATGATCTCGCAGCATCTTTCGTTGAAGGCGATCGTCTTGGAACAGATTTCAATAAAGCAACTGGTGATGTAAAACTTCCTGAGAGTTTTAAGAAGTCTTACAAGGCATACGTTGATGGCGAGTGGTGGCGCATTGATGCACCAGTAGCTCTAGGTGGAACAAAGATTCCAGCTTCCGTTCGTTGGGCAATTGCAGAAATGGTTTTGGGTTCAAACCCAGCAATTCACATTTACGCATCTGGTTATGCATTCGCACAAGTTGCATTCGTACTTGGTACAGAAGAGCAAAAGCACTTTGCTAAGTTGATGGTTGATCGTCACTGGGGCGCAACAATGCAATTAACAGAACCAGAAGCTGGTTCAGATGTTGGAGCTGGTCGCAGCAAGGCTGTTCAACAACCAGATGGCACATGGCACATCACTGGTACAAAGCGTTTTATTACTTCAGGCGACGCGGACATCTACGAAAACATTATGCACTTCACTCTTGCGCGTCGCGAAGGTGGCGGACCAGGAACAAAGGGTCTCTCACTCTTCTTAATTCCTAAGTTCATGTTTGATCACAAGACTGGTGATCTCGGCAAGCGCAATGGTGTTTACGTAACAAACGTTGAACACAAAATGGGATTAAATGTTTCAGCTACATGCGAAATGAATCTCGGAGAGAAAGAGCCAGCTGTTGGTTATCTCCTCGGTGATGTGCACGAAGGTATTGCACAGATGTTTAAAGTCATCGAATTCGCTCGCATGATGGTTGGTACAAAGGCGATTGCAACTCTTTCAGCTGGTTACCAACAAGCACTCTCATACGCCAAGACACGCGTTCAGGGCGGCGATATGAAGGTAATGAATGACAAGGCAAGCCCACGAGTAACAATTATTAAGCACCCAGATGTACGTCGTTCATTGATGGTGCAAAAGTCATACTCAGAAGGCATGCGCGCACTCGTCTTGTACACCGCATCAATTCAAGATGAAATCGAACTTGCTCGCGAAGCAGGCAACGCTGATCGCCTTAAGGATATGGAAGCTCTCAATGACCTTCTATTGCCTGTTGTTAAGGGCTTTGGTTCTGAAAAATCTTGGACACTTCTTGGAACAGAATCACTACAAACATTTGGTGGCTCTGGCTTCACACAAGATTGGCCACTAGAACAATACGTACGCGATGCAAAAATCGACACCTTGTACGAAGGCACAACCGCTATTCAAGGTCTTGATTTCTTCTTCCGTAAAGTTGTTAAAGATGGTGGACGCGCACTCGGTCTGCTCGGAAAAGAAATTGCAGATTTTGCACAGGCAGGCGGCGCACACCCAGAAGAGAAAGCTGCACTGCTTAAAGCAGTTGGCGATCTCAATGGAATCGTTGGTGTACTTGTTGGCCATGCAATGGCATCACAAGAAACTCCTGCAGAGATTTACAAAGTTGGCTTAAACACATCTCGTTGCCTCATGGCAGTTGGCGACATCATCACTGCATGGCTATTACTTCGCCAAGCAGATATCGCTGCTGAAAAACTTAAGGGTGACGCCGGTAAAGATAAGGACTTCTTCACAGGAAAGATTGCCTCCGCGCAATTCTTCTGCCTCAATTACTTGCCACACATCACTGCTGATCGCAAGATTGTTGAAGCAACTGATAGCGCAATCATGGACATTCCAGAGAGTGCCTTCTAACTAATCCGCTAACCTTGCCTGATGTTCACACGTCACAAAGGCGAAGTACTCCTTGTCATAGGTGCCATTACCTTTGCCTTTAACGGCATAGTCTCTAAGTTACTTCTACAAGCTGATCTCTCTGAATGGCGCTTAGTTCAAGTACGCACCGGTGGAGCGTTTCTTTTTCTGATTACTTACGTACTCTTAACAAATGCAAAATCTCTAAAAGTAACCAAGAAAGAACTTCCACTTCTCATCACATACTCTCTCTTCGGTTTCGCCTTCGTTCAATTTGGTTATTTCATCGCCATCTCGCGCATGAACATCTCTATGGCTCTTATCATCGAATTCACGGCTCCAATTTGGATTGTCATCTGGATTAAATACGTACGTAAAGCATTTGTTCCTAAAGATATGTGGATTGCAATCTCACTCGCATTCATCGGAATGCTTTTACTCGCACAAGTATGGAAAGGCATGACACTCGATGCCGTCGGTCTACTCTCAGCTTTCCTCACTGCATTCGCACTAGCCACATATTTCATTCTCGGCGAGCGCCTTGGCCCCACCCGTCCGAGCGCATCACTTAACACTCTCGGTTTCGGAATCGCATCCGTTATCTGGGCAGTCGCATTTCCACTCTGGTCATTTCCCACAGAGATATTTACACAATCAATTAACTTAGGTGGCCCACTCGAGAAATACAACGCACCTGGTTGGACGCTAATTCTTTGGGTTGTCTTACTCGGAACAGTTCTTCCTTATCTCTGCGTGCTATCCGGAATTAAAATTCTTTCTGCATCAACAAGTTCTGTCATTGGAATGCTTGAACCAGTACTTGCTGGAATATTCGCATGGATCTGGATCAACGAAACTTGGAACGCTCTCCAACTCATCGGTGGCGCAACAGTTATTGCTGGTATTTATATTGCAGATAAAACTAGAAGCAAAGTTAAGTAATTACTCTTCGCTCTGTCTCTGCTGCGTAAAGTCGGTTCCGCTTCCTGGGTTTTGAGCCATATCGAAGAAGCGAGCAAAGTGAAGTTGGGCAGCCACGGTAATTGTGCGAGTCGGTCCGTTACGGTGCTTAGCAACGATTAGATCTGCTTCACCTGATCGATTCTGTGAGTCATACATATCGTCACGATGAAGAAGAATTACAACGTCGGCGTCCTGTTCGATAGAACCAGATTCACGAAGGTCAGAGAGCATTGGCTTCTTATCAGAGCGTTGTTCTGGTGAACGGTTGAGCTGTGAAATAGCAATTACAGGAACATCTAACTCTTTAGCCATCAACTTAAGGTGACGCGAGAATTCGGATACTTCTTGCTGACGGTTTTCTACGCGCTTGCCTGATGACATCAGTTGCAAGTAGTCAATGACAATGAGTTTGAGATCGTGACGTTGCTTAAGGCGACGCGCCTTTGCACGAATTTCCATCATTGAAAGATTTGGTGAGTCATCAATAAATAGTGGCGCTGCAGAGATTTCTCCCATACGACGTGCAAGACGTGTCCACTCTTCATCAGATAGTTGTCCGGAGCGGATGTTATTTAAACCAACGCGTGCTTCTGCAGACAACATACGCATTGTAATTTCAGAGCGCGACATTTCCAGAGAGAAGATGACGGATGTCTTCCCATCATGGATTGATGCATGTCGCGCAATATCTAGCCCAAGTGTTGACTTACCAACTGCAGGACGTGCAGCAAGGATGATCATGTTGCCTGGGTGTAATCCGTGTGTAAGTTCGTCGAGTGCTTTAAATCCTGTCATGACACCTTCGACGCCAATGCCTTTAGAGATGTTTTCAATTTCATCGAGAGCTTGTGGCAGAAGTGTTGAGAGTTGTACGTAATCTTCTGATGAACGGCGTTCGGTGACTGCATAGACTTCTGCTTGCGCTTGGTCTACGGCGTCATCAACTTCACCTTCTACGGCGTAACCGAGTTGAACAATCTTTGTTCCAGCTTCTACGAGTCTGCGAAGAATTGCGTGTTCGCGAACAATCTTTGCGTAGTAACCAGCGTTAGCAGCAGTTGGAACGGATGAAATAAGTGTGTGTAAATATGGTGCACCACCGGCGCGTGCAATGTCACCGCGCTTTGTAAGTTCGGCAGAGACAGTGACTGCGTCCGCTGGTTCGCCGCGACCATAGAGATCAATGATTGCGTCATAAATTAATTCGTGTGCAGGACGATAGAAATCGCGTTCACGTAAAATTTCGACGACATCTGCAATTGCATCTTTACTTAATAACATTCCACCGAGAACAGATTGTTCTGCGATGAGATCTTGTGGTGGTGTGCGCTCGAATGCAGCGGCGTCTTCACGCGCATTATTAGCTCGGTTAGGTAGTTCTGCGATACTCACAAAAACCCACCTTTCCATAGAGCACTGACAGGGCCGTCACCCATGCTCGAACCGTAGGGTTTTACGCGTGCGCACGCGAGAAAGGGTGCCTGTGCATGTGGATGAACCTGTGGGTAAGTAGGTGAATAACCCTCTTTCCCTGTGTAAATACCTGTTGATCAACTGTGGGTAACTATGGGGATTAGAACAAATGCGCAGGTCAGAATCGTTTTATCGTGTGGGTGAAAGTATTTTTTAGATTCTCAACTAGTGAGATTTAAGAGATTTTCTCCAAGAGAATCTCGTCATTAACTCCTGATTTAGTGAGCGTGACTTTAATGCCATCAAATGTAAATGTCTGACCTGCTCGTGCATAAACCATTGTTCGATCACAACGTGTGCGATTACAGCCAATAAATAAATTAGAACCATTCTCTGTGCGTTGATCTGTTGTTAAGTATGTAGCTGTGCGTTCGCTTTCTATGCCAGCTGATTCACTCTCGCGATCCGTTACTTTCTTTGTATCTACAACGTAGGCCATCAAGCCATTAATCATTAATTTCTGAATACTCCACTTTTCAGTGCGCCGAGATTCAAAGACCAATACCTGATGATCGTTAAGTTTGATCATCACAGACTTAAGGCCTTTTTGTTTTCTATCTAGCGGACTTAAAGTCAGTGCAGTCTTTGTAACTTTTTCTTTTGACAAACAGTAAATATCTTCTTCGTTAGTCCAACCTGCACTCAACGCATCCCATGATGAGAGCGCATCCGATGGATCTCCACCAATCATCATATGATTATTGAGGAACCCAAATGGAAAGTGTCCGGCAAATCCATGAGAGTGAAGTACTTCGTGAATCCACCAACCCCATAAGCGATCACCACGCTGATTAATTTCTGCGCCTGGTGTGAAGAAACTAAATCGTTGTGGCCCTTGTGCTGTCTGCCAAATGCTGTTGCGCTGTGAAATTTCTAATTCAACAGCTTTAACATCTTTAGGCAAAAGTAAAAAGACTGCACCGACGCCTTCAAAGTTAAAGTGTGGACTAGCGGCAGTAATTAATTGTTGAATAATTTCTTCTGTGCTTTGTGCTTGTGGTGTTGCTTGTCCTTGATAACCACCATGTACGGGGTGCGCCCAGTTGTATTGCGTAGATGGCTTAGGTGCGCGAATCCATGAGTTATATGTCTGCCACTCGTACTTTAGTTTTCCGTTTGTGTACCAAGCGAGCCATTCATTTGCACCATCAATTTGTGACTGTCCAAAATCAAGCGGTTTTCCTTGTCCTGGGACGTCCGAGAAATCGATTGGGATAAACGCCACTTTTGCTGTTCCAGTGAGTGGCAATAGTTTTTCTTTGTTGAAATCAGAGATTGGGTAAGCAATCCCTTGCCAATATTGGGATGGACCGCCAGGGCGCTGATCCTTTATCTGACACGTAGCTAACTTTTCAGGCGATGCCTGTGGAGCTAAATCAGCCGGTACAACTGCTTTTGTAACTCCTTTGTTCCAGACTAATTTCTTTCCAGACTTAATGCATGTGAAGTCTTTACCACTGGCTGTTTTCTTTTGGCCAAGTGTTGTGCACTTATCGCCAGCTTTGACTGCAGCATGCAAAGGAGCAATACCTACGGCGAGTGAAAGAGCGATGAGCGCCGTTAATACTTTTCTCATTAAAGTTTTATCTTTGAATTTTCCGGATCAAACAAAGGTTCTTCGCAAATAACACCAGTTGCCCATGTACCAAAGAATTCAACATCAACAGTGGTGCCCGGAGTTGTGTGTTCTAGCGGCAAGTACGCATAACCAATTGCTTTATTAATTGTGTAACCCTGTCCGCCGCTCTTCACGCGACCAACAACGCTTCCGTTAATGCGAACTGGTTCGTTGCCGAGTGGAACTTGGCGGATGTCATCAAATGTCAGAGCAACTAGTTTGCGCGTTTGTTTTGAATTGTTAAGTGCATCTTTGCCAATGAACTTTTCTTTCTTCTTCGAAACAGCGAATCCAAGTCCTGCTTCAATTGGATTTGTTTCGGTATTAATCTCGCCAGCCCATGCGCGGTATCCCTTTTCAAGTCGAAGAGATTCGATTGCGCGATAACCACATGGCATTAAACCTTCACCAGTGCCAGCTGCGATCAACGCTTCCCAAACTTTCTTGCCATCAGCAACGGGTGCGTAAATTTCCCAACCGAGTTCGCCAACGTATGTAAGACGTGTGGCACGAACTTTTGTGCCAGCAATATTTATTTCACGTGAGTGCATAAATGGAAAGTTGGCGTGTGAGAGATCGTAATCTGTGGCTTTGCTAAGAATTGTTCTTGCCTTTGGTCCCATCAGTGCAAAGCACGCGAAATCCTCTGTAACAACTTTAATTGTCACATCGTTGAATCCACCTTCGCGCTTCTGCTTTTCTAACCAACCGAAGTCGTGTGTAGAAAACGCGGTGCCGGTGATGATAAAGAATTCTGTGTCTGCAGTTTGTGTAACGGTGTAATCCGATTCGATGCCACCGCGAGTATTAAGTGCTTGCGTATAAACAGTGCGGCCAACGCCTTTAACAACATCATTGGCACATACCCAATTGAGAAACTCTGCTGCTTGTGCGCCACTGACGATTGCTTTTGCAAAGCTGGATTCATCAAATAAACCAGCGTTTTCACGCGTTGCACGGTGTTCTGCAGCGACAGCGGAAGACCAGTGTTTGCCCGCCCATCCGTATGGTTTTAGTGCATCATCGCTCTCGTGATTGGCATAGTAATTAACGCGTTCCCATGAAGACTTTTCTCCGAAGACAGCGGTGTTAGCTGCGTGCCAGTCGTATGCCGGTGACTTCTTTCCTGGACGCGCGCTCTGTCGTTCTTCACCGGGATAGTGAATGTCGTAATACGCCTCGTAGTTTTCACTGATGCGCTTAAGTGTGAAATCAGGTGATTTATACGAAGCACCAAAGCGTTTGATATCCATGTGCCAGAGATCCATTGTTGGTTCGCCTGCAACAACCCACTCAGCAACAACTTTTCCAATTCCACCAGCGCCAGCAATTCCGTGCGCACAGAATCCAGCTGCAACAAAGAATCCACCAACTTCTGTTTCACCTAAACAAAATTCATTATCTGGCGTGAATCCTTCTGGTCCGTTAATAAAACTCTTTACGCCAATTTCGCTCATCTTTGGAACACGGCGTTGTGAGTTAACGGCAATCTCTTCGAAGCGATCCCAATCTTCGCCGAGTAATTGATTGTTGAAATTCGCTGGAATGTCATCAAAGTTTTGATAATCAGCAGACCACGCCTTTGAATTTCTTTCGTATCCGCCCATTAATAAGCCCTGTACTTCTTGGCGGAAATAAATCAGCGAATCGGGGTCGCGAAGTGAAGGTAACAATGGAGCGTTTGGATCCATGAAGTTATCAGTAATTAGGTATTGGTGACTCATCGGAACAATCGGCACGCGCACATCAACCATGCGCGCAATAGATGGTGCATACATGCCACCGCAGTTAACCATTACTTCGCACTCGATGACGCCTTTATCGGTGGTTACTGATTTAACTCGGCCTTTTTCAGTTTGAATAGAAAGTACCCGAGTATGTGTAAATATCTGAACGCCACCAGCGCGCGCGCCTGCAGCCATAGCCATTGCAAGTTGTGATGGATCTACTTGTCCATCTGATGCCAAATAAGAAGCGCCAATAACTCCTTCTAGGTCCATGAGTGGAAATAGTTCTTGCGCTTCTTTAGGGCTAATCTCTTTTAGATCTAAATTAAATGTTCGCGCCCAACCAATTTGTCTGCGAATTTCTTCCATGCGCTCTGGTGTTGTTGCCAGTTTGATACTGCCGCATTCGCGCCAACTTGGGGGAGTATCGGTTTTTTGTAAGCGGCGATATAAATCAACAGAGTGCATATTCATCTTGGTAAGAGTTGGGTCTGCGCGCAATTGGCCGACTAGACCGGCTGAGTGAAACGTTGAGCCGCTAGTCAGTTCGTTACGGTCGAGCAGAATGACATCTTTTTCACCGAGCTCGGCTAAGTGAAATGCCACCGAGGTTCCACCAACGCCGCCACCGATAATGACAATTTTTGCTCTGGTGGGAACTGATGACTTACTCATGGCCTAAATGTATCCTGAACTTATGTCCGATGCTAGAGAAGTTGAAGCCACCTTTGGCGCGCTTTTGGACCAGGTTGAATTAGTAAAAAACAGAACTTCAGTAACTGAATTATCTGGTGGTTTAACAAATAGAAACTTAGCAATCGAATCCGATGGCAAAAAATACGTAGCTCGTATTTCTAGTAACTCATCCGATCTTTTAGATATCAATCGCGAAGATGAATACAAAAACAGCATCATTGCCGCCGAAGCCGGAATCGGTGCGCAGGTATATGACTTCTTGCCGGGCAAAGGTTTATTGCTGATTGGTTTTATTAATGGCAAAACATTTGGTGCCCAAGATATTGCAAATAATCTGCCACGCGTAGCAAAGTCAGTTCGCACGCTGCATAGCGCTAAACCATTTGTGAGTGAATTTAATATGTTCACTCTGCAGAAGCGTTATTTGGATATTGTGCAATCAAATAAATTCATTTATCCAGATAAGTATTTAGATTACGAAGGCCACGTTGCTGATCTAAAGAAAGCACTCGCTGTGCTCGATGAAGGAACTGTGCCGTGCAATAACGATTTGTTGCCAGGAAACTTCATTGATGATGGCGAGAAGATCTGGCTTATCGATTATGAATACTCAGGCAATAACGACGCCTGCTTTGAGCTTGGAAACATATGGGCCGAAGCGTTTCTCGAATACGACGCATTGGTTGAACTTATTGATTCATATTATGGAGCACATCGCCCTGAAAAGATTGCACGTGCTTGGTTACAAGCTCTGATGGCGAAGTATGGATGGACGTTGTGGGCTGCGATTCAAGCATCTGTTTCAGAAATTGATTTTGATTTCCGCGCATGGGGCGGCGAAAAGTTTGATTTAGCTCAGAGCCAATTTACCTCTGATTTATTTAAGCAATCTCTGGTTGCTGTAGCGACAAAGTAAAACGGGCCCACCGCAGTTGCGGCGAGCCCATTTAATTACTTGTGATTAAGCAGAAGCGACAGTGATATTTAGGCTTGCAACAACTCCGTGTGCAAGTGAAACCTTCGCTGTGTGCTTTCCGATCTTCTTGATGTGACCAGTGATCTTGATGCTGTGACGATCAATGTCGTTACCTGTGGCTGACTTGATTGCTGCTGCAACATCTTTATCTGTTACTGAACCGAATAGACGTCCGCCAGTTCCAACTTTGACCTTGATGCTCAAAGTTGCTTCCTCAAGGGCTGACTTAATCTCTTTTGCGTGGTCGATATCGCGAACTTCGCGAGCGCGACGTGCACGACGAATGCCTTCAATCTGCTTCTCGCCGCCTTCTGACCATGCAATTGCGTTTCCGCGTGGCAACAAGAAGTTGCGTGCGAAACCATCTTTTACAGTTACAACATCGCCTGCTGCACCGAGCTTTGGAACTTCACGAGTAAGGATTAGTTTCATGATTCATATCTCCTTATCGAGCACTTGATGTGTAAGGCAACAGCGCAACTTCACGGCTGTTCTTAACAGCTGTAGCAATTGAGCGTTGGTGTTGTGTACATGCACCAGTTACACGACGAGCGCGGATCTTGCCGCGATCAGAGATGTACTTACGAAGAGTCGCAATATCTTTGTAATCGATATACGAAACTTTGTTCTGGCAGAAGCTGCAAGGCTTCTTCTTAAACTTCTTGTTAAGAGCAGCAGCTTTCGCGCCCTTATTCTTTGGCTCTTTTAGAGCTCTGTTATTTCTTGCTCCCATTGTGGTGCTCCTTTTCGGGCCCTTCTACTGCTTTTAGTTAGCTAGTCGAAGGAATGGATGGATAGGTGGATTAGTTTTTAGAAAGGTGGTTCGTCGTTGGTGGTGGTTGCCCATCCGCCGCCGGCTGTTGTTGTAGAGGCTGCAGCCCATGGATCATCTGAGAAAGTTTCAGTAGATGCCGCTGGTGAACCAAATGAACCAGTAGATGCACCACCGGCAGCACGTTGTGTACGTGTCACCTTTGCAGTTGCACTACGTAGTGATGGACCAACTTCATCAACTTCTACCTCAAACACTGTGCGCTTTTCGCCTTCTTTAGTTTCATATGAACGCTGCTTAAGACGACCAGAAAGAATTACGCGCATTCCTTTTGTCAGTGACTCTGCAACATTTTCTGCTGCTTGACGCCAGATCTGACATTGCAAAAAGAGACTCTCGCCATCTTTCCACTCATTGGTTTGCTTATCTAAGTAACGAGGTGTTGAGGCAACACGAAATTTCGCTACGGCCGCACCTGATGGTGTGAAACGTAACTCCGGATCATCGACAAGGTTGCCGATCATTGTGATTGTTGTATCTCCTGCTGCCATTTCTTTTCCTCTTTCTCTACGTATCTACTCTGGGGTCCGTGCTAAACGGATACTCGTCAAAGTATCGGATTACTCCGATAATTTACTCTGGACGAATAACCTTTGTGCGTAAGACTGACTCATTCAAATTGAGTTGGCGATCCAACTCTTTGATGGCAGCTGGTTCGCAGTGCATATCTACAACTGCGTAAATGCCTTCGCCTTTTTTCAGGATTTCAAATGACATACGACGTCGGCCCCATACATCGAGCTTGTCGACGCGGCCTCCGCTGTCTTTGATGATCTTGAGATAAGTCTCAAGGCTTGGTGTGACTGTGCGTTCTTCAAGTTCTGGATCAAGAATGACCATTAATTCATAGTGACGCATGCGTTAACCCGACCTCCTCTGGACTAAGACGGCCACAGTATTTCTGTGACAGGAGGGTTAGTGCTTTTGTTGCTCGCTAAGGGTACGCGCTACCGCTTTGAAAGAGAAATTCACGCACAGATTCGCTTCTATGAGAACCAGCCTGAAGCGCCCGGCGGATCAGGACAAATATCAGGTACATCGAAGCCAGAATTCGAATGAGTGAGAAGGCTGCATACCAATTGGCAGGTAAGCCAAAACGTGCACCAGTTACTTCTGCAAGGTGCTGCCAAATTGCAACATGATAAATAATTTCAGCGCCTTGCCATATCCAAAATGCTGGTAAATCTTTTGCGTTACTAATCGCCATAACAGCAAGTGGTGTCAGCCATAAAACATATTGCGGTGAATACACCTTGCTTAAAATCATTACGGCTGCCAAAACAATAAATGCAACCGACGCTAAAGAGGGTGGCTCAATTAGTTCTAATACATAGAGTGCGAATGCGGTAAAGGCTGTGAGCAATCCAATCAACGCCACAACATTGAGTGCTGAGATATTTACGCCGAGTAAATTCAGTGAATACCAGAGCGATCCCCAATCGGATTCGCGACTGATATTTAATTCATAGAATCTCAACCAACCTTGTGGTGTTGTAAGAATCACGGGCAGATTAATTGCAAGCCAAGTTGTTGCAGTGATTGCAATGTATTGCACTGCAAGCTGTAATTCGCGTCTGCGCCACAAAATTAGTGCGATCGGAATTAATAAAAAGACCGGCATAAACTTTGTTGCAATCGAAACACCAAGAACCGCAGCGCTCCATCTGTACTTGTGATTATCAAATAGATAAATCGCGCCGATCATTGTGATGATCGCCCACAAATCCCAATTGATATAGAGCGATGCGATTACTGCCGGTGAAAGAACAGATAAGTATGCAAAGCGCGGAGTAATCCGATACATCAACAATGTGCAGAGAGCGAAAAGCATTGCGATGTATAAAGCATTTATATTGAAGTACGCACTTGCACGAAAATCACTCTGCGGTGTGATCTTTGCGGTCAGCCACATGATTGCGCCAGTGATTACCGGGTATTCAACTGATTTATCGCCACTAGAAAAAGCCCACGTACCTTTATCTAAACCGCGTTCTCCGAATAGTGCAGGGATATCTGAATAACATGCATGAATGTATTGATCTGGTGTTGCCCACTGATGTGATTCGCAGTGACTAAATTTTGCAAAAGATAAGAGACTGGCAGCAATTGCTAGAACAAGTAATAAAGAACGTGTCTTCATAAACTTACTTCTTCTTTGGGGATTGAACACCGCCTGAAGTCATAACAATTGGATCTAAGCCACCGATATTAGATGGTGCTGGGAAATCCATAACTGGTTCGCCCTTGAGTGCACCCTTCATAAATGCAGTCCAGATGCGCGCCGGGAAAGAACCACCAGTAACCGATGTAAGTCCACCAATTCCGTTGAGAGTCTGTGTTGCATCATCTCTAAAGAATGAAACTGATGCTGCAAGTTGTGGTGTGTATCCACTAAACCAAGCAGATGCGTTTGATTGTGATGTACCAGTTTTACCAGCAGCTGGTCGACCGAGTGCAAGTGCCGCTGCGCCTGTTCCGCCATTTACAACACCCTTAAGTGCATATGTTAAGTCAGCCATTACTTCTTTAGAGAAAACTTCTTCTGTTTGCGCTTTGCCTTCGTAGAGCACGCCTTTATTAGAACCAGTAACGCTAGTTACTAAATATGGTCTTGCTTTAATTCCTTGTGCTGCAAATGTCGCGTATGAATTAGCAACATCAATTACGTGAGGGCTAGCAGGTCCAAGGGCCACAGATGGCGTTGGCATCATTGCAACGCTCTCAGGAATACCTGCACGTCGAGCGGCGTCAACTACTTTATCTAATCCAGCTTTTTGTCCAAGTGGAACGTAGACAGTGTTAATGGAGTGCTTTGTAGCAAACAATAAATCAACTTGGCCCCAGCCTTCGTTGCCGTAGTTGCCAACTTCATAAGGTTTTCCTAGATCGTCAAAAGTCTGTGGTGAATCACCATTCCACATTGATGTCATTGGGATACCTGATTCAAGTGCTGCAACCAGTGCAAATGGCTTGAAAGTTGAGCCCGCTAGCGCAATTGCTTGAGTTGCATCATTGAGTTGGCGCTTTAAATAATCTGCACCGCCATACATTGCGACAACTTCGCCTGTGCCAGGTCTAATTGCAACGAGAGCAACGTGCAAGTTTTCAGGAACTTTTGTTGGTGTTAACTTATTAATTGCATCAACAGCTGCAGTCTGTGCTTTTTGATCAATAGTTGTTTTGATAACTAATCCACCAACAAGTAATTGCTCTTCTGTAAATCCAAGATTTTTAAGCTCTTTTGAAACTGCTTCGATGATGTGACCCTTAGGGCCGCTGAGTGAACCAGATGTTACGCGTGGTGCAATCGTTGGAAACTTAATCTTTGCCGCATCCTCTGGTGATAACCATTCGGCTTCGACCATACCTTTTACTACGTAATCAAAACGATCTGTCAGGCGCTTTTCATTTGCTTTTGAATATGAAGGGTCGTAATAACCAGGGGAGCGCAAAATACAAGAGATAACAATTGCTTGAGCATTTGTTAGTTGGTCAACGTTTCGATTGAAGTACTGCTGCGCAGCTGTCTGCACGCCGTAAGAACCACGACCAAAGTAAATAGTGTTGAGATAGTTTTCAAAGATCTGATCTTTAGAGAGTTGATTCTCCAACTTGATTGCAATTACTAACTCTTTAATCTTGCGCTGAATTGTGCGTTCTGGAGTTAAGAAGGCAGTCTTTGCATATTGCTGAGTAATTGTGGAACCACCTTGTAGTGATCCACCTTTAAGGTTATTTAGAACTGCGCGCGCAATACCGGTGATGCTAAATGCACGGTTTGAATAGAAGCCACGATCTTCTGCGGCCAATACTGCGTGACGAACATTCATTGGAATTTTTGCAAGTGGAACAATCTGTCGGTTTTCAGATCCGATGCGACCAATTTCTTCGCCATTTGAATATTGAATGATTGTTGATTGGCTATTTACGAATGCATTTGCATCAGGAACTGAGACCGTGAAATAGGCAAAGGCAAAGAGAGTCGCGCCAGCAATAAAGCCAAAGCCGGCTAGGAAAATTCCTGCTCTAATTACTAATCTGCGCACGGTGAAAAGATTACCCCTTTACCCAATCATCATCTTCAAGCGTGCGTACACGCCGAGGTGGTTTGCGTTCTATTCCATCTCCTAGAACAAAAGAAGAGCACAAATGATTCCAGGAACAGTCGCGGCAGACTTCGACGATATACACGCGAAATTCTCCGAATTCACGTTCCATCTCTGAAAGTTCATCTGGGGTTTTAATTCGACCCGAGTACTGACCTAATTGATCACCAAATGCATAACGCAATTCAACGAGAGAAGTTTTTTTGCAGACAGGACAGTTACGATCAACTCTTTCTCCATGAAACTTTGCAGCTCTCATTAAGTAAGGATCTGCATCGCACGCATCAACTACACCGCGAAACAACTTGATAAGCGTTGCGCGCTTATCAAGTGAGTAGTCGATAAAGGAGCGTTTCGATTTCATAATAGGCAAGAATAATCCTTCATTGCTTACTACGCTTCTCCTATGAATTTCTGGGAACTTTTACGCCACCCCAGACTCTCACGATTGCTCGGGGTGCGATGGAGTGGCCAGGCAACTGATGGCTTATTTCAAAGCGCACTAGCTTCTTTTGTTTTGTTTTCACCAGAGCGCCAAGCAGATGCTTTAAGTGCAGCTGTTGCATTTGCAGTTGTCTTACTGCCGTACTCAATCGTTGGTCCATTTGTTGGAACAATTCTGGATCGCGTTTCCAGACAACGCGCGCTGTTCTATGCAAACGCTGCACGCGGATTAAATCTATTAGTCGTTGCGTTCCTAGTTTTCAGTGGGCAAACAGGAGTTCTCTTAACGGTATTTGTTCTTATTGCTTTTGGAATCAACCGTTTGATTCTCGCCGGACTCTCTGCAGGTTTGCCACTTGTTATTGAATCTAAATCACTGATTAGTGCAAATGCACTAGCCGTCACTGGCGGCTCTGTATTAGTTGTTCTCGGTGGCGGACTCGGTGTTGCAATTCGAAATATTTTTGATCAGTTAGCAGTTGCAGATCATGCAGATGCAATCATGGTTTTATTCGCATCCGGTGGTTATTTAACGGCGGCACTTCTTGCACTGCGCTTAGGACGTAAAGAAATTGGTCCTCTTCCGCACGAAGTAAAAGATGCGAGTTTTAAAGAGGGCTTAATAGAGATGCGCGAAGGTTTTGCTTTCTTGCGCACTCATCAAGATGCAATTCGCGGAATTCTTGCAACAGCAGTGCAACGCGGTGGTATTACAGCTTTAACTCTTACTGCTCTGTTATTGGAGCGAAATACATTTAATTCTCCAGATAATCCTGAAGCTGGTTTAAAAGGTTTTGGAATTGTTTTAACAATTGCCGGAATTGGAATCACAATCGGTGCACTCACCGCGCCCTATGGTGTTGCTCGATTTGGGCGCCATCGTTGGATTAGATGGTCACTTCTTGCAAGTGCATTTGGACCGCTCATTCTTGTTATTTGGCAGACACCAATTGCGTTAGCACTTACTGGATTCTTCACAGCACTCGGTGGACAAAATGTAAAAGTTACAAATGATGCGCTGGTGCAATCAAAGATCGATGATTACTACCGCGGTCGCGTCTTTGCTGTGTATGACGTATTAGTAAATGGCGCGATTGTGAGCGGTGGTTTAATTGCAGCGTTAATGCTTCCAACTAGTGGTGTCACGCCGTGGGTACCCGCACTTGTTAGTGCGACTTATTTGTTAGTTGGTATTCGTTTGCTTCGACCAGGAAAATTCGTACTTAGGACTTAGCTTTCCACCATGCCAGCAACTCTTGCGTTGCTGCTTCCTCACCAATTGGTCCGCGCTCCAAACGAATTTCCATTAGGAAATCCAATGCGCGCCCAACATCTGCAGATGGTTTGATTCCTAAAATCTGCATAATTTGAGCGCCATCTAGATCAGGGCGAATCTTTGAAAGTTCTTCTTGTTCCATTAATACTGCAATTCTTTTTTCTAGACTGTCATACGTTGCAGCAAGACGTTGTGCTTTCTTAACGTTGCGAGTTGTGCAATCCGCGCGCGTTAAAACGTGTAAATGAGTAAGTAATTCACCTGCATCTCGCACATATCGGCGCACGGCAGAGTCACTCCACTCACCATCGCCATAACCATGGAAACGAAGGTGCAGAGCAATAAGCGTTTCAACCGCTTCGATTGTGTGATTATCAAAGTGCAGCGCTTTTAATCGCGTAACAGCCAGACGTGCACCAACAACTTCGTGGTGATGAAATGAAACGCCGCCGCCTTCGATGAGCGCTCTGGTCTTTGGTTTTCCAATGTCGTGCAATAAAGCAGCAAGGCGACTCACAAGGTTTGGCCCATCAAGTCGATCTTCAAGTGCAATTGCTTGTTCGAGCACCGTTAAAGAGTGTTCATACACATCTTTATGGTGATGGTGTTCATCTATTTCTAATTGCAATTTAGGAATTTCTGGCAGCACAAGAGCTGCTAGTCCTGTTTCAACAAGAATTGTAATTCCAGTGCGCGGATTCTTGGACATGAGCGTTTTAACAAACTCGTCTCTTACGCGCTCTGCAGAAATAATTGAAATGCGATCAGTCATTGATTTCATAGCAGCCAAAACATCTGGCGCGATTTCAAAATCTAATTGGCTTGCAAAGCGTGCAGCGCGCATCATTCGCAGAGGATCGTCGGAAAACGATTGTTCTGCGCTACTTGGTGTACGAAGTAACTTCTTTGCTAAATCTTGTAAACCATCAAATGGGTCGATGAATTCGGGTTTGTCTGTGGTTAGCTCGAGCGCCATTGAATTAACAGTGAAATCACGGCGGGATAAATCACCGTGAATATCTCTTCCGTATTCGACATCTGGTTTACGGCTTTGCGCGTCATACGTTTCACTGCGATACGTAGTTACTTCAACGGTTGTGTCACCGCGCTTTCCTGCAACTGTTCCGAATTCAATTCCTGTTTCCCAAATGTTTTCTGCCCACTTAGAAAGTATTTTCTTAGTTTCTTGTGGGTGCGCGTTAGTTGTGAAATCTAAATCATTACCAAGTCGACCAAGAATTGCATCGCGCACTGGTCCGCCAACTAAGGCCAATGTAAAACCTTCTGATTTAAAGGCAGCAGCAAGTGAGCTGGCTAATGGTGCGCGTTCAATCAGAGAACGGATAGCAAGTTCTCCTGCGGCGCCAAGTGCTGTACTCACAATAAGTAAGGTTAGAGCAGTAGCCTTACTCCATGATCCCGGCACCTGGTGCGGGCAGCGAAGGTACGAAGAAAAAGCGGAAGCGCAGACGCCCCGCCAATCGCGCCCACCAAACCTCTACAACTGGTACTTCTACATCTGGCACGACCCCAACAGCGAATAAAAAACCTGCGCGCCCATATGCCAAGCGAGTTGATGAAGTCAGCGCTGGCGGACTAGTAATAGATAAGAGTGGATTACAAGGATTATTAATTGGTCGTCGTGATCAAAAAGATCCAGAAGGCAAAAAGCTTTTATGGTCTCTGCCGAAGGGTCATATTGAAGAGGGTGAAACCCCTGAACAAGCAGCAATTCGTGAAGTTGCCGAAGAGACTGGCATTAATTCAGAAATCACACAATCACTCGGTGTGATTGATTTTTGGTTTATGGCTGGTGGAAAACGAATTCATAAAACTGTTCACCACTTTATGTTTAGAGAAACTGGTGGATTACTTGCCGCACAAGAGAGTGAAGTCGATGAAGTTGGCTGGTTCCCGCTCGCCGACATCGTCGGATTATTGGCATATCCCGATGAGAAAAAACTTATTGCCAAGAACTCAGAGTTGTTGGCATGAAGAAACTAATTCTCTTTGCGCTAATCGGTCTATTTATTCTTCCGGCGCCTGCACAGGCTGAAAGCCGCGAAGTTCAAATAACTGACACGATGCATAGACAATTTGACGGAACATTTCGAAATGATGATTTAGCTAAAGAAATCGCGGTTGGTGGACGTCTCTGGAGTTTGATTTTCTCTACAGATCTCACTCCGCGCATTTGGGTAATTGATGCCGCCCTTATAGATGACATCACTGCGATGACAGAACCGTATGAACTGCGCGACGGAACGAAGTTTGATGCATCTATCGAAGCTGTTGCGTATTTGGCGCAACTCAAGAGAGTTACAAAGAATGCACAAGTTGTTGCGTTGCCTTATGGAAATCCAGATCCTGAATTAGCGCGCGAACTTGCAGCTAGTGAACTTAATTATTACTACAAGACTGCACAAACACGTTTAGCTACAGCACTTGCTCGACCAGTTCGCAGTGAACCTTTATCTGCTTGGAGCAAAGGTCGCACCTACTTTTCTAAAGAGTTGCGTGATCAGTATGCAACAAATCGCAAAGCGATCACGGCACTTTCAACAGTTGTAGATCCCTCTGAATTAGCTGATATTCGCGCGCAGCTGGGGCGTTTAATGTCGCCATCATTGAGTCAGACAGATCGCACGTATTTTTCGTTTAATGCAACGCAAGAAGTGTATAAATATAAAGAGCGATTAAAAATTTATGCTGGTAAATATCAACTCACATCAACAAAGAGTAAGTTGCCAATTACTTTGGCGAATGGATACAAATCTGTTGTTAAGGTTAATTTGAATTTATATCCTGGTTCATCTCGCATTAGCGTCGACGGTGTTAAAGATATTGTTTTGGAGCCAAAATCTAAGACTCAGATTTCTGTTCCGCTAGAAATATTCGCACCAGGACAGACCTACATCACCGCTCAATTTGTTAACGCCGATGGACGTGCAATTGGCGATCCTGTTGAGTTATCTCTGAATCTGACAGTTATTGATTCACGTGTTGCTTGGTTTACAACTGGGGCGGCAGTACTTTTGTTCCTAGCCGCGATTACCCAGAGTGTGCGACGAGTGCGGAGGGCGCGTAAGTGAAACAACACGAACTCTTCCGTGCCTCCAGCGTGATGGCAGTTGGCACAATTATTTCTCGCATCACCGGTTTTATCGGTGGCGTAATCATGATTGCAACACTTGGTACGGCTTTACTTGCAGATGCATTCAACGTTGCAAACACAATGCCAAATATTTTGTACAACCTATTAGTCGGTGGCGCACTGACTGCAATTTTTGTCCCACAACTCGTGCGCGCGTTCGACGACGCCGATGGTGGACATTTATTCGCATCAAGGCTCGTAACAACAATTAGTGGAATTTTGTTAGCGTTAGTTGTCGTCGGAGTAATTTTTGCGCCGCAGCTCGTCTTCTTATATGCACCGAGTTTTTCTACTCCTGGCTTTGAAACTGAGCGCGAAATTGCAATTGCTTTTACGCGTTATTGCTTGCCGCAAATCTTTTTCTTAGGTTTATTCACAATGCTTGGACAAGTCGCAAATGCACGCGGATCTTTTGCTCCACTTATGTGGGCGCCAATTGCCAATAACCTCGTTGTTATCGCTGTCTTTTCTGCCTTTTTAATCAAGTGGCCAAGTGTCAGCGTTGATTCGATTACTTCATCACAGATTCAAATTCTTGGGTGGGGAACAACTGCTGGAATCATTATTCAGGCGCTCATTCTTGTTCCAGTTGTTAAGCGTTCAGGTATAAAGATTCGTCCAAAGTGGGGCGTCGCTGGATTAGGTAAATCATTTTCTCTTGCCGGCTGGACTCTTGTTTATGTATTAATTTCTCAAATTGGTTATTTAATTACTGTCAACGTTGCAACTACTGCAGCAGTCGAAAGTGCGAAGGCGGGTATTTCTACTGGAGTAGGTTTCACGCCGTTTAAGAACGCTTACTTAATTATGTTGTTGCCTTATTCAATTGTGACAATCTCTATCGTTACAGCACTCTTGCCACATATGTCTAAGTTGGCAATCAGTAAGAAGATTGACGATGTTAAAGAACAACTGCTGCGTGCGATCAGAACTGTTGGTGTACTTACAATTCCTAGTTCTGTCGCGTTCTTACTCTTTGGTCCACTAATTACCGAAGTGCTCTTCTTTGGTATTGATAAGAATGACGGTATTTATATTGGCTACGTCTTATCCGCCCTTAGCTTGGGGCTTGTTGCGTTCTCAATAAATTTGGTTTTGGTGCGTGGATTTAACGCCTTTGAAGATACCCGCACACAAGTTGGTTCGATTCTGATCATCAATATTATTTCTGTTGCTCTTTCTTATTTATTCTTGGCAATTCTTCCTAGCAAGTGGGTAACCGTTGGCTTGGGTGTTGCATTCTCAGTTAGTTATCTCATCGGATTGTTCATAACTCTGCATCTATTAAAAAAACATACTGGACGCATTTATATACGCGAATTCATTGGACAACATGGACGATTGCTTGCAGCTGCGCTCATTGCAATGCTCCCAATATTTGCGATTTCACAACTCTTTGGTTGGGTCGGATCAGACTCATCCGTTGCAGTACGTGCGGCGGAACTTCTCTTTGTAATTGTTTCGGGCGCACTTGGTTATTTCTTTGCTGCAAAGGCTTTGCGAATAAGTGAAGTGAGCGGAATTACTGCGCTCATTCTGCGCCGTAACAAGGTTGCGGAATAAACGGGCTTAAACTGAGGTTATGGTGATCAAATGAGCGAAAAAATCCACGAAGTCGTAATTGTTGGATCTGGTCCAGCTGGTTACACCGCTGCAATTTACGCGGCGCGTGCACAACTAGAACCAATTATTTATGAAGGTTCAGTAACAGCTGGTGGCGCGCTCATGAACACAACCGAAGTAGAAAACTTTCCTGGATTCACCGATGGAATTATGGGTCCAGATTTAATGGATTCAATGCGCAAACAAGCAGCGCGCTTTGGTACACAGTTAATTACAGATGACATTGTTGAAATGGATCTCAAAGGTCCAGTTAAAACTTTAAAAGATGGTTCTGGAAATATTCTTAAATCAAAAGCTGTCATCCTTGCAACTGGCTCTGCATACCGCGAAATCGGATTAGAAAACGAAAAGCGTTTATCTGGTCGCGGTGTTTCGTGGTGTGCAACGTGCGATGGTTTCTTCTTCCGTGATCAAGAGATTGCAGTTGTTGGCGGCGGAGACTCTGCAGTTGAAGAAGCAACGTTTCTTACAAAGTTTGCAAGCAAAGTAACTTTGATTCACCGTCGTGATTCTTTGCGCGCATCAAAGATTATGGCTGATCGCGCAAAAGCTAATCCGAAGATCGAATTCTTATGGAACACAGAAGTTACCGATGTTTTAGGTGAAGCCAAGATGGAAGCGTTGCAGTTAAAGAACACAGTCACTGGTGCTGTAACAAAGCACGAGTTCGGTGCACTCTTTGTTGCAATCGGACATATTCCTCGTAGTGAATTAATTACATCTCAGATAGATTTAGACGCTGAGGGATATGTAAAAGTTCAAGGTCGTTCGACTAAGACGAACATTGAAGGTGTATTTGCATGCGGAGATTTAGTCGATCACACCTATCGCCAAGCGATTACAGCTGCTGGCTCTGGATGTCAGGCTGCACTCGATGCTGAAAAATTTCTTTCACACTAGTAAAGTTCGATAAAGAATCCATCAAAGGGGGAACCATGAGCGCAGCAACAGCAGTCACAGCAGCAACATTCGACGAAGTCGTACTTAAGAGCAGCACACCTGTTCTTGTTGATTTCTGGGCCGAATGGTGTGGACCATGCCGCGCAATTGGACCAATCCTTGATGAGATTGCCGCAGAACATGGCGATAAGTTAAAGATTGTAAAGCTCAACACAGATGAAGAGTCCGCGATCGCAATTAAATATGGCGTGACATCAATTCCGATGTTAAATGTTTATGTAAATGGCGAAGTTGTTAAGACAATTATTGGTGCAAAGCCAAAGCCAGCGCTTCTTAAAGAACTCGAAAGCTTTATCTCTTAAATTATGAAAGAGCTCTCTGAAGAAGAGATCCGCTCTTTTCAACAATCGCGCGGGTTAACAGTTACGGGCATCATCAATGACGTCACTGCTCGCGCACTCGAAGAAGCTCGCTGGAAATTAGGCGATCGCTCTTTATATCTTCAAGAACCACCACTTATGCGCGGTGATGATGTTGCTGCGCTGCAATCGCGATTAACTGAAATGGGTTTTGATTGCGGACGAGTCGATGGAATTTACGGCGAGCTAACTGCTGGCGCAGTTAAAGAGTTTCAAAAATCTGTAGGTATTGCAGTTGATGGAAAGTGTGGTCCGGCAACTGTAATTGGATTAATTCGTTTAACGAAGATTGTCTCCGGTGGCGCACCATCACAACTTCGCGAAAACGCATCACAGAAAAATCGTGGTCCTGCACTTGCAAATAAAGTAATTGTCTTAGATCCAAGTTTGGGTGGAAAAGATCAAGGCAATGTTGCAAATAACATTATTGAATCTGAAATTGTTTATGACATCGCACAACGTGTTGAAGGTCGTCTCTTAGCACTCGGTGCAAGCGTTTTTCTTACTCGTGGTGCTAATAACTCACCAACTGAAGCAGAGCGAATTACATTTTCTAATCAACGCGAAGCTGATCTCATGGTTTCACTCCATGTTGATTCACATCCGAATCCTGAAGCCCATGGTGTTGCAACGTATTTTTACGGCAGCGATGCGCACGGAATTCACTCAATTGTTGGTGAAAGATTTGCATCCCTTGTGCAGCGCGAATTGTGTGCGCGCACCGATTTACTGAATTGCCGCACGCATGCAATGACATGGGATTTACTCCGTCTTACAAAAGCGCCCGCAGTTCGTATTGATCTTGGCTATGCCAGCAATCCTGGAGATGCCAGCCGTTTAGCCCGACCAGATTTTCGCGATGTAATTGCGGAGTCATTACTTATTGCAATTCAACGTCTTTATTTATCAACTGAAGATGATGCAAAAACAGGCACTCTTCGCATCTCTGACTTACGTAGCGCAGGTCTTCGCCGCTGACGGCAAAGCCGCCACCTGTGGGATGATTGGCGGATGAGCGAAATCTCAACACGTCACCAAACGGGTGCGCCGCAGAATCTCGAGCAACGATTCGCTGCTCGTGCTGCAGGTATGCAACCGAGTGAGATTCGCGCGCTCTTCGCTGTTGCATCGCGACCAGAAATTGTTTCACTCGCTGGCGGAATGCCAAATCTTTCTGCGCTACCGATGAAGATGATGGCAAGTGTTGTTAACGATTTAATTTTAACTAACGGAACAGAAGCGCTTCAGTATGGAAGCGGACAGGGTCACCCAAAGCTTCGCGAGCAAATCTGCGAAGTTATGGCACTCGAAGGAATTCGTGCACATCCAGAAGATGTTGTTGTAACAACGGGATCACAACAAGCACTCGATCTTATTTCTCGCATTTTTATTGATCCGGGCGATGTTGTATTAGTTGAAGCACCTTCATACGTTGGAGCCCTCGGCACATTCCATCAATACCAAGCATCTGTTGTGCATGTGTCAATGGATAACGACGGAATGATTCCTGATGCGTTGCGCGATGCAATTAAGACAACTCGCGCTGCTGGTCGCAAAATTAAATTCTTGTATTTAATTCCGAATTACCAGAATCCAACTGGTGTTTTATTGCCAGCTGATCGCCGCACAGAAATTCTAAATATCTGCCGCGAAGAAGAGATTTTTGTTGTTGAAGATAATCCATATGGCTTGCTTGGTTTTGATCGCCCAAGTCCAAATGCGATGCGCGCAGAAGATAGTGAAAACGTTATTTACTTAGGGTCTTTCTCAAAGACAATTGCTTCTGGTTTGCGTGTGGGTTGGGCGCTTGTTCCGCCATCACTTAAAGACAAACTTGTTATTGCTAGCGAATCATCAATTTTATGTCCATCTAATTTTTCTCAAATGACAATCTCTAATTACTTGGCTGATCAACCATGGCGCGATCAGATTGCATCATTCTGCGAGCTATACAAAGTTCGCCGCGATGCAATGTTGCAAGCACTTGATGAGCATTTCCCGGCATCTGCAACATGGACAAAACCTGGTGGCGGTTTTTATGTCTGGGTTAATTTGCCACCTGAAATTGATACGAAGTTACTTGTACCAAAAGCGATTGTTGCAAAGGTTGCCTACGTTCCAGGAACCGCGTTTTATGCGGATGGCCTTGGTTCGTGGCAGTTGCGTTTATCTTTCTGTCACCCAACACCTGAGCGAATTCATCAAGGTGTTGCAGCTCTCGGCGGTGTAATCAAGCAAGAGATCGAACGCCGCGGCGGAAATAAACTTAATTAACCCTCTATTTTCTTAACGATTCGCGCAAGATCGGCGTAGCCAGAAAACTCAATTGAAATCTCGCCCTTTGTCTTTCCGCCCTTAATTTTCACGCGTGTATCTAGGTGATCACCCAAACGTTCTGCGATTTCATTTACTTCTGGTGATGTGCCGCCTGATTTTTTCTTTGTTTTGCTCGCAGTTTTTGGAGATGTTGCAGCGATGATCTCTTCAACGGCGCGAACGCTCAAGCCTTCGGCGACTATGCGTTTTGCAAAGCGATCAATCTCTGCTTCATTGCTTAATCCAAGGAGTGCGCGTGCATGGCCCGCACTGATGATTCCTGATGCCACTCTGCTTTGAACACTTGCTGGCAAGTTTAGTAAACGCATTGTGTTTGAAATGAGTGGGCGAGAGCGGCCAAGTTTTTGCGCAAGCTCGTCATGTGTGCAATTAAAGTCTTGAAGTAATTGTGTGTATGCAGCAGCTTCTTCAAGTGGATTGAGTTGGCTGCGGTGAATATTTTCAATGAGCGCTTCGCGCAGTAGTTCATTATCTGGCGTCTGACGAATGATTACGGGAATGCTTCGTAGTCCCGCTAATTTCGCTGCGCGGAAACGACGCTCTCCCATAATCAATTCATAACGACCGGCAGAAGTTTGTCGAACAACCGGTGGTTGCAGAATTCCTATTTCTTTAATGGATGCAACAAGTTCTGCCATTGCTTCTTCGTTAAAGACTGTGCGAGGTTGTTTTGGGTTTGGGGAAATTGAATCAATTGAAACTTCGTTCTGTTGTGCAACTTCATTTCCGCCAACAGTGAGTGATGTTGGAATTAATGCATCTAAGTTTGTACCTAATCCCCCGCGCTTTGCACTCATGCAATCTCACCACTTTGTTTTAACTTGTAATTAATACTTACAACATTTGAATCAAATGCTTTTCCGCGATCTGCAACTTCGCGCGCAACTTGCATGTAAGCAAGTGCACCAGGAGATGTTGGGTCATACGTCATAACAGTTTGTCCATATGAAGGTGCTTCTGAAACACGTACTGCTCGTGGGATTGGAATATCAATTAATTCATTTGGGAAGTGTGAACGAACACTTGCTGCAACATCATTTGCAAGACGTGTGCGACCATCAAACATTGTTAGTAAAATTGTTGAAAGTTCTAGCGTTGAATTCAAACGCTTTTTAACAACTTGATATGTTTCTAATAATTGAGTTAGGCCTTCAAGTGCGTAGTACTCACATTGAATTGGAATCATTAACTCTTTTGCTGCAGCAAATGCGTTAACAGTTAAGAGACCAAGACTTGGTGGGCAATCAATAAAGATGTAGTTATATGCATTTCCTTCTTTAATTTTTATATCCACTAACTCATCGATTGCTTCTTTTAAACGCAATTCGCGAGCAACCATTGAAACTAAATTAATTTCTGCTTGCGCTAATCCCGTGTTCGATGAAATGCAATCAAGTGAAGGAAAGCCAGCTACTTTTTGTACAACAGATGCGACATTTACAGTGCCCATCAAAACTTCATAAATTCCAGCGTTATCACGGTGTTCAACACCGAGTGCTGTAGATGCGTTTCCCTGTGGATCTAGATCAATAACTAAGACACGTAATCCACCCATAGATAGGGCTGCTGCGATATTCACGGTTGTGGTGGTTTTGCCGACCCCACCCTTTTGGTTGGCCACAGTAAAGATCCGAAGGTGCTCGGGTTTGGCCATTGGCTCTTTTAGGCGGCGGACACCGATGACCTGCTTTGTTTCACGTGAATCATCGGACATGGCGGTAGTTAAGCACCTTTGGTGACTTCAACTATCCGCGCCGGCTCTATGCCCTCTAAAGAAATTTCATGTAAGCGTGAACTGGGCACGCTCTGCATCTCCGCGGCGGCGTTTTCGCCCTTCATTGCAAGCAAGGATCCCCCGGGCTTAATGAGGTGCCAGGAGATTTTCTTCAATTTTTCCAGTGGAGCTACAGCTCGAGCAGTCACATAATCCGCGCTCTTCTTTACGCTCTGGGCTTGGCCGCGAATAACCGTTATCCCTGTGCCTGCGGTGGCCTCTTCGAGAAAATCCACACGGCGTTGAAGGGGTTCAATCAGGGTTACCTTTAAATCCGGGCGAGCTAGAGCGATCACGATTCCTGGTAGCCCTGCCCCAGATCCGATATCAAAGACAGTTGCCCCCTCTTTAAAAAGGGTGGTGACGGGCAGGCAGTTAAAGATGTGGCGTTCCCAGATGCGCTCGGCTTCGCGGGGGCCGATCAGCCCGCGCTCAATTCCAGCGCCTTCAAGGAAAGCGGCGTACGCCGAAATCGCCTCTTTTGAGCTGGGGAAGTATCGCTCGATGAGGGTTTCACGTGAAACCTCCACCATTTTTAGGCTGGGTAAATAACTACGTAGCGATCTGGGTCTTCACCATCAGATTCACTCGTAAGGCCTAGATCTTGGATTGTGTCGTGAATAACCTTGCGCTCAAAAGCGTTCATTGGGTCCAACTTGATCGATGACCCAGTGGTCTTTGCCTTCTCAGCCATCTTCTCAGCGAGCTTTTTCAACTCTGACTTTCGTCCTGAGCGGAATCCCTCGATATCGAGCATGAGGCGGCTGCGATCCCCTGTTGAAGTCTGAACCGCTAGGCGGGTCAACTCTTGTAGGGCATCTAGAACCTGGCCTTGATCGCCGACGAGGTGGTTGAGTTTGCCGCCGACAATGGCTAGCGCTGCGCGACCATTTTCCACGTCGATATCGATGTCGCCATCGAGATCTGCGATATCCAACAAGCCCTCTAGGTAGTCGGCTGCGATATCGCCCTCTTCTTCAAGTTTGGCGGCGCTCTTTGGAGCCTTGAGATCCGCGTTCGCCTCTGTTTTTACCTCTTCAACTACTTCTTCTACAGCTTTGCTCTTTGCCATTTTTTATCCTCGCCACCCATAGTGGGTTTGTAGTGTTTTAAGCCTTTTTGTATGTTTTTATGCCGGTATGTACGGGTTTACTTTCGCTTCTTCTTTTTTGCCTTTGGTTGCTGGCGCTGACCTTTTACGTCGCCTTCTGGACGAGGCTCATCAATAGTCGTGCCATCAATAATTGTTCCTGCTTTGCGCGCTTTCTTATGTTGTAACTCTTCATACGCAGGCGATCCTGGCGTTGGGTTTCGTTTAATTACGTAGTACTGCTGTCCCCATGTCCACAAGTTTGTTGTTGACCAATAAATAAGAACACCGATTGGAAAGTTAACACCAGAGATTGCAAAAATAACTGGGAATAAATACAACATAATTTTTTGCTGTTGCAACATCATGTTGTTGCTGGAATCCATCTTTGGCATTCCTTTAACCATCAACTGACGTTGTGTTGTAAAAGTTGTGAGGGACATAAATGCAATAAGTAAAACAGTTACGATTTTAACTGTTGCACTCGATGATCCTAAGAATGTTTCTGAAATTGGCGCACCGAAGAATTTTGCTTGTGCCGCATTAACAACATCAGCTTGTGTAAGAACACCGTGTTTTACGGGCGGGTTCTTTCCAATTCCATTAAGCACTGTAAAGAGTGCGAAGAAGATTGGGGCTTGCGCCAAGATTGGGAAACATGAAGCTAGTGGATTTGTTTTGTGCTCTTTGTAGAGCTTCATCATCTCTTCTGATTGCTTCTGGCGATCATCTTTGTACTTCGCCTGAATCGCTTTCATTTGTGGTTGAAGAGCTGTTAGTGCACGTTGGCTCTTGATCTGTTTTACGAAGAGTGGAATTAAAATAACGCGAATTAAAACTACGAGGCCGATGATTGAAAGGCTCCATGTCACACCGCTTGCTGAACCAAAGATTGGTGAGAGTAAGCCGTGGATCGTAATAATGACCCAAGAAACAGCGGTATATAAGGGGTTTAAGATCGATCCCATTTTAGATTCCTGCCTTCTGTGATTTCATAACAACATAATCAACGCCACCATGTGACCATGGATTACAACGCACTAACCGCCATGCGGCCATTGCAACTCCTTTAATTCCATACTCTTCGATTGCAGTTGCTGCATATGACGAACAGGATGGGTAGTACTTACAACGTGGAGCGAACGCGGGGGAGATCCACTTTTGATAAAAACGAATTGGTGCGACTAAGAGAAACTTCATTGCGCCGCCGCCTGGTTTGATTTCTTTACGAGACGGGTAACAATCTCTGAAATCTCTTGGTTGGTTTGTGCTTTCTCAGCTTTTCCAATTGCGCGCACGACAAGAAGTGCACCAGCAGGCAGCGCAGAAATATTTTCGGCAATTGCATGACGCGCCTTACGGGCGATGCGGTGACGAAGCACAGATCCTCCAACGCTTTTGCTAATGATTAATCCAGCTTTGGGGCTTTCAGTAGTACCTGTGAGATAGAGGTATCCAACAAAAAATTCAGTTGCTACGCGGTGACCACTTTTGGTTGTGCGAGCGAAATCTGAGCTTTCTGTTAAACGTGCGCTTTTGGTAAGCACAAAGTTCTTCGAACTCGATTACGCCGAAAGTCGAACGCGACCTTTTGCGCGGCGTGCTGCGAGAACAGCGCGGCCTGCACGTGTCGCCATGCGTGCGCGGAAGCCATGCTTCTTTGCGCGACGGCGCGTATTAGGCTGGAAAGTGCGCTTAGTCATGTGGAACTCCTTCTAATCAAAACAAATCTAAATCGGGCCATAAATGCGGGGGAAGTGCAGTAAGAGGGGTAACGGTAGAGGTCTGGGGATAACCCGGTCAAACTGGCCAAGAGGGTCATTTTCAGGTTGAGGGTTGTGGATAACTAGTTGCGCTTTTGGCCAAATGGCTCTACTTTTCGCTCTCCTCCACAGGTTTTGACCCCTTAAAAAGGTTCAACCTTGGGTTTAGGACACAGCCTGTGGATAACCATGTGGATAAGAGCTTTTAAAGGAAAGGGTGCGAA